>NZ_FNNZ01000053.1 GCF_900106925.1 Thiocapsa roseopersicina
GCCCACACCCCGGCCGCGCGAGACCGGGGGAGCGCTTCGCCGACCCCTATCACGCAACTTGATCGCGAAACCATCAAAATCGCTGACCGCACTCACGGCGCCGAGGAGCCCGCTCTGGCGTTCGAACGCGGCATTCACCTCGAGAAAGCGGTAATCCACCGGCTTGTCCCGCGCATCGAAGAGCATTTCGATAATGCAGAACCCTTCGTCGATCGATTCGAACAGGCAGCGATACTTCGCCTCGCTTTGCGCGAGCGCATCCTCGGCGCGCTCGAACGCCATGGCGTCGTTGCGCACGTTCTCACCCGACGATCCCCCATCCCCTGCGACCGTGCTCATAGGAAACGCTGGCCCTCCTCGGCAATCAGATACGCCCGACACTTCCTCGCGAGTACCAACCCGTTGGAACGGAGGAATTCATACAGGCCGATGATACTTGTTCCACGCCCTCCGGCCGCCTCAACGGCGATCTCGGTCGTGCGGATGGGCCACGACGTCGCCGCGGCCGGCGGCGCCCGCCACTCGAACGACAGCGGTCATATTCCACGCTCGGTGCGGTCGGCGGCTTCGGGTCGTAACCGGCCTACCCGGAGCCTAAACGCCAGCGTCCGCAACGCACGTTTATACGAAGCTCGCGATTATGCAAAGCGGGCCTTGGCAGGACTCACTGACCGCCGTCGGCAGGCGGTCAGGGTACGCTGTGAGCTTCTCATAATCACAGGGTCTTCAGGAACTCGATCAGGCTGTCTAAGGCTGACGCGACATGCGTTGAGATTATCGAGAGGCACGTCAAACTTGGCACTGCGCTCGCCGAGGCAAACGTGGATAACCCTCGTTAGCTGACCGATCCGACCGAGCGGGCAGGATGCCCCTATGAAAGCCCATCTACGACACATCTTCCGCGCCGGCATCTGCCAGGCGATGGCCGGGCAGGCGGCGACCCTCACGGCTCCGGATCTTACTGCGACCGCCGCGGACTCAAACCAGATAACGAGCAAGGCCGACCCGACCGGGATCGACGAGGGATTGGCGTATGCGCCAGGGACGATCGTGGTTGATGAGGTGCTGCGCATTGCCACGGAGCAGGTGTCCAAGCTGGCCGCACCGCTCGGCGCTGATCTGTGCAATGGCCTCGCAGGGACGGCAGCGATCGAGGCATCGCGGCGTGTTTTGGCGGCAATGGTCGATCGCGTGTCGGCCGGAACAACCGCCACCGGAGAAAGCCTGCTAGTGCAGGCGATCGCGCCAGCGACGCTCTCGGACCTGTCCGCGCGCGGTATCGACCTGGAAATGGAAAGCGCTGGAATCTGGTTGCGTGATCGGGAACTCCTGCATGCGCTGCGCGAGAGTAAGGGGGTCATCGATCATGCACTACCGGCCGAGGTCCGGCGCAACCTGTCGAGCCTGCTGGAAGGCGCAACGCCTTATCTCGATGCGCTCGATCAGGCGCTGGTGTGCGTGTTCGATGCCTCAAAGGGCACGGGCAAGGTGGTTGTGCGCGTGAACTACAGCGAGAAGGTGCGTCGTGACGGCAAACGCGAACGGATCACGGCGAACTTTGCGCGGACCGGCGGCCTGCATTGCCGACAGTGACAGGGACCGGTTGCGGATTTGAGTGGTTACGAAAAGATTCGGATAAAACAGCCCCCCCGAAACCGAGTCTACGGGCTGACAGTAGCGCTCGCCGCTTTCCATCGTGAAGTTCTTGGTAGTGAACACCGTCATCGCAAGTTCACTCAAACTTCACAAAATGACGGAAGTGACCAGATACGCGACGATCTGTCAAAAGCAATTTGACAGTTTTTGATGGCTCAACTGAGCAAGAAAGGCCCGCCATAACTGGCGAGCCGTCGAAAAACTTGGCAAAACTCAGCAAGTATAGTCTAAAAAGGGATATCGTCGTCGAAATCCGCCGCACCTTGGCTGCTGCCTACGGAGGACGGCGCCGGGCTTGAGGACTGAGGCCGCCCGCCGCCGCGCGACGACTGATACGCGGGCGCATCGTCGAACGGCACCGATGATCCGACACCGCCGCCGGAACGGCTGTCGAGCATCTGCATGGTCCCGTTCATGTCGACCACGACCTCGGTCGTGTAGCGATCTTGTCCGTCCTGCCCTTGCCACTTACGGGTGCGCAGCTTGCCCTCGACGTAGATCTTCGAGCCCTTGTGCACATACTGCTTGACGATCTCGGCGACCTTGCCGAAGAAGACGACGTTGTGCCACTCGGTGCGCTCCTGCCGCTCGCCCGTGTTCTTATCCTTCCAGGTATCGCTCGTTGCGATACGGACATTCGCCACCGCATCGCCGCTCGGCATATAACGCACCTCCGGATCAGCCCCGAGGTTACCGATGAGAATCACCTTGTTGACGCCTGCCATGCAGTCCTCCCGCTCCGCGCCAAACGCGGGCGATGGTTGTCTCGCAAAAAATGACGCGGCCGACCTCGGCGTTACGCCTCAGGCCCTGGCCGAAAACGTCTGCAATGTTGCCCAATCCAGTCGGCCACTGTCCACCTTAAGGTAAGCGACACCCTCGTCGAGCGCGACGACGACATCCTCCACCCCCGGGATGGCCAGCAAACGCGCCTCGAGACCCAGACCCTCTTTGTCCGGCCGATCGCCGAGCGAGAGGACATGCGCCGTCAGATTCGCCGGCATCACCATCGTGGCCGCCAGACCGATCCACACCAGCGAGGTCGCGGCCCCGACCAGATAAACGGCATCCGCTCCGAAGCTCTGGTGCGCCAAGCCGCCGAGCAGCCCGCCCAGGAAGGCACCCACGAACTGGGAGCTGGAGAAGACCCCCATCGCCGTCCCTCGTGCACCGGCTCGGGCGGCCTTCGAGACCAGCGACGGCAGAATGGCCTCCATCAGGTTGAAGACCGTAAACATCACCAGCAGCAGGAACCCGACGACCCAAATCGACTGGTGGAAGAGATAGAAGCCCACCATCGACGCGCACATCGCCGTGACGGCACCGAGCAGCACGGCCTTCACCTTGCCGCCGCGCTCCGCCATGATGATGAAGGGGACCATCACGACGATGGCGAGCAGCACGACCGGCAGATAGAGCAGCCAGTGATCCACGGGCGCCAAGCCGGCCGACTCGATCGACAGCGGCAGCACCACGAACATGCTCACCATGGTGAGGTGCAGCAGGAAGATGCCCAGATCCAGGCGCAGCAATGTGGGGTTACCCAGCACGCCCGCGAACTGATCGAGCACCGGCTGGGCCTCGCGGTGGACGCTGGAGCGCTCGGGCTCGGGCACGACATAGGCCAGGACCAGCATGCCGGCGATCGCGAGGAACGCGGTCAGCCAAAAGATCCCGGAGATACCGAGCCAGCGCGCCAAGGGCGGTCCGATGACCAGTGCCGCAGCGAACGACAGGGCGACGCTGATACCGATCGCCGCCATCGCCCGGGTGCGCACGGCATCGCGAGTCAGATCGGCAGTAAGCGCGATGGTCGCCGCGGCGATGGCCCCGCTACCTTGGAGTACCCGCCCCAGAATGACCAGCTCGATCCCGTCGGCGAGTGCCGCCACGACGCTGCCGATAGCAAAGAGCACCAGCCCTCCGTAAATGACCGGCTTGCGCCCGATCCGATCCGACAGCAGTCCAAGCGGGATCTGAAACAGCGCCTGCGTCAAGCCATAAGCACCGATCGCCAGCCCGACCAGCAAAGGCGTGGCGCCGTCCAGGTCGTGTGCATAGAGCGCGAAGACCGGCAGGACCATGAATAGGCCCAGCATCCGCGTGGAGAAGATCGCGGCCAGACCGGCCGCGGCGCGCTTCTCCAGCCCGGTGAAGGCGACAAGGGGTTGGTGGGAGGGAGTCAAAACCGGTGGCCTTCTACGTCGATTCGGCGAAAGAGGCGAGTATAAGGGCTTGTCGGCGATCGTGCCCGATCGCGATTTGCGGAATAATCGCGGATTGGCCGCCCACCGCCGCAGGTCTCCCAGCCCCATGGACACAATCCGCATCCGCGGCGCACGCACGCACAACCTCAAGAGCATCGATCTCGATCTCCCCCGTCAGCGACTGATCGTCTTCACCGGCCTGTCGGGCTCGGGCAAGTCATCGCTCGCCTTCGACACCATCTATGCCGAGGGCCAGCGCCGCTATGTCGAGTCGCTCTCGCCCTATGCGCGGCAGTTCCTGTCGGTCATGGAGAAACCGGATCTGGACCATATCGAGGGCCTCTCGCCGGCCATCTCGATCGAGCAGAAGACCACCTCGCACAATCCGCGCTCCACCGTCGGGACCATTACCGAGATCTACGACTACCTGCGTCTGCTCTTCGCGCGCGTCGGCCAGCCGCGTTGCCCGGCCCACGACGAGCCGCTGGAGGCCCAGACGATCAGCCAGATGGTCGATCAGGTCATGGCCTTGCCGGAGGGCGATCGGCTGATGCTGCTCGCACCCGTGGTCTCGGCGCGCAAGGGCGAGTACCAGCGGCTGATCGGCGAGCTGCATGCACAGGGCTTCGTGCGCGCCCGCATCGACGGCGACCTCTACGAGCTCGACGACCCGCCCGAGCTGGACATCAAGAAGAAGCACGACATCGAGGTGGTGGTCGACCGCTTCCGGGTGCGTCCCGACTTGGCCCTGCGTCTGGCCGAGTCCTTCGAGACCGCGCTCAAGCTCTCGGGCGGCATCGTGCGCGTTGCCGCGATCGACGAGCCCGAGCGGCCCATGATCACCTTTTCGGCGTCCTTCGCCTGCCCGGTCTGCGGCTACAGCATCCCGGAGCTCGAGCCGCGGATCTTCTCCTTCAACAACCCGGTCGGCGCCTGCCCCACCTGCGACGGGCTCGGGGTGGAACAGTTCTTCGACCCCGCCAAGGTCGTCCTCCATCCGGAGCTGAGCCTCGCGGGCGGCGCGGTGCGCGGCTGGGACCGGCGCAATGCCTTTTACTTTCAGGTGATCCGCGGACTGGCGGAGCACTACGGCTTCGATGTCGAGACGCCTTGGAGCCAACTCGACGCCGGGATTCAGCAGCTGATCCTCTTCGGCACCGGCAAGGAGAAGATCAAGCTCAAACTGCCGCACGAGCGCGGCTCCGCCAAGGTCCGTCCCTTCGAGGGCATCATCCGCAACATGGAGCGGCGCTATAAAGAGACCGATTCCAGCGCGGTCCGCGAGGAGCTGGCACGGTATCTCTCCCACCAGCCCTGCCCGACCTGCGGCGGCGCGCGTCTCAACGAAGCAGCCCGCCATGTCTTTCTGGAGGGTCACAACCTGCCCGCGGTCGCCGCCATGCCCGTGGGCGACTCGCTGCACTTCTTCGAGGGGCTGGAGCTGCCCGGCAAGCGCGGCGAGATCGGTGCGCGGGTCATCAAGGAGATCGCCACCCGGCTGCGCTTTCTGGTCGACGTCGGTCTCGACTATCTGACCCTCGACCGCAGCGCCGAGACACTCTCCGGCGGCGAGGCCCAGCGCATCCGGCTCGCCAGCCAGATCGGCGCCGGCCTGGTCGGGGTCATGTACATCCTGGACGAGCCCTCGATCGGCCTGCACCAGCGCGACAACGCCCGACTGCTCAAAACCCTGACCCACCTGCGCGATATCGGCAACACCGTGATCGTGGTCGAGCACGACGAGGAGGCGATCCGCTCCGCCGATCTGGTCGTCGACCTGGGGCCGGGCGCAGGCGTGCACGGCGGCGAGATCGTCGCCCAAGGCACTGCCGAGGAGATCGCGGCGGTACCCGGCTCACTGACCGGGCGCTATCTGTCCGGTGACCTGCGGATCGCCATCCCGACACAGCGCACGCCCAACGACCCGGATCGGCAGTTACGCATCCTGGGTGCGCGGGGCAACAACCTGCGCGCCGTCGACGCCGAGATCCCGGTAGGGAGCTTCGTCTGCATCACCGGGGTCTCGGGCTCGGGCAAGTCCACTCTGATCAACGACACACTCTTCCCGGTCGCCGCGCGCAATCTCAACGGGGCCAGCCTACAACCGGCACCCCACACCGCCATCGAAGGGCTCGACTCCTTCGACAAGGTCGTCGATATCGACCAGAGCCCCATCGGTCGGACCCCGCGCTCCAACCCCGCCACCTACACCGGACTCTTCAACCTGGTGCGCGACCTCTTCGCTGCCGTGCCCGAGGCGCGCTCGCGCGGCTACGGACCCGGCCGCTTCAGCTTCAACGTCAAGGGCGGGCGCTGCGAAGCCTGCAAAGGGGACGGGCTCATTCGGGTCGAGATGCACTTCCTGCCCGACATCTATGTCCAGTGCGACACCTGCAAGGGCCGGCGCTACAACCGCGAGACACTCGAGATCCGCTACAAGGGCAAGACCATCGACGAGGTCCTGAACCTCACTATCGAGGACGCCCTCGAGTTCTTCTCCCCCGTGCAGCTCATCAAACGCAAGCTCCAGACTCTGATGGATGTCGGACTGGCCTACGTGCGGCTCGGCCAGAGCGCCACCACGCTCTCCGGCGGCGAGGCCCAGCGCGTGAAGCTCAGCCGCGAGCTCAGCAAGCGCGATACCGGCCGGACACTCTATATCCTGGATGAGCCCACCACCGGCCTGCACTTCCACGACGTCAAGCATCTGCTCGACGTCCTGCACCGCTTCCGCGACCAGGGCAACACCGTCGTCGTGATCGAGCACAACCTGGATGTCATCAAGACGGCAGATTGGATCATCGATCTGGGGCCAGAGGGTGGGCACCGGGGCGGGGAGATCATTGCGGTCGGGACGCCCGAGGAGATTGCCGCGAACGAGCGATCGCATACGGGGCGGTTTTTGAAGCCATTGTTGGAGCGGGGGTGGTGAGTGGCGGGATCGTGATTGCGGCCGTTGGGCCACGCACCGGGCGCGGTGAGCTTGCGAGCCTCCGGGCGCACGCCGGGCGGGTCGCTCCCGCCGCACCCTGCTGCCCGTTCCGACGGGAGGCCGCACATCATGGGCTTGATGAACGAGCGATGCTCGAATTTCGGCAGGAGCCGATCGGCGAATCGAAGTAACCTATGGTCTGAAACGGCCAGAGGCGAAGCCGAATGAGAGTTGCATCTCCGGCGGTTCGACATCGACCGGGTCGCTGATGGCGACACAACACCTGGAGCCAGACTCAATGAACGCAGTGTCAGACAGCATCACGCCCCTCTCGTACCTGGACGGCCGTATCACCGTCTATCCCGACCTCTGCAACGGACATCCGACCATAAGGGGACTGCGGATCACCGTCGAGACGATCCTGGGTTTCCTCAGCGCCGGAGAGACACGGGAGGAAATCCTGAACCAGTACCCGTCGCTGGAGCCGGCTGATATCGATGCTTGCCTGCGATTCGCAGCTGATTTAATGAGACACCGTTACACGCTGAAGAGCGTGGCGTGATGCGGTTTCTGATCGACGCCAATCTGCCTTACCGGTTCTCGCTATGGTCTGGAGAAGACTTTCAACACATGCGAGACGTCGGCGAGACTATGGCATCGAGGTCAAGTCCTGCAAATGGCGATGCATGATTAAAAGACTCGACCCTGCTTTTGCAGAAGCAGCAGAAGCGAACGCGTTTGCGGCTGACACGAGTTCGTGGCGGGAGGGTTACTATGATGAGGAATGATTCAATAAGGCCATGCAGCCGACGCACTGACGCGCGCGGCTGATGGCTAGCGTTATGGCCCACTAAGACACGGAGTACAAATTGTCTGACGTAAAGATAAGCACAATAAAATTCACAAACTTTAAGGCGCTAAGCAACTACTCTGTGAGCTTGAGCGAAACCAATATCCTAGTTGGGCCAAACAATGCTGGAAAATCTACGATAGTTAGTGCTTTTCGAATTCTAGATGTTGCGCTTCGCAAAGCTAAAAGACTAAAGGCAGAAAGAGTTCGACTGCCGAATGGAAACACTGGATTTGGCCATAGCGTACCCGAGCAACAAATCAGCGTATCGCTAGAGAATGTAGCTACAGATTATAATGGAGAAGATAGCAAGATTGAGTTCCGGCTAACCAACCGGAATAGGTTATTTCTGTTTTTCCCAAATGATGGAGGTTGCATTCTCCACTGGGAAAATGAAGGTTCTACAGTCAATTCTCCTGGCAAGTTTAGAAATGCCTTTCCAGTAAATATTCAGGTGGTTCCCGTATTAGGGCCACTCGAACATCAAGAAGCCTATGTCAATAAAAATACAGTTATAAATTCATTGAACACCCATCGAGCTTGTAGGCATTTTAGAAATTACTGGTATTATTTTGATGATGGATGGAATGAGTTTTCCGAAATGATATCTACTACTTGGCCTGGAATGGTCATCAGAAAGCCCGAGTTAGATATCCCAAACAGGAAATTGAGCATGTTCGTTTCCGAGGAGAGAATTGATAGAGAGGTTTATTGGGCGGGCTTTGGTTTTCAAATTTGGTGTCAGTTACTTACACACCTGTCACGCTCAAATGAAGCAAGCATCATAATCATCGATGAACCGGAGATTTACCTTCATCCTGATGTGCAACGCCAATTGCTGAGCATTCTCAGGGGTGTAGATGCGGATGTCTTATTAGCAACGCACTCTGTTGAGATCATGGGAGAGGCTGATCCTTCGGAGATACTTTTAGTTAACAAAGGAAATCGATCCGCGAAAAGGTTGAAGGATGTCGAAGGAGTTCAAGTTGCTCTAGAAGCATTAGGCTCAACTCAGAATGTTACTCTTACCCATCTAGCAAGGACAAAAAAGATACTTTTTGTAGAGGGAATGAGCGACTACAAATCGGTTAGGCGTTTCGCAAAGAATTTGGGATTTCACGATTTGGCTTCTGGGAATGATTTGACAGCTTTTGAATCCGGCGGTTTTTCTTCGTGGGAAAGAATCAGGTCTTTCGCTTGGGGTGTAAAGAATACGATTGATGCAAAGATGAAGCTATTCGCAGTTTATGATCGTGACTATTATTGCCAAGAAGAGATAGACTTAATTTTAGACGGCTTGAAAGCCGAGTTAAGCCATGCTCACATACACCAACGAAAAGAAATGGAAAACTATTTTCTAGTGATTCCTGTTCTGGAACGAGTGCTAGCAAAACAGCTTGAGAGCAGGAAACGAAGGTCAGGAGAAGAAGTAGATCTTAAAAATGGAATTGCAGATCACTTAATTGAGATAACCGAGGGCTTAAAGGTTGAGTCTCAATCACAATATATAGCCAAGAGGATAAGTCATCATCAAGGAAAAGGATTAGATACCGGGACTATTAGCCGGCAAGCAATAGAGACGTTTGAAAGCCAGTGGTCGGATCTCAATCGTCGCATGGAAGTTGTTCCTGGAAAAACAACACTTAGATTGCTTAGGGCTGCTATTCAGGAAGAATACAAGGTAAATCTCACCGATGTTCAAATAATCGATGAATTTAAACCAGAGGAAATCGCTGGTGATTTGCGGAAGTTGATTGAGCAATTGGAGGCTTTTCGTGTTGGCCAGCCCTAACAATGGCGCGGTCTGCCGTGATTTCGATGTCCAACTCGATGGCATTCATGGCCATCTCGTTTTCCGGGGTTTCGGGCCTTGGTGTTTTCTTCCGGTCATGGGCTCGTACAATCTTGGCCGACGCCGAGCGGGTTAGATGGAAGCACCCTGATGCATCCAGCAAACCATTATTATTTCAGTAAGTTGCATGGATAATCTGCGCCGAGGCGAGTATGCGTGGAGACCAATGCCCTTGGAAAACGGCAAAGCCCACGGGGAGACCGCTCAGGCAAGCAAACATCAGCTTACACCGTGTGAGTCACGTTTGCCGGTGCGTGACATCACTTGGCCTCGCGGCACGCACGCAGCCGGGATCACTGCGCAGCCGTAAGCGCTTGGGCGACAGATCGCGATCACGGTCGGTCGGCGGACTTGGCCCGACGGGTTTTGCCGACCGAGGCGATATAGCCCGGAAACCGTGGGCTGCTCCCGGTTCTCGCCTCTGGGTCTTATGCCAACTACACGTACCTCTTGACGTACGTACGAGATGTCGGACAGTCGGCTTTTGTGGCTCATTGGAGGTGTGTCATGGCTGCAATTTCGGCCAGCGAAGCGCGCGCAAACCTGTATCGGCTGATCGACGAGACCGCATCCTCGCATCAGCCGTTGCTGATTTCGGGGAAGCGGAACAGTGCAGTGCTGGTTTCCGCGGAAGACTGGGAGGCGATCCAAGAGACTCTGTTTCTGCTATCTGTCCCTGGTATGCGCGAATCGATCAGGGAAGGGATGAAGACGCCCGTTGACGAGTGTGCCGGTGATCTAAATTGGTGAACTGGCAGGTAGTTTATACGAAGCAAGCACAGAGGGACGCGAAGAAGCTGGCGTCAAGTGGCTTGAAATCAAAGGCACAGGAGTTGTTGGCGATTCTTGCCGAAGACCCATTTAAGCGGCCACCCCCTTTCGAAAGACTCGTTGGCGATCTTGCGGGCGCCTATTCAAGGCGAATCAATATACAGCATCGGCTGGTATACGAGATTCTGGAAGAGGAAAGGATCGTCAAGGTGCTGCGGCTCACATGACAGGCCCTCATCGACCCGTTACGCTGAGCAGAGGGCGCTCGATCGCCGCCGCCACGCCCATCACGCATCAGCCTGCCGAGGTCAGCCATGCACCGCCGCAAACTGCCGATCGGGATTCAGACCTTCCGCGAGATACGTGAGGACGACTATTACTATGTCGACAAGACAGGTTTTGCCCGACAGTTGATCGACGAGGGGAAATACTATTTCCTCTCCCGCCCGCGGCGATTCGGCAAGTCGCTGCTGATCGATACCCTGGCCGAGCTGTTTGCCGGCAACGAGGTGCTGTTCCGGGGCCTGGCGATCCATCCGCACTGGGACTGGTCGACGCGCTATCCGGTCATCCGGATCAGCTTTGCCGAAGGGGTTCTGCAAAGTCGCGAAGCACTGGATGCGCGCATCGCGGATCTGCTGCGCATCAACCCATCCCATTACACACATCTCATGAATCATGAGCCTGTCGAGCATATCTGAGCCCCGCGGCGAAGTCCGTGACGCGTTGCAGGCCGAGCCAAAT
>NZ_FNNZ01000046.1 GCF_900106925.1 Thiocapsa roseopersicina
GACACAAACGCGCCGATGGCTCGCCGGCCGAGCTGATGGCCGGCATGGGTGCCCGGGTGGTCGAGGTCGAGGCGCCCGACCTGCGCGCACTCAAGTTGCAGCTCTCGGCGCTGCCCGAGGTCATCTCGGCGGCGCAGCTCGGCAGCCGACTGCGCGTGTTGGTGGCGGCGCGCATCGCCGACCCGGTCGCCTGGCTGCGCGCTCAACCGCTGCAGACGGCGCCCACGGCGCTGGAGACGGTGCGCCCGAGCCTGGAAGACGTCTTCGTCACCAGCACCGGGAGCCCTGTCGGAAGCAAGCAACCATGAGTGCAGTTCTGCAATCGGCCCGGCGCATCCTCGCGATCCTGTCCAAGGAGCTGACTCAGCTGCGGCGCGATCGCACCACCCTGGGCATGGTCATTATGATCCCGCTGATTCAGCTGATCCTGTTCGGCTACGCGATCAATACCAACGTGCGCGATATCCCCGCCGCGCTGGTGGATCAGTCCAACACCGGCCTCGGCCGGGTGCTGACGCAGGCGGTCGAGGCGACCCGGGTGGTGCGTTTCACCGAGCGCACGCCCGACATCGCCGCGGCGCAGGAGGCGATCGTCGAGGGCCGGGTTCGTGCCGCATTCATCATCCCGTCGGACCTGAGCCAACGCGTCGCCCGCAGCGGCAGCGTCGGCGCCGGGTTGGCGACCCCGCCCGCGACCGACGAGCAGACCAGCCGGCCGGTAGCGCAGTGGATTGTCGACGGCTCGGACACCATGATCGCCGGCGCCATCAAGGGCCTCGGCGCGATGCCGCTCACCGAGCTGCTGCGTCGCCCCGCCAACCGCACGACGCCGACGTTCGCCGTGGCGCTCTTCTACAACCCGGAGCAGCGCACCGCGATCAACATCGTGCCCGGCCTGGTCGCCGTGATCCTGACCATGACCATGGTGATGTTCACCTCGGCGGCGATCGTGCGCGAGCGCGAGCGCGGCAACATGGAGATGCTGATCAACACGCCGGTGCGCCCGCTCGAGCTGATGCTGGGCAAGATCGTTCCCTACATCGGGATCGGTCTGGTGCAGACCGCGATCATCCTGCTGCTCGGCCACCTGATCTTCGGCGTGCCGCTGCATGGCTCGCCCTTGGCGCTGGCGGCCGCGACACTCGCCTTCATCGGCGCCAGTCTCGCCCTCGGGCTGGTGCTCTCGACCATCGCCACCAATCAACTGCAGGCGATGCAGATGACCGTCTTCATCCTGTTGCCGTCGATCCTGCTGTCGGGCTTCATGTTCCCTTACGAGGGCATGCCCCTGCCGGCCCAATACATCGCCGAGGTGCTGCCGGCGACCCACTTCATGCGCGCGATCCGTGCCGTCATGCTGCGCGATGCCGGTCTGACACAGGTCGCCGGGGATACCCTCTGGCTGCTCGGATTCATGTTGGTCGGGCTACTCATCGCCTCGCTGCGATTCAAGAAGCGACTGGATTGAGATGGCGGAGAGAGCCGCCGCACAGCACGACGAACGCGCACGCCGCCTACCGCGGAACCCCGCGATACAGCCGTTCCACCCAGTCCCGGAACCAAACCGGACGCGCGAGCAGAACGTACGCGAGCAGCAGTGCAGCCAGCGGGACCACGAAGGCCGCCGTGTCCACCACGACGATCAGCAGGGCGAGAACCAAGCGGTGGGCGAGACGCATCATCAGCTGAAGCCGAGTCCCGTCCTCACGAGCGGCTGCGAACCGGCCCGTGCGGGCGTCGAATGCGCCAGCCGACCCAGGCGCGCAGGCCGAGATAGAGCAAGACGCCGACGACGTTCGCGACGAGGTCGAGCCATGAGAACTCGCGATACGGCAGCTGCCACTGCACCAACTCGATGCCGAGCCCATAGCCCAGCAGCAGCCCCCAGCGCGGCAATTCCCGGTCGCGACCCGGATAGCCGCCGTCCGCCAGTGCAGCCATGACGCAAAAGGCCAGCACGTGGTTGGCCTTGTCCCACGAGAAGCCCGCGGGCTCGGCGAACGGCGCGAACGCAAGCCAGGCTACCACCAGGACGCAACCCCAGAGCGCCAGCTGAAAGGCTCGCCGAAACACGCCCTCCGGCATGAAGACCAACATCAGGAGAGTTCCTCCGGGTGGCATTTCAGGACCGCCCGATCGCAGACGGTGTACGAGCCGATCGCCTGCAGCGCCGTTTCGCAGTTGCCGCAGCGGGTGAAGCCGGCGCGCGGCTTCAGCGAACAGGTTTCCGGGGGCTCCGCGAGGATGTTTTCGGCTTCGGGCATGAAGGGGCTCCGGCTGGCGTGGCTATTGTGTGGGTTCCAGGTGCGATGGTCTCTATAGCCGCTGCCGGACGCAAGACCCGCTGGCTCGGCCCGGGCAACCGGAAGACACCCTTACGGGTTTACGAGCGACATCCCGGACGAGTGCCTGTCGATCACCGATGACGACGGCGATGGCCCCGTTCGCGTCGACATCATGTTTGTCGAGCGGCCGAGTCCAGAGAACATTCAAGGTGTCGTGATCGGCCCGTGGCCGGAAGGCGTAGAAGAGGAATACGCGTGATATGAACACGGATGACCTCTGCCAGCCAGAGCGGACCGGCTACAACTTTTCGCCCGACAGCGCCGGAACCCCGCGGCACAGCCAATGAAAACCCTCGACCTCCACCAAGCCGCCCCATTTCTGCACATGCACCATGAGACCCTTCGCCGGCGGGCCGTAACCGGCGAGATACCCTCCGCAAAGCCCTGGAAAGCATGGGGATTCATTGATGAAGACCTCGCCGGCTGGCTCCGCTCGCAGTATGCTGGCAGCACGCGAGCGGCCGAGCCTATCCAGCCCGAACGGAGAAAGCCATGCTCTACCGCCGAAACAACAGCCGTCACTGTCCGGTACATTTCCGGCACACCGAGGAAGAAGACAATAAAAAAGCGGCATCGGATGACCGATAACCGCTTGAATATGATTCTAGTTTTTGGTCGGGGCGAGAGGATTTGAACCTCCGACCACCTGAACCCCATTCAGCCGGCAAGGACACGAAACCCGCCCCACCGACTACGATATTTTACGCTGATACAGCATCTTATAGAACACCGCCGCCCTCGCCTTATGCTATGATTTACGCTGAGTCACCACCGAAAACCATGCTTCCTGGTGACTCAGTGGTGACTCAATTGGTGACTCAAATTCAACGGCAGGACGGACCCCATGAAGCTGACCAAGCGCACCATCGACGCGACAGCCTACAGCGGCGAGAGCAACGCCCGGTTCGTCCTGTGGGATGACGAGGTTCCGGGCTTCGGACTGCGCATCTTCCCGAGCGGGCGCAAAGCGTTCGTCCTGAGCTACCGCACGGCCGGGCGCAAGCGGATGATGACCATCGGCACCTATGGCGTGCTGACCCTGGACCAAGCCCGGACCCATGCCCGCGCGACGCTGGCGAAGGTCGAGACCCAAGGGGCGGACCCGCTGGCGGATCGCGAGAAGGAACGGCGCGGCGAGACCATGGCGGATCTTTGCGCGACGTACTTGGATCGGCACGCGAGCGCCAAGAAAACCGGCGAGGAAGACCGGCGACGCATCGACAAGCATATCCTGCCCCGCTGGCGAGCCCTGAAGGTCAAGGCACTGACTCGGGACGACGTGGCGGCGCTGCATACCAAGATCGGCGCAAGCGCACCCTATGAGGCCAACCGGGTTATCAACCTGGTGTCAACGATGTTCGACCTTGCCCGGCGATGGGGTTTCGTCCCGGATGGACATGCGAACCCGGCACGCGACATTTCCCGCTTCAAGGAAACGAAGCGCGACCGCTGGCTGACCGCTGCCGAGTTGCCCCGGCTGGCCCAAGCGATCGACCAGGAAGCCAACGAAACCGCCCGCGCGGCCCTGTGGCTGTACCTGCTGACGGGCGCACGGAAGAAGGAACTGCTGACGGCCCGATGGGACCATGTGGATTGGGACCGAGGGGAATTGAGGCTAGACGACACGAAGAACGGCAAGCCCTTCTATCTCGCCCTGTCCGGCCCGGCGCTGGCGCTGCTGCGTTCGATGCCCCGGACCCCGGGGAACCCTTACATCCTGCCGGGACGCGGCCCCAGGAGGGCGACCGCCGAAGAGAAGGCCAAGGCCCCGACCCACCTGGTCAACATCGAAAAGCCGTGGGGGCGCGTGAAGACGACGGCGACGCTGGCGGCATGGCGTGAAGACCCGCAGGCGGCGGCCCTGATCGAGCGGTTGACCGAAGAGCGCACCCGGACCCAACACCGCAACGCGCCGAAGATGTTCGCCCCGATTCCTGCCCTTGACGAGATCCGCGCGGCGGCGGCGGCCGAAGGCATCGAATTGCCCCCGGCAATCGACGATGTTCGGCTGCATGACTTGCGGCGGACGGTCGGAAGCTGGCTCGCCCAATCCGGCAACAGCCTGCATCTGATCGGCAAGGTCTTGAACCATTCCGACACGAAGACCACCGCGATCTATGCTCGGTTCGGTGAAGACAGCGTGCGGGCGGCCCTGGAACAACACGGCGCCCGGATCATGGGCGCGGCGGGACTCACCCCCACCGCGGACGTGAGCGAGATCAAGACCAAGCGCACCGCCTGACACGCAAGAGAGGTTTCCACCATGCCCGAGCTACACCCGCAATTCCTGACCGACCAGGACGGCAAGCCCCTGTCGGTCCTGCTGCCCATCGCCGAGTACGAAGCGCTGATCGAGCGCCTCGAGGATCTGGAAGACCTGGAAGAAGCGCGCGAGGCACTCGCCCGGATCGAGCGCGGCGAAGAAGACACGATCCCGTGGGAAGTCGTGAAGGCTGAACATGGCCTATAGCATCGCCTTCGGCAAAGCGGCCAAACGCCAGTTCGACAAACTACCCCGGCCGGCCCGGCAACGCCTTGGGGATGCCATCGCCGAATTGGCCAGCGACCCCCGGCCCGCTGGCGTGGTCAAGCTATCGGGCGAAGATGGTCTGTACCGCGTGCGCGGCGGCGATTACCGCGCGATCTACCAGATTCAAGACGAGCGCCTGCTGATCCTGGTCGTCAAGGTCGGACACCGGCGCGAGGTCTACCGTGAGCACTGACGCACGTTTCGTCAGGCGCCGGAAGGTCCTTTCCTGACTTGAGCCCGGTTATCCTGTTGCGGCCGGGTCTAGGTTAGCTCCCGAACGGGCGGCCCCTTCACCGCCCTGACCCGGCACCCACCTGAAGGCCCCGCGCGTGAAGGTGCGCGATCATGGCCGAGCCGACGTGCGACGGCTGTCTGTACTGGATCGAGGGTCGATGCAGCGACGGCGGCCGATGGTTCGATTTCTCGAAGCGACGCCATGCGGGAAAGCTCCGGCTGCCCGAATCTCCTGCCTGTGCGCACTACCAAGCGCGGCGTCTGCCCCCCTTCTTCTTTGACGGCGGAATCGACCCCGAAGACAAGCCCGATGTCGAGCGCGCGACGGCGGATTCGATGCCGTTTCTGCCGAGTCAAGCCGAAGCCATTCAAGCGCTTCTCGCCAAAGCAGGCACGAGAACCGCGGCATCCGAGGCGGCGCTTCATCGGGCATGGAGAGTGATCCGCGACGCGGCCTGTCTGACGCAGTTTCGACTGCGGTCCGAATACAGCAATTCACCGCCCAAGCCCTATCAACTCATGACGGAGCTTGCGAGGACAACCAAGCGCGGCGTGCTTTCCGGCGACCCGAATCCGATTCTTCTGAGCGCCCTCGCCTATGGTGCGCTGCGGATCGGTCTTACCGACGCGGCTCCTACGGATCATGCGTTCTTGCGGAGTTTGTCGGCCGATGATCTACGTCGGGTTGTCGAGGCGGCGCGGTCCGATGATGCGACGAACATTCTGCGCATGTCCGAATCGAGCCTCACGGACGCGCGAATGTATCTGTTGCGTATCGTCGTCAAGCAGTTCAACGCATTGTCGGGACGCCGAGGCACACCGTTCGCTCGCGATGCGTTCGGGCGAGTGCATGGAGACTTGATCGATCTGTGTTTGGTTGCACTTGCCCCGATCGAGCCCGGTTTCAATCGCGAATCGTTGGCGAGAGACTTAAAGGCGATCCGGCGCGAGCCGAAAGGGCGCTAACCGAAGCCCCGGCGCGAGCCGATGCAGCGCATTTTGACCATATGACCGTCGCGGTCCCTGTCGTTACGTTTGGTTTTCCTAGTGGACAGACGGTAACGACAGATGACACAGACAGTGATTGGTGCACGACGGTTGACCGAGCGCGAGGTCGCGGAGCGGTTTGGGCTATCGCGTCGAACGTTGCAGCAATGGCGCATTCGCGGCGTCGGCCCGAAGTATCTCAAGCTCGGCGCATCGGTGCGTTACGCGCTTGATGACATCGAGGCGTTCGAGGCCGCTGGAGCGCGCGACCACACATCGGACCCCGGCCCGGCGGCGGCGTAGGAGGTTCCGAAGATGGAACCCGAAAAACAAAGCGCCCGGCGCGACGACCGGGCGAAAAAACCAAACAAAACAAAGTCTAATCCTGCGACGCAGCGCGATCAACCCCGGAGGTTGCCGACACCGAGCGAGCTTAAGAGGCTGATCGACGCGGCGGAGTTCTACCGGCGCGAGCTGCCGGCCGGGACACCCCTCCGGGCCGGTCGCGACGGCTGGACCAAGAACGTACCTTGTCCGTTTCCGCATCACGACGACGCGACCGGGAGTTTCGGCGTCAATCTGACGACCGGCGCTTACCGCTGTTTTGGTTGCGGCGAGAACGGCGGTTCGACCTTCGATTACAAGATGAATCGTTACGGTCTCGACATGGACGGCACCCGCGCGGAGCTGGCGGACCAATGGGGAATCGAGCCCGGCAGGACCCCGGCGACGACGCGCCCCAGTCGGCCCGCTGCGGCGCCCGAGGCCCCGCGACCGGCACCCGCCCCGGCGGTCGCGATCCCGACCGAGGCCCTGGCGAGCAGGCCCCAGGCCCACCCAAAGCACGGCGCCCCGTCTGCGACATGGGAGTATCGCGACGCGGGCGGTCGGCCCCTGTGCTACGTCCTGCGATTCGACCCGGCGAAGGGTCGAAAGCTGTTCGCCCCCCTGACGTGGACCCCGGCGGCCGGCTGGCAATGGAAGGCCCCGGCCGAACCCCGCCCGCTCTATGGCTTGGACCGACTGGCGGCACACCCCGAGGCCCCCGCGTTGTTGACTGAAGGCGAGAAGGCGGCGGTCGCGTCCGCCGCGCTGTTCCCGGCGGCGGTCCCGATCGCGACAATGAACGGCGCTCAAAGTCCAAACAAGGCGGATTGGTCCCCGTTGGCTGGTCGGTCGGTCCTGATCTGGCCCGACCATGACGACCCCGGCACCAAGTATGCCCAAGCGGCGGCGCGGCTCGCCCTGGCGGCCGGCGCCCGTTCGGTCGGGATCCTGGATCTTGCAGGCATGGCGACCGACCCGGCGACCGGCGAGCCCCGCGAGCTGCCCCAAGGATGGGATGCGGCGAACGCTTCGGCGGACGGCTGGACGGTCGAGACCATCGCGGCGGCGGCGCGCTGGCAACCGTTCGCAATCGAGGCCGCAGAAGCCCCGGTTCCGACGCCCCAGGCCCGCAACCGCGAGCCCGAAACCCCCGCGGATGATGTTTTGCCGTTCGGGTTCGAGCGGAGGCCCGGCGGAATCTACTTCATCAAGTCCGGCGGACCAAAAGGCGGCCGCAAGGGCGGCGACAAGCCCCTGTCCGGGACGGGCGGCGACGATGGAACCCCGGTTTACATCTGCCCCCCGATGCGTGTTCTGGCGATCACCCGTGATGATCGCGGCGAATCCTTCGGCCGTTTGATCGCCTTCCGGGATTTGGACGGCTTGGAGCGTCAAGAGGCGATCGAAGACAAGGAGCGGCAAGGTTCGGGCGATGCCCTGCGGGCGAGGCTGGCTGGACTCGGCTTCGAGGTCTCGACGCACCCTGAAGCACGGAGGTTGTTCCTGGAGCTGTTTCGGCGTTGTACCCCCCCGAAACGCGCCCGCACGACTTCCCGGACCGGCTGGACACCGGACGGCGCGGCCTTCGTCTTGCCTGATCGGGTCTTGGGCGGAGGCCCCGAGCCCGTGATTCTGACCGTCGAGGGCGAGCGGCCTGCATTCGGCACGCGCGGCACGCTGGACGATTGGCGCGGGACGATTGGGCGCTGGTGTGTTGGCAATTCGCGATTGACCTTCGCGGTCGCGGTTTCATTCGCGGCCCCGCTCCTAAAAATGGTCGACGCCGAATCCGGCATATTCCATTTCAGAGGTATGTCAACGGACGCCAGCTCCAGCGGCAAGACGACCATTCAACGCGCGGCGGCGAGTGTCTACGGATCGCGCGACTATCTCCAACGCTGGCGGACGACCGACAACGCGCTTGAGGCGCTGGCGGAGCTGCATAACGATGCTTGCCTGATACTCGACGAACTGAATCAGATCGAACCGCAAGCGGCCGGCGAATCGGCTTATTTATTGGGGAACGGCGCAGGCAAAAACAGGCTGGATCGCACGGCAAGCGGCCGGCCGATCAAGCGCTGGCGTCTTCTGTGCCTGTCGTCCGGCGAGATCGGGTTGGTCGAGCACATGGCCAGCATTCAAAAGAAGACGCGGGCCGGTCAATCCGTCCGCATGGTCGAGATTCCGGCTGACGCGGGCGCGGGGTTCGGCTGTTTTGAGAACCTGCATGAGTTCTCGGACGGCGCGGCCTTCTCGGTGGCGCTGTGCGACTCGGCGGCGGCGGCCTACGGGACGCCCCTCATTGCACACGTCGAAAACCTGCTCGCGAACCGCGCGGCGCTGCCGGCGGCGATCGCCCGGCACCGTGACGCCTTCGTCTTGCGCGTCCTGGAGACGATCGAGAACCCGCCCGGTCAGGTTCGGCGCGTGGCGGCCCGGTTCGGCCTGGTTGCCGTAGGCGGCGAGCTGGCGACCCAGGCCGGGATTACAGGATGGGTTCCCGGCGCGGCGGCCGAGGCGGCAGCGCGCTGCTTTCGCGATTGGCTGGACGCCCGCGGCGGCGCGGTCCCGGCCGAAGAACGTGACCTGTTGGGTCAGGTGCGGCTGTTCTTCGAGCAACACAGCAACAGATTTCGATGGAAAAGCAGGCTCTTGGACGATCACGCGCCCGAGATTCCCCGGGCGGTCGGGTTCAAGGACGGCGGATCCGGCGGTCTCGTCTTCTACCTGATGCCCGAGACCTTTCGAACCGAGGTTGTCGAAGGCTATGACCCCGTGGATGCGGCCCGCGTTCTGATCCGACATAAGATGCTGAAGCCCGGCGCGGACGGGCGCTCGACCCAAAAGCTACGGTTTCCGGGTTTTCGAGGAACCGTCCGCGTCTATGTCTTCGAGCTCGACACCCCGAACCAAGACGCGGCGGAGGTCCCAGCCGATGCTCGATCTTGAGGCCCTGGGGGATGTCTTCAAGGCCCCGAGACCGGCACCGCCCCCCGCGGCCCTTGCCCCTTCGGACCTTGCAGGCGACCCGTCCGACCCGGCGACGTGGCTTCAGGCCCGAGCCGAACGCGCGGCGATCCTGGAAGCCGAAGCCGGGATGGACCGCGGCGCGGCGGACGCCCTGGCGGCGGCGCTCCACCCGGACCCGACCGAGGCCCGCCCCGACTGGCACGGGTTCACCGCGGGCGCGCTGCAAGCGGCGGCGGGCGAGGATTGGCCCGAGGTCGCGACGCGGCCCGAGGTCCTGGCGGCGCTTGCCTTGCTGCTGCGGACCCAGGCCCAACGCGATCGAGGCGAACGACCCGAGCACTACAACGGCATAGCGCTGTGCGAAACCTGCGGCCCGATCTGGATCTACGACCGGGCGCCCGGCCCCCTGCTCGCCTGCCCTTGGTGCATGGCGACCAAGCCCGGCGCCCCGGTTCCGCGCCCGAACCTGGAGCTGGAAGGATGACACTGCGATCCTGCCGAACCTGTTTGCACGATCCTGGACTCAGGTTTAATCGTTCCATCGCGCGGTGAATCGCGGACGAACGCATGAAATCCTGTCGCGCCTACCGGGCTTTGGCCGAGGCCGCGCATGGAGTCCAGATTTCCAAACTGCGGCGGCGTTTGGAGCAAGCGAACAAGGCCCTGCTCGCGGCGCTATGCCAACGTGATGCGGCGGCGGCGGCGCGCGAATGGCGAGCACATGCAACGCGTTCCGACATCGCCCTGGCCGAGCTGGAGCGTGATTATTTCCTTGAGGAATCGATTCACTGTCGCCCGGCCGGTCGGGCGCGGCGGCGGCGCTAATTCCTGCGCGGAAAAACACGCTATGCGGAACGTGCCCCCCCGGATGTGCCTTCAATTCGGTGAATTCCACCCGGCGATGGGCTTGAATCGAGAAAGAAGATGCGAAATAGCGTTAACATTGGTTAACGTCGGTCAACTGAATGTCTTTCGCCCGCTCCAAAGACACGTTTCGTTGTCTCTACTCAACAAGCCAGAGTACCGGGTTGCCCTGGATTGTCCCCAGGTGTCCCCGCCCCGTCCCCATCAAGCGGGGACACCAAAAACACCCGCAAGATGCTGTTTTATAGAATTTTTCTCGAAGTGTCCCCACTGTCCCCAGTGTCCCCACCGAAAACGGCAAGGGTCAGGGTCTCGCCGCCCGCGTCCCCACCTGTCCCCGCCCTAGTGTGTGTGTTGTTTTATAAAGACACTTATTATTAATAATACAAATACTCGGGGACGCGACACGTGACCCGCTTTCAGGGTTTACAACCCGCAACCTTGCCGTTTTTTGTGGGGACACTGGGGACACTGGGGACATTCTAAAAACCATAATAAGAACAGTTTGTTGTGATGGATTTACTGCCCCCACCCCATGGGGACACCGTGGGGACACTGGGGACAACACAACGACTCAATACGCTGTGACACGAGACGTCCGACGGTTTCGAGCCCGGAAAAGCGAAACGACCGCCCGCGTCCCCTTGAGACCGCCCGAAAGACCGCTTTCGGGCTTTCAATACTTCGAGGTCGAGCACGCCGGCCCGCGACCGCGAACCCCAGGCGGTCCCGGCCGGCGGTTGCCCCGATCGCCTTGGAAGCATCAAGGCGCGGCCGTTACCGTAACGGACCCGGCCGGGCGAACCGCGCGCAAGAAACCCCCGCCCTGCCGGCGGACCCCGGCTAATGGCGCGAATTTGTTACTGTAACGCTTGCGGAAACCGTTACAGTAACCTAGCCTTCGTGTTACACCATCTCGTTACGGTAACGCGGACATGACCGACACGACGACGAAACGCCCGGCCCGGACTCCGGCAGAACGCCAACGCGACCTTCGCGCCCGTGCGGCGACGCTGATCGCTGAAGGCACCGAGACCGATCTACAGGCGGCGGCCGATAGCCTGCTGATCGAGGCCCTCGGCACGGCCTACCGGCGCGGTCAGTCCTACGCCCTGGCGGACATCGCGGGCGAGCTTCTGCGGCGCCTGAATCACCCCGGCCCTTTCGCCCTGGTCGCTCGCCCGGATCGCCCGACCGTCACGCCCGAACCGGAAACGGAACCCGTTACCGTAACGCGCGGATATCCGCCCGAGGTCAAACGCATGGCGGTCGAGCTGCTGGACGCGGGCGCGACGAGTCGGGAGATCCGGACGGCGATCCTGAAGGCGCACGGCAAGGCCCCGGACGGGCGAAACATTGCACGACTGGTGCGGAGCTGGCGGACGGCCCTGGAGAATTGAACGAACCGATCCGGCGAGATCCCCGACCCATGGTTGCCCGACACCCGCCCGGCGGTGTCGCCCGGGTCTCTCGGTTCGCCCCGAGTTCGGACAGATCCGAGGTGGAGTCGGACGGCGCGATCCGCGGTTGCCCCGCCTTTGTTGAAGGCATCCAGGCCCGGCCGTGACGGTAACGGACCCGCCCGAGGTGGAGCCCGTCCATGTTGGAGCCGGACAGACCCCAAGCCCAACACTCGCCCAGGTGGTCCCGTACAGGTTAGGTCGATCGGATTCATGACCCGCGGATGCCCGCTCGCCTTGGAATCATCAACGTACTGAACGTAACGGTAACGAAAGCGCCCGGCGGAGCGCTCCGAGGGCAATCCAAGCAACGCGGTCCAGCCTGAGATCGCGAAGGCGATAACCGCCGATCTGGCGGTTTCCTGGACGCATGCCAGTTCGAATCTAGGTGCATGCTAGAATCGACCTGGATTCATGCTAGATCGGAGCTAGATCGATGACGGAGCAGATTGCGTTGCGGTTCCCCGAGGGCACCAGAGACCGGATCAAGGCCCTTGCCCGCGACGGGGAGTCGATGACGGCCTTGGTCCTGCGTGCCCTGGCCGCAATGGAAGGACAATGCGACCGCCAGCACCACGATGATGCGGGAAGGGATCAGGGCGAACTCGACACCTTGTCGGTCCGTCTGGCCGCACTGGAAAGGCGCATCGCCGCCCTGGAGCGCTTCGGCTCGACATCGAAGCCGGACAGCTCGGAGCCCGGCGCCGTCGCCGGGTATCCGGTCGAGGCGCGCGACATGGCCCTCGGGATGCAGGCTCGGGGATGCACGCCCGCGGAGATACGCGTTGCTCTTGAGAAGGCGGTCGGTCGATCGCCGGGGCCGAAGCATCTGGCGACGGCGCTTCGGCGCTGGTCGGGGCAAGCCTCCGTCCCCGCCGATTCGTGACCTTTTTCTTGTCTGCCGAACCGCCGAGCCCGCCCATCGGTTCGGAAGTCTAGCCCTGTTCGGTTCCCTGCTCGGGACCGATCCGAGTCGCGTCGAATCGCTGTCAGTTAAGGTACACCTTTTCGAACAAAGTTCGTGACCGCGAAGACCAAGCCTTAGCACCGTCAAGAAAGGTCGATATTGTCTTAATTGACAGTATTCCGAAAACGTCTATGATATTTCTTGACACTCACGCCCAGGACAGGAGGTTAAGATGAGCGGCAAGGCAATCGGGTATCTTCGGGTCAGCACCACAGATCAGACGACGGCGCGGCAACTCGACGGCATGGTGCTGGATCGGGTCTTCGAGGATCAGGTGAGCGGTTCGAGCGCAACGAATCGCCCGGCTCTGATTCAGTGTCTGGACTATCTTCGTGACGGGGACGTGCTGCACGTTCACAGCATCGATCGGCTTGCGCGGAACCTGCTCGACCTTCAGAAACTCGTAGAGGAACTGACGCGACGCGGCGTGACGGTACACTTCCACAAGGAGCGTCTGGTGTTCACCGGAAACGACGGCGATCCGATGCAGACCTTGATGTTCCAGATGATGGGCGCCTTCGCGCAGTTCGAGCGCGCCTTGATCCGGTCGCGACAGCGCGAGGGCATTGCTGCGGCGAAGGCGGCAGGCAAACACCTTGGAAGGCGTTCAGCATTGACGGGCGAGCAAATCGAAGAGGCACGCGCCCGTCGCGAGGCAGGCGAGTCCATGTCAGCGCTGGCGAAGGCTTACGGCATCAGTCGCCAAACGCTCTACGTGCATCTCGGAGGGCAGGCATGAGGGCTCAAGACCGCTTCAGGGCGGAGTTCCCCGATCTCGATCCGGGTGAGATCCGCCCGGTGAACGGAACGCTCGTCGATGCGCTCGCGGTCAACCCGCACGCGGATGTGTTCATGCTGCCCGAAGACCCGAGCGGATTCGTGGTCAAGCGTGACGACGGAACGGTCTTCGTCTCGATCGGAAAAGACCAGGACCGCGATCAGGAGGCGCAAGCCCACCCGTTAGGCCCCTTCGAGCGAAGGGATTGAGCGGGGCATCGGCGTCGAGGACGTTGCGACCACCCCTGCGGGCGAGCTTGCATTGAAGATTCCGGCATGGAGAGGGCGCGCACTTGCGGGTTTAACCCCGTTTCAAGCCAAGGACCTTGATAGTCCAGGGGCTCCCCTCACTGGTCAGCAGCGAAACAGCCCCCCAGAACCGCTCGGCAGAAACGACACGCTGCATCTGCTGCTAGAAACGCTTAGGGGCCCGCCAGAACCAACAGCGTAGATCTCGGATCGGACGAGATCAACCCCGATCGGACCGGCGGCAACCACGACAGGGCGCGACCGGCGGCTTGAGCGTCTCGACAGACTCGCCTTTGCCATTGGCGACACCGAAGGCTACGCTTTGAGTGCCTTGTGGAGACTGCGCACCGAACGTTTCGGACGTTTGAGCGGGGGATGGCTGCACAGCCAGTGCATCTGGCGCGGCGCGGGTCTTCCACATGGCATTGAACTCGGCTCGGTCGGCAGCTATCGCCGTCATGGCCACACCCGCCAGCGTCTGCGGGATCTGCCTTGACAACCGCCAGTGCTTGGCCAAATCTTTCAGTGACGCCGGACGGCGGCCGGGAAGCGGCTGATTCGTCACCGCGCTGGAATCGACCAGACAACACAGGGTCTTGGCCTACTACCCCGGCGTCAACTTCCACCGCCTGAACCAGCCCACTCGGCTGGTATTCCTTCATGGGCCGCACGCTCGCCACCCGCACCGGTTTTGGACCGGATCGCGAGAGGGGCGAGGGTTGCGGCCCTAACCTCTTCTGCGCTTGTCGCATCCGCGTCATAGGTGGACATCGCCATCGCGACGGCGCCCCGCCGCGAGGTATCGACCCGAGCGGATCGATAGCCTGAATCCACGGACAGACGCAGGGAGCCCGCCGCGATGCGAGCCGATGAAGGGAGACCACCGGGCGAGACGAAGGCTTAGGGAGCGATTGGAGCGCATCCGGATGGACAGACGGCAAAGCGGGGATCTTGACGCGGGAGCGACGCCCGCCTAACGTGGAGCCGTCCGCCGGGAGGCGCCAACCTCCCGACGACAAAGCCCGACCGCAGTAACGGTTGAGCACCGGCACGCGAATGATACCCCGCTCGGGATCCGTCCGTGTCCCTGCCCGCGTGAAGCGGTCGGTTCCCTACTCCGACGAGGAACCGAGACATGCAATCCGATCTCGACACCATCGACCGTCTCACGGTCGCGAACCCCGAACCGCAACTGATCGACCGCGCCACCCGCGGCCGAAGACTGCCCATGTGCACCGCGCACACCCCGTTCTCGTCCATCCCCGCACTCGGCGAGGACGTCCACATGTTCGCAGTCCAGGAAGGCGTGAGAGCGGACTTCGCGATTCAGATTGCAGGCGCACAGCTCAACGCCGGGCTGAATGCGCTGCGCTATGCACTGTGCGGCCAGGCGTATACCCCGGAATCCGACTCGCTTTGGAGCGCCTTCTACTGCATCGAGGGCGCTGCGGCAGTGATCAGCGCCCTGACTCTGACCGTCGAGGCGGCTGTCGGCGACGTTGAGGGGCAGCCGCAGGAGGTCGCAGCGTGAACCAGTTCGACGCCATCGACGCCATCAACGAAGTCTGCCGCCGCATCGAGGGCATCGCCGCCTTGATCGGCCAACCCGCGACCATGCAACCCGAAGGCGTGTCCTTTCTCGTCGATCTGCTGCGGGAGGAAGCCGGTCGGCTACGCGCGGTGACCGAGGCACTGGATCCCGCCGCAAGCGCGACAGACTGACGCCCGACATTCCCGTGACGTGACGCAATTCAGACCCGGCCAAGCGCCGGGGCTCACCCGCCCGGCACGACCGGGCGCGATCGAGCCCCCCAAATCGAGGAGAAGTTGCGATGCCCAAGCGACACACGGCAGTTCATGAGGCCGGGCACTTCGTCTGCGGCTTCCGGTACCGCCTGGACGCTGATTCGGTCTCAATCGTTGCGGACTATGATGCCGGGTCAGCCGGCAGAGTGGCGCAGGAGGATAGCCACTGGGACCGAGAGCAAGGCGTCGTCCAAGTACAGGCGTTATGCGCCGGCTACGTGAGTACGGCCACCTTCCCTGATGGGTTTTTCCTCTTAAATCGTCAACTTGTATGAGGGAGAGCGGTGGGCCTCCCTCGGGGTGCTTGAACAACA
>NZ_FNNZ01000077.1 GCF_900106925.1 Thiocapsa roseopersicina
GTCGCTGCGCTCGCAGAAGGCCGCAATGGACGTAAAGCTCGATAGGCGCAGGGGCTGATTCAGGCGCTCGCCCGGCGCCAATTGCCCTTGCGCCGTGAGCTCCTGCTCCAGCATCCCGACGCCCCGCCCGGTGAGGGAGACCAGGCCATGACTGGCCGCCGCGAAGCGCTCCACGCTCAGGGTACCTTTGGCCAGCGGGTTGTCCGCGCTCATGACCAGCGCGAAGGTCAGGGGCGCGAGACGGAGCCTGTGGAGCTGGTCGGTGCCGGCGCTCGGTTGGAACGGCGACAGGACGAAGTGCACCTCGCCGCGCTCGAGTTGGCCGAAGTGCTCGCGCGGCTCGCTGTTCACTGCCAGCACCATACCGGGCGCGAGGCGGCGCATCCGCTCGAGCAGCGGCGGGAGGAACCATCCGATCTCCGGTTCGGGGCCATAGAAGCGGACCGTCTGCGTCGCGGTCGCCGGGTCGAAGGTCGGCCGGGACACGAGACGCTCGGCATCCTCGAGCCACTGCGTCAGATCCGGCAACAGGGCATCGGCGCGGGCACTGAGCTCGAGCCCCCGCGCCGTGCGCACCAGCAGCGGGTCGTCGAACAGCGCGCGCAACCGCTGCAGGGCGCGGCTGACGGCCGGCTGGCTCATGCCGAGCTGCTCGGCGGCCCGCGAGACGTGGCGGTCCTCGAGCAGCTGCCGCAGCACGACCAGCAGATTCAGGTTCAGGGTACGAAGATTCACTAATCGGATACCCGCTATCATCGATATGCATTGGACGCATGCATTCTCGCCGTTTAGCCTCTCCCCGTCGAATGGATCTGCCGCCGGATCGGCGGCCCTCAACCGGAGATGCCCACATGAGACTCGATTCACCCACACGCCTCGGCCCGAACACGCTCGCCCTGCATTGGATCGTCGCCGTCATGATGATCGCCCTGTTGGCCACGGGGCTCTACATGGCGCAGACGAGCACCTACGGCCTCTACCCCTGGCACAAGTCGTTCGGCGTCCTGATCGCCCTGTTCGTCGTGCTGCGCGTGGCCTGGCGCATCCGCAACGGCTGGCTCAAGCCCGTCGGCGACTACACATCCGTCGAGAAGTGGCTCTCGAAGCTCGTCCACTGGCTGCTCATCATCGGCACGGTGCTGATGCCGGTCTCGGGCTTCATGATGTCCGCCATGGGCGGACACGGCGTTTCCGTCTTCGGTGTCGAGCTGATCGCACACAACCCGGATCCGACCGATCCTCAGGAGGTCGTAGCCCTCAACGCGACCTTGGCCCGGGTTGGGCACCTGTTGCATGAGTGGGGCGGCTACCTGCTCATCGGCGCGGTTCTCCTACATGTCGTGGGCGCCCTCAAGCACCATCTGATCGATCGGGACGGTACCCTGCGGCGCATGCTCGGAGCCGAGGTGCGGGTGGCGCCCTGAGCGCCCGGATCCGACGGATGCGCACATTCCGGCGCCGACAGGTACAAACGCATGAGTAATCGAACGATTCCCGTCGACGAGCGGCTTTACGGGTACCTGCTCGAGCACTCCCTGCGCGAGAGCGATGTCAAGCGGCGCCTGCGCGAGCTCACGGCCTCCTTGGAGTGGAGCGGGATGCAGATCGCCCCGGA
>NZ_FNNZ01000072.1 GCF_900106925.1 Thiocapsa roseopersicina
ATGGTGAGGGTCAGTGGTAGTAGTCGGCGCCACGCAGATTGGCGTGATCCAGCGGCAAACTCAGCTGATCGGGAGTCGGCAAGGGCCGCCGATCGGGCCTTGATCATCGATTGGTCCACTGTTGCTAAGCCGCCACAGGGACGAGGTACGGCGGCCTCGCCGGGCGCGGTCGTCGTCGCGCCGGTCGGGCGGGCCAGGGCATGCGCTCGAGCACCTGCTCGAACAAGGATGGGTGGGGCTGAGCGAAGAAGCGCTCGGCGGCCGTGGTGCCGTCGGGCCGCTTGATCGCAAAGTTGTGCAGGGCGGTCAAGACCTGCTGCTTGCGCGGACTGAGTCGGTGATGCCCGTGCTGATAGAGCGCGAGGAAGCCGTTGCGCCCCTCCACACAGGAACTGCTGCGCTGGAACAGATCGGCACACTCCCCGGCGACCTGCTCGAGATGGTGACGGGTCTGCGGATCCAGCGACTGGATCGGGTGCGAGGGCTGCCTCAGCGGGGCGAGACGCTGCGCACTCAGTGCTCGGAGTCGATGACGGGGCTCGGCGCGGGTGCTGCGTGCGGCGACGCGCTCCAGATAAAGCGCCGGGATCAGGTCGTCGAGCATCGCCTGCTCGATCGCCGGTGCCAGGTCCATCGCCTGCACCCGGGTGTTGACCATCATGAAGAAGAAGGTCAGCGTGGCGACGAGGCTTTGAGTCAGGCGCTTCGCCTTGGCCAGATGTGCGCGCAGGCGCTCGGACAGATCCGCCTCCTCGGCGATCGCCTCCAGGCGCGTCCCCAGACGCGCCTCCAACTGCTCGGGGGTTTGCGCCTGTCCCTGTTGGATCTCGTAGGGATGATCGACCTCGCCGAAGGCGCCGATCAGGGCTTTGGCCTCGGCGCGGTGCGCGTGGGCCTGCTCGCGCGCGAGGCTGGCTTGGACGTGGTCGTTCAGCGCCTCCTCGATGCGCGCGGCGAATGCCGGCGGGCGTCCCGGGCCATGGCGGCGCCGATGATAGGCCTGCTCGGCGGCGCATTCCTCTTGCCAGCGCGCCTTCGCCTCGGCCTCCGCCGTCTCGGCCTGCTGCTCGGCGCGCTTCAGCGACAGACTCATCGCCTGGCTGACCGCATGCTGCAGATGAAACAGGTCCGTGGCATGGTGTGCGCCCAGATCACGCTCGACATGCGCCAACAGCCCCTTGGCCTCATCGCTGGTGCCTTGCACCACCGTGACATTCAGCCCCTCGAGTCCACCCTCGAGCGCCCGTGTCCAGGCCGCCGCCGAGCGCTCATCGCTCCTCTGCTCGAGCAGGATGAAGTTCGAGGTCGCATCGATGCACACCAAGCGCATGCCGTCTTTCCACGTCTCATCTTCGGCGATACTCAGCAGGCGATGGGGCATGGATTGGGCCAGCGTCCCGCGCAGTTCGGTGGCGGCGGTGACGATCTGCTCCTCCAAGCCAGCATGGAACGCCTGCTGCGTACCGTAGGAGGCGCCGATGAACGCCGACAGCCCACTGCGCTCGAGGAAATCGCAGACCACGCGCACGCCCGCGCCGCCCTGCTCGCCGATGCTCCAGTGCGCAGCCACCAGAATCCGGCGCAGCCACACCACGCCCTCGGGCGTCTCGACGAAGGCCGACAGCGCCGCCGGCGCCGATGGCGCAGGGGACGCGTTCCAGTGACGCAGGGTGCTGCGCGCCACGCCGGCACCGCTGACCGCCGCGCGTTGACTCTGCCCATCCTGCCGGGCTTGCGCCACCGCATGCCGATGCTTGGCGCGATCCAAGCGATCGTGGATTGGCGTGGGGCGTCGATCTGCACTAGAGTCGACACAGGCAGGAGCATCGGACAACGGCGTTTCCCTCGGTCAGTTTGCACTTCCAAGGGTACGCCTCCCCGGCGCTCCTGCCACTCCTTCAGGGTGATTGATCTCCTACCGAAACACCCTGTTTTGGACCAACCGATGATCAAGGCCGCCGATCGAGCCCCTTCTCGAGGATCGTGGCGAGGCTTTTGTAGCCGACGGTGCCCAGCGTGAGCGCGCGTGCACAGGCCGCTTCCAGGCG
>NZ_FNNZ01000067.1 GCF_900106925.1 Thiocapsa roseopersicina
TGTTGTTCAAGCACCCCGAGGGAGGCCCACCGCTCTCCCTCATACAAGTTGACGATTTAAGAGGAAAAACCCATCAGGGAAGGTGGCCGTACTCAGCCGTGGGCCGCACGGTGCGAGAGCTCGTTCCCGGGCTCGACGAGCACTGGTTCGAGATTTACGGACGCGTTGCCCTGACCGGCGAGGCCACCCGTTTCCAGGAACACGTGACCCGGCTTCACCGCTGGTACGACGTCTACGCCTGGCGCTACGGCAACCCGCAGAACCGAGAAGTCGCCGTTCTGTTCAACGACGTCACCTCGCGCAAGCTGGCCGAGGAGGCGCTGCGCCGAAGCGAGCGGCGGCTGCGTATGGCCCTCGATGCGGCCTACACCCTCGCGTTCGAATGGGATATCCCGTGCAACGAGGTGCGGCGCCATCACTCCCGAGTCGCCGTGGCTCCCGAAACGCCGGAGGAGCGCCCGAGCAGTCTGGAGGAGTTCTGCGCGGCGGTCCATCCCGAGGATCGCGAGCGCTTCCTGGCGAATCTCCACGCCGCACTGGCCCACCCGGAGCAGGGCTACAGGGCCGAATTCCGGCTGTGCGAGCCCGACGGCCGGATTGTCTGGGTGGCCGATCGCGGCTACCTGGAGTGCGACGGGCAGGGACAGCCCCGGCGGCTGATCGGGCTCTCGCAGGACATCACGGAGCGAAAGGCTGCCGAAGAGGCCCTACGCGCCAGCGAGCTGCGCTATCGGACTCTGGTCGAGGCCACCGGCGCGGTGACCTGGTCATGTCCTCCCTCGGGGCGCCACGTCGCCCCGCAGCCCGAGTGGATAAGATTCACCGGGCAGAGCGCCGAGCAGATGCTCGGTACCGGCTGGAGCGAGGCGGTTCATCCCGAGGACATCGCTGGGGCGGCGCAGCTTTGGAAGGACGCCGTCGCCCGCGGCGTCGCGTTTGTGAACGAGCACCGCATTCGCCGCCATGACGGGGAGTGGCGCTGGATGCGTGTGCACGCGGTGCCGATCCACGATGTGCGGGGCGAGGTGGTCGAGTGGTTCGGCATGAATCTGGACATCACCGAGCGCAAGCGCGCCGAGGCGGCGTTGGAGGAAGCCGATCGCCGCAAGGACGCCTTCCTCGCCACCCTCGCCCATGAGCTGCGCAACCCGCTCGCGCCGATGCGCACCGGCCTCGACCTGCTCCAGGTGCTGTGCGGCGACGCGGTGGCCTGCGAGGAGCCCCTGCGGATCATGGACCGCCAGCTCCGCCACCTGGTGCATCTGGTCAATGACCTCTTGGATGTCTCGCGCATCAGCCGCGGCATGATTGCGCTGCGCACGGAGCGACTCGACCTGGCGGAGATCATCGATGCCGCGCTTCAGATGAGCGAGAGCGGGCTGCGCCGAGGCGAGCGCCGCCTCGCCGTCGACGTCCCGCCGGAGCCGCTGCCGGTGGAGGGCGATCGGGTCCGGCTGGTGCAGGTCGTGTCCAATCTTCTGAACAACGCGGCCAAGTTCACCGAAACGGGCGGCCGGATCACGTTGCGTGTCCTGCGCCGGGGAGATCGGGCCGAGATCCGGGTGCAGGACGACGGGCGGGGCATCCCCCGTGAGCGCCTCGCCGAGATCTTCGAGATGTTCTCCCAATCGGAGCCCGGACAGGATGCCGGGCTCGGCATCGGCCTCAGCATCGCGCGCAGCCTGGTCGCGCTGCACGGCGGGACGGTCTGGGCCGAGAGCGACGGTCCCGGGCGTGGGGCCGTCTTCACCGTCTCGCTGCCCCTCTGCAACAGTCTCCCGGCACAGCCCGAGCCACAGGAGGCAACGGATACCGACGCCATTGCGAAGCGCCGTGTTTTGGTGGTCGACGACAACCGCGACATCGTCGAGAGCCTGCGCGTGCTCTTCACCCTGCTGAAGGCCGAGGTTCGGGTCGCCTACGACGGGGCCGAGGCGCTGCGCGTCTGTGCGGACTGGCAGCCGACCCACATCTTGATGGACTTGCGCATGCCCGTGATGGACGGCTACGAGGCCGCCCGCCGGCTGCGTGCCAACCACCCCGACCGGGCCTTCCGCCTGGTCGCCATCACGGGCTGGGGTCAAGACGAGGACCGGCAGCGAACGCGGGAAGCGGGTTTCGACCAATACCTCGTCAAGCCGGTGGGCGTTGCGGAGCTGAAGAGCATCCTCGTCAGCTAGGTCGAAGCTGCTGCAGTATCTCTGTCCCGCTGCGTCCTGGAGTGGTCTCGAGACAGTGTTCGGCAGCTCCCGCAGCGTCCGCAAAGCAATGGTGACCGGCCGCTCAGGGTGCTCTGACGATTCGGGGAGCGACCATCCCCCGGGCGCGACACCGCCTGCGCGCTGAACGCGCGCACTCAGCCTGGAACAAGACGAGGTGCGCAGCTTCGGGGTCGAGCACCTCGGCGCGCTCTGGTATCCGGGAAACAGTGCATCTGCGCTATGTCGATGGAAAGGCATAGGGATCGCGCTCGTTATTCTTCTAATAAAAATCTATGTGTTAAGAAATCCATTGTGCCGGCGCTCGGTTCCGATCGTTTTCTCGGTCACGAAACCCCCGCGAAAACATACGTATGCCGAGCGATCACGGCGGAGGCGGGAAGACGATCGTCGTTTCTCGGCGCTCACGATGCAATCCGATGTAATCGCAATTGGTGCGGAATTACGGCCGATAACAGGGAGAGATTTGATCGTTGCGATAGCACTACGACATGGCCAATGAAGAGAATGAATCAGGATTCCCGCTTCGGGCATCAAATGATCAAAGCTAGTGCGCTACGCGGATTTCGGCGACTTCGACCTGTTCGGAACCGCTGGATCGTGTGCGTATTCCGGTGAAAGTGGCCACCCGGTCCGAAGGAAAGTGGCCACTGGTTCTGATTCAATCCGGCCAGTCAGTCCGAAGGAAAGCGGCCGGT
>NZ_FNNZ01000023.1 GCF_900106925.1 Thiocapsa roseopersicina
TGTTGTTCAAGCACCCCGAGGGAGGCCCACCGCTCTCCCTCATACAAGTTGACGATTTAAGAGGAAAAACCCATCAGGGAAGGTGGCCGTACTCACTCGCATTGCTCAAGGCAGAGCTGCGCACCACGCTTTACACGGGGGTCCGCAAGAGTTCCTCCGACGAGGAGGAGTTCGACACTGCCTTTGCTGAAGCAGTCGCTGCCTCCGAAGATGATAGTGAAGACGAGCGGGAGACAACTGAAACTGAGAAGCCGGATAACGCGATTGGCGACTTGGCGTCCGTAGACGCGGCCAGCAAGACGGAGAACGCCGCGCCTGCTCATGAGCAGGTGAAGGTGTATGCGCTGCTACCGCTCGACAAGGCTGGGGCAGCGCTCTACCTGGGCAGTCACCGTGGCATGCATCAACCGAAGCAGACTCTGATCGCTGCTAGGCAGTACGGGCTCGGTCGCCTTGCCGAAGGGCCTGGGGGCTTGGACATACTGGCCTACATCGACCCGGTTCGAAATCCGCCCCAGTGCCTGACTCAGGTCTTCGAGAAGATGGTTGAAGCGGTGCAGCAGCAACAGCGCACCGACCCTCGTGAGCGGCAGGTGGGGAGTCCGCTGCCTGAGAGCCTGGACGGGGCCATTGAACGCCTTGCCAGCGCATCGGTCGTTTGCCAGCTACCCAACATTGAGCTATCCCCCGAAGCACTTCGCTATTCGGACGGCGTGCTCTCCGCGCGCCCCATCATTGCCTCACTCCTGTCAGAGTCTTCGCTGACGTATCTGCTGGGCTCGCGACTGTTTATTGACTCAGGACAGTACCAGGTCAAGCTCTACCCGGATGAGCTCTTGCCGTTCCTCGCGGCCAAGCGCTTGGCCGCTCTCGTGAAGTCGCCAGAGCACGCTCGTCGGCTACTTGCGAACTTCACCTGGCACTCGACCACGGGTGAGTGCGGGGTCTACCGACCGCTGCTTCCCCTGGCGGGCTGGTTGGCCGTCTTTAGCACGCACAGCCGCCAAGAGCTCCTGAGGGTGGAGCCTCAGGCAGTCGCGTTCTTCGGAGACTTAAGGAACCCGCAAGTCCAAGTGACCGAAGCTTCGAATGCGCTCGAGCGCGCCATCGAGCGTCTTGTCTCGGCCGGGGATTCGCTCGGGCGCTCGTACTACACCCTCACGGATGAGAACTACTGGCAGGCCGCCAAGCCTGGCATCGAGCCGACGCTCAATCGCCTGTTCGAAAAGTACAGCGCCGATTGGGACGCCAGAGATGCGCTCCTAAATATTGCCGGGCATGCGCGACTGGACGTCTTGCGCGATGCGGTGCTGTCTGTGCACGGTGGGGACTACGGCAAGCTTATGGATGAGCAACTCGATCTGCACTACATATTGTCGCTTGGACGAGAAGTCGATCTGTTCGCCTTAGGGGCTGCTTTGCGTGACAAGGCTGATCTGTCCGAGACCAGTGTGGCTGGTCTCGTGGCAAAGCTCGCATGGAAAGTGCTTGACGCTAGGTCCATCGCAGAGATTGCGGCAGAGCAGTTTCGTAGGGAGCGGAGCGGTTTCTCGATTGACTGGGTGCTCACGGGTGATGTCGCAGAAGAGGCGAGCGATGTTGATCTGTACCGGCTGACTCGCTCGTTACTGCTGCGATTGGTGAACTCCAAAGTTGGCCGAGAACTCGGTTCGGAGAGGTATTGGGCCGACCAGAAGTTTTTGGAACTCGTGATTGATCTGCTCGCGCTAGTCATCAAACGTCCTGCTCTGGACCCCTCGCGGGCGGCTAAGCTTTGTCTGGTGCTCAGCCGATTCGTCAATAAGCACCATGACGTCAGCCCGGACACGGTCAAGCTGCAAGCTGCGCTCCAAGCCAACAAGGTGGTCCGCCTAGAGTTCCTCAGGGGACTCATCCACGCAACCGACAAGACGGCTGAAAGTATCTGCAGGGTAATGGGCTGGTATCACCCTTTATGCCCATATGTCGACGGCGACGAGGTGGAGCTTGGGGAGCCCGGTTTCAGTGAGTTCCTTGAGAATCGAAAGAAGAGCGCTGTTGCGTTACCCCGCAGGCCGACCGAGCGGCGCGACCGGGAACTCCTCCTCGAAGAGAACTCCAAGGCGACGCTGCGAGGCATGCTCGATGGGCTTCGCGATGCGTCGGAGGAGAGCGCTCTGGCCTGGGTCGCCCAGTGGCTCCTTCGCACGGTTCAGCAATCGCACCACGGCGAGTGCAACTTCACACTCTTCGAGCAGGCTGCAGGTAGCGAGATCGCCCAGGCCGTTCGCGAAGGCCTTAGCACTCTTTGGCGTAGCAGGGACCCAACCTGGGATGAGGACAAACCCGACTCCACATATTACATCACCATAGCGGGCTTGCAGGGGATTTGGCTTAACTTGGGCGACGGCGCGCGGCTGCCTGTGCTCAGCGAGCAGGAAGTTCGGCGAGCCATTCGTTACGCCCAGTTTGAGATAAACGGCTACCCCAAGTGGTTCTGGCGCCTGGTAGGTGCCCACGAGCAGGTCGCGACGCAGGAGCTTGGTGTGATCCTGGCAGGTGCCGGCAAGGGGCAGCTGTCAATGGTCAAGGCCGAGACGCTCATTCGGCGTCTCGACGAAGCGTCTGAAGGCGTCAGGCACAGCCTTGCTCGCGCAGCTTGGGATTTCGTCCTGGGCCATCCCCAGCCCGCTGAGCGCATATCCGAGGCTGCCCTGAAGGTTGCAGCTGCCAACTCTGGCGTCATCGACCAAGCAACATTCGAGGCGGAAGCCTGGCGCCGGATGGGTACCGCGTTTGATGAGGAGATTCCTTCGCTCGGCGACACGCCGGACGTGATGGACGCCGATGCCCAGAAGGCGCGGCAGGCGCTCGATAGGCGGATTCATGAACTCAGGCGCAAGCGCTCAGACGCCGTGGTCTGGGGAGGCTACTGGTTGTGGACCTACCCACGCAACCTTGGCCAGCGGTGGGAATCATGGCGAGCGGACAAGCCACAGTCCGCCGAGGGCTTTATGCTGTCGCTGGCGGCATACTTAGGCGAAGACCGTGGGAGGGAAGACAGTGGCGCGCGCCTTAAGCGGGCGGCCGAAACGGGGAGCGATGGCCTGAACACCCTCAAGATGCTCTACGAGTGGGTGCGTTCGGTGGTCAGGGAGGAAGACGATATCAACCGCAAGGATGGCCGCATCTATTCGCCGGGTGAGCGAGACCACGCCCAGCGCCTGCGAAATGCCTTAGCCCCGGCCATCTCGCATGCCAAGTCCGAGCAGGCCTACGAGGTGCTCGAGGGACTTCGGCAGCAAGCCGCTGGCCCCACAGCCAAGTATCTGCGCTACCTGCAGTTCATGATGCGCGAGGAGCAGTATGCCAAGAAGCCCATTGCGCAGACCGACTACCACGAGTTCGAGCGCAGCTTTGCACCGCGCGTGTCTGAGTACATGGACTTCGCCATGGCCGTGGAAACTGACTTGCTCACCGTGAAGAGCCAGATTGAGACAGGGGACTTCAGCCTGCGGCGATTCTTCAACTCCCTGAACTTCAAACGCATCAAGACCCACAACGACGGACTTGCGCTCGAAGAGGACTTCCAGGCGCTGCTGGGCAGCGAGCTCAACCACGCCGCGGGCGGACGCTACGCGGTGACGCTTGAGCCCATCCTCCCAGAGATGACGCGCCGCGATGTGCTGTGCCAGTCCGGCTCCCTGCGGGCAACTGTCGAACTCAAGATGTCGCTCAGGTGGACCCTAGAGGACTACATCGAGGCGCTGGAGAAGCAGCTCCAAGGGCAGTACATGATGGCGCCGAACTCGAAGATTGGCTTCTTCGTTGTCGTGCTCCAAGAACAGCGCGCTTGGAAAGGACCGGACGGCAACCGCATTGGGTTTGATGAACTCCTCGGCATCCTGAAGAACAAGGCTCGGGAGAAGGAGATTGATGACAGCTCCGTCTACCTGCGCGTGATTGGCATCGATGCCGCCGCTAAGGAGAACTTCCGTTCTGCTAGGAGTGCAACTGAAGCCGCTGGCGCCGCGACCGCACCAAGATTCGCTGACGATGCAGGAAATACCTGAATCGGCCGTGGTCCCAGGCCCAAGTGGGTGAAGGATGCATCAGAGTCCGGGAAGTCGCTCAACGACCTTCTTGCTTCCAAGCCAGGAGGCTGAAGAACTTAGTCGGTTTGCTAAGGGCGCCTAAGTGCGGGATTGCCTTCCTTTGTAAGCAGAGCGGGTCGAGCACCAAACAACGTGCTGTCGCCAGTCAGTTGGAGCTAGTGGAAACCATCGACCACTGAGCGTCTTTCAGAGCGATGTTCCTGACCGACGCGCGGAAAGTAACCGGAAGTTGACAGCAGTGCACCTTGTCGGCGTCGAGTTCGAACGACAGCCATGACCGAACTACTGGTCGTGAGGTGCGCCGTTGGGTGACGGGATTACTCTGTTACCTGCCGTTAAACCCCTGGCGGCGCGACCGGCCGCGACGAGTCGTAACTGGCCTTTCGGGAGCATGACCGCCAGCGTCCGCATAGCGCGTCTTCCTGCCCTTGGAGCGTATTGGCCGGGGGTCAGGTTTTTGCCGAATGCCGCTGCCCCGCAGTCCTGGACCGAATCGTCACGCCTGATCGCTCAGTCTTCCATGCGACGCAAACTTGATCGCATGCTCCGCGGCTCCTTGCTCTGGTCAACCACCTCACCCCGCCACCAACCGCTCCCGCAGCCGGGTCAACCGCCCGGCCCCGGTCTGCTTGACCGCCATGGCAAGCGCCTTGGGCTGGGCAATCAACACCACCAGCCGCTTGCCGCGGGTCACCGCGGTGTAGAGCAGGTTGCGCTGCAGCAAGGTGTAATGCTGGGTCGCCAGCGGGATGACCACCGCCGGGTACTCCGAGCCCTGGGCCTTGTGCACGCTGGTGGCGTAGGCAAGCGCGAGGGCGTCGAGCTCGCCTGTCTCGTAGGCGACGGGGCGCCCGTCGAAGTCGATGGTCAGGATCCCTTCCTCGAGATCGACCGTGCGGATCCGTCCGATGTCGCCGTTGAAGACCTCCTTGTCGTAGTCGTTCACCAACTGGATGACCTTGTCGCCCGGGGCGTAGGTCCAGCCGAAGCGCTCGATGCGCGGCTGGGCCTCCGGGTTCAGCGCCGCCTGCAGGGCGACGTTGAGCGCGCGCGCTCCGAGACCGCCGCGGTTCATCGGGGTCAGCACCTGGATGTCGCGTACCGGATCCAGACCGTAGCGTGCCGGGATGCGCTCGGTCACCACCCGCAGGAGCCGCTCGTGAATCGCCTCCGGCGTGTCGACCCGGATCAGATGAAAGTCGCTGTCCGGGCCGTCCGGGGCCGCCGCCGCGGGCAGGTGACCGGCATTGATCCGATGGGCGTGGACGATGATCCGCGAGGCGGCGGCCTGGCGGAAGATCTCGGTCAGGCGCAGGGTCGGCAGGGTTCCGGAGGCGATCAGGTCGGCGAGCACCGCGCCTGGACCGACCGAGGGGAGCTGATCGACATCCCCGACCAGGAGCAGCGCCGCAAAGCTCGGCACGGCGCGCAGCAACTGGTTCATCAGCACGATGTCGACCATCGAGGTCTCGTCGACCACCACCAGATCGGCCTCCAGCGGGTGCTCGGCATCGCGCTTGAAGCCCATCACCTGCGGATCGAACTCGAGCAGCCGGTGGATGGTCTTGGCCTCCCGGCCGGTCGACTCGGAGAGCCGCTTGGCCGCGCGCCCGGTCGGGGCGCACAAGAGGACCTCCACGCCCTTGGCCGCGAGGATCCGCAGCAGGCTGTTGACCACCGTGGTCTTGCCCACGCCCGGGCCGCCCGTGATGATGGCGACCTTGGCCCCGAGCACCGTCGCGACCGCTGCGCGCTGGGATGCCGAGAGCACCTGCCCGGTGCGTGTCTCGACCCACGGCAGGGCCTTTTCGGCATCGATCGGACCCCAGGGCGGCGGATCCTGCGCAAGCCGGCGCAGATGCCCGGCGACCCCGCGCTCGGCGCGCTGCAGGGGCGCAAGAAACAGGGCAGGACGGTCCTCGATCGTCTCGGCGACCAAGCGCTCCTCGGCCAGCTCGCTGTCGATCGCCGCCGCGATGATCGGGACGGGGATCTCCAAGAGACGCGCGGCCTGCGTGCTCAGGTCATCCCGCCAGGCGGCGCAGTGGCCTTCGGTCGAGAGCTCCTGGAGCACATGCCGCACCCCGGCCTGCGCCCGGATCGGCGCATCGCGCGCGATGCCGAGGCGCTCGGCGATCGCATCGGCGGTCTTGAAGCCGATACCCCAAATATCGAGCGCCAGACGATAGGGATTCTCGCGGACCTTCTCGACCGCGGCGTCCCCGTAGGTCTTGTAGATGCGCACCGCGCGCGCCGTGCCGACCCCGTGGGATTGCAGAAAGACCATGATCTCGCGGATCACCTTCTGCTCGGCCCACGCGGAAGTGACCCGCTGTTGTCGCTTGCGACCGATCCCGGGCAACGTCAGCAACCGCTCCGGGGTCTCCTCGATGACGGTGAAGACGTCCTCGCCGAAGGCCGCAACCAGGGTGCGGGCGAAGTGCGGTCCGATGCCCTTGACCATCCCGGAGCCGAGATAACGCTCGATCCCCTCCAGGCTGCGCGGCGGGACGATCCGCAGGTTGGTCGCCTTGTACTGCAGCCCGTGTTGACGATCGTTGACCCAATGGCCCTCGGCTTCGAGATGCTCGCCGGGGGAGACACTGGCCGCGGAGCCGATCAGGGTGACCAGGTCCCGATGACCGCGCACCTGCACCCGCAGCACGCAGAACCCGCTCTCGGGGCTGTGGTAGGTGACGCGCTCGACGGCGCCGCTGAGCGGCTCGATCGGGGCGGGGGTCGAAGAATGGGCGGTCACGCGTCCGACTGCGAAAAGAAAAACTCAGGTGAGCCCGGTATACATCCTTGCCATCCGTTTGGCGCGCGTCATTCCGACATAGACTAGTTTTCGCAGGCTCTCGTCCAGCTCGCGATTGACCACGATCGCCACCGCATCGAACTCCAGGCCCTTGGCCCGGTGCAGGGTCATCGCGAAGATCCGGGCATCCTTGCGGCTCAAACGCTCGCGGTGATTGACCGTCGCCACCTTCAATCCGGACTCGCGAATCTGCTTGGCCAACTGATCACGCAGCTTGATTGTCGGGGCCATGACGCCGATGGTGTTGTCGGCGTTCTCCCGCAGGCACTGCCGGATGAACTCCAGCACGCCGTCTCGGATGGCTTCCATGGACGCACCCTGGATCCGTTCCGGCGCCGGGCCGTGCATCAGCGACTTGTAGCGCGTGATCTCGTCGCTGCCGCCATCCAGGTCATCGATCTCGATGCCCTCCAACAGCGAGACCGCCGCGCGACGGATCTCCTCGGTGGTGCGATAGTTCAGATAGAGCTTCCGTGCCCGACCGCGGATATCGATGCCGCAACTGCTCATGCTGGCCTTGTTCTTGGCGTAGATGCGCTGGTGCCCGTCGCCGACGAACATCAGATCGTTCGCGCCGGGGGCAACCAGGGCGCGGATCAGTCGCAACGCCTGCGGACCGAAATCCTGTGTCTCGTCGATAAGCGCATGCGCATAGCGTGGCTCGGCTTCCTTGGCCAGGATCGCGCAGGCGTCGCGGTAGGCATCGTCCGGCTCCTTCAGACCCTTGGCGCTCAACTGGAGGCGATAGTTCTCGAAGAGCTCCCAGAGTGCATCGCGCTTTTTGCGCGACAGGATGACGCCTCTGCCGCGTCTTGGCGCCTCGCGGTAGGCGTCGCGCGTCTCCAGCCCCCGGGCGAGCACCACCTGCTCGAACTCCTCCCTGACGAACTCGCGCGACACGCCCAGCGCGCTGTCAAAATCCACCATCACCGCATCCCAGATCGGCGCGCATCTGGCCTCGTAGTCGAAGGCGATCTCATGCTCGTAGCGCTGGGCCTTCAGCAACCGAAAGACCAGGGCATCGAGGTTGATCACCTCGATCCGTTTCAATTGCTCCGGGCTGCAGATCGACCGGAGTCCGTCCTCGATGTCGAGCGCAAGGTTGGTCGTGAAGGTGGTGAACAGCAGCTTGCGCCCCGAACTGCCCTCGGCCCCGATCAGACTGGAGGCGAGATGTTTTGCCCGATGCATCGCCAAGACCGTCTTACCCGTCCCCGCGCCGCCGAGGATGCGGCTCGGACCGTTCAGGCTGCGGGTCGCCAGCCGGCGCTGGGTCGGATGCAGAAAGACGCGCCATTGTTCCAGCGGAGCGGAGAGGATCTCTTGAAGATCGTTCTCCCCCTCGACGACATAGAACCGGGAGCGGCTCTCGTCGCGCTCCGCCGCCGTGGCGAAATCCTCGGTATCGATCGGCCGATCGACGCGCGTCTCGCGCGACGCCAGGATGCCGGACAGCGCATCACCGGCCAGCAACAGAAACAGCCCTTCGTAAGCCTCGACGGGTAACTCATCCTGCATGGCATCCAGATCACCCTCGGAACGGATCGTCCGCACAGCCGGGAGCATCGCCTCGGGCACGCCCAAGGCCATCAGATCGCGGTCGGAACAGGCCCCGTAACAGGGTTCGGGTTGGGATGCTCGAGGCGCCGCCGTGCGTTGCACGGTGCTCTCGACGAAACCGACATTGGTCAGTGTCAGGGCCCCGTTGACCGGGTTGACACTCATCGTTCTGCGGGTCGCCCAGGAGTAGGCGTCATCGTGTTGATCGATGTGCAACCAGATGAAGACGTTGTCCTTGGGTGCCCGGAAGATGATGCCGCGATAGTTCTGATCGACCCGGACCGAGCGGAAGTTCTTGTCCTTGGCCCCCTGGATGGTCTCGTAGTTGATGCCGGGGCTGCGCGGATCGGTCTGAAACTTGAGCATGAACTCGAGCGCCTTGGTCTGCACCGCGGCCGGCAGCGCGGTCATGCGCTTGATCACATCATTGCTGACGATGATTTTGACGTCTTCGATCATGATCCTTGTCCTGTCAGCGCCGCTTCGACGGCAAGCCACCAGTGATCGCCTTCTTCGATCACCCGAAAGCCGGCGGCCTGCCACGCCGGGCTGAAATCTGCCTGCCCGGCACTCAGAAAGACGATCCGCGCCTGTTCCCACAGCGCCTCGGCCATGCGATAGCCGCCATCATCCTCGATCTCCGCACCGATCTGCTCGGGCGCCGGTCGGTCGCTGTTGGCCAGATACAGGAAGCCTGTCCTCAACCGATCCAGGAATTCGCTCTCATCGAGGATCCGGTTCCAGTCCGCGCCGACGGTTGCCGGGCGAGCGGCCAACGGCTCCGGCACCGCCAGCGTCGCCCCGGCGTCGAGCATGCTTTGCGTCAGGAGTGCCGCGCCGGGAACGGCCTGCAACAGATTGGCCAGGCGTAGCCACTGCCGCCAATGCTGGCGTCCGATCTTCAGATCGGCGTTCACCGCCGCGTCGTCCAGCACCAGCGCGCCGGCCTGCGGGTAGGTCGAGTCATCCTTGCCGGTCATGAACTTGGGTTCCGCGCTCCCGACCCACTGCAGGGGCGTCTTCCCGGGGCTGTGCAGATGCACGGCGCGATCCTCCGTCCCGAGCCAGTCCGGCAGAGCGCCGAGCACCGCATCATGGCGAGCCTTGACCGCAGCGTCGATCTCGTTCGGCCGTCTGACCGATTTCATCAACAGGTACCGACCCGTCTCCCGCAACTGATCCAGCGGATCCTGCTCCGTCGAATCCGCCTGTTCCAGCAACCGCAACAAGAGGGCAATGGCATTGGATGCCAGGTCCTTCGGCGAAAACGGCGGCAGCCGATTCAGCGGAATCGCGCGCCCCGAGTCGGTCTCCAGCACATCCAGCGGGCCGGGCAGATCCGTGCCGGCCTTCAATGCGTGCGCCGCCTCGATATCCTCGTAGGTCACCGACCAGACCCGATAGTCGCCGCGCAGCATCAGGGTTGCACGTTTGCGCGCGTCCTCGGACAGCGTCTTCTGGTGGAACTCCCAGCCATCCACGAACACGGCGATCGGCCGCATCGGGCTTGCGGTCTTGGTCGCCGTGATCAGGAAATCGGGCTGGCAGAGCACTTGACCCGATGCCGGATCCTCGATGGGCCATTGGGTGTCGACCCAGTAGGTACTGCTGCCCAACGTCAGCAGATAGGCCGTTCTCCCCGCCTTGACGTCCTGCGTCACCGCGACGACGGGGAAGCGGCTGTTGTCCGAATCCAGGTGTCCGCTCAGCGCCTTGATCGCGGGCAGGAAACGCCGTTCCAGCTCCGACCCGAACGCCGGATTGATATAGATCTCCGACAGGCACGGTACCTGCTCGCGCTTGAAATCGCCCTGAACCAGCTCGTCGAGCATCTCCAGTGCGGCGCTGCGCGAGATGTTCTTGCGGTGTCGGCCCTGACGATACTGGAACACGCATTGATAGCAGCCATCCACACCGTCCTTGTCCTTGCAGCCGCAATCACGAATGACGGCATGGGCGACCGCGAGCACCTCGGTCAGCGTGTCCGCCTCCCCGGCCAGCATCTGCTGCAGATAGCCGGTCCCGCCGGGCACCGAGTCATAGACCAGGATATAACTCTTGCCGGTACTCTCGTCGGCCCCCGGCTCACTCATCGTCTCGAAGCGCAGATGATCGACCTTGCCGCCGAAGCGCTTGCGCAATCCCAGCTGCAGCGCCGACATAAACGAGTAGGTCGTGCGATCCCCCGACCCGAAGCCCTTCGGCACCAGGATGCGCAGGCATTCCGACTCGAACTGTCGATACAGGAAGAGCTCGCTCAGCAGATGCTCGCTGCCGGTCGCATGGCGATGACGGCAATCCGGGGTATGGGCTTGCTCGCGGGTGTCCTCTTGCCCCGCGCGAACGGCGCGTTGCACCTTGCCGCACTCGCCGCACAAGGCGAATCCGGACTTGTTGCTGTCGTCTCCGGCGATGATGGTGGAGGGCACCGCCGGGTTGGCCACCGACGGCTGGCCCAGATTCAGATCGTGAAAGACCGCCTTGGTGATGAACTCGAAGCCGTAGATCGCCTGACTCGACTCCAGACGCCAGGCATTGCGCACGTCGCCGGCGTCGAAATTCATCAGCAGTCGCCGGGCGTAATAGCGGGGGTTGCGGGCCTCGTCCGATTCGGTAATCCGCGTCCTGTCGGCACGGTCGATATTGGCCACGGCGCGTCGCAGACGCAGCAGCGGGCGCACCTGGCTGGTGTCCGCCCAGCCGGTATTGCCGCAGTGCGGACAGCGATCCCGGTGCGCGGCAGGTTCGGTCAAGGGGCTCAGGAAGTGACAGCTCGGGCAAAAGCGATGCGCCAGCGACGGCTCGACACTCATGTCCACCTGGTCGATCTGCACCTTGCTCTTGTGGGCGAAGAAGGTATTGAGCGGGGCGAACTCCGCGAGCGCGGCGTGGGCCGGGCGGCTGTAGCGATGCACAGGCGTGGAATAGGGCTCGCCGGTGGCCGACTTGGCGCCGTGCACGATGGTGGTGAGCGACACCCCTTCCTCCGGAAACGCATAGTTCGGCAACAGACCGGCGTTGGTCATGGCCTCCAGGAGATGCTCGTTGTTCATCTGTTGGATGCGCTGGCCCAAGCCGGCGCGTTCCGCCTCGAGGATCTCGATCTCGGCCAGGGTCTGCTCGTCCTCGGGTCGCTTCTTGAGCCGGCCTAGTTCCTGGGTGATCTTCTTGCGACGGGCCTTCCAGGATTCGCGCTCGGCGTGCGTCTCCTCGAAATAGGCGAGAAACCGAGCACGCAGGTTCTTGTGCTGCTCGCTGCCGGTGATGAAACCCTCGAGCTTCGTCCGAGTACTGTCACTCAGGTGACTGCCCAGCATCCGACAGAAGGCGTCGAACAGGATCGGTTCGTGGCGGTTGACGAAGTCCAGGTAATTGAATGGAAAACGTCTGATGTCGCCGTCTCCGCTGGCGACCTGATCCAATGCCTCGCTGAGCTTATCCGGCAGCGCGGGCGTCCCCTCTGCGACCCAGTGATCGAAGAAGAAGGCATAGAGCTGCCGGCGCAACACTTCGGCGGCGCCAAGATAGATGGCCGGCGCCTCCACCGCGCCGTGCAGCATCTCCAGCGGGTTGGCGAAATAATACTGGTCGTGCCCGTCTGGGGAGGCGTCGGCGATGGCGAAGACCGCCGCGTTGCCGTCCAGCCGGCCGGCGCGACCGATGCGCTGGATGAAATTGGCCTGATTCGGCGGCACCCCGCCCAGCATCACGCTGGCCAGCTCGCCGATATTGATGCCCATCTCCAGCGTGGGGGTGGCCGAGAGTAGGTTCTCGAACCAAGGCTGGGTCTCCTCGGCCTTGGCCATGAAGCGGGTCTGCAAGGCGAGCCGCTCGTCGCGCTCCAACAGGCCGGTGTGCTCGTGCGCGATCACCCGGGTCAGGTCGCCGCCCTTGAACCGGCTATGCCACCAGTCGGGCGCGGCCGCCGAATCGGGCCGCAAGCGTTCGCCCGGACTGTTCCAGGCCGGCAGACCGTCCAGCGCATCGGCGGCCTCCTCGGGCACCCACAGGGCCTGCGCCGCCGAGGGCGTGACCAGACGGCGCAATTGCTGATGCAGGTTCAGCCGATCGGCATTCAAACCAAACACCCGCGCCTGCTCGCCGCGATGATCCATCTGCACGAAGCGTCCGAGACCGGACTGCTCCAATGCCTTGAGTAATTCCTCGTAAGCCAGGGTCAGGATGCCGGGCGAGCACACACCCAGCCCCAAGGCAAGCTGAGCCCAGGTCAGCAAGGGGTTGCCGGGGCGCTCTTCCAGGACCAGGAAACCGTGTCGGCCGGCCTCGCGCGTCACGAACCGGGGCGGGGACGACTTACCGCGATGGGGCATCCAGCGCTTGCGGTGCTGGGCGAACTCAAAGGCGCCGAAGTCACCGGTTTCGGCCAGTTTCTCCAGATCCAGATGAAAGACACCGCCGGCACGGATCAGCGCCAGCAGGGTGCCGAGGACCCAGTGGAAAAGGTGCTCCTCGTCGAGATGCTCCAAGCCGCCGCCGGCCTCGTGCAGAACCGGCAGAAGCCGCGTGTTCACGGCCCGGAGCGCGTCGAGATCCGGAAACAAGACCGCCACGCCGACCTTGCTCAGGGTACGCCCCCGATCGGAGCGATAGGTCAGCTCCTCGACGGCGCGCCACTGCAGACGCCGGCACAGCAGGTCCGGCAGCGACCCGCCCGGCGGGAGATCGTGGTGCAGCAGCAGATGCTTCCAGTCCCTCAGCCACTCCATCGCCGGCGGAATAAAGCGGGCCACGAAGTCGCGCGGTGTCATGGCCAGCGGGCTGGCCGGATCCAGATAGGAGCGTCCCAGCCGTTCCAGGGCCTGATCCCAGGGCAGCGTCGGCGGCAGCGTGGCCAACGCCTTGGCCAGACCGGCGCGCATCAGATGGCCCTCGGTCTTGGACTCGATATAGCCCGCGCGGTGGGCGGCGTCCTGCACCGAATCCGAAAACAGGATCAGTTTCTTCTGGTGATTCAGCGGTGCCGCCCACAGTCGCTCGACCGCGTGCGCCGCGATGCTCGTGGTCTGGGCGCCGATGATCAGCAGACGGTCGCGTTCGCCGCAAACCGGGCAGATGTCGTCGTGAACCTGCACCTCCCGCGCCGCTTGCTTCCCGTTCTTGCCCCCGTCGATCTCACCCCCTAGGCGCTTGGTGCGGGTGGCCGAGACCCGAAACACGGGGAGGATGTCCTCGCTGCGGCAGTGCGGGCACTGGGTCACATGATCATGCCCAAGGGCACCGCATTGGCCGCAGAGCGTCTGCTCCAAAACCGGTGTCATGGCGAGCCGCTGGCCGCCCGACGCATCGGAGCGCGGATAGAGGCGTGCCAGGAAGGTATCCCGATTGCGCGCGAAGAAGGCCGCATAGATCTTGTCCGGACTCTGCTCGACCCGGCTCTCCTGCGGCGCTTTGAGCGTCAGCCAGCCGGTCGCCCGGCAGTTGCTGCATTGCACCACCGGCAGTCGCAGTTGTTCGCGCCGGCTCAGCACGCTGGCCTCGGAGGCCAGCTCGATTTCCTCCGGTTTCGCGCTCACCGTAGCCAGCACCCGGCGCAGCTCCTGGACCCAGATCTGCACGCGCAGGGTGACCAGGTGATTGAGCTGACCCGTGAGTGTGTCGGCAGTAACCGATTGCCCCGCATAGGGTGCGCGCGCCCAGGCGACCAGGGTCAGCAGCGCGATAATGATCCCGTCGGCGTGCGGACGCAGCCCGGCACTCAGGGTGCGCGTCATCCTGTCGGCGATCTCGTGGACGCTGACCGGCGCTTGGGTGGCGATCCGCAACAGGGTCTGGAACAGCAGGTGCTTTTTGAGCTCCTCGCCGAGCCGTATCCGCCCCTCGGCGGTTTCGATCCCGGCCATCAGCACCGCAAGCAGACCGGGATCATTGAAAAAGGCCGGTAAAAAGGTCGCGACCGCCTCCGGCTGGCCGGCAAAATCACGCACCGAAATGGCCCGCAGCACGCCGGCGTCATCGGCCAGCAGGGATTCCACCACCCGGTTGCCGATGAAGGCATCGAAGCCTTGGCGGCGCTCGGTGATCACCGCATCCTCATCGAACTCGGCTGCGAAAATCTGGCCCGCATAGTCGCGCAACGGCCGGGTGCCGCCGGCATCGTCCCGGCCCGCATCGCCCGGACCGGCATCGCCCAGCGTGGCCGAGGTGCCGATGCAGATCAGCTTCTCGTCGTCGCACTTCAGGCGTTGGCGCAGGCGGCGAATGAGCATGGCCAGATCCGTGCCCTGGGCGCCGTCGAAGGTGTGCAGCTCGTCGACGATCAGATAACGCAGTGTCTCGGGGGAATTGAACCGCCACAGGGGCTGATCCCGCGGACGAATCAGCAGGAAGTCGAGCATCTTGTAGTTGGTGAGCAGGATGTCCGGCGGGTTGTCCCGCAGCACTTCCTTGTCCGTGATGACGTGGTCAGGCCCCATCGCGGGATGATCCGGCTCCGGATTCTGCCCGGCCTTGCCGGGCCGATAACGCGTCTTGCCCGAGCCGACGAAGAGACCGACGCGGATGCCGGCGAACGCCGGAGTCCGATGGACCAGCTCGGCGATGCGCCCGGCCTGATCGTCGGCCAGGGCATTCATCGGATAGATGATGATGGCCTTGATGCCGCGGGGCGCGTCCGGCGTCCGCCGCGCGCGGGCGACATGATCCAGCACCGGGTACAGGAAGCACTCGGTCTTGCCCGAGCCGGTCCCGGTCGCGACCAGCGTGGATTTGCCCGTCACCGCACAGCGTTGCCAGGCCAGCTCCTGATGCAGGTGGGCCGGGTGCTCGGTCTGGAAGTCCTTGAAGAAATCTTGACCGGCCGTGCCGGCGACAAAGGGCATACCCAGTTGGATATAGGGGCCTTTGACCCAGGTGGGCTCGTCGATCAGCCGGCGGACGGCGTCTTTGAACAGTGCCGTGGAGGGCTCGAACTGGGCGCGCAGCGTCTCGGCGACCCCGCGTCGAACCTCGTCGACGACCAGCGATGGAAGCATAACCGGATCCCTGTTGCGCTCGGCTTGCGAGCGTTTGCTTTAACGTCGATCGACTGCCGCCGCGATCGACCTCGACTCGACGATTCTGTGCGACCTGAGCCACTCGGTGAAAACCTCGCGGGACAGATTTCCTGCCGCAAGCCCCAGCATGATGCGCTCCTGCTCGTCCACGTCACAATCAATTTCATGGCCTTTCAATCGACTGTACAGTTCGAGCACTTCGGCGCGCGAGAGACAACGCATCAGCCGAGCCGCCGATAAAGCTCCCGGTTCTTCGCGAGTACGCGATTGACCGTCTCTTCGAAATCGGTGTTGGCTTGGCTGATCAGGTCATCGATGAATTCGGCCAGCAGTTGCTCGGGCTCGCGTTCGATGCGACACGCCTTTTTGCCGAAAGCCATCGGCCTTGCTGTCATCAAGTTACAGGGTCATCGTGGTCATGGTGATGCACTCGTGGTTGAGTCATGAACCCCACAGTACAGCAGAGGGCCTCTAGTCGCGGGGCACTGGTGAAACTGATCCCGGCAAGTAATCCCGTGGTACGCCCCCTATTCACGCCCATGCTCCCGGTAGATCAAGATCAGCGAAAGTCAAATCTCGGTCTTTGGCTTTAAATGCCTTAAATGGTGACCGGCTATGACATCGCTCCAAATATAGTTCAGCGTTATGCAGCAGTGTCGAGCGTCCTTGGCGCCTCCGCTGGATATATGCTCGGTATCAATGTTCGAGTTCGTAGTCCTCGCCATCTCTGACCTTTGTAAGCAAGTCAACAGCGTTTTGCGAATACTTGTGGGCTTGCATAGTATTTCCTGCGAGGATGGCAATATGGTACCGATTGTCGGTAGCCTTAATATTCACACCCTTTTGGCTCTTTATTTGATCAATTAGCTGATTTGCCTGATGCCAACTTGAGTAGCCTAGCTTCTGGCCTACACACGTCAAAGAAAATGGGTAAATCGCATTAACGGAGGAGGGGTCGTCAAGCGTAGTGATTCCAAATAATCTCGCTAGTTCTTGTTCGCTCGAGACAGCGCGCTCTAAAGTATCGTAATCTACCTCCACTGTTCTCTTAGGGATGTCGTGGCGAACTAGGTCGTACGTGCGCGCCATTAATGCGCGAAGGATTTTGGGGCTCACGGATTGCAATGCATTATTAGAGCCGAGAGCATCGAAGATCCATTGGAAGCTATGAGAGATGATGTTCTTTGCTCTTACGCTATGCTCGGCGTCGATTGCAATTAACCTCTCAGATGGAAATGATGTCATCTTCTCTGATTGCTGGTTCCATTCAACCAAGTAAATGTTGGGTATAAGCTGACCTTCGGGTGATAGTATTTCGTCGATATCTGCAAGTATTGCGCGAATATTCGGATCTTCAGCGCTGTAGCCGAAAAAGAAAAGCGGATGCTCCGCGAAGAAAGCAAGCAGCTTGGCGCTGAGATACTTCTTCTTTGCTTGAAACTCGTCGTAGTCATTGCGAGCAAACACAAGGCTAGCGGGATCAGAGGAGCAGCCATGAATCTTCAGGATCTCCCCAATCTGGGCATAGTTCGCCTTTAGGATCTTCTGGCCGACAACAGGGCTGTATTCGGGAAATAGCTGCTCAAGAAACCGATCATAGTTCGTTGTAATAATCGCGTGCGGCCTTACCTTCTGAAGCGATTCAAGTTCTTCCCTATGAGCCTCCCCTGCGTCCTTTGCATCAGCAGAGGATAACAGGCCCTCGAAAAAAGTTGCGACTCTGTACTTGATGTATATCTCAGCAGGCTGGTTGGGGCTAAATAGTTCATCAGGGAAGGAGTCTTTACCTTCGCCCCACGCCCACTCCCGGTAAATGTCGGCAAATGCAGTGCCGATTTCTATCGGAGAGTGGAACTTCTGTTTATAATAAGCATAGTCCTTTTCGATTAACGGGCATTCGTCCACCAATTTCTGCAGCAAGCCTTCCCATGATGGGGCGAGGAAATATCTGCGTGAAAGCCCAGATCCGATGAAAAGGATAGGCTGGACCCCCATCGTATCCATGCACGTTGCAATGTCATCTTGAATCCGTTCCTGATAATCATCAAACTCCTTTGTCATGAACACGCGCCTCCAGATTACGTCAGTGAATTTCTACGCCTTACGTGAAACCTAAGCCGGGCCTTACTGCTGCCATGATGGCGCCAAAGAAAAAGCGACCAGTTCGACAGCTTAAAAGGGACTAGGCTTGAGGTGCATGGTATGTCCTTAGAACGTGCTTTTTGCATGATGAGGAAGAATGTAAACCCCTTGTAATAGGTTTTCCACAACATCCATAGCCAAGCCCAACTGCCGTTCGGAATGTGGCTTTACCTCATGGGCGGCATCGTTACCTAAGGTTCTCAGTTTGTGCAGAATATCTGCGCCTTCTTGGGTGAGTACGCCATGACTCACGAGATCGTTAATCTTTCCATAAAGATCTCTACTTGACGCTCGCTTTTCTTTCGCAACGGTCTCGATCAGAGCACGTATTCCAATACCACAAAGAACTGGCTGAGTGCCATTCAAGGCTCTTATGGTTTCTTCGTATATCCGCTGTACTTTGCTTGGAAGGATATGACTGTCTGATAGGGGGTCCCTGCTTTGGATAGGGCCTGGAAAGAGCTCAATAAGCTCATCGTCGACATATTCATTCGGGCCAACTTGAATAGGTGTATTTTCGGAATCTGAACTGACTCTCCGGAATGAAACGGTCTCGCATCCTTGACACTGCACAATTTGACTACTCGAGGTCCAGTGCATCTCGTAATCCCATGACAATCTTTCGCTACCGCTGATATCTGCGGATGCAAGTATGAGATGCCTAGTTTTGCGTTTACATTCTCTACATTCAACTTCGACTTTCTGGTTCGCTTTCTTGTTGAGTTCCATATAGGTCATTCTTGCACCTAACGAGTATTCTTCAGAGGGTCGGTCCCGATACTTTGGGTGCGGCGGCTAGGTTTCTCAGTAATACGTCTTTTCGTCAAAGGCTTTGGTTGGTGCGAGGAGTATACCGCCGGGGCGTTATGTAGCCAAATAGCTGAGCAAGCCACTTAATGTTGCGTCCTGGCTACCGAAACGGGCTAGCCGTTAGCTAACGGTAGATCACAATGGATTCGCATCCACCGGATGGGGTGGTCTGATGTGTTCGTCGAGCGTGTCTATGCGGCGGTCTCGAGCGGATTTGTTCCTTTGGTGCGAAGCTGGTTGCGAAATCCGGAGCGGAGCGTCAACGGGTTCTCGGCAGGCAAGGCAAAACCGAGGCGCGATACGTGAGACACCGAGCAAGACACCGGGGTCACAAGGCGATGGGCACGCTCACTCAGCCGCCCGACCCCGCTGCGCCGAACCCTCCTCAGTCGGCACGGGCCGCCCCTCGCGCTTGCCCAGATTGCCCGATCACCCAGACGGTCTCCAACCACAGCGGTGCCTGCTCACGGACCAGCAGTCCTTCAGGGAGGTGTCTTCTTCCTGTCATATCGGGGCGCGGCAGGTCTATTACCCCCTTCTTTACTCTCATTATAGGGTCATTGATTACCCTCTTTTCCGCCTGGTCCCTGCGTCCACTTGGCACCGGCGCCGCGGCCGGAGCAGCTCACGACTCCTTGCTCCTGCTGCTCCCGAAGGGCGTGACGCAACATGTCACGGCTGACGCCCGGAAATAGCTGCTCCAGCTCGCTGATCTAGAAAGCGTGGTCCGGGACCTGGCTAGGAGCTGCTCGATGCCGTCGACCACCATTTGACGCTTCTCGCCGCGGGGTGCCTTGAGCGCCCCGACACGGTCGACTAGGTCGCGGTAGGCATCCTTCATGATCGAGAGGACAAAGTTGATGTAGGGCCAGGGGTCGTGTGCCCCTTCATGCCAGCCCCGGGAGCTTTGCTCCAAGGTCTCGTAATACCGATCTTTATTCTCTTCGATCAGGCGCTCCAGGCTGATGTAGCGTCCGACCTCGTCACCAAGCTGATAGCCCTGCAACAGCCACAGCAGGCGGGAGACACGCCCTTTGCCGTCGCGGAATGGGTGAATACAGAGGAAATCGAGATTGAATGCGGCCAGGGGGATCGGCGGCGGCACCTTGTACTCCCCCGCATCCCAGATCTGGCCGCGGGTCAGGGCGTGCAGCCGGCAGATGGTCTCGTTGCCGACCGGGAGTTCTTTCGCGTGCCTGTGAATCAGGGCCAGTGCGTCGCGGTAGCCCCGCACCTCCTCGTCATCACGGTCCCGGAACAGCGGACGCGTGGCCACCGATGCCCGACGCATCGCTCGATGCTCATGGAGCCTATTCCGTGCGTCGCCCGGTTATTGTCGATCGCGCAAGGTGCGCGGGTCAGCGTTTTGTGTATTTTCAGGTGAGGTTCTCGGCCGGATGATCGGCGGCCGTGGTCGTGGCTCGACCTTCGGCCCAGGCCACTCCCGCTCGGTTCTCAGCAGGTCCGCAGCGATGGCTTGTAGGTCGTTATGGAAGCGAGCGGCATGCGCCTCACGCACGCGATGCAGTTCTTCGACGATGGGGTCAGTCCACATAGCGATCTCCAAGCAGCTCTTCCGGGGTGCAAATGATGGGCGGTTGGTAGCCTGCCGCTTCGCAGATGGCTTCGATCAGAGGGCGCTTGCTGGCATTGGCGATATGCTTACAGTTCCAAGTCAGCAGGTAGTCGGCGCCATGCACGGCGGCAACGGCAATGTGCAGGGCGTCTTCCTTGGCCCTCTCCGGAAGGGCCGCTCCAGCGAGCAGTCGTTGGGCGAGCTCAAGCGCGTCATTGGTCAGGTGCAGGGTTGGGAGTCCGTCCAGCAGTTCCAGGCGACGGCGGGCTGCGTTCGCATCTCCGGCCCTGGATTCCGATATGACCAGGGCGGAGATCGACAATTCCCACTCGTGGCGTACCAGCCACCATTCCTGGCTGATTTGTTGATGTGCGGCGACGATCAGATCCCGACTGGGGCGCGCGGCGAGATAGCTGATCACCGAGGTTTCGATATAGACACGGGACTTCATGGCGTGGCCTGCTCTTCTGGATCCTGTGTAAAGAAGGCCCAGGCGATGCGGTAGTCCTGCTCGCGATCGGGGCGGATGAAGGGTGGCTGGTAGGTGATGGTGCGTTGCACCGGGCCGCCGGGTAGGGTGTCGTCGGGGAAGGTCTTGGTGAGGGTGCTGCCGGCGGGCAGGTCGCGCACGTCTTCCCAGCCGAGGGCGATGCCCTGCTGCGGGTTCTGATCGGGGCGGTCGGGGGTCCGGATGCCGTAGGTGATGCCCGCCTTCAGATCGCTTTTGCGTGCCTTGCGCGGCAGGCCGACGCCGATCAGGCCCTTGCTGGGGGTGAAGACGATGCGGCCGGTCTGGTCGTACCAGGTGTCGGCCTCGTATTGGCGCATCACGGGGAATTGGACGCGGTAGATGGTGAGCAGCTCATCCAGGGTCAGGCCGAGGGCTTGGGCGACCAGGACGTCGATCTCGAGCAGGGCCTGACGGCGGGCGTAGTCGGTGCGCAGGGCGCAGTGGCTTTGCCAGTGTGGCGTCAGATTCGTGAAGAAGTCGGTGTCGAGCGGCACCGCCGGCGGATCGTCCTGCGACGGACGTGCCGGTCTGTCCGGCTTTGAGACGGTTGTTCGGGTTTCAGCCGCGCAAGGGGATGGTTGCCGATCTGTGGGTGCGTGGACCGACCAGCGTTGTTGGTTAAACGCGGGTTGATAGCAGGATTGCCAGAGATCCGCGTAGTGGGTCGTGATGCTACTCAACGCCAGGGCGCGCGCATCTAGCAACGGCCGTAAGCGGTCAACAGACACAACGGGTAATTGATTGATCAAATTTGCATTGGCATGCCCCATTCCCGTGCTTTTGACGCGGAAGTCGACTGTGATTGATAAACACATGGCGTAGTAATCGAGTAAGGACCGGTTCGTCTTAAACGCTGTTCCAAGGCAGGTGTGGATGTAAGCAACGTCTGGGGGTACTAGGGATGGAATTAGCGTTCTTTCAGCCGATGAGCCAATCATCTCTCGATTGATGAAACGATAGTGTTCCGTCACCCGACGCGCGTGCTTCTCGACGCCAGTGATCCAGGGCACCCGTGAGGTACGATCGGCATATTCCGCAGCACCGCAAGCCGGCACATAGTTGGTTCGCGGCAAGTAGTCGTCGGGCAGGTTAGTTAGGTCGAGGATGTCATAGTGACTATTCTGGGTGCAGTGAGCACGAGGCGTCTTATAGAAGGATGTGCCGACGAAAAAATGCGGCCCGGAAAGGATCCAATCTTTGGGAGTATCAGGAAAACGTGTCTCGCGGCGGATAGTGCCATCTTTCTGAGAAGTGACTTCATTCCAGCAAGTTGACGGGGTGGTGAAATAATCTCCTTTGATATCGCCGAGGCGACGCGGTTGAGCGGCAAACCTTTCCAGCACAGCAATCAAAGGACGTGCGTGTAGGGCCGGCAGGCGCGCTTCCAAGTACGGCGTACCCGCGTCGTCAAAGAGTTGAGCGAACAATTTTAACTCGTGCGCGCCAACTGGTATTAGGCGATCATGATGGCCTTGGGTATTCCATTTGACCCGCCCGCCCTCGTTCTCTTCTTTGATGCCGGGTACCGCCCCATTCCCTTCATGGGTGAAACAGGCATCGGCAGTTTGAGGCAGAAAGAGATTGGCTAGATGCGTGAATTGCGGGGTTGCTTGGATCGGACCGTAGAGGTTGATGCTGTAAGTCGTCGCGTGATGTACCTCTGCAAAAAGGCCCATCTCATTATGGAACTGAAAATGCCCCCTCAATCGTGGATAAACTGCCTCTCGGAAGTGCCCACCGTTTGGATCATCATAAATTCCCTCCGGATGCAGGAATCCTGATACGCTCCGCTCATTGCCCAGCATCCACGCCTGTGGTAAAAAACACTTATAGAGGTTGACCTTCTGCCCCATGAGAAGCGGATAGTTCTGCATCGCATTTAAGAACGCCTGAAAGCCCTCCTGCTCGCAATACTCGGCCAGCCAAGCCGTGCGCATCTCCGGGCGCTCGGCAAAGAGGTCCGCGCGGCGTTTCGCCAGATCCGACGCGCTCATCTTGCGGATCGCAATCCGGGGATCGGCCTCGCCGAGCACGCCTTTCTCTTCCCACTCCACCTTGATCCAGGGCGGATTCCCGAGAATCAGATCGAAGCCGCCGGACTCGCGAAAGACGTCGGCGAAGGCCAGCTCCCAATGGAAGAATTTGAAGCGCACGGCCAGTGACTCGACCAGCGCGACGCGCGGAAAGTAGTCGCGCAGACGCTTGATGCGCAGCTCGCCGTAGCGATCGTGCAGGGTCTTTTCAGGTGTCGGGGCGGACAACGGCAGTTGTCCCGGCTGATCGTCGAAGAGCGAGCCCTGCACCTCGGGCACCAGGACTTGACGCTCGACCTTGGCGGGCTCGGGCGAGAGATCCAGCTCCTGCTGCTCGTCGATCTCCATCAGGTTGCCGTCGAGGATGGCGCCGATCTCGGTGATCCATTGGGTGCGACTGGGCAATCGGGCTGCCTGGTCGAGCGGCCAAAACCAGAGGGCACACCAATAGTCCATCACCAGCTTCAGACGCCGGTAGGCGGTGGCCTTGTCGCCGTCCTCGCTGAGCATCCCGGCCTGGCGGGTCTCCTCCTTGCTGGCGCGGCTGCTGGTGCTGCCGGTATCGATGTCGGGCCAGACGGGCAAGGGATCTTCAGTGCGTGCGCGGTCCTTCGCCAGTTGGCGGGCGTGTTCCTGCCAGAGCTGATCGATCTTCTTGCTGAGCTGCAGCAGGCGCTGGATCTCCGTCTGAGAGAAGCGTGCGATCAACGGCTTTTTCCAGAGCTTGATCCGGTCCAGGTCGTCGCCGAAGTAGGTCTTGACGGCCTTATTGGTGTAGCTGCACATGCCCTCGTCGGGCAGCAGGAAGTGATAGATCTCGTCGTCACGGCGCGGCTCGGTCGAGGTCAGATGGCGCGGCGTGGCGTAGAGGTAACAGTTTGGATTGGGCTCCGATTTGGTCTTTGAGTGATAGTCGCTCTGGTAATGATTGATCCGCCTCGGGGCGGTGACTTGGCTGACCGGAAATACCTGCGGGCGGGCGCCGACGAGGCTGTTGCCGATGAAGAGCTGGTAGCCGAACCAGGGCACCCGTGCCGCCTTGGGTCGGCCCTGCTCGTCGCTCTCGCCATAGATGGCGTTGAGCCAAAGGCTGACCTCGGCCAGCTCGGTGGCGATGGGGTTGAGGTCGACGCCGAAGACGTTGGCATCGGCCAGGCGCATGCGCACCTTTTGCAGCTCCTGCGGATACTGATCGTGCGGGATGCGGCGCTTGAGCTCCTGCTGCTTACGCTCGAGATAGGTTTCCGCGAGCTGATTGACCGCCTCGTTCAGGAAGGCGGCGCTGCCCATGGCGGGCTCCAGCACCCGCAGTTTGAGGATGTCGTCGGCGGCCATGCCCGGCAGCAGCTCCTTGAGCGCGTATTTGACCAGGCACTGGGTCAGGGATTGGGGGGTGTAGTAGCTGGCGCTCTTCTGACGGTCGCGCCCCGCCAGGCGGTAGATGAAGGTGCCCTTGGGATAGACGCGTAGCTCCTTGCGGCCCTCGGCGTTGGTGAAGGTGACCTTCTCGTTGTTGCGGTAGTCGCCGATCTGGTTGCGGGTGACGAACCAGCCGTTGGCCAGCAGGTCGGTGCTGCCGCCATAGGCGTCCTGTGTCTGCGTATCCTCGTCCTCTTCGAGGTCGCCCTCCGCGTCGTCCTCCCGCGCCTGGCGGGTACCCTCCTTGGGCGCGGGCATCACCTCGTAGAGGTCTTCGGCGGCGAAGAAGCCGCGATAGGAGAGCAGGGATTCATAGACCGCGCCGAGCTGGTTGATGGACAGCGCCTGATAGCTGACGCGGCGCGTGCGCTTGGTCTTCTCGTCCTTGGCGAAGGAGAGCCCCCGCAGCACCGCCTGCCAGATGTGGTTGGGAAAGCGGACCCGGTTGAGCAGCGGGGTGCTCTTGGGGTCGAACAGCTTGCTGTCGAGCGGGGCCAACTCGAAGGCGTTGACGGACGCGCCGAGGTGTATCTCGGCCTGGGTGCGATCGATGGTGGTGCCCTCTGCCACCAGGGCGAAGAGCTTGCGCAGACTCGTGTCGAAATAGCCCCCGTTCTGCGCCTCGGTGGAGCGCAAGTCGGTCAGGGTCAGGTCGCGCAGGGCCTCCAGGCTGTAGCCGCGGGCGTAGACGTCGCTTGAGTTGATGGGCACATAGCCGAGCTCCGGCCGCGCCTCGATATAGAAGAGGAAGATGAGGCGGTAGACCAGGCGCACGCATTCGGTGCTGAGCGCTCCGGCGTCCAGCGGCTTGAGGGTGCCGCTGTAGCTGTAGCCGTGCTCGGTGATGAGCTGGCGCGCTGCCTCGTTGCCGAGCAGCTCGATGGCGTCGCGCAGGGCGTATTTGAGGTTTTCGCTGACCCCGGCATCGTGCTTGTGCGACTCGGCATCCAGGCTGTCGAGCAGACCCTCGCCCTGGTCCGGCAAGAGCGCCTCGCGATGCAGCAGGGCATACGTGGCGTTGAGCGTGGCCGGTTGTTTCTTGCCGAGGATCTCGGTCAGGTCGAAGCGCAGGAAGCGGTTGGAGGGCCACTTGAAGCGATCGAGCAGGATCCATTGGGTCTCGCCGACCAGCAACAGGAAACGGGGCGGATGATCGGCGGCGAAGACCGAGTCGGTGAGCAGCTCGGCGAGGGTGCGCGGGGTTTTGCGATCCTTGCCCAGGTAGGCGGCCGGCATCTCCTCGATGCGAAAATGGCGCGCGTCGAGTCTGGAATCGAGCGGGTCGATGGACCGGTCCTGACTCTCGACTCGCTCCTGGGGGTTGAACGCGGGGAGGATTGCGACGTCGGGCAGACCGGGTTTGCGGCCGAGCAGCGTCCAGACCGGGATCGGCTGGCCGGCCGTCCACTCGTTCTCAAGGGGGTGCTCGCGAGGCTCGATGGCGTAACCCAGGGTGTGCAGCAGCGGCCGATGCAGCGCGCGGTGCCAGTCCAGTTGGGCGGCGAAGTCCTCGTCCTGCGGATAGGCGGCGTGGCGGCGAAAGAAGTCGGCGGCGAGACGCGAGAGCTGTTTGGATGGTGGATCGGCCGGTGGCTCGGATGTCTGCCCGGCGCCTGGATCGGTCGGCGTGCGCGCGTCCAGCCACGCCTTGATCCGCGACTGAAAGACGTGGGCCAGGAAGTGGTGGCTGTAGAATTCGTTGTCGTTGAGGATGCCGGGGAAGACATCGAACTTGTCCGTGGTTTCAATGGCGGCCATGGCTACACCTGTCGCGTGACGGCTGCGAGAACCTGCACGAAGGGCATGGGCTCGACCTCGAGGCTGTCCTTGACCCATTGGCTGTATTCGGCGAAGACATCCTCGATATCCTTGAGTCGGCGGGCCCGGCGACCCTCACGGATGGGTTCGGGCAGACCGGCGATCCGCAGCTCCAATTGGCGCTCCTGGGCACCGCGCAGTTGCGACAGCTCGGCGAGCTTGTGTGTGACCTCCGCGGTTCGGGTGGTGGTGAAGTGTCTCACCTGTCCCTCGACGAAGAGCTGCATGGTGGCGACCGCGTCGCCGAGTGCGCCTTGCAGTACCGCGAGGTCGACCGGGCGTTTGGGGTTAGGCAGGTCGCGCACGCCGATCCCGGCTCGCCGGCAAAAGGTATCGAAGTCCTCGATCGTGAAATCCTGCTCGCCACGGCGCACGACCGCCTTCCATTCGGCGATCAGCGGTTGACCCTTGCGGTTTGGGATCAGGCCCAGCATGAGATAGGCGGTTTCCTCTAAGCCGAGATCCGGGCTGAGGATGACCGGGGCGCGGCGGCGGCCCACGGCCCCGATCACCCGGTCGATCAGCCATTGGGAGATGGGGTGTTGCGGCCAGAGATACTGGATCTCGGGCCAACTCGCGCCCTGTTTGTCGGTCTCGCGGGCGCGTTGAATGGATTCCTCGACCAGGCCGACTCGGGCGGAGAGGACGTATTCGTCCGTCTCGCGCAGAACCTCGGCCGGTAATTGCTGGCGCAGGCGTCGCCGCAGGTCGGCGGGCGGGGTGAGGCGCAGCATCTTCGCGGCGTCGTCGACCCGGTAGCCTGCAGCTTCGGGGATGGTGGCGATGGCCTGTCTGGCGAAGGCGTAGATGTCCGGGAAGAGGCGATGCGGGTCGGCCGGGATTGCGGCGGGCGGGGGTTCTTCGACAGAGCCGAAGAGCGCGGTTTCCCAATCTTCATCATCCGACGCCGCCTGGTCGATAAAGTCGCGCTCGAAGGCCTCCGCGGTGATGCCGTCGGCCAGTGCCTCGGCGACCGTCTGTTCCTCGTCCTCGATGCTGTGTTTGCGCAGCACCGAGGCGGGATCGCCGATGTTCTTGCTGATCTGCTCGTCCTTGCGCACCAGCACCTCGATGACGCGCAGATCGCCCTTGACGGTCTCGATCGCCGATTCGGTAAGCAGATAGTCGATGCAGGGCCGATGTTGCTGACCGAAGCGATCGACACGCCCGTTGCGTTGTTGGAACACCATCGGCGACCAAGGCAGATCGAAATGCACCAGGCGATGGCAGAGGTAATGCAGGTTCAGTCCCTCGGACGCCACGTCGGAGCACAAGAGCACGCGCAGGCTGTCGTGTTCCTGCCCGAAGCGCTCGACGATCTCCTGCTGATCGATGTCCGAGAGACTGCCGTCCAGGACGCTGAAGGCGTCGACCTTGAGGCGCAGATCACCCGGCAGGTTGGCCATCAGCCATTTCAGGGTCTCGATCCGCTCGGAGAAGATCACCAGGCGGTCTGCGGTGTCCGTCCCCGACCAACGGGCGTCGGGGTCACCCAGGGCTTTGATCAGGCGTTGGTACTTGCTGAAACGCTCCGGCGTGATGCGCGTCAGTGCCTGCCGCAGGGTCTGGAGGGCCGCGACTTCCGCGTCCTCGGCCGGTGTGGGCATCGGCTTTCGCGAAAGTTTGTCGATGCGGTGGCGGGCGTAGGCGTCGGCCGCGGCGGGGCTTGAAAACAGTGCCTTCTGGAGGCCGACCCGTTGCAGCTCGGATGGTTTGCCGGCCTGGTGCTCGCCTTTCTGGGTGAAGGGAATCGCCAGCACCGCCTGATAAGCCGTCTCCTCCTCGGGAGTCGCCCGGGCCGAGAGACGCCGGGTGATGGGTTCGAGAAACTGGCCCTGCGCCTGCGCCTTGATGTCTTTCTTGAAACGGCGCACGAAGAGATCCTTGCGGTCGAGGTCTGCGCGCGTGTAGTCGTCCGGGTCCGAGATGGCGGTGGGATCGAGCAGCCAGATCAGCGAGGCGAAGCTGTTGGCCGAGCCGTCATGGGGCGTGGCCGACAGCAGAATCAGGGTATCGGACTTGGTGGCCAGGTTCTTGGCGAGACGGGCCCGCTGCGAGGATCCGGCATCGCCCTTGCGGACGGCCACGTTGTGACATTCGTCGATGACGATGATGTCCCAACGAGATTTCTCCAGATAGTTGCGGTACTCGTTGTTCCCCTTCAGGGTGTCCATCGAGATGATGGTCTTGTCGTAATAGTTGAAGGGATTATGGCCCGAGGGGATCTTGTTGCGGATGCGCTGGATACCGACCGAGTCGAGCCGCACCAGCGGGATGGTGAATCGCGACCACCATTCCTTCTGGAACTGGGTCAGCATGCTCTTCTGGGTCACCACCAGGATGCGCCGGCCGCGACCGCGGATGTCCAGCTCGGTCGCCAGCATCCCGGCTTCCAGGGTCTTGCCCAGCCCGACGCCGTCGGCAATGAGCATGCGGGTGCGGACCTGTTTCAGACCTTTCTCCGCCGGCACCCGCTGATAGTCGGCGCTCTGCATCGCCGCCTGGTGGGCACGATGCATCTGCTGGTCGTTGGCGACCGTGCGCAGGCGCTGGCTCTCGAGGTAAAGCAGCGCCTGGCCGAAGTAGGGGCTTTCATCCTGGAACAATCGGGTGCTCGCCGGGTCGTGCACGGCGATGTCGTCTTCGAGTCGGTCGAGAAAGATCGCGGAGGTGCCGCGCACCAGCTCGGACAGACCGTCGCAGGTCAGCGCATGTCCGCCGTCGTCGCACCGATCGATCCGGCGAACGATCCAGTCCTCGTCGCGGATGGTGACCCGTGCGCCGGGGGCAATGTTTCTATCCATGCAAGTCCTTATGACCTAAACCGCGCCCGGCGCGGTATGTGATGTTTTTGGATCGGATCGGCCCCGGCAGCATCGACGATGGTCGGAGCTGGCGCGGTTTAGAGTGCGGAAAAATATAACATTTATAACTGTGCAGTCACGGATGTCGACCAGAACTTACGATCGAACGAGGCGTTGTGCGCGACCAGGTGATCGTCACCGACGAAGTCCGCGATCTCGGCCATGACCTGGCTGGCCGGCGGTGCTTCGCGCACCATGGCGTTGCTGATTCCGGTGAGATGCTCGACAAAGGAGGGGATGCGCCGACCGGCGTTCATCAAGCTCTGGTACTGATCCACGATGCACCCGTCGCGGATCAAGACGGCTGCGATCTCGGTCGCACGATACCCGTCGTCGGGCGACAGCCCCGTCGTCTCGAAGTCGATTACGACAACCGGATCCAAGCCACAGCCTCCAAGGGTTTTGCAATAGACGCGTTCACCACGCCGAGGGGTCGGGCGGAGGAAGCATCGGCACATACCCCCGCTGCCGTCGTCGCTTCGCGATCCCGTCCAGTGCCGCGACCCCGGCATCGAGCGATGCCAGCGCGGTGACCCGCATCCCGCCGCGGCGCGAGTGCAGACCACCCCAACAGGCGATCAGGTTCCAGACACCGAACAGGTCCTGTTCAAGGACGACCCGGTAATAGCGGGCCTTTTCTGGATTGATCCAGCGCTGCCCCATCGGTGCGTCCACAGGCACCTGGACCCCTTCGAGATTTTCCCGTAACGTGGCTTGAGCATATCACCCACGGGCATATCAGCACACATGCCGGACCCGGACCTGTGTCGTAAACTCGATCCGAAGCGTTTCCCCAATATGACCCCGCAGATGGGCGCCATCCTCGGGTACATCTTGGAACACACCTACACGACGCCGGCGTTGGTCGAGCTGACCGTCACGCCGGATGGCCATCTCGTCGGCCGTTCCGGCGGGGAGGGCGGGCTCGGTCAAACCGTACACATGGGAAGCGAATCGGACTTGCGCGCGAATCTGCGCCGTCTCGGAATTGCCGCGGGGTTGGACGAGGCCGAGTGGTCGGCGTTTGAGGAACGGGTCCGCGTGCGGCTCGGGATCCTCCTCGGCGGCTAAGCAAGGCCAGCGCGGTCAACGCAGGAATCGCCCTCGCTGAGTGACATGGTCGAACGAGAAGACATGAGCATTCGGGGCCCGATCACAGCGCCCGACGAGACGGCCGAAAAACTCAAGACGGCCGGATCCGACGTGGATCTTGTCGCGACCATGCGCACCGCAGAGCGGGCAATTCGCGACGTATCGCACGAGCGAAATCGCGTTGCCTTGCGCCTCGGGGCTCTCTCGGACCTCCAGCAGATAGTTCGTTTCTTTCGATAGGGGATCGAGAAATGCCGGGGCCAGCGTGACTCGATCAATGGTCAAGCGCACGAGCCATCCGAAAACCAACCAACTCGCCGACAGGATCAGCAGGATTCCCAGACCGGCTTTCAGGAAGGTCAAGGCAGTGCCCGCGGCACTCATCCCGATCAGGTAAATCCAGGTGATCGACACCACACCGAGCAGGGCGGCGAAGGCGAAAGCGAGATAAATCCGCCCGCCCCAGCCTGCAAGGTCGAAGCTCCTACTCCACAACCAGCGCACGAAGCGGTTGCCGGAGATGTGTGCTCGCCGATAGTGCACTTGAGCAACCCGGAGCAGATCGATCTCGGTCGGCCGCGCGCTTTCGGTCATGCCGTTCGGGTTGTCGAACTGAAAACCGTAGCGGTTGCTTTTACCCGTCCCGCCCCCTTCAGCTCGATGGAGCCTCGGTTGCAGCGAAAGGCCCTCGGCTTCCAGACCGTCTGCGATGGTCGCTGCCTGCCGCTGCCAAGTCTTCTCGATCGTCGGCCAATGGGCCTTCATGCGATTCTTGGCTTTCTCGTGATCCTTTGACCATTGATCCGCCCCGGGCGTGTTGAATCGCACCATGCCGCCGAGGACCTCCGTCGCAAGAAACCCCCATTGATCAGGATCCCCGTCCGGTTTGAGTCGGTCGGGTTCCTCCTCCGTCAGGTGGCACAAGACGCGCAGCACCTTGATGGCCTGAGAACGGTCACCCCAACCGGCCGCGATTCGCTCGACAGACCTCGCAGTCCTTGAGACTTCCTGACTATCCCAACCGGTTTCGAACCGGTTCGGTTCCTGTTCCACGCCGGCATCCTCTGCCACCTTTGCATTCGCTTGATCAGTCACATCAACCTCAATCGGGGAGTCATCAATGGGAACCATCGGTCTGTTTCAATCGTTCGGTGTCGACCAAGACGGTCGCATAGTGTCCGTCGAGGAAGTCAGCCGCGGCAAGGCGTGCGAGTGCTGCTGTCCGGAATGCGGCGAGGTCCTGATTGCGCGTCAAGGCGAGGTGCGTGCCTGGCATTTCGCTCACGCCGGTGGCGCGGACTGCGGTGGCGGCGCCGAAGGTGCACTGCATAGAGCGGCGAAGCAGGTGCTGTTGAGTCAGTCGGCGGTTCTTGTACCGGCACTTGAAGCCAAGGCGTCGCACCACTTGGACGACGGCCGCACGGGTGAAGTGACTTTGGTACGACCCCCGGAGCTCTGGGCATTTGAGTCGATGCGGGACGAGGTGCCGGTCGGTGATTATCGGATCGATGTGGTGGGAACACGCGACGGTACTCCGGTGTTCATCGAGATCGCGGTTACCCATCCTGTCGGAGAGATCAAGCGAAGCGCCTTGGCCGCTCTGGGCGTGCGCTGCTTCGAGATCGTGCTCGAACCAAGCCTGCACGAGACCTGGACTTGGGACGGGCTGCGTAGGGAAGTCCTGGAGTGCCCGGAGAACCGCACTTGGCTTTGTCATCCCGACTTGGCCGAGCTCGTCGATCAGGCGCGATGCGAGGCGGTTGCCAGGGCCTTCGAGAAACCGGTCATCATGTCCGGAGTGCCTGAGCGCACTCGTTTTCGGCTCTATGGGACGCCGGTCCATCTCGTGTCTCAGGCGTGGGGGCTATGCCTCTGGTGGCCGTTCAACGAGCGAGTGAACCCGATCCTGAAGGCGGTTGCCAAGTCCTTCGGTGGCCGCTACAAAGGAGCGCCCTATCGGAATTGGGTCCTTCCCGTCGCCGTGAAGGTGGCGCTCGTGAGCCAACTCGAGGGATTGGGAGCTGTCCGGGAGGGCTAGATCTTCCGTCTCGGTTCCACGGGGCGGCAAGCGTTTGCCGCCCGACCTGGCATCGCTCACGTATGCTAGGCCCGGCAGGCTGGTGATCCGAACCACCTTGGCGGTGGTATCGAAAGGGGCGCGTTTCGCTTGGACCTCGTGCCCTGTTCATCGACGAGGGCAACATGAATATCGACACCAAGGCTTCCGGATAGAGTTGCTGTAGGCGAGAGAACCGAGCACGGCGAGGATGCGTCCGCAATCACCGCGAGCCTCGCCATATTCCGAGTGCGCATGCCCTTGCGGTGGATCCGCCCGCTCGGCGCACGCTCTTCGATCAGCGGCTAAGGGGGTGATGTATGACGACGACAGGCATCACGGATTTCCTGCTCTGGTGTGTCGGCATCAACTACGGATTTCTGCTTCTGTGGTTCGTGGGCTTCGCCTTTGCTCACGACTGGATGTATCGCCTGCACAGTCGATGGTTCAGGCTCTCGGTCGAGACCTTCGACGCGATTCATTATGCGGGCATGGCCGCCTACAAGCTGGCCATCCTGCTGCTGAACCTGGTGCCGCTTCTCGCGCTCCACCTGTCGGACTGACACCCCGGCCATGACCGGCGATGCCGCTGGATCCCTCGAGATCAGGACCAGCTGCGCGCGATCTTGCCCGGACCCCGATCCCAAAGCTGTCTCAGCAGGGCAGGGCGCCCCTCCAGCGCCGCGACCAGGGCATCCTCGGCGGCCTCGTCGCCGCTGCGTTCCGCCCAAGCGCCCGCGAACCCGGCGAGCCACGCACGCTGGGCCTGGGCGTCGTCGAGCGGCGGGAACAGGTCGGACGTCCGAGCGCCTTCGAGGACGCGACTGCCGGCGTCGAACCAATCAAATATTGTCGTTTCGCTCATCGGGCATCGTCGGTGAACAGCCGAAAGGGGCTCAGTATCGCGCGCTGCTCGATGCCGCAACAAAAAACCCGCCGGAGCTTGCGCCCCGGCGGGTTTGCTTGGGTTGACGGATGACCTCGCCGATCGCGCACCCGTCGGGGTGCGGGTCGATGAGCTCACCGCTTGGTCAGGCCACGGCGCGCAGGTCGAGGCGCCACAGGTCGCACCAGTCGAGGCTTTTGCTGCCCTCCGGGATCGGCCCTTTGGGCAGGTGCAGCGCCACGCGGACGCCTCGGGAGACAAGCCGCTCGCGCAGCGCGAGGGCGGCCTGCTCCCCGGTTCCCGAGCGATCCAGGTCGGCCCAGATCACGATCAGCCCGACCCCGGGCGGCGGCACGAACCGCTGCAGCAGGGTCGCGGAGATCCCGGCCCAGACCGGCATCGCGGTGCGCTGGCGGATCACCAGTGCGGTCTCGATCCCTTCGGTGATCCCCAGTGTCGGACCGGCCGGGTAGAGCCGCACGGCTCCCCCGCAGACCGTGCCGATCGGTGGCATCATCTTCTTCGGGTGCGCGACCGGGGCCTTGTGTCCCGCGCGATCGAGGTAGATCCGGTGCAGCGACACCGACCGACCCTCGGCATCCGACACCTTGGCCACAAGCGCCGGGAAGGTGCCGACTCTCGTCCTGCCCTCGTAGTAGGCGAGCCCCGGATGAAACCGGAGCACGCGCGGGTCGGGTTCGGCATCGATTCCGCGCCGGGACAGATAGCGCCGCAGCGGGAGGGCCTGCCGGTCGTCCGGGTCCAGGGTCTCGGACCAGACGCGCCGAAGCGCGGCCTCGGCCGAGCCGGCGTCCTTTCCGACATCGTTGGCCGGCGGAGAGACGACGACGGGTCTCGGCCGTGCATCGATGGTCCGCGGGTGTCCCGCGTCGATGCCCAGATCCCCGGCGACTGCCTCCAGGGTTTCGCGAAAGCCCCAGTCGTTGGCCCACATCAGCAGCGCGAAGCCGTCGCGACGGGGGCCGCAGCTGTTGCAGATCCCGCCGCCGGTCTCCGCCGCATCGCGGAAGACCCGGAACCCGTCCGATCCGCCATGGACCGGGCAGGGTACGTGGCGACCCGGCCGGGCCAGTGCCGGCTCCAGGGTCGGCGCGAGCCGAGCGAGGATGCCGCTCCAGCGTCCGCGGGCCTGTTCGCGGACGGTCTGTGCGTCGATGGTCATCTGTCGTCTCGAATGGTTCATGCGGTGTGTCTCCGAGGTCGGGCGGGGCACACCTCCCCGACGGGGAGATGGGCCCCGCGGGGTTGAGTGGATCGGGTTCTTTGCGATGGTCGATCGACTGTCAGAGCACGCCGCGCTCGGCCATGGAGACGGCCTCGCCGTCGCCGACGATCATGTGATCGATCACCCGCACGTCGAACAGCGACAGACCTTCGCGCAGGCGCTGGGTGAGGCGCAGATCGGCTTGGGAGGGCTCGGGAACGCCCGAGGGGTGGTTGTGGGCGAAGATGACCGCCGCCGCACCGGTCTCCACCACCTTGCGCAGGACCTCTCTGGGATGCACGCTGGCCCCGTCGATGGTGCCGCGGAACAGCTCCTCGTAGCGGATGACGCGATGGCGGTTGTCCAGATACAGGCAGGCGAACACCTCGTAGTGCAGGCCGTAGAGCCGCAGCTTGAGGAAGTTGCGCGTGGCCTCCGGGTTGGTCAGGCAGTCCTGCTTGACCAGGTACTTCTGCTCCAGGCAGCGGATGGCGTTGGCCACCAGCTCCCGATCGCTTTCCGGCAAGTCGGCCCGGCGCATGTGGTCGGGTTCCAGGGGCAGTGACAGCTGGGGTTTCTTCATGGGTCGTGTCTCCGGGGTCGAGCGGGGAGACATGTCCCCCCGTGCGGGAAGGATGTCCCCGCGGGGTGGATGGCTGTCGGCGCGCTAGGCCGTGCGTTGCAGCGGCGGCAGCGCCGCGTCGTCGAAGAGGCTCAACTGACGGCTCTCGGTGGCCGCCGTGACGGCCGCGAGGCGTTGTGGTGCGAGGGCCGGGAGGATCTCGGGGATCGGCTCGGGTGTACCGACGACGTGTCGGGGTGAGGCGAGGCGATGCGTCACCACCTCCAGATCGGCCGGGTTGCCGAGCGCATTGCCGCGGTAGACCAGGATCTCCCCGAGCGGACCGTGCAGGGCCGCATTGGCGAGCAGCTGGCAGGCGGTCATGCGCGCGCACAGCGGATCCAGATCGATCGCCGTGAGCGACAGACGCCGCAGCGCCTCGACACCGTGTGTCGTCGCGACGCTGTTGCAGACCGACAGCAGCAGGATTCCCGCACCGCTGGTCGGCTCCAGGATCGTGATGAAGCGGTCCTTCGGATGCGCGGACGGATCCAAGTCGCCGGTGTTGATCTCGGCCATGAAATCCGCGACCGATTGGGGCGTGAAGTACTGCCCCATCCATTTGCTTTGGCCGTGCGCGCTCAGCTCCATGTAGACGGTACCCAGGATGTCGCGCCAGGGGTTCTCGGCGACGAGCCGTCCGTAGAGGCCGGAGAGCTCGAACAGCGCCGTGTGGCGCCGCTCGTCCCAGGGGGTTTCGAGTCGCTCGCCGAAGCCGGCGAGGACATCCATGGTCAGGAAGCGCAGCCATTCGTCGGGGCGATGGTCGCCGCGACGCGCAAGGGTTTCGATCATGCCCGTCAGTGCGCGGGCGGGGTGGGGTGTGGTCATGCGTCTCTCCGGTGAAGGGGAGACGCACCGTCCCCGGGGGAGAGTGCCTCTCCCCGCGGGGTGGATTGGATCAGTGGGTTCGGCTGTGTTTCCGGCGGACCGGGCGGCCAGCGACCGCTTCTCGGAGATCCTCGACAGCGAGAATCCGGGGAACCGTGCTTGCGATGAACGCGGGAGCGCGCCCACGGCGAGCACACCTCCCGGACCCGGACCGACCGTCCGAGAAGGACGGCCGGCCCGCGGGTCCGATGGATGGGGTCAGTTCAGGGGTCAGGTCAGGAGGAGCTGCTCGGCAATCCCGAACAACACGGTCTTCAGATCCGCGACGGCATCGATGCGCACGGCAACCGGGAACAGACGCCCGACGTCCACGGCGATGCCCACGCCGATCATCTCGATGCCGGCCGCGCCGGCCCGTTCGATCAGGTCGGCGGCGGTGCACACGTCGTCGGGTTGTCCGTCGGTGAGGGTGATGATCACCTTGCGCGTCTCGCGACGGGCCAGCAGGTCCGCCGCGGCGAACCACAGCGCCCCGGTCATGGGCGTGCCGCCGCGACCGCGTTGGACGAACGCCCCGACGCGGGACGCCACCCGCTCGCCGTGCGCGAGGATCCGGGTCACTTTGTCGGACTGACCCTGCAGGCTCGGGAACGCCGTCACCGCGCGCGAGACGCCTTTGACGGGCTCCAGCGCCAACGCCGCGGCCGCATCCAACGCGATCGCATCTCGGCCTGCACTCATGGACGAGGACAGATCCACCAACAGGTGCAGCGCCGTATTCGGCGCGATCGCCTGCTCCCGGATCCGAAACACCCGCGGGTCGCCGACACCGGCGCGGTGCAGGTGACGTGGACTCAAGGATCGTCCGTGTCGACCCGCTCGGGCGCGTTCCAGGGTGCGGGTCTCGATCAAGCCCTGCAGACGGGCCGCGAGTTTCGCCGAGTGTCCCTTGACGCGGTCCAGGGCCATCCGTCCCGATTGCAGGTCCCCGACATACGCCTCCGCTGCGGGAAGCAGCGTCGCCGAATCGCGGTGTTGCCCGTTCAGGGCTTGGGCGACCGACGCGAAGAGATCCTCCGGAAGCTCGTCGTCGGTGGCGGAGAGCGCCTGCTGCAGTGCACGGCGGGCGTCGTTGCTTGCCGTGGTCCTGCCGGGGTCGTTGGTCCCGGCGTCTGCAGGTCGACCGTCTTGGCCCTGCTCGCCTTCCTCGTCCCGATCGTCAACTCCATCGTCTGCGGATGCGTCGTTCTCGGATCCTCCGTCTCCGGCATCACCCTGTTCGGTGTCGTCTCCGGACCGACTGTTCGTGGACGTTTCCCGCGCATCGTCATCGTTTTGCCACGCTCCATTCCCTGTGTCCGGATTGGATGCCGGGTCGGAACCCGCACCGCGATCCGCGTCGGACTGTTGCGGCGCCGGAGGCGGCGGCTCCTGCGATTCCTCCTCGATCAACCCGACGATCCGCCGCGCGAGGTCGATCGACGCCGCCGTGCCCGCCAGCCTCGGGATCTCGGACATCAGTCCCTGCAGCCGGTGGACGAAGCGCGGTTGGAAGACCGCCCGCATGGCGCGGTCGGCCTCCTTGGCGTGACTCGCCAGCGCCTCCTGCTTGCGGTAACGGTGCCGCGCCAGGGCGAGGACCCCGTTGCCGAGGATGTCGGACGGGCTCTCGGTCTCGTCCACTGCCGACAGCGACCCGTCGGCCACCAAGGCGGACACGACCGCATCGAGCGTCCTGCGGGTCCCCGGATAGGCGGCGATCAGCTCGCCCTCGATCCGGATGTCTTCGATGACCCCTTGGATAAACCGCTCCAGCGGCGCGTGCGCCCTCGGCAGGGCGAAGTCGGTGTAGCGGACATGGGCCGCTTCGTGGGCCAGATAGCCCCACGCCAGCGTCCGGGCCGTCGGGTCGGTCCCGATCGCGGGAATGACGATCACGCCGCCGTCGGTACGGGCCTGCGTGCCGCCGACCCGAACGGGGATACCGAATTTGCGTCCGTAGGCGGCGGCGACGATCGGCAGTGCGTCGGTCAAGGTCTTGGGTGTCATGGTGTGCTCCTGAGTGAAAAAAGGGGCACACCACCCCGGCGGGGTCGGTGTACCCCGGTCGGGTGGGATGATGCGAAGCCGGCGCGGATGCGCCGGCTCGGGTTCAGGCTCGGATCAGAAGAAGAAGCCCTCGACGTCCGCGATCGTCTCCTCGACGGGCCTGGCGAACGCGGGCTCCGGCGGGTTGTCCGGCTGGTTGAGCCGCGCTTCGGAGCCTGTCTCGGCCTCAATCGGCATATCGCCGAATAAGGCGTCCATCTCGGCCTCGAAGTCCATCGCAGACTGCACGGCGCGCGGAGCGGATAGCTCCGTGCCCGCATGAACGAGCGGCAACGGCGTGACCTCGTTCGGCGTAGCGTCCGATGCCATGTCGCTTTCGTTCGGTACGCCGCCCTGTTGCACCGCCCACTGGCCCGCCCCGTGGCGTGCCATGCGCTCGGCGTCCGAGAGGAGCAGTGCGAGCCCCATGCCTTCGTTGAAGATCGGGCCGTCGATCGGGCCGTCCGGCAGGCGGGCGATCCAGTCATCGAGGGTGTCCACCACCGGATGGATGCGCCGGTCCACGAAGGACAGGCAGGCGAGTTTCTCGCGAATGCGTCGGAAGGTTCCGAGCGCACGGCGATGCAGCTTTTCCTTGCCCTCGAAGCTGCCTTCGAGTTCGCGGGCCATCTGCTCGACTTCGGCGAAGATGCCGTCGCCGAGCCCCTGGACCTCCTCCTCGAGCGTCCCCGGTTGTTCGGCCGGGGCGATCCGCACGATCTGGTAGCCGAAGCGCAGGCGTGTGCCGACGACCTCCGCCGGCTCGATCGCCCGGCGGATCGGTTCCTCCCAGGCGGGCAGATTGGAGATCCACTCCTCCAACGCCCGGTCGTAACCGGCCAGAAAGGACCGTGTTTCCGTGTCGAATTCCATCTTCAGCACCGCCAAGCTCTCGGCGATCGACTCGGCGTGCGCATGCGGCACGGCAAACCCGCCGAGAAAGCGGGTTCCGACCTGCAGGCAGGTGCGCTCCGCACCCTTCTTGATGCGGTGAAAGATCTTGAGCGGCTCGGGGTCGCAGACCCGTTTCGATCCCAAGGAGACCAGCTCCTCGGGCGGGACCTCGGTCCCGAGCTTCAGGTCTTCGGCACGCAGTTTCTTGCGTCCGGACCAGATGGCGACGTTCAACATGACCAGAGTGATCCGGTCGGTGACGTGGGTGATCGTGTGCATAATTGGGCTCCCCGGCGAACCGGGACGCACGCGATCGCCGGGCGGCGAAGACGTGCGCCGCGGTCGGCCGTGTGTCGAGATGGGTTAGAAGTAAAACCCGTCGTCATCGGCGCCCAACAGGGCGGCGATGTCGCGGGCTGGCTTGGGGGCGGGCGTGGGTGTGGCGGATCCGGCGGGAGTCACCCGCTGATCCGGACCGTCCCGCGACAGCAGCGCCACGGCCCCGGTCGCATCGATGTCCGCCCGGCCGATGGCGACGTAGCCCTTCAGCCGCTTCTCGCGTGCCCGCTCGAGGGCGATCGGCAACGGCTTGGATTGGGTTTGGCGCAGACGACCGGCCGGTCCCCAACGGATCTGCGCTGTCCCGTTGCCGAGATCGGCGTAGGCCCATTCCTTGGCGGTCCCGTCCCCGTGCTCGTAGCGATAGAGCCGATACAGAGGGCTCACGGTTTCGCACCCCAGTAGTCGCCGAAGACATCGGCGGCGATGCGGTGGATCGCCTCGCGCTGCTCCGGCTCCGCGCGGGCGGTCAAGGACTGCTCCAGGGCATACTCGAAGACGTTCGGTGCGCCTTTGAACGCCAGACTCAGCGTGGCCCAGCGCACCAGGGTCCGGGTGCTCATGGTCACGGTCAGCTCTCCGGATTCCGTTCCGGCGCCCAGGAACAGGCGCCGCACTTCCTCGGCCACGAGGATCATCTTCGCGATGATCTCCGCGGGCAGCTTCGGGACCGCCGCGGCGATCAGATCCTGCTCCGTCTCGGGCTCCGGATAGCCGACCTGCACCACCCGGAAGCGGTCCATGAAGGCGAGGTTCTGTCGCAGCACCCCTTGGTAGAGCCCCGAGCGGTCGCCGGCACCGGCGGTGTTGCCGGTCGCGACGACCCGAAACTTCGGGTGCGGCCGGATCACCTCCCCGCCGTTCTCGGCAATCACCAGGGGATGGCCCTCGAGGATGTCGTTCAGACCCGCCAACTCGGCCGGGTCCATCAGGTCGCTCTCGTTGAGCACCAGGAGGTGCCCGTCGCGCGCCGCCGTGGACAGGGGTCCGTGGACGAAGCGGGTGCTGCCGTCGACCAATACGAACTGGCCGACCAGGGCCGCCAGCTCCATGCGTCCGTGGCAGGTCACCGACTGCACCGGCCAGGCGAGCCGGGCGGCAATCTGCAGGATCAGGCTGGTCTTGCCCGATCCGGTCGGGCCGGTCAGGAACAGGCCGTCGCCGCCGGCCTCGTGCAGGAAGGCCAGCACGTCGCGCAGCAGCTCGGGTCTGAAGACGTAGGGCTTGCGCACCGGGATGTGCGGATGGGTGTCGTCGGCGAAACCGATCACTTCAAGACCCGGACGGGCCTTGACGTTGAAGGTGGTCGCGACATCGAAACGTTGGCTGGCGGTCATGGTGTGGTCTCCATCGGGTGGGTGATCCCGAGGAGACGCACGCTTCCTTTGGGGGAGCGCAGGTCTCCCCGGGGGCTTGGGTTGCAGAGGTTTGGGATTGGCTGTGTCGCCGAGAGTCGGCCCGTTCAGCACGCGGAGTCGTCATGTCCGGCAGGGACATCACGTCATTCGGTTGTCCGATCGAGACTGCTTAAACATCAGTCAGGACGGGACAGCCGCCGACCGGGGCCGGGGTGTCTTGGAATGGATCCGCGGATCCGGGGCCCGTCCTTGGGCCTGGTTCCGCATGGCTAGAAGTAAAAGCCCATGTCGGTCTCGGTGGCGTGCCGCAGCGCTTGGACCTCGGCCTCACTGAACGGGCCGCTTGCCGTGCCTTCCTTCAGGGTCGTGATCCTGACCCGGTCGGAGGACGCGCGGCGATAGCGCTCCAAGCGCATCGGATCGACATCGGGTGCAACGTCCGCGAGGGCGGCCTTGTAGTCGATCGCTCCGGCCACGGCGTAGCGCAGGACCCTCAGCCCGGCGCTCTCGCCCATCGCGAAGTCGCCCAGCAGGGCCACCAGTTGCGACTCGATGCCGTCCAGACCCGACTTCAGGGTCTTGAGCGCGGCGTCGAGCTTGGCCTTCTCGGCGGCGAGCCTGCGGTACTCCCCGGACAGCCGCGTCCAGGTGGCCAGCTCCGTGCCGGACGGGGTGTAGAGATCCCGCTCGGGATCGCGCTCGGGTTCCTGCTTCTTCTCCACGCGCGCCCGAAACTCCAGGCAGCGCGGCACCAGGGTGTCTCGGATGAAGGTCTCGTCGCGCGGGATGCGAAAGTCGACCGCGATGCCCGGCGCCCGATGAAACACCAGCCAGCCTTCGGCGGCGTCGGCGACATGGATCTGGCACTGGACCTGATGCCAATAGAGGCGGTAAGCCTCCGAGGCGACGCCGTGCTCCAGGACCTGCAGATAGGTGCTCTCGTGCGGCACCTTGAGCTCGACCGGGATTCCGTTGTTGTCCAGGCCGTCGAACGAGGCGCGGATCACGGGATGGGTGTCGGACTCGCCGCAGAGCGGCAGCAGCAAGGTGTCGTGGCGTTCCTCGAAGCCCCGGCGGGCGGTGTCTTCGAGCGCGTTGCCGCGTCGTACGATCGGGTTGCCGCTCAGGTCTTCGGGCAACAGCATCCCGATCTTCTCCGCCCAGAGCCGCCACGGCGTCTTGTAGGGCGAGACGCCGAGAACGACCGCGGCATCGGAGGCCGAGACCCCGGCGTTACGCCAGGCGTGCCAGTCGGGGGTGCGTTGGGTGATGTCGATGACGTGCATGGGTGCTCCTGAACAGAACGGGGCACCGTCCCCGAGGGGCAGCGCGTGCCCCATGGGGTGGATGATCGGAATCCCATGACCGCCGTCCGTGGCGGTCATGGGATCTAGGCGGCTTCGGCGACGGGCGCCTCGGCGGTCTTGGCTTTCCTCGTAACGACCGACAGCGCGGCCGCCTGCTCCAACTCGGCGAGGGCGTAAGCCAGATGCGCCCCGTTGAAGCGGGCGCGGGCATAGTCCTCGGCCTGACCCCAGGCGCCGACCTTGCAGGCCCGCTCCACGAGCGTGGCGACCTGCTTGGCCACCTGCGCGTCGATGACGGCATCCCGCTGTGCGGGATCCGCCGGGGCGGTCTCGGAGACGGCGGTCTCGTCGATTCCGTTCGGCCGAGCGGTGTCGACCGACGCGGTGTCGACGACTGTCGGAGTCACCCGCGGTTGGATCGTGGTCGGTTGCGCGGTCACGATCTCGCCCTCGATCACGGCCCCGTCGACGGGGGCATGGCCCTCGATGGCCTTGCCTTCCATCTCCTCGGCGGTGTAGCCGGCTTCCTCGGGAAAGGCCGCCCGCAGGCTCGCGGCTTTGGCGCATTTGAGGAGCTGTCCCTTCGGACGCTTCTGCCACATCTCGTTCGGCACCTCCGCGCGGCCTTGTCGGGCATAGGTCTCCTCCCAGAAGACCATCTCGGAGAAGGGGCAGCGCACCCCGTTGACCATCCGATAGACCGTCGTCTCGGCCCACTCGGGGAAGGTCACGGTGACGGCGACCTCGGTCCACTTGTCGTCGCGCTTGACCGTCCCGGTGAAGGTTTTGGTCAGCTCCGGTCCGAACCGCGGCGAGTCGAGCCCCGCCCACAGGCCGGTGCGCGCCGCCGTGATCTGGACCTCGGCGATGCCGGGCCACACGGTCTCGACGTAACGTCCGAGAGCGGTCGACCACATGGAGACGACGTGTACCGGGCGTTTCATCACGTCCAGGCCGCGCGCCTGGCAATAGCGCACCGCGAGGATCACGCCCTCGGGTGTCTTGGCGTTGGGGAAGATCGAGTCGGCGAGCACCGCCCAGGTTCCGGCGTCCAAGCCGATCTCGGCGAGGACGCTCGGGGCGACCGGGAGGCGGCTGGGGACGAGCGAGGTGGTCAAGGCTTGGGTCGGGCTGCTGCGGCGTGTAGCCATGGCGTGGTCTCCATTGGGTGGGTGAACCCGAGGAGACACACCTCTCCCCGGGGGAGCGGCAGTCTCCCCGGGACGGGTGAGCCGGCAGGGCCGGCGGTTGGTTTCGGCTGTGTTCGGGCAAACGCCCGGGGTCAGCGGCCCCGTCGGTCGGTCTCGTGCAGGGAGAACCGAACGGATGACTCGAGAATCGCCTGTCCGCTGCGGACCGTGCGGGTCACGGGCGCAGGGGACAGGGGAATCGATGGGGTTCGGAGGATGGCGTGCAGACGTATGGAGCGACACGGCGCGGTGTCGATCCTCGGGGCGAGGTCGGTGCGTTGCGGAACGTTCGACGGAGACGGGTGCGCGATCGACGTGAAGGACTGTCGACGACACCTGAAGGCCTGTTGCCTTCGCGGCGACCGCTCGCGATCAAGGGGACCTGGCTTCGGCTGTTACGTCCGGGCGGACGTTTCGGCTCCCGGGGAGCCGCGGCCAGCTACCGCTTGTGTATTCCAGCGCAGGCGCACGGCGAATGCAAGGCCGTGATCTGGTCGAAAAGCAGCGTTTCGGAGGTCTTTTCCCCGATGCGAGCGCGCTCGGGACCGGGATAGGCTGAAGACCCCGATCAGCCGCAAAGAGCATCCCCATGCCCGCCCCGAGAGGTTACAGCCGCCCCGAATTCCACGTCCCCGTCACCCTGCAATCGGCACATGCCCACCGCGTCGTCGGCCGCAGCCTGATCCGTGTCGCGCGCGCCCTCTACGGGATCGACGTGGTGCTCCACGCGATCGGCGATGCCCGGCAGATGGAGGAGGTCGAGGGCCTGGTCGATGGCCTGCTCGGCGCCTTCGCCCAACGCTTGGACGAAGAGATTGCCCGCGTGGAGACATTGAAGAGTGCCAACGGCATCGCCGCCGTGCCGCGCTACACCAACCCGAGTCGGGTGACCTTTCGCATCTCCTCGCCCCAGCTCTCCCAGTACGCCAATCTGATTCAAGCCCTCGATCGACTCACCGTCGGCATCGACACCCTCTGGCTGAGCGGCCTCTTCAGCAACCGCCAACGCGCCGATGCGGTCTATACCTGGCGCAACGAGCTCCTCTCCGTCGGTCGACGCATCGTCGAAATCGAAGCGCGTGCCCGTGATTTCGCGCGCCGCCAAGGCAAGGAGGAGGAGATCGCCGCCGGGGATGCTGCAGCAACTTCCGTGGTGGTGTTGGACGAGGAGGGCGAGTTGGAGGGAGACGAGGAGGAGGTTGCCACGTAATCCGCTTCCCCGAAGCTCCGTAGATCCGTAGGTCCGGTCATGGCGATCGCCGGCGTTCGCCTGTTGTCCTGTGCCTGCGGTTCGAGCGTCAGGCGGGCACGCCACTTGATCGGAGTCGGCGTCGTCGACTCGTCACCAAGCCCGCGTCGCCGTCGTTGCGCGGTCGCCCCATGAGGCGGTCCCCGGCCATTACGGGGTCGGCACAGTCTGTTCCAGCCACTGAACGACGGTCTCGATCAAGGGCTCTTCATATCCCTCGAAGAAATGGTCCGCGCCGGGGATCTGCACCTGATGATAGCCGGGGTTCGCAGCGGCGGTCTCGGCGCGCTCCCGGGCCCCCGAGACGACCGCCGGCAGATCATTCTCGCCGAACAGGTCGAGCATCGGGATGGTGATCCTGCGCACCAGTTCGACGTTGTCGCGACCGGCCTGAAGTCCGCTGCTGGACATGCCGATGGCCACATAAGCATCGACGTCGTCGGGACGGGCGGCGAGGGCGTCGTTGACCATGGTGGCGCCGAGACTGTGCGCGACGATGACGATGCGCTCGGCGCCATGTGCCTTCAGATAGGCGACGGCGGCAGCGAGGCGGGGGGCACTTTCGGCGATGAGCGGCGCGTAATCGGCCCCGGTCGCCTCGTTCGCCAGGACCGGCATCTGAATGGCGAGGGTGCTCCATCCGTCGCGGGGCAGAGCGGTGCGCAGCGGATAGACCACCTGTGGCCAGTTGGGGTGAACGCCGATGCCGTGCACGATGATCGCACCCCGGCCCGCGTCCTCTTCGGCCTCGGTATAAAGCCCGAGGAAGGTCGCCTCGCCGGCCGTGAGATCGACGGCCTCGCCGTCCATCAAGCTGTCGACGATCTGCTCGCGCCAACGCAGCTCTTTGCCGAAATCCGAGCCGGTCGCTTGGATCGGCGCAGCGGCGGTGTCGGCATGGATCGGTCCGCTCGGACTGGCAACGACCAAGGCGAGCAAGATGGACAGGGTGGGCAGGGTGGTCGGTGTCTTCGTCATCGGTTGGCCTCCTGTGGTGTGCGGGTCTCGGTGCGGCGGGGCGCATCTTCTCGACACACCGCCCCGTGTAAGCTCGCGAGTCTCCTCGGATTCAGGCGCATCGCCCTTTTCGGTTCGGGGATGCTCTGTGCTCCGAACGATCACCATAGACCGAGGTCGGGCTTGTCGCGAGTCCGGCTCTCTTCGATCCGGTCTCCGCAGGAACACGGCGCTCGAAGGGCGGCAGATCAGCGACGGGCCAGTACCCAATCAAGACGCGCAGGCTCGGCCGTCGGGCGTCCCGATTTCCCCTCTCCGGGTCAGTGGGGGTGAGCCGGCCCCGCAACCGGTCAGTGCCGGAGAGGCCACGAGTGACCGTTCGATCCTGATAACGGTCACCCGCCGTCGTGCGACCGATGGACCGGTCACGACCCAAGAAGCGACATTGGCCCTCAGAGAGGCAACGGCCGGATTGTGAACGGTAGCGGACGCTGAGCCGAGTGCTGCGTTCATCGCCGATGCCGCGCCCGTCGAGCAGATCCTCACCCAAATCGGTGAGCCACCACGCCCACCCCCGATCTCTCCCGCCCGTGGACCGCCCGCCTGGGACGAGGTGCCCGAGCCGGTGGCGGATTGGGACCTTGTCGCTCAGCCCGAGCTCGAAGTCGATTAGCGTATCGCGTGGTAGCCGCTGTCTTCTGCGCGCTGTCTAGCGGACAACTGAACAATAGGGGCCGGAAATTGCGCTGCCAGAGGTCGTTAACTCATTGTTTCTTCGTTTCGGGCTCAGTATCGTGTTTGCTGGACACTGGCTCGAACAGGCAACCACGACCTCGTGAAAACATCGACTTACGACAGCCTCTGGCCTGACAGCATCCAGTATGGGGCAATCGACAGCCTGCGCGAGAGGGTATGGTCCCCTCGTCCGCGAGCCCCCGCTACGCCCCTTAATCTCGACCCATTTCTCGGACCACCACGCGAATGCACCGCTCGCGCGGCCATTAGCCCCTTGGCGGGGCGTTGACCGCTCTTCGAGCCCCCGCTAGAGCCGTCCTCACCGAGCTTCTAGACGCCCAAGGACGGTTGAATTTCCTATCCTCACACGAGCTGGACGCAACGGCCTTCGCCTGCATGGCACCCGTTTGGACCTCCCTCGCTGCGCCACTGTATCGATTTCCTCGTGGACCGCGACTCCGACCTGGCGCAGCTCAGGCAAGCCTCGGCAAGGGCAGGGCAGTACCGATTGCGCCTTCGATCGCCTGCCATAGCACCTGCATGACGGCATTCCAGATCTTTTCGAACAAGACATGGGATAGCCGCACCAAGGTCTTCACGAAGGACTCGGCCATATGCTCCAACTCGTCGAGAAAAAAGTCCCGCGTATTCTCCGTGATGTCGCCGGAGGCGATACCGGCGGCGATGAAGGCGGCCTGCTGCGCCAAGGCTTCCACCTGCCGGCGCTGAAAACTGCGGATCAGTGTCACGTCTGCGTCGATGACCTCGCTGGCTGTCGCAATCACGGCGTCGGTTACCTGTTGCACATCAATACTCATGTTGTAATCCTCCGCGTTAGCGCTCTAGGTAGGCTTCGTAGGTCAAGGCTTGATCCGCATAGATCATCCATTGCCTTCGCATCGCTTCGACCTCGGTTGCGGTGAGCCCATTGGCGCCGTGCACGTCGCGCGTGGTGGTGATGGTTCTCGCCATGCCCTGGATCGGCTCCACCGGCGGGCCGGAGGCATCAACCTCGTCCCGAGAGAAATCGGCGGCAAGTCTCAAAGGCGTTGCCGGAGCAGGGCGCGCGTGAATCTGCATCTCCAATGCGTGCAACGAGCCGATGAGCCCGTCGTATCGATCCTTGTAAGCGGCGAATTGATCCTGTTTCGCCCCTGCCGAAAAAGCGGCGAACAGCGTCATGGCTTGGGTATTCGCGTTGGTCAGGCCGACGACGATGTGCTCGTCGTAAGCCGGGGCCAGGCGCGTAGCGCAGCCTGAGCAAACGAGCACGTAGAGCAGCAGGTAAGCCGTCGGGCGATCGGGGAGTGGTCGTTTGTCCATCATGCTGATAACCCTTGCATTGCAGATTGTCGTTACGGTGTCACGATCAGGTAGCGGCGCGCCACCGCGCAGGTGTCCTTACATTTCTTGCCCTCGTCACCGTCGATGACGACGATGACGACGATGGCGCGGTTGCCGATCAGCGCCAGCCGTTCGGACGAGGTGGGCAGATCATCGCGCACCAGCTCGGGGAGAATAATCGCATCCCCGGCCAAGTCGTCGGCCCGAAAACGCCTGAGCTGGAACGGCTGCGCGTTGCCCGCGCCCATGTCCTGCGGCGGACCCGCAATGAGCTAGACCCAACCGGCAGCGGTGGCCAGATCGCGGACGCCGCGTCCGTCCAGGTCAAGCACGCCGACCCGGTCGAATTCGTAGGCACTGAGGTCATTCAGGTGAAGCAGCAACGCCAAGTCGCGCCGCTCGGGCTCTGCGGGATGGGCATCGAGCAGCGGCGAGCGCAGCCCGATCTACACGCTCGGGGTGCTGCTGGCGGCCGCGACGTCGACCGCCCCCTCGGCGTTGTATGGCGTAATGGCATTGCAGCGCCGCTTGGCCTCATCCTTGTCGATTGCCTTGTCCCTGATGTCCTTGGCAACGGCCATGGCTTCGGCCTCGGTACGCTTGATCACCTTGCAGACGGCTTTCATCAAGGGCTCGTCGCGGATGTCGTCATCGAACAGGTTAGCGCACTTGATCTTGTCCGATTGGCGGACCGCAACGGCAATCGGCTCCGGCTCGAGCGCACGGATGATCCCGAAGCGGCTAAGGTTCCGCCTCTTCGCGGCGTCGCCGACGGACTTGCGACTGTGCGAGCCGAATACGAGCAGAGTGCCATCGCCGCTCGGGTCAGTGCCTCGATGTCGGACAGCTCGTTGTCGTCATCCAGCGCCAACTCCAGCGTCCGGGTCTCGCCGCGGGGACGACCGTCCCGATCAAGCCCGTACAGGAACAGCGCGCCGGATCTCGTTGTCACCCACCAACAGGCATTGGCCGCCCTCGCCCAGGCAGTCGATGATCAGCGCCGCAGACGCCTCGCAGGGGGCTGCCCGCCCAGCACGCACTGCGCCTGCGCCGGCAGCCAGGAGCCGGCCGCGGCGAGCAGCGCCGTGGCGGCCCAAGCGGCCCGCACGACAACCTGGCCGCGACCCGTCGCGGCCGTTGAGTGCGGTCAGCCAATTTGATGGTGGCGCGATCAAGTTGCGTGATGGGGGTCGGCGAAGCGGTCTCCCCGCCTCGCGCGGCCGGCGTGTCGAGCCGGCATCGCGCGATGGGGCAAGCGCGGTGATGGGGATCAGAACAACAGCGGATCGTCGAAGTCCGGGGCGTCATCGAACAGATCGGGTTGTCGCCGGTGGTGCTCGGCGGCGTGCTCGGCGTGATACCGACACAGCTGTCCGAAGTAGTGGCCTTCGAACTGGAAGAGCAGTTCCCGGAGCACCTCGATCAGGGCAACAGCGGCCTCGTCGGGCAGCGGCGGAAGGTCGATCGGTTGCAGGGTCTGGCGGGGTTGTGGTTGTGTCATGGGCTACTCCGAGTCGGTCAACGTGGCAAGGCCGTGCGCCGCGGGGTCGCGGTGGCGGGCGGGGTGAAGACCTCGAGGAAGAGCGCCTCGTCGAGCTGGGGGCGCTCGTGTTGGGCGGCGACGGCGAGCAGCTCGGCGGCCAGGGTGGCGAGGATGCGGTAGTTGCCGGCAGCGTGGTCGCAGAGGGTGTGCTGCAGGGGCTCGCTCATGAGGGCTGCGTTGCCGGCGCTGGCGCACAGGTGCTGCAGGCAGGCGAGCAGCTCCTCGCGGCGGGCGTGCTCGGTGGCCAGACGGGTGCGGATGCGCGAGCCCAAGGGCAGCAGCTCCTCGCGGCGCAGGTGATCGGTGAGGCGGGTATCCCCGGCGAGGACGACGCACAGCAGCGGTTGGGAGTCGAAGCGGGCGCTGGCGAGCAGGCGCAGCTCGTTGAGCACGGCGGGGCTCATCTCCTGGGCCTCGTCCACCAGCAGCACGGCACGCCGGCGGGTGGTCTGCAGATGGCCGAGCCAGGTCGCACGCAGCGCCTTGAAGCCACCCCAGCGGTTGTGCGGACGCAGCGGGACGCTGAACAGCTCGCCGAGCTCGCGGTAGAAATCCCCGAGGCTGCTTTGCGGGTGATCGATGGCGCCGACGGTGAGATCCGGGAGCCGGGCGAGGCGCTCGGCGAGCAGGCGCAGCACGACGCTTTTGCCGGTACCCGGTTCGCCGTGGATCATCGCAAACCCGCCTTCGCGGATCTGCGCCTGTTCGATGCGCCACAGGAAGTGCTCCACGCGCGGGGGGATGTAGAGGGCCTCGATCGGCAGTTCCGAGGCGAAGGGATGCCATTTCAGGCCGTAGAGGGCGAGCAGTCGCGTCTTCATCGGGCGTCCTCGGCGGTGTTCAGGGGCAGATAGGCCGGCGGCAGGCCGGTCGCGGCATGGGTCTCGAGCAGTTGGCGCAACAGCGGCGCGATGCCGCCGGGCGCGCTCGGTTCCGGGAGCGGGGCGCCGGGTACCAGGGCCCGGCGGGACTCCCCGGCATTGGCGGCCTTATCGAGCGGGCGCAGGGGACTCAGGATCGCGCCGCTGTGCGGATCCACCAGATCGACATGGGCCAGATCCCAGCGCGCGTAGCGCAGATGCACCGTCTCCAGGGCGCGGTAGCGTGCGGGGATTTCCAGGCGGATGCCGGCCAGGCTGACGGTGCCGTCGGCCCGGCGCTGGCGTCGGGCGACCTCGATGCGGAAGGCCGCGCGCAGGGCGGCGGCGTCCGGGGCGGGGCGCGCCACGGCGGGCCCCTCCAGATAACGCGCCAGCGGCGTGGTGGCCAATTCCGAATGGGTGCTGCGGTGATACTCCTGCTCGACCCAGGCCTGGGTGGCGTGGTTGAGGGTGTCCAAGCTCAGCCCGGACTCCCCTTCGAGCATCGCCATCAGGCGCCCTTCCACGCGGCCCCAAAAGGCCTCCTGCTTGGCGTTCTGATAGGGCGAATAGGGCAGCGTGGTCTGGTGCAGGACGCCCAGTCGGGCCAATCCGGCCACGGTCTCCTCGGCCAGCATCGCCGCGCCGTTGTCGGTCATCAGGGCGCGCGGCAGGCCGCGCTTCATGAACGCCTGCGACAGTCCGTGCACCAGCACCTCGGCGGTTTCCTGCGTGTACCACTGCAGGTGACAAACCAGGCGCGAGCGATCGTCCATGACCCCGAACAGCAGCGGCGTGAGCCAGGTCCCGGCCGCGGTCAACACCTTGCGCGAGCCGTGATGGAAATCCAGGTGCCAGAGCGCCGAGACGTGCTCGACCTCGAAGCTGCGCACCTCGCGTTGTTCCAGGCGATCGCGCGCGGCCAGCGCGCCGGCGGTATCGCGCTTGGGGGTGGCGCGACGCACCATCCCGTGCGCCTTCAAATAGCGCCGCACGCTCGGATAGGACGGCACCGCGGTGGCGGTGCCGGCGAGTGTCGCCGCCAGGTTGTCGCAATGCAGTTGCGCGGTCCAGCCGGGATGATCGCGGTACTGCGTCTGCAGGGCCTCGCGTGCGGCGGGCAGCACGCTCGGGAAGGCCCCGCGGTTGGCGCGCACGCGATTGCGCAGCACCGCCACCGGATCGGGCGCGGCGCGCGCGGCGTAGTACCAGCGCTCAAGGGTCGACACACCGAACCGAACATCCAGGCCGGTGACGGGATGGCGCCAGGTCTTGGCGGCCAAGGCGGCGAGTGCCGCCTGCAGGTCGCCTTCCGGCGGCGGGGCGGCGAGTAGGGGGCCAATGATCGCAAAGCGCACGCGGGCCCACCGCTCGCGTTGCGGAACCTCGATGGGGATCGACATAGGGGTCTCCAGGCTGCGGCGCCGGGGGTTCCGGCACCTTCGCGATCAGCCTAGCGGGGTGCCCCGGCGCCTTCGAGCTGCATCCTCTGCGTGGCGTCAGCCGCCCTCGTGCAGCCTGCACGAACGACTCGTCAAGGGACTCAAAAAGCGCAGCAACGCCACCAGGGCTTCCGCGGCATCACCGAGGAAGCGCTCGAGCAGACTCCCCGGCGCCTGTTGCAGATCCACCGGCGGCACAAAGCCCCCCTGCGCGCCGCACCACAGCGGGGTCTGCGCCAACTGCTCCCGCCACCAGGTCTGCCAGCGCCGCAGGGTACGGATCGGGACCGGCCAAGGCTGCCGCTTGGGGGTGCTGTCCGCGATGACGCACGCAGGCCAGCACGACGATGAGGCCGAGATAGACCCGCCGGCCCAGGAACCGCACCGAGCGCGGCGTCAGGCGTCGCCGACACTGCGCACAGCAAAAGCTGCGACGCGTGGCGAACGCCTCGCGCCATGGCTCCGGACAGCCGCGCGGCTTACGGGGGTAGTCGGCCTGATGCAGCGTGCCGCCGCAGGCGGGGCAACCGGCCTCTCGGGCGGCCTCGGCGAGATCTTCGTCGATGTGCAGCAACACGGCGAAAAACGTGGGGCTTTCAAGGAAGGCGTGGCACACTGATGGAGTCTCTTTGTCTTCGCAAACAAGAGACTCTCCCGACGGGTGCTGTTGTTCAAGCACCCCGAGGGAGGCCCACCGCTCTCCCTCATGAAAGATGACGATTTAAGGGGAAAAACCCATCAGGGAAAGTGGCCGTACTCACCGTCCCGACTCCATGACCTGTCGCAGAAATGGCGTTGTACATCGTCGCTTCGCTCCAGATAGCGACGCCGCGGGGCGCCTGTCTTCCCGGCTGCCGTTACTGTCGCGGCCAACGCCGGGTATCGATTCACGCTGTCTTGACCAAAGTCCACGAGCCCATGGTGCCGTCGGGTGGGCCAGGTCGTTTTGGACCGACAGGACAGTGCCGGCGATTGCGTTGGAATCGGTAATGAGCCAGACGCGGAGGCGGTAATCGGTCTCGCCGGTGGTCGCGGTCAGCTCCACGGAGCCAGGCATTGTCCACGGTCCCCGTTGCCTGCCGGCATGGGCTCGTGAGCTCGGCCGGAGACGCTGAGCCGAATGTCACCGGGAAACGTCAGCTCGCCGTGAACCGTGCCGTCGCTCTCGGTTGATGCCTCGAAGCGGCCCGGCCGCGCCCAGGGGGCGACCAGGATGTATCGGTTGCAGCGCCGGTGCAGGCGCGGGGACGGGCAGGTCGTTGCGAAAGCTGCGATGGATCCAGGTGCCGTTCAGTGTCGTGCTCATGGTGCTCAGTCCTCAGTTGAGGATGGTTGGCAGGCGGTCAAGATCAGGGACAATCGCCGTACCTGCCGGGTTGCGTAGCGCCGGTGCTCGGGGCGACCCGGAAAAGGTCGTCGAACAACGGGCGCTTCTCTTCCTCCGTGGCGACGCCGATCGCGGTCATGATCTTCGGCACCGTCGACTCATGGCCGACCACCACCACGGCTTTGGCGCTCTGGCTGCCGGCTTCGCAGATCGCGTCCGCGAGCTTGGCGATACCCCGACTCGCGTGTTGGGCAAATGGTTGCAAGCCGATGCCGGTTGCCTCTATAAGTGCCAACGCGGTCTGTTCGGTGCGGAGCTTGTCGCTCACCAGAACGGCGCCGACCTCGACCCCTTAAAACGCCTTGGGCAGACCGCCGGCGCGCTGCCAGCCCGCGCCGCTGAGGGGGCTATCGCTCGTCTAATTCAGCTTTTCGGCATGGCGCAGCAGATAGACCTCCGCTGGCCAAGTGGTGCATGTCGCGGCGCTCGCGAGCTGGGTGCAGGGCCATAGAACTGCCGCTACTGCGTTGCGGACAGTCATCGGTTGCATCGATTACCTCCTTCGTCGGGCTTTCGGTTCGCGGGAAGGCTTTGCTCAAGGGCCGCAATGCCAGGCAAGGGCCGGTTGCGTCAGATCATCGAGCCCGTAGACGGCACGGCCTATGCCCTCGTAGTCCTCGCTGGTGACGATCAACTCCAGCCTGCCGTCCCCGTCGAGGTCCAAGGTCGAGAACAGCCGGTAGCGGGTCGGAGCGCACTCGGCGACACAGTCCTCCGGATAAACATCGGCCCGCAGCGCGACGGTGACGACCCGCTCACCCTGAAGCCGATTCAGCAACAGCACCGAATAGTCCCCGGCGCGGGTAGAGGTGATGCTGCCCCGTTGGCGTTCCGCGGTCAGCACGACCTCGTCGCGACCGTCCCCCTCCAGGTCCACGCGGACCAATTGCGCAATGGCCGGGGCCGGATCGGCGATGCCCCGGGCCGACAGCCAGTCGGATAGCGCTGCTCGGTAGGTCGGGTTGTCGGTGGACAGGACTGTCGCCCGCCGCGGCGCGGCATCCCAATCGGGCGCCAAGTAGGTTCCCGCTTCCGCCCCCGCCCCGGACTGCGGCCGATAGGTCGGGTTGGAGCAGGTCTCGTCCGTCGGCACTGGGCGCAGAACCGAACTGTTCCCACGCGTTCCGTCATTCGCGTAGCGCACCAGCTCGGCGCCCTCCAAGGTACCTTTATCCATTGCCTCTGCGGCGATCCAGCGACCATCCCGGACACCGCCATAGAGCTGCCCGGTCTCGGCATCGACGATGGCCCGCGGCGACGTCTGCGCCGCGCTGCAGCCGGCAGCTCCGAGCAGCGCCGCCAGGAACAGCGCAGCCCCGCCCGGGCGGTGTGCGGGCCGCAGCGGGTAACCTGCCGGGATCCCTGATGCTCGGCGTGTGATCATTGGAAGCGCGCCAGGACCGCGTCGATCTCCGGGTGCTCAGCGAAGTTCTCCACCGCCCGCTCGATCTCCTTGCGAGCCGGATGGTCCTCTAGCTCGTCTTTCAGCAGATCGTGGAGGCGGGCCAGCAGTTGCAGCGGGTCTGGCTCCGTGGGGGGTGCACCGGCGCCCGCGCCGGGGGGTGCCAGCGTGGCAAGGCCCCTCTCGGCGGCGGCGTCGAGGAACGCCATCCAGTTCCGGGCGAGTTCCTTGTCGGTCTTGTTGTCGGTACTCATCTCGGCCGCGGTGGCCAGACCAAGCGCCTCGAGCACATCCCGGACCGCGCCACGGGTCTCGTCACCGACACGCCCGTCCACGTCCACGCGGCGACCAAACAGCTTTCCCAATGCCATCTGCAGAAACAGCACCCGGGACTTGCTGGAGGCACTGAAGCCCGGCTTGGTGCCGGTATCCAGGTGCCAGTGGTCCTCATGCGACCGGTTGTATTCGAAGTTCAACACGGTGCCGATGTGCTTGCGCAGGATCGCCTCGACGCCGAGATAGGCCTGCGAATCGGCGCGATAATTCTTGGTCAGGAGCAGCCGATCACCCCACCAGATCCCGTCGCAGTCGAAGGCCCTGCCCTTGCCGTGCTGGCCGGATTTACAAACGAAAGCGCCGGCGGTGAGGATGATGTCCGCCTTTCCCAGCGGGCACTTCTGCCATAACTCCGCAAAGGCCGCGTCGAGCAGGTTCTCCAGGGACTTCTCCGCGGCCAGCGTGAACTGCTTTCCCTTGGAACCATAGTGAAACGGTGGGTTCATGCGGTCGTAGTGGACGGGTACACCGCCGCCTAGGGTCTTGAAGGTGTTGTTGGGCTTCGTGCAGGCCATGGCTCACCTCGATAAGTGTCGGTCCAAGTGGGTGCGCACCAATCTCACTGCGGCAAGGTGCGCCGGGGGAACGGTTGCATCGAAGCGACCGAGACGGCGCCCTTGCGGATCGTCTTGGTTCGCGGATTCTGACTCTTGGCCCTCATTTCAGAAAGGATTCGATCTCGGCCACCGCATCGCGGGACAGGAATGGCAGAACCTCCGCGCGCTTGAGCGGGCCGTGGTGCTTGACCGTGAACCGCAACAGGCGCGCGCAGTACTCCAGCGCGAAGTGGTGGTCGGACTTGGTAACTGCGATGAACGTCTTGCATTTGGTGTCCCCCGCGGCCTGCTGGAGCAACTCTTTGAGGCTGGCGTCGAAGCCCATGGAGTTGCACGAGCACTGGAAAATGCCGGCCTCCTCGGTCTCCGGTGTGCCGGAGTGGGGATTGTTGATATCCCGACCTTCGCTCCAATCCCAACTGCTCTCGAAACCGCCGAGCACTCGCAGCACCTCCAGCATCGCCGCGCGTCGGTGCTTAAGGTCCCGCCAAGGGCCAAGGGCGCCGACCGCCAGCGAGTAAATGCGTATTCCACGCCCATTCGGCCACCCATTCCACGGGCATTCGGCCACTGATTCCACGCTGATTCGGCCACCCGTTCCACGGCGATCCGGCCACTGATTCCACGGCCATTCGGCCACCCCCCGGGCAGGGGGCGACGCAGGACCACGATCCACTAGGATCGACCCCTTTTTCGAAGCAAGGGGTCGAGATGGAGCGTTTGTCCATGCGTAAGATTCGCGAGTATTTGCGCCTGCGGTTCGAGGGCGGCTTGTCGCACCGGCAGATCGCGGCGAGCCTGCAGGTGTCGCGCAGCAGCGTCGGGGAGTACGAACGGCGCTTTGCCGCCGCGGGGCTGACTTGGCCCTTGCCCGAGGCCTTGAGCGATCGGGAGCTGGAGCGGCGGCTGTTTCCGCCGCCACCGGCGGTACCGGCCGACACCCGCGTGGTGCCGGACTGGGCGGCGGTGCATCGGGAACTGCGCCGTCCGGGCGTGACGCTGATGCTGCTGTGGGAGGAGTACCGGGCCGCCCATCCCGAGGGCTTCGGCTACAGCTGGTTCTGCAAGCGCTACGAGGACTGGAGCGGCTCGCTCGACGTGGTGATGCGCCAGACCCACCGCGCCGGGGAGAAGCTCTTCGTCGACTACGCCGGGCACACGGTGGAGGTCGTCGATCCGGCCAGCGGGGAGATCCGCACCGCGCAGATCTTCGTGGCGGTGCTCGGGGCGTCGAACTACACCTACGCCGAGGCGACCTGGTCGCAAGGTCTGTCCGACTGGATCGGCTCGCATGTGCGGGCCTTCGCCTACTTCGATGGGGTTCCAGCCATTCTGGTCCCGGATAATCTGCGCAGCGGCGTGAGCAAGGCGCACCGCTACGAGCCGGATCTCAATCCCACCTACCTGGAGTTGGCCAACCACTACGGCCTGGCCGTGGTGCCGGCGCGGGTGCGCAAGCCGCGGGATAAGGCCAAGGCGGAGACCGGGGTGCAGATCGTCGAGCGCTGGATCCTGGCGGCCCTGCGCCACCAAAGCTTCTTCAGCCTGAGCGCGTTGAACACGGCGATCGCCGCCCTGCTGGAACGGCTCAATCAGCGGCCCTTCAAGAAACTGCCCGGTTCGCGCCGCACCGCCTTCGAGACGATCGATCGTCCGGCGCTGCGCCCGCTCCCCCTGACCCCCTACGTCTACGCGACCTGGAAACGGGTACGGGTGAACATCGATTATCACGTCGAGGTCGACGGGCACTATTACTCCGTGCCCTACACCCTGGTGAAGCAGGCGCTGGACGTGCGCCTCACCGACCACACGGTCGAGTGCTTTCACCACCGCCAACGCATCGCCAGCCACGTGCGCTCGCCGCTGAAGGGCCGCCACACCACCGTGGCCGAGCACATGCCCAAGGCGCATCGGGAGTTCGCCGAGTGGACCCCGGAACGCCTGGTGCGCTGGGCCGAAAAGACCGGACCGGCCACCGCCGGGGTCATCGGCCACATCATGGCCAACCGTCCGCATCCTCAGCAGGGCTTCCGCTCCTGCCTGGGGATCCTGCGCCTGGGCGAGCGTTACGGTCACGATCGTCTGGAGGCCGCCTGTGCGCGGGCGTTGCGTCTGAACGCCTGCCGCTACAAAAGCATCGAGTCGATGCTGCAACGCGGCCTCGACCGCCAAGCCCTCCCCGAACAGCAGAGCCTGGATCTACCCGCCGCCCACGACCACCTGCGTGGTCCGGGCTATTTCCACTGACCGTCATACCCACACAGAGGAGTCCGACCCTATGTTGCATCATCCCACCCTGGATAAGCTCCAACAGCTGCGCCTCCTCGGCATGTCCACCGCGCTGCGCGAGCAGCTCGACCTGCCCGACATCCACACCTTGGGCTTCGAGGAGCGCCTCGGTCTGCTCGTGGACAGAGAGCTGACCCTGCGCGAGGATCGCCGCCTGCAGACCCGTCTGCGCCAGGCCAAGCTCAAGCACAGCGCCTGCCTGGAAGACCTCGACTACACCACCCCGCGCGGTCTGGATCGCGGCCTCGTCACCCAACTGGCCACCGGCCAATGGATCCGCGAGGGTCTCAATTGCCTGGTCCTCGGCCCGACCGGCATCGGGAAGACGTGGCTGGCGTGTGCACTGGCCCAGCAGGCGTGCCGCCAGGGCTTCACCACCCGTTATCTGCGCGCCCCGCGCCTGTTCGAGGAGTTGCGCCTCGCCCATGCCGACGGCGGCTTCCCCAAGCTCATGCGCAGCTTCGCCAAGACCGATTTACTACTGCTCGACGACTGGGGACTGATGGGGCTGGACGCCGAGGCCCGGCGCGACCTGCTCGAACTGCTCGACGATCGCCACGGCCAGCGCGCCACGCTCATCACCAGCCAGCTGCCCCTCGAGCATTGGCACGACCTGATCGGGGATCCCACCCTCGCCGATGCGATCCTCGACCGGCTGGTCCACAACGCCTACCGGATCACCCTCAAAGGCGAGTCGATGCGCAAACGCCACGCCCGGACGTTGACGCCGAGCGTGCCCGCCGAGTAACAATGACCCACCTGCGTCGCTTCGCTCCGACTGCCCCGGCCGAATGGCCGTGGAACGGGTGGCCGAATGCCGGTGGAATCGCCGGCCGGATGTCGGTGGAACAGGTGGCCGAATGGCGTGGAATGCGCAAGTAAACATCCGCGTTCGGGTTGCGCTCGAAGATCTCGTCCGGCGCAGCGCTTCCCCAATTGATCAGCTCATTGAGAAAGCTGTCCGGGGGCTTGCCACGATTGTGGACCTTCTGTCTACAGGCAACGAATGTTCTCGTCATGGGCGTTTCCTCCACTCTCAGTTTGGTTCGACGCGCAGCTCACTGCCCGGCACCCCACCCGGTCTCTGCCGTTCGCCCCGGGCCCCTGTCGTTATCGCTCCGCCGGCAGGAGTGGTGCGCCAATGTCGAGCCACGTTTCGGCGGACCGACCGACTCCGCCCGACGATGCGACTGAGCTTAGACGAAGAAACTCCGAAGGACCCGACGATGACACGTCAGGCGACATCGCGTGCCGCCGAGGTCCCCGAAGGCTTGGACGCGGTCGGGCTTGATGCGGCGGGTCCCGCCAGGCGGTAGCGGACAGCCAGCGTCAGTTAGGGCCGACCGGCCTGGATGAAGAAATGATCGGTCCCGGTCTCGACGACCTTGTCAGTCTGGCAGTCACGGATCGAGGTGTCCTCGAACCGCTCGCTCACCGGATCGAAGCCAAGCGTGAAGACGCGCACCAGCATGGGTTCAGCCCCCCCGATGAACAGACCGGCTCATGCCGGCCGCGCGGCTGCGCACGCGCGGCGGCAGCCAAGCTTGGCCATGTCCCAGCGTTGCCCCTTTTTTGGCGACCGCCAAGGGTAAAAGGGTAAGAGCGCCAAACTATACCGTCCTCGAGAGGCGGAAGCCGAGGTAGTAGTTGCGGCGCGACGGCCGGTAGCTGCCGCGGGACGCCGAGCGGCAAAAGTCGGCGTCGCTGCTCCAAGAGCCGCCGCGAGCCACACAGTAGGCGCTCGACTCGGGACCACTCGGATTGTCACTCGGCGTTTGCTCTGAGTCGCTCGGAGTATTTGTCAGTTCACTCAGCCACGCGCGAGCACTGTTCCACAGCGTACGAGTGCCGTTCGGGACCGGCTGAGACCGCGCCGTAAGCCGCTGGTAGAAATCGCTCGCATACCAGTCCGCACACCACTCCCAGACGCTGCCGTGCATGTCGAAGAGTCCCCAGGGATTCGGTTGCTTCTCACCCACAGGATGGAGCTTGCCTCCAGCGTTCTGCGCGTACCAGGCATGCTGACCCAGCGCCTTCTCGTCGTCACCGCAGCTCCACCGGGTCGTCGTTTCGGCGCGGCAGGCGTATTCCCACTGTGCCTCGGTCGGCAGGGCATAGTGCTCGCCGGTCTGCTCGGAGAGCCAGGCGCAGAAGGCGGCCGCGTCGTCCCAGCTTACACCGACCACCGGAAGGTCCAGCGCGTCCGCTGCGATGGCGCGCCGTCGGTAGAGATCATTGGTGCCGGTGTCCAGATGGTACTGGCTGCCCTTCTCCAGCCACTCCGGCCAGTGCCTATCCGTGGCCTCACAGAAGCGCTTGTAGTCGCCCCAGGTTACGGGAACGCGGCCGATGGCGAAGGCGTCGAGCCGGACCGGGTGAACTGGCTTCTCATTATATTGGCCCTTTTGATTTCCCATGAGGAAGGTTCCGCCGGGAATATAGACCAGCTCGGGGGCATCGATGGAGGACTCCGTACCGTCGCGGCTAATGATCCGGAAGCGGTCACGGAAGACGTCCTGAGGCGCATAGCGGGAGCGACCGCTCGGCACCGATGCGGCTGACGCGCGCACGGCCGGTTCCGGTGGCGAGGTTTGTGGCTTGACCCAGGCGTCCGGCCGCGGCTGCGGGCCACCGAAGGTAATAGGTCGAGAGCGCCATGGGCCCGTCCTCGCGAGGCGAAAGCCGAGTTTGCTGTCGCGCTCCAATGCCCCGTCCCAGTATCGGTACGCCGGGCATCGGTACGCCGAGCGGCAGTTGTCGGCGACGTCCACGCAGGAGCCGCCGCGAATCACTCGGTAGTAGCCCCACTTAGGGCCGGTCGGATTCTCACTCGGTAATTCCTGAGCAGCGCGCGAGTGAGCGTCGCATGTACCTGAACGACTCCGAGTGACGTCGGCTCGTCGTTCGAGCTCCCTGACGAGCTGCTTGTAGTAACCTCCCGTGAACCAGTCTCGGCACCACTCCCAGACGTTGCCGTGCATATCGTAGAGGTGCCAGGCGTTGGGACGCTTCCGGCCGACCGGCTGCGTCTGGCGACCTGAGTTTTCAACATACCAGGCATATCCACCAAGCTGCTCCTCGGTGTCTCCGCTGGACCAAGGGGTTTCGGTCCCCGCCCGACAGGCGTATTCCCACTCAGCCTCGGTTGCGAGTCGATATCGTTCGCCGGTTTCCTGGCTGAGCCAGTCGCAGTATGCCGAGGCGTCTTCCCAGCTCACATTGATGACCGGGCGCTCGGCTCGGCCCCAACCGTGATCTTTCGGCTTCTCTCGCTTGGTCGCCTCGCAGAAGCGGTCGTACTCGGCAAAGGTCACGGGATATTGGCCGATGGAGAAGGCGTCGACGCGCACCCGGTGCGCGGGCTTCTCGTCGTCATGGGAGCGGTGATCCTGCCCCATGGTGAAGACCCCGCCCGGGAGCCAGACCATGGACGGGCCTTCGCCGTGGTCCTTGAGCGGATCGCGTAGACGGGCAATCGGCTCGGGCCCGACATCGAGCTCCGGCGGACCGAGGGTAAAAGGGTAAGAATGAAGAGGGCCAGTCCTCGAGAGGCGGAAGCCGAGGTAGTGGTGGCGGACCGACGGCTCGTCCCTGATGCGGTACGCCGAGCGGCAGTTGTCGGCGCCGTTGTGCGAGGAGCCGCCGCGAACCACTCGGTAGGAGCCCGACTCGGGACCGCCGGGATTGTCACTCGCGCTCGGCTCGGGTCTGCTCGCCTTATCGCCAGCCTCGCTCGTCGTCGCATTTTCCTTCTCGGTGCCGCGCGCCATCTCCCCTGTACCGCTCAAGAGCTGCGCGTAATAGCTGTCCATGTACCAGTCGGCACACCACTCCCAGACATTGCCGTGCATGTCGTGGATGTCCCAAGCGTTGGGGTTCTTTTTCCCGACCGGATGGGTGGAGCCGGATGCCGAGGCGTCTCCGAACCAGGCGTAAGCTTCGAGGTGCTCCTCCGCGTTTCCGAAGCAGTAGGCGCTCTCGCTCCCCGCCCGGCAGGCGTACTCCCACTGGGCCTCCGTGAGCAGGCCGTAGGTCCGGCCGGTCGCCTCGCTCAGCCATTCGCAATACTTCTCCGCATCGTTCCAACTGATACAGACCACGGGGTGATCTTTGTCCTGCTTCACGTAGGGCTTGCGCCAGCTCGCGTCCTGCTTCCGCTCGGCTTTGCCACGGTTCCAGACCGTAGCGCCATCTTCGCGCTCGGCCTCCGTCTTGTAGCCCGTGGACTCGACGAAGCGACGAAACTCCCCGACGGTGAGAGGGTACTTGCCGACCCCGAAGTGATCGAGCCGGACGGTGTGCACCGGACGCTCGTTCTCGCGCCCGATACCCTGGCTGTCGCCCATGCGGAAGCTGCCGCCGGGGAGCCAGATCATTCGTGGGCCGATGCCGGAGCCGTCGGCGAAGGCATCTTGAAAGGGTATCGGACGATCGGGACTCGTTGCCCCGGTCAGCTCCGCCAGCAGGGATTCCACCCCCGGAAGGAAACGCCACTCTCCGACGGTGCTTTGGGTAATCAAGGCCGCATCGCACAGTTTTTGCCAAAGCTCATGCTCAAGCGAATCCGGCCGCTGCACAGCGCCCGGCGCGATCGATGACGCATAGCGGGCGAGACGCGCCAGCACTGCAGGGGGTGTGACGCTCGCGAAGGTCTCGACACGCTGCGCAGGAGCCATTGTGCCAATCGACCGACGAAAGGCGGCCAAGCCGAAACGGGCGAAAGGCTGGGCCCATTCGGGGAGGTCGTACCGGCCGTTGGCATCCGGCACCAATGCACGAAAGCGAATGGACCGGCCGGAGATTTTTTGGAGGTAGCGAGAGACGCGTTGTTCGAGCGCCTCCCCGATTGCCGCGACTTCGGACTCCCGAAGCGAACGTAGCAAGGACGCTTGGGCTGCGGGGATAAACTCGAAATAGGTATTCCTGGGACCACTCTCGGCTGTCGTCGGAGAATGCGCGAAGACTAGATTGCTGAGCAGAATCTCAGCCAAGTGCGACTGGTCTGCCGCTGGCCCGAACTGGGCCTCTTGGACGACGCGTGCGACCGGAATCGTGAAGGAGCTTGTAGAGAGCGACACGGCGAGCCGAAACGCTTCAGGCGAGGATTCCCTCAGCAATGCTACTGCTAGCTCGGTCTCTGCCTGTTCTGCCTGAGGCTTGTCATCCTGATCATGCCGAGCGTCGGAGTCGAGCAGGAAGACCGGGGTGGAACGGTTGCCACCCATCAGGGTAGAGGCCCACTGGCTCAATCCCGCAGGGGTCATGGGCACCGCAGGAATGGCCAGTGGCCTCGCCGATGCCTCGGGAGCCTTCCACCAGAAGATCTCCGCGTCCAGCTTCGACGTGACGACGCCCGGCTCACGGGCGTGGCACAGTCCGTGATGCTCGCCGAGGGTCCCATGCCTCCACCGGCGAGCATCACGCAGATGGAGCATGACTACACTCGCGGACTGCACCCACAACGCGAGTACTCGGGCATACCGGCCGTCCAGCCAACAGGGCGAATTGCCATGGGTGACGAAGAACACGAGACGCCGGGCGCCGCGTCCGGCCAACAGCCGCGGTGAGACATGAAACCCGACCGGCCCCTCCAGATAAGCGGAGGAAAGACCCCGTCGGTCCGCCGTCGCGCGTTCCAGCACGCCGCGCAAACGCCAGGACCGGACGAAGCGGAAGGCCCCTGTGTCTTCGAGCATCCTGCAAAAGCCTTGGACTGTGTCATGCCAAAGCGAGATGGCTGGATCGTCTTCCAGCACAACGTGGGCTTCGAACCAATACTCGGGGACGGGACGGAACACTGGCTGAAGGGAACCGCCGCATTCGGCGCTGGCCTCCGCGGTGCGTCGCTCATCGAGCTCCTGTGCATGACGTGACGGCCAGCGCCGACGCAGCGGTCGCAGGGCACGCGCCAACTGAAGGCGCCCAGGCAAGGGCCGACCGGCCGGCAGCGCCACGGGGGAAGCATTGACGGTCCGGTTGCCGGACGGCGTGCGCCCGGATGGGTAGACGGGGACTTCGTCCTTCTCGTTCGGAACCGTGCGCGGCTTCGTTGTGTCCATATCCTTGCCCGGGAGCCTTGGGTGGTTGGCCTCCTCGGTAGGTTGGCGCTCGCCGGGATTCGCGCCTTCTCTCGACGGCTCTCGCTGCGGGGGGGGATGCAAGTACAGTGTCTTACCACGGGTGGCAAGCCAGAAGGCATCCAGCACATCGTCGACATGAGGCGCGAGTCCCGCGCGCTGCATGGCCTCGATGAGGCGCTCAAGAGTCACGCTGTCGGACCATTCAACGGACGTAGAAGATTGTCGCGGAGTGCCCGGAGCTCTTCCTCGCTGAAGGATCGCTCTGCGGGGTCGTGCATCGCCACAGTCAGGAAGACGGCGTTCAGCAATTGATCCGTTGCCACTTCCTGGCTCTCGATGCGGTGCGCATCGAAGGCACCGATGAGTGTCTCGATCTCCATCGACTTGAGTGCATCCGGGTACTGTCGAAGGTGAGATTCAATGATTCGCGTAAGCTCGCCTTGGTTCGGCGGTGTAATGCTGAGGCGGACGCAGCGCCGCAAGAACGGAGGCGGAAACTCGCGCTCATCGTTTGATGTCATCACCACGAAAGGGAACTGGCCGCACACGATTCGACCGTCTTTGAGCGTCACCGTCTGGCCGAGGAAATCCATGACCTGGACGACCTGTTTTCCAAGTCGCCGCAGCTCGGGGATTTCGTATTCTCCTTCCTCGATTACATTCAGCAGGTCATTGGCGAAATCGAGATCCGACTTGTCGATCTCGTCGATCAGCAGAGGACGTGGCCAGGTCGTGGTGTTGAGCGCGGTACCGAGCGGTCCGAGCTTGAGGTAAGACTCCACCGGCGGGACGGCGTCCTTGCCCGCTTGGAGGCGACCGACGGCGTCGTATTCGTAGATCCCGCTGCGGACCGTGGACCGCGAGCTGATCGGCCAACGCAGGACCGGCCCGAGCTTGAGCTCGTGCGCGACCTTGGCAATCAAAGTGGACTTGCCGGTACCCGGCTCACCGGTGATCAGCAAGGGACGACGCAAGTAGAGCGCGGCATTGACCGCGATCATCATTGGATCGCTGGGCAAGAAGGGCTCCGCGCGCGACTTCTCGCAGTCGATGTCGAGCTTCTCGGGACGCTGCAGCGGCCGAGGGGCGCGCGAGAAGCGCCACGGCGGCGGCTCGGGAAGCTCGGTCAGGCGATCGTGCTGGGTGCCATCGCCGAGAAAAATCTTCCAGTCAGTCATCGGATTTGGGTGCCCTTGGGGTTGATGAAGGGGATGAAATCGGGATCATCCCAGAGGAGTGTCGCCTGGCTCGCAGCGGCATTTCCTTCCATCCGGCGGCGGGTGAGCTGATACGGAAAGCGATCGAGGGTCTCGCTGGCGCACATGCAATGAGTCAGACAGGCGGCGACCTCTTCCCAATCGTCGCCCGGCGGCGGCTGGTGAGACCAGGAAGCGAAGGCGACTCCAGAGTTCAGCAGGCGCATCAGGATCTGCTTTTCCTTGGCTCCACTTGGCGGGGGCGACACCGTAAACCGGGTGTAGCAAAAACCTTGCGCTCCCGGAGCGGCACCGGCCGCTGCGGCGCCGGATTCCGGAATCGGCAGGAGCGTGATCTCGCGAGGCTTGCTTCTCCGCAGGGCGTCGGCGCACTGTTGCCACGCCTGCCGTTTCACGGATGAGGTTTGAAGCAAGCGGTCCCGATAGCGCACGAGGACCACGAATTTCTCCCCCAACATTTCGCCGCCCATTTTAATGTTATGGAACGGCTTGTCGAAGAGCGGCGGGTTGACCGTGAATTGGATCTGCAAGTCCGCGATGCCGTATCTCGAGCGCAGGGTTTCGATGACTACCGGGAATTGACTTGTGAAACTCTCCCAGCCGGTCACCGATGAAGCTGCCAATTGGATGTCGGGCACGGGCAGTAAATTCTGGTTACGTAGGGATGGCTCGTAGAAGGCAATGTCTCCCCGCTCGTCGTTTTGCACGTCGACGACGAGAATCTTTTCTTCACTTTCAAGTCGGATCCGCTCTCGCGCCGTCGCGAGTGCGTTTCCCTGAGCCGCTGCGTGCTCGTTCAACCAGGCCTCGACGGCCTCGGCGAGCCGCGCGTCGCTGCTCAGCCGGAGTAGGAATTCCAGGAGCCCATACGGTGCCTGTGTCGTCCCCGCCGTATCGCAGAGCGAGGTTAGCTCACGAAGCATTCCGCTCAGTCCCTGCGCGTGATCAAGGTCGGGCCTGCCGAGGGAACTGACCGTGCGCCGAAAATGAAGCCGGTAAAACGAATCGGGAACCGGGATCGCGCAGAGCGACGACCACACGGACCCGAAGAGCGCGCTGCCGACATCTTCGGTGACCAGACCAACCAGCCTATCCGAGATTTCGTAGTCCTCTGCATACTCAGCGACACGGAACGGGGTCTGCCCCACCTGTTCAAAGGCCGCATCCATCCTCTTGGACAATGCCAAGAAGTCGTCCGGCCAGGCGTTTAGTGCTTTCAGTACCTCGAGCGTGGTCCGGGTGAAAACCCCGACGCCGTCGTCCCCTCGTGCATACTGGCCTTCGGGCGTCGCGAAATAGGCGATCTGCCGCTGTGGAGAGTCATTGCCAAGCCTCTTCGGCGGGACCTTATTGGCTTCGAAATCCATGCCTCCATAGACTGCGCAGACGTCCGCGAGTAACACCTGCTTGCTAAAGCACTGGAAGGCCGCCGAGCGCAAATGCCGATGGAAATTGGTGCCGTTGAAAACCCGGTTCTTGAGATCGGACGCCGTGTAGTCACGACAGACGAAGACGCGCGTTCCGTCGTTCTCCGTGAACCCATGTCCGGACCAATAGAAGAGAAGACGGGAGTCGGCCGGGCGATCCCGGGACAGCTGTGTCCGCCAGAAGGTGTCGATCGTATAGGAGTTGCCGGATCGAGTGACCTGAGCTCCAGCCGCCTCAAGGTCACAAAGGGCTTGAGCGTAATCAGCGCGGGAATCAGCGCAGGGGTCGAGGAAAAGGTAGATGTGACCGGCGGGGACATTGATGGAGCGAAGCCACTCCGCCATCGCGATTGCGTTCGCGCACGGGCCAACCTGATCCCAGCTGGGCTGATCGTAGCGCTCGATGCCGACCAGAAACCCATAGATGTCCGTCATGATTGCATGAAATCGCGGATTGTGCGCCAGACAGCCTCATCTGCGAAGTAAGCGCCGTGCGACTCAGGAAATGGATTGCCGGACTCTACTTCCACATCTTTCACGGCAGGCCACAAGCGGCCAGCGACGTAGCTCAGGAAATCGTTGCGATCGTAGAGATTCAGCCAAGGCGGAAAATCGGACGGCAGCGGCGCCGGGGGTTTCAGTGAGTAGAGCGCACCGATTTCGTAAAAAAAGGGGGACTGCGAGCCCACTGTCACGAGTCGCTCGACAACCGGTGGATCGGGCAAGAGGAGCAGGTCGACGCAGGCAATACCACCCAAACTATGAGCGATCAGGGTCACCGGAGGTGTCGCTGCGTCGATCTTGTCGCGAATAAACTGGCGTACCTGCTCGCCGCGTGATTGATACAGCAGGATGTCGCCAATCGGGAGCACGGCCGAATCACTGAAGCTCTCGCGATGATGTCGCAAGACCTGGGTCACTGCACGCTTCAGCATCGAAGCAAAGAAGGCGCCCAGCCCGTAGACCTGTTGATCCCAATCGGCGATCAGACGGTTGAAGAGGCTTTGTCGAAGCGCTCGATTCGGGCCGGGAATGTCCGATGCCTCGGCGTCGACATAAAGCTGGGCGATGACTGCGCGCGCAAGGGCGTGACTCGCTTCGGCCAGCTCGTGGGCCGATGCCTCGAACGCCATTCGTGTGATCGGTGAGTGCGTCACCGTCGACCAAGCATCCGCCCAAGCGTCATTGAGATCCCCCCTCGCCAGCAGGAGTTCCAGCTCCGGCGTTGGCTGATAGGCCGCGATCTTTTCCCAGAGGATCAGCCACGCAGGCTTGCTGCCTGGCATCGGAATCGGCTTGGACGCGTCGGGATCGCGAATCGTGAGCTTGTCGAGCTCGAATAGGGGATCGTCGAAGAGCCAGTTCCAGCGCGCGAAGTCTTCTGCTTCTTCGGCGAGCTTTGCCGCAGAGGGCGGATCCGGAAGGGATCGGCCTTCAAACTGAACTCCAAGCGGGTCGCCCCATGCACACTCCACGAATGCTTCCGAGATACCCGCCTGCGAAGCGATACGCCGCGCGTGCTCCAAAGTGCGCTGGAATTTGCTGAGGCGCACCCCGGTGCCGTGAACAATCACAATGGTGCCGGTAGACATTCAGAACCCCGTTGTTCCAGAGGAGAGGCAGACGCAGAGCATCAAGGGCAAGTCCGGGAACAGTATACGTAACTCGAGAACGCATTGAGTGTCGGCTGTCCACACAACTGCGGACCCTGAACAGCGAAGCCCCAGCGTCGGCAACTGGCCGACAACGACCCTTCAGGGCCGCAAGACTAAACGGCCGCGACTGACCGCTCCTGGGGCCCAGCCGTCGCCGATCCCGGCGAGGCGACAGACAGCAAGACGCGCGTTGCGGTCACCCAGGATCCTGAGCCCGGACACGTGCTTACGACCCAGAGTTGACACTCACTGTGCTGCGCCTTGTGGCAGCTCAGCGATGGAAACCGGTCATCGGTACGAAAGTGCTGTCGAGACGGAAACAACGCTTCCGATCTCGTTGTCTGGCCCCGGTTTCTCGTGTAGGGAAGTATTGACGGGCCATGGCGGCGTTCCTTGTAAGGAAATATCGCTGTAGTATATCCGCAGTACATCCAGCGGCTACACACCGAGGCCGCCGAGTAGCGGCGTCAGATCGTCCCTCACGCCGCTTGTAAACTGATGCCGCACCTTTCCCAGTCTGGCTCCAGGCTAGATTTGAAGCGATTCAACCTTTTTCCTGTGAGCCTCCACCGAAGCTCTGACCACGTTGCGCTGGTCTTCCGATAGCTCGTCGAGTGCTGGTAACTCCTGCTCGAAGGCTTGGAAGCGACCAACCAGCCCCTCTAGAGAGATTCCATCTGTGACTGCGCGACGAAAGAATAGCCGTACAAGCTCGTTTAACTCTTGGTTCAATTGCGCACCTGAAAGCACACGATTTGTAATCCAGAGATAGATATCTACCATCTGCAATCCTATCGAATCAGCGCTTGTACTGACTGAGATTGCTTTGCGTGGAATCCCACGATGCAAAATTATGTTTTCGTCTACTCCATAGTGATAGGGGTGATGCAAAAGGAACTTCCGTTCATTCGAATCGAGCCGCGCATAGCCGTCTGAAATAACCTGATAGAGGCTGTGTACTTCTTGCTGTGACCTATTGAACTGCTGTTGCTTATCAACAACTATCTTGTAAGCATCTTTGCGGCGGGCCTTCCTGAGCCTCCGAGACATTGCATGCACAACAAACTGAAATCCAACTGTATTCGGCGACACGAACCTTGGATCTGGCGCGCCAAAATCCAAATCCAGGGGTCTTGCGATCCCAAACCGGAAAGCGTCAACCAATACCTCTTTCGAGCGTGCATCGAGCGAGGACGCCTCTGCCCGTCGCTTTAACTCGGTTAGCAGTTCGACTATATCTTGCTCATACTTTTCTACTCGCTTGACCGTGCATAGTGTCCAAGCTTGTTTGAGAATCGACTCATCCAGTAACTCGTTCAACTTAAACAACAAAACGAACCGTAGGGGAGTCCAATACGCATCCCATCTCACCGCTTTATTTAAGCCCGCGTCGAAGACGGCCTCGAATAACTTCGTAACGGCGAAATCGGGCTTGACAATGTAGTAGTAGTCGAAACAAAAGCGCATTTTCCGTTGGAGTTCGCATAGCAGTGGTGCTATGGTCGACAATCTGTCGATCCCCAATTCGTTTGCATGGAGTGCCGGCACGCCAACCCGTCTTACCATTTCTTTATGCAGCTGCACTCCGAGCGCGTCCACATTTGTCTTGCTGGACAAGAGGCCGTAGCTTAGACGAGGCTGATTTGGATCGAATAAGTTGTTGCCGGTGTTGCCTGATTCGTCAGCGTGAAAAAACATAACAATACCTTCGGTCGCCCAGGCGCTTAGCCGTAATGGCGTTCTTGCGTCGTTGATGTTGACTCAGCGCACGACATCGCGCACCCAGCTATTGAGGGTGACGGCAGCAGGACCGATCCAAGCCGAGCCATGCCGGCGTTAGAAATAGGGTACGTACCACGTATCTCTCGTCAATGACGTCCCTGTATTTCGCTAGTGCCTTGGTCTAGCCTTTGTGTTGCCGTTTCAGCCCCGTCCGATTAAGTGTCCGCTGAAGGAGCGGTTGCGGCCGCTCACAGGCGCTGGCTGCGTATCCGGACTTGGCCGACAACGTCCCTTCGGGGCCGCAAGACAGAGCGCGCGCGACTTACCGCTCATGGGGCGGAGGGGCCATGAATGCCGGCGACTCGACTGGCAGCAGACCGCGTCCACCAAGTCGAGCAGACTTGTGGCAACCGTCGGCTTACCGCCGGATGCTGGTGACGGCATCGCCGGCTCCTGCCCTTTGGCGGCTCCGAGTGCCGATGTCGCTTTCCGGAATGCGCCTTCGCAGGGGGTGCTGACCGATCGGTTCCGGCTCCCTCGGTACGGTTCAACGCGGGCAAATTCCGAGCAGGTTCCGCACGCGTTTCCAGGGTTGCAGGGTCACGGGAGCCCGGTCGGCGCCGCGCTCGAAGAAGAATCCCGTCGAGGATCCGCCGTCGAGGTTGATGGCGCGATCCACCCTCCAAGGCGTCAGGACGTCCGGGACAGCGAGAATTTCCCCGAGCTCGGCGAGGGTGAGACTGCTCGTGGTCGCACCGATGACCCAGTGTCCGCGCCAATCCGTGGCGACGAAGGTGCGGCGCCGAGGATCGGCGGTGGACAGGCCCCGCACCGGGCGTGCGTTTTCCACGAGATAGGGCCCGGTCTGCAACAAGGCGATGATGTGCGGGTGATCTTGGAACCGGCCACGCCAGACGAGGTGGATGCCGCGATCGTCGCTGTAGATCACGCCGCTCAGGAGTTTTGCGGTCTCGAAGCGATTGATCCGTCGTCCTTTGGAAATCACGAGCCCGGACGGCTGCCGATCCGGATGGAAGAAGCCGCCGTTGACCCCGGCCACGCAGCCCTCGCTGCGGAAGGCGGACTCCAGCGTTGCGTCACTCGCCTCGGGGCCCGCCCCAAGATCGATCACCTCCAAGCGGAACGCCCGCGAGGTGAAGAAGGCGAGGTGTGCGCTGACTTGTTTGTCGTCGGACGGGCGCACCGCGGTGCGCTTGGCGTAGGCGAGGTCCGCGCTGTTGTCCTGCCGCTGCGACTCACCGGCAGGCGTCCAGTCCGCGGCGAGCGCGTTCGAAGCCGGCAGGAGAAGGGCCAGGAGGAGAATGCGCGGCCACGCCGGACGGGCGTTGAACGACCTGCGCATGCGACCGGCTCGCTCTTGTCGGATCGGCGTCTTCATCGACCCGGCTGCCGGAATCCTTTCACTGGTCCTGCATCATGGCGTCGAGCTGCTTCCAACTCCGGTAGCGGCGTTGCCGATGGAGGGTCGGCCGGGACCGGCGGATGCCGCGAGCAGCGAAACACGCTTGGTCATGGCATTCTCATTCGGTTCGCGGCACAAGACCGACGCGGCGGGCCTCGAGTGCTCGCAGCAATTTGGTCTTGATCTCCTTGAGCAGAACCCCGGGTAACTCGCCATAGGCTACGCTCCCCAAGTCGCCGGGGCGCGCGAAGCGCAAATCCGGACCCGGCCACGTAAATCGGTTGGCCTCGGTTAAGATCACCCAGGATCGCTCGTTGTCCAGTGCGAGACGGCGCTTGGTCGCAGGCGGAAGCTCGACGGCCAGGGACGGGTCTAGCGGCGGACTGTGGGTGACCGGCAGAACCGTGACGATTCGCTCTCCCTCCTGGTTTGTCGTGACCAAAATCACGGCGCAGGGGCGGTCCTTGAGTCCTTCCTCTTGGTCGCGTCGGTGTGCATCCCCCCATAAGTAGGCGTAGCGAATCACCAGACCCGGGATTGGCTCCGGCAATGTCACTGTTCTAGCCGGTCACTTCAGCGTCGAAGGTGGCGGCGTGCGGTGATGCCTCGACGGCGCGGATGGCCTGGAGGTCGGCCTCGGTGAAATCCGCCAGCTGCATGACCTGACGGTCACGTTTCTTCAGCCGTTGGTATTCATCCACCGACAAGACCACCAGCCGCTCGCGTCCGTTGCGCGTGACCGCGACCGGCTCCGTGAGGGCGACATCCTGATAACGGCCGAAGTGTCTCTGAAATTCGGCGGAGCTAATGGTGACCATAACCTTGCGTCCTCGAGATCTGTCTTTTCGATATGATACGTAAGATCCGAATAATGCGGAAGATGGCAGGCCGTTCGTTGACCTGTGTTCGAATTCCGTGAACGATCGACCGGTGTGGCTTTTCCGGACGGCATCAAGATACCGAAGCGCTCGCGCGGAGGCGGGCAGCGGGCGCATTCACGACTCGGCGGCGAAGGATCTCGGGGTTAACGATCCCGACCGGCGCCTACTCGGCCGGCAGAGCCGGAAGCGTCTCGCGCCACAGCTCGGACTCGGCCGCCTTGCGGACCTCTTCGCTGTCGAGTCCGTCGCTGCGTTGCGTGGTGCGCGTCGCCGCGTCCGCCCGCCCCGTGGCGTGCACGGCCAAGGGGCTGCCCGTGCCGGTCAAGTCCTCGACGGTGAGGGTCTCCAGGGTCGGGAAGTGTCCGGTCTCGTAGAGGATTGCCAGCCACTCGTCGAGATTCACCCGGGTCCAGTCGACCCGCGCGAAATCCCGGATGTCGATCCCCGAGCATTCCGGTGATTGCGCCTCGCCCCAGTCGCGCCCGAGCTGCGGGCGGATCTGTTGGTTGAGGATCCGCGCGAGCGGGGTGTTGAAGCAGCAATAGCTCTCGCGCTTCTCCACGCACCAGGTCAGCACCTCCTTCCTGCAGTAGGAGCCGACGCGAT
>NZ_FNNZ01000039.1 GCF_900106925.1 Thiocapsa roseopersicina
GAGTATGTGCCCCTACGCCAGCTCGATCGGTTCTGGCAGCGCGTGCTGACCGAGGTCGAGGGTCCGGTGCTGGATCGCACCCGGCTGCGGATCGTGCCGGATACGCTGCGGCTGCAACCCGTGGAGCTGCATCCCCGGGTGTTGAGCGCGGTTATCGAGGCCTTGGCGCAAGGCCGTGCGCTGGATGTCGTCTATCGCAACGCCGAAGACCTGTGCGCGCCGGCGCGCATCCATCCGCAGGCGCTCCTTCAGCGCGGCCCGATCCCCTATCTCTTTGCGCTGAAGAACGACGAGGACGCGCCCGTGCGTCTCTATGCACTGCACCGGATGGTGCGCGCGGAGGTCGCGAGCGACACGCCCGCGCGGGCCGCCGCGGGGTTCGACCTGGATCAGGCCATCGCGCGCGGTCAGGCGGATTTCGGTCAGGGCGAGCTGATCGATCTGGAGCTGCGGGTCCGCGGGTATCTGGCCACGGTATTGGCCGCCTGCCCGCTCGCACCCGGCCAGTGGTTCGAGGACGAGCCGGAGGGTTCCGCGTTCGATCTGCGGGTGTCGGCGCGCGTCCCCTCCACGGGTCAGCTGCTGCGCTGGCTGCTCGGGGCGGGGGACAATCTGGAGGTGGTCTCCCCGCCCGACTTGCGTCATGTGGTGGCGGTGCAGGCGGGGAAGATGGCTGCAATCTACAGCAATCTGTCGGGATCGGACGACGCGGTTTGAGGCGTCGGTCGTCGGGGCCGTGTTCCGGCCTCAGTGGCGCGGTGCGTCTCCCACCCCGAGACTCGTCAGGATCAGGTCGAGACGCCGGCGCGCCGCCGCCACATCGACGCCCTGCGCTGCGCGGTCTTCGAGCAGACGGATGGCCTGATCCGCGAGCTCGGCGCATTGCTCGGGGTCGAGGATCTGCAGCACCGCGGCGACCTCGTCGAGCGTCGCCGAGAGGACGGCCGGGGCGAGCTGGTCCGGTCCGATCGGCGACTCGGGGTGGAGTAGATCGGCCACCAGCGGTTGCTCGAGCAGACGAAAGTGGATCTCGCGGGCCTCTTCCTCGTCGGCAAGCTCCTGTCTTGCAAGCGGATCGACGCCCGCTGCACGCTTGACGGCCTGCATGATGAGGGCGATGAGCTTGCGGATGGCCGTGCGTTCGTCCGTGTGGGTCTCCGGCAGGCCGAAGGACTGCTCGTAGTGCCGCTCCAACGCCTCCTTGAGACCCAGCACGCTCTCGCTGCCGGCATCCGGCGGCAGCTCGACGGCCTTTTGGACGAGTGCGCGAAAGTCCGTGCGGAAGGCTTCCATCTCCTCGTGATCCGCCTGTTGGGCGGCCAGCAGATCCTCGGGCGGGACCTCTTGCGTTGGCCAGGCGAAGAGCGGGTTCTCGTGTCGGCGCCTCAGATGACGCTCGCGCCGACCGGGTTTGTGGGTGAAGGGGAGCTCCATGGGGATCTTGACGCCTTGCAAGGTGGTATGTGGTCGAGAGGATCGCGATCGCTGTGTTGGACGCGATTCGCTGTACTCACAGCATCCCGCACGGTCCGCGGGCCGTAGGTTGTGCCGAGCCTTGCGAGGCACAACCAAACGTCGGAGCGAGTGGCTGCGAGCCTTGTGCGGTTTCTGATTCTCCGCGCTCGTTGCTCCGAGCGTTCATGGGGCTCTGCCGCCCGTCACGCCCTCGAGGTTTTTGACACGCTCAAGACCTCGTAGAGCGCGGAGTAGTCCTGATCGGCGAGACCCGCGGCCGCCGCGTCGGTGCAGACCGCCTCGATCGCCGAGATCACTCGCGTGTCCAAGCCAGCGGCCTCGCCGACACGTGCAAAAAGGCGCACGTCCTTGAGCAGGTGCTTGAGCGGAAAGCTCGCGCCGGCGTAATCGTGGCTCAGATATTTGTCGAGCTTCTTGTCGAAGGTCTTGGCATGGAGCGCGCTGCCGCGCAGCAGGGTCATGAATTGCTCGACATCGATGCCCTCGCGGCGTACCAAGGCGAGGCTTGCCGCGAAGCTGGCGGTGAGCCCCGCGATCAGCTGGTTCATGGCGAGCTTAAGGGCCGCGGCTTGCCCGATCGGGCCGATCCACTGTGGGTCGCGGCTCAGGTCGCGCAGGAGGGGCCGGCAGCGCTCGAAAAGATCTCGGTCGCCTCCGGCCATGAGGATCAGGGTGCCCTCGCGCGCCTCGGGCAGACTTCCGAGCACCGGTGCTTCCAGGTAGTTGCCGCCAAGCGCGGTGACCCGTTCGGCGATCTGGCGGCTCTCGGCAGGCGCGATGGTGCCCATCTGGATGAGAACACGCCCGCGCAACTTGAGCGGGTCGGCCGACTCGAAAAGGGTTCCCGTGATTGCGGCCGCATCGCTCAGGACGAGGATGACCAGCTCGGAGGCGGCGACGGCCTCGGCGGGTGTCAGCGCCAGGTCGAGCCCACGGCGCGCGGCGGCGTCGCGATTGGCTTGGCCTCGGTTCCAGCAGATGACCTCCCGCCCCTGTCGCTTCAGCCTCAGGGCGATCTCCGAACCCATCAGACCCAGGCCCAACACGGCGGTCTTCATCATCTCTACTCCGGGTGTCGTAGCATTGCGATGACGGCTGCGGTATCCGGACGAACGCCGCGCCATAACCAAAATGATTCGGCTGCCTGCTCGATGAGCATCCCCAATCCGTCGAGTGCCCGAGCGGCGCCGTGTGTTTGTCCCCAACGACGAAAGGCGGTCGGCGTGTCGGCGTAGAGCATGTCGTAGGTCCAGCCGCCCGAGGCGAGACAGTCCTCGGGGATGGCCGGGACGGCGTCGCTCAAACCGGCGGATGTGGCGTTGATGATGAGGTCGAAGTGTTCGCCATCCAACGCGTCGAAGCCGTACGCCTGAGCGGGTCCGAAGGGGGCGCCGAGATTCGCAAGCTGTTGTGCCTTGCCGGGGGTTCGGTTGGCGATGACCAGACGGACAAGTCCGCTCTCGAGCAGTGGCACCAGCACGCCGCGCGCCGCACCGCCGGCTCCGAGCAGCAGGACCTGCATGCCCGGGAAACGAAAGCCGTGGTTGTCCGCGAGATCGCGGACGAGGCCGACCCCGTCGGTGTTGTCGCCGCGGAGTCTGCCGTCGTCGAGCCGAATCAAGGTGTTGACCGCGCCCGCGATCTCGGCTCGCTGCGAGCGCTCGTCCGCGAGCGCCCAAGCGGCCTCTTTGAAGGGCACCGTGACGTTGAGTCCGCGCCCGCCGCTCGCGAGGAAACGCCGGACCTCGCCGGGGAAATCATCCGGATCGCCGAGGATGCGCCCGTAGTCGAGATCCTGGCCGGTCGCGCGTGCGAAAGCGGCATGGATCAGCGGTGATTTGCTGTGGGCGATGGGGTTGCCGATGACGGCGTAGCGGTCCGGCATGGGCCTAGCGACCTCTGGAGTAAGTCGGGCTTGAGCTGTCGGCTGCGAGCTTCCGGCCATCAGGCTCCAGCGAGCTGCGCTCTTGCGATTTCGGGTAGAGGAGCCGCCATCGGGCCCGGGCGACTAAAGTCGCCCTTACATGGCCTGCGGCATCCTAACGGCCAAGCCAGCGGGCCACATCCTTCGCGTAATAGGTCAGGATGCCGTCGGCACCGGCGCGTTTCATCGAGACCATGGCTTCCAGCACGACGGCGCGCTCGTCGAGCCAGCCGTTCATGCTGGCGGCCTTGAGCATCGCGTATTCGCCGCTGACGTGATAGACGAAGGTGGGCGCGCCGAACTGGTCCTTGATGCGTCGCACGATGTCCAGATAAGGCATGCCCGGCTTGATCATGACCATGTCGGCGCCCTCGGCCAGGTCCAGGGCGACCTCATGCAGGGCCTCGTCCGAGTTTGCGGGGTCCATCTGGTAGTTGTATTTGTTGCCCGAGCCCAGGTTGCCCGCCGAGCCGACGGCGTCGCGGAAGGGGCCGTAGTAGGCGGATGCATACTTGGCGGAGTAGGCGAGGATGCGGGTGTGGATGTGGCCCTCGGCCTCCAGCGCGGTGCGGATGGCGCCGATCCGCCCGTCCATCATGTCCGAGGGTGCGACGATGTCGGCACCGGCCTCGGCGTGCGAGACCGCTTGGCGCACCAGCACCTCGACCGTCTCGTCGTTCATGACGTAGCCGGTCTCGTCGATCAGACCGTCCTGACCGTGCGTGGTGAAGGGATCGAGTGCGACGTCGGTGATGATCCCGAGATCCGGCACCGCGGCCTTGAGCGCTCGCACCGCGCGTTGAGCCAGCCCGTCGGGATTGAACGCCTCGCGTGCGTCGAGCGACTTGACCTCCGGCGGCGTGACCGGAAAGAGCGCCATGGCCGGGATGCCGAGGCGTTGGACCTCGATCGCGTCTTCCACCAGGAGATCGATGCTCAGACGCTCGACCCCCGGCATGGAGGCGACCGACTCGCGCTGCCCGGTGCCTTCCAGCACGAAGACCGGATAGATGAGGTCGTCCGGGGTCAGGGTCGTCTCGCGCATCATGCGACGCGAGAAGGCATCGCGACGCATCCGGCGCATACGGGTGATGGGGAAGGCGGCACGATTGGTGTCACGATCGGGCATGGGATGGCCTCGGGGTCGGCTCCGGCGCGGCCGGGACCACCCCGGCGCTCAGGGCCGTTACAATAGCTCAGGCGCTCGGATGGCTCCAGTGCAGCGGCTGAATTGCGACAGGACTCGACGCCGAGATGGCCTGCGCCGTTTCGGCGCACGTTCAGTCAGGCGAGTATGCTTTAAGAATCAACCCCTCACGGGAGTCCGAGCCATGTCCGCGTACCAGAAGGCCCGCCCGACACTCTACGAACAGCTTGAAGCCCTGCCCGAAGGGTTGACGGGGGAGATCCTCAACGGCCAGCTCTACACTCAGCCGCGCCCGAACGGTGCACACGTGGTGACTGCGTCGGCGTTGGGCTACGAGTTGTTCGGACCGTTTCAAAGAGGGCGCGGCGGCCCTGGGGGCTGGTGGATCATCGACGAGCCCGAATTGCACTTCATCCGCGACACCGAAGTCGATGTTCCCGACCTGGCCGGTTGGCGTCGCAGTCGACTGCCGCGGATTCCGCGGGATCATCGCTTCACCGTCGTGCCGGACTGGGTCTGCGAGATCCTCTCGCCATCCACCGAGAGCAAGGATCGCGAGGTGAAGATGCCGATCTACGCGCACTTCGGGGTCGCCTACGCCTGGTTGATCGACCCCCGGGCGCATAAGCTGGAGGCCTATGCTCTGGATGGCGGCGAATGGCGGGGGATCTCGTGGTGCGTAGGCGGCTTGCAGGTGTCGGTTGCGCCGTTCGATGCGGTGACGATCGCCTTGGACGATCTCTGGGCGCCTACCGAGTAGCTGCGCGGGTGCTCCGAAGACTTAAAACTAGATCCGGCAGTTGACCGCTTCGTGCTCCATGCAAGGTCTTGACGGCTTTAACGATCGCGCTCATCTGACGGCTCATCGACCGGGTGAAGGCCGCTACGACCCCTGGAGCACGCCCCGCGCGGCGCCCGGCTGCGTTGCGACTCGTTGTCGTAGAACCACTACGACGCCTCGTCGCGCCTTGCCGGACACCGCGCGGGACGCACTCCAAGGGCCGTTCAACTGCCGGATCTAGGTTAAAACGAGAAGGATAAGCTCTCCATGACAAACCCGGGCGACCCGTCTGCGCATCTCGTCGATGTCGATCTCGACGGCTTTCAACATGAGGTCCTCGACGCGTCCGAGGCCCAACCTGTCCTGGTGGACTTCTGGGCCGACTGGTGCGCGCCCTGTCATGCCTTGGCGCCGCACCTGGGGCGGGTCGTCGCGGATCTCGACGGGCGAGTTCGTCTCGCCAAGATCGAGGTCGACGAGGGCGAGAACATGAAGCTCGCCGGGCAGTACAAGCTGCGCGGCTTCCCGACCGTGATCCTCTTCTATCGCGGTGCCGAGCTGGCACGCTTCAGCGGTGCGCGGTCTCGCCACGAGATCCTCGATTGGCTGCGGATCCATCTGCCGGATGATCTTGCCGGCCTGGCGGTGTCTTGAGCCGTGTCGGTCGAACGTCGGTCACGCGACGCGAGGTCTCGGCCGGCCTTCAATCTCGTCGATTCGGTCGGCGCCTTCGGAACACCCACCTTTGCCGAGGTCTTGAGGCGCGAGCTGCTGGCCCTTCCGGACGGGGTTCTGCCGATTGAGGGCGAACAGGGTGGTCTAGTCGATCCCGCGAGCCTCGGGGTGACCCTCTTGTCGAGTCGTGCGGATGCCGAACGGATCGAGATCGCCGTCGGGGTGTTCTATACCGAAATCGTCGGCGGATGCAGCTGCGGCGACGAGCCCTTCGGGGTGAACGGCTATACGGAGCTGAGGCTACGGATCGAGCGGGCCGACGGCGGGGCCTTGATCCTGCTTCGGGGGATTGAGCGGTGTGTCGACTAGTTCGGGATCCGGGGCAGAACGCCCCGGATCCCGACCCGGTCTCCGATAGGATTAGCCCGTCGCGGTACGGATCCACTCAACGCGCTTGCGCATCACGCCGTAATAGACCACCGGGATGACGACCAGGGTCAAGACGGTCGAGACGAACAGGCCGAACAGCAGCGACACCGCGAGCCCCGAGAAGATGGGGTCATCCAGGATGAAGAGCGCCCCTGCCATGGCCGCGGCGGCGGTCAGCGCGATCGGCTTGGCGCGCACCACGGCCGAGTTGATGACGGCCTCCTCGAACCCTTTACCCTCGCGCACCTGCTGGTTGATGAAGTCGACCAACAGGATCGAGTTGCGCACGATGATGCCTGCGAGCGCGATCATGCCGATCATGGAGGTCGCGGTGAACTGCGCACCCAAGAGCGCATGGCCGGGCATGATGCCGATGATCGTGAGCGGGATCGGCGCCATGATGACCAGCGGCACCAGATAGCTGCGGAACTGGGCGACCACCAGCAGATAGATGAGGAGCAATCCGACCCCGTAGGCGATGCCCATGTCGCGGAAGGTCTCGTAGGTCACCTGCCACTCGCCGTCCCACTTGAGGCTGAACTCATAGGGGTTGGCCGGTTGCTGGATGAACCACTGCTCCAGGCCTTGCTCCTGCTCGAGCCGATCCGAGATCTCGAACATCCCGTAGAGCGGGCTGTCGGTCTCGCCGGCCATGTCGGCGGTGACATAGACCACGGGCATCAGATCCTTGTGATAGATACTGTGAGCACGTTCGGTCTCCTGGATCTCGACGATCTCGGAGAGCGGCACCAGTGCACCGGACATCGAGAGCACCCGCAACGCGAGCACCTGATCCAGATCGGCCTTGTCCGCCTCGCTGAGCTCGACGCGGATCGGCACGGCATATTTGACGTTCTGGCAGTGCTGATAGCTCATGTCCTCGCCGTCGAGGACCGTGGACAGCGCCTGCGCGACGGTACTCTGGGGCACGCCCAGGCGCGATGCCTTGCTGCGATCCACGACCACGACCCGCTTGCGCGACGGATATTCGACCGAGTCGTCGACATCGACGATGTCCGTCGTGGACTCGAAGATCCCGCGGACCTCGCGGGCGACGCGGATCTGTCCGTCGTAGTCCAACCCGTAGATCTCCGCGACCAGCGGCGAGAGCACCGGCGGGCCGGGCGGGATCTCCACGATCTTGGCGTTGCCTCCGTGGCGCAAGGCGATCTCCTGCAGCGGCGCGCGCATGTCGGCGGCGATCGCGTGACTCTGGCGGTCGCGGTGGTGGCTGTCGACCAGGTTGACTTGGATGTCGCCCAGGTGCGCGCCCTCGCGCAGATAGTACTGGCGCACCAGGCCGTTGAAGTTGATGGGCGCGGCCGTGCCGGCATAGATCTGGAAGTCGGTCACCTCGTCGACGGTCGCCAGAAAATCGCCCATCTCCCCCAGCACCCGCGCCGTTTGCTCCAGGCTGGTCCCTTCGGGCATGTCGAGCACGACCTGGAACTCGCTCTTGTTGTCGAAAGGCAGCATCTTGAGGATCACGACCCGGCTGGTGACGAGCAAGATCGAGCCCGCGATCAGAACGAGAATCCCGGCCAGCAGCAGCCAGCGGTTGAGGATGCCTTTGCGCCCGACCAGGAAAGGCCCGATGACGGCGTTGAACAGGCGGCCGAGACGCCCGCCCGCATGGGCCGCATCCGGATCGTCGCCGTGCTGTGCGTGCCCGGCGCCCGCGGCGTGGCGCTTGCCGAGCATGGCGTTCGCCATCCAAGGCGTGAAGACGAAGGCGACGACCAGCGAGATCAGCATCCCCATCGAGGCGTTGATGGGGATCGGGCTCATGTAGGGCCCCATCAGTCCGCTGACGAAGGCCATCGGCAGCAGCGCGGCGATGACGGTGAAGGTCGCGAGGATGGTCGGTCCGCCGACCTCGTCGACCGCCTTGGGCATGAGGTCGAGCAGCTTGGCCTTGCTCATCGCCATGTGTCGGTGGATGTTTTCCACGACCACGATGGCGTCGTCGACCAGGATGCCGATGGAGAAGATGAGCGCGAACAGCGAGACCCGGTTGAGCGTGAAACCCCAGGCCCAAGAGGCGAAGAGCGTCAGGGCCAGGGTCACGACGACGGCCGCGCCGACGATGATCGCCTCGCGCCAGCCGATCGCAAGCCAGACCAGCAGCACCACCGAGGCGGTCGCGAAGATCAGCTTGGTGATCAGCTTCTGCGCCTTGTAGTCGGCAGTGGCGCCGTAGTTGCGGGTGACCGTGACCTGGACGTTGTCCGGGATGAAGGTCCCTTCGAGCTGTGCGAAACGCTCGATGACCTGCTCGGCGACCGCGACGGCGTTGATGCCTTCCTGCTTGGCCACCGCGATGGTGACGGCCGGGGTGCTTCCGGACAGGTCGAGATCCGTGTGGACCACGCCCGCTCCTGTGCCCATCCGCACGTAAGCCTCAGGCTGCTCGGGGCCGCGCTCCAAGGTCGCCACGTCGCTGAGATAGACGGGCCGTCCGCCGTGCAGGCCGACGACCAGCTGATGGAGCTCTTCGGGACAGGTCAGGAAGGTGCCGGCCTGCACGAGGATCTCCTCGTTGTCCGCGGTCACCATGAGATTGTCTTTGATGACATTTCCCGCCTGCAGTGAACGGCGCAGGTCGCTCAGGTCGATTTGGTAGCCGGCGAGCGCCTGCGGGTCCAAAAGCACACGCACGACCTGGGACGGCGCGCCGACCGTGTAGACGTCGCGCGTGCCGGGTACACGCTTGATCTCCTGCTCGAGCGCATGGGCGACCTTCCCCAGCTCGAAGGCGCCCACCTCGGGGTCTTCGGACCAGAGCGTGGCGGTGATGATGGGGACATCGTCGATGCCCTTTGGTTTGACGATCGGGGTGCCGACACCCAGGTTCGGCGGCAGCCAATCCTGATTGGCGAGCACCTTGCTGAAGAGCCGCACCACGGCGTCCGTGTTGTCTTCGCCGACCTTGTATTGGACGGTCACCACGGCCATGCCGGGGCGCGACACGGAGAAGACGTGCTCGATCCCCTTGATCTCGGAGAAGACCTGCTCGGCCGGTCCGGCGACCAGGTGCTCGACCTCGCTCGCCGAGGCGCCCGGAAAGGGGATGAAGATGTCCGCGAAGGTGACGTTGATCTGCGGCTCTTCCTCGCGCGGCGTGACGAGGATCGCGAACAACCCGAGCAGCAGGCCGACGATGGCCAGCAGCGGGGTGATCTCGGTGTTCTGAAAGCGCCGGGCGATGCTGCCCGAGATGCCGAGCTGTTCAGCCATGATCTTGTCCCGCCTCGGCGCCGGCGCTCGACTGCGACTTCAAGGCGACGCCCGCGGCGATCGGATCGAGTGCGACCCGCTCGCCTTCGCCGAGCCCGGCGAGCACGACGACGCCGCCCTCGACGGCACGTCCGAGCCGGATCTGACGAAAGCCGACTCGCCCCTCGTCGTCCACCACATAGACGGCGGTGACCTCGGAGCGCTGCACGACGGCCTCCGACGGGATCGTCAACTCCTGCTTGGCGCCGATCTCGAAGGCGGTCTTCACGAACATGCCGGGAAAGAGACCTTTCGTGCCTTCCGGCAGATCCAGACGCACGGTGAAGGTGTTGGAGCCCATGTCCGCGAACGGGAAGATGGTGACCCGATCCGACTGGATGATCTCCTCTGGGCTCAGATAGATACGAGCGGTCCCGCCCTCGCGCACCGAGGGGATGACGCTCTGGGGAACGTCGACGATCACACGCAGCTGATCGAGCGAGATCCCGCTCATGACCTGCTGACCGGGACTCGCCGTCTCGCCGACCTCGATATGGCGATGGGTGACGATGCCCGAGTAGGGGGCGCGGATCTGGGTGTATTCCAACTGCTCCTGCGCCTGCTCGAGCCGCGCGGTGGCGGACTCCAGCTCCGCCTCGGCCGCGGCAAGATCCGCCTTCGCCTGATCCATGGCGGACTCGGAGACGTTCTTCTTCTCGAACAGACCGATGACCCGCGTGTACTCCTCCTGCGTCTGCTCCAAGCGCGCGGAGGCGGACCTCAAATCGGCCGCGGCTTGGGCCACCCGGGCGCGGTGCTCGGTATCCTTCAACCGCGCAACGATCACGTCCTTCTCGACGAAATCCTCCACATCGAACAGGATCTCTTGGACTTGGCCCGTGGTCTGTGCGGAGACTGTGGTTCGATTGACGGCCTCGACAATACCGTCCAGTCGATATTCGCGCGGCAGGGTTTGATACTCGGCCGGTGCTGTGTCGAGCGCGACGGTCTCGGCGGCTTGAAGATTCAGCGCAGCAAGCGCCGTCAGGCCCGCGAGTGCCGGTACGATCAAGGGGATGAGGGGCATCATGGCGGTCCTCTAAAATATTAGATTTTGCTTATATTAACAGAATTTATTTGCAAAACAAGGCGGTTGATGGGCTTGCCGGGTCGTGTGCCCAAGCAGCGCGTCACCGGGTCGGGGCAGGCATGAGCTGTCACGATTGGCCCAGAGGTTAGCAGAGGCGTGGCGGTCGCCGGAGGATTTTCGGGTTTCGCCCGGTGTGTTCCGCCGTTCGACGCCACGCCGCACCTCGACCTCGAGCCGATGCTGGTGCGCAAAGCGCTGCACAGTGACAATAGAGCAAACAACAGAACCCGGCCCTGCTTGCATGCCCACGCATGCGCAGCGATGCCCAGCCGCGGGCCCGTGCCGGAGAATCGAGACGCCGCCGCGCCGCGAGGGGCGGCGAGACCAGGAGGATAGCCCGTGAGCCGATGGTCCGAGGACCTGATCCCGATCGACCGCGCCAAGACCCTGGACGGGCTCTTTATTCAACGCGTCAGGCGTTCGCCGACACGGGTCGCCTATCGCCATTTCGAGCGCGACGGGGGCTGGGCCGAGCTGACCTGGGTCGAGACGAGCGAGCGGGTAGCACGCTGGAACAAGGCGCTCACGGGCGAGGCGCCCGAAAGCGGGGACCGGGTCGCCATCCTGCTGCGCAACTGCCCCGATTGGGTGGTGTTCGATCAGGCGGCGCTGTCGCTCGGGCTGGTCACGGTGCCGCTCTACACGGACGACCGGGCGGAGAACGCGGCCTATATCCTGCAGGATGCGGCGGTCAAGCTGCTGCTGATCCACGACGCCGGGCGTTGGAAGCGGTTGGCCGAGGTTCTCGGCGATGCGCCCTTTCCGACACGCGTCGTGATCCTGGAGTCGAGCCCCGCGGCACGCGAGATCGCGGCCGCGGATCCGCGCGTGGTGATCGCCGAGGATTGGCTGCCGGAGACGGCGCCCGAGCTTGTGCAACGTGACGGCGATCCGGATGCCTTGGCGACCATCGTCTACACCTCGGGTACCACCGGGCGTCCCAAGGGCGTCATGCTCAGCCACCGCAACATCCTGGGCAATGCCCACGGCGCATTGACCGTGATCGATTGCTATCAGGAGGATCGGTTTCTCTCCTTTCTGCCGCTGTCCCATATGCTCGAACGCACGGGCGGCTACTATCTGCCGATGATGGCCGGAGCGACCGTCGCCTTTGCGCGCTCGATCGCGCAGCTCGCCGAGGACATGCAGAGCATTCGCCCCACCGTCATCATCGCCGTCCCGCGGGTCTTCGAGCGAGTCCACCAGCGCATCCAGGACCAGTTGAAGGCACGCCCGGCGCCCGCACGCTGGCTGTTTCGGCTCGCCGTCGCCGCGGGGTGGCGGACCTTTCTGCGCGAGCAAGGGCGCGGCGGCTGGCACCCCTTGATGCTGCTCTGGCCGTTGCTGCGCCGCAAGGTCGCCGATCACGTCCTCGCCAAGCTCGGCGGAGCGCTGCGGGTCGCCGTGAGTGGCGGTGCGCCCCTGCCCGCCCCGGTCGCGCACACCTTCATCGGTCTGGGGCTACCCCTGCTGCAGGGCTACGGCTTGACGGAGACCAGCCCGGTCATCAGCTTCAATCCGCTCAAGGACAATATCCCGGAGAGTGTCGGTGTGCCGCTGCGCGGGCTCCAATTGCGCATCGGGGCGGAGGACGAGCTGCTCGTGAAGGGCGAGAACGTCATGCTCGGCTACTGGAACAACCACGCGGCCACCGCCCGGGTGCTGACACATGACGGTTGGCTGCACACGGGCGATCAGGTGCGTCTGGAGCACGGTCACATCTACATCACCGGACGTCTCAAGGACATTCTGGTCCTGTCCAACGGCGAGAAGGTCCCGCCCGCCGACCTCGAGATGGCGATCGCAATGGACCCTTTGTTCGAGCAGGTGGTTGTACTCGGCGAGGGGCACTCCTATCTAACGGCCTTGCTGGTGTTGAACGCGGAACTCTGGCCCGGACTCGCGCAGGAGCATGGTCTGGATCCGGAGCGCCCGGAAAGCCTGCGGGATCCTCACCTCAACAAGCTGATCCTCAAGCGGATCCGCTCGGCTCTGCATGATTTTCCGGGGTATGCCAAGATCCGACGCGCGACCCTGACACTCGAGCCCTGGTCCATCGACAACGGTCTGCTGACGCCGACCATGAAGGTCAAGCGCGCTATGGTCTTCACGCGCTACCGCGACGAGATAGAGAACATGTACGGGATGGATACCTGATAGGGTCGGGGTCGGCCTGGGGCCGGGACGGCGGCGGATCGGTTCTCGATCTTGATTGCGCGGCGGGCAGCGCCTAAACTAGTAATTCAAAGCGGGTGTAGTTCAATGGTAGAACTTCAGCTTCCCAAGCTGATAGCGTGGGTTCGATTCCCATCACCCGCTCCATCTTCCCCCGCTCCGCACCCCGCTGCCGCGACGTCGACGGCGTTTCGGTAGGCCACATGCAACGCCTCTATCAGGCCCGAGATCGCATCGAGGCCCAACTCCTGTTGGACTTTTTGGATCGGCATCTCGTCGAGGCCGTGATCCTGGGCGATTTTCTCTCGGGTGCCGCGGGCGGTCTTCCCGCCGACATCGGTCCTACGCTCTGGGTCGTGGAAGACGAGGATCTGGAACGTGGACGCGAGCTGCTTGGTCGCTTTCAGGCCGATGCGCGACGCCCGAGCAACACCGTGACTTGGCACTGCAGCGCGTGCGGGGAATCGGTGGACGGCGATTTCGACCTCTGCTGGAACTGCGGACAGCCGCGCGCAGAGACCGGATTGTGATCGCGGCAAGCCCGTGTCGTCTCACCGAGGATGAGGCGAGACCATGAGGACGGACACCTCGGAGTGGTTCAGCGAGGCCGTGCTCGGCTGGTTCGATCGGCACGGGCGCAAGGATCTGCCCTGGCAACGCGACCCGACGCCTTACCGGGTCTGGGTCTCGGAGATCATGCTCCAGCAGACGCAGGTCGCGGTCGTGATCCCCTATTTCGAGCATTTCGTCGCGCAGTTCCCGACGGTGGCGGACCTCGCGGAGGCGTCGGAGGATCGTCTGATGGCCCTCTGGTCCGGGCTCGGCTACTACGCCCGTGCCCGCAATCTCCACCGTGCCGCCTGCCTGATCCGGGATCTGCACGGCGGTGTGTTCCCCGCGACGATCGAGCACTTGCTGGCGCTCCCCGGCATCGGCCGCTCCACGGCTGGTGCGGTGCTCTCGCTCGCTCTGGATCAACCCCACCCGATCCTCGACGGCAACGTGAAGCGGGTGCTTGCGCGTGCCTTCGGCGTCGAGGGTTGGCCCGGACAAGGCGCTGTCCTCGAGCGGCTCTGGACGCTGGCCGAACGACTCACGCCGGCGCGCCGGGTCGGCGCCTACAACCAGGGCATGATGGATCTGGGCGCCACGCTGTGCACCCGCCGTGCCCCGGCCTGCGAGCGCTGTCCGCTGTCCGAACGGTGCGTGGCGCGTCGCTCGGGCCGGCAGAGCGAGCTCCCGACACCCCGTCCGCGCCGAAGCACGCCGGAGCGCGAGACCCTGATGCTCCTGCTCGTCGATCCGGCCGGCGAGATCCTGCTGGAGCGTCGGCCCAAGAGCGGCATTTGGGGCGGACTCTGGAGTCTGCCCGAGATCGCGCCGGGCGCCGATCCGGGTGATTGGTGTCTTTCGCACCTCGGCGTTCCGCCCGCGCGGGTTGAAATGATCGGGGCACGCCGTCACACCTTCTCCCACTTCAGTCTGGATATCCGGATCGCGCTCGTGCAGCTCGACACCCTACCCGCTCGCGTTGCCGACGACGCGGATCGCCGCTGGCTGAACCGGGCCGATCTCGCCGCTCTCGGGACACCCGCGCCAGTGAAAGGCATCCTGGACCACTTTCAAGCCGGCCGAGCGCAACCGCCCGTTCGCGCGCAACAACACGGAGACGTCTCATGACCCACATGGTTCACTGCGTCAAGCTCGGCCGCGAGGCCGAGGGCCTGGACCGGGCGCCCTATCCGGGCGAGCTCGGCAAACGCATCCACGCCAACGTATCCAAGCAGGCCTGGCAGGACTGGCTTCGCCACCAGACCATGCTGATCAACGAGAATCGCTTGAGCCCGATGGACCCCAAATCGCGCAAGTTTCTCGAAGAGCAGATGGATAAATATTTCTTCGGCGAAGGCGCCGAGATGCCCCAGGGGTACGTCCCGCCGAAAAGCTAGCGGAGCGGTCTTGTCATCCCCGCTAAACGCGCAGCGTGTCGCCGGGATGCACGGCGGGAACACCCGCCTTGCCGATCCTCCCTTGCGTTGTTAGATTAGCTCGCCGTTTTCCGATGGATTTCCCGGAGGATCCTGATCCAGGATGCCCGCGGGAGAGCCGGCGATCTCCTCTTTCCCCCGCAAGGTACGCACCTGATGTTCTTCAGAAGTCTTCGTGGAATCTTCTCGAACGATCTCTCGATCGATTTGGGTACGGCCAACACGCTCATCTTTGCGCGTGACCAGGGGATCGTCCTCAACGAGCCGTCGGTGGTTGCGATCCGTCACGAGCGCAAGGGCGGGGGCAAGACGGTCGTCGCCGTCGGCGAGGAGGCCAAGCTGATGCTCGGTCGAACGCCGCAAAGCATTACGGCGATTCGCCCGCTCAAGGACGGCGTGATCGCGGATTTCACCATCACCGAGAAGATGCTCCAGTACTTTATTCATAAGGTGCATCAGTCGCGTCTCATCCGCCCCAGCCCGCGCGTGCTCATCTGCGTGCCCTGCGGCTCGACCCAGGTCGAGCGTCGCGCCATCAAGGAGTCGGCGGCCGGTGCCGGGGCGCGCGAGGTCTTTTTGATCGAAGAACCCATGTCCGCTGCGATCGGCGCCGGGCTCGCGGTCCACGAGCCGCGCGGCTGCATGGTGATCGACATCGGCGGGGGCACCTCCGAGGTGGCGATCATCTCGCTCAACGGCATCGTCTACTCGGCATCGATCCGGGTCGGCGGCGACACCTTCGACGACGCCATCATCAATTACGTCCGGCGCAACTACGGCACCCTCATCGGCGAGGCCACCGCCGAGCGGATCAAGCACAGCATCGGCTCGGCCTTCCCGGGCAACGAGGTGCTGGAGATCGAGGTGCGCGGGCGCAATCTCGCCGAGGGCATCCCGCGCAGCTTCACGCTCAACAGCAACGAGATCCTCGAAGCCCTGCAGGAGCCGCTGGCGGCGATCGTCGGCTCGGTGAAGATGGCCCTGGAGCAAACACCGCCCGAGCTGGGCTCGGACGTGGCCGAGCGCGGCATCGTGCTGACCGGCGGCGGATCGCTGCTGCGTGATTTCGACCGCCTGATCGAAGAGGAAACGGGTCTGCCGGTGGTCGTAGCCGAGGATCCTCTGACCTGTGTGGCGCGCGGCGGCGGCAAGGCGCTGGAGATGATCGACGCGCGAGGAATCGATCTCTTTACGACCGAGTGATCCCATCAAACCGCTATTCCTTCGCGGACCGTCGCCGACCCTCCGGGTGATCCTGGCTGTGGTGTGCGCGCTGGGCCTCATCATCGCCGACCATCGGTTCGACCACCTCGAGCGCGTGCGCTCGCTGCTGTCGGTCTTGGCTTATCCGCTGCACTTGGCCGTGAACGTGCCGTCCGCACTCATCCGCTCCACGCAGGAGCGGCTGACGGACGCGGCGCAGCTGCGGACGATGAATACGGCGCTCAGTCGTGAAAACCTGTTGCTGAAGGCCAGGCTGCAGCAGTTCGAGTCGCTCGAGGCCGAGAACATGCGCCTGCGCGACCTGCTCGGCTCCTCCTTCAACATCGGCGAGCGGGTGCTGATCGCGGAGATCCTCGCTGTGGATCTCACGCCCTCGCGTCAACAGGTGATGGTGAACAAGGGGACGAGCTCGGGCGTCTTCGTCGGGCAGCCGGTGTTGGATGCCAATGCCGTGATGGGGCAGGTGATCCGTACCAATCCCTTCTCATCGATCGTGCTGCTGATCACCGACTCGGATCATTCGCTCCCGGTGGAGGTCAATCGCAACGGTCTGCGCAGCATTGCCGCCGGGTCCGGCATCGGGCAGGGGCTCGAGCTGCTCTATATCCCCAAGAACGCCGACATCCGCGAGGGCGATCTGTTGGTGACATCCGGGATGGGCGAGCGCTTTCCGCCGGGCTATCCGGTCGCGCGGGTCACCACGGTGCGCCAGGATCCCGATAATCCCTTCACCACCGTGCTGGCCGAGCCGACCGCCCGGCTCGACCGCAGCCGCGAGGTCCTGATGGTCTGGACCCTCGATCCGCAGATGCAACAGCAGGCATTGACGGACACCGAGACGAGCGAAGGCGCTTCGCAATGACCGATGCCCCGCCGCGCGGTGGCTGGCTGATCCTCGCCAGTCTCCTGATCGCCCTGCTCCTCGAGATCTTGCCAATGCCTGTCGGGGTGGATGCCTTCAGACCGCCCTGGGTCGCGCTCGTGACGCTCTTTTGGTGCCTGAACGTTCCGGAACGCTTCGGCGTCTTTTCGGCCTTTGCCACGGGGTTGGCGTTGGATGTGGCCTCGGGGTCATTATTCGGACAGCATGCATTGGGGCTCTCGCTCATCGCTTATGCGGCAGGCGAGCTTCATCGACGGATCCGTCTCTTCCCCTTGTGGCAGCAGGCACTCTTCGTGTGGGTGTTGCTGCTGGTGGAGCGGCTGCTCAACCTGTGGGTCCTTGCGGCGACCGGTCAGCCGATGCCGTTTCCGATATATTGGGTACCGACGCTGCTCGGTCTCCTGCTCTGGCCATGGCTGTTCGTGATCCTGAGCGACCTCGGGCGCCGCGTCGGTTTGGTCTAGACTAGACCTCGCTCGGCACAGCATGCACCCATCTCGCACCGACGCCCGTTTCAGCAAACGCGGTCTAGAATCTTGAAATTCATATCCTTAAACCGCGCCGACTCGAAGGCCGAAGGGACCCGCAAAGGCACGGTCCACCTCCCGACTCCGACCGTTACCCCGGGCGCGGTTTAATGCTCGAAGCGAATCTGGAAGACCGTAAACGCGAGGGCCGCTTGGTGTCGATCCGGGCGCTGATTGCCGGTCTGCTGGCGACTGCCGCTTTGTCGCTCGTCGTGGTGCGCCTGATGCACCTGCAGGTCGATCAGCACGACCATTTCACGGTGCTGTCCCGCGACAATCGGGTCAAGGTCCAGCCCCTGCCGCCGGCACGCGGACTCATCTACGACGCCAAGGGCGTGCTGCTCGCCGACAACCACCCGTCCTTCTCTCTGGAGATCACCATCGAGAAGGTGGGCGATCTGGATGCCACGATCGATAAGCTGTCCCGATTGATCGGGATCGCGCCGCAGGATCGCGCGCGTTTCGAGCGCCAGAAGCGACAGCGCGTGCGGTTCCAGGGCGTACCGATCAGGCTGAATCTCACCCCGACCGAGGTCGCGCGATTCGCGGTCGACGGGCACCGCTTCCCCGGTGTGGACATTCGCGCGGAGCTGGTTCGCACCTATCCGCTCGGCGAGTACACGGCCCACGTGCTCGGGTACGTCGGGCGGATCAACGAGCAGGAGCTCGACCGCATCGACAAGAGCAACTATGCGGGGAGCCACTTCATCGGCAAGGGCGGCCTGGAGAAGGCCCACGAGGCGCTGCTGCACGGTCAGGTCGGCTACCAGCAGGTGGAGGTCAACGCCCGCGGCCGGGTGATCCGCACACTCGAGAGCCAACCGCCCGTGTCTGGGAAGGATCTCCATCTGTACCTGGACATCGGCCTGCAGCAGGTGGCAAAGGAGGCGCTCGGCGAGGAGCGCGGGGCCGTTGTTGCCATCGATCCGCGCAACGGCGGCGTCTTGGCCCTCGTGAGCAACCCGAGCTTCGACCCCAATCTGTTCGTGGAAGGGATCAGCCAAACCGATTATCAGGCCCTGCTGAGCTCGCCGGACAAGCCGCTCTACAACCGAGCGGTGCGCGGACAGTATCCGCCGGGTTCGACCATCAAGCAGTTCGTCGCCCTCGCCGGCCTTGCTTCGGGGGTAACGACCTCGCGACGCGCGACCTATTGCTCGGGTGCATTCAGTCTGCCCGGACATTCCCATCGGTTTCGCTGCTGGCGCCGCGGCGGTCACGGGGCATTGAACCTCGAACAAGCGTTGGTGCAGTCCTGCGACGTCTATTTCTACGATCTCGCCAACCGCATGGGGATCGACCGACTCTCGGGCTTTCTCTCGGACTTCGGCTTCGGCACCCTGACCGGGATCGATGTCGCCGGCGAGCTGGGCGGGCTCATGCCGACGCGCGAATGGAAACAACGGGTCCGCAAACAGGCTTGGTATCCGGGCGAGACACTGATCGTGGGCATCGGGCAGGGGTCCTTCCTGGCGACCCCGCTGCAACTGGCCGTCGCCACGGCGGCAGTCGCCAATCACGGCAAGGTGATTCGTCCGCAGGTGGCGCGCGCGGCACAGACCCCGGGAGCGCCCGCGGCCGAGCAGCTGCCGATGGTCTCGCACACCATCGAGCTCGGCGACAAACAGCAATGGGACCAGATCATCGAGGCCATGGCCAAGGTCGTGGAATCCGGCACCGCCCGGCGCATCCGCAGCACCGAGTACCGCATCGCCGGCAAGACCGGGACCTCGCAGGTCTTCAGCCTCGGTCAGAACCAACGCTACAACGCGGCGACGCTCCCCAAACACCTCAAGGACCACGCCTTGTTCGTCGCCTTCGCGCCGGTCGATGATCCGCGTATCGCGATCGCGGTCATCGTCGAGAACGGCGGCGGTGGCGGCGCCACCGCGGCGCCTGTGGCTCGTCGCATCATGGATGCCTACCTGGGCGGCGCAACCGTCCTGACCGATGTCGGAGGCGAGCGTGGCGATTAGATCGAGCAACTATTTCCCGGACGATGCCTTGGACACCGGGCAGCCCGGTCTCTGGCAACGGATTCACCTGGATGCCCCGCTGCTGGTGGCCCTGCTGGCGCTGTGCGGTTTCGGCCTGATGGTGCTCTTCAGCGCAAGCGATCAGGATCCCGCCGCGGTCGAGCGGCAGTTGATTCGACTCGGAATCGCCTTCGCCCTGATGATCGCGGTCGCACAGATCCCCCCGGCGCGGCTGCGCAGCTGGTCGCCGCTGCTCTACGGGGTCGGGGTGGCGATGCTGATTGCAGTGCTTCTGTTCGGAGACATCGGCAAGGGTGCGCAGCGCTGGTTGGATTTCGGCGTCGTTCGCTTTCAGCCCTCGGAGCTTCTGAAGCTCGCGGTGCCCATGATGCTCGCCTGGCTGCTCAGCGCCCGTGCCTTGCCGCCGAGGCTCTTGTGGGTGGTCCTTTCGGCGGTACTGACCCTGATCCCGGTCGTGCTGATTGCCAAGCAACCGGATCTGGGGACCTCGCTGTTGGTCGCCAGCGCGGGCGTGACGGTGCTCTTTATCGCCGGCATGGGGTGGGGCATGATCCTCGCGCTCGCGGCCGTCGTCGCCGCCGTGACCCCGCTCGTCTGGATCGGACTGCACGACTATCAGCGCGACCGCGTTCTGACCTTCCTGAATCCGGAGTCCGACCCCCTCGGGTCCGGGTATCACATCATCCAGTCCAAGATTGCGATCGGCTCGGGCGGGATCGACGGCAAGGGCTGGTTGAACGGCACCCAGTCGCACTTGGAATTCCTGCCCGAGCGCAATACCGACTTCATCTTCGCGGTCATCGGCGAGGAATTCGGGTTTACCGGGATCCTGGCCCTGCTCGCCCTTTATCTCTTCATCATCCTGCGCGGTCTGGTCATCGCCGCGGGGGCGCAGGATCGCTTCGGGCGTCTGTTGGCCGGCGCTCTGACCCTGGTGTTTTTCGTCTATGTCTTCGTCAACACCGGCATGGTCACCGGCTTGCTGCCGGTCGTCGGTGTTCCGCTGCCCTTGATCAGCTACGGCGGGACCTCGATGGTGACCCTAATGGCCGGATTCGGCATCATCATGGGGGTCCATACCCATCGTATACGCTCGCGCGGGTGACGCGTGCGATGACGTGGGGAGTCTCGGACGCGGCCCGGCGCCTGCGACGCGTCCGGAGCAACGTCAAAACCACTCAACGAGGTGCGTTCCATGCCCGTCGCTCGTCGATTTTTCTTCGTAGGATGTGCGGCGCTCGTCGCGTCGCACCTGCACGCCGAGCCGGCCAGCTATGCCGCGGAGGCCGATGTGTTCGCGCGCGAGATGGTCGAGCGGCATGGATTCGATTCGGCCGAGCTGCAGGGCGTGCTGGCGGATGCCCGCTTCAGTCAGGCCATCGTCGACGCCATGGATCGTCCTTACGAGGCCAAGCCTTGGCGCGACTATCGGGCGCTGTTCGTCACGCCCGAGCGGATCGCCGGCGGTGTGGCCTTCCGGCACGACAACGCCGAGCTGCTCGCGCGCGCCGAGACCGACTTCGGCGTCGCCCCTCAGATCATCGTCGCCATCATCGGGGTCGAGACGAACTACGGGGCCAATGTAGGCAAGCATCGGGTGATCGATGCGCTGACCACGCTCGGGTTCGCGTATCCCAGACGCGCCGACTTCTTCCGTCGCGAGCTTGAGGCATTTCTCTTGCTCAGTCGCGACGAGCAGCTGGATCCGCTCCGGGCCGTGGGCTCCTACGCAGGGGCAATGGGCAAGCCGCAGTTCATCTCGTCGAGCTATCGCAACTATGCGCTCGACTTCGACGGGGATGGTCGGCGCGACCTGTGGGGCAGCAACGCGGACGTCATCGCGAGTGTCGCCAACTATTTCAAACAGCACGGTTGGCGCCCAGGGGAGCCCGTCGCCTTTGCTGCGGCGCCGCGCTCCGGCATTCCGGCCGGGATCACGTTGGTCGAGAAGACCCCCACCCCACCCGACACGACCGCGGGCAACCTACGCGCAGCGGGTGTCGAGTGGGGCGAGCCCCTGCCGGCCGACATCCCCGCGAGCCTGATCCGGCTCGACGCCGGCGAGGACGAATACTGGGTTGGATTGGACAACTTCTACGCCATCACCCGTTACAACCACAGCAACCTCTACGCGATGGCCGTCCATCAGCTCAGCGAAGAGATTCGCACACACCACTCGACAGCGGCATCCCACGGTATGACCGGTGACTCAAGCGCTGCGGACGCTCGCGAGTCAGCTGACAAGGATTGAAGATAACCGGTCTCATCCGACTCTTATCTCCGCGGTCGTGTGACAAGGGGCAGATTTCCCAGCAGTCCGTCACTCGAAGGACACCTTGGCCGTCAGCTTGTAGCCGACGCTTCGGACGGTCTCGATCAACCGCGGGTCTTGGTGGTCGGTCCCAAGCTTCTTGCGCAATTTGCCGACGAGCACGTCGACGCTTCGGTCATCCGGCGACCAATCGCGGCCCGCCACCAGCTCCAGGATGGCGTCGCGGGAGAGGACGCGGTTACCGTGCCTAACGAAGGTGGAAAGCAGTTGAAACTCGTGAGGCGTCAAAGCGACCGGGTCCCCGGCTGGCGAGGTCAGCTCGTAAGTAGCGAGGTCGAAACGCCAGCCGTCAAAGCACGCGACGGAGCCGGCCGCCGCGGCTCGTCTACCCTGCCCGCCTGCGGACGTGCGGCGAAGCACGCTACGTACCCGTGCCAGGAGCTCACGCTCGATGAACGGCTTGGTGACGTAATCGTCGGCCCCGAGCTCGAGTCCCACGACCTTGTCCGTGGTTTCGGCCTTGCCAGTCAGGATGACGATCGCGACGTCCGTGGTCGATCGAAGCTCGCGCGCCAAGCTGAACCCGTCCTCGTCCGGCAGCTTCAGGTCGAGGATGACCAGGTCCGGCCTTTCGGCCGCAAGGCGCTCGCGCATCTGCGCTCCGCTGGTGGCCGTACGCACCGCATAGCCCTCCCGGGCGAAATAGCGGACGAGTGCGCGGCACAACCTCGGATCATCATCAACGATCAGGATACTGACCGGTCCAGGCATCTATGGATTACATTCCCTGAATGAGGGGGTTTTCGACCGGGCGAGGATAGCACGCTGAACGATTGCCCGAGCAACCACGGGGCTCGGCGCGAGATTGCGCCGGCACCCCTGTCATTGTCGGGCGTCTCGGAATCCTTGCTCGGGCACCCGGGAGGAAGGGTGAGCTCCGCGCCCCGCTATCCGAAGCGGGGACCGACTATCCTGAATCCAGGAGACGCAGTGCAGGTGCCGCGGAAGCGCCGACTCATCGTGCATCTCCTGCCAACGCGAAACAAGGTCGGGCGAGGCGATAGGTGTCGGAAAGCAAGCGAATCCTCTGGCTGGTCGTGGTGATGGTGGTCGCGGTCGCGGTCAGCACCGCGGTTGCAATCACAGTGTTGTATAGCACCGCGTTCGAGCAGGAGCGGTCTCACCTCATTCAGACCGCCGAGGATCAGGCCAAGATCCTGAACGCGGTCGCGCGGTTCGATCAGACGCACACCAGCGGCGAATCGGACGCGTCCGAGACCGCGACCCTGTCCCAGATCGCAAGCGCCTTCGATCACGACCCCGTCGAGGGCCAGATCGGCGAGATCGTGGTCGCCCAGTTGCGCGGCGAGGATATTGTCTTTCTGGTCACCCATGGCCGCGTTGCGAACAAGCAGGTCGCGCCGGTCCCATTCGATTCCAGCCTCGCCGAGCCCATGCGCCGGGCGCTCTCCGGCGACTCGGGGTCCATGATCGCCCTCGACTACCGGGGGGAAACCGTCCTGGCCGCCTACCACCCGGTACCGCAGCTCAATGCCGGTGTCGTCGCTAAGATCGACCTCGCCGAGATCCGCGCACCCTTCCTGCACGGCGCGGTCATGGTGATCGGACTGGCCTCGGTACTCATCACCGTGGGAACGGTGCTGTTCGTGCGCCTCACCGACCCGATCGTCAGGCACCTCAACGAAACCGAGCAGCGTTACCAGCTCATCTTCCGGGGGGCTCCGGTCCCGATCTGGGAGCAGGATATCTCCGGTGTCGGCGAGGCGCTGCAAGAGCTCCGCAGATCCGGCGTGAAGGATCTGAAGCGCCACCTCGCCGACCACCCGCACGTGCTGCGGCAGCTGCTCGGGCGGGTCCGCATCAAGGAGGCGAACGCCGCAGCGCTGGCCCTGTTCGGCGCGCGCTCGGGCAGGCGGTTCAACGCCTGGTTCGAGCGGAGCTCTATCCCGGCGATCCTCGATCTCTCGGCCGACAATCTCCAGGCCATGTGGGACGGCTGCGAGGCTTTGCTGAACCATACCGTCTCAGTGAAAACGCTGGACGGCAGGGACCTCATCGTCAACCTGTCCATGATGGTCCCGAGCGCAAGCGAGGCCCATCGAAGCGTCCCGGTCTCGGCGCTCGACGTCACGGCCGAGCTGAATCTGCGCCGGCGCGAGGACGAGCTGGCGCTGATACTGGCATCGACCGGTGAAGGGATCTTCGGCATGGGCGTCGGCGGCACTTGCACCTTCGTCAACCGCGCCGCCCTGCGGATGCTGGGCTACCGCAACGAGCAGTCTCTGCTCGGGCAGGACATGCACTCGCTGATTCACCACAGCTGCCGCGACGGCACGCCTCTACCCCGCGAGGACTGCCCGATTCTTCGTGCCTGCTGCCACAACGAGGCAGTGCGCCTGGAAGACGAGACGCTCTGGCGCGCAGACGGCACCCGCTTCCCGGCGCAATACAGCTCCTACCCAATGTCGAGGGACGGGGACCTCGTGGGCACGGTAGTCACCTTCACCGACATCACGGAGCGCAAGGCACGGGACGCCCAGCTGTTGCAATCACAGAAGATGGAGGTGGTCGGCCAGCTCACCGGGGCCATCGCGCACGACTTCAACAACCTGCTGACCATCATCCTGACCAATCTGCACCTACTCGACGAGAAGCTGGACACCACGGCGGACCCGGAGATCGACGAGCTTCTCGATGACGCCACCTCCGCGGCGCGCGACGGGGCCGGACTGACCCGCCGCCTGCTGGCATTCTCACGCAGGCAGCCGCTGGAGCCCAAGCGGATGGACCTCGACCTCTTCCTCGAGCATACCGGCCGCTTCCTGCGCCGGGTCAGCGGCGAGGACATCCAGGTGGTGGTTCAACGGGGCGCCGGGCCGCTGACCGTGCATGTGGACCGGCAACAGCTCGAGAATACGCTGCTCAACCTGGCCATCAACGCCCGAGACGCGATGCCGGACGGCGGCACCCTGACGATCGCGTCGAGGCGGCAGTGGATCGGGCCCGCCGAGTCGGCGTCGCACCCGGGTCTGTCGCCCGGCAGCTACGCGGTCGTCAGCATCACCGACACGGGAGTCGGCATGTCGCCCGAGTCGCTGTTCCGTGCTGTGGAGCCCTTCTATTCGACCAAGCCGATGGGAAAGGGTACCGGGCTCGGCTTGAGCACCGCGCTGGGGTTCGCCCAGCAATCCGGCGGCGACCTCAGCATCCGCAGCGCCCCCGGCCAGGGCACCACCGTTTCGCTCTTCCTGCCGGAGGCCGCCCCGGCCGCGAGCGACACCCCTCGCGGACCCATCCCAGAAGCTGCATCCAAGGGCTCCTTGACGGTCCTGGTGGTGGATGACGAGCGACGGATACGCCGGCTCGCTCGAGGCACGCTGTCCGAGCTGGGCTATCGGGTGCTCGAGGCCGAGAATGCGGCCGCCGCGGCCCGTTTGCTCGAAGAGGATGCCTGCATCGACCTGCTGTTCACCGACGTACGCATGCCCGGCGAGATCGACGGGCGCACCCTGGGGCAGTGGGCGCGGCTGAAGCGCCCCGGGCTCAAGGTGCTGCTCACCAGCGGATTTCCCCAGTACCCCCCGGCCCCGGAAGGTCTTGGCGGCGAACCGCTCCCGTTGCTCAAGAAGCCCTACTCCAAGGAGCAGCTTCAGCAGGCCGTTCAGGCCATGCTCTCCGCCAAGACGTCGTAGCTCGCACCACTTGCCCGCCGGCGCGGCGGCAGTCCCGGACAAGCGCGCCGCCCCGCGGGTCCTTGCTGGGCGAAAAGAGAGTCGCCGCTTACAGGCTGCGGCAGTGCAACAGCCGACCCTGAGCGGCCCGAAGCGTCACCCCGGACTGTCCCCGCGATTCCGCCGGCATGAAGCGGCGGTACCACCCGTGCGAACCTCGTCTTTACATAGCCTTACAGAAAAATTACACGCGCTTTACCGCAAGTTGCGCTGGGGCTTACGTACGCGTGCCAATCTTAGAGTGGAAGTGGCAAGCACTCCGCCGGCTCGTCAGGCGAGCCGCGTGGAACACAGGTTCCAGCGTCTCGGGTGCTTACCTCCAAGGCTGCCGCAGCGGCTCCAGGTTCAGTACCGAAGCCGCCTTTGCCCTCAGAGGCGATCCGCTGCGGTTCAGGAATGATCGGGAGAGCGGAGAACTTCTCATGAAACGAACCTTTGCTTTCACAACCGCAGTTGCCCTGACGGGCATGCTCGCGTACAGCGGCGTCGGATTCGCTGCGAAGGGCGGTATTCCGGGACCGCCCGGCGGCACCGGCGAGGAGACCGCCGCCCAGAACCTGTCGGTACCGACGATCATGGTTGGTGGCGAGGTCGGGAGTCTTCTCTGCGGCACACCGGAAACACCGTCACCGCTGGTGCCGGCCGCGGCTCCTCCTGACCCACTGACCGGTTATGAGGTCCAGGGCTATTACTGGGTCCAGAAGGTGCACACCTGGCAGGCGCAGTGCTTCAACGACGTTCAGGCACTGGTATCTGGCGCCTGGGGCGACAACCTCGACGGCTGAGTACGGCCACCTTCCCTGATGGGTTTTTCCTCTTAAATCGTCAACTTGTATGAGGGAGAGCGGTGGGCCTCCCTCGGGGTGCTTGAACAACA
>NZ_FNNZ01000024.1 GCF_900106925.1 Thiocapsa roseopersicina
GCCCACACCCCGGCCGCGCGAGACCGGGGGAGCGCTTCGCCGACCCCTATCACGCAACTTGATCGCGAAACCATCAAAATCGCTGACCGCACTCACCCGCCGCAGATCCGCCGCGACGACGTGCAGCGCCGGGTGGTGATCGAGGCCAATGTCGTCGGGCGCGACATGGGTGGCCTGGTCGCCGAGATCGACCGGCGCATCGCCGAGGAGATCGACCTGCCGGCCGGCTACAGCGTCGTCTTCGGCGGCCAGTTCGAGAATCAGCAGCGCGCTCAGCAGCGGTTGATGATCGTGGTGCCGCTGTCGCTCGGGCTGATCTTCCTGTTGCTCTACTTTGCCTTCCACTCCGTCGGCCAGGCGCTGCTGATCATGCTCAACGTGCCGCTCGCGCTGATCGGCGGCGTCTTCGCGCTGTGGGTCTCCGGCATCTATCTCTCGGTGCCGGGCTCCATCGGTTTCATCGCCGTGTTCGGCATCGCCGTGCTCAACGGCGTGGTCATGGTCAATGCCATCAACCAGAACCGGGTCGGCGGCCAGGATCCGCGCACCGCCGTCCTGGACGGCGCCCGATCCCGGCTGCGCCCGGTGCTGATGACGGCGCTGACCACGGTGCTCGGACTGGCGCCGTTGCTCTACGCCACCGGGGTGGGCTCGGAGGTGCAGCGCCCGCTCGCGACCGTGGTGGTCGGCGGGCTCGCCTCTTCGACCCTGCTGACGTTGATCGTGGTGCCCACCATGTACGCCTTCTTTTCCCGCCGCGCCGATCTCGCCGTCGGCCGGCCTTCCGTCAACCAAGCCGAGAAGACCCAACCATAAGCCTCAAACCGACTGTGGCCGATGCTCGGCGGGGACTTGTCGGCGGCGTTGACACCTGCCGATGTCTGGCCTGCACTGGTTGTCGTCCTTGTGCCACTCGGCGCTGCCACCGTATTCGAACGCCGGATCGAAGCCCGCGTAGAACGGGTGGTGGTGCGCGCACGCCTGGCGTGGTGGCCGGTGCCGCTCCTGGCGTTGGTGGGGTTTCTGATCGCAGGCGCAGTGGCGCAGCCGGAATGGGGGAGCTGCACGATTCCGACCGACCCATCCGGAGCCGACCCATCCCGACCGACGAGGATCGCAAGCAGGGCGCGGAGCCCTGATGCGCGGATCGATGCGGTGAGCGTCGCCTGCGACGATCACCGCAGTCCTTAAGGCCGAGGCAAAAGCCCCGACGTCTTAGCGCCGGATCCGCTCGATGCGGAACAGGGTGGTCGTGCCGCTCACCTCGTTGGCGACGACCAACAAGGGCACCCCGCGGATCGGACTCTTCGACGCCTCGATCACCGTTAGCCCCTCGGCACCCAGATCGCCCGCCTGCGGCGTGCCCGGCTCGGCACCGAAGTCACGGTTGTTGAGATACTGAACGAAGCTCGGTGCATAGGGATTGGTCACATCGTAGACCATGACGCCGCCGATGCGCTCCAGGCCGATGAAGGCATAGGTGCGGCCCCAGAGCTTGGCGACGGTCACGCCCTCGGGCTCGGGGCCCTTGTTGTCGCTGCGGTTGTCGAGCTTGTTCTCCTCGTGGTCCGAGTTGAAGAATTCCGGATAGGCATCCGCAGTGATGCGCTCGAAGTCCGCACCGCTGTCGTAGACCTGCTTCAGATCCGCGCTCCAGATCGAGAAGGAACGACCTCCGAACGCGTAGATCTCATCGTGCAGCCCCGTATTCGGATCGACACCGCGTGTGGTCGTGACCGTCAATCGGCCGAGAGTCTCGTCCTCCTGCAGGAGAACCGCATCCGGAAAAACCGACGGATCAAGAGCGAGATCCTTGACTCGCGCCTCCTCGCTGAAGCCGTCATAGTCGCGCGCGTCGCCCTCGTTGGCGCTGACGATATAGGTCTGCCCGCGGTACTCGTAGCTCGCGATCGCGTCCGGGAGATACATCCCCTTGACCGGCCAGTTGAGGATGTTGATCCCGCCGTCGCGGTCGCTGGCGTCCAGCTCGTTCCCCGCCAGGCTGTGATCTTTGAAGCCGAGACCATGCAGCGCGGTAAAGTCACCGGCCTTGATGTCCAGGACGGCGACGGCGTTGTTCTCCTGCAGCGACACCCAGGCGATCTTCGAGTCCTTGTCGACCGTGATGTACTCGGGCTCGAAGTCCTGCGCCACGCTCGCGTTCGGACCGAACACCCGTACGCTCGGATCCAGCGTCGCGTCGTTGAATTTTCGGAAATCGGCCGTGCGCACGTCGGCCTGAGCGAGCTTTCGAATGTTTCGCGGCAGATCGATGATGCTGACCGAGCCCTCCGGATCGACGGTGTAATCGTCGTTGGGCTCGCCCTCGTTGGCCACCAGCACCCGCTTTCCGTCCGGCGTGAAGGTCACCATGTCAGGCAGCGCACCGACCTCCACGCTCGCGAGAATCCGACCGTCGACATGCATGAAGACCGCCCGACCCGGCTTGGTGCGATCGCTGTTCTCGACAACCGCGACGACCAGACCCTGGTGTACCGCAACGCTGTTGACGACCGCGCCAAAGTCGGTCAGGTCGATACTGAACAAGAAACGTGGGTTCCTTGGCCTGTGCACCCCGAGCACGTCGATCAGACCGCTTGCCGCGTTGACCACGAACAGACGCTGACTGCGGGGATCGTGGGCCACGATCTCGGCCGCAGACTCGCCGAACACACCGGTTGCGTAGGTGCCGAGCGGCGCGATGGCGATCGTGGATTGAGATCCGTGGGGACCCGCTAGGGCCTGAGTGCCGATGCCGAGCGCCAAGGCGCAGCCGGCGGAGAGTCGGGAGACGGTCGTAAACGACATGAGACGGAGATCCTCGTCGGGTGAAAATCGCCCATTATCGGGATCAGGTATGACCGTTCAGCGACAGCCCGATGACGATTCAGCGATACGCGCTGCATGCTGCGAGCCGGACGCCAATCACCGCAGGAGCACTCAGAGATAAAGCAGCGACGCCACCAGGAAGAACACCAGGACGGCGATGATGTCGTTGCCTGTGGTGATGAAGATCCCCGTGGCCATCGCCGGATCGATACGGAAATGATGCAGGATCAATGGCACGGCCGCGCCCATGGTCACGGCGAGCAGGGTCACGAGGGTCAGTGCAACGCCTGCCGTTAGCGCGAGACGCAGCGGGTCCGCGACACCCACCAGGGGGCCCGCGACAAAGACGATCGCGGCGAGGATCAGGGCCGCGATCGACCCGTTCAGCAGGGCCGCGAGCATCTCCTTGACGAGCCGCCAAGGCAGATCGCCGATCCAGAGGGTGCCGGCCGCGAGGCCCTGAATGGCAACGGTGGCCGCTTGGATACCGGCGTTCCCGGCCATCGACATCACAATCGGGATGAAGCTCGCCAGGATGGCCGCGGCGGCAATCTGCGCCTCGTAGGCGTTGATGACGCTGCCCGAGACGAGCGCACCGACCAGCCCCGCGAGCAGCCACGGCAAGCGGTTCTTCACGATGCCGAGCACCGGGTCGTCGGCTCGCGCATCGGGCGAGACGCCGCTGAGCAGACGCACGTCCTCCTCGGCCTCGTCGCGGACCACGCGTTGCAGCTCGTCGGCGGTGATGCGCCCGAGCAGCCGACCTTCGGCATCCACGACCGGCACCGTGATGAGGTCGTTCTCCGTGGTCACGCGCACGACCTCTTCCTGATCCATATCCGAGCTGACCGCGACGAGATCGGTGCGCATGACCTGCTCCACCGGGATGTCGCTCGGGCGCAGCAGCAGATCGCGCAACTTCAGATAGCCCAGGAGCTTGCGGTCCGCATCCACGACATAGACCGCCGAGAGTTTCTTGATCCAATCGGCACGACGACGCACCTCGGCGACGACCTGCCCGACGCTCCAGTCCGGCGGCACCGCGACCAGCTTGCGGGTCATGATGCTGCCGGCCGAATCCTCCTGATACGCCTTGAGCTCGCGGATGGCGTCGGCCTCGCGCAGGTACGGAATGAGCCGCTCCTGGACCTCGTCGGGAAGCTCGGTCAGGACCTGCACCACGTCCTCGGCGTCCCGACCGTCGAGGATCTCTGCGAGGCGCTCGATCGTGGCGTCTTCGAGCAGGGCGCCGCGAAAATCGTTGTTGAGCCCGGCGATCACCTTTGCGGCGGGTCCGGCCGGCAAGACCAAAAACAGTTTGCGCGCGCGCTTCAGTGGAAGCTGCACGAGCAGCTCGACGATGTCGCGCGGATGCCAGGTTCGCAGCAGGCGGCGAATCTCCTCGCGCTCACCCGCCTTGATCATGCGCCCGATCGCCTTGACCACCGGACGGTTAACGTCGAGTGTCTCGCCGGGTCGACCGCGGGTCCAACGCAGCCGCGGCGTTTCGGTGGTCTCTGTCATGGCTGAGGCAGTCCCGGAGAAAAGGGTTGCGGATCGACGTTTCGAGGGCTCGAAACCGGCCGGAGTGTGGCAACACCGGCGGATCAAATCAAATCCGACCGGGTTATCATGGGGTATCCAGGGCCTCGCCTCGGTCGGGCCACGCGATTGTCATGGCGGGACCGGTCCGACTCACGAGCGGCGGAACGAGGGTTTTCAATGTCCGAGCTGCAAATCGAGTGTCTTACGGGAGCGGATCTCGTCGCCGATCTGCCGGCGCTCGCGCGCCTGCGCATCCGCGTCTTTCGCGACTATCCCTATCTCTACGAGGGCGATGCGGAGTACGAAGAGCGCTATCTGCGGACCTACGCCGACGCGCCCGACGGGGTCATGGTTCTGGTGCGCGACGGCGATCGAGTGGTGGGTGCGTCGAGTGCGTTGCCGCTCGCGGCCGAGACCCCGAACGTGATCGAGCCCTTCAAGTCGCATGGCTATGCGCCCGAACGGATCTTCTACTACGGCGAATCGGTCCTGCTGCCGGAGTACCGAGGGCTGGGGCTCGGGCGGCGCTTCTTCGAGGAGCGCGAGGCGCATGCACGTGCGCTCGGCCGATTCGACGTCGCCTGTTTCTGCGCCGTGGAGCGGCCGGACGACCACCCGCGACGCCCGCCGGATTATTACCCGCTCGACGGCTTGTGGATGAAACAGGGCTTCGCGAGACAGCCACAGTTGCGCACGACCTTCTCCTGGCGGGATCTCGACGAGGCCGAGGAAACGCCGAAACCGATGGTGTTCTGGCTCAAGCACCTCGACTGAGACACAAGAAAGGCCCCATGTCCCAAACCACCGCACCGCGTCGGGATTGGATCCCCCAAGGCATCGCCCTGCTCCTGATCGCCCTGGTCGGGACCCTGCCTTTTTGGCTGACCGACCTGGACATCCGAGCCGCCGCGCTCTTTTATCATCCGGAGGCGGACGACCCTTGGTTCGAGGCCCAAGCGCCGCTTTGGTCCTTCCTCTATGTCGCCTCGCCGCTCCTGACCGGCTTCGTCATGCTCGGCGGCCTGCTCGTTCTGGGTGCCGGGGCGATCTGGCAGTCGTTCAGACGGCTGCGCTGTTACGCGATCCTGCTGATCGCCGCGACTATCCTGGGACCCGGACTCATCGTCAACGGCGTCTTCAAGGACAATTGGGGACGCCCGAGACCGCATCAGATCGAGCAGCTCGGCGGAACACGCGACTACGTCCCGCCGCTCGCCATCTCCGAGCACGGCGACGGCAAATCCTTCCCGTGCGGACACAGCTCGATCGGCTACATGCTCGGCGTCTTCTTCATCATCTGGCGCAGACGCAGGCCGCTGCTCGCCTGGACCGCGCTGGCGGGCTCGCTTGCCTTCGGCACCCTGCTCGGGATAGGACGCATGGCGGCGGGCGACCACTTCCTCTCGGACGTCATCTGGTCCGGAGTTATCGCCTACGGGATTGCCTGGGGGCTCTACTATTTCGTCCTGCGCATCCCGCGGCGCGAGGCCGCCGAGGCGGCGTCACCGCCCTCCCCGATGCCCGAGCTGCGACGTCCGAAGCTCACTGCGGCAATCTATGCGCTCGTCGCAGCCCTGATGATCGGGGCCGTCCTGATGGCGACGCCGCTGAAGAACGTGCAGATCCAATGGGTCCGCCCGGGCGACTTCGATCCGCCGCCCAAGGTCTTGCGCTTGGTCGCCGATCAGGCTTACGTGATCCTCTTCTGGCCGGGCGGCGCGCACCGCACGGCCGAGATGCGCTTGGAGGCGCGCGGTTTCGGGCTGCCCTGGAGCAAGGTCGAGCCGGAGTTGACCAGTGACCACCAAGTGCTGACCTATCGGGTCAGCCATGAGGGGGTCTTCACCGAGAAGGACACCAAGGTCGTGATGGGGATCGTCGCGAACGATTGGGATCGAGTCGAGGTCCGGATCGACTCGGGCGACATCCGGGTCCATCCATCGCAGGACCCGCTACCCGAGCTCGACCTGCAAACGGGCGACGGCGAGGTGATCCGTGTCGACCCCTGATCCGCAACGCGTCCGGACCGATCGACAACCGCCTGCGAGGACCGCAGTCTTGACCACAACCGGGGCGAAGCCGTGCCGCAATCCGAACCCTTGATCCGCTTTATCCGCACGACCACCGCGGACATCCCGGCGGACGTGACCCTCACGCTCAACCTGGAGCAACGCACCCGCTGCCGGCTGCGCGTGCTGCTCGACGACGGCCGGGAGGCTGGACTCTTCCTGCCCCGCGGCACCATCCTGCATCACGGGGACGGACTGATCGCCGAGGACGGACTGGTCGCACGCATCATCGCGGCACCGGAGCACCTCTCGCGTGTCGAGAGCGCGGATCCGCTGCTGCTCGCGCGCGCCTGTTATCACCTCGGCAACCGGCACGTGCCCCTGCAGATCGAGTCCGGGCGCCTCAGCTACCGACAGGATCAGGTCCTCGACGAGATGGTGCGTGGTCTCGGACTCGAGGTTAGGCTCGTGGACGCCGCCTTCGAGCCGGAGTCCGGTGCCTACGGCGGTCAGGGCGCCGATCATTCGGGTCATGCACACGAGCACTGACGGGGCGCTGCCACTATTGCGCCTGATGCACCTGGTCAGCCCCGGGCTTCCGGTCGGCGGCTTCACCTACTCGCAGGGCATCGAGTGGGCGGTCGAGACCGGTTGGATCCGAGATGCCGACGACTTGGAACGCTGGATGGCCGATCAGATCGGGAGCAGTCTTCGGTATCTGGACATCCCGCTCTTGGTGCGGATGCAGGCGGCGGCGCTCGATCGCGATCAAGCGGCGCTGGCCGGCTGGGTCGATCGCCTCTTGGCCGGACGGGAAACCGCCGAGCTGCGGCGCGAGGAGTCCGATCGTGGACGCGCGCTCGCCGATCTGCTGGTGGCCTGGGGGCTGGAGGATGCGCTCGGGTGGAAACCGCAACTCGCCCGGAGCCAGGCCGCCGGCTTCGCCTTCGCCGCGGCGTCCTGGCGGATCGAGCCGTCGGAGGCGGCGACGGGCTATGCCTGGAGCTGGCTCGAGAATCTCGTTCTGGCCGGGATCAAGCTCGTGCCCTTGGGCCAGACCCGCGGTCAACAAACGCTGGCACGCCTGGCGACCCTCATCCCGAGCACGGTGGCCGTGGCCCTGGGGGTCGCGGACGAGGAGATCGGCGCCTCCACCCCGGCCCTGGCGATCGCAAGCTCCGCCCACGAGACCCAATACACCCGCTTGTTTCGTTCCTGAAGGAGACACCATGGTCGATGCATCACCCCTGCGCGTCGGGGTCGGCGGTCCCGTCGGCTCCGGCAAGACGGCGCTGCTGGATGCGCTCTGCAAGGCGCTGCGAGACCGCTATCAGTTGGCGGTGGTCACCAACGACATCTACACCCGCGAAGACGCGGAGTTCCTGATCCGCTCCGAAGCCTTGCCCGCCGAGCGCATCGTCGGCGTAGAGACCGGCGGCTGTCCGCATACGGCCATCCGCGAGGACGCCTCGATGAACCTGGCCGCGGTGGAGGATCTACAGATCCGTTTCCCGGATCTCGATCTCGTCTTCATCGAGAGCGGCGGCGACAACCTCGCGGCCACCTTCAGCCCGGAGCTAGCCGACCTGACGATCTATGTCATCGACGTGGCCGAAGGCGAGAAGATCCCGCGCAAAGGCGGACCCGGCATCACCCGCTCGGACCTCCTGGTCATCAACAAGATCGATCTGGCGCCCTACGTGGGGGCTTCGCTGGAGGTCATGGAGCGCGACTCCAAACGCATGCGCGGGGAGCGGCCGTTCGTCTTCACGAATCTGCGCACCGGCGAGGGACTGGAGAGGATCCTCGACTTCATCGAGCATCAGGGGATGCTCGGGGCTTAAACCGCGTCCAGAGCGACATGCGCGATTTTCATTCTGCATTTGGCTTCGGGGATGCCCTCGATCTCGGTGAGAGGCGGTTTAAAATTTAATATTTTTAATACCTTAAACCGCGCCGGCTCCGACGACTGTCGGAGCCGGCGCGGCCAAGCCATTCCAACCCATGGCGCATATCGCGCCGGGCGCGGTTTAAGCGTCGGAGGATCCTCCCGCCCAGCGCCGTGCCGCATCATCGTCCGTCGAGCGTGCATCGACCCACCGCTCGCCCTGCGCGGTCTGCTCCTTCTTCCAGAAGGGTGCGCGGGTCTTGAGGTAGTCGATCAGAAACTCGCAGGCACGGAATGCCTCGCCCCGGTGTCGACTGCTGACACCAACAAAGACGATCGGATCCTGCGGCCTCAGCTCCCCCACGCGATGCAGGATGCTGATGTCCTCCAGATCCCAGCGTTGCGCGGCCTCCTCGGCGATGGCGCCGAGTGCCTTCTCGGTCATCCCCGGATAGTGCTCCAGGGTCATGGCGGCCACCTCGGCGCCTTCGTTGATGTCGCGCATCAGTCCGATGAAGGTGACCACGGCACCGACCTGCGGCTTGTCGCGGGAGAGAATTTTTTGCTCCTCCGCAATGTCGAACAGGTCGCGTTGAACTCGAATGCGTTGCATGTTCGGTTTCTCCGACGCTGGTGTCCGGGGTTCGACCCCGGTCTGCCCGGTCCACTCGGCAGAGGAATAAGGGGATCCTATACTTTCGAGTGCGAGCGTTTCGCCTTGGCTCCCGCCGGCTTTCTCTCGGATCCGGGCATCGAACCGCCCGCCGAAGGAGAACCGCTCGGGCTTGAATCATGCCCGATGTCGTGCTCCGGGTCCCTGTTTCGTTCGATCATCCACCAAGAGGAAACGACGATGAACTGGAAAGAACAACTCGACAAAGCGGTTGCTGCGGTCAGAGAGGCCGCCACCAGCGAGAACGCACGGGATATCGCGGGCAAGGCGAAAACGGCCGCGTTGGGTCTGGTCGAAAAGGTCAAAACCGGCGCGGTCGACGCCGCCGATGCCTTTGTCGAGGCCAATCGCGATCCCTCGGCGCTGACGGTGCGCTTCCTGAACGCTGACCTGACCATCGTCTCGCCTGCCGATGGCATCTCGGTCACTCGGCCGGATGCCGCGACCCTCGTGATCGAGGATGGCTCGGGCAATGGCCTCGTCGTCAACGCGGGGGCCGATCCCGCCTTTGTTGTCGACACGATCGGCACGGTCGCCAAGCTGGGCGACAACACCTTCGACCTGGGTCAGGAAGACGGCGTCAACGTCGTCGTGACCAAGTTCTGATCGGTGCGAATCGCGAGGCGCCGAAGCGCCTCGCGATGATCACTCGACGATGCCTCCGCTCATCTCGCAAATCGTCGGGTGGCCACAGCGCGTCATCCACTGGCTCTGTAGCGGTCGAGCCGACTACACCGACTTCCAGCGGCGCAAAGCCACCCCGGCCCACCGGGCGCGGCGCACCCTTTGTCTGTTCGTCTGGAGCGGTGCCGCCGTCCTGATGCTGCTCTGCCCAAGCCCCGGCTGTATCGCGACCCTCATCCTGATCGCCACCTTCGTGAGCTTTTCGCTTCTGGACGGACAGCCTTAAAACGCGCTCACCCGATCGGTGCAACGCCCATCAGGAGTTTGTGCAGCCAAAACATGAACAGCAGGTAGAGTCCGATACCGCCGACGATCGCGATGGCGTCGTTCACCTGGTTGGGCGGTGCCCCGTAGACGGTCGGGGTCGTGCGATGCTTCAGCGAGATCCGGTCGGCAACCGCCCAGGCAAGGAAGGTTCCGAACAGCAGGATGTCGGCAGCCGTGCCGTTGGCGAGCAGGTGCGCCGTTGCCCAGATCTTCACCGCAAGCAACATCGGATGCTTGGTCGCGGACTGGATCCGACCCGGCAGATAGGCGGCAAGCAGCAGCGGAAAGACCGGCAGCATCAAGAGCAGGCTGATATGCCGCAGCCAGACAGGCGGCTCGTAGATGACGACGGGCGACAGACGGGCGGCCCCGAATCCCGAGACGATCAAATAAAATCCGACCAGGGCGACGAGCCCATACACCGCTTTCCACGGGATCTCGCCAAATCGCACGACCAGATCGGTACGCCATTGGCTCTTGATGATGGAGACCGAGTGAATACCGAGAAACAGGATCAAACCGAGGACGAGTACTGCCATCCGAGGATTCCTCCAAGAGCATTGAAAAATCGGCTTCCCTTAAAGCGCGTCCGGAGCAACATCCGGTGTTTCCGAATGGATTCCACCTCGCACCGACTCAAGACGTCCGTGGCCGACGCGGTTTAGTTCGCGCAAGAATCGTGTCCAAGGCATTCGCGAACGCCTGCCGATCACGCGACCCGAACGCGGGCGGGCCGCCGGTGTTGATGCCGCTGCCGCGCAGGGTGTCCATGAAGTCGCGCATCGTCAGGCGCTCGCGGATGTTGTCCTTGGTGTAGAGCTCGCCGCGGGGGTTCAGGGCTTGGCCGCCCCCCTCGATTACCTCCGCCGCGAGCGGGATATCCGCGGTGATTACCAGATCGCCGGGGGCGAGTCGCTTCAGAATCTCGTTGTCGGCGACGTCGAACCCGGCGGAGACCCGAACGGAACGCACCAACGGCGAAGGCGGCGTGCTCACCGGCGCGTTCGCCACCAACGTGATCCGGACGCCGAGCCGTTCCGAAGCGCGAAAAAGGATCTCCTTCACGGCGTTCGGACAGGCGTCGGCGTCGACCCAGATCTCCACCCGCCGCGAACCCGTCAGCTCGCCTCGGCCGTCACAGGCGAAACATCGGCATCGGCGATCACGGCATCCTTCTCGCTCTCGACCGCAGCGGCGGACATCGGCTCGTGCACAAGAATAATCCCGGCGAGCGGAGGCAGGGCGATCGGGATGGAATAAGGTCGTCCCATCCAGCTCACCGGCTCGGCCTCGACCCCGCCCTGATTGCCGACATTGCTGCCGCCGTAGAGCGCGGCGTCCGAGTTCAGTGCCTCGCGATAAAAACCGGGCTCGGGTACGCCGATCCGATAGTTGGTGCGCGGTACGGGAGTGAAGTTGAATGCGGCGGCGACGATCTGCTCGCCGGAGAGGTCCTTGCGCAGATAACTGAGCACGGATTGTGAGCTGTCGTGACAATCGATCCACTCGAACCCGGAGCTGTCGAAGTCGACCTCATGCAGCGCGGGCTGCTCCCGATAGAGGCGGTTGAGGTCCGAGACGATCTGCTTGATCCCTTCGTGCTGCGGACGCTCGAGCAGATCCCAATCCATCGCCGCGTCGAAGTCCCATTCGGAGCCGTGCGCGAACTCGCAGCCCTGGAACAACAGCTTCTTGCCCGGATAGCTGAACATCAAGGTGTAGAGCAGGCGCAGACTCGCAAACTTCTGCCAGGCATCGCCCGGCATCTTATCCAGCATCGACTTCTTTCCGTGCACCACCTCGTCATGCGAGAAGGGGAGCACGAAATTCTCCGTGAAGGCGTATAGAAGGCCGAACGTCAGCAGATCGTGATGATAATGACGATAGATGGGATCCTTTTGCATGTAGGACAGGGTGTCGTGCATCCAGCCCATATTCCATTTCATGCTGAAGCCGAGCCCCCCGAGATAGGTCGGACGCGAGACCGCCGGCCACGCGGTCGACTCTTCGGCGATCATCAGGGTGCCGGGATGCTGCTCGTGAGTGACGGTATTGAGTTGGCGAATGAAATCCACGGCTTCGAGGTTTTCGTTGCCGCCGTATTTGTTCGGGATCCATTCACCGGCATTGCGCGAATAGTCCAGATACAGCATGGAAGCGACTGCATCCACGCGCAGCCCGTCGAGATGGAACTCGTCGAGCCAATAGAGCGCGCTCGACAAGAGGAAGTTCTTCACCTCGTTGCGGCCGAAATTGAAGATCAAGGTCCCCCAATCCTTGTGCTCGCCCATTCGCGGATCGGCATGCTCGTAAAGAGCCGTACCGTCGAATCGCGCCAGTGCATAGGCGTCCTTGGGGAAATGAGCGGGCACCCAATCCAACAGCACGCCGATGCCGCGGCCATGCAGATAGTCGACGAAGAAGCGAAAATCGTCCGGCGATCCGAAACGCGCACTCGGCGCGAAATAACCGGTGCATTGATAACCCCAAGAGGCGTCCAAGGGATGCTCGGTGATGGGAAGAAGCTCGATATGGGTAAAACCCAGCTCGGTCACATAGTCCGCGAGCTGCTCGGCGAGGACCCGGTAATTCAGAAACTCACCGTCCGCACCACGTTGCCAGGATCCCAGATGGACCTCGTAAACCGAAAAGGGGGAATGCTGCCAATCCGATTCGGCGCGCGCCGCCAGCCAGGCCTGATCGGCCCAACGGAAGCGACTCTCCGGACAGATGAACCCGGCCGTTTGCGGCCGTTCCTGAAACGCCTGCGCGTAAGGGTCGATCTTGACGTGGATATTGGTCGCGCGATCGCGGATCTCGTATTTGTAGAAGCCGCCTTGCCCGATTCCGGGAATGAAAAGCTCCCAAACACCGGTGCCGCCGCGCACCCGCATCGGGTGGGCGCGCCCGTCCCACTGGTTGAAATCTCCGACGACGCTCACGCGCTCGGCACTCGGCGCCCAGACCGCGAACTGCACGCCCGACACACCGTCGACATCGGTCAGGTGCGAGCCCAAAAACCGATAGGCGTGCCAGTGGCGGCCCTCTCCGAAGAGGTGGAGATCGAAGTCCGCGAGCTGGGGCGGAAAGCAGTAGGCGTCGTGATGGACGTGATGGTCACCGGCGGCATCGATCCAGTCGATGCGATAGCGCTCGGGAACCTTCGACGCCGGACCCTCCCAAAGGAAAAAATCCGTTCCTTCGATCCGGGCGAACGGCTCGGATGCCTCGACCAAGGCGACCGACTCGGCGCCCGGCAGGAACACGCGGACCACTGCCCGGTCGCCCTCGAGGTGCCGACCGAGAATCTCGAACGGGTCGTGATGACGCGCCTCGATGATGCGCTGCAAGGGTTCCGGAACCTTGGGGGCGTGCTGTGTCGCGGTTGCCATTCTGAAGTATTTCCTTCGCTGTCGGCTCTCGATGTCGCCTGCCATCGGCGCTGTTACGGAAACCGTTCGATATCGCGGTGCCGCGCCACGAGTCTGCGGGGTGGCGGCAGACGGGCGCGACAGGTTCGGGGGTCTCGTCGGGATCGACGGCCCGCGGTGCGGCGCGGGAAGAACGCGACCACAGGGCAGTGCGCCGACGCTTCGGACCGTCTTGATGTTAACATACGGGGGACTACTCTAATGCCCTCGCCTAGACGACAACAGGAGGACTTATGCCCCAAACAAATCCCCGGTTCGTCAGCCGCCTGACCCGCAATACCCTGGCGCTGATCCTGGCCGGGGGACGGGGCTCGCGCCTGATGCACCTGACGGCGTGGAGATCCAAGCCGGCCGTTCCTTTCGGCGGAAAATTTCGGATCGTGGATTTCCCGCTTTCGAACTGCATTAATTCCGGGATTCGCCGCATCGGCGTCTTGACGCAATATAAGGCGCATTCACTAATTCTGCATATCCAGAAGGGCTGGGGATTCCTGCGCGGAGAATTCGGCGAGTTCGTGGAATTATGGCCCGCCCAGCAGCGCGTCGCCGAGACCGCTTGGTATGCGGGGACAGCCGACGCGGTATTCCAGAACCTCGACATCATTCGCGATCACAACCCGGATTATATCTTGGTGCTTGCCGGCGACCATATTTACAAGATGGATTACGGCGCCATGATCGCCTACCACGTCGAATCCGGCGCCGATATGACGGTCGGATGTCTGGAGATGGAGACCGAGCGCGCCACCGAGTTCGGGGTCATGTCGGTCGACAGCGAGGGGCGCGTTCTGCGATTCGCCGAAAAGCCGAAGGAGCCGGAAGCCATCCCGGGATCGCCCGGGAAGAGCCTCGTCTCGATGGGAATCTATGTATTCAATCGTGGCTTCCTGTTCGAGCAGCTGATCAAGGATGCCGATACACCGCGATCCTCGCACGACTTCGGGAAGGACATTATTCCCTCCGTCATCAAACACTATCGCGTCATGGCCCATACCTTCCGTGACCCGCGCAGCGGCGAGCAGGCCTATTGGCGAGACGTCGGTACACTCGACGCCTTTTGGGAGGCCAACCTTGAGCTGATCGGCGTCACGCCGCCCTTGAGCCTCTACGATAAAAGCTGGCCGATCTGGACCTATCAGGAACAATTGCCGCCGGCGAAGTTCGTGTTCGACGACGAGGATCGACGCGGCATGGCGGTCGACTCCATGGTCTCGGGCGGCTGTATCATCTCCGGGTCCACGGTGCGGCATTCGTTGTTGTTCTCCAACGTGCGCGTCAACTCCTATGCCTATGTGAAGGATTCGGTGATCCTCCCGGATGTGGTGATCGGCCGAAACTGCACGATCCGCAATGCGGTGATCGATCGCTATTGCCAGATCGACGAGGGAACCGTGATCGGCCTCGATCAGGAAGCGGATCGCAAAGCGGGTTTCTACGTGAGCGAGGGCGGCGTCACACTCGTCACACCCGAGATGCTGGGCCAAGACGCCAACCACGTCCGTTGAGGGCCTCGTCCGCATGCAGATCATCCTGAACGGTGCCGCCACCGAGGTGGCCGACGCACTCACCATGGCGGAGCTGATCGAGCAGCTCAAGCTCGGCGGCCGCCGCCTGGCCGTCGAGGTCAATGCCGAGCTGGTCCCGCGCAGCCGCTTCTCCGAGCACCGGCTCGCGCCGCAGGATCAGGTCGAGATCATCCACGCCGTCGGCGGCGGATGACCCGGCTTGGGCGTCCTGCCCCGAATCCTTTATCCTGAATCTTTCTTTCGTTTTGGCCACGACACCCATGCCCATCGAGACCGCCGCAACCGATCGTTTCACCCTCGCCGGACGCGAGTACAGCTCCCGACTCCTCGTCGGCACCGGAAAGTACAAGGACATGGCCGAGACCGCACGGGCCATCGAGGCGAGCGGCGCCGAGATCGTCACGGTCGCGGTGCGCCGCACCAACCTCGGCCAAACCCCGGGCGAGCCGAACATCCTCGATATCCTGCCGCCCGAGCGCTACACCATCCTGCCGAATACCGCAGGCTGCTACGATGTCGAGACCGCCGTGCGCACCTGCCGACTGGCGCGCGAGCTCTTGGACGGCCACAACCTGGTCAAGCTCGAGGTCCTCGGCGACGAGAAGACACTCTTCCCGGACGTGATCGCCACGCTCAAGGCGGCCGAGGAGCTGGTCAAGGATGGCTTCCAGGTCATGGTCTACACCAACGACGACCCGATCGTCGCCCGACAGCTCGAAGAGATCGGCTGCATCGCCGTCATGCCGTTGGCCGCCCCGATCGGCTCGGGGCTCGGCATCCGCAACCCGCTCAACATCCGCACCATCGTCGAGAACGCCCATGTCCCGATCCTGGTCGACGCGGGTGTCGGCACGGCATCGGATGCTGCCGTGGCGATGGAGCTGGGTTGCGACGGCGTGCTGATGAACACCGCGATCGCCGCGGCCCGCGACCCCATCCTGATGGCCAGCGCCATGCGCAAGGGGATCGAGGCCGGGCGCGAGGCGTACCTTGCCGGTCGCATGGCGCCGAAGCGGTTTGCCTCGGCGTCCTCGCCGATCGAAGGGCTGTTCTTCCAGCACTGAACCGCGTCCCGAACGGAATGGGAAGGTCGTTGCGGGGCGGGCGTCGAAGGCTATGAGCGAGGTTCGTGCCGGACGCGGGTCAGAATGATTAAATCCAACGATTAGAGCGCTTCGACTGCGAAAGCGGTCGTAGCGTGGACGGCCGACAGGCCAGTTGTAAGGACCTCATGACGGCCGAGACCACGACCAAATTCCTGCGTCCCATCCGGAGCTTCGTCCTGCGCGAAGGTCGTTTGACCTCCGCGCAGGAGCGGGCCTTTCGGGACCTCTGGCCGCTCTACGGGATGGATTGGACGCCCGACACGCCGATCGACCTCGCGGGGCTCTTCGGCAACGCGCACCCCGTCGTCCTGGAGATCGGGTTCGGCAACGGCGATTCGCTCGCCGAGATGGCCGAGCAGGATCCGCAGAACAATTGGCTCGGGATCGAGGTGCATCGCCCCGGTGTCGGGCACCTGCTGCTCGAGATCGAGCGGCGCGGGCTGACCAATCTCAAACTGATGCGGCACGACGCGGTCGAGGTGCTCGGCCGCGGCATTGCGCCCGGCAGCCTAGAGCGGGTTCAGCTCTTCTTTCCCGATCCCTGGCCGAAACGCCGTCATCACAAACGTCGCATCCTGACACCCGAGCTGATCGGGCTGCTCGCGCATGCGCTCCGCCCGGGCGGCGTCTTTCATGCGGCGACCGATTGGGAGCCCTATGCCGAGCAGATGCTCGAGATCCTGGAGACGTCTTCGGAAACCTTCGAGAATCTCGCCGGACCCGGCGGATTCTCGCCCCGCCCGGCGGCACGTCCGCTCACCCGCTTCGAGCAACGCGGCGAGCGCCTCGGCCATCGGGTCCGCGACCTGATGTTTCGCCGGCGCTGAGATCGGGGCGCCGATGTCCGGACTCAGACTCGACGGGATCCGCTCGCGGGCGCTCGGGCCGCTCGATCTCACTGTCGCTGCGGGCGAGCTGGTCTTCGTGTCGGGCCCGTCCGGCTCGGGCAAGAGTCTCCTGCTGCGCGCCGTCGCCGACTTGGATCCGCACGAGGGCGAGGTCTGGCTGGGCGAGGAGCCGCGCTCGCGCATCGCCCCCTCGATCTGGCGTCGGCGGGTCGGTCTTCTGCCTGCGGAGGCCTTTTGGTGGGCGGAGAGCGTCGGCGAGCATCTGCCGGTCATCCGGAGCACCCATGCGGATCGGGCCGCGTCGACGCACAGACGGCTTCTCTCGGCGCCGCTTCATCCGGCTATCCTGCGCTTGTCCAAACCCTTTCGCCGCGCACCCCGACGCGTCTCGAATCACCCTGCCCTGCCGGACCACTCAACCATCACCGACTGGCTCGGCCACCTCGGCTTCGCGCCCGACGTCCTCGGCTGGTCGGTGACGCGTCTCTCGACCGGGGAGCGTCAACGTCTGGCGCTGGTGCGCCTGCTCGCACAGACACCCGAGGCGCTGCTGCTCGACGAGGCGACCGCCAACCTGGATCCAAGCAGCGGCGCACGCGTGGAATCCGTCGTCGAGGCCTATCGCAAGACGCGGGGCGCGGCCGTCCTCTGGGTGAGTCACGATCCGGGGCAACGCCGCCGCATCGGCGGACGCTCGCTGGTCATCCGCAACGAGCGACTGGAGCCCGAAGCGTGACCCTCATCCATCTGAGCCCGTTCGATCTGGGACTGGCCTCCATCCTGGTCCTCCTACTCGCCGGCATGTCCTGGCGGCTGCGCCTCGGGATCGAGCGCCGTGTTCTGATCTCGGCCGCGCGCAGCACGGTCCAGCTCATGCTCGTCGGGCTGGTGCTGAAGGTGCTCTTCGCCCAGACCAGCTTGCCGCTGATCGGGCTGATGGCCCTGGTGATGCTCTCCGTCGCCGGTTACGAGGTGATGCAGCGACAGAAGCGCCGATACCGCGGCGTCTGGGGATACGGGATCGGCGCACTCTCGATGTTCCTGTCGGCCTTCACCGTGACCCTGCTCGCCCTGACGGTCATCATCGGGGTCGAACCCTGGTATCAGCCGCAGTATCTGATCCCGCTGCTCGGCATGCTGCTCGGCAACACCATGAGCGGGATCGCCATCGCGCTCGACAGCCTGACCCGCCAGGCCTGGGATTCACGCGGACGCATCGAGGCGCGCCTGCTCGCTGGCGGCACCTGGGACGACGCCATCGAGGAGGTGCGTCGCGACGCCCTGCGCTCCGGCCTCATCCCCATCATCAACGCCATGGCCACCGCCGGCCTGGTCAGCCTCCCCGGCATGATGACCGGCCAGATCCTCGCGGGCAGTCCGCCGATGGAGGCTGCCAAGTACCAGCTCCTCATCATGTTCCTCATTGCGGCCGGCACCGGACTCGGCTCCATGGCCGCGGTCTGGATCGGCTCGCGCCGTCTGTTCGACGACCGCCAGCGACTGCGTCTCGACCGGCTCGCCGCGGCGAATCGGTCGAGCTGAGAAGAGCCATTTCCTCGTCCTGTCGGTAATCCTGCTCCGGGCGAGCCCGCCGGCACGGGATTCACACCCGCCGTTCCCATTACTTACGCGCCGTCCAACTCGGTGCACAGACGCCGCTGCGGCGCACCTAGCGCACCATGTTGACGCGCTCGCGGTTGACTGCCGATTCGACCCATGCCCTGGAAAAGAAACACGACCGAACCGGCAGCAAAACCCACATGGTCACGTCTTCACCGGCTTGCGCAAGGATAGAAAGGCTGATGTCTCGGCGAACGGTGTCTCTCGGCATCGTTGCCCTTGGCGAATGAGGCAGTCTGCATCTCAGTCGGTGTACTTAACTTCCTCCGGCACGTTTCCTGCTGTCGGCCGCACCAATTTCGCACACAATCATCAGTCCACACAGAGGTTGTTTTCCATGGAAGCACTCAAGGGCGGCAGCGACGTCCTATTTATCCTGATCGGCGCCGTGATGGTGCTCGCCATGCACGCCGGCTTTGCGTTCCTGGAGCTGGGCACCGTCCGCGCCAAGAATCAGGTCAATGCCCTGGCGAAGATCATGAGCGACTTTGCCGTCTCGACCATCGCCTATTTCTTCATCGGTTATTGGATCGCCTACCAGGTCGATTTCTTCAGCGACGCCGCTTCGCTCCAAATCGAGCACGGCTTTGCCTTGGTCAAATTCTTCTTCCTCCTGACCTTTGCCGCTGCCATCCCGGCGATTGTCTCGGGCGGTATCGCCGAGCGGGCGCGGTTCCACCCGCAGTTGCTCGCCTCCTTCATCATCGTCGGCCTGCTCTATCCCTTCTTCGAGGGCATGGTCTGGAACAACAATTTCGGCGCTCAGGATTTCATCACCGGGGTCTTCGGTGCGCCCTTTCACGACTTCGCCGGCTCGGTCGTCGTCCACGCCGTCGGCGGCTGGATCGGGCTCGCTGCGGTCCTGCTGCTCGGCCCGCGCCAGGGACGCTACCGTGCCGACGGCGGCATCACCGCCCACCCGCCGTCCTCGATTCCCTTCCTCTCGCTCGGCGCCTGGACCCTCACCGTGGGGTGGTTCGGCTTCAACGTGATGTCCGCGCAGACCGTCGAGGCCGTCAGCGGCCTCGTGGCGGTGAACTCGCTCATGGCCATGGTCGGCGGCATCCTGGCGGCACTGGTCGTCGGCAGGAACGACCCCGGCTTCCTGCACAACGGACCGCTCGCCGGATTGGTCGCGGTCTGTGCGGGCTCCGACTTGATGCACCCGATCGGTGCGCTGGTGACCGGTGCTGTCGCCGGGGCCATCTTCGTCTACGCCTTCACCCTGACGCAGAACAAATGGCGGATCGACGACGTACTGGGCGTCTGGCCTCTGCACGGGCTATGTGGACTCTGGGGTGGCCTCGCGGCCGGGATCTTCGGACTCGAAGCGCTCGGCGGCGTCGGCGGAGTAGCATTCGGCAGCCAACTGGCCGGCACACTGAGCGGCGTCGCCATCGCCTTCGGCGGTGGCTTCCTGATCTACGGCGGAATCAAGGCGGTCATGGGGTTGCGGCTCAGCGAAGAGGATGAATACATCGGCGCGGATCTGAGCATCCACAAGATCACCGCGCAGCCCGACTACAACCGCGGGGAGGTGTAGACCGATTCTCGGGGGTGGAGGGAAAACGTCAGCCCAAACGCTATCCTTCGCGCACTCGCACCATCCCTGGAGTCTCCCCCATGCCCTCGCACCGCTGTTTGCCGACCCTCCTCCTGCCGCTGGTTCTGCTCGGCCATCCCACCGCCCACGCCGAGCCCCCGGCCGTCGGCCCAGACATGAACGCCTACTATCACGGCGCCGACCATGACCGTTGGCGCGAGATCTTCGAGAGCGACGGGCGGGAGGTCTACGATCGGCGTTTCGAGATCCTGGAGGCGTTGAAGATCCGACCCGGCATGCGGATCGCGGACGTGGGGGCCGGTTCGGGGCTCTACACGATGCTGTTTGCCGAGGCGGTCGGTCCGTCCGGACGGGTCTTCGCCGTGGATATCTCGGAGAGTTTCGTCACGGCGATCGCGGCGCGCGCGGCGGAGGCGGGTCTCGGCAACGTCCTGACGGTGCTCAGCGGACAGAAGAGCACCGAGCTGCCGCCCGCGAGCGTGGACCTGGTGTTCACCTCGGATACCTATCACCACTTCGAGTATCCGCGCGCCATGCTCGACTCCATCCGGGCGGCGCTGGTGCCGGGCGGAATCCTCGCGATCATCGACTTCAGGCGTGAGCCGGGCGTCAGCAATCGCTGGATCCTAGGGCACGTCAGGGCCGGTCGGGAGGAGGTAATCGGCGAGGTGGAGCAGGCCGGTTTCAAGCTGAGCGACGAGCCGATCAAGCTGCGCGGGAATTATTTCCTGCTCTTTCGAAAAGTTGACGCCTGACGTCCGGCGCCCGACCGTTTTCACACTCTCTGCAACTTCAGGTGCTTCAATAAGGATTAAACCGCGTCCCCGCTAAGGGCCGTGAATGCACCAAACGTCGAGCTCACTCGAAAGTGAGCATCTCGCTCTGGACGCGGTTTAGAGGCGAGCGGGTCACGCCGATATCGGCGCGGACCTTCACCCGATCGACCCACGGAGGTTTCCATGAAGACGACGATACGTAGATCCATCATGGCAGTGACGGTCGCGGCGACCCTCGCCGCACCCTTGACCCTCGCTCAGCAACCCCCGCCCCCGCGCGGCCCGATGACCTTCTCGGCGTTTGATCTCGACGGAGACGGGATCGTCACCGAGGTGGAGTTCGACACCGCGCGGGCTCAACGCATGGCGGAGCGGGCCGCTCAGGGAGCGCCGATGCGGGGGGCTGCCAACGCACCGGCCTTTTCGGACTTCGACCTGAACGGCGACGGGCGGCTGACGCCGGAGGAGCTCGCAAGGGTTCAGCAATCCCGAATGCAGGGACGACCCGGTGGGGGTATGGGACCAGGCGGCGGGATGGGACCAGGTAGCGGTATGGGACCAGGCGGCGGGATGGGACCAGGTAGCGGTATGGGACCAGGCGGAGGACCAGGGATGGGACCCGGCGCGGGCGTGGGTCGAAACATGCCCGCCTTCGCCGAATTCGACTTGAACGGCGACGGCGTTTTGATTGAGCAGGAATTCTACGAGGCGCGGGCCGACCGCATCAAAGAGCGCTCTCAGCAGGGCTATCCGATGCGAAACCTCGCCAACGCACCGTCATTCGAGGCGATCGATCTGAACGGCGACGGGCGCATCACGCCCGACGAATTCACGGCCGGTCAGGCGCAGCATCTACAACAGAATATGCGAGCGCCCTGAGTCGCCATCGGACCGGACGAACACCCTCAATGCCGGTCGGGGAAGAGTCCGGGCATCCAGCGCCCAAGCCCGGATGCGCTGCCGAAGTCGCTCGGGTTGAACCAAGCCCTCCATGAAGTCGACTTGGTCGATGTAGACCGCACCAGATCGGCCAAGGCGCTGACGATGCCGGACGGCAGACTCCGACGCAGGTCGGCTGACTTCGCTGCCAGCTCAATGGCAAGGTCTGTCAAAGCGGAGCACAGACCGCGTTATAACCCCGGAGGTTCATCGCCCGGACCACTCATCGAGGACGGCAACGATGTGCGGGATCGCTTCCGGTTCGGGATCGTTCGGGAACAGGCGTGCGAGCATCCCGCGATGCGAGGCTCGCACGAGAACCGGCGGCGGGACGCCGGGGATCCGCAGCGAAGCGAGGGGGACGACGCCGTCGCCCAGGCCCTCGCCGAGGCTCGACCACCAGTCTTCGAGCACCTCGGCGAGCTCGGTCGATTCGAGCTCGGCGGAGATGGCTTCGAGACTCGCGGCCATCGACTCGGGTGGCTCGGTGAGCAGACCGCCAATCAGCCGGATAGGAACGGACTCGGGCCACGGCCATGTGTTTAGATCCTCCAGAAAGGCGCTGCCGGGACGCAGATCGATCTTCGCCTCGCCGATGCCGTCGCGCAGTCCGGCGAAGAGCGAGAAGCGCCGTTCCGGTCCGGCGGCCAGATGGTCGCGCAGCTCCAGCCAGATGCGCAGCCGCGCCCATTCCGAGCCCTGATTGGGTGTACCGACCAGGATGACGCCGTGCACGGCCGCACCCTCGACTCGCGCTGGCGCGCCCACCGGGTTGCGCCAGCGGGTGACGAAGTCGCGGATGATGAGTCCGCCCATGCTGTGTCCGATCAAGACGACCGGCCGGTCGAAGGCGAGCTCGGGCCAATGCGCGGCGAGTAGATCGGTGCTGCGGTCGACCCCTTGGTCGTTGGGATATCGGAATTCCCAGACCTCGAATCCCGCCGAGCCGAGCACGGGGATGAGGTCGTCCCAGATGTCGCCGGGCTCGTCGAGCCCGTGGACCAGCAGGACCCGCGGCAAGGCGTGATCCGCACCGTCCGGGACGACCTGGATGCGCGGGATGAGACCATGCCAGCCGTCCACCGGCGCCATCGCCTGCGGAAACCAGGCATCGAGCCGGTCATGGACGAGCACGCGCAGGCGGCGCTCCTCGCGCGGATGACCTTCGGCCCACCAGGTCCAGGCCGCGACCGCAAGCAGGAGACCGATCGGGATCAGAAGCAGCGCCAAGCGACGGCGGAACCGCACGGATTTCACGTTCATGCCTTACCATCCTCCCATCGACATCACCGAACGAGACCCGTCGCAATGGACCAAGGCGTGAAGCGCTGCAATCAGATCTATGCCATCGACCGCTGGGGCGAGGGCTATTTCGGGATCAACCCCGCCGGTCATCTCTACGCGCGACCGAACCCGCAAGGCGCGACCGAGGTCGATCTGGCCCTCCTGGCCGAGCAGCTCGACGCGGAGGGCCTGTCCCTGCCGGTGCTGGTGCGCTTCAACGATATCCTTCGCCATCGCGTCGAGTCGCTCCACCAAGCCTTCGTGGACGCGAGCGCGGCGAGCGGCTACAGCGGTCGCTACCAGCCCGTCTATCCGATCAAGGTCAACCAGCAGGCCGGCGTGGTGCGCGAGATCCTGCGCTCCGGTCATGCGGGCCTGGAGGCCGGCAGCAAGCCCGAGCTGATGGCGGTTCTGGCACTCTCGCCGCCGGACGGGCTGGTGGTCTGCAACGGCTACAAGGACCGCGAGTATATCCGGCTCGCGCTGATCGGCAGACGGCTCGGGTTGCGCGTGCAGATCGTGATCGAGAAGCCCTCCGAGGTCGGGCTCATCCTCGAAGAGGCCGAGCGGCTCGGCGTAGAGCCCTTGCTCGGCGTACGGGCGCGACTCGCCGCCGCGGCGGCGGGGAACTGGCAGAGCAGCGGCGGGGAGAAGGCCAAGTTCGGACTCTCGGCCAATCAGATCCTGGACCTGGTCCGCACGCTCGAGTCCGCCGGACGGCTGCATTGGCTCAATCTGCTGCATGCGCACTTGGGCTCTCAGATCCCGAATCTTCAGGACATCCGCTCCGGTGTCGCCGAGCTGGTGCGCTTCTATGCCGAGCTGCGCCGACTGGGTGCGCCGATCACCATCCTGGACGTCGGCGGCGGGCTAGGTGTCGACTACGAGGGGACACGCACGCGCAACTACTGCTCGGTCAACTACAGCTTCGAGGGTTATGCAAGCGCGATCGTCGAGAGTGTCGCGGCCGAGTGTCGGCAACGCGGCCTGCCCGAGCCGGACCTACTGAGCGAATCCGGCCGCGCGCTCACCGCGCATCATGCGGCCTTGATCACCAACGTGATCGATCGGGAGGAGGCCGGCGGCCAAGGTGTTCTGCCCGAGACCGACGAGGGGGATCCGCTCCTCGATGCGCTGTCCGGACAGCTTCGGGCCGCGGACGAGGCACCGCCGCAGGAGGTCTATTCGGAGGCGCGTGAGCTGATGGCCACCGCACGCGAGCGCTTTGCCGCGGATCGACTCGACCTGACGGGACGCGCGCGGGCCGAGGAGCTCTTCTTCGCCATCTGTCGGCGCCTGGCCGGACGGCTGGATCCGGCCATCCGACGCCACCGCGAGCTGGCCGACGAGGTCAACGCACTGCTCGCCGACAAGCTCTTCTGCAACTTCTCCTTATTCCAGTCGATGCCGGACGTCTGGGCGCTCGATCAGATCTTTCCGATCGTGCCGATCCAGCGTCTTGACGAGCTGCCGGACGCCCGGGCGATGGTGCATGACCTGACCTGCGACTCCGACGGCTGTATCGACCACTATGTCGACGAGGGCGGCGTGGAGGCGAGTCTGCCGGTACATGCCGGCGCCGGGTCGGGGGCGCCCTATCTCATCGGCTTCTTCATGGTCGGCGCCTATCAGGAGATCCTCGGCGACATCCACAATCTCTTCGGCGATACGGATGCCGTGAATGTCGAGCTGGATGCGAGCGCACCGGGCGGCTATCGTCTGCTGGATGCCGAGCGCGGCGACTCCACCGACGAGCTGCTGAGCTATGTGCATTTCGAGCCACGCACCCTGCTCGCGCACTATCGACGCAAGCTGGACGCCGCCGGTCTGGACCGGCCTACCCGCGAGCAATTCTTCGTCGAGCTCAAGGCCGGGCTCTACGGCTACACCTATCTGGGCAGTTGAGCCATGCACGAGCTTTCCATCTGTCAGGCGCTGCTCGATCAGGTCGAGCGGATCGCCGTCGAGCACGGGGCCAGCGCCGTGGAGCGCATCCTGCTGCGGGTCGGCCCGCTCGCGGGTGTGGAGGGATCCTTGCTCCGGCACGCCTACCCGTTGGCCGCAGCGGGGACCATCGCGGAGAACGCGGAGCTGGTGATTGAAACTGCCCCCGTGCGCGTGGTCTGCAACGACTGCGGCGCGGAGACCGACGCCACCCCGAACCGACTGCTGTGCGGAGACTGCGGCAGCTACAAGACGCGCCTGGTGAGCGGGGATGAGCTGTTGTTGGCGAACCTGGAGCTCACTATCCCGGACTAAACCGCGTTTTTGCGTTCATCCGGAGCCTTTGGCGCGGAATTTGGCCTCGCATGAATCCTAAACGCCGGCGCGACGCGGTTTAGGAAAAAAAGAAAATTTTCTAAAACGCGTCAACACTGAGCTCTTGGATGGATACCGGGGCAAGCCCAGACCGATCAGCGTGCATAACATGCTTGACGCGTTTTAGAGGCGTACACTCGGACTCATGCGCTCGCCCGGAGCGGCGATGCGCGACGAATCCGGAGTCGACCTCGCGCGATGTCGAGATCCGAATGCCCCGGCCCCAACTGGACGGCAAGGCGGGGCCGCGTCTATGGAGCCATCACTCATGTGCGATACCTGCGGCTGCAATATCACCCCCGGCAACGAGCATCTGGTCCGGGCGGACGGCAAACACGCCAAGACCGCCGACGGCCGTGCCGCGGTGACCGTGCTCCAAGCCCTGCTCTCGGAGAACGATCACGAGGCGGCCCACAATCGGGAGCATTTCGATCGTCATCAGGTGCTGGCGTTGAATCTCATGTCATCGCCCGGTGCCGGCAAGACGAGCCTGTTGGAGCGGACCATCGACGCCCTTGGCGGTCAGGTGCGGATTGCCGTCATCGAGGGCGATCTCGAGACCGAGAACGACGCCGAGCGCATCCGCGCCAAGGGCGTCCCGGCCGTGCAGATCTCCACCGGCAGCGCCTGCCATCTGGACGCGCACATGGTGCACGACGCGCTGCACCGGCTTGATCTCAACGAGGTCGACATCCTCTTTATCGAGAATGTCGGCAACCTGGTCTGCCCAGCCAGCTTCGATCTCGGCCAGCACCGCAACGTCACCCTCCTGTCGGTGCCGGAGGGCGACGACAAGCCGGCGAAATACCCGGTCATGTTCCGCGCGGCGGACCTGGTGCTCTGCACCAAGTCGGATCTGCTCACGGTCCTGCCCGAATTCTCGGTCGAGCGTGCGGAGCACCATCTGCGCAAGTTGGCCAGCGTGGTGCCTTTCGAATCGGTCTCTACACGCGGCGAGGGCGACATCGAGCCTTGGCTGAATTGGTTGAGCGACGAGCTCGCAGCCCAGCGCTCGCGCCTCGAGCTCGGGCGGACCATTCGCCCCTCGGTTCAACCGGACGGCGCTCGACTGCATGGTCATGCGGCCGACGGACACACCCACGATCATCATGGCCATGGCCACACGCATCACCACGAGCACGGCCATACGCACCATCACCACACGCACGCCCAAAAGCAGGATTGAGCCTATTGCGACGCCTTGCCGTTGGGTGTAATTAGTGGCCGGGTCGCCGTCGACTGACCGCGACCCGAGAAGATTTCCGAATGCGCGACACGAGAGAAATCACACCAACCCCGGAGGAACCCCGATGCCGATCAAACCGATCAGGACCCTGTCCGTCGTTTCACTCGCCACACTGGCTGCGCTGACCGTCTATGCCCCTGTCAGCCAAGCCTTCAACTTCGGCAACATGATGAACCCGAGCCGCTGGATGGGCGGCGACCGTTACGACGACTACGACGAGGGCTATTACGGCGGCCCTTACGGCGGTCCGGGCTTCGGTTACCCCTACGGCGGTTACGCGCCCGGTTACGGCGCGCCGGGATATGGGGCACCCGGTTACGGTGCACCTGCCCCGGGCTACGCCGCACCCGGCTACCCGGTCGCACCCGCGGCAGCCCCCGGAGTCGCGCCTGCGCCGGCTCAGGCGCCTTCCACGGGTGCAGCACCCGTCGACAGCGCCGAGGTCCAGGCGCTCAAGCGGCGCGTCGAGGAGCTCGAGGCGGCGCAACAGCAGCAGCGTTCGGCCCCGCCGCCCGCACCGCCTGCGGGTGACTGGCCGTCCGCACCGGCCTTCCGCCCGATGAACCAGTACTGACGCATCGGCGACTCGACGCCTTGTCGGTCATCACCCCGCCGCTTGGCGGGGTTTTGCGTCTCGCGGCCGATGCGGCTTCGGTCCGTGATCGGCGTTTCGGGACGGCACATCAAGAGGGGATTCAGACGCATGTTCAAATCCAAGCGCGGCCTAGCCGGACTGCTGTTGGCCGGCGGGCTCCTGTCCCAAGCCGCCTTCGGCGGCGGCTATGCCGTCTACACCAGTGACTCCGAATTCGCAGACGTGCTCGACGGACTCAAGATGGCGATCCAAGAGCGCGGCATGTACATCAACAACGTGATGAACATGGGCGAGATGCTCGAGCGCACCGGCAAGGATCTCGGCACGGATACCCCGCTCTACGCGCAAGCCGAGTCCATCGAGTTCTGCAGTGCCGTCCTCTCGCGCGAGATGAGCACCGAGAACCCGGCCCATGTGGTGAATTGCCCCTTCATCATTGCCGTCTACACCCTGCCCGAGGAGACCGGGACGACCTATGTCGCCCACCGCGAGATCCCGGCCGATCAGGTCGCATCCAGCCCGGCGATGGCCAAGGTCGCGGACATGCTCAAGGGAATCTCGGAGGCCGCCGTCTCCTGGTAGGTGGTAGGATGGCGGCCGTCGGATCGACTGCCGGAACGCACGCCCTGGACATCCTTCTCCGTTATTTCCCACGCGCCCTCCATGTCCTGCGCACGGAGGGCGTCGCCGTCCTGCTGCGCAAGCTCAAGCGCCGCCTCGGCACCACGCCGCTGCGTGTGGCCGACCCGCCGCGTCTGCTCGCGCTCGCCGAGCCCTTCGCGCCGGTCGACCTGACGCCGCGCGGCGCGCCGCAGGTCTCGGTGGTGATCCCGGTCCACAACCAATTCAGCTACACACACCACTGTCTCGCTGCGCTGGCTCGGGTCGGCGCCGAACGGCCCTTCGAGGCGATCGTCGTCGACGACTGCTCGAGCGACGGGACCGCCGAGCGTCTCGCGTGCTACCCCGGTCTGCGCCTGATCCGCAACCCCGAGAATCTCGGGTTCGTCGGATCCTGCAATCGCGGGGCCGAGGCGGCGCAGGGTGCCTATCTGATCTTTCTGAACAACGACACCCAGGTCCAACCCGGTTGGCTGGATGCGCTGATCGACACCTTCGAGGACGCGCCCGACGCCGGGATCGTCGGCAGCCGTCTCATCTATCCGGACGGCCGGCAGCAAGAGGCCGGGGCCATCCTCTTTGCCGACGGCACGGCCTGGAACTACGGCCACCTCGACGCCCCGGACAAGCCGCAATACAGCTATCGGCGCGCCGTCGACTATTGCTCGGGCGCCGCACTCGCCATCGAAACCGCGCTCTTTAAGCGTCTCGGCGGCTTCGACAGCGCCTTCGCACCCGCCTATTACGAGGATGTCGATCTGGCTTTCCGGGTGCGTGCAGCCGGGCGCGCGGTCTACTACCAGCCGCTGTCCCGCGTCGTGCACTTCGAGGGGATCAGTGCGGGGCGCGACGAGCAGACCGAAACGGGTTTGAAGCGCTATCAGCGCATCAACGCCGAGACCTTCCGAACGCGTTGGGCCGATGTCCTGGCCGGCTTCGGCGAGCGCGGCGAGGATCTGGAGCAGGCGAAAGAGCGCGGGGTGCGACGCCGGGCCCTGGTGGTCGACAACTACATGATCACCCCGGATCGCGAGTCCGGCTCGGTTCGGATGCGCAATCTGTTCCTGATCCTGCAAGGACTCGGCTTCAAGGTGACCTTCGCCGCAGCCAACCTGGAGGCACCCGAGCCCTATGTCGCCGACCTGCAGCGTATCGGCGTGGAGGTGCTCTACCGGCCTTACGTGCGACGGATCCGCGACCATCTCGCCAGCCACGGCGCCGATTACGACCTGGTGATCCTGAGCCGTGCCGATGCGGCGGCGGCCACACTCGACGCGGCCCGGACCCATTGCGCCAAGGCACGCATCGTCTTCGATACGGTCGATCTGCATTTCCTGCGCGAGCGGCGGCTCGCGCAGCTGCAAGGCGATCGCGCGATCCTTCGTGTCGCCGAGCGGCGCAAGGCGCAGGAGCTCGGACTCATGCGCCGCGCCGACCTGACCTTCGTGGTGAGCGAGACCGAGCGCGACATCCTGGCCGCCGAGGCGCCGGATGTCCGGATCCATGTCGTCTCCAACATCCATCGTGTCTTCGGCTCGGCCAAGCCCTACGATGCACGGAGCGGGATCCTCTTCATCGGCGCCTTCGCACACCCGCCGAACACCGACGCCGTCCTCTTTCTCTGCCGCGAGATCATGCCCTTGCTGCGCGAGCGAATCCCGAACATCCGGCTCAGCGTCATCGGCGCGGATCCGCCGCGCGAGGTTCTTTCCTGCGCCGGGCCGGATATCGAGATCCTTGGATACGTCCCGGATATCGAGCCCTTCTTCGCGGGGTGCCGTGTCTCGGTCGCGCCACTGCGCTACGGCGCCGGGGTGAAAGGCAAGATCAACCAGAGTCTCGCCCACGGGCTGCCCGTGGTTGCGACCCGCGTTGCCGCGGAGGGCATGCATCTGGTCGAAGGTGAATCGGTCCTGATCGCGGATGACGCCCCGGCCTTCGCCGAGGCGATCGCGCGGCTCGATCGGGATCCGCTGCTCTGGCAGCGTCTGTCCGACGGAGGTATCCGGGTGATGGAAACCCATTTCGGCTTCGCTGCGGCCGAGCAGGCGCTGCGCGAGGCTCTCGACCTGGTGGAATCCGGCACGTGAGCCCGGGCACATCGGTTCCCGTCGTCAGCGTCGTCGTCGTCAACTACAACGCCGGCGATCTGCTGAGCGAGTGTGTCGGGGCAGTGCTCGGATCGGATGTGTCGGTCGAGGTCATCGTGAGCGACAACGGGTCGGACGACGGGAGCCTCGAGCATCTGCGCGCGATGTTCAATGCGGACCCGCGGCTGCGTATCCTCGAGAATCGGGTCAATCTGGGCTTCGCCGCAGCCAACAATCGCGCCTTGCCGCTCATGCGGGCCGATCGTCTGCTATTCCTGAATCCGGACTGTCTAGTCGGCCCGGATACCCTGGGGCGGATGCTCGCCTTCATGGACAGCCGACCGGATGTCGGCATGGCCGGCTGCATCGTGCGCAACCCGGACGGGAGCGAGCAGGTGGCCAGCCGCCGGGCGATCCCGGACCCCTGGATCGCGCTCAAGCGCATCCTGCGGCTCGATCGGCTCCTGCCTGACCGGGGCGGACGCCGTCTGAACCTCCATCATGAGCCGTTGCCCGCCGAGCCGGTCGAGGTCGAGGCGATCTCCGGATCCTTCATGCTGGTGAGCCGGCGCGCGCTCGACGCGGTCGGGCCGCTCGACGAGGGTTATTTCCTGCACTGCGAGGATCTCGACTGGTTCGTGCGGTTTCGACAAGCCGGTTGGACGATCGCGCTCGTCCCGAATGTCAGCGTGATTCATCATAAGGGTGCATGCAGCCGACGCAGCCCACTCATGGTCGAGCGTCACAAGCATCGCGGGATGGAGCGCTTTTATCGCAAGTTCCAGGCGCGGGGGTATCCGGCGCTCTTCAATGGGTTGGTCATCTTCGGCATCCGAGCGCACTACTGGAGCCGCGTCCTCGTCGACACCCTGAGCCGGATGCTCGGCCGCCCGAGACAGGGGAAGGTGGACTGATCATGGATCGAGACACAAGCACCCCGCTCGGATCGATCCTGGTGACCGGGGCGACCGGCAAGGTAGGCCGACGGCTGGTCGCGGAGCTGCTGCGGACCGGTCACCGAGTGGCAATCGTGACGCGATCCTCGGATGTGGCGCAGACGCTCTGGCCGGGACCAGGGCCGGAGATCCGCGCCGCAGACTTGACCAACCCGTCGAGCCTCGGATCCGTCTGCGACGGCATCGACACCCTATTCCACCTCGCGAGCTATTCGCCGCGTCCCGACGAGCCGGACATTTACGAGGCACCCTCCCACTGGCCGGTGACCGCCGAGGGGACCGCCAATCTGATGGCCAGGGTCGCGCAGTCCGGGATTCGGCGCGTCGTCTATCTCAGCAGCATCAAGGCGATGGGAGACCGAGCCGGTGCGCTGGGCCGACCTGCGGACGAGTCGATCGGCCCGACGCCGGACAGCCTCTACGGTCGCGCAAAGCTCGCAGCCGAGCGGAGTGTACTAGAGCTTGGACGCGCGACCGGTCGACACGCCGCGGTTCTGCGTCTACCCATGGTCTACGGACTCGGGGACAGCGGCAACATCGCCCGCATGGTCAAAGCGGTGGCCGCGAGGCGCTTCCCGCCCTGGCCTCGGATCGAGAATCACCGCGCCGCGATCCATGTGGAGGACGCCGTCGCCGCCGCGATCCTGGTCGCCGGCCGGCCCGAGACGGCCGGCGAGGTCTACCTGGTCACCGACGGCCGAGACTATTCCACCCGTTGGCTCTACGAGCAGAGCCTCATCGCACTCGGTCGCCCCGTCCCGCGCTGGACGGTCCCGCTCCCGGTCCTGCGCCTCGCGGCCGGCATCGGCACCCTCGGCGAACGCCTGACCCGGCGGCGCATGCCGCTGACCCTGGACGGGCTCGGCAAGCTCACGGGGGATGCCTGGTTCTCTTCGGCTAAGCTGGAGCGCGCTCTGGGCTTCCGGCCTCGACTGACGCTGGAGAGCGAGATTCCTCGCTTGGTCGAGACCATGCGCCATCGCAACCTGTGAGAAATCAGTTGAGCGGCGAATCGACTTGTTGTCGTTCTCGATGACGACAACCTCAGCAAAAGGCGGGCCGTCGGGTCTGCTGAAGAGGACGACTGCAAGTCGTCTATCCCCGGGGTGTCGTCGCTTCGCGACGACCGTTGGCGTTGCTTGGTATAGGGGCGACTCCAGGCACCCACAGCGCCGACAGGTCTGCACAGTCGGGATGCCGATTCTCGGAAATCACCTTAAACCGCGTCCAGAGCGAGATGCTAACTTTCGATTGAGTTCGACGTTTGGTGCATCCACGATCCTTAGCGTGGACGCGGTTTAAAATTTTATCAATTTTAATATCTTAAACCGCGGCGTCTCCAGCAGCCGTCAAATCCGCCAGGGCCGATCCCATCCAGAAACATCGCATACCGCGCTCGGCGCGGTTTAATTCTGGACCGTTCCACGGGGCGTCATAGGATCCCGCCGAGAAGAGCGCGATTTCAGGCAGTATCGGTCGCCGTTTCGGGCATCACCTGCTCGAAGACCTGGGCCACGGCACGATCGGTGAGCGGATCGGAGCTCAGCACCCGCGCCGTCCCCTTGCGCAGGTGTCCGGCGAGGCTGGTCGTCGCCAAGGTCAAGGCGTTGTCGCCCTGCCGGTTGGTGAAGAGATAGACGCCTCGGTACTTGCTGACCCACCCGAGACGCAGGGTCTTGCGGGTTCCTCGGAAGCTCTGAAACTCTACCCAGTCGCCGACCTCGAGTGATTTGGCGAGCTCGAGATACTGATCCGACGGCGCCTCCTCACCGGTTACCGACCTGGGGTCATCGCTCCCCGCGGGCCCGTCCGCGAAGGACAGGGCCGTCGCGGCGGCGGACACCTCCTGCGGGGCCTCGGGCGGCGGCTCTCCGAGGGCCTCCTGGTCCGAGGCTTGGTCCGGAGGCAGCTCCTTGTGCAGCGCGCCCATGTGCAGACGGATGAGGCGATCGAAAAAGGGATCCCACGCCTCCTCAAGATGGACCGCTTCCAGCCCGCGACGTAACCGCTTGAGCAGATCCGGCAGCGCCGTCAGGAGCCGGTTGCGCTCCTCGGCCGTGTCTTTGGGCTGCACACTCCAGATGAGGTCGTCCATGGTGGCGAGCGCCTCTTGCCACTGCACGCCGGCGTCGCCGGTGCGAATAAAGACATCGTTGAGCACCCGGCGCCAGAACCGATCGAAGAACGCCGAGACCAGCACGGGCAAGGTGCCGGCGTCGCCGGTGCGCGCGGCCAGCTCCTGAGCGACCCGCGTCGCCGCGATCTCCTGGCGATCGCGCTGCTCGAGCTGATCGAAGACGCGCTGCGACTTGCTGTGCGCGTGCTCCTCTTCTTCGCGCAGAAACTCTTCGAGCTTGTAGGTCTGAACCGCGAAGACGTTCAGGTCCGCGTCGAACCCCTCGACGACCGCATCGACGATCTCGCGGACCTTGTCGACCAAGCGGGGCTCGTCCTTCTCGTTGCGACCGATCCCGGAGCTCGCGACCACGTCGAGCAACCGACGGACCGGATGCCTGCGATCCGAAAAGAAGGACTTGTCGACCAGCGCGACCTTGAGCACCGGAATCTGCAGCTTGGCCAACTCAGCACGCACGGTCGCGGAGAGCTCGGGGTCGTTGAAGATGGCATCGAACAGCCGCGCGACGATGTCGATGGTCATGGCATCGAGCGGTCGCGACCACATCATCATCGGCGCGGCGCGAATCTGTTGAAGCACATTGCCGCGCCGCGGATCGATGTTCGCGGAGCTCAGGCCCGGAATCTGCCGAAGATCCGTGAAGCCTCGCTGGAGCCCGTTCAATGCCTCGATCAGCTGGGCGAGGCCGAGCGAGGGGGTTTCCTGATTGCCCGTGATCGAGCCGCCCTTGAGTGCACCGGTGGTTGTCGTCGTCCGCGACACACGACCGCGACTCGCGGTCTGGATCGCTCGGGCCAACTGGCCGAAGACGTCGTCGTTCGCAAGGCGCGGAAGGCGCTCGAATTCCACCCGCGTTTCGGCCCGGGCACCCGGCTCGGCAAGTCTCTGCTCCTCTTGCTCGGTCAATCCCGGATCCTCGGAAGGCTCGAAACCGGCCCACCCCGACATCCCGCCGACACTGCCCCCGGGCTGATCGAGCGTCTCGCTGCGCGGAGCCGACAGGGGGCCCGCAAGCGGGATGGTCGGGAGCACGCCGGACTGAATGAGAAAACGGTTCAGTTCGGCATAGACGCCGGGAAGCTCGACCGAGGTCTGACGCTCGAACTCATGCAGGAGGATCAGCGCGAGCTGCTCGCGCACTTCCATGTCGTTCAGGGCCTGGAGCATGGCGCTGAAGAGGGTGCGCGGATACAGCGGATTGTCGTCCTGACTGATTCGCGGCACGCGCAGCAGCGCCGCGAGCCGGCGGTCGAGCGCCGTGAGCTGCTGCGAGCAGTTGCACGCTGCACGGGCCGAGAGTTTACCGATGGCCAGATCACGCTCGAAGTCGTCGGTATCCACGAGACGCAGCTCGTCGGTCTCGTGCATCACCGTCGCGGCCTCCTTCGACCGCAAAGCCGCAACGCTCGCGTCGAAACAGGCGACGTAGGCACTGCGGAAATGCTGCAGGAGCTGTTGCCCGCGGTTGTCGAGGAAACCCATCGCCGAGAAATAGAGCTGCTGTTGCTCCATGCTGGTGGCACGGTCGGCCATACCCAGAAAATCCTCGCTCGCGCCGCCGAGATGCTGCGCGAACACGGTCGCCAGACCGTGCGCAAGACGATCGCGACAACCCGTCAGCAGAGCGGCCGTATCCGTTGGCGTCAGCCCGCCGACGACGTCGGGCGCGTCGAGCGGATGAGCCGAGGAAATGGTGGAGATGTCGGCCATGGATGGAGGTCTCGAATGTTCAGCCGCACCGTCGCGGCATCGGAGGCGTCCTGTGCCGCCATCGACCCCCGGGGTACCGTGGACTCGGTACTATGACGGCGGCAAAGCCTCGAGCGCTGTGCGGGGTCGACCTGACGGCAAGTATAGGGCAGGTCCGTAAACGGTGCCGCCACCCGGGATCATGGCTTATTCCACGGTAACGGATTTTGCGAGATTGCGAGGCTGATCGACATCTGTCCCCTTCAGGACGGCGACGTGATAGGCAAGGAGCTGCAAGGGAATGGTGAAGATGATGGGATCGATCAGATCATCGGTCTCGGGAAGGCGGATGACGGTGACGCCCTCCTCTTCGACCATGGGGACATGCAGGTCGGCGAAGACATAGAGCTGGCCGCCGCGTGCGCGGACCTCTTCGAGATTGGATTTGAGCTTTTCCAGCAATGCGTTGTTGGGCGCGACGGCGACAACGGGCATCTGCTCGTCGATAAGGGCAAGGGGTCCGTGCTTGAGCTCGCCCGCCGGGTATGCCTCGGCGTGGATGTAGGAGATCTCCTTGAGCTTAAGCGCCCCTTCCATGGCGATCGGATATTGCTCGCCGCGTCCGAGGAAGAGTGTGTGCTGCTTGTCGACGAAGACCTCGGCAAGGGCGGCGATCCGGTCGTCGAGCTCCAGCACCGCCTCGACCTTGCCGGGGAGCGCTCGAAGCAACGCGACCACATGGGCCTCGGCGGTGTCGCTTAGCGCGTTTTCGTGGCCGAGCGCCACGGTCATCAGCAACAAGGCGACCAGCTGGGTGGTGAATGCCTTGGTGGAGGCGACGCCGATCTCGGGGCCGGCATGGGTCAAGAGCACCAGGTCGGACTCGCGTACCAGGGAGCTCTCGGGGACATTACAGATGGCCAGCGTCGCCGCGTAGCCGGAGGACTTCGCCAGACGCAGCGCCGCGAGCGTATCGGCCGTCTCGCCGGATTGGGAGAGGGTCACGAAGAGGGCGTCGGACGGCACCACCTGCTTGCGATAGCGGTATTCGCTGGCGACCTCGACGGTACAGGGCAGGCCGGCGAGGGCCTCGATCCAATAGCGTGCAACCAGCGCGGCATGGTAGCTGGTGCCGCAGGCGACCAAGGTGACCGCCTTGACCCGAGCGAAGACCTCCGGGGCCAGATTGCCGAAGCTCTCGGGCAGGACGCGCGTGCCGACCAAGCGACCTTCGAGCGTGTCTGCGATCGCACGCGGCTGCTCGAAGATTTCCTTGAGCATGAAATGGCGATACTCGCCGCGCTCGGCGGCATCGGCCGAGACCGCCGAGGTCTTCACCGGTCGCACGACGAGGTTCCCGTCGCGGTCCCAGATGCGAACGGATTCGCGGGTCAGCTCGGCGATGTCGCCCTCTTCGAGGAAGATGAAGCGATGGGTCACGGGCAACAGGGCAAAGACATCGGAGGCGATGAAATGCTCGCCGAATCCGACCCCGATGACCAGCGGGCTACCCTGGCGAGCCGCGACCAGATGCTCCGGATCCTGTGCATCGAGCACGCCGAGGGCATAGGCGCCGCGTAGGCGTGTCGTCGCCAGACGCACGGCGTCGAGCAGGGTATGGCCGGCCTCGAGCTGGTCGAAAACGGCGTGGACGACGACCTCGGTATCGGTTTCGGACGTGAAGCGGTGGCCCGCGGCGGTTTGCTCGCGACGCAGGTCTTCGTGATTCTCGATGATCCCGTTGTGCACGACCACGCAGCGGTCGCGGCAAACATGGGGATGGGCGTTGCGGGTCGCAGGCTCGCCGTGGGTCGCCCAGCGCGTGTGCGCGATGCCCAGCGTGCCGGGCAACGGCCGCTCGGCGACCGCCTCGGCCAGGCGTGCGACCTTACCGAGCGTGCGGGCGCGATTCAGACGGCAGGGTGCTTCGAGCACCGCAATGCCCGCGGAGTCGTAGCCCCGATATTCGAGACGCCTCAACCCTTCCAGCAGGATGGCCGAGACCGGACGTTGGGCGATCGCACCGACGATACCGCACATGACTTATCCCTCGTGTGTCTAACATCGAACCGCCGAGACGCCAAGATTCAAGCCGACCCGATCAGGCGACCGGCCGCTTCCGTGGCCGCGTCCATCCCGGAATCGTCCTCTGCGGGGCGCGCGTCAGCGTGAGCTGGTCCGCCGGGGTGTCGCGCGCAATCACGGAACCCGCACCGATGGTCGCGCCGGCGCCGACCCGCACGGGGGCGACCAGCGCGGTGTTGGAGCCGATAAAGGCACCGTCTTCGATCCGGGTGACCGACTTGTTCGCACCGTCGTAGTTGCAGGTGATGGTTCCCGCGCCGACGTTCACACCGGCGCCGATCTCGGCGTCGCCCAGATAGGTGAGGTGGTTGGCCTTGCTCCCGGCCCCGAGACTGGTCTTCTTGATCTCCACGAAGTTGCCCACGTGGGTGTGATCGGCAAGTCGGGTGTCGGGACGCAGTCGCGCGAAGGGACCGATCCGTGCGTGGGCCCCGACCGAGGCGCCCTCAATCACCGAGTTGGCCAGCACGTGGGTGTCCGGGCCGATACTGCAGTCCCTGAGGAGACAGTTGGGGCCGATACGCGCGCCGCTCGAAAGCCGAACCACGCCCTCGAACACGCAATTGATGTCGATGACGACATCCGGATCGGCATGCAGGACGCCGCGCAGATCGAACCGCGCCGGATCCGCCAAGGTCACGCCCGAGCGCATCAGGTCTTCCGCGGCATGGCGCTGATAGTCGCGCTCGAGGGCGGCGAGCTGAACCCGATCGTTGACGCCGGCGACCTCCGCGAGCCGTCCGGGCCGGGTGGATGCGACCTCCACACCCTCGGCCGCGGCGAGCGCGGTCACGTCGGTGAGATAGTACTCACCCTGAACATTGTCGTTGTCGATGCGGGCGAGCCAGCCGTCGAGCCTCGATCGGTCGGCGACCAGGATGCCTGTGTTGATCTCGGCGACGGCGCGCTGTTCCAACGTCGCGTCCTTTTCCTCGACGATTCCGATGATCTGGCCGCGGCGATCGCGCAGGATCCGTCCGTAACCGGCGGGATCCGGGACATCGGCGGTCAGGATACCGAGATCGGTATCGGCCGCGGCTTGGAGCAAACGCCTCAAGGTCTCGGAGGAGATAAGCGGAACGTCGCCGTAGAGGATCAAGACGCGGTCCATGTCCGCGACCTGCGGCATGGCCTGGATGACGGCGTGTCCGGTGCCCAGTTGCTCGGCCTGCTCGACCCAGAGGCATCCAGTATCGGCCAGCGAGGTGCGGACTTGATCGCCGCCGTGACCGTAGACGGTGACGATGCGCTCGGCACAGATCGCCTCGGCCGTGTCCAGGACATGGGCAAGTAAGGGCTTGCCGGCCAAGGGATGGAGCACCTTCGGAAGGGCGGAGCGCATCCGCTTGCCGAGCCCCGCCGCCAAGATCACGACTCCAAGCCTCATCGCTTCGCCCTCCTCGAGCGCCGGGTCAGTGCAGACCGCCACCGGGGAGCATTCCACCCCCGCCGAGGTCGGCCGTCAACTCCGCATGTGTCGGGTCGCGGACCTCCTCGATCCGGACATGCACGCGCAGGGTCTTGCCGGCGAGCGGATGGTTGCCGTCGACCGTGAGCTTGCCGCCCTCGATCCGGGTGACCTGGAACTGACGGGTCTCCCCGACCTCGTTCTCCATCTGTACCTCCGCGCCGACGAAGCGGAATTCGGGCGGCACGTTCTCGAAGGCGTCGGTAAAGGTCAGGTCGGGATCACGCGGACCGAAGCCCTGATCCGGGCCCAGGACGAGCTCTACCTCGTCGCCGGCACGCCGTCCGTCGACGGCCGCGTCCATGCCGCCGATGAGCTCGGTCTGACCGCCGTGAATGTAGCTGACGGGGATGTCGGTCTGCTCCAGGATATTGCCCTGGCCGTCCTCGATTCGGTAGGTCAGCGCGACAAGCATGCCGGCACTGATAAGCTGTTCTGCCATGATGGGGTTCGCCTCCGGGTCAGGATGGGCCGGCGGGGCTCCCCTTGCGGGTCGCCGGCGCGGCGTGGCGAACAAGGGAAGCAGGAAAAGAGCGAGGGATTGCCTCGTAAAACGAACAGCCCGCTCCTCTCGGAGCGGGCCGCAGGATTCGTAAACTCAAGGAGCGATCCGTACAGGTCAGCCCTTCATCTTGCGAAGCTTCTCGATCGCCCGCAGCTGCGCGATCGCCTCGGCCAGCTCGGCTTGCGCCTTGGCGTATTCGAACTGAGCCGTGTGGCCGGCGAGTGCCTCCTCGGCACGGCGCTTGGCATCGAGTGCAGCGGCCTCGTCGAGGTCGCGCGCACGGATCGCGGTGTCGGCCAAGACGGTCACGACATGCGGCTGGACCTCAAGCATGCCGCCGGAGACATAAAAGTGCTCCTGCTCGCCCTGCTCGTTCTCGACGCGCACGTCACCCGGCTTCAGACGGCTGATGAAGGCGGTATGCCGGGGCGCGATACCGACCTCGCCCAGCTCGGCGGTCGCGTACACCATGGTCGCCTGACCCGAATGAATCGCCCCTTCGGCGCTTACGATATCGACGTGAATTGTCATCGCCATAGTGCACCCCTATTAAACCGCGTCCTGTTGTCAAAAATGGCGCTCTCGCGGAGTCGGTCCGAAGCGGACTTCAATCGCGTTGTGCCGACGCGGTTTAAGAATAATAAATAAAATCCTAAAACGCGGCTGCGCCGACATCTGTGGAGAAGTGCGCCGCCCGACCAAAGTCACGTTCAGCGCACATCACGCAGGCCGCGTTTTAGCTACCCATCTTCTCGGCTTTGGCGACGGCTTCTTCGATCCCGCCGACCATATAGAAGGCCTGCTCGGGCAGGTGATCGTAGTCACCGTTCACGATGGCCTTGAAGTCCTTGATGGTGTCCTTCACGGACACGAACTTACCGGGCGAGCCGGTGAAGACCTCGGCCACGAAGAAGGGCTGCGAGAGGAAGCGTTGGATCTTACGTGCACGCGATACGGCGAGCTTGTCGTCGTCGGAGAGCTCGTCCATGCCGAGGATGGCGATGATGTCCTTGAGCTCCTTGTAGCGCTGCAGGGTACCCTGCACCGCACGCGCGGTCTGGTAGTGCTCCTGGCCGACCACGTTCGGATCGAGGATTCGGCTGGTAGAGTCCAGCGGATCCACGGCCGGGTAGATGCCCAGCTCGGCGATCTGACGGGACAACACCAGGGTCGCGTCCAAATGCGCAAAGGTGGTCGCCGGCGACGGGTCGGTCAAGTCGTCCGCAGGGACGTACACCGCCTGGAAGGAGGTGATGGAGCCGGTGCGCGTGGAGGTGATGCGTTCCTGCAGGGCGCCCATCTCGGAGGCCAGCGTCGGCTGGTAACCCACGGCGGAGGGCATGCGGCCCAAGAGCGCCGAGACCTCGGTTCCGGCCAGGGTGTAGCGGTAGATGTTGTCGACGAAGAGCAGGACGTCGCGGCCTTCTTCGCGGAAGAACTCGGCCATGGTCAGGCCGGTCAGCGCGACGCGCAGACGGTTGCCGGGCGGCTCGTTCATCTGGCCGTAGACCAGGGCCACCTTGTCGAGAACGTTCGACTCCTTCATCTCGTGATAGAAGTCGTTGCCCTCGCGGGTGCGCTCGCCGACGCCGGCGAACACCGAGAAGCCGGAATGCTCGGCCGCGATGTTGCGGATCAGCTCCATCAGGGTGACGGTCTTGCCCACGCCGGCGCCGCCGAAGAGGCCGACCTTGCCGCCCTTGGGGATGGGCATGATGAGGTCGATGACCTTGATGCCGGTCTCCAGGATCTCGGTGGAGGTCGCCTGATCTTCGAACGGCGGAGCGGCACGATGGATCGACCAGCGCTCCTCGGAGCCGACATCGCCCAGCTCGTCGATGGGGTTGCCCAGGACGTCCATGATGCGCCCGAGCGTCTTCTGCCCGACCGGTACCTGGATCGGTGCACCGGTGGCGATCGCCGGGATGCCGCGCTGCAGGCCATCGGTGGATCCCATGGCGATCGCGCGCACGACGCCGTCGCCGAGCTGCTGCTGAACCTCGAGGGTCAGGCCCGTCGACTCGATCTTGAGCGCTTCATAGACCTTGGGTATCTCGCCGCGCGGGAACTGAACGTCCACGACGGCTCCGATGATCTCCACCACGTTACCAGAGCTCATAGTCTTTTCCTCTTATGCCTTCCGGCCAATAGCGATTCTGTTTGTGTCCGAGCGCTCGATGTCCAAGCGTTGGGCCCGAGCGACTGCGACGTATCGGGCGATCACACGGCGGCGGCGCCGCTCACGATCTCGGAGATCTCCTGGGTGATCGCGGCCTGACGAGCCTTGTTGTAGACGAGCTGGAGCTCGCTGATCAGGTCGCCGGCATTGTCCGAGGCGGACTTCATCGCGACCATGCGCGAGGCTTGTTCGCAGGCGCCGTTCTCGACCACCGCTTGGTAAACAAGCGACTCGATATAACGGGTCAACAGGGCATCGAGCACGGTGCGCGCGTCGGGCTCGTAGATGTAGTCCCAGTGATAGGGCATCGCGGACTGCTCTTCACCGACGATGGGCACCAATTGCCGGATCATGGGACGCTGGGTCATGGTGTTGACGAATTCGTTGCTCGCGACGTAGATGGCGTCGAGCTCCTTGGCCTCGAAGGCGTCCAACATAACCTTCACGGGGCCGATCAGATCCTCGATGTGAGGCTTGTCGCCGAGATTCGTGACCTGTGCCTTGACGTCCCCGCCGAAGCGTTTAAAAAAGCCCAGTGCCTTGGATCCGATGGTACAGAATGCCGGCTCGGTCCCGACCGCGCGCTTCTCTTTGATATCGACCACGAGACGCCGAAAGAGATTGCTGTTGAGACCGCCGCAGAGCCCTTTGTCTGACGAGACCACGATGTAGCCGACACGCTTGTGAGGGCGCTCGACCGCCATAAACGAATGACGGTATTCGGGCGTCGCCCGGGCCAAATGGCTGATGACCTGGAGCATTTTCTCGGAATAGGGCTTGGACGCCGCCATCCGATCCTGCGCCTTGCGCATCTTGGAAGCCGCCACCATCTGCATGGCGCCGGTGATCTTTTGCGTGCTCTTGATGCTCGCGATCTTAGTGCGAATTTCTTTGGCGGCTGCCATCTGTTAGCTCCCGGCCTTCAGCCCCGGCCTCCGGCGGAGGCGGCAGGTTGGTGAAGGTTCGATACTTGTCAAAATGCACCACGCCAGCCGACACGGTCCGGAAGGACCGTGTCGGCTGGTGGTTGGCGGCTGCCCTACCAGGTGTTGTTGGCTTTGAATGCCTTGATGGCCTCGTGCATCGCGGTCTGGATCTCCGCGGTGTAATCGCCGGTCGTATCGATCTGCTCGATCAAGGCCGCCTGGGCGGACTTCATGTAGCTCTGCATCGCCTGCTCGAAGTCGACGATCTTCTTGACGTCCACGTCGTCGAGATAGCCTTCGTTGGCCGCGAAGAGCGACACCGCCATCTGACCGACGCTCATCGGCGAGTACTGGAACTGCTTCATCAGCTCGGTGACGCGCTCGCCACGCTGCAATTGCTTGCGGGTGGCCTCGTCGAGGTCGGACGCGAACTGCGAGAAGGCCGCGAGCTCGCGATACTGAGCGAGCGCAAGACGGATACCGCCGCCGAGCTTCTTGATGATCTTCGTCTGGGCGGCGCCGCCGACACGCGATACCGACAAACCGGCATTGATGGCGGGGCGAATACCGGCGTTGAAGAGATCGGTCTCGAGGAAGATCTGACCGTCGGTGATCGAGATCACGTTGGTCGGAACGAAGGCCGACACGTCGCCGGCTTGGGTCTCGATGATCGGCAGCGCGGTCAAGGATCCGGTCTTGCCCTTCACGGCACCGCCGGTGGCCTGCTCCACGTAGTTCGCGTTGACGCGCGCGGCGCGCTCGAGCAAACGGGAGTGGAGATAGAAGACGTCACCGGGATAGGCTTCGCGACCCGGGGGCCGACGCAGCAACAGCGAGACTTGGCGATAGGCCCACGCCTGCTTGGTCAAATCATCGTAGACGATCAGGGCGTCCTCGCCCTTGTCGCGGAAGTACTCGCCCATCGTGCAACCCGCGTAGGGCGCGATGAACTGCATGGCTGCGGATTCCGCTGCAGCGGCGGCGACGATGATGGTGTGGTCCATCGCGCCGTGCTCTTCAAGCTTGCGCACCAGCGAGGCGATCGAAGAGTTCTTCTGCCCGATGGCAACGTAGATGCACTTAACGCCGGTACCTTTCTGATTGATGATGGCGTCGACGGCGACGGCGGTCTTGCCGGTCTGGCGGTCGCCGATGATCAGCTCGCGCTGACCGCGACCCACCGGAACCATGGCGTCGATCGCCTTCAGACCGGTCTGAACCGGCTCGTCGACCGACTGACGGGCGATAACGCCGGGGGCGACCTTTTCGATCGGGGAGGTGCCCGATGCCTGAATCGGACCCTTGCCGTCGATCGGGTTGCCCAGCGCATCGACGACGCGCCCGAGCAGTCCTTCGCCGACCGGGACCTCGAGGACGCGTCCGGTGCAGCGCACCCAATCGCCTTCGGACAGATGGGTGTACTCACCCAAGACCACCGCGCCGACCGAGTCGCGCTCGAGGTTCAGCGCAAGCCCGAAGGCGTCGCCGGGGAACTCCAGCATCTCGTAGTACTTGGCGTCCGAGAGACCGTGCACGCGCACGATACCGTCGGTCAAGCTGACGATGGTGCCTTCGGTCCGCGCCTCGGTCTGAAGATCGAGCTTCTCGATCTTTTGTTTGATGAGATCGCTGATCTCGGAAGGATTCAGTTGCATGGCGGTGTCCCGTTCAGAATTGCAATGCGTGAGCCAGTTGCTTGAGCTTGCCGCGGACCGAGTCGTCGATGACGAGGTCCCCGGCGCGAATCTCGATCCCGCCGATCAGGGCGCTGTCGGTCTCGACGGTGACCTCGACCTGCCCGCCGAAGCGCTTCGCGAGCGCGGCGGAAACCGCCGCCTGCTCGGACTCGCTCACGTCGAATGCGCTGCGAATCAGCACGTGGCGCACGCCTTGGTCGGCGGTGCGGCTCGCCTCGAAAAGCCTTGCGATCTCGGGCAGTGCCGCAAGCCTGGCGTTCTCGGTCAGCAACCCCAGGAGATTGGATGCCTCGGGCAGGAGACCATCGCCGCAGACCTCGAGGATGATGTCGCGGATGCGCTCGCGGGGCACGTTCGGGTTGGCGATCTGCTCGGCCATCTGGGGATCGCCCACGACGACCGAGAGCATCTCGAGCGCTTGGGACCAGGCGTCCAACTGACCGACCTCTTTCGCGCGCTCGAACACGGCCTCTGCGTAAGGCCGCGCGATGGTGGTGATGTCTCCGGCCATGGGTGGTCCTTAAAGCTGCTTGGCGAACGATTCGACGAGGCCCTGATGCGCCTTGATGTCGATCTCCTTACGGAGGATCTTCTCGGCGGCGGCGACGGCAAGTGTCGCGACACGCTCGCGAAGCTCTTCGCGGGCACGGTTGGTCTCCCGGTCGATCTCGGCTTGGGCGGCCGCAACCACACGGCCGCTTTCGCTGCGCGCGTCGGCCTTGGCCTCCTCGACGATCTCGGTTGCCCGCTTCTGAGCCTGCGCGACGATATCGGCGGCGGCGGCCTTGGCGTCCTTGATGAGGACGAGGGCGCGCTGCTCGCCGAGCGCCTTCTCTTGATGACCGCGCTCGGCCGCGGCGAGGCCCTCGGCGATCTTCGCCTTGCGCTCCGCCAGCGCCGTGACGATCGGCGGCCAGATAAACTTCATACAGAACCCGACGAACACCGCGAAGGCGATCATCTGGGCGAACAGGGTCAGATTGATATTCATAGCGTTGCCTCGTGCCTATGCCTCATACCGCGTCCGGGAACATGGCCAGCAGCCTCGACCCCGGCGGAAGTGGGATGGGTGTCAGGCAGCGAACATCACGAACAGACCCATGGCGATCGCGATGACGGGCAGCGCGTCGACCAGACCCATGACGATGAAGAACTGGGTGCGGAGCATCGGGATCAGCTCGGGCTGACGGGCTGCGCCTTCGAGAAAGCGCCCGCCCAAGATACCGATACCCACGCCGGCGCCGACCGCACCGAGACCCAGCATCAAGCCAGCACCGATGAACTTGATGACGTCGGCGAACAGGTTAGCGACTTCGAGTTCCATGATTCTCTCCAGTAATTGACGGTGTTAGAGCAGAAAAAACGGGTTAGTGATGCTCCTGGTGGGCCATGTCGAGATAGACGATGGTCAACACCATGAAGATGAATGCCTGCAGCGTGATGATGAGGATATGGAACACGGCCCAGACGAACTGCAGCATGCCGCCGGTGATGTTCAACACCATGCTGCCGCCGTAGAGGAGCGCGATCAGGATGAAGATCATCTCGCCTGCATACATGTTGCCGAACAGACGCAGTGCCAGCGAAAGCGGTTTCGAGAGCAAACTGATGCCTTCGAGCAGGAGGTTGGCGGGCATACCCCACTTGCCGAACGGCTGCATCGTCAGCTCGGCGGCGAAACCGCCGATGCCCTTCATCTTGACGCTGTAATAGAGCACGAGACCGAAGACCACCAAGGCCATCCCGAAGGTGGCGTTCGGATCCGTCGTCGGCACGACGCGCAGGAAGACATGATGCGGGTCTGCACCGAACACCGACATGAGCTGCCCGAAGAGATAAGGAAGCAGATCGACCGGTATCAGGTCCATCAGGTTCATCAGGAAGACCCAGGCGAAGATCGTCAGGGCCAGAGGCCCGACCAGCGGATTCTTTGCAGTGAACGAGCCGCGGACGTTCTCTTCGACGAAGTCGACGATCCATTCCACGAAATTCTGCGCCGTGCCCGGTACGCCGGCGGTCATCTGCTCGGCCACGCGCCGGAAGAACCAGATGAAGAGGTATCCGAGGAGGATCGAGAAGAACATGGTGTCGACGTTGATCGCCCAGAATCCCATCTCGGCAGCCTCGGCACTGGAGTGCGCGAAACCGAAACCATGCTCGGGATGAACGCCGAGCGTCAGGTTGGTGAGATGGTGCTGGATATAAGCCTGGGAGGTGAGCGTTTCGGAAGCAGCCATCGATCGTCTCTCACTTCGTGGTTCGTTCGGGCGTTTGAGCCGCAATCAGGGTCGGGATGACCTGGACCGCGAGATATGCGCCAAGCAACACCGGGAGGTTAAGGTCGTCCAGGGTCACGAAGGCGATCGTGAACAAGCCTAGAATCAATACGATCTTCAGGATCTCGGCACCGTAAATGCGCATGACCAAGCGCGCGGGCTCCCTGGCGCGATAACCGCGAAAGACCAGGGCCGCGAACAAGGCATTGGCCACCAGGCAAGAGCCGGCCCCGACAAGGACCGAGACGGCAACCGAGACGCCGAACGGGAGGGCGAATACCACCGAGGCCAAGCCAAGGAGACTCTGGAGTTTCAGGACCCTTTTGGCCTGGAGCGTGTCCGGCTGATGCATCAGATCGTCATGGTTTGGTTGAGCACACCGCTCACCGGCGCGCAGTATAAGGGGTCGCGTATATAGGGTCAACGCGCTGTCGGCGTTCCGGCAGCGACCGAAAACGATCCTCATGATTGGGGAAAACAATAGACCCGGCGACCGACTCGGGTCTGCGGGAGACTCGGTGGAGCCGATCACTTGATGTGGGCCAGGATACCGTCGAGCTCGTCGAGGCTGTTGTAGGCGATCACCAGCTTGCCGGCACCTCGATTGCCCTGCTGGATCTTGACCCGTGCGCCGAGCTTGTCGGTCAGGTCGGTCTGAAGCCTCCGGATGTTCGGATCGAGATCGGGCTTGTGCTCCGAGGCGCCGAGCCCCTCGCCGGACTGCTGGATCCGGCGCACCAGGCGCTCGGTCTCGCGCACCGAGAGTCCGCCCCTGACAACCTGAGCCGCTGTCGTGCTCTGGTCGTGCCCCCGCAGGCCGAGCAGTGCGCGGGCATGCCCCATCTCCAGCAGGCCCTTCTCGAGAAAGTCGCGGACGTCCGGGTTGAGATCCAGCAGTCGCAACAGGTTGGTCACCATCGAGCGCGACTTGCCCAGCGCATCGGCGATCTGCTGATGGGTCAGGCTGAATTCCTTGAGCAGACGCTCGAGCGCTCCGGCCTCTTCCAGCGGATTCAGATCCGCGCGCTGGATGTTCTCGATCAGTCCGATCGCCAGCGCCGCCTGCTCGTCGACCTCACGCACCACGACCGGGATCTCGGCGAGGCCGGCCTGTTGACAGGCCCGCCAACGCCGCTCCCCCGCGATGATCTCGTAGGTCTCGCCGGCCAAGGGGCGAACAACGATCGGCTGGATGACGCCTTGGGCGAGGATCGAATCGGAGAGCTCGCGCAAGGCATCCGGGTCGAAGTCGTGGCGGGGTTGGTAGCGTCCGGGTCGGATGCACTCCACGGGCAGGCGGGTGATCCGCTCGCTCCCCTGCTCGCCGAGCATGGGGGCGGACGACGCGTCCTCCGGGCTCGACACCGCGACCATCGGCGCACGGGCGGCGCCGAGCAGGGCATCGAGCCCGCGCCCCAGCCCTTTCTTCTTCGGCGGTGATTTCTGCTCGCTATCCATGTTCACCCACCTCAGGCCGCGGACTTGCGCGTCTCGCGACGACGCAGAAGCTCGCTGGCGAGCGCAAGATAGGCCACCGCGCCCTTGGACGCGGGGTCGTAGAGCAGGGCCGGCAAACCGTGACTCGGTGCCTCGGCCAGACGCACGTTGCGCGGGATGATGGTGCGATAGACCTGATCCTTGAAATGGGTGACGAGCTGGGTGGAGACCTGATTGGCGAGGTTGTTGCGCGGGTCGTGCATGGTGCGCAGGATCCCCTCCACCCGCAGCTCCGGGTTGCGGTTGGCGCGGATCTGCTCGATGGTATCCATCAGGGCGGAGAGACCCTCCAGCGCGTAATACTCGCACTGGATCGGGATCAGGACGCCTCCGGCCGCGACCAGCGCGTTGACCGTGAGCATGTTGAGCGACGGCGGACAATCGACGATGACCAGCTCGTAGTCGGCGACCGCATCGGCCAGCACCTTCGCAAAGCGCCGCTCGCGATCGGGCGAGCCGAGCAGCCCGACCTCCGCCGCGGTCAGATCGCCGTTGGCCGGCAGCAGATCGAAGCCCGGCGAGGGGTCATCGACGCGACACAGACAATCGGCGAGCGCGACGTCGCCGAGCAGCAGATCGCAGGTCGAGTTGGCCAGGTTGTGCTTGTCGACCCCGCAGCCCATGGTGGCGTTGCCTTGCGGGTCGAGGTCGACCAGCAGGACGCGCCGCTTGAGCGAGGCCAGCGAGGCCGCCAGATTGACCGCGGTCGTGGTCTTGCCGACGCCGCCCTTCTGGTTGGCAATGGCGATGATGTTGACCATAGGGGACTCAGTCACTCCGGAGCTCGATGAGGTGGCGCTCGACGTCGAGGAAGGGGATTCGCAGCGGATGGACGTGCACGGACCCGTCCGACAGGTCTTGCATGCGCGCGACGTCGTCGAGGTCGCGCCCCTTCATCAGGAGCAATCGGCCCGGACGCGCCAGCAGATCCCGGTGAGCGGCACCGAGCAGATCGGCAGCCGCGACGGCACGACTCACTATGGTACTGAAGTTTCGCCCCGGCCGGTATGTCTCCATCCGGGCATGGACCGTCTCGACGTTGTCGAGCCGCAGCTCCAAGACCGCTTGGCGGACGAATCGCAGCTTCTTCTGATTGCTGTCGAGCAGCCAAAAGCGCCGTTGCGGCTCGACGATCGCCAGCGGCAAGCCAGGCAGACCGGCGCCCGTGCCGAGGTCCAGGATGCTCTCGCCGAACAGAAATGGCCGAACGGCGAGGCTGTCGAGCAGATGCTTGGAGACCACCTCGACAGGGTCGCGCACCGCGGTCAGGTTGTAGGCCCGGTTCCATCGCGCCAAGAGTGCGATGAGATGCAGCAGGCGCTCATGCGCAGTGCCGTCCAGTGCGAGATCCAGCTGCGTTGCGCCTCGTGACAGCCGCTCGGACAGGTCCGAGACCGATGCACCTTCGACGGCGGCGAGGGTTTCGGTCGTCATCAGGCGCAGCGTCGCTTGAGGTGGATCAGCAGCAGCGACACCGCCGCCGGGGTCACGCCCGGGATGCGTGCGGCCTGACCGAGTGTGTGCGGTCGCACCCGATTGAGCTTCTCGCGCACCTCGGTCGAGAGGCCCCGCACCTGATCGAAGTCGAAATCCTCGGGCAGCGCTCGTGCGTCCTGATCACGATGGCGGTCGATCTCGTCGCGTTGGCGCTCGATGTAACCCTGATAGCGTGCTTGGATCTCAAGCTGCTCGGTGACGTCGGCAGGCAGAGGCTCGGGCGGATCGCCGGCGAGGGTCGCGACCCCGGCATAGCCGACGTTCGGGCGGGCGAGCAGCTCGGAGGCGCGCACCTCGCGCCGCAGCGGCTCGCCGAGGATGCGCTCGGCGAGCGCCTGATCGACCCGCTCGGGACGCACGAAGGTCTCGCGCAGGCGCTGGCGCTCGCGCTCGATCGCCTCGCGCTTGTCCTCGAAGCGACGCCACTGCGCATCGCCGACCAGGCCGAGCCGTCGGCCCGACTCGGTCAGGCGCAGGTCGGCGTTGTCCTCGCGCAGCATCAGCCGATATTCGGCGCGACTGGTGAACATCCGGTAGGGCTCGGCCGTCCCGCGCGTGATGAGGTCGTCGACCATGACGCCGAGATAGGCCTCGTCGCGCCGCGGCAGCCAAGGGTCGCGACCCTGAACCGCAAGGGCTGCGTTGACCCCGGCCAGCAGGCCCTGCGCCGCGGCCTCTTCGTAACCGGTCGTCCCGTTGATCTGGCCGGCGAAGTAGAGACCCTGAATATAGCGGGTCTCCAGCGAGGGCTTCAGATCGCGCGGATCGAAGAAGTCGTACTCGATCGCATAGCCCGGGCGGGTGATGTGGGCCTGCTCGAATCCGACGATCGAGCGCACCAACGCCTGTTGGATGTCGAAAGGCAGGCTGGTGGAGATGCCGTTCGGATAGACCTCATGGGTCTCGAGCCCCTCGGGCTCGACGAAGATCTGATGCGACGTCTTCTCGGCGAAGCGCACCACCTTGTCCTCGATCGAGGGACAATAGCGCGGTCCGACGCCGGCGATGACGCCGGTGTAGAGCGGCGAGCGCGAGAGGCCCGAATGGATGATCTCGTGGGTCCGCGCGTTAGTGTGGGTGATGTAACAGCTCACCTGGCGCGGATGATCCCCTGCGCTGCCCATGTAGGAGAAGACCGGCACCGGCACGTCGCCGGGCTGCTCGGCCAGGCGTGCGAAATCGATGCTCCGCCCGTCGATGCGCGGCGGCGTGCCCGTCTTGAGACGCTCGACGCGAAACGGCAGCTCGCGCAGGCGCCGCGAGAGGGCATTCGACGGTGGATCGCCGGCCCGTCCGCCCTCATAGTTCGAGAGTCCGATATGGATGCGACCGCCCAGGAAGGTCCCGACCGTGAGCACGACCGCATGTGCCCGAAAGCGCAACCCCATCTGAGTCTCGACGCCGACCACCCGGCCGTGCTCGATCAGCAGGTCTTCGACCGACTGCTGGAAGAGTGTGAGTCCGGGCTGGTTCTCGACCGCCGAGCGCACCGCGGCCTTGTAGAGGATGCGATCGGCCTGGGCGCGTGTCGCCCGCACCGCCGGACCCTTGCTGGCGTTGAGGATGCGAAACTGGATTCCGCCGCGATCCGCCGCACGAGCCATCAACCCGCCCAGGGCGTCAATCTCCTTGACCAAATGGCCCTTGCCGATACCCCCGATGGCCGGGTTACAGCTCATCTGGCCGACCGTTTCGATATTCTGGGTCAGAAGGAGCGTGCGCAGACCGCAGCGGGCCGCCGCGAGCGCCGCTTCGGTGCCCGCGTGACCGCCGCCCACCACCACCACGTCGTAAGGATCGCCGACCATCATGAAGGGAAACCCAAGTCTATGAGACCACGCAGTTTAACCCAGAAGCCCGCACGGATTCCCCTATGGCGATACATCTGACCCGGCGCGTTCCGCACGAGTCGGCCAGTCTCGGGGAACGCGTGCTCGAGGCCGCACGGGCCGTGATCCTCGGCAAGGACCACGAGCTTCGGCTGGCTTTGGCCTGTCTGTTGGCGCGCGGTCATCTCCTGATCGAGGATGTGCCCGGCGTGGGCAAGACCACCCTGGCGCACCTGCTCGCACGCCTGCTCGGCCTGGAGTACGCCCGAATCCAGTTCACGAGCGATCTGCTGCCCGCGGACGTGATCGGGGTGTCGGTCTACGATCGGGCCGCCGAGTCGTTTCGCTTCCATCCCGGACCCGTCTTCTCCCAGCTGGTGCTCGCAGACGAGATCAACCGGGCCACTCCCAAGGCGCAGAGTGCGCTCCTGGAGGCGATGGAGGAGCGCCAGGTGACGGTCGAGGGCGAGACCCGACCCCTGCCCGAGCCCTTCTTCGTGATTGCGACCCAGAACCCGCTCTTTCAGGTCGGGACCTTTCCGCTGCCCGAGTCCCAGTTGGATCGGTTCCTGATGCGGATTCGACTCGGCTATCCTGCGGCCGAGCAGGAGAAGGCCCTGCTGGCGGGAGAGGATCGGCGCACCATGGTCGCGCGTCAACAGCCAGTCCTGATCGGCGGGCAGTTGATGGCGTTGCAACAGAAGGTCGTCGAGGTCCACGCCGCTCCCGCCATCATCGAGTATGTCCATGCCATCCTTGCGCTCACGCGCAGCAGCGAGCGGTTCCTGCACGGGCTCTCCCCGCGCGCGGGGCTCGGGATGCTGCGCGCGGCCAAGGCCTGGGCGCTGCTTTCCGACCGCGATTACGTGATTCCGGAGGACATCCAGGCCGTCCTGCCCTCCTGCGTCGTGCATCGATTGGCGGCCTCGGAGTATGGGGGGCGGCTCGACGAGGAGGCTGTGGTGAGTGCGATCCTCGATCGTGTCGCGCTCGCTTAAGCTGCGTTCGGCGGCACCTACAACCGCGGGAGTACAGGCGACCGCTGGGGCGCTACCCATCACCGTCGCGGTTGACGCCGCTTAAGCGAGGATTTTTTGGGTGAGGATCACGCATGTTCGACTGGACGCGCTTTAAGGCTAGACGGCTCGGTAGCTTGTTTCGCCGGGTGGCGCGTGGGGGCGACGGGGTTGCGCGGGTCGGGCGTCGTCAGATCTATATCCTGCCGACGGGAAACGGGCTGCGTTTCGGTGCGGTGCTCTTCGTCATGCTGCTCGGCTCGCTCAATTATCAGAACAACCTGGGGCTGCTCTTTACCTTTTTTCTCGCCTCCGTCGCGCTCGTGGCCATGCACCACACCTGGTTCAATCTGCTCGGGCTTTCGGTTCAGGCTCGCGGCGGCCCGCCGGTCTTCGTCGGGGACGATGCCGCTTTCGAGGTCGTCGTCGGCACCGACGGGAAGCGGGCGCGCTACGACATCGGGATTCCGGCGGGCGAGATGCGACATCAGGCGATCGCGATCCCGGGCGGTGACTGCGGCACGATCCGCATCGCTCGCCCGACACTGCGACGCGGCCTGTCGGTGCTCGACGAGGTGACGGTCGAGACGCGCTACCCGCTGCACCTCTTTCGCGCCTGGTGCTATGTGCAGACCGATGCGACGACCTTGGTCTATCCGCAGCCGGCTCAGGTCGCGCCAGAGCCCGGATCCGCGGCGGGCGACACCGAGCCGCGCCCCCGGCAAGGACCCGAGGGGATGGAGGATTATCTGGGACCGCGACCATACCGCGACGGCGATTCACCCGGACAGATTGATTGGAAGGCGTACGCGCGCGAGCGTGGGCTCGTCGTGAAGCAATTCGGAGGGGATCAAGGGCAGGAGGTCTGGATCGATTGGGCCGGACTGACCGCGACGGATCCGGAAACCAGGATCAGTCTGCTGACGCGCCAGGTCCTCGACGCGGCCGAAGCCCGGGTCCGCTTCGGCTTGCGACTGCCCGGTCTCGAAGAGGCCCCGGGGCGAGGCGACGGCCATCTCCAACGCTGCCTGACACATCTGGCGCTTTACGATCATGTCCAAGCGAACGATCCCCTCCAACGAGCGGCCTGAGCGGACCCAGATCCTCTGGGTCACGCTGGTCCTGATCGCGGCCTATGTCCCGCTCGCGGGGCATCTCGCGCTGCAGATCAGCGCCTTTGTCGGGCTGCTCTTCGCGATCCGTCTTGCGTCGCTGCGCTGGCCGGCGGTCCTTCCGGGCACCTGGCCGTTGGCGGCCTTGACCCTGATCGGCGTCGCCAACGCGGCGGTCACCTATCAGGGCTGGTCGGGCCAGAACGCGGGCACGGCGCTCTTCGTCTCCATGCTGGTGCTCAAGCTCATGGAGCTGCGGCGCAAGTCGGACATCCGCCTGGTCGCGACCCTGATCGGGTTTCTGGTGGTCGTCGAGTTCCTGTTCGACCAATCGCCTTGGTTGGTGCTCTATCTGGCTGCCGTGGTCTTGGGCGGCATCGCCCTGCTGGTGGATCTGAACGGCGGGCTCGGGGAGGCGCGACGGCGCAGTGCCGTCGCGGTCGCCGTCAGGCTCTCGCTCCAGGCCCTTCCGCTGACACTCATCCTCTTCCTGCTGTTTCCGCGTCTGAGTGCCCCGCTGTGGAGTCTGGGCCTGGACCCGAGCAAGGCCACGACCGGGATCTCGGACAGCCTCGAGCCGGGCGCGATCAGCGAGCTCGTGCTCAACGGGGAGCTGGCGTTTCGCGCCCGTTTCGACGGCACGCCGCCCGCTGCCGATCAGCTCTATTGGCGCGGCCCCGTCCTCTGGGAGACCGACGGGCGCCGCTGGTCGGTCGGGAAGGACATCGCGAGCATCGACCCGGCCGGCACACTCTTGGAGGCGGCGCGCCCGATCGACTACGAGGTGACCCTGGAGCCGACCGATCAGCGCTGGCTCTTCGCGCTGGACATGCCGAACAGCATCCCGGACGGGGCCTTTGTCAGTCCGGATCATCAACTGATCGCGCGCCAGGTCGTCAGCGCAGTCAAGCGCTACCGGGTGACCTCCGCGCTCGACTATCGCACCGCCGCCCCGGATCCGGCACGCCTTGCCGCCGGACTGCAGGTCCCGGACAACGTGACGCCGCGGATGCGCCGGCTGGTCGAGGAGTGGCGCAGCCGATCGGAGAACGATTGGGCGCTGGTGCAAGCCGGGCTGCAGTTCTTCAACCGCGAATCCTTCCATTACACCCTGATGCCGCCGCGCCTCGGCGCGAACCCGACCGACGAGTTCCTCTTCGAGACCCAACGTGGATTCTGCGAGCACTACGCCAGTAGCTTTGCCGTCTTGATGCGCATGGCCGGCATCCCATCGCGAATCGTCCTCGGCTATCTCGGGGGCGAGCTCAACCGCGTCGGCGGCTATCACATGGTCTGGCAGTCCGACGCTCATGCCTGGGTCGAGGTGCTGATCGAGGGGCGCGGCTGGGTGCGGGTCGATCCAACCGCGGCGGTCGATCCCTCTCGCGTCGACAACAGCGGGGCCTCGCGCATGCTGGGCGCGGGCCCTTCGGTGCGCTTCACCCTGGAACAAGCCGACGCCATCGCCCGTTTCGCGCGCAACATGCGCCTCTTCGCCGACAGCCTGGATGCGGCCTGGCAGGATTGGGTCCTGGGCTTCTCGGTCGAGGATCAACTAGCCCTGCTGCAACGGCTTCGGCTGGGCGAGCTGCGCGAGTACGGGCTGGTCGCACTGATGCTCGCCGCACTCGGCCTCACCCTCGGGATCCTGGTGCTCGCCTCGATTCGCGAGCGTAAACCGCTCGACCCGCTTCAAGCCGAATACGCCCGCTTCTGCAAACGCCTCACCGGGATCGGGATCGATCGCCTGCCGAACGAGGGCCCCGTGGACTATGCCGGACGCGTCGTCGCGCAACGTCCGGACCTCGCACCCATGGTCGAGCGCTTCATGGATCTATATATCCCTGCGCGGTACGGACCGGGGGATCCGCGCGAGACCCTGACCGCACTCGCCGATCTGCTGCGCGACTTTCGGCCCCGATCACCGCGTGCCCGTCGGGGTTGAAGGAGTCCGAGATCGCGACTCGCGACTCGCGACGGCACGAGGTTTCCCCGAACGCACTAAGGAGCCGTTCAATAACAAGCGACCCATCTTAGCCCCTCTCCCCTCGCGGGAGAGGGGTTGGGGAGAGGGGGAGAAAGAACCAGAATGGCTCAGTCGTTTCTGAACCGTTACTAAGTTCTCCGCGCGCAATGCCGGCGATCTTCAACGCGATCTCTTCCGGCGAGAGAACGAAATCGATGCACCCGCTGGCGATGGCGCTCTCGGGCATGTCCGGCTGCAGGGCGGTTTCGAGCGCCTGCGCGATGGTGATCCCTCCAACGTCCTTGATGCCGCAAAGTGCCGCCGCACCATCGCCATCGTAGCCGGAGACGATCACGGCGATCAGCTGGCCGTTCCAATCCTCGGTCAGTGAACGCCGAAAGACCGTAATCGCGTCGAGCCAGCCTCTCGGCTTCGAGATCGGCTCGAGACGGAACTCGTGACCGAGAATGTAAGCCGCGAGGCGCGTTGGTTCGAGTGCGCAGATCGGTCCGTCGCGATGCACATCCGACAGGCAGTGTCGCATCCGGATGATCCAATGCGCCCTTCGCCGGATCCACTCCGCTAGAAAAACCGCTCGCCGCAAAACGCCGTAAACGGGGTTTCTCGTTTGACCGATCGAGAGCCGCCGGTCACCGGATGCCCGAGACCCGAAGGCCATCGAGCTGCGGACCCGCCGCAGAGTCATCGCGGGATCCGCACAGGCCCGACGACGGTCGACGTCTTCAACCTTGGCAGAGAGAGCAACGAAAATATGAGCCAGCATTCGCATCTCACCCTGTGGCGTCGTGACTTCGGCGTCGTCCCGGCCGCCGAGCGCCGTCTCGCCCGTTTTGCCCTGCAGTGGCTCGACAGCTTCCCGGCCGCACGCGTCGCCTTGAGGAACGACGACGCCCTCGAGTCGATGTGGCGGTTGACCCTTCCGCTGCTTGATCCCGAGGCCGTGGCGGGCTGGCTGCCGCCGGTTGACGAAGGGTCGCCGGACGAAGATGCCGACATCCGAGGCGGGTCGAACCTGCTCAACGTGCTCAAGAAGCAGTACCGCCGCGAGTGGCCGAGCGACGAGGATCCGCCGCTGGATCACCGCCAGCAGGATCGGGCCAAAGGCTTCTTGAAGTCGCTGCCGCGCGCTGTCTTGACGCGTCTGGCCAAGGCCGACGGGCGGACGCCGGTCTCGACGACCATCGCCTTGCTCGGCGAGGTTCTCGGGCTCGACGAGGCCAGTCTCTGCGTGCTCGATTTCCTGGAGCAGCGCGAGCAGTCCGAGGCGCTGCGCAGTGTCTTGCGCGCGGGCAGCCGAAGCGGCGGGCGGACCAATCTGGAGCGCTTGGCCGGGGTTCTGGGGCTCGATCGGAGTGCCGTGCGCGAGGCCTTGGCCAAGCGCGCCCCGCTGCGCAGCCTCGGGTTGGTCGACCGGGAGACCCGTCACCAGGCCGATCTGGAGGACTACCTAGCCCCGCAAAGCCTCCTGCGCGACGTGCTCGATGCCGCGCCGCAGGACAGCGAGGCGCTGCTTGCGCTCCTGATCGAGCCGGCGCCCGTCGGTGCCTGGCGACTGGATGCCTTCCCGCATCTGGTCGCCGAGAGCGTTCGCCTGAGCGCGACCCTGGGCCGCGCCGCGGCCACCGGGGCGGTCGGCGTGAACGCGCTCTTCTACGGCGCGCCCGGCACCGGCAAGACCGAGCTGGCGCGTGCCCTGGTCGCGGCGTGCGGGCTGCGGGCCTATCAGGTGCGCAGCGCCGACGAGGACGATGACGGGCTGAATCGCGACGGGCGTCTGTCGGCCTATCTGGTCGCGCAGCGCCTGCTCGGGCGACGCGGCGGCGCGGTGCTGATCTTCGACGAGGTCGAGGACGTGTTCGACGAGGGCGGCGGCCTGCTCGCGTTGCTGGGCGGGCGGCAGAGCGCGGGTCGGCAGAAGGGCCGAATGAATCGCATCCTCGAGGAGAACGCGGTGCCGGCGATCTGGATCACCAATCGCACCGAGGGGATGGATCCGGCCTTCCTGCGCCGCTTCCTGCTGCCGGTTGCCTTCAAGACCCCGCCGCGGTCGGTCCGGCGCCGGATGGCCGAGTGCCATCTCGGGGACGCGGCACTGCCGCCGACGCTGCTCGACGAGCTGGCGACGGACACCGCCCTGGCCCCGGCGCAGCTGGGCGCGGCCCGCCGTCTGCTCGACCTGCACCCGGAGGCGCCGGCCGAGCAGACCGTGCGCGACGGCATCGGGGCGCTGCGCAGCCTCCTGCACGGGGCACCGGGGCCGCGCCGACGCCGGACGGGTACGGCGTTCGACGTCGCCTATCTGAATCTGGCCGGCGACATCACGCCGGGCGCGATCGCCCGCGCGCTGGCCGAACGGGGGCACGGCAGCCTGTGCTTCTACGGTCCGCCGGGGACCGGCAAGACCGCCTTTGCCGAGGTGCTGGCCGAGGCGCTCGACCGCGAGCTGGTGGCGCGGCAGGCCTCCGACTTGGTCTCGCCCTATGTCGGGGAGACCGAGCAGAACCTGGCTCGGCTGTTTCGCGCGTGCGACCCGGCGCACACGGTCCTGCTGCTCGACGAGGTCGACAGCTTCCTCGCCGACCGACGAGCGGCCCGCCACGGCTGGGAGCGTACGCAGGTGAACGAGCTGTTGCAGCAGATGGAAGGCTTTCCCGGCATCTTCATCGCGGCAACGAACCTGATGTCGGGCATCGATGCCGCGGCGCTGCGGCGGTTCGACTTCAAGCTGCACTTCCGTGCATTGAAGCCGGCCCAGCGCCTCGCCCTGTTCGCCCGCGAGGCGCTCGGCGACGCCACAGCCCCGGTCCCGCCGGAGATCGCGCGGCATCTAACGGCGCTGGAGAGCCTGACACCCGGTGACTTCGCCACGGTCTGCCGCCAGCGTGAGCTGCTCGGCGAGACCCCGACACCGGAGCAGTTCCTGCGCCGGCTGATCGCGGAGTGTCGGTTGAAGGGAGAGGAGATGGTCAGGGCGGCGTGATCCCGGAGGGGGTCGACTCGCTCCGGTCGGCGCCGAAGCGGATCTGGGCGGGATCCGCTTCGGCGGTGTGGTTCAGTGCATGGAACGTCAAGTCGACCGAACGGTCACGGACGATGAACGCGTACCTTGACCTCGGTGGCCACAACAAAACAGCCTCGCCAAGAACCGAGATCGTGGCCATTAAACAGCGACAGGACTCGATTCATGACGGCGCGGCGTCCCGGTTGCTTCATGCGTATCAGCAGAATTCCATGATGAGTGCCTGGCTTAAACCGCCTCACGTCGGAAAAATCGAGATCCTGAGTGATCAGGAAACGACCGCTGCTCTGAGCGCCAGCCCAAACATCCGGATCGGAATGGCCCATCAAACCCTCATCAACGACGGAATCGATGTCATGCCCCAAGGCTGACAGGTCCGCCATCAAAGTGGAGGGGATGTTTTCATCCAGCTTGATCTTCACGCAACCTTCGGGATCGCCGGAATCGGCAGATCCTCCTCCGCCGAAGCCGCTGCAAATGCAATCACAGCCTGAAGATCCTCTTCGGATATCGTCGGATAAGCGGCCAGGACTTGGGCGATACTGTCGCCGTCGGCCAGGCTCGCCAGCAGAGTCCGAAGCGTAACGCGTGTTCCGCGAATCACGGTTTCACCGCCGCAGATATCCGGTTTGGCGTCGAAATGCGCAAGGTAGCTCATGATGTCTCCCACCCTGAAAATCATGCCCAATTGGGCTGATGAACGCAGGTCTTTGTCAACAGATCTCGCCGATGGATAGCGATACCCGTTGGTCGCCAGGAACTTGTTAGGAGTACGACGCGCAGTGTCGCATACGAAGGATATCGTTGCAGCACCTCGCAGGACACGTATCGAGATCCGTCGCCGACCCCGGTGTCCTGCAAGGTTATGACGCCGGTCGGCAGCATCATAAGGAGTCACGACAATGCTCTTGAGCATCAACCCCGAGACCGGCGCTACAGACAAGCGGCGGACCCTGCGTCTGCAGTCGTTCGGGCTCGATGAGCGGCCGCTGTAGGGGATCCTCTTGCGCTCGCTGGACCGCCTCTTTCCCGATGACGAGCTGCTCCTGCTGATGCAGTCCCGCGCATGGCAGGAAGAGCCTGATCTGATGGCCATCGACCGCGAGGGCCGGCTCTTTATCTTCGAGCTGAAGGCGTGGGAATCGCAGGCATCGAACCTCCTGCAGGTGCTCCGTTACGGTCAGCTCTTCGGCAGCATGGGATACGCCGAGCTGGATGTCTGGTTCAAGACGTCCACCGATCCGTCCCGATCGCTCAAGAGGGCACATCGGGCGAAATTCGAGGTCGAGCTCCCGGAAGAGGCGTTCAACCGCAAGCAGGTCTTTGTCGTCGTGGCAAACGGTTAGGTTGATCGAGCCCGAGAGTCAGTCCGGTCGCAGCGCTCGAGCGGGTAGGCACGTAAGAACACACTTGAGGAGCAATCATCGATGAGTATGGAATTCCTAACGCTCGCCCAGCGCATCGCCGAAGCTGCCGCGGATGGCGGGTTGACAGTCGAACAAATCCGCGAAATCGCTCGCTCGCAATTCGGCGAGATCAACTGCTACCCCGGCGTGCCCGGCGACCGCTGCCATCAACTCGCGCTTTTCGTTGCCTTGCACGGTCAATTGCGCAAGGGCAAGGGTCATGAGAACTGCGCCCAAATTCTGGAAGAAATGATCCGTCACCTCCAGGGACGCTGTCCTGGAACGACCCGACACGCGGTGCTGATCCTCGATGCGTGGTGGCATGACCACTACGAAAAATGGCGCGCCAACATCGAGACCATCAAGCACGACGGCGTGCGCATCGAAGTCTATCTGATCGGCGCCGGCGGCTGGGTCGCACCGCTACCGGTGTGAAATACGAAGGATATCGTTGCAGCACCTCGCAGGACATGTAGCGAGATCCATCGGCGATCTCGGTGTCCTGCAAGGTCGCGACGGTGTTCGGCACCTTCATCAAGGAGTCACGACATGCTCTTGAGCATCAACCCCGAGACCGGCGAGACGGACAAGCGGCGGACCCTGCGTCTGCAGTCGTTCGGGCTCGACGAGCGGGCGCTGCAAGGGATCCTCTTTCGCTCGCTGGATCGTCTCTTTCCCGATGACGAGCTGCTCCTGCTGATGCAGTCCCGCGCATGGCAGGAAGAGCCTGATCTGATGGCCATCGACCGCGAGGGCCAGCTCTTTATCTTCGAGCTGAAGGCGTGGGAGTCGCAGGCATCGAACCTCCTGCAGGTGCTCCGTTACGGTCAGCGCTTCGGGAGCATGGGATACGCCGAGCTGGATGTCTGGTTCAAGACGTCCACCGATCCATCCCAATCGCTCAAGACGGCACATCGCGCCAAATTCGAGGTCGACCTTGCGGAAGATGCCTTCAACCGCAAGCAGGTCTTTGTCGTCATGACCAACGGCTTGGATTATCGAACCCGCGAGGCCGTCCGGTATTGGCGCGCGAGCGGGTTGGATGTCCGTCCATGGGTCTATCGTATCTATGCCGGTATCCCGGACGAGATGTTGCTCGAGATGTCGCCCTTCAGGGTTTGCGACAACCCTTACGAGGATATCGCCGAGGGCTACTACGTTCTCAACACGAATTTCAAGAACAGCCCCCGAGACCACGATGACATGCTGGCGAGCCGGAAAGCCGCGGCCTATTTCGATCCCTGGAAGTTCAAGATCGAGCGGTTGGCACGCGGCGACATGGTCTTTCTCTATCAATCCGGGGTCGGCATCGTCGCCGTCGGCGAGGCGGACGGGTCGCTGATCAAATCGCCCTACCAAGGTCGCGCGGAACATCCCGACGAGGAGTACGCGATGAGACTGCGCCGTTTTCGGACGGTCTCGCCGCCCTTGGCTGCGCAGGCGATCAAACAGATCACCGGCATCAACCACGTCTTCATGAGCACCCTGTTCGGCCTCGATGTCGACAGCGGCAAGGCCATTCTCAAGCACATCACGCAGCCGCTACCGCCGCAGATCACATCGGCGTAACGGTGTCGGGGGAGACCATCCCCGGACGACCCGGCACCTGATGCGACCGGCCGAGAATCGCGCCTCGACCCTGCCCAGATGGACGGAAACCATGCATCCGACAGACACGACCGAGGCGACCGAAAACACGAGCGAACCGCGTCTCGACTGGCACCTCCTCCAGATGCGCGACGCGAGCGATATTTGGTGCACCAAACGCGACACCACGCAGGTCGCCGCGGTCGAGGGCGGCTGGCTGTTCCGCTTTCGCCACTACGACGGCTCGCAGTCCGCCATGAGCACCCAGGCCCTGACCTTCGTGCCGGACCCGGAGCATCGGTGGTCGCCCGAGCAGACCAAGCCACACTGGGAGCGTCTGGGCAGCGCCGTCGCTATGGGCTACAACGACCGCACGGCCCGCATGACGGTGCCCGGCGGCTGGGTCTATCTGAGCGCGTTCGCCACGCGCGGCGGGAATCTGACCCTCGCGTTGGTGTTTGGGCCAACGGAGACGCTCTGAGTAGAGCATGCCGTCCCCGTAGCGAAAGCGCACTTCGGGGCTGCGCCGGATAGCTGCTTGAAACGCTGAAGGGGCCTTGCTGACCCTGACCGACCGTCCAAGTCCCGGCTCCCTCGTGACATTGCTCCCGCGGTGTCACGGCTCTCGCGGTCCTCCGCGCCAGAGGCCCCTTTCGGCTTGCATGATCAACGAGGCACGGAACGACATCAGGCGGATTCCGGCCCCCCGAGTAGCACCCACGCATCCGCCTGCTACACTGGACCCGTCGTTCTCGGCGAATGATCTGTCGGGCGTCAGGATCCAGCTCGACTGGACCCTGAGACGCCGGGGCGTTCGGAGAGGATCTTCGACAGGCTGCACCCATTGAAGCACGTTGAGGCGATCTGCGGGGCACGAGTACACCATGGTCCGTTGCGCACATCGCGGAATCCCGAGGCCCTAAAATTCGCCTCGTACCAAATCCAATGATGACCAAAGCAGGGAGAGCTAAACCATGACCGCATTCGACTCTATCGTCACCCCGATCGCATCAGTGATCAACTCCCTACCCACCGGCCGTTATGGGGAGGTCCTCTTCGAGAACTTGGCTTCCGACGATCTTCCGAACCCCGAATTCTTCCTCCATCCTGATCCGGATGTCCACGAAGGACCAGATGACCATCAGCGTCTGAGAGCCATGTCCGAAACCACACCTCTACTGGGGCTCTATGTGCCGATGCACAGTCCCGGGCAGTTGATTCTATTCAGCAACAATCTCCGCTGCTTCTACTGGTCGCTGATGCTGAATCATCGACATGGTCTGCCTTACCTGACGCCGCTCGATCTTCAGGGTGCACTGGATCTAGTGATCAGAAAGACCTACCAGCATGAGCTGTTCCATTTTCATTGCGACGTCCTGCGCCAACTTCTCGGTAGCCAGTACCGTCGCGATCACGAAGAAGCACTGGCTGTCGCGTGGTCACGGCAGCAAATCACCGGCCAGCGAGGCGTATGGAACAGCAAGATCGGCAGAATGAATGGAGTGCTCTATGCACGTTTACTCGACGCCGCATTTGCTTTCCGTTCGCCCGGCTATCGCGATTGGCCACAGTTCGCAGACGATAGTCGCTTTCGTCCCGCATTGATAAGCTACCTTGCCGATCCTAATGCACTATCACACCTCGAAGCGAATGGTATAAGCAATCTGCCTGACCTTCTGGTTGGTTTGGTGGGTCGCGTTTCCGGCGGGCTCGTTGAATCGGCGATCTAATGCTGACTCGGCGGCGATGGGTTGATCGGAGATACGTACGACGGACGAAGTTAGCATTATCGTGGCATTCAAGAGAATGCGTGAATAGGAGGCGATAGAATATGAGCGTAGCAAGACTGCTCGGGGATATCAACGCACGGTTCGAAACTAGAACAATGGCGACCAAGAACAGCGTCGGGATCCTTCTGCCGGATGTTTATCGCCGAGTTTCTACTCTTCAGGCGGCGAAGAAACTCGTCGAGGATCAATTGGCGCCGGATTTTTGCATCTTCGACTACATGAAAAACAATGAGAACGGCCTATCGCGCTGCCTGGCTGATCTCTTCGACCCATGTGGAAGACATGGCCAGCGGAGCCTGTTTCTGAGTACGTTCCTGAAGCAAACTGGTGTTGGTGATTGGATCGAAGTGTCGGGCTGCCCACTCGTCAAGACTGAGAAGACGACAAACAAGGGACGTCGAATCGATATTTTTATGGAATTCGATAACGGCGTCATTGGGATAGAGAACAAGCCATGGGCGGGAGATCAGGACCGCCAACTCTCGGATTATGCGGATTGGCTGGAGACGTTTCCTGGCAAGAACCACTGGACGCTGATCTTTCTCAGCAATAGGGGACCGGGCGAATCAAGCATCGCGGGAGATCGGGTTAATTCTCTGACCGAAGAGAAACACTTCTTTCAAATGAGTTACCGTGATCTAGCCGACCGGTTACAGGATAGCGCAGGAAAGACGAAAGCCCTGACAGTCCGGATCTTTGTTGAAGAACTGGCGAAATATTTACGAACTAGAGTCAATCAGGAGATTGATATGACTGAAGAATACGAAGTGAAGCAAAGCGTCCTGGCATCCAGCGAGAACCTTGCGGCAGCATTTCTAGTGGCAAATTCGTTCGAGAATATCAAGCGGGATCTACTTCAAAAGCTAGAGAAAGACCTCCGAGCAGCACTAAGTGAAAAAAGCTACCAACTGCGATACAACAAGGAGTTCTTCAATGGCAGAGGCTGGAACGGCATAGGCATTCTCTTCGATAGAGATCAGGATGTATGCCTTTCTTTTGAATTCGACGCCAACGGGTATCGAGAATTTGCCTGGGGAATCGTGAAAACAAAAGAGGAGATCAAAAAGCCTGAGACAACGACGCTTAAGATTAACGAGATCATGACAACGCTTTTTGGCCACCCCGGAGATCAAGACACGATCTACACATGGTGGCCTTGGTTTATTTATGCAAATGATATTGAATTCGACAAAGCGTTTCGTGCTTGGCAGAGCAATCCAAAGCCTTGGCAAGCCATGCTCGACGGTTCGTTGGCAAATACCATGGTTGCTATCGCTGTCAAAGTCCACGACGCTTTCAAAGACCGTATGGATCTTTTGTTGCCGATCACAACGATGTCGGTAGCCGCTGGGGCGCCCAGCCACTCGCAGGATGATGGCGCAAGTCCCAATCTCTCGGTTCAGGGCAACGTCGAGATGACCGGTTGAACGCTGCGACTCAACTCGCTTTCGCTCAACACCGCGGTTTAAGGGCCGGCAGCCAACAAGACGCGCTGCTGGTTGCCGGCGAGATTCATCAGGCGTCCAATCTGGCGGTCCGCCATCTTGCCTGCGATTCTGTAGACGGACTCTGCGCGGTCGCCGACGGCGTCGCGATCAGCCCCTACCCTCAGAGGGCAAGCCGCACCGTGCTCGAGGCCCTGTGCGGAATCGGCCCGCAGCATGACGATTTGCTGCAAGACGGTTGGATCGGTCCGCGGCTGATTCGCAGGCACGTCCATCCCGCGTTGTGTCGGGCGCTCGCCGGGGATCGACGCACCCGTGGTTCCGCGTGCACCTTGGCCATGCTGCAATGGCGCGCGGGGCGGTTCAGCGTGCTCAACGTCGGGGATTCGCGGGTGTATCGCATCGACCGGGAGGGTCGCTGGCAGCAGTTGTCGCGGGATCACACCTATTTTCAGTCCATGGTCGAGCGCGGGGAGATCGCCGCCGATCAGTACGTGGGTCAGCTGTATCAGGATCTGGAGCATATGCTCGGGGCCGACGAGGCCGAGGATGACTTTGCGATCCATTGGCGCCCGGGGGATTGGACGCCGGAAGAGACCTTTCTGATCTGCACGGACGGTCTGCACGACACGCTCGGGCAGGATGCGTTGGAAGCGCTGTTTCGCACCGAGCGCCCGCTGGATGCGCAGGCAGCGGTTTTTCTCGATGCGGTGTTGGAGGCGGGTGCGCCGGATAATGTGTCGCTGATTTTGGGGCGAATGGCGAACACGGGAACCGCTTGACGGTGCGCTGGGCGGCGTTGATGAGACCGTTCAGCGCGCGTCGAGGGCGGTCTTCGGGATTGGCGCGTGGGGGTCGACCTTGCTCGCTTTCAGGGCGGTTGAAGAAGACGACTGCAAGTCGTCGATCCCGGGGTTGTGTCGCTTCGCGACGATCGGCGGCATGGTTTCCGGCCTGCCGGAGGAACAAGGCCCCGGTGACCGAACATGATGGTCTGCACGTCGAGTCGCCGGACGGGAATCGTGACCGTTTCTCAATCCTCCATCCTGTCCCTGGCCTCGGGCGGGACATCGGGACTGGCCGCAAGCCAGACATCGAAGGCGGCGAGATCGCCCCTCGCTTGCCGCTCGCGAAAATAGGTCTCGGTCTTGAGCGCGGACACCTTTTCGGCAATCGCTGTGACGAGGAACTGGTTCATCGACACCTGTTCTTCCTCCGCCACCTGACGGGCATAGGCGAACAGTGATTCAGGCAGTCTCAGTGCATCGTTGGCCATTAGGAGTGTTCCTCAAGGCGGCGGAGAAAGGCGCCCGGCGTCGGAACCGTCAGCCGGAAGCGTTCCGCCACGCCGAAATCGGCTGTATTCAACATGACCAGGGCGTCGGCGCGACCGTTCAAGCTGCGCTGCACAGCCAAAGTGCATGTCGTGCAAGATGCGGTTTCACCTAATCCTCCACAACGGTCAAGCTGAGCACACGCTCGCCGTGGACTCGCGTCGGATCCGGAAAGGGAATCAGCAGCAGATCGGTGTTCGGAGGGAGCCGGTCGCTCAGCAGGGTGTTCAGGACATCCCATTCGTCGATCGTGAACTGCAGGTCGGTGTGGAGCCAGCCCAGGGCGCCGCGGCTGCGTGTCGACACCAGGTCGGCGCAGGCGTCGGCGATGGCGTCCGTGCACTCCTCGGGGTGCGTCCAGCGCACCGCCGTGGTCCGGGCGCGCGCTCCCGAGGCGAGGATGGTGTGCACATCGACCGGGTCGCAGCAGATCATCGCCGGTTGAAAGAAGGGCAGACCGGGCAGCATGGCCTCGATGAGCGCCGCCGTCTCCAGATCGCCGCAAGTCCTGCCGATCTCGATGACCGGGCCGTCCAGGGTCGCGCGCCAATCGGGATCGAGACCCTCGGCGGACGTGTCGAGGACGACCGCCGCGCGCAAATAGACCTCGGATGCGGCCAGGTGTCGGGTCCAGATCGGGGCATCGCGTCGCGCCCGATCATCCGAAGGGTCGATCAGCAGCAGGGCGCTGGCGCATCTGTCCAGACGCAGCGCCAGCGCTTCGGCCGCTTGATGACCTTGCGTCGATCCGGTGCGGTACAGAGCGCAATCCGCAGGGATCGCGATCCGCTCGGGAAGGCGATCAAGGATGCGTTCCGCCGCGGGACCCAGGGCGATCACCAAGGGGTGAAGGTGCGTGTCCCAGTCTTCGAGGAGGTCGCGCGCGGCGAGGCTTGGATCGGTGCCGACGGGGAGCGATGAGGCGAGACCGGGGGTCTGTTGCGCCCGAGCTGCCGCCGCGAGGAGGCTCGGCAGGCGGTCGAAGACCGGGGTCAGCGGTTGGACTGTCGCCGCACGGTCGACGGCCTCGGCAAGGGTCCATCGGCCGGACAGCCCGAGCGCGCCGGCGGCGCCCATCGCGTGGATGAAGGTTCTGCGTTTCATTGCGGGACGGGCCTCACGAGCACCTGAAGGGTTTGATCCCGGGGATGATCCGGGATTTTACGACAGGTCATGTCGCATCCCTGCGGCATTGTCCGACGTTTCGACACCACGACACAGGAGTGCATCCATGTCCTTCATCGCGAACCTCAGATGCGCGCTTCTCGGCGCGGTTCTGATACCGCTCGCCGCGCCGGCAGATTCGGCGTTGACGGTGCAGCCGATCGCCAAGTCCGGCAATTGTCCGAGCGGGTACAGCACCAGCGGCGCCTATTGCAAACCCGGCGCAAAGGCCCGTGCGGCGTTGGAGAAACGCGGATCTTGTCCGAGCGGCTATTCAACCAGCGGCACCTACTGTGTGGCGGGTACGCAGGCGCGGCCGGCGGTGCCCAAGATCGGCGCCGGGTGCCCGTCGGGCTGGTCGAGCAGCGGGGATTATTGCCTGCGCAATCGTTGAGCGGAGGATAAGGGGTTCGCGAAGCTGTCGCGAGCCGACACGCCCGAATGAAAACCAACGAACGCCAAAAATGGACGGCAGCTGCCCATGCGACCGCCTCCACCGCCACCTGGATTGGGAGGGCGCGCGGTTGATCCATCGCTCTATCCGCCTGGAGTAAATTGCAAAATGCCTAAGAATTTTGTCCGTCGTACTTACGACGCCTGGATCCGCGAGCACGCCCGGCGATTTCGGTATCCGCCCTGGATCGCGGAGTCCCGCAAGAACGGCTTTGAGCTGCGTTTCGTAGGGCTGGCGCCACAGTTGAGCTTCCAGATCCGTCAACGGTGGGGAAATGCCGAGCTCATGATTCACGATGAGCGCGGCGTCTACTGGGACATCATCGGCGACTTCGACGTCACCGAGGTGCGTACACCCGATGGTCTCTATCGTTGCAAGTGGTGCCAGGACGGTGCTTGTTATCCCTCGCGTGCCGCGCTGTGGGAGGCGCATGTCTTCGAGCCGTTGCTGGACTGGGTCAATCAACGAACTGCAGATCAATGGGTTTGCCTCTATGGCACCCCGTATCAGGACATCTGGGGCGCCCGCATTCTCAGCTGCGACGCGATCGCGGAAAGAAATTGTGTCGAGACCTTCCCGCTTGTGACGGGCATTGATGGCGACCGCGGCTAGAATGAACGCCCTGCGGATAAGGGGTCCGGCATAAGTGGTCGGGGCCCCTATCGCTACAATAAGGCCGCCGTGGGAAGGAGCGTTGGATTCAGGATGCCGGGAAAATGAAGTCTTGAAGGTTCAGACCCAGGAGGCATCGTCCTTCGGCAAGCGTCCGAAATCATCGATGACCCGTGCCTGGCAGGGCGGAGTGTCGGACCAGAGCCAGAGAACGAGGTTGCGTTCAGCAGGCGTCGTGCCAGGTGCGAAGCTTGGTACGAGCGCGCCATGGCAGCCGGCGGCGATCAATGTCTCGGCGAGCGACCAGCTCGGCGGCGTTCGGTCACGCGAAACCAGGTCCTCCCAAGCACAGGCAAGTGTGGCGTCATCGACTCCGCAGGCGGCGAGTACAGCCGGATCGGTGAGGTCGATGATCCGCTCGCAGCGCACGCGATAGCCGACCAGAGTCATCGGCTGCGCCTTGAACGGCAGTCCCTGCTGGGCCTCCATCCACGCGGTCTTGGGGTCGAGTGAGGTATAGAGAGCCGGGGTGCCTCGCGGGTTGAAGCGACCGCCATGGCGTGCCGCTCCGTCGCCGGAGGTCGGCGCGAAGGCCCAGCGGGGATTGTGGGCGCGATAGACCAAACCGACGAAGGGATGCGTCGGCGGCGCATCCCTCACGCGTAGCCGCCTTCCGCGATTCGCGACAGATAATCCTTGACGGCCTGTGCGCGGCCATCCTTGACCAGATCCTCGGCCGTTCTGTCTCCGAACGACGGAAGCGGCTGAGAACGAAACCAGGCGAACGCGCGACCGGGTGAGCCGGTCCAACTCGTGACCCGATTGATGATCTCCACGGTGTCGCGTAGCCGCGTCTGGGTCTGGCGTGCCTCGCGCCGATCACGCTTGGAGACCGCGTCACGGGATAATCCGGTCGCCTTGGCCAGCTCGGTCTTGGTGATGTGCAGCACTTCGGCTAGGCGATCCGTCGCAATCAGCCCTTGGTCCGTGATGACCTCGGAGAGCAGCTCGGCGAAAGCAGACATGGAGCGCCTCATTTATAGAACCTTTCGATAGTCAGATTATGAGGCGAACGGTCCGAGACACAAGAGCGATAAGGGGCCGAGCCCTTATCTGGAGCATACGCTCACCGCCGCCGAGGCCGTCGAGGCTTCTTGATCCATTGGCGGCCGGGGGCGACTGGACGCAGGAAAGGACCTTTCTGATCTTCACGGACGGTCTGCACGACACGCTGGGGCAAGAGGCGTTGGAAGCGCTTTTTCGCACCGAGCGCCCGCTGGTCGAATCTCGGCGGCATTGTCCGGCGTTTGGACACGACGACACAGGAGTGCATCCATGTCCTTCATCGCGACCCTCAGATACGCGCTCGTCGGTGCGGTTCTGATACCGCTCGCCGCGTCGGCAGATTCGACGTTGCCGGTGCAGCCGATCGCCAAGTCGGGCAATTGCCCGAGCGGGTACAGCACCAGCGGCGCCTATTGCAAACCCGGCGCAAAGGCCCGTGCGGCGTTGGAGAAACGCGGATCGTGCCCGAGCGGCTATTCAACGAGCGGCGCCTACTGTCTGGCGGGCACGCAGGCGCGGCCGGCGGTGCCGAAAATCGGCGCCGGGTGCCCGTCGGGTTGGTCGAGCAGCGGGGATTATTGCCTGCGGAATCGTTGAGCGAGTGCCCGGCCTACTCAAGACCGCGCGCCCCACGCCGCCGTTTTGCGGTTCCGCCCTCCGACCGCCGATGGCAGGGTCGTCACCGAGGAGAACATTGAGCGTCTGCCCGAGCAGAAGAGATTTGATGCGCGCTGGAACCTGGCAATCGGACAAGCAAGCCTTGGTGCACGACTAAGTCCACCAGAGATCGCGATGAGTCAAACCGTCAACGTTCATGAAGCCAAGACCCACTTCTCGAAGCTGCTGGAACAGGCCCATCAGGGCGAGGAGATCATCGTCGCGAAAGCCGGCAAACCCTACGCCCGCCTGATGCCGTTGGCTGATGCGTCCAAGTCTCGCCGGCCAGGAAGGCTCGCCGGGCGAGTGGGAGACGCCTTCTTCGATCAGCTGCCGGACGAGGAGCTGGATGCCTGGAACCACAGCGGGGACGCGACCTGATGCGCTTGCTGTTGGATACGCACGCCCTGCTGTGGTGGTTTACCGACGACCCGCGCTTGTCCGCCCGAGCACGCGCGGTCATTGCAGACACCGGCAACAGCATCCACGCCAGCGCGGGCGGTGCCTGGGAGATCGCCACCAAGCAGAGCATCGGCAAGCCCGACGAGGTGCCGGAGGCGGCGAAGCGCTATGGCGAGCTGATCGACGCGGACGGGTTTAAACATCTGCCTGTGACCCATCTGCATGCGCTGCGGGCCGGCGGCTGGCACGTGGACCATCGCGACCCATTTGACCGGATGCTCGCCGCGCAAAGCACCTTGGAGCGCATGCCACTCGTGACAAGGGACCCGGCATTCGAACGGTTCGGGATCCAGACGCTATGGTGAGACTGCGATGGAAGGACGAAACCGACCCTGCGACCCGACCGGCATCCGAGCCCAGCGCCCCTCGACCTCGCAAAAGCAATTTTCCAACCCCCACAACGCCACGATACCGGCTAGTCCAACAAAAGGTTCAGATCGTCGCTCGCTGCGCTCGGACGATCTAACCTTATTCGTTAGGGCAGCAGTTTGTGTTCTTGCGCATACCGGCGCAATGCGCGGTTTACGGCTTCGGCACTTGGAAAGAGCTTATTGAGCTCCGGGTCTATTGTTACGACATTGGTGCCTTCGCGATACCGTTTTGCATACTTCCCGCGAGCACCGGACTTGATGAGCTCGGCAGGGTACTCCGGCCGCATCTCTTGATCATCATTGTTCATAGGCTTTACGCTCTGTAGTCGTCATGCGCCGCGCAGAGATGATTCGAATAAGCTCCGCACGTTCGGTGAAAGAGACCACCAAGTACTCGCCTCCCTGCGATCTACCAAACAAAAGGAAGCGCTCTTCCACTTGCGAATGGTCTGGATCGGAGACAGCAGACGAGAGCTCGTCCCCGAATGCTTCCGTTGCCTCCCGGAATGTGACGCCATGTTTCTTGCTGTTTGCTCGCGCTTTCGATTCGTCCCATTCAAAGTCCATGGTCATTTGGTGCCTGCTGCCCTAACGTTATGCATCCCGCGACCGGAACCGCGTATGCTGTGCCCGACGGCTCGCTGTAAGCTACGCGGGTGTGTAGGCTCGCGGGTAATTCAAGTCTTAGGCAATTCTTCTTTCTTGGTTTTCGGAATATCGTGGTTTGTCCGTGGTTTTAGTGCATCCCATTACACACAACTTTAAGTGTACAGGCTAAAATATCGCTTTTGGACGATCTCCGGGGGCGTCGATGGGCTGGGCAGAAGCGGAATTTCAAGGACTTGATCTGGGCGATACGCGCCGCGAGCGGCGT
>NZ_FNNZ01000004.1 GCF_900106925.1 Thiocapsa roseopersicina
GCCCACACCCCGGCCGCGCGAGACCGGGGGAGCGCTTCGCCGACCCCTATCACGCAACTTGATCGCGAAACCATCAAAATCGCTGACCGCACTCAGCCAGGAAGGCCGTCGCGGCCCAATAAGGGTTGAAGGAGAAATAATTGCTGCCGACGTTCAGCGCATCGTTTGCGTCGTAGGAGCCGGTCGGGAAGATCAACTGGAATTCGACACGCTGCACGAACCTGGGTCCGTTGGGACCCATGATGGGATCCCACTGCAGATAGGGCCCGATCAAGAGGTCGCCCAGATTGCCGCCGTTCGCGGAAATCGCGAAGTTGTCCTTGGGATCCAGATCGAAGCCGGCGTAGGGCAGCATCAGATTCATGCCCCACTTGCCGCCGAGCAGGAGGGGTTGGTCGGACTGATAAAGGACCTGAGTCAAACCGATGTTCGCCTCGACCTCGGCCTTCTCGAGTCCACGCGCGGTCGGCAGAAGTAGATCACCGCCGTTTGCGTTTTTGAGGCGTCCGTTGCGATAAAACTGCACGTACTGCTGGGCGTACCACCCGGGGCCTGCCGGCGGCGCACCGTCGAGAAAACTGGTGAACCCGAGATTCACGGCGGGCAGGTCGTACGCCTGTGTCAGCGACGACACTCCGAGACCAACCGCAGCCACCAACAGCCTTGAGCCCTTCTTCGTCATCGTCGCGCCCCTGATTATTGAGTGTGGAGACGAGGCGCGACCCTCTTCGCGCCCTAAAAGCGCGTGAAGGATAAGGGAATGCGCTGGGCGTGACAAAGCGGTGACAACGCGGGGAAAGCGAAGAGCTTCCGGGTGACGGCCTCCTGCCTCCTTCGCCGCTCACGCTGCCCTAAACCGCGTCCAGAGCAAGATGCTCATTTTCGAGTGAGCTCAACGTTTGGTGCATCCACAACCCTTAGCGGGGAGGCGGTTTAAGATGATATATTTTTAAACTCTTAAACCGCGCCGACTCCAGCGGTCGTCAAGCCTGCCCAGGGCCGATCCCATCCAAAAACATCGCACACCGCGCCGGGCGCGGTTTAATCCTGCTCGAACAGATCGAGCTGACTCCCCGGGACCCGCGGCCGGCGAAAGCGGGACGCGTCGAGATCCCATCCGCTGTCGTGTCGGTCCAAACCCAAGCGACGCGCGGCCAGACGAAAGCGCTGAGTAAGCAGCTCGGCGACCGGACCCTGCCCGGTCATGCGAGAGCCGAATTTCGGGTCGTTGAGATGTCCGCCTCGGCATTGTCGGATCAGGCTCAACACGTGCTCGGCCCGATCCGGGACATGCACTCGAAGCCATGCATCGAAAAGCTCCGCAACCTCGTGCGGTAGACGGATGAGAAGGCAGCCGGCACGGGAAGCACCCGCTGCGACGGCTCGCTTCAGGATGCGCTCGAGGTCGACATCCGTCAGACCCGGGATCAGCGGCGAGACGAGGACGCCGACGGGCACGCCGGCCAGCGCGAGCGTCCGCACCACATCCAAGCGCCGTTCCGGGGACGCCGCCCTCGGTTCGAGCCGACGCGCCAGGTGCGGATCGAGCGTCGTCACTGAGATTTGCACCGCGACGAGCCCGCGCTCGGCCATCCGGACCAGCAGATCCAGATCGCGCAGGACCAGGGCCGACTTGGTGGTGATGGCGACCGGGTGGCGACAATCATGCAGCACCTGAAGCACGGAGCGCGTCAGCCCGAGGCGTCGCTCGATCGGTTGATAGGGATCCGTGTTTGCCCCGAGCACCAGGGTTGCGGGGCAATAATTCCGGGCTCCCAGCTCTTGCTCCAATTGGCGCGCCGCATCCGGCTTCCAGAAGAGGCGGGTCTCGAAATCCAGCCCGGGCGATAGACCCAACCAGGCGTGTGTCGGACGCGCATAGCAATAGATACAGCCATGCTCGCAGCCGCGGAACGGATTTACCGAGCGATCAAAGGGGATGTCGGGCGACTGGTTGTAGCTGATGAGGGTGCGGCTCGTGTCCACCCCGAGCTGCGTGCGCAGGGGCGGGAGCTCATCGTCGACCGGCCAGCCGTCGTCTTCGGCCTCGCGTCGCTCGGCCGAATAGCGCGAGTCCGGGTTCAGGGTCGCGCCGCGTCCGGCGGGCTTGGTCGGTCCTGTCATCTCGGGGGAAGCCGCCGGCCACCGGCTTCCAGCCGTCTGCCCTTCGAGATGCCGGTGTGCGCTTGTCTTGCCGGAGATCGATCCCGGCGCAGCGCGGTCAGGCCCACGCCAAAGCGATCCCGCAAGTCACTGCCGGAGGCTGCTGGCGGGAGGCCAGCGGCATTCTCCGGCATAATTGGCCCCATCCAAAGACAGCAGGCCAGCGCATGTCCTTCACCTTCGCACCCATCGGCCACGTACGCTCCCCATACACCGACAAGTTCGGGATTCCGCGCCAGCCCGGGTTGGTGACCGCCGCCGAGGCGCATATCGAGCTTCTGCCCAAGTTTGCCCGAGAAGAGGCATTCAAGGGACTCGAGGGTTTCTCGCACGTCTGGATCCTCTTCGTCTTTCACGAGGACTGTCTGACTGCAGGATGGAGCCCGACGGTGCGACCGCCGCGTCTCGGCGGGCGCGAGAGTGTCGGTGTCTTCGCGAGCCGCGCGCCCTATCGTCCGAACCCCATCGGGATCTCCGCGGTCGAGCAGCTTGGACTCATCAGGGATGCGCACGGACTCGCACTCAAGGTTCGGGGCGTCGATCTCTTGGATGGCACCCCGGTCCTGGACATCAAACCCTATGTGCCGTACGCGGACAACATCCCCGGGGCGCACAGCGGCTTTGCCGCGGAGCCCGAGAGCGTCGCCGCCGATGTCGCCTTCTCCGTGGAGTCATTGCAAGGCATCGCCGACGCAGATCCGACCGGAACGCGCCGACTGCGAGAGCTGATCGAGCAGGTCCTCACCCAAGATCCGCGCCCGGGTTACATGGATCGCTATCCCCAGCGCCGGGAGTTCGGCCTCCGGCTTTACGATCTGAACATCCGTTGGAGGATCGACGGCAACACCATGCACGTACTCACCATCGAGCCGCTTGTCGACACCTCCGCCCTCGGTCGGATCAGAGAAGCCTAACCCGAGAAGCGCGCCGGCGCGCCTGATCCGCCACATTCTCCGGTTAGATCAGACCCTGCGTTGACGCAACGCTTCGTAGAGACAAACACCCGCAGCGACGGACACATTAAGGCTCTCGACCGTCCCGCACATCGGTAGACGGACCAGACGGTCGCAGTGTTCGCGTGTGAGACGGCGCAGGCCAGTGCCTTCACTGCCCATGACCAGGCCGAGAGGCCCGGTGAGGTCGGCGGCATAGAGCTCGGTGTCGGCATCGCCGCTGGTCCCGGTGAGCCAGACTCCTCGCTCCTTGAGGTACCCCATGGTCCGGGCCAGATTGGTGACCTGGACATAGGGCAGCGTCTCGGCGGCGCCGCTGGCGACCTTGCAGACGACCGGAGTGAGACCGACGGCGTTGTCCTTCGGTGCGATGACCGCGTGAACGCCGGCGCCTTCAGCGGTGCGCAGACAGGCGCCGAGATTGTGTGGATCCTGAACCTCGTCGAGCAGCAGCAGGAAGGGCGGACCTTCGATGCGCTCCAGGAGCAGATCGAGATCCTGCTCGGAGCGTGCCGAGGGGACCCGCACCCAGGCCAAGGCGCCCTGATGATTTGTCCCCTCCGCGGCGCGCTCTAGCTCGTCGCGCTCGACCTGGCGGACCTTCACGCCCGCTTGGCTCGCCAGATCGGCCAGCTCGGACAAGCGACGGTCGCGACGACTGCGGTCGAGCCAAAGCTCACCGACCCCTTCGCTCCCGAACTTGATCGCGGCTCGCGCGCTGTGGATACCGCCGACCGGGTGCAGCCCCGCCGTGGGGTGCCGCACCTCGTCACGGCTCACGACAGGGCGTCGCGATGCCTTCATGGTCAGGAGGTCGGCGCCGTGCCGGTCGGCTTGCGCTTGCGTCGGTTGCGCGAGCGCGGTTTCTTGGCACCCTCGGCGGGCTTGTCTGCCTGGGCCTGTGCCCGCGGTGCCGGTGCCTGCCCCGCAGCTGTGGCCTGATCCGACGCCTGCCCGGTCGGCTTGGCCTTCTGCTTTGGCTTGGACGTGCGCGGACCCGGGCCGCCTTGACCGCCCTTCCCGCCTTGTCCGCCCTTGCCGGCCTTCCCGCTCGGCTCGGCGAGCACGAAGTCGATCTTGCGATCGTCGAGATTCACGGCCGCAACCTGCACCCGCAGCGGATCGCCGAGACGGTAGACGGTGCCGGTGCGCTCGCCGTGCAGACGATGACCGATGGGGTCGAAATGGTAGAAGTCGTTGTCGAGCGCGGTGATGTGCACCAAGCCGTCGACATGGACCTCGTCGAGCTCGACGAAGATGCCGAACGAGTTGACGCTGGTGATGATGCCGTCGAATTTCTCGCCGAGCTTGCCCTGCATGAACTCGCACTTGAGCCAGTCGTCGGCGTCGCGGGTCGCCTCGTCGGCGCGCCGCTCGGTGCCCGAGCAGTATTCGCCGATCTGCTGAAGCTCCATCTTGGAGTAGTCCAGATCGGCAGCGGTGCCGCCGCGCAGGATGTGCTTGATGATCCGATGGACGACCAGATCCGGATAGCGCCGGATGGGCGATGTGAAATGGGTGTAGGCCTCGTAGGCCAGACCGAAATGGCCGACATTGTCCGAGCTGTACATCGCCTGCTGCATGGAGCGCAGCAAGACGGTCTGGATCAAGCCCCGATCCGGGCGCTCCTTGACCATCTCGAGCAGCGCGGCATAGTCCTTGGCGGTCGGTTTCTCGCCGCCCGGGAGCTTGAGCGCGAGCTGCCCCAGAAACTCGCGCAGGTCGCTCAGCTTCTCGGCGTTCGGCAGGTCATGGATGCGGTAGAGCGCAGGCATCTTCTTGCGCTCGAAGAGACGCGCCGCGGCCACGTTCGCCGCCAGCATGCATTCCTCGATGATCTTGTGCGCCTCGTTGCGCACCAGCGGAACCACGGCGGCGATGCGCCCCTGCTCGTTGAAGACGAACTTGGTCTCGACGGTGTCGAAGTCGATGGCACCGCGCTCGGCGCGCGCCTGGTGCAGGGTCTGGTAGAGGGCGTAAAGCTCGTGCAGGTGCGGCAGCAGGTCCGCGTGCTTCTCGCACAGATCGGCATCGCCGTCGATGATCATGGCGGCGACCTGATCGTAGGTCAGCCGCGCATGCGAGCGCATGACGCCCTCGAAGAAGCGGGTCCGCGTGACCTTGCCCTCGGCGTTGATGTAGAGCTCGGCGGTCATGCAGAGCCGATCGACGTGCGGGTTGAGCGAGCAGAGCCCGTTGGAGAGCACCTCCGGCAGCATCGGAACGACCCGGTCCGGGAAGTAGACCGAGTTGCCGCGCGAATAGCCCTCGGTATCCAGCGCCGTACCCGGCACCACATAGCTCGACACATCGGCGATGCTGACCAGCAGCTTCCAGCCCTTGGGCTTGCGCTCGCAATAGACGGCATCGTCGAAGTCGCGTGCATCGGCCCCGTCGATCGTGACCAGGGGGAGCTTGCGCAGGTCGGTCCTGCCCTCCTTCGCCGCCTCCGGAACCTCGCTGCCGAGCCCGGCGATCTCTGCCTCGACCGCCTCCGGCCACTCGATCGGCAGATCGTGGGCACGGATCGCGATGTCCGTCTCCATCCCGGGCGCCATGTGGTCGCCGAGGACCTCCAAGATCCGGCCGATCGGCTGGGTGCGCTGGGTCGGTTGATCCGTGATCTCGGCGACGACGATCTGGCCCTGCTCGGCGCCCGCGATCCGGTCGCTCGGGATGATGATGTCGTGGGTCAGTCGCTTGTTGTCCGGCGCGACGAAGCCGACGCCGCTCTCTTTGTAGAGCCGCCCGACGACGGTCCGGGTCTTACGCTCCAGGATCTCGACGACCGCACCCTCGAGCCGACCCCGTCGATCGCGTCCCGCGACACGCACGACGACACGATCGCCGTGAAACAGCGCGCGCATTTCTTTGGGGTAGAGGTAGAGGTCGTCGCCACCCTCGTCCGGGCGCACGAAGCCGAAACCGTCCGCATGTCCGATGACACGACCGGCGATCAGATCGCGCCGGTTGACCAGGCAGAAGGCCTGGTTGCGATTCCGCACCAGCTGACCGTCGCGCACCATGGCACCGAGTCGGCGCTCCAGGGCGATCAGATCCTGCTCGTCGGTGAGGTTGAGCTCGCGAGCGACCTCGTCGGCACCGGCCGGTGCACCGAGGTTGGTGAGTGTTTCGAGGATGAATTCGCGACTGGGGATAGGGTTGGCGTACTTTTTCGCCTCGCGCTGGCGATGGGGATCCGCTTCTTTGGCGGCTGTCGGATTTCGGCGTCTTGTCACTTGGGCTCGTTCTTGTCCGGAAAAGGTTAGTGTAGCCTTGACACCCTTCGGTTGTCTCACTAATATTCGCGCCTTGCCACGGGGACGGACTTCTTCAAGACATCCCCGGAACCTCATGCCGAGGTGGCGGAACTGGTAGACGCGCATGGTTCAGGTCCATGTGGGCGAAAGCTCGTGGAGGTTCGAGTCCTCTCCTCGGCACCATTTCATCTCGAATTTCGAATCAGGCTCACCCCGAATGACGGGAGCCAGAGCCAGAGCCAGCACCCGCATCTGAATCGATCGCCGCAAAGTCGGCGCTCTGCCTTCCGCATTCCCCGGACGCGGCGGCGAGACACCCTGGTGTTTTCGGATGACCGAGTTCCTCTCCTTCGACACCATGATCAGCCGCCATGCGCTGCTGGTGTTCTACTATCTGGGCGCCGTCGTCATGCCCCTCGCAGCCTGGCTCATGGCTTTGTTCTTGATGCGCCGCTTCGAGCCGGTGGGCGACGCATATCGAGCCGGGATGGGGCTTGTAACCGCGACGGTGCGGCTGCGTTGGCGCGTGCTCGGAATCCTGCTGTTCGTCGCTGCGTTCCTCTTCATGGAGCTGATGTGGCGCATCATGTTCGAGTATCTGATCGCCTTTATGCAGATGCGAGACGCCTTGGTCCGACATTGAGGCCGCCGCTCAATCCTCGATCGGCCGAACCCCATCGAAATCATCGACGACCGGATGCTCTCCGAAGGGACCGGTCACGCCTTCGCGGCGCAAGGCGATCGTCTCCATCCCGGCATCCTGCGCGGCATCGAGCTCTTCTCGAATGTCCGACAGGAAGAGAATCTCTCCGGGCGGCAGACCGATCTCCGCGGCGATGGCGCGGTAGGATTCGGGTTCGCGCTTCCCGCCGATGCGCGTATCGAAGAAGCCGGCGAAAACCGGTGTGAGGTCGCCGTAGTCGGTGTGCCCGAACAGCAGCTTCTGGGCATGCACCGAGCCCGAGGAATAGACATAGAGCCTCAGACCGGCGCCGTGCCAGTCGCGCAGGCGGCGGGCGGCATCCTCGTAGATGTGGCCTCGGAAGGCGCCTCGGGCGTAACCCTCCTCCCAGATGAGACCTTGCAATGCCTTGAGCGGCGTGATCTTGCGGTCGGTGGCGATCCAGTCGAGCATCGCGGCGATCAACGCGTCCTCGTCGCCTGCCCCGTCCGCGACGGCGCGTGCATCCTCGAGCAGCTGCGCCACCTGCGGATCGTCGCGATGCGCCCGCACGAAGTCGGGAAGACGTTCCGCGGCGTAGGGAAAGAGCACGTCCTTTACGAACGAGAGGCTCGAGGTGGTGCCCTCGATGTCGGTGAGGATCGCCTTGATCATGGGGACTGATTACTCGAAGCGGGGAAAGCGCGACGCGATGTCGCTGCCGGTGAAGTTGGCGACCCAGCCCTCGGGATTGGTGAAGAGGCGGATCGCGGTGAAATGCGGGCGCGGACCCATGTCGAACCAGTGAGTCGTGCCGTCGGGAACGCTGATGAGATCGCCCTGCTCGCAGATCACGGCGTAGACCCGGCCGTTGGTGTGCAGATAGAACAGACCGCTGCCCTCGACGAAGAAGCGCACCTCGAACTCGGTATGGGTGTGCTCGTTCAGGAACTTGGCGCGCAGGGCCTCGCGGTCGGGGTGGTCCGGCGTCATGCGCAGGACATCCACGGCGCCGAAGCCATAGTCGGCCATGAGACGGTCGATGTCGCTGCGATAGGCGGCGATGACGTCGTCGGGCGTCGCATCCTGCGCCAGGAGGCGGTCCGCCTGCCAGCGCTCGAAATTGACGCCGAGGGCGCCCAGCTCGCGCCGGATGTCGGCGAAGTCATGGAAGACCGCCTCGGGGACGGGCCCGTCTTCTGTGTGAACGCGCAGCTCGCTCATCGGGTCATGCTCCTCGTGAGGGTTTCGCATTCGAGCAGGAACTCGAACGCCTCGATACGCCGACGCGCGTCGGCGACGTTGCTGCCCCAGGTATAGAGGCCGTGACCGGCAATCAAGTAGCCCGGCAGATCCGGCATGCGCTCGAGCGCTCGCTCCACCTCGACGGCCAGACGGACGATGTCCTGGTCGTTGGCGAAAACAGGCAGCGCAAGCCGGGTCTCGTGCGTCTCGATCCCGGGCAACGCCTTCAAGACCTCGTAGTCGGAGAGCGTCAGGGCGTCGCCGGCCAAGCGAGAGAGCACGGTGGCGTTGACCGAATGGGTGTGCAGCACGGCACCGATGCTCGGATCGCGGCGATACAGCATCAGATGCAGCTCGGTCTCGGCGGACGGCCGACAGCCGGCGGTCAGGATGGTGCCGTCGACATCCATCGCCATGATCCCGCTCGCGTCGAGCTCGCCTTTATGACGCCCCGACACGGTGATGGCGATGCGGCTCGCATCCAGACGCGCGGAGAGGTTGCCGGAGGTCGCCGGCAACCAGCCGCGCGAAAAACAAAAATGCCCGACGCCGATCAGCTCGGCGGCGCGTTGTTTGAAGACCTCGGGATCGACCATCTCGGTTCTGCCGGACAAAACTGCAATCTAAGGCAGAATGGGGATGAGGTCCAATCGTGAGGGCAGGTTCGACCGACGCGATTCAGCGCGATTCAGCCCGCCCGGCCGAACCGCCGAGCGGGCTGAACCGGTCGCGCTCCTTATTTCACCAAGTCGCGGTAGGCATGCCAGGTCGCATGCCCCAGCAGCGGGAAGATCGCCACCATGCCGACGAGGAAGGTCGCGAAGCCCAAACCGACCAAGATCACGATCAGCGCGGCCCACAGGATCATCGCCGGCAGATCGGAGAGCGTGACACGGATACTGGTGCGCACGGCTGTCGGCGAATCGACATTTCTATCGATGATCAGCGGGACCGCGACGACCGATCGCGCGAAAACAACGCACCCGAGAAGGACGCCGACCACGGCGTAGGAGATCATCTGAGCCCCCGTCATCTGCTCGAGCACGCCACCCCACTGCGTCGCCTCGACACTCGGACCGGCGCTTCCCAAGGCCAGATGCAGCATCAGGGTGGAGGCGGCAAACCAAATCGCAGCGATCGCCAACAGCTCGGCCGAGAAACGAATCAGGGCCTTGCGATGACGTGCAAGGACCGAGAGCGATGTGTCGAAATCGGCAGGCTCTCCTGCTGCGCGACGACGTGACAACTCACACAAGCCCGCCGCGAACAGCGGACCGACCAGCAGAAAACCGGAGACGCCGGCGGCGATGAAATACGGATGCCGCCAAAAGCCGAGGATCACCGCACCCAGCACGGAGACGAGCAATCCATAGGCGAGGCTCGCGCGCGGGGTTCGTCGCAGATCCTCCCAACCCCTGCCCAGCCAGATGAAGGGTCTTGCCAAAGAAACGTGCATGACGGGCAACGCATGGCCGCCATGTCCGCTCAGGTGGGTCACGAGACTCATGATATTTCCTCCCGACGATAATCGTGTTCTACCGAGGGGGTTGCCGGAACGGCGCAGAGAACCCTCGCGGCATCGAACGTCGACGCTGTTGGAGGTGCTCGCTACTCTCGACGGAAATCCGATGCACTGCCTCCCGGAAACCCGATCGGCCCTGACCGCAAAACCAACTTTCCAGCTTGGTCTTGAGATCAAGACCAGTCGCGGCCGGAATGGTTCGCAAATGATGTCGAGGATCCGAGCCGGCAGTAGCTCTCGGCGCCGTCGGCGGAAACAGGCATCCGGACAGCGCATCGCATAGAGGCGCCCCGGGCTCACGCCCGGAGGGACCGGCGGGACTCCCTTCCCGCCCTACGCGCTACCAGCTCAGAACCACGAAGCGCTGCATCTCGTCTTTGCGGACCAGCAACAGGACCCTTCCGCTCTCGCGACCCGCCTTCACCGCCTGCTGAAAGTCTGCAACGCTCTTCACCCACTCGCGATTGACCTGCAGGATCAGCGTGCCCGGCTCGATGCCCGCCGCGGCGGCGATGGATTCGGGTTTTACCTCCGTGACCAGAACACCCTCGCCGGGCTGACCCCCGAATTGCTCGGCAAGCTGCGGCGTGAGGGTCTGCAGGGTAAGCCCCAGCTCCTCGCTGGTTTGGGTCGGGGACGAGGATGCCAGCGCATCGGCGTTCAGCGTCCCGATGGTGACGCCGATGGTCTGCCGTTGCCCCTCGCGCACGATCGTGAGCTCTTGGCTGCTGCCCGGCGGGGTCAACGCGACTCGATTCCGGAAATTGCCCACGTCCGTCACGGGTTCGCCGCGATAGGCGACAATGACATCGCCCTGGCGCAGACCGGCCTTCCCCGCCGGGCTGTCTTCCGTGACCTGCGCGACCAGAATGCCCTCGCCCTGCTGCATCCCGAAGGATTCGGCCAGATCCGCGGTCAGCGGCTGAATGACGATACCGAGGAAGCCGCGCGTCACCTCGCCTTGCTCGATCAACTGATTGGCGATGGCGTTGGCGAGATTGATCGGGATGGCAAAACCCACGCCCATATAGCCGCCGCTGCGACTGAAGATGGCGGTATTCATGCCGACCACGGCACCGTCGAGATTCACGAGCGGTCCGCCCGAGTTGCCCGGGTTGATGGCTGCGTCGGTCTGGATGAAATCCTCGTAGTCGTTGATGCCCAAGCTCGTGCGCCCGGTGGCGCTGACCACGCCGACCGTCAGGGTGTGGCTCAGCCCGAAGGGATTGCCGATCGCGACCACCCACTCGCCGACCTCGAGCTTCGCCGAATCGCCCATGGCGAGTGCGGGCAGACCGCCGGTCTTGATCTCGACGACGGCCACGTCGGACTGAGGATCGCGGCCGGTCACCTCGGCGTCGAATTCACGTCCATCCTGAAAGGTGACGCGGATCCGCTCGGCGCCCTCGACGACGTGATTGTTGGTCATGATGTAGGTCTTGTCGGCGAGCAGCCCCGACTGTGCGGCGAACACGAATCCCGAGCCCTGCCCCATCGAGCGCGGCCCCTCGGGCGGGGCTTGGGGCAACTGGCCACGCGGCATTCCCGGAAAGCCCTCGCCGAAGAAGCGTTTGAGGAACTCATCGCCGAAGGGAAGGGCATCGCCGAAGGGTGTCGAAAGGGGTGCCTGTGCACTCGCCGCGCGCTGGCCCTCGACGCGGATAAAGACCACGGACGGAGACACCGCCCGACCGACCGAGGCGAACGCCTTGCCGGTCTCGCGCAGACTCTCGACTCCGCCGTCCAACGCCTGCGCGGGGGCGGCGAGCACCGCGGCCGCAAGGACAGTCGCAATAAAAACATGCCTTTTCATCATCGCCTCCAATGAATTGACTCGATCACTCGAATTCACTCTATTGATTTCAGCCGCCTGCTTCCGCGCACGCCGATTCCGTTGGTGATGGATCGCTCGATCACCGACCCTCGATGATCGGTGGGCTCAGGACTCGGCCCAGCCGCGCCACCGGTAGACCCACCATCCGACATACTCTTTCAGGGCTCGCGTGCTGTCGGACAAGGCTTCGGCGTCCGGGAGCCAGCGCATGAGATGCGCCGACTCGGGCATCACCTCGAAATCGGTCGGGGCCGGCACCGCATCGATCCCGACCGCGCGAAAGGTCGCCAAGGCGCGCGGCATGTGCAAGGCCGATGTCACCAGCAGGACCCGATCGATCCCCTGCGCGCTCAAAATCTCGGCGGTATAGAGTGCGTTCTCGCGGGTGTTTCGGCTGCGCCCCTCCAGCAGAATCGCATCGCTCGGAACACCGAGATCGGCGAGGAAACGCAACATCGCATCTGCCTCGCTGCGGCGCTCTCCCGCCCACGGCATGGAGCCCCCCGAGACGATGACGCGCGCCGCCTTCCCCGCATGATGGATCCGCGCCGCATGCCAAACCCGGTCGGAAGCACGCCCCAGATCCGGATCCGGCCAATCGGGCGGGCCACCGCGGATACCGCCGCCGAGAACGACCACGGCATCCGCCACCGGCAAGGCACCGACCGCCTCGCGCGCGAACCGACCTTCCAGGGACAGGCGCAACCCGTCCGAGACGATCGGTATCGACCAAAGAACGAGCCAAAGGATCCCGACCGACAAGGCGAAGAGACCCGATCGGCGCCGGCCCGCGACGAGAAGCAGAAGCGCAAGCAGCGCCAGTACGAGCGAGAGCCCGAGCGGATAGGCGAGTTGACTGAGCAGCTTATCGATGTACAGCATGCTAGCGAGGACTCGGGCCGACCGGATGTGTCGGACGATCCGACGCCATCCTCGGGCGGTTAACCCAGATAACCGGGCACGACGGCGTCGACATCGGTCGCCGTGATCCCGAGCCGGTCGAGTCCGTCCTCTCGACAGAGGCTGTCGATCTGAAGGGACAGATAATTATCCGTACTGAAGGGCTTACCCGGAAGCTTCTCGAAGATGCGCGCTTGGAGTCGTGCGAGACGGTCGCTCAGGGCGATCACGCGAACCTTGCGCCCGATGTGGCTGCCCGTATAGGTCAGAATATCGCGCAGCGTGAAGGTGCGCGGCCCGCACAGCTCGTAGATCTGTCCTCGGCTCGCAGGATCCGCGAGTGTGCGCAGCATGGCGCTCGCGACATCACCGACATAGACCGGCGAGAACCGCGCATCGGCACAGGCCAACGGGAAAGGCCCCGGCAGCAGACGCAGCAGCGATGCAAACCGATTGAAGAGTCCGTCGCCCGGCCCGAAGATCACGGATGGCCGAAACACCGTGACGGCCAGCCCCTGCTCGGCCGCCGCCAGCGCTACCGCCTCGCCCCTACCCTTGCTGCGCAGATACTCGCTCGGACCGGCCGGATCCGCATTCAGCGCGCTCATGTGAAGATATACACCGACACCGGCGGCGAGCGCCGCGCGCGTCGTCGCCTCGACCATCCCGACATGAGCCTGCTCGAAGGTACGCCCGCCCCCCTCGTTGAGGATCCCGACCAGATTCACCACGGCATCGCATCCGACCATCAGGTCGCGCAAACCGCTCTCGTCCCAGCGCTCGAGCTGGATCAGCTCGCAGCCCGGAACGAGCCGCAGATGGCGATAGCGATGGGGATGGCGCGTCGGCACAAGGGTCCGATACCCGGCGGCGGACAGGCGATTCAACAGATGTCGACCGACGAAGCCGGTCCCCCCGATGACACAAATGCACGGATGTCTCATGATGTCGTCTTGACTCGTCTGGGGTGGCTCGGCGCCCGTGGTCGGGCTAAACCGCGTCCCGGTTGGCCCTTTGTCGCGCTGAGGTATGCTCGGTCTCGTCTCCCCTTGGAACCTCGGCGAGACGCGGTTTAGGAAACGGAAAACCCATGAAATCGGTGCCTCTGCGGATTGCCGCCGCATCTGCGATGGCGGCGTCGAGCGGAAAGTGCACTCGGGAGCCTCGCCCCTCGCGCCGCGCCCGCAGGCGGTCATACCGAACGCGGGCAACCCTATTCAATCATCAATTGCGGACTGATTTCAAAACTCGCCACCGCAGCACGCAGTCGTGCGGGGCTCGCGATCATCCAGGATCCTATCCATTGCTAGAACTCTTGGCCTATCTTCTCATCGGTGCCGCGTCCGGGATGCTTGCAGGTCTCTTCGGCGTCGGGGGCGGTGTGATCGTCGTCCCGGCGCTGATCCTGCTGTTCGGGCAGATCGGGATGGTCGAGGACTGGATCCCGCATCTCGCCGTGGGAACCTCGCTTGCCGCCATCGTCGGGACCGGGGCGGCATCAACCTATGCACACTACGGACGCGGTGCGGTGCGCTGGGACCTGGTCGCCCGATTGGCGCCCGGCATCGTCCTCGGCGCCTGGCTCGGCGCAGCCCTCGCGGGGATCATCCCCGAGCTCTGGCTGACCCGTCTCTTTGCCGTCTTTTTGACCTATGTCGGGATCCGCATGCTGGCTCCCCGGAAGATCCACCACGAGCGCACCCTGCCCGGCTCCGGAGGGATGTGGGCGGCGGGCGGAGGCATCGGGATGCTCTCCGCGCTGGTCGGGATCGGCGGCGGTACCCTGACGGTGCCTTTTCTGAGCAACCGGGGAATCGACATGCGCAAGGCCGTGGGGACCTCGGCCGCCTGCGGTCTGCCGATCGCAATCGCCGGAGCCATCGGCTTCATGGTCGTCGGCTGGGGCCGCGAAGGATTGCCCGGCGCGAGCACCGGTTTCGTCTATTGGCCTGCCGTCGGGGCCATTCTGCTCGCCAGCATGCCCACCGCGCCCCTCGGCGCATCTTTGGCGCATCGGTTGCCGGTTGCACTCTTGAAGCGGTTGTTCGGGGTATTTCTCCTGCTGATCGCCCTGCGCTTGGTCTATTAAACCGCGCCCGGCGCGGTATGCGATGTTTTTGGATGGGATCGGCCCCGGCAGACTTAACGCGCGTTGGAGTCGGCGCGGTTTAAGAATTTTTTGATTTATCCTGAACCGCGTCTTGCCGAGGCTGATGGGATCCTCGACATCGCGAATCACGACGACACGGCGGATCGCGCCGGACGCGGTTCAGCCGCCCTCGAGGACGAGTCGGCGATAGAGATAGATCTGGCCCTGACGATCCCGCAAGACCAGGCGGCCCTGATCCAACGCATATTCGAACTCCTGGCTGAAGCTCTCGCGTCGATTGGTCAGCGCAACACGGTCTCCCGCGACACGAATGTCCCCGTCGATGTAGCCGCTGAAGGGCGCGTAGATGCGATAGCGCCCACCCTGCACGATCAGGAGTCCGTCGTCGCTGCCCTCCCAGATACCCTCCAACGGACCCGCTGTCCAGGGCATCGCACCGGTCATGGCGCTGCCCGGATTGAAGCGCTCCATCATCTGACCCACCTGACCCATTTGGCTTGTCGGATCCATCTGCGACCCGCCGGGGAACGGCATCGTGCCCGCGCCCGGAACGCCGGGAATGGCCCCGAACCCGGACGGCCATCCGGACATGCTCATCGGATTGGGGACGCCCGGCGAACCGCCGGACATGGCACCGCCGGCGGCGCCGAAGAGACCCATCGCCTCCATCATGCGCACCATGGCGTCCGCCATGGCCGAGCGCGTATCGGCGGCGAGTGCGGGCGCGACCGACACGCAGAGGCAGATCGCGATGATCGTAAGGTAAGGACGGACGACGTTCGACATCAGTGTTTCATTCAGGACCCGAAGAAGTCCGCGCCGGGCACGGGAGGGAGCCAATCGGACAGGCGTGTCGGCGGCAGACCCAAACGCTCGCCGTAGATCACCCGATAGGCGAGAACACGTTCGACATACCGACGCGTCTCGAGGAATGGGATCGACAGGATCCACAGATCGGCCTCGAGACAGGCGTCCGGCAACCAGCGAGCCACGCGCGCCGGCCCGGCATTATAGGCCGCCGTGGCTAAGGCGACGTGACCAAAACGATCCCGCATGCGCGCGAGGTAGGCACTGCCCAACGTGATGTTGACCGCGGGGTCGAGCAGATCCCAACGCGACGGCGGATCCAGGTCGAGCGTCTGCGAGACTTCCAGCGCCGTCCCGGGCAGGAGCTGCATCAAACCAATCGCCCCGGCGTGAGAGGCCAGCGTCCGGGCAAAGACGCTCTCCTGTCGAATGACGGCGAGGATCCAGTCCGGCTCCACCCCACGCTGCCAGGCCTGCTCCTCGACCAGGGTGCGATGCTGCACCGGGAAGCGCAGCTCCATGTCGTCCCAGAAACCGGACCGCGCCAACGCGGGAACGGCCTGGTCATGCCAGCGCATGACGTCGGCCACATAGGCGGCCGCCATCAGATCCGGACCATCGAGATGCGCCATCAGCTCGCGCCACTCGCGGCGCATATCGGTCTCGCGACCGAGACGGCTCAGCTCGCGCATGCGCGACAGGGTCGGACTGGTCACCAGCGCGCGGATTCGCTTCGGCTCCGCCGGTGTCCAGGCATGGTCGAGTCGATAGGACAGCCCCAACCGATCCGCCGCCAGGAAGGCCCACAGACTACGTCCATCGGCGGCCCGCGCCAGGGTGATGCGGGACGCTTCGTCACGACCGAGCTCGGTCTCGGCACGCCCTTGCCAGTAGAGCCAGCGGTCACGCTTGACGGCACCCTCGGGCATCCGAGCCACCCAGTCCGCGACACGCTGCCAGGCACGCAGGGCGACGGCAGCACGCAGGCGCGCCTCTTGCTCGGTGGTCGTTTCCTCGGTTGCGCGCAGGCCGTCCCAAACCGCGAGCCCGCGCGGATCCCCGACGCGCGTCAACACCTGTCCGATCGCTGCATGGGCACGATCGGAGGCCGCGGCATCCGTGCTCAAGACATCCCGGAGCGACGCCAACGCGTCGGCGGCCGTCGCGGGCGATCGAGGTGCCAGACCGACCAGGCCGTGCGCCAGGATGGCAGCGCGCTGCGGATGGCGATCGTCGACGGACGCCGGATCCAGGACGAGCGACGGATCGGCGTCCACCGCGCGCCAAGCCTCGTATCGGTATTTCTCCGAATCCGGGAGGAGCCCGCCCAGATGGCGAGCGACGCCGCGCTCGCCCGCCTCCATCGCCAAACGGATGCGCTGCAGGATGCGCTCGGTCGTGAGCCCGCCGGCATCGGCCCAGGCCGTAAAGACGGGATCGCAGTCATCCGGCTGCGACCCGGCAGACAACCACAGCGGCTCGACTCCGGCCAGGGCCTCGTCGCGGCGCCCCGTCTCGATGAGTGATCTCAGATACAGACAACGCCGCTCGGTCGAGTCATCCGGCCGGTAGATCCGCGCATAATCCGACCAGCGCTCGGCGGCGGCGAGTCGCGCCAGATAGGCAAGACGCAGACGGGTCGCAAGCTGTGTCTGCGGGAAATCGGTCAGAAAGCGCTCGATCTCCTCATCCGACGTCGCCGCGAGGTCCTGCGTCACGACCGCGAAGCGCAGGTATGGATAAAGCGGATAATCCGTCAGGTCCGCGACCAGACGATCGAAGGTCGCCAGATCATTGGCCCCAAGTGCACGCTCGGCAGCCAGAAACGCGGGACGATCGTTTGCGCAGGGCTGACCGAGCATGCCGAGCAACAAGAAGAAGAGTGCGTGCGAAGCGCGGCTTCGAGAGGCACCCGACAGGTCACGAACAGACGATGGACAGGCGAACATGGACGTGGGAAAAATCCTGATACTCTTGTCGGCACCCGCTCGGTCGGCGACACTTCGAGGCCGGACGCGTTCAAATCGCCGTCGCCGCCGACCACGTGGACAGGACAACACCGATGCACCTTCGACACAGTCACCTGACCCTCATGGGCATGACCGTCGCTCTCTTGTGCTCTGCAGTCAGCTGCGCGGCCGCCAGCGCGCCGAAGCTCCAAGGCATCTACTCCAACATGGAGCCGTCGGTTGAGCAAGGGGAGCTGATCGGAATCGAGATCTTCATCCTGCCGCATGTCCGGGATGACGCGGTCGCTTACGTCGCCTTGATCCAGTTCGCCGATGGTCTGCCGATGCGACCTCAGCTTGTGGACCTGTCGATCCAGGACGACGGCATCTCCTTCTCGGCTGTTCACCCCGTCGAAGGCGAGATCGAATTTACAGGGAGCATCGACACGGAAGGTCTGACCGGACGCTTCGACGCCTTGGGCGAGGTCTCCTTACCGCGCGGGGAAAGCATCTGGCAATGGGGCGCGAGCGGGCGTTGATATGCCGGTGTCGTCCGCAATCTCCGACATTTCATTTCCTACAGAGAGACGTCAATGAAGACATTTATCCTCGCCCTGATCTTTCTCCTGATCGGAAGCGCCGTCGGAGGTTTCCTCGCACTCGGCTTCGGTGCCGGATTGGGTGCCGCGAGCGGACTGGTGATCGGATCCCAGGCCGGTGCCTGCCTGGCTGTCGAGACAGCCGAAGAAAGCGGTCTGGTGACCGATCCTGCGCAGATCGACGCGCTGATCGCGACCACGATCGCGAAGATCCGCGATAAAAGCGGCGCCGTGCCGGCCGAGGCCGGACTGGCGTGGATCGGCAACGCCGCCGAATGTCGCGACATCATCCGTCAATTGGTCGAAGGCCCAGAGGCCGTCGCTCAAGCACCGGCCGCTCCGCGAGCGGATTGAACCGCGCCCGGAGGTTGGAGCGGACCGGATCAGCACATTCGCCCGCGCACGAAATTTTCGACCTGCGCGAACGGTAGCGGTCTGCTGATGAGGTAACCCTGCAACTCGTCGCACTTGAACCGCCGCAGGGAACTTGCCTGGCTCTCCTCCTCCACGCCTTCGGCGATAACCTTGAGACCGAGCGCATGGCCAAGCGAGATAATGGTGGTAGGGATCGTCACGCTCTCCGGCGTCGTGTCCATGGTAGCGACAAATGAACGGTCGATTTTCAGCGCATGGACCGGCAGTTTGGCCAAGTAGCTGAGCGAGGAATAGCCGGTCCCGAAGTCGTCGATAGCGATCTCGATGCCCATGCGGCGGACCTCGGCCAGACGCGAGACGTTGGCTTCGATATCGGCCATGATCATGCTCTCGGTGATTTCCAGATCCAGCCGGCCGGCGATATCGCCGAACTCGTCCGTCACCCGCCTCAGTGAATCGACAAAACCCGGATGCTGCAACTGCAGGGCGGAGACATTGACCGCGACGCGCAACCCGTCGAGTCCGGCCGCTTGCCAGATCCGCGTATCCGCAAGCGCCTTGCGGATCGCCCACAACCCGACTTGGATGATCATCCCGGTTTCTTCGAGAATGGGGATGAAGGTGCCGGGGTAGACCAAGCCGTCGGTGGGATCGTTCCAGCGTATCAGCGCCTCCAGGCCGGTCACCCTCCCGCTGATGCTGCAGATCTTGGGTTGATAATGGAGCATGAGCTCCTCGCGTTCGAGCGCCTGGCGCAGCCGATTCTCGCGCAACAGGGTCTCGGCGATCAGTGCATTCATTTCGGGTCCGTAGAACCGATAGCGGATACCGGAACCCTTGGCCTTGCGCAATGCGGCCTCGGCGTTGCGGATCAGCGTATCGGCATCGTCGTCGCGGCCGTTGCCCAGGGCGATGCCGGCCGAAACGGTGATGTGCAGCGCGTGATCGCCAATCACGACCGGCTCGTCGAGTAGACTGCCCGCGGTGTCTTCGATCAGATGCGCGATCTCGGTGAGCTCGTAATCACCGCTGATCACCCCCGCAAACTGATCGACGCCGATGCGCGCCACCTCGCTCGTCTCGGGCCACGCGACCCGGAGGCGACGTGCCAGCTCCCGGAGCACCTTGTCCCCGACCTGTCTGCCGAAGGTGTCGTTGATGTTGCGAAAGCGTCTGACGTCCCACACCACCACCCCGACCCGGTCGCTCGGATGATGTCGCGCGGCCTGCAACGCGGCGCAGAGATGATCAAGCATGTGTGCGCGGTTGGGCAGCCCGGTGAGCTCGTCGTGATGGGCGAGATAGGCCAGCCTGTCCTGGTTGGCGATGAATTCGAGCGCGAAGGAGATATCGTTCGCCAACTCGTTCAGCAGCGCCTGTTCCTCGCCGGTGAAGAAGTCGGGCTCGTGTGCGTAGATGACCATGACGCCGATGACCTTGGTCTGAACCGTCAGCGGCAGCGCCGCCAACGATCGATAGCCTCGGCGCGGCAACGCCAGGGGCATGCGCAGTCCGTTGGGGTCGAGGTCGGCGAGCTCGCTGACGACGGTCAGCGCTGCGTCTCGTACGGCCTGACTCGCTGCAGCGGCCCCAAGCACGCCATCGCCGCTCAGCAACGACCGGTCCGGGCCGAGCCCGTCCCCGACACCCTCCCACGCAAGGGGGACGACCCCTTCCCCCCCTGGCCCCACCTCGCCGATCCAAGCCATCGCGAACCCGCCTTCGTGGACCGCTATGCGACAGGCCTCTTGCAGGAGCCTGCGTGAGTCGTGAATCCGTACAATGGCCGAATTGATGCTGCTCAGAACGGCGTAAAGCCGGGTCAGTCGAAGGATGCGCTGCTGTTGGGCAATACGCTCGAAGAACGCACCGATCTGCCCGGCCAATGCCACGAGCGTTGCCGCCAGCGCGCCGTCCAGCTCGCAACGCTCGGGGCGGAAGACTTCGAGAATGCCGGTGACGCGACCGCCGACCATGATCGCAACGGCACCGCCCGAGCTGATCCTCAACTGCTCGGCAGCCTGCCGTCGGAGAGCATCCGGGCTGCTCCGCAGATCGGCGAGCCACAACGGGGTGCCGCTCGGCGACGTATCCCCCGCAAGACCCATGTCGGACGTCAGCGAGAGCGACCGCACCTGCTCCAGATACCCGGCGCAGCGTTCCGCCGACCGACACCAAGCACCGACCCATTGCAGCGTGCCTTCAGCCTCGTCGACCCGCCACAGCGTGGCGGCGGAAAACCCCAATTCGGTACAGCCAACCTCGAGAAGCTTATCGGTCGCGTCCTCCACGCTCGACGCCGCATTCAGCACCTGCGCGACGCCGTACAACGCCGCCAGATGGCCTCGGGTGCGTTTGCGCTCGTCGATCTCGGCCTCGAGCTCGTTCGCGTAATCCTTCAGCTTGGTATACAGACTTCCGTTTTCGTAGATGCGTCCGGTCTCGGCGGCGAGTATTCCGAGTAGCTCCTCCTCATCCGCGGAGAATCCATCGACACCCCGCTTATTGCCCAAGCAGATCCACCCATAGGTGGCCGATGTTGACTTGATCGGCGCGGCGAGCAGCTCGGCGCCGATGGGGTAACCGGCTGGAAGCCCAAGATGCGCGGAGCTGTCCCCGGGCACCTTGATGTGCAGAACCGAGCCATCGCGATACACGCGCCCAAGCTCGCCGGCATCGAGCTGCCATGCGTCCATACTCGGAACGCTGGCCGGATCGATGCCGCAGTGAGCGAGGTGAGCGAGTACCGCGCCGTCGGTCCGGCGCACCGCCACCGTGCCGTACTCGGCTTCGAGCAGGGCACACGCACCCCGGCAGACATGATCGAGCAGCCGCTCTTTATCGCGCTCGGAGGCGAGCTGCAGGTTGAGCTCGATCAGCGACGCCAGCTTGTCGTTGGTGCCTTGCAGCTCGGCGACCTTCTCCGAGAGCTTGTCGGTGACCAAGCGCAGATGCTCGCGGTCGAATTCGCTGCCCCGCAAGGGGCTCTGAACCACCGAGCGACCGCCGCCCTGCGCAAGAACGGCGTGCACGACGTCGATCATTTCCTGTGGGTCGAAAGGCTTGGTGACCACCTTGCTCACACCGCAAAGTTGAGCCAACTCCTGCGCTTCGCGCTCCAGGAAATGGGCGGAACAGAAAATCACCGGGGTCGCGGCGATCCGAGGGTCGGCGCGTAAGCAGCGCACGAACTCGTAGCCGTCCATCTGCGGCATCAGGATGTCGCAAATAATCAGATCCGGCTGTTCGTCGCGAACCATCTCAAGGGCACTGGCGCCGTCGGCGGCCTCGCTGATCCGATGCCCGAACGGCGCGAGCATCGCAACGAGAAGCTCTCGATTGACCGCGATATCGTCGACGACGGTGATGCGTGCCATGGCCTAGGCCCCCTTGAACCGGAGGACGAAGCGGCTGCCCGCGCCGAGCGTACTGTGACACTGCAGCTCTCCGCCCAAGAGCCCGGCCAGTTTGCGACTCAGATGCAGCCCCAACCCGGTGCCTTCCCGGCCCTGGATGCCGGCCGAGCGTCCCTGCACGAAGGCGCCGAAAAGGGCCGCTTGCTCGTCTTCGCCGATCCCCGGCCCGGTATCCGCGACAACAATCTCGAGCGCGCGGTCCGTGCCCACGCCATCGACGCTCAGAGCGAGCTGCACCTGGCCGACGTCGGTAAATTTGATCGCATTCTGTGCCAGGTTAAGCAGGATCTGGGTCAAGGCGCGCCGATCCGTCCGGAATATCACGGCCTCTTCGGGGACCTCGACAAGCAGCTGCAGACCCTTGGCAAGCGCGAACGGCTGCAGAGACGCAGCTGTTTCACGCACCAGGCTGCCGCATTCGGTCGGTTCGGGGTCGAGCTGTACCCGGTCCGCCTGGATCTTCGCGAGATTGAGCAAGTCGTTGATCAGGGACAGCAAGTGTCTTGCATTGTTGCGTACGATGTCGAGCTGACGGGTCTGCTCGGCATTCAGCGCACCCGGCAGACCCATCAACAAGGTACCGGTAAACCCGATGACGGCATTCAACGGGGTGCGAAGCTCGTGACTCATGCTCGCAAGGAAGCGATCCTTCGCACGATCGGCCCGTTCCAGCTCGAGGTTTTTCTCCTGGAGGGACTGCAGGATGCGTCGGCGCTCGCTGACGTCGCGAATCGCGCTCATCACCAGCGGGGTCTCTTCGGTCGTCAAGGGGCTCAGACTGATCTCGACCGGAAACTCGAGCCCGTCTTTGCGCAAGCCGTACAGCTCCAACCCGGCGCCCATGGGCCGTGTCCTCGACTGGGCGAAATAGTTCGAACGGTGCCCCTTGTGCGCATGCCGGAAGCGCTCGGGAAGCAGCATATCGACCAACAAGGCGCGCAATTCGCCCGGCGCATACCCAAACAGGCGCTCCGCCTGCGTATTGGCGATCAGGATGTGGCCGGTCGGATTGACGATCACGATGCCGTCCGGGGTCGATTCGAGCAGCTCGCGATACCGCAGCTCCAACGCCTTGCTGTCGCGCTCGACCTTGAGGGAGGTGACGTCCTTCTCGGAGAACAGCAACAGCGCGTCGGCGCCTTCGGTGGCCGCCTGCAGGAGCTGTCCGGAGATGTCGACGTAGATCAGCGTGCCATCCTTCCTGCGGCGCAAGGTCTCGAAGGTGCTGCTCCCACGGCGGAGCGTCTCGGTCACGAAGGAGTGCTGCTCCTCGCCACCGCCGGGAATCACGATGAGCGCATCCAGCTGCACGCCCACGGCTTCGGCACTCTCGTAACCGAACATCTGCTGCGCCCCGGCGCCCCAACGGCACACCCTGCCCGCTCCGTCGAGCAACATGAGTGCATCGGGGAGATCGGCATTCCAGAGATCGGCGTGGTTCGAAGACATCGACCGCCCTCCGTCGGCCGCCACAACGACAGGCAGCTCATATTCCTTCAATATAGCGTTGCGGGGAGATTTTCCTATCACTTTGGTTGGTTTTTAGCGCACCGCCATCAATCAGGTGGCGCCTCGCGGCGAGAAGCAGCAGTGATTGGCCGTTCATCGGAGGCACAGCGGCCATCGTCCCCTGTGCCGGAGGAGTTGGCGGGCGGCTTCCGGCGCCTCACCGACAACATCGATCCGGCCGCGATGATCGCCATGCCCGCCCCGGACGCGGACCCAGTGACCCGGGATGACCCCGCTTCGAGCCTGACCGCTCGGGTCCAGATCGACAACGTCGACTGTCGGGCCCGCGGCTACACTTGGGTGATCTTGCACTGACGCAGGCCATCGAGCGCAACTTCAGCCGTGTCTTGGAGGCCAACCGTGCCGAGTATCCCGGCAGCGATCATCCCGGGGCTGACCGCATATCGTGCTCGAGTCCGATTCAAGCCTCGTTACCTGTTTCGCCCCCCGGCCGATCCGACGGAACGGCCTCCCCGGTCCCCGCGCCGGCAGCGCCCTCGCTCTCACGGGTCGGCTCCACCACGAGACGCTTGCCGTTGATCAGTACATCCGTCACCTTGCGGCGCGCCCGCGCCAGGGTTCGCGACAAGGTGGTCCGCGAGATGCCCATCCGCACGGCACAATCCTCCTGATACAAGCCTTCGAGGTCCGCAAGACGCAAGGCTTCCAGCTCGTCCGCGCGCAACGTCACGGTCTCCAGGCCCCGTCCCGGTCGACCGCAGGGTTTGAAACAGAGAAAGCCCGGATCGAATCCGATACAGCGGGCACGTCGTTTTCTACCCGGCATCATACCTCCGCAAGATGAAGTGTTCCGATTCGCGGACTCAGTAAAACGCACATATGTTCGTTTCACATTGACGGATATCAGGGTCACGTGCCTGGAGAACGCGAGACAATGCCCATCACTCAAGTCGGAATACGACTTTCATCCCAGCGACGTGGAGCCCCGCCCGGCATCGGCTCGGCACGGCGCGCATCCGTCCGGAGACAGACATGAGCGAGCAGGCAGTGAACACGACGAGACGACGCGTCCTCGTCGCCGCCACCGGTGTGGTGGGCGCCGTGGGAGCGGGCTTTGCGTTGGTCCCCTTCGTCGCCTCGATGAATCCAAGCGCCCGCGCACGCGCCGCCGGAGCGCCGGTCGAGGCGGATATCGCGAACCTGGAGCCGGGCGGTTTATTGCGCGTCAAATGGCGCGGTAAACCGGTTTGGATCGTCCATCGGACGCCCGAGATGCTCGCATCCTTGTCGCGCAACGACCGGAATCTGGTCGATCCGACCTCCGAGGTGGCCCAGCAGCCGGAGTATTGTCGAAACGCCACCCGCTCCATCAAGCCGGTCTATCTGGTCGCGATCGGGATCTGCACGCATCTCGGCTGCTCGCCGATCTATCGGCCCGAGGTCGCCCCGGACGATATGGGTCCGGATTGGACGGGCGGCTTTTTCTGTCCCTGCCACGGCTCGCGCTTCGATCTGGCGGCGCGGGTGTTCAAGAACGTCCCGGCACCGACCAATCTGGTCATCCCGAAACACACCTATCTCGACGAGACGACACTTCTCATCGGCGAGGATGGCCTACGGGGCTGATTCCGGCCGAACATCTCGATGCAACAGAAACACTCGGCGATCTCTGCACCTTCCTCTACGGACTCACCGAGCGGATGAACAGGCCTAACCAGGACAAGGGGAACACTCCCGATGAACGTCGCCATCTCGATCGCCGGCCAAACGCTGGATGCACCCTTCGACGCCCGCTTCGGGCGCGCCGAGTCCTTCTGCGTGGTGGAGACGGACACCGGCAACTGGACCATCCACGCCAATCCGGCCCTCTCGGCGTCGGGCGGAGCGGGCGTGCTGGCCGCGCAGCTCATCGCCCGGCTCGGCGCGCAGGCGGTGGTCAGCGGAGCCTATGGCCCCAAGGCGCATCGCACCCTGTCCGCGGCGCACATCGATTGCTTTCTTGCTCCGGGTAATGAGGCTCGCAGCGCCGCCGAAATCCTGGACGCCTTCACCTCTGGACGCTTGGCCCTGGCCGATAGCGCCACGCATGGCGGCCACCACGGAGACTGAACCGAGATGCGCATCGTTGTAGCCAGCGGCAAGGGCGGCACCGGCAAGACCACCGTCGCCACCAGCCTCGCGCAGGTGGCGGCCGAACGGGATGCGGTGCATTTTCTCGATTGCGACGTGGAAACGCCCGACGCCGCGCTGTTTCTGCATCCGAGCTTGGATGTCCACCGGGAGGTCGGGATCCGCGTGCCGCGGGTGGATCCGCAAGCCTGCAACGCCTGCGGCACCTGCGCCGAGATCTGCCGATTCAATGCGATCGCGGTGGTCGGCGAAACGACGCTGGTGTTCGACGATCTCTGTCACGGCTGCGGCAGCTGCACCTGGATGTGCCCGGAGCAGGCGATCACCGAGCATCTGTTCGTGACGGGCACGATCGACAGCGGGACTACGCCGGACGGGATCGCATTCGCGCGGGGCCTGATGAACGTCGGCCAAGCGATGGGCATGCCGATCCTGCGCGAGCTCAAGAAACGGACCCCGTCGCCGATGCCGCGAAGCTCCGGCGCGCCGCGCCGCGCTCTTGAGATTCGTGATGCCCCGCCCGGTGCCTCCTGCCCGGTCGTCGAGACGATGCGCGGTGCGGACTTCGTCCTGTTCGTGACCGAGCCGACGCCCTTCGGCCTGCATGATCTGAAACAGGTCGTCGCCATTGCTCATGATCTGGGGATCCCGGCCGGCGTCGTGATCAACCGCGACGGGATCGGCGACGACGCCGTCGGCGCCTATTGCGCCGAACATGATCTGCCGATTCTGCTGCGCATCCCCATGGATCGGCGTATCGCCGAGGCGATCGCCGGCGGCCGGACCTTGGTGGAGGCCGCCGTCGACTATCGACCCAAGTTCCGAGATCTGCTCGAGCAGATCCTCGCCGAGGCGACCGTATGAAACAGCTTGTCATCCTCAGCGGCAAGGGCGGCACCGGCAAAACCAGCGTGACCGCGGCCTTCGCCCATCTGGCGTCGCTGGGTCCCTTTGCCGCTCAGGTCATCCTGGCCGATGCCGATGTGGACGCAGCCAACTTGGAGCTGGTGCTGCGGCCGGAGCCGTTGGACATCGAGCCGTTTCGCGGCGGGCCGGTGGCGGTCATCGACGATGACCGGTGCGTGCAATGCGGCGACTGCGAGTCGGTCTGCCGCTTCGACGCCATTGTCGAGACCGATGCCGGATGGGCGGTCGACCCCATTGCCTGCGAGGGGTGCGCGGCCTGCGTCCATCAATGCCCCACCGAGAGCATCGCCATGCAGGAGCAGACCGTCGGCGAATACATCTACTCCGACAGCTGCTATGGACCGCTCCACCATGCGCATCTGTATCCCGGACAGGAGAGCTCCGGCAAGCTCGTCACTCAAGTGCGGCAGCGTGCCTCTCGGCAGGCCATCGACGAGCAGCGCCGACTGGTCCTGATCGATGGGCCGCCCGGCATCGGCTGTCCAGTGATCGCCGCCGTCTCGGGCGCGGACTTGGCGCTACTGGTGACCGAGCCGACCGTTGCCGGCATACACGACCTGCGCCGCGCCCTGCAAACCCTTCAGCACTTCGGCGTGCCGGCGCTGGTCTGCATCAACAAGGCCGATGTCTATCCCGTCGGCGCGCGGGAGGTCGAAGCCTATTGCCGCGCGAACCGGATCGACGGCGTCGGCCGCATCCCGTTCGATCCGGCGGTTCCCGGCGCTATGGTCGCGGGCGAGGCGGTCACCGCCTATCGCCCGGACGCCCCCGCCAGCCTCGCCCTGTCCGACGTGTGGGAGCGGGTTGTCGCGGTCCTGTCGGTGGCGGCCGCTGGACCTCGCGACGACTGCGATGATCAACGACGACACGCCTGAAAACCCCGATCACCCCCCGCAATTCACCAGGAGATTGACGATGAAGATTGCCATTACCGCAGAATCCAGCCAGGGTCTCGATAGCCAGGTCGCCCAGCACTTCGGCCATGCCCCCTACTTCATTGTGGTGGACATCGAAAACGGCGCGGTCACCGCGACGCGGGACATCGCCAACCCCTTCGCCGAAGCGCATCAACCGGGACAAATCCCGGACTTCATCAAGCAGCAGGATGTCGACGTCATGTTGAGCGGCGGTATGGGCGGACGCGCTATCGAGTTCTTTACGCAGGCCGGAATCAGAACCGCGACCGGCGCGAGCGGTACGGTGCGCGCGTCGCTGGAGAGCTACCTGGGCGGCACGCTCGCCGCCGCAGCGCCCTGTGCCGAAAGCGTGGCGCACGGGCACGGTTGAGCACGCTCGCGTCTCGGCGAGCGCTTGACTCGCCGCAGGCGGGGCGATGCTCCTAAAAACGGCTGCTCGGCCCCCTGCCTCGCCGCGACAACGGGGCTCGGGCAGGACAGGTACTTCACAGGATGACCTCGATCGGAGGCGATCATCGCAGCTCCCCCACGCCTGACGATTCTATTCGACAACGAGCCGGGACTTCCGGGCCTGACAAGCCTGTGGGGATTCGCGGCACTGATCCGCGTCGGCGGTCGGACGATCCTGTTCGACACCGGCAGCAACGGGCGCGTGCTGCTGAAGAACATGGCCGCCCTCGGCCTCGCCGCGGAATCCCTTGACCTACTCTTTCTCTCCCACATCCATTGGGATCACATCGGCGGCTGGGATTCGATCTTGGAGCTTAACCCGCGGGCGACCGTCGTGGTGCACGAGGGTTTTTCCAAGCATCTGATCCGAGACCTGCGGGGTCTATGCGGCGAGCTGGTCGTGGTCGGAGCCGATCCTCGCCCGTTCGGTCAGGGGCTTTTCTCCACCGGGATGCTCGACAGCAATCCCCCGGAGCAGGCGCTGGTGATCGACACGGGTGAGGCCACGGCCGCGATCAGCGGTTGTGCGCATCCCGGCATGGAGCAGATCGTCGGCCGTGGCGCAGCCATTCTCGGCAAGTCGGTCGACTGGGCGATCGGGGGCTTTCATTTGATGGACGCAGACCCCGTTCGCATCGAGCAGTCCGTACGTGCCCTGAAGGCGCTCGGGGTGATCGGCGTCGTTCCGACCCACTGCACCGGAGACGCCGCCAAGGAGGCGTTTCGGCGCGCCTTCGGGTCAGCCTGCCTCAATGGTGGGGTCGGCCGGGAGATCGGCGGATGATCGGTGATCCTCGGCAGCGCCGGCGTCTTCTCGATGCCTTCCCGTTTCTGCACGGGACACCGGAGGAGTTCCGCGCCGAGGTGTTCGCTCAGGTCACCTTGGTCCGGCTGCCGGTCGGTCAGTTGATCTGTCACGACGGCGCCCACTGCGCGCAGCTGCCCCTGGTGCTGACCGGCACCGGGCGGGTCTACAAGCTCGGCGAAAACGGTCGGGAGATCACCCTGTATCGCGTTCATCCCGGCGAGAGCTGCGTGGTCACCACCTCCTGCATCCTCAGCGGGCGGGCCTTTCCGGCCTTCGCCGTGTGCGAGAGCGCGGTCGAGGCGGTCGTGGTGCGGCCGGCCGAGGTCCGCCGCTGGATGGCCACGTCCGAGCCTTGGCGGGAATATATCTTCGGCTTGATCGCGAGCCGCTTGCAGGAGGTCTTCGGCGTTCTCGATGCGGTGCTGTTCCAGCGCCTGGATCAACGTCTGATGGCCTATCTCCTGGGCCTGCGGGAAACGGCCTCGGGACGGGACATCCACATGACGCATCAGGCCCTCGCGGTGGAGCTGGGGTCCTCCCGCGAGGTCATCAGCCGCGTTCTCAAGGGTCTGGAGTCGCAGGGACTGCTGCGCACGACGCGCGGCCTCATCGAGCTGCTGGACATTCCGGCGCTCGAGCTGCGGACGCGGGAGGGCTGAGCAGACGCAATCCGTCCCTTGGTGACAAAGTCACTGAATCGCCGGGGCGCTCCGATTAGTCTTGTACGACACCCTCACCGGATCGGCCGAACGCGCCGGTCGCCACAACAACAGAGATCATCCTATGACCCCGAATGTCGGAACACTCGATCGCACCCTCCGTATCGTCGCCGGTGTCGTCATCGTCGGCTGGGGCGTCTATGCCCAGAATTGGCTCGGCGCCATCGGGCTAGTGCCCCTGGCCACCGGGCTGTTACGCTGGTGCCCCGTCTATCTGCCCCTCAAGCTGAACACCAACAAGTAGGCGCGCACGGCGGATCAACTGAAGGGACGGCCCGCTCGGTCTCCAAGTGAAATAGGGCGACTAAAGTCGCCCATACAATCGCCCATACAGACCTTCCGGGCCACGCACATTCCATCGGCCACGCCCTGTCCCGCTCCCTCCGCAACCTCATCACCTGTCCCTCACGCCTCCGCGTCGAGCACGCGTTCAGCCCACTCGGCGAGGTCTTCGAGGATCGCAAGCTTGGTCGGATCATCGGCGTATTGCTCGGCTAACTCGCTCAAACACTGCTCGAATTGCTCGATCACGATACTGCCGCCTGCGGTGGGATCGGTGAGCCTGGCGAGGCGGAACAGATCCCAGTCCTCGCGCTCTTCGGGGGTGAGTGTCTCGGGCCAATTCCGGGCACGGTAGCGCAACAGCATCTCGCCGAGACGCGGGTCTTGAAAGCTCGGCGCATGGTCGCTCAGCTCGGCGGGGCCGAGTCGGTGGATCGCGTCCATGGCGCGACGATCGGCGTCCGAGAAGAAGCCACCCGAGTAGATCATCAGGTCGGGGTCGGTCTCGGTCGGTCCGTCGGGAGAACGATGGACCGCACGTACCTTCTCTTCGATTGCCCCCGCGGCCTCGCGTAACCGGCGCGCATGATCGGCGACTGCATCCGGGTCGATCGACCAGCGCGCCGCCGCCTTGGGCTCGAGGGTCTTCATCGGCGCCAGAACCGGCGCGCGGTTGACGTGAATCGTCTTCAACGGGACCCGCTCGACACCCTCGGGAAGCTCGCTCGTGGGCGTGAAGAGCCGGGTCCGCAGCTCGTCTGCGGAGAGATGGATCAACAGGTCCGGGGACGCGCGCAGATCGATACAGACCACCCCGTTGCCGTTGAGCGGATGGGCACAAAGCGGCAGGATCGGCGCGATGCAGCCTTGGGCAGCCGGGTAGCGCGCCGAGACATGCAGCAGCGGCACACCTCGATCAAGCAGCTCACGCACGCGTGTCTTGCTCCTCAAGCTCAGCGCATAGTCGAACAGCTTGGGCTGGGCGTGCCGCAGGCGGCGCGCCAGGGCGATCGTCGCGCGCACGTCGGCGAGCGCGTCATGGGCCCGACCGTGGGCGATCCCGTTGGCGGCGGTGAGATGCTCGAGCTTGAAGGAGGTGGTGCCGTCCTCGCGCGTCGGCCATTCGATCCCGTCCGGTCGTAGGGCATGGGCGAGCCTCAGTGCGTCGATCAGATCCCAGCGTGAGTTGCCGTTGCGCCACTCGCGCGCGTAGGGGTCGAGCAGGTTTCGATAGAGCAGGTTGCGCGTGACCTCGTCGTCGAAGCGCATGCTGTTGTATCCGACCCCGCAGGTTCCGGGGACGCTCAGCTCGGCGTTGACGGCGGCGGCGAACTCGGCCTCGAGCAGCCCCTCGCGCTCGGCGAGCCGGGGCGTGATGCCCGTGATGAGACAGGCTTGCGGGTGCGGGAGTAGATCGGTCGAGGGACGGCAAAAGAACATGCTCGGATCGCCGATCTCGTTGAGATCGACGTCCGTGCGCACAGCGGCGAACTGGCACGGCCGGTCGCGACGCGGATCCGAGCCCCAGGTCTCGTAGTCGTGCCAGAGAAAGGTCGGCGCGTTGGGGCGACCGGCCACTCGCCTTAGATCTTCTCGCGGATACGGGCGCTCTTGCCGGTGCGGCCCCGAAGGTAGTAGAGCTTGGCGCGACGCACGTCGCCCTTGCGCTTGACCTCGATACCGGCGATCACCGGGCTATGGGTCTGGAAGACGCGCTCGACCCCTTCGCCGTGGGACATCTTGCGGACCGTGAAGGCCGAGTTGAGACCGCGGTTGCGGATCGCGATCACCACGCCCTCGAACGCCTGCAGACGCTCGCGGGCGCCTTCCTTCACGCGGACCTGGACGACGACGGTGTCGCCCGGGGAAAACTCGGGGACTTCGGCCTTCATTTGCTCGGCTTCGAGCTGGAGAATGATGTTGCTCATGGTTTCCTTCGGCTCCTGTTCTCAACCGGCCTCATCATCGTGACGGGACCGGACAAATTCATCGAGCAGCGCCTGCTCGTGCGTATTCAAACCGCGCCGCTCCAACAGATCGGGGCGACGCCGGAAGGTTCGCCCGAGGGCCTGCTGCAACCTCCAGCGCGCGATCGCGGCGTGATCGCCGCCGATCAAGACTTCGGGCACCCGGCGCCCGTCGATCTCGGGCGGTCGGGTGTAATGCGGGCAATCCAGCAACCCGTCGGTATGCGAATCCTGCGCGGCCGAGTCGGCGTGTCCGAGTGCACCGGGCAGCAGTCGAATGACCGCGTCCATCACCACCATAGCCGCCAGCTCTCCGCCGCTCAGGACGTAATCGCCGATCGACCATTCCTCGTCGATATGGCCCTCGATCAAACGCTCGTCGACGCCTTCGTAACGCCCGGCGACCAGGATCCAACCGGGCCGGCGCGACAGCTCGACCATCGCCGCCTGGTCCAATACCCTGCCCTGCGGCGAGAGGTAAGCGACCCGGCTTTCAGGCGCCTGTGCGCGTGCGGCAGCGACGGCATCGCGCAACGGCTCGACCTTCATCAACATCCCGGGGCCGCCGCCGTATGGGCGGTCATCGACGGTGCGATGCCGATCGTGCGTGAAGTCACGCGGGTTCCAGAGGTGCAGCTCGGCCACACCGCGGATCAGGGCTCGCCCCGTCACGCCTTGATCGAGCAAGACCCCGAACAGCTCCGGAAACAGGGTGACGACATCGAAGCGCATCACCGATACCCGGCCCGATCACGTCGGAGCGTCTCAGGCATGACGCGCCGCCGACAGTGTCGAGACCGAAGCGCTAGAATGACGGATCCCAATCAACCAGCATCCGGCGCTGCTCGAAATCGACATCCTTGACCACGTCGCCCCAAACGAACGGCAATAGACGCTCTCGATCACCCTTGACGACGATGACATCGTTTGCACCGGTCGCGAAGAGATGATCGATCGAGCCGAGCGCGACCCCTTCGGTCGTCTCGACCGAGAGTCCTTCGAGATCGATCCAGTAGAACTCATCGTGCGAGGCCGGCGGCAGCTGATCACGAACGACGGCGATATTCTGCCCGACGAGTGCAGCCGCTCGGTCGCGGTCGTCACAGCCGCGAAGGCTGACGACGATGCCTTTGCCGTGGCGCTTTCCTTCCTGCACCGTCCAGGTCGTCGCGTCTGCGCCGATCAACCAGGGCGAGTAGCTCAGGATGCCCTCCGGAGGATCCGTCTCCGACATCACCTTCAACCAGCCGCGCACCCCGTACACACCGGCGATGTGTCCGACGACGATACGCGTCGAATCCGGTTGTCCGGCCATCGATCGGAGCAGTCCGCGGCTACTTTGGTTTGACGCGATCGTACGACTTACGCAGCGACAGCGGTTGCCGACTCTTCGCGAGCCGCTTGCTTCAGAAGCTGCTTAACGCGGTCGGTCGGCTGAGCGCCGCGCTCGACCCAATACTGCGCACGCTGACGATCGACGCGCAGCTCGACCTCGCCGCCCTTGGCGAGCGGATTGAAGAAACCGAGGCGCTCGATATAGCGCCCATCACGCTTGGCGCGGATGTCGGCGACAACGATCTGATAAAAAGGGTTCTTCTTGGAGCCACCCCGAGACAAACGAATCGTAACCATGTGCTGTCCTGGACCCAGACGATTGGACGTTGCGGGAATGGCCCCGCAGGTAAACGCGCAAATATACAGAATCTGCGGAAAAATGGAAGTGGTAGACCGAGCGCGCCCGTTATTGATCGGTTCGCCGGGCGCTCGCCGAGGTTAAGGTTCGACGCAGATCGGCCTCGAGGCGCTCGAGCTCCTGACTGGCAACGGCGCGGGCGCGCTTGCCCTCGTCGGCGATCGCCAGACTCTCCTCGATCGTCTCGATCAGGGTCTGATTGGCGTGCTTGACCACCTCGATGTCGAAGACTCCGCGCTCGATCTGGCGGCGCGCCTCGGCGTTCGCCGATTTGAGATTATCGGCATTGGCGCGCAGCAGGTCATTCGTGAGATCGGTGGCGGCCTTGATGGTGTCGGCCGCCTCGCCGGAACGGTAGATGGTGACGGCCTGGGCCAGTTGCTGGCGCCACAGAGGCACCGTATTGACCAGGGTCGAGTTGATCTTGTTGATCAGCCCCTTGTCGTTTTCCTGGACCATGCGGATGCTCGGTAGGCCCTGCATGGTCACCTGACGCGTGAGCTTCAGATCATAGACGCGCCGTTCCAGCTCGTCGCGGGCGCCGCGCAGATCCTTCAGACGCTGCACCTCGACCATGTCGGTGCTGGTTGCGACCTGCGCGGCCAGCGCGGGGATGGTCGATTCATCCAACTCGACGAGCTTCGCCTCGCCTGCAGCGATGTACTGCTCTAGGGTCCGAAAATAGTCCAGGTTGGCCGCGTAGAGCCGGTCGAGCGCAGTCACGTCGGTCAGGAGCTTGGTCTTGTGCCGCTCCAGTTGTCCGGAGATGGTCTCGATCTGATCGCGGACCGCCTCGTACTCCTGCAGGAATTTGACGACAGGCCGACCTTTACCGGTCAGACGCGCCAATAGACCGGGCTTGCGGTTCGGATTGAGATCATCGACGCGAAACCCCTTGAGCGTCGTCACCATCTCGCTCAGTGCGGCCCCGGCGGGACCCACATCCTTGGCCCGCACGCCTTCGAGCATTTGGTCGGAGACCTCGGTGAGGCGCTCTTGGGCCTTGGAGCCGAAGAAGAGGATGGAGTGGGTGTCGTTCAGATCCAGCTCCTGCAGCAGGCGCCCGAGCTGCGCCTCGCCGATCTGCGGCACCTGTACGTCCTCGCCGACCATCAGAGGCCGCTCCGCCGCACGCGGCGAATCGACGATGGCGATCTCCGCAACGGGGTCCGCTGTCGGCACAGGCCGGGCGCCCGTCGCTTGCCCCTGTGTGTGAGGATCCATCGCTGCCGCGTCGCCTGGCTCTCGCTCGCTCACTCAATCTCTCCAAATCGATTTCGATAATCAGACATGATCACCCCTCCTAAACCGCGCCTCACCGAGTCCATTGTTCGAGTCAACGCCGAACCGACCACCAAACGACGCATGTCACCAAGGGCGCGGTTTAGTCACTGAATCCCTTCGCGCTCGAGCTGCTTCTTCAGCACCTCGATCTGGATATCGAGGTCCATCACGTCGGTCTTGAGAAGCCTCTGGTGTTGCTCGTCGAACACCTGCTCGACCGTCACCAGGACGTTGCGAAAATTCTGCTCCAACTCGCGCGAATCCGCCAGACGATGGGTCCGTGCATAACCGTCCGCGACCTGCTGGACACCGTCGAGATAGACGCTCAAAAACTTGCGTGCCCGAAACAGGTCGGTGGGCCGATCCGCGATCTGATTCAGGATCGCACGGCCCTGCGAGCCGATGCGTTGCAGCCGGATCTTCAGCTCCGGATTGGCGATGGTCGTCGCCGCACGGTCCAGGTCGATCAGCTTTCGCTCGGCCTCTTCCAAGGCCGCCGCAACCTTGCGCGTCCGCTCGTCGTCGGTCGCGAAGGGACGTGCGCGACCGAGCGGCTCGAGGCCATAGACCAGGTGAAAGCCGATCATGGCGACCGTCGCATAGACGAGGCTGAGCGCCGGCCCTTGACCGACGGCCAACCAGGCGGCCAATCCGGTTGCAACGCCTGTCAGCACACCGCCGATGGTCTTCAGCGGGATACGCTGGAGACGCGTAAAGCGTAGAACCTGTTGAGCATGCTCCGCGCGCAGCCCGCGGCGGGTCAGATCGGCCGCCGCCATGAAAAGCGCAAAGATCCCGCCGTCGATCAGGACGACATCCAACCGCCCTGCCCCGAGCCCGATCAAGGCACCGATCAGGAGCGGGATCGGCAGCAGGAACAGGAGCGTGCCCTTCGCGCGAGGTTTCCCCCGAGCGGGCATGTTCGTGTTGGGATCAGGGTGACGATCCGGCCTGACCCCGAGAATCAGCTCGGTCAGACTCAGGGTCCGACGCTGCTCGGGAGGTGTGCTCGCGGGGCCGGCCATCAGAGGACGAACATCGCCTGACAAGAGACCAGCCCCACGCTGAAGGTGAGCAAGACCCCGCCGAGCAGACGAAGACCTAAAGGGGGTCGCGTTGGCGATGGAGGGACGATCGTCCGTAACTCGGGCATACGAGGATTTCCGCTGCGGGATGTACTCTAGGGCGTAAGCCCGACCTGCTCAGAGCAGCTTCACCAGCGCCGTCAATGCGCCGACCTGAGCGAACATGAGGGGGATGAGCCACATCAGCAAGGTGTTGCGGCTGCGCTCGATCGCGGTCATGACCTCGCCGCGAAGCTGCTGGATCTCCTTCTGGAGTCGCAGCTCGGTTTCGCGTAGCTCGCCGCGGAGCTGCTCGATGTCGGTCTTGACCTCGCCGCGAAGCTGCTGGATCTCCTTTTGGAGTCGCAGCTCGGTTTCGCGTAGCTCGCCACGCAACTGCTCGATGTCGGCTTTGACCTCGCCGCGAAGCTGCTCGATCTCGGTCTTGAACCCACCGCGCAACTGCTCGATCTCGGTCTTGACCTCGCCGCGGAGCTGCTCGATCTCGGTCTTGACCTCGCCGCGGAGCTGCTCGATCTCGGTCTTGACGTCGCCGCGGAGCTGCTCGATCTCCGTCTTCACCTCGCCGCGGAGCTGCTCGATCCGCACCACGAGATCCGCGCGGACCTGCTCGATCTCTCTTTGAAGCCGCAGCTCGGTCTCCCGCAGCTGCTGATTGGTCACGAGATCCGGCAAGTGCGGGTAACGCTCTTCCAACCGCTCGAAAGCGGACGCGATCACCCGTGCACGCGCCCGATCGTCAGGCGCGCTTGCGAGTGCCTCGTAAAGTTCGACGACAGAGCCCATGCGATTCGTCACCCTGCTGGCGTCCGGTGCTGTAGCCACAGTCTATCCCAGATTCGATGTCCCGGTCCCGACCGGCCTCGGACGATCGGTCGAACGCCCGTCACCCGGTATTGCGCATCCCCGCCGCGATCGCATTGATCGAGCGCAGCAGCGGATCGAGCCACTCCTCGCGCTTGGCCTCGTCCTGCTCGGCACGGTAGCGCTCCAGCAGAGCGACCTGGATATGATTCAAGGGGTCCAGATAGATGTTGCGACGCGCCAGGGAGTGTTGAAGATCCGGGGTCTCCTCCATTAGACCGCGCAGGCCGGCGACGTTCATCACCTGTGTGAGGGTGCGTCCATATTCGGCCTCGACGACGCCGTAGATCGCCTGCGCGCGCTCCTGGTTCTCGGCCAAGCGGGCGTAGGCCCGCGCGATATGCATCTCGGCCTTGAAGAGCGACATCTGGGTGTTGGATAGGAGTGCACGGAAATAGGGCCACTCCTGATACATCTTCTGGAGCTTCACGAGGCGATCCAGCTCGTTGCCGCGATAGCGCTCGATCGCATAGCCGATGCCGAACCAGGCCGGCAAGGTCTGGCGCGACTGCGCCCACCCGAAGACCCAAGGGATGGCACGGATGGACTTCAACGAGCGATCCGCCTTTTTGCGATGCGAGGGGCGCGAGCCGATGTTCAGCAGGGCGATCCCGTCGAGCGGCGTACACTCGTAAAAATAGTCGAGGAAGCCCTCGGTGTCTTGGGTCAGTTGCCGATAGGCCTCCTCGCCGTAGCGGGCGAGCTCGTCCATGATGCCGAGATAGTCCTTGCGGTCCTCCGGCGGCGGCTCGATCAGACAGCGACTGGCCTTGATGAGCCCGCTGATGCCCAGGGTCAGCTCGTAGCGCGCGGTCTCCGGATTCGCATAGCGATACGACAGCACCTCGCCCTGCTCGGTGAGCTTGATCTGTCCGTGCACGGTATCGGTCGGCTGAGCAAGGATGGCCTCGTGGGTCGGCCCGCCGCCGCGCCCGACCGTTCCGCCGCGCCCGTGGAAGAGGCGGCAGGAGACGCCCTGATCGTCGGCGAGCTGGATCACACGGCGCTGCGCCTCGTAGAGACGCCAGCTCGAGGCGAGGATGCCGCCGTCTTTACAGGAATCCGAATACCCGAGCATCACCTCCTGCTGATTGCCCGACGCCTTCAGCAACGCGCCGTAGGCGGGATCCCGGAACAACCGCCCCATCACCTCGCCGATGCGATTCAGGTCGTCGATGGTCTCGAACAGGGGCGAGATCTGGATCTTGCAGAACCAGCCCTGGCGATCCTTGCCGGCGAGTCCGGCAAGCCGCGCCAACAGCATGACCTCCATCACGTGACTGGCGTGATGGGTCATGGAGATGACGTACTGACCGAACAGACTCTCGCTGATCTCCGCGCGCATGCGTGCCATCACCTCGAAGACCTCCAGGGTCTCGCGGGTCTCCGGCGTCAAGGTCGCCTTGTCGATGACGAAGGGGTGCGGATGGGCGATGGCCTCCGCCAAGGCCATCAGGCGCTGCTCCTCGTCGAAGGCTTGATAGTAGGGGGCGCCGGCCTGGCGCGCGAAGAGCTCGGTCACGGCCTCGGTGTGGCGTATCGATTCCTGACGAATATCGAGATGAACCAGGTGAAAGCCGAAGGTCTCGGCGAGCCGGATGAGATCCTGCAAGGGGCCGGCGGCGGCGTTGGCATCGCCGTGGTGGTGCAGCGAGTCGCGAATGAGATAGAGGTCGGCAAGGAAGTCGCGGTCGCTTGCATACCCGGCCGGTTGCGTCGGTTCGTGCCGTCCCGACATGCGCGCGCGTATCCGCTGCAGGTTCGCGTCGAGACGATGATCCATCATCGCCAGCTTGCGCCGATAGGGCTCGTGCACATAGCGGCGCAGGCTCTGGCCCATCGTGTCGACCCAATAGTCCTCGTCGGAATCGAGGCTGTCCATGAAGGCCGGCGACGGCTGGCAGATGGAGCTGGCATGACTGAGCATCCGGTGCAGCTTGCGGATGCGCTCGAGATACAGCTCCAGGACCAGCTCGCCGTGCATGCGAACAGCAAGCTCGGTGGTCTCGGGCTTGACGAAGGGGTTGCCGTCGCGGTCCCCGCCGATCCAGGAGCCGAAACGGATGAAGCTCGGAACCCTGATCCCGCACTGCGCCCCGTAGGCCCGGCGCACCGCCTTTTCCAGAAAGCGATAGACCTGCGGCACGGCATCGAACAGCGATTCGCGGAAGAAATAGAGCCCTTGGCGCACCTCGTCGGTGACCTGCGGCTTGTGGATACGCACCTCGTCGGTCTTCCAGAGGATCTGGATCTGCGTGAGGATTTCCTGGAGTCGGTCCTCGAGCTCCTCGTCGTTGAGCTTGCTGCGGTGCAGATCCTGACCGACCAAGAAGATCCGTCGGAAGGTCTCCAAGGTCGTGCGTCGCTTCGCCTCGGTGGGATGCGCGGTGAAGACCGGAAGATAGATCAGGTGCTCGAGCAGGCTCTGAAAATTTTCCGGGCTCACGCCGTCTGCCTTGAGCTGTCGCGCCATGTCGTCGAAGGAGCCGACCCAAAGCCGCTGCCCGGCCGAGATCAGATCCATGCGGGCTAGGTAGGCGTTGAGCTCCTCGGCGGTATTGACCAGGCCGAAATAGATGTTGAAGGCGCGGATGACCTCCGAAAGGGTCTGAGCATCCAGCCCCTCGATCCGCTTCATCAACTTCTCGCGCAGCTCGGGGTCGTCGCCTTCGCGCAGCTGCATGAAGCCGTCGCGCAGACGCTCCACGATCACCAGCACGCGTTTGCGGCTGTGCTCGCGCAGCACCTCCCCGAGCAGGGCGGTGAAGAGCTGGACATCGCGCTCCAGCGCCTGATCTTGCGGAACATCGTTCATCGGGCGTTTCTCTGTACCCGCGGCCATGAATGGAGCTGCCACGGAAGGAGTTGATCGAGTCCCGGATACTACCTTGCCGGAGCCCGACCGACAAAAGCCCCGAGAACCATCGGGGACATTTATCACACCGGGTCATGGATGGCCTTCCGAGCGGCGACCCGCCGGGGTCAGTCCCGAGGCTTGTGAACATCCTGTTTTTGACTTAGCTTCACCCCGCCCGAGGTCGGGCGAGAACAACAAACAACCCCGCCGAGAACCCCGACAGAAACCAAGATGAGGAGATCGACATGAAACAGATTACGCTGATGACGCTCGCAGGCACCCTGATCCTCGGCCCGGTCATGCTCTCCGCCCAAGCCCAAACCGCGGGCGTCCCGGTGGCTGCAGGAGCCGTGACGAAGGAGGTCACCGGCACCGTCGTGGTGGTCAATCCGCAGACCCGCATGCTGACCATTCGTCAACCCGACGGCGTCTTTGAGGTGATTCACGTTCCGAGCGAGGTTCAGCGGCTCGACGAGATCCGTATCGACGACACGCTCACGATCGACTATGTCGAGGCCGTGGCGATCGATCTGCAAAAGGGCAACGCCGCGGCCGCCGCGCCGGGGGCAGTCGCCACCAGAGACGTCGATCGTGAAGGCGGGCGCCTGCCGGCAGGCAGCATCCAAGAAACCATCACGCTTGTTGGAATCGTCGAGGTCGTCAACACCGCCGAATCCAAGGTCACCGTCCGAGGCCCCGAGAACACAGTCACCGTCAACGTACGGGATCCGGCGCTGCTCGCGGAAGTGAGCGTCGGGGACAGCGTCACGGTCAACTACATCAGCGCGGTTGCGGCCGGCATCGAGCGTGCGAGCGCACCCAGACACACCCGGCCCGGCTCGCAATGACCCTCGGCCTATGAAGAACAGCTCGGCGCGGGCACCGCGCCGAGTCATGCAACATGGGGCGACGCCGCACCGACGTCGGGCAGCGATACTCCGCCGACCGCATCGAGTCGACGCCGTGACATGCACACATCACGCAGACAACCGGTCGCGGCTCGGCGAACCCCGTGTCTGACCGCAGCGGATTCCCCTGGCCGCTCTACCTGACCGCAGCCTTGGTCGGCGGTCTCGCCGGACTGGTCGGAGCCGTCTTCCACGCCGTCCTCGACCAAGCGGGCGAAGGCCGCGACGCCCTGCGCGCTCTCCTTGAAACAGCACCGGTTCCCGGCTGGCTCGTCCTCGCAGTGTTGGGCGCCTTAGTCCTCGTGGCCGCCCTTTGGATGGTGCGCCGCTTTGCCCCGGAGGCGGCCGGCAGCGGCATCCAGGAGGTCGAGGCGATCCTTGCCGGGCAGCGCACCCTGCGCTGGCGGCGGGTTCTTCCGGTCAAGTTCGTGGCCGGCGCATTGGCGGTCGGCTCGGGATTGGTCCTCGGGCGCGAAGGACCGACGGTCCACATGGGCGCCGCAATCGGTCAGATGGCCTCCGAGCGGATGGCGCTGGACGATCGCAACCGTCGCTCACTCATCGCAGCCGGCGCGGCTGCGGGGCTGGCTGCCGCCTTCAACGCCCCGCTCGCGGCCATCGTCTTCGTCACCGAAGAGCTGCGCGAGCACTTCGAATACAGCTTTGCCTCGATTCAGTCGGTCATCCTGGCCTGCTGCGCGGCGGTCGTCGTCAGCGGCTGGATCCTCGGCCAGGGACCGGATCTACCGGTCCCGAATCTCGACATGGCCCCGCTCACCGCACTGCCGTTGTTCGTGATCCTGGGGCTTCTAATCGGCGCCTTGGGCGTGGGCTTCAACCGCGTGCTTCTGGGCTCGGTGCGGTCGTTCCGCGCTCTGCGCCCAAATCAGGCTTATCCGGGGGCCGTTGTCGTCGGCATGGTCTTGGGCGCCCTCCTTTGGGTCGCACCCGACACGGTCGGCGGCGGCGAAGCGCTGGTGGAATCACTGCCCGGCGCGCACCCGGCACTGCTCGTCCTGCTCGGACTACTCGCCGTGCGTCTCCTGACGACGGTCGGCAGCTACGGCATCGGGCTACCCGGCGGCATCTTCGCGCCACTGCTGGCCCTCGGCACCATAGCCGGGGCCGCTTTCTCCGAGCTGGTGGCGATCGCGGCACCGAGCCTGGCCCTGGAGCCCGGCGTCTTCGCGGTCGCCGCCATGGGCGCCCTCTTCGCCGCCACCGTACGCGCGCCCCTGACCGGCATCATCCTGGTGATCGAGCTCACCGGCGCCCAGATGCTGGCCCTGCCGATCATCCTGACCTGCCTCACGGCGACATTCACCGCCGAGGCCATGGGCGGCCGACCCATCTACAGTCTGCTCCTCGGACTGAGCGAGCGCCGGGCTCCGCGGGCGCCCGTCAGACGCATACTCGCTGCCGGGCTGATATTGGCAGCGCTGGTGGCCACCGATAGATTTCTTGTGTCGGATCCGCAGCCGGCCGACCAAACCGTCGCATCCGAGATGCAGCCTGTCCTGCCACCTGTCGCCCCCTCGACCGCGCGTCCAGTCATGCCCTCGACCTCGATCGATAGAGTCGAGTCCGATCGGCCTGTCGCCGCCGAGCTTCCGATCCCAACCCGAGGTGTCGCGCGCGACGTGCCCGGGTTGCCGCCTCCACTGAACGAAGTTGCTGCACCGGACACGTCAACGCAGACCGAACCCGCACCCGAGCCAATCGCCCTCGCGGCTCGGTACAGTATCCAGCTCATCAGCTTCCGCAAACCCGGGAGCCCGGCTGCTTTTGCCCGGCAGCAGGGTCTCCTCGACCAGGCGCGCACGCTGGATTCAGGCGCATCGGGCTGGTATCCCGTCCTCATAGGTGACTTCCTGAGCCGTAATGCAGCCGAGGCTGCACGCGATGCCTTGCCCGCCGATCTGCGCGGCTTGAAGCCGATCATTCGCGAGATCGCGCCGTCCGAGCGTCCGGTGCCGGTTCGCTCCGTGAACTAAGCATCGATGCCGGGAAAGACCCGCGCCGCCGGACCTCCAATCGACTCCGCCCCGCAATGAAGAGTGCGTTTCACCCATCTCACAGGGCACATCTCCCGGCGGCTCGGGTCAGCTCCGTCAAGCACTGCGCCGGAATGTCGGTAAGACAGGCGATGTTGGGCTACCTTGAATCATCGTACGCTTGATTTTTCGCAAGCCGTGCACCTCGCGCAGACCAGGAGACCGAACAATGACCGATGCGGCCGTTCCCGAGGATACAAAGCGTGCCAATGCCGTTGGAGGCCAAACGGAGGACCTGCGCCTGCAACCGGTCATCGCAAAAAAGCTGCGAACTGCGCCGACCAAAGGAATCGTCGTCGGCCTCGCCCTTCTCGGACTGCTCGGTCCGAGCTTAGGTCAGGATGTCGCCGCAGCGATCTGCGACTCGGGTGATCTGAGTCCGGGCAACGGCGAGGACTTGGAGGTCACGGGTCCCTGTCGTGTCGGCCCCGGGATCTATCGCTATCGCGATGTCAACGTCCACAGCGGCGGGACCCTTCAATTCACCGACTCGGTCGTCGATTTCTGGGCAAGATCCATCCTCGTCGAGAACACCGGCGCACTCATCGCCGGCGGCCCGGGGGCCGGCGCGCGCATCGGCAGCCAAGGGGGACGCTTGACCATCTATCTCTATGGCCGCGATCAGGGGGCCGCGCCGTTCGGACATGCGATGGGCGGCGGCGGTGTCGGAATTACCTGCAAGACACCCTTGACGCCCGGGATCGGACCTTGCGGGGTCCCGAGCGCAATTTGGGATGGCTCGGACGCGCAAAAACGGGATCTTCCCGGCGGCGTGCGCGATTACTTCTACCGCTACCATCCCTTGCCGTACGACGGCGGGACGGATGCCGACGGCACCGCGGGCTACTTCGGCTACAAGGTGCTTGCGGTCTCCTACGGCGGAACACTGAGGCTTTTCGGGGACAAAGGGGCGAGCGACGACGCGACCATGGCACCCGAGGATTCGGGCACCAGTTGGGTCCGACTCTCGACCGATCCGGCCGATCCCGGCGATCACGGGCTCGATCCCGGAGAAGACCGATTGCATCTGGACCGCCCTGTCGATTGGCAGGTCGGCGACCGCCTTGTGGTCACGACGACGGACTACATGTCGGGCCACTCCGAGACGCTCGAGATCGCACAGATCATCGATGCCCGGACCATCCGGGTGCGCAACGACTGTCTCGATCAAGACAAACCCGCGCCCTGCGTTCGGCATTTCCATCGCGGAACCCTCTACGATCTCGGCGAGGCGTCGCATCCGGGGATCAGCCGTCTGGATCTCGCCATCAACGTCGAGGGTGTGCCGGCGGCGGATACCCGGGCCGCCGTTGCCTTGCTCAGTCGCAGCATCCGCATCCTGTCCGCCGGCGATGCCCTCGGCGAACCTTTTCCGGACGCTTCGGTGTTGGTGGATTCAACCGAGCAGCCCGGCGAGCAACACCCCTATTATTTCGGCGGTCACACGATCGTACGTCAGGGGGTCGAGCAGTTTCAGGTTCAGGGCGTCGAGTTCGGTCAACTCGGTCAAGGCGGCCGCATGGGGCACTACCCGGTTCATTTTCATATGGCCCGGATGCTCCCCGCCGACAGCTTCGTCAAGGACAGCTCGATCCACGACTCCATGACGCGTTGGGCGGTGCTGCACGCCACCCAAAACCTCACCTTGGCGCGCAACGTAGGCTTCCGCTCCATCGGTCACGGCTATTATCTCGAAGAGGGTACGGAGACCGACAACCGCCTCTATGCCAACATCGGGATCTCGGCGCGGGCGGCGGTGGACAATGCGGAGAATCCACGCCGAATTCCGGGCATCCTCGCCTCCCCCGAATTGAAACCGGACATCGACCAGCAGCCGGATTATCGCGGTGCGGAGGTCTTTCCCTACCACTCGGACTTCGACCATCCGTCGGTGTTCTGGATCATGAACGGCTGGAACGATTTCCAAGGCAACATGGCGGTCGGCGCAGGGACCTGCGGGGCCTGCTATTGGCTGGTGCCGGGTGCGAACAGCGGCATGTCTCAACAGATGCGCTGGGAATCCTATGCCTCGATGCAGAGCGGCATCGGCAAGGCGGGCACGACCCCCTTGATGCGCTTTCGCGGGAACTACTGCTCGACGGCGATGACCTCGTTTCAGACCGTCGGTGACACCACGGCCTGCCTCGGCGTCGATGGCCCGCGCTTTCCCGTATCCGCACCGCAGAACGGCGCACCCATCGATGTCGTGCTCAATTCCATACCCAATCCGTTGGCACCCGCCCGCCTCCTCGATCTGGGCAAACCCTTGAACAAACCGCCGGTACCGCCCACCAAGAACCCGATTGCGGATGACTACTATCCGCTGGTGGATCCGGGCGGACAGCGCTTCGCGACCAGCTGCGATGCCTCGGCGACAGGTGCCGTCGTGGTCGATCCCGCGACCGGCGCGCTCGATTGCAGCGGGGTGAAGAAGTGCGCGAACGACAATGTCGAAACCAACTGCCAGGTCACGGTGCTCGACCGCTATACCTCCTCGTTCCATTGGGCCGAAACCAATTTCGCCGCCATCTGGCTTCGCCCGCAATGGTATCTCGTGACCGACAGTGTCCTGACCGATACGCAGAATGCCGGATTGACCTTCGTCACGGGCGGCGACTATACGCGCTCTTCGGCGATCCGCGGCCATTGGATGCTCTTGCGCAAGAGTGCGCTGATCGGCAACACCCAGCCCACCAAGGCGCAGGATCCGCTGCATTACAACCCCTACGCCGATCATGCCGGGCCATTCAATCCGGACGGCGCGTCCTGCGACAATCGGATCGCATCCAACTACTGCCTCTCGCAGGATCAGGGCATCAGCATGCCGCTGAGCAACTTCGGCGTCATGCAGCGTATGTTCAACATCTACGACGGTCCGGCACAGCAGGAATCCAACGCCTATCTGGATATCACGACGACCCCGTTGGCCGGATGCATTCCCAACAACGACCCCGGCATCGGCGGCCACAGCGGCTGTTTCAACAGCGGTTGGATGTACGGCCGCACACTCGGTATCCCCGGCGTGGGGAGTGACTGTCATCTACCGAATGCCGCGATCGGCTGGAAACAACCCAACGGCTTTTACTATCCTCCGGCGTTCCACTCCAATGACCTTTACTTCAATAATGTCGATATCCGTCATTTCGTGATCCAGCCGCTGTTCCTGCCGGACAGCTTCAAAACGGACAAAACCTTGGCGCGGTCCGCCTATTGCAATTGGAACGAGGCGATGTTCGACAACTTCACGGACATCGATCGCCAGACGGTTCTCAACGACGACGACGGCTCGATGACGGGACTGGCCGATACCATTTCGGTCAATCTGGATCCCTTCTTCAACGCGCCGGTCGAGGCCGTTCAGTGTCTCTCCGACGGCACAGCCAAGACGAGCCCGTACCAACATGTCACCAGCGTGATCTACCCCGGCTGCGCGGCCAACCAAACCGACATAGGACATGCAGAGCAAACCTGCAACGCGCAGGATTGGGCGAAGGATTGCGCCAACCAGTTGTGCTATGGGATCCCCATGTACCGTCAACTCGTCACCGGCTCGGAGGCGGCGGCCGAGCGTCCGGGTGCGCAGATCCGGATGATGCAGCAGAGCATGTGGCAGCGGAACAACCTGACCGCCAACAAGGGCCTGTATTACATCGACACCACGATGGATGCCGGCACACAACGGGCGGCGGGTGCCGTGAATCTAAACACGTTCCAACCCGGAGGTGACTATTACCTATTCCTCGTTTACGCCAAGCCCGATACACGACAGACCTATCAGATCTACGTCGGCGAAGGTGCGGACCGAGCCGAAGTCGAGGGATCCGTCGCCATGGTCAGGACCGGACTCGAGTCACAGCTGCTCGCATTTCAGGAAGGATCCTGGCCCCAAGGCTGGCGCAAGCGCTACGATCCCGAGGACGGCACCTTGACGCTTGAGTTGGGGATGGAGTTTCCCGAGTTCGCCGCAGCCTATGAGCGTGCCCGAGCCGATGCCTGTCAACCGGAAAGCTTCTGCGCCTGGACGGGGACGTCCTGTGGTTGCTCGCAGAGCCTGCTCGACTCGGACCCGGATCTCTATGCGGAATGCCTCGGCAAAGCGAGCGGCGGCGGATCAAGCGGTACATCGGGACCCATCTGCAGCTGGGCGGGCCGTGACCTGGACTGCCCCGAGGGCGGATGCTACGGCGTGCGCTTCACGATGCCGTCGATCTTTCATCCGGACAACCTCGGTGGAGTCCTCCAGGCCGACGGCGGTCATCGCCCATCGCCCCTTTGCTTCCGCCGCTCGAGCGACTGGAATGTCGACTGGAATTTTGCAGATGCCGACATCGCCGGTCCCGAGTGTTATCGGCCGGAGGTCGCGAATCCACCCGATTTTTGCCTCGATCGGACGCGGCGTCGGTAGGCGCAATCCGATCCCGGCTCAAGGCTCAAGACTTATTGAATGTCGTCATTGCGCGATTGACGGTCGACCGATCGATTCCGGTCGACACCCGACACACCATCTCATGACCAGGTAAACACGATGAAAGCGTCCTATATGATCCTAAGCCTGTGCGCCGCACTCGTCGCCACGAGCTATTCTGCCGACACCTTCGCGAGGCGAAACGTGGCGGGCGTGGAGCAAGAGCCACGGATTCAGGAGCTCGCCTCACAGACGGAACAGCAAGCCGCGGAGGCATCAACACTCAGACCGATTTGGTTCTGCTCGACGCGCTCCATGCGCGGGACCTATCAATACCGGGAAGAGGGCTATTGGGAAGGCGAGCCCTACCGATCCTCCGGATTGGAGACCTATGATGGTCGAGGGAATATCGTCGGCATGGCAACCGACAGCGATACGGGCGAATCCTATCGCTTCACAGGCACCTACCGGGTCGAAGGGGACTGCAGCGGCAAAGTGATGTACACCGGCGGTTTCTATTACGATATTTATGTCAGTCCGGACGGTGCTTCCGTCGAATTCATCTCGACCGATTTGGGCACCGTTCTCTCCGGACCCTCACGGCGCATTTCGACGCGGGACATCGTGAGGTAACCCATCGGGCGATCGAACGAGCCTTCGGCCCGGTCGAAATACGTAGTCCATCAAGATGCGATGCCGACGCCAACAACGCGGCGCCGCTCCTTGACCGGCAACATCATCCAGCCGAGCCGTTTTCGACACGCAGACAGTGCACGCTGAAGAGGCCCTGCTTATCCGTCCAGACCTGCTCGGCGACGAAGCCGGCATCACCGGCGAGTCGATGGAAGTGGTCGATCCCGTACTTATACGAATTCTCGGTATGAATCGTCTCGCCGGCACGAAAATCGAAAGTGCTTCCCGCCACCTCCGCGCGCTGCTCGACCCGGCTCACCAGGTGCATCTCCACGCGACTCGAGTCGGTATCGAAGAAGGCCCGATGCGTGAAGGCATCCAGATCGAAGTTGCCCTCCAGCTCGCGGTTGATGCGTGTCAACAGGTTGAGATTGAATGCCGCGGTCACGCCTTGGGCGTCGTCGTAGGCCGCATTGAGGATCGCCGGATCCTTGGGCAAGTCGACCCCGATCAGAAGCCGTCCGCCGGTGCCTAGCAGCTCGGCCACCCGACCGAGCAGGAGGCGCGCATCGTCGGGGTCAAAGTTCCCGATGCTGGAACCCGGAAAGAAGGCGGCTAGGTCGGTCCAGTCCGGCTCCATGGGGAGCTTGAAAGGGGCCGAATAATCCGCGCAGGCCGCGCGGATCGACAGACCCGGGAAACGCTCGGCCAGGGCATGGGCAGACTCCAACAGGTGCTCTTTGGAGATATCCACGGGCATGTAGACGCTCGGCTGCAGCGCGGCGAGCAGGGTTTGGATCTTGAGACTGCTGCCGCTTCCGAGCTCGATCAGGACGTTGTCCCGGCCAATCAGGTCCGCCATCTCGGAGCCGTATTCGCGCAGGATCCCGATCTCGGTGCGCGTCGGGTAATACTCGGGCAGCTCGGTGATGGCGTCGAAGAGCTGCGAGCCGCGCTGGTCGTAGAAGAGCTTGGGCGACAGGCGCTTGGCCGGACGTCCCAGCCCTTCCAAGACCTCGGCGCGCACGTCCGCCGGGGTCGGGCGGTAATCGAAGAACCGGATCGAGCCCGGGGTCTGCAGCGAGCGGCGTTGGTTTGACGCCTCCCGGTCCGTCGTCTCCTGCGGGAACAGCTCCGTCTCGGAGCGTTGCAAGGCGCTGAATTGGGTCATGGTGTCGTCTCCGCGAGTCGAAATCCCTTGAACTGCCAGCGCTCTTGGGGATAGAAAAAGTTGCGATAGCTTGCCCGAAGGTGATCCTGCGAGCTGGCGCAGGAGCCGCCCCGCAGCACCATCTGATTGCACATGAACTTGCCGTTGTACTCGCCGAGCGCACCAGCCGCCGCCTGATAGCCCGGATAGGGCAGATAGGCGGATGCCGTCCACTCCCAGACATCGCCGAAGAGCTGCATGAGCCCACCTGCTTGATCCGAGGCGCTGCGCTCGGCGGGACGTGGATGGAGATACCCCTCGCCGACGAAGTTGCCTTTGACGAGGGCACCTTCCGCGGCATGCTCCCACTCGGCCTCGGTCGGGAGCCGCTTGCCGGCCCAGGTCGCGAAGGCGTCGGCCTCGTAGTAGCTGACGTGACAGACCGGCTCGGCCGGATTCAGCGGACGCATCCCGCCCAGCGTCATGATCTGCCAGTCGCCGTCGATCTCCTCCCAATAGAGCGGGGACTGCCAGCCCTCCTTGCGAACCGTCGCCCATCCGTCGGACAACCAAAGGGCCGGATCGCGATACCCGCCGTCGTCGATGAATTGTCGAAATTCGCCATTGGTTACGGGTCGATCGGCAAGGGCATAGGGTGCAAGAAAGGTACGATGACGCGGGCCTTCGTTGTCGTAGGAAAACCCCGGCCCAAGCGCACCGATCTCGACCAGTCCGCCCTCGAAACCGACCCACTGCAGCGGATCCGGATCGGTCGGCGGGGCGTGGGGCAAGTCATCGCGGTAGGCGGGCCGCAATGGGCTGTAGGCGAAATTGCCCTTGATGTCGGTCACCAAGAGCTCTTGGTGTTGCTGCTCGTGATGCAGGCCGATATGGAGTCGATGCACGACGCTCACCCAGTCGGCAGACGGGCAGTCGGCAAGAAGCCTGAGCATCGCATCGTCGACATGATGCCGGTAGTCGTAGACCTCGGCAACTGTCGGCCTGGACAGGAGTCCGCGCTCGGGTCGCGGCCAAAAGCCACTTCCGGTCTGCTCGTAGTAGCTGTTGAAGAGGTAATCGAACCGCGGGTGAAAGACCCGGTAGCCGGGCAGGAAGGGCCGCAGCAGGAAGGTCTCGTAGAACCAGGAGACATGGGCCAGATGCCACTTCGGCGGGCTGGTCTCGATCCGGGTTTGGAGCATGTAATCTTCGATCACGAGCGGCTTGCACAGCTGCTCGGTCAGGGCGCGAACGCGCCGGAAGTCACCCGACAGATCCGACCGCACGGCGGCGTCCTGGTGGGCACTAGCGGGTTGAAGGGACATGTGAGTCTCGCTCTCGGTCGTTGACGGATCGGGTTCCATAGACACGTGCAGCCGAAGCGGCGACTCCTCGGGCTTCAGGATTGACCCGAACCGCTCGATGCCTCACCGCCGAGCTCGGGATGTCGGGAAAGTATGGTGCGCCGGCGGTCAGCGCTTAGCCGACGGCGATCATCCATCACCGGCTCGCTGGCAATGGTGCGTCCAGGTCGCCGGATTTCCAGCGTGGGAACGAAGAAGATGAGGTTCTCCTTGACCTAATCGATCATCGCCGGCGTGATCGGGCGGCTGCGATCACGGCCATCGAGTATCTTCGGCAAGGTCCAGAGAGGCGGGTGTTCCGGACGCCAGCTTGCCTCCCTTGGTCAGGATCTCGCGGGCGAAGGCGTTGTCGCCGTCGTTCAGCACCGACTGAAATCCGGTCGCGAGTGCCGCGAAGTCTTTGGGGATGATGAAATTACCGAGCGCACGTGAGCGGGGCAGTTACGCCTCCAATCGTGGCCGCTATCGGCTCGGATCCGGCCTTGATGTTCAAGCGGTGCCGCACAATCCCGGCGACAAGGATTTTGCGGGTTGAAGGCACGCTGGTATAGGGAAGCGCGACGGACACCCCATCTACGCCGATGAAGCCGTAATCGATCAACCGCATCGCCGGGACCTCTCGCGGGTTCGGGCGCTGGAGCAGCCGATGACCCGCACCCCGTTCTTCCCGAAATTCTCCGACCTGCCCGCCGAGATCCCGATCTTTCCCTTGTCCGGAGCCGTGGTCATGCCGAGAGTTCAGTTACCGCTCAACATTTTCGAGCCTCGCTACGTCAGCATGGTGACGGATGCATTGGCATCGAATCACCTCATCGGCATGATTCAGCCCACCAGCGAGACCATGACCGATGAGGTGCCGGAAATCCATCGCATCGGTTGCGCCGGTCGAATCACCTCGTACAGCGAGACGACCGACGGCAGAATCGTCCTGGTACTGACCGGGGTGTGCCGCTTCCAAGTCATCAGCGAGATCGCCGAGGAGCACGGCTATCGGCGGGTCCGTGCGGACTGGGAGCGGTTCGCGGCGGACTATCAGGAGAACGACTCTCCGATTGCCGACCGCAAAGGATTCTTAACCTCGCTGAAGGCCTACTGTGCGTTGCGCGGTGTTGAGGTCCCCTGGGAGGACGTCGAGCAGATGGCCGACAAGGACCTGACCAACCTTCTGTGTGCACACCTCCCGCTGAGCCCGGAGGACAAGCAGGCATTGATCGAGACCCTCCCGACGGGTGACCGGGCCGCGCTGATGCGGGGGCTTTTGGATATGTCCGCGGCGGCGAGCATGGATACCGCCGAGCACCGCCACTGAACCGCGCCCGACAGGGGTATTTCACCCGTCGGAAATCGGCGCCGCCTCGCCTCCGCGAACAACCTTCCGTGATGACGCGGCTCAGGAAGTCGGGTGTATGTGCAGACTCGGGTTTGTGTGCAGACTGAATCGTAGCCGATCCAGAACCGCCCCCTGTGTTGGCGTCGCTGCCGAGGGGCCGGTTGCCGATATGTACGGGGTTGAAAAACCCTGATCCGAGCTTAGTTCCCAGAGTTGTCGAGTCGACAATGATAAAGGGGCAATACCAATGGCAGTGACACTGACCGAAGCCGCGGCGAAACACGTCGCCGGAATGCTCAGCAAACGCGGACACGGTCTTGGCTTGCGCGTCGGCACGCGCAAGAGCGGCTGTACCGGCTTCGCTTACGATGTGGATTACGCGGACGGGGTCGATCCGGCCGATCGGGTCTTCGAGAGTTATGGCGTGAAGGTCGTCGTCGATGAAGACAGTCTCGTTCGCATCGACGGTATGGAGATCGATTTCGTCCGGTCCAGCCTGCTCAATCAGGGCTTCGAGTTCCGCAACCCCAAGGTGAAGGATACCTGCGGGTGTGGAGAATCCTTCAGCGTCTGAATCGCGTCCGGCGCGGCATGGCAACCTTTACATGTTGCCTCGGATCGGCAAGCTTCAAACTGCGGCGGCGTCGACGCGATTCAGGATTTAGAAGGCTTGGGCACAACAACATCGACGCCGCAGCGCGGTCGATACGATACCGAAAACCGTCGTCGAGCCGCCCGTGTCGCTCGATGCCCGGTTTGATCCTACAGTTTCGATTGGGAATACTCCGCATCTATGCTCAACGACGAAATGACCGAGATCCTTGAGAACTTCGAGCTCCTCGGCGATTGGGACGAGCGCTATCAGTACCTGGTGGAGATCGGCGAGCGCTTGGCGCCGATGCCGTCCGAGGACAAGACCGACCGCAACCGTGTCATCGAGTGCATGAGTCTGGTCCACACGGCCGCGCACCCGATGCCGGACCAACCCGGACATCTGGCCTTCAGGGGCGATTGCGATACCGCGATCATCAAAGGCGTTGTCGCTTTGCTGGTCGGGCTCTTCTCCGGGAAACGACCCGAAGAGATCGAGGCACTGGATGTCGAGGAACTGTTCGAGGCGCTCCGGCTCCAAGAGCACCTGAGCCCCAATCGGCATGTCGGTGTTTACGCCATCGTGAATAAGATGAAGGGCCAGGCAAGGTCCGCGACCTGCTGAGATCAGGGTGCCTGAGGCTTGGTTGCCGACGCACAGGCCCGGCTCCACCGATCGTCGCGTCTCGGTGACCCCGATTCCAACGACCCGTTACGTCGGATATCCGACGAACTGATGCACGTCGAGACGGCATGGGCGCGTGCAGCCGCCGAGCGCCCGCCCGACAACATGGATCCGATGCATGCCCTCCTTACGCGCCATCACCCGCCTGCTGACTTCTGTCCCGCTCGTCGTCGCCGCGTCCCTGACGGCGACGAGTCCCGCCAACGCCGTCGCCGTCCTGGCAGAGGAAGTCCGATCGATGCCGTTGGCCGAGCGTGTCGAGGCGCTCGGGACCCTGAAGGCCAACGAATCGGTCAACATCACGGCGAATGTCACCGAGACCATCTCGGCGATCCATTTCGATGACGGCCAGCGGGTCAAGGAGGGCGATATCCTGGTCGAGCTGACCAGCGTCGAGCAGCATGCGTTGCTCGACGAGGCACAGGTTCGGGTCAACGAGGCCGAGCGGCAGTACGAGCGTGTCAAGGCGTTGGTCGCCCAGCGCGCCGCGTCCGAATCGCTCCTCGACGAGCGCAAGCGTGACCTCGACACGGCCCGCGCCGTCTTGGTCGCGATCGAGTCGCGCCTGTCGGACCGGCTGATCAAGGCGCCCTTCGACGGCGTGCTGGGCCTGCGCAACGTCAGCCGCGGCACCCTGGTCGAGCCCGCCGATACCATCACCACACTCGACGACGACAGCGTCATGAAGCTGGATTTCACGGTCCCGAGCGTCTTCATGAACGACATTCAGCCGGGGCTGCGGATCGAGGCACGTGCGCATACCTACGGCGATCGGGTCTTCGAGGGTGTGGTGCGAGGCGTCGACAGTCGCGTCGACCCGGTGACCCGGTCCATTCAGGTCCGTGCCCTGATTCCAAATCCGGAGCGCACCCTCAAGCCGGGATTGCTGATGCGCGTCGTACTCCTGGTCGACCCGCGCAACGGTCTGGTCGTCCCGGAGGCCGCGATCCTTCACCAGGGCCAGGATCACTTCGTTCAGGTCGTGGTGGAGGGCGAAAAGGGGCTGACCTCCGAGCGCCGTCAAGTCCGGATCGGGACACGCAAGCCGGGACTGGTCGAGGTGCGCGAGGGGCTCGCGGTAGGCGATCGCGTCATCGTGCATGGCCACCTCAAGGCTCGGCCGGGGCAGCCGATCGAGATCCGGAGCACGGCCGACGAACCGATCGACCCGCCGGCGGCACAGGAACCTTCCACATGATCCTGTCCGACATCTCGGTTACCCGCCCTGTCCTTGCCACCGTCCTGTCGCTCCTGCTGGTCGCCTTCGGGCTGGTCGCCTTCGATCGGTTGCCGCTGCGCGAATATCCCGACATCGACCCGCCGGTCGTCTCGATCGAGACCATCTATCCGGGCGCCGCGGCCAACGTCGTCGAGACGCGGATCACCCAGCTGATCGAGGACCGCATCGCCGGGGTCGAGGGCATCCGCACGGTCGAATCCGTCAGCGAGGACGGGCGCTCGGCCATCACCGTCCAGTTCAATATCGACCGCGACATCGACGGGGCCGCCAACGACGTCCGCGATCGTGTCTCGGCCGTGCTCGATCAGCTCCCGGCAGAGGCGGAGCCGCCCAATATCCGCAAGGTCGACAGCAACGAAGACGTGATCATGTGGCTGAATCTGGTCAGCGACCGTATGAGCGTCCCGGAGCTGACCGACTATGCCACGCGCTATCTGGTCGATCGCTTCTCGGTCATCGACGGCGTGGCACGCATCCAGATCGGCGGCAGTCAGGTCTATGCGATGCGCGTCTGGCTGGACCGCAACGAGCTGGCCGCACGCGCCTTGACGGTGGCGGATGTCGAGGCCGCACTGCGCGCCGAGAACCTGGAGCTGCCGGCCGGCAGCATCGAGTCGGTCGAGCGTCAATTCAGCGTGCGCATGAACCGCACCTTCAACGACCCGGACGACTTCGCCCGTCTGGTGCTTGCGCGCGGGACCGACGGACATCTGGTGCGTCTCGGCGATGTGGCCCGGGTCGAGCGCGGCACCGAGGAGAACCGCACCTTCTTCCGCGGCAACGGCGTTCCCATGGTCGGAATCGGCGTGGTGAAGCAATCGACCGCGAACACGGTCGCCGTGGCGGACGCCGCCAAGGCGGAGGCCGCCCGCATCAACGCGAGCCTGCCGGAAGGCATGGAGATCAAGCAGAGCTTCGACTCCTCGATCTTCGTCAAGGACGCCGTCAAGGAGGTCTACAAGACACTCGCGATCGCCATCGGCCTGGTCATCCTGATCATCTTCCTGTTCTTGGGCAGCGTGCGCGCCATGCTGGTGCCGGCGGTCACCGTTCCGGTCTCGATCGTGGCGACCTTCACCGTTCTGCTCGCGCTCGGCTTCTCCGTGAATATTCTGACCCTGCTGGCGCTGGTTCTGGCGATCGGACTGGTCGTGGACGACGCCATCGTGGTGCTCGAGAACATCCATCGCCGGATGGAGCAGTACGGGGAAACACGCCTGGTCGCCGCCTATCGCGGGACCCGTCAGGTCGCCTTCGCCGTCGTGGCGACGACCGTCGTTCTGATCGCCGTCTTCGTGCCCATCGCCTTCCTGCAGGGCGACGTCGGGCGACTCTTCGCCGAGTTCGCGCTCACCATGGCCGCGGCGGTGGCTTTTTCGTCCTTCGTCGCCCTGTCGCTGTCGCCCATGCTCGCGTCTCAGATCCTGCCGCAGTCGCACCGACGCGCATCCCTGACCCACGGGGTCGACTGGGTCTTTCAGTGGGTTCGCCGCGGCTACGGCGCGATGCTGCGCTTCCTGCTGCGCCAGCCCTGGATCATGGTCTTGACCTTCATCGGGACACTCGGCGCGGCAGTCTGGCTGTTCGAGCAGGTCCCGCAGGAATATGCGCCGAAGGAGGATCGCGGTGCCTTTTTTGTCCTGATCAATGGCCCCGAAGGCGCGTCTTATCAGTACATGAGCGACTATATGGACGAGATCGAGCGCCGCCTCATGCCCTACACCGAATCCGGCGAGGCGATCCGGCTGCTGGTGCGCGCGCCCCGGACCTTCTCCAATACCGCGCTCTTCAACTCGGGCATGGCGGTCATGGTCCTGAACGACTTCGGCAAGCGTCGTTCCGGCTGGGTCATCATGGACGAGGTGCGTGCGAAGCTCGCCGACCTTCCGGGCGTGACCGCCGTTCCGGTCATGCGTCAAGGGTTCGGCGCGCGCATCCAGAAGCCGGTGCAGTTCGTCATCGGCGGCGGGACCTACGAGGAGCTTGCTCAGTGGCGCGACCTGCTGCTGGAGGCGATCGAAAAGGACAACCCGGGTCTGGTCGGCATCGATTGGGACTACAAGGAGACCAAACCCCAGCTCAAGGTCGAGATCGACTACGATCGCGCGGCCGATCTCGGGGTGACCGTCGGCAACATCGGGCGCACGCTCGAGACCATGCTCGGCTCGCGCAAGGTGACCACCTACTTGGAGGCAGGGGAGGAATACGACGTCATCCTCGAAGGCGAGCGCGACGAGCAGCGCACGCCGGGGAGCCTGGAAAACCTCTATGTGCGCTCGGACCGCAGCGGTGAGCTGATCCCGCTGTCCAACCTGGTCAGCGTGATCGAGTCGGCCGACTCGCAGAGTTTGAACCGCTACAACCGGCTGCGTGCCATCACCATCGAGGCCAACCTGGAATCCGGACTGGCGCTCGGCGATGCGCTTAGCTACCTGGAGGCCAAGGTCGCCGAGCACCTGCCCGACCAGGCCCAGATCGACTTTAAGGGACAAAGCCGCGACTTCCGGACCAGCAACCAAGACATCCTCTTCGTCTTCGTCCTGGGCCTGCTGGTAGTCTTTCTGGTTCTAGCGGCCCAATTCGAGAGTTGGATACACCCGCTCGTCATCATGCTGACGGTGCCGCTGGCAATGGCCGGCGCGCTCCTCGCCCTCTGGCTGACCGGACAGACGCTCAACATCTACAGTCAGATCGGGCTGATCATGCTGGTCGGCCTCGCCGCCAAGAACGGCATCCTGATCGTGGAATTCGCCAACCAGCTGCGCGACCAAGGCAAGGAATTCCGTGAGGCCCTGCTGGAAGCCGCCGACGTGCGTCTGCGCCCCATCGTCATGACCGGCGTCACCACCGCCGCCGGCTCGCTTCCGCTGCTCCTGTCGGGCGGCGCCGGCGCCGAGACCCGCACCGTCATTGGTACCGTCATCCTAGCGGGCGTCCTCGCGGCAACCGTCTTCACCTTGTTCGTAGTCCCCGTCGCCTACGACCTGCTCGCCCGCCACACGGGGTCACCCGGCGACGTCAAGCGGCAGCTGGAGCGCGAAATGGATGCATCCTGAAGAACCGAGCGGCTCAGCCGAGCGTGGCCGCTTCGACCAACGGGATACTGACCGGGGGAAGCAGAGACATGACGAGGCCGATCAACCCATGACGTGGATCAATGCCCGGACCGGGCCGAAGCTGCGTCTGTGCTCGGGACAGGGTCCGAGTTGGCGCAGCGCGTCGATGTGGGCACGGGTGGGATAGCCCTTGTGGCCCGCAAAGCCGTAGCCGGGAAAGGCGCGGTCCAGGTCGCCCATGAGCCGATCGCGGGCGACCTTGGCAAGAATCGATGCCGCGCCGATCGATGGTACCAAGCCGTCGCCGCCGACGATCGCCTCGGCCGCACACCCGACATCCGGACAACGATTTCCGTCGACGAGCACCCGTGTCGGCCGCACAGTCAAGGCCGCAACCGCGCGCTGCATCGCCAGCATGGATGCCTGGAGGATATTGAGCCGGTCGATCTCCTCCGCGCTCGCCCATGCGACGGACCACGCGAGGGCGTGTTCTCGGATCTCCCGATCCAAGACAGCCCGCCGAGCAGGGGTCAGTTTCTTGGAATCGTCAAGACCGGCGATCGGGCGGGCCGGATCCAGGATAACGGCAGCAGCGCTGACCGGACCGGCCAGCGGACCCCTGCCTGCCTCGTCGACACCCGCGACCCATAAAACCGCGTCCCGCGTGATCAATAGCGTCTGCCTCATATCCACATCGCCGAGGCCATCAAAGACGTTTTCCTCGACGCGGTTTTAGTCAAGAAACAAAAAATTCTTGAATCGCGTCACCGCCGGGGCCGTTTGCACATCCAAGTCCGAATCCAAGGCAAGACGGCACGGATCACACCCGGACGCGATTCAATATCCAACCAGATCAAGGACTGCCTGCGCCGCGCTCGCTGCGGCATCCTTTCGCAGCCAAAGATGGATGCGCCGATACTCGGCCTGGATCTCGGCGACGCGCTCCGCATCATCCAGAAACGCCAGGACGGCCGGCGCCAATAGATCGGCGCGACAGCGGTCTTGGATAAACTCGGGTGCCAGCTCCTTCTCGGCCAGGAGATTCGCCATGGCGATATAGGGCACCTTGACCAAACCGAGCTGTTTGACGAGGTGATAGGAGATCGGATGAACGCGATAGGCGACCACCATCGGGCGTTTGGTCAGCAGGGTCTCCAGCGTTGCCGTTCCCGAGGCGGTCAGCACGACATCGGCTGCGGAGAGGACCTCGCGGCTGCGCCCGTCGACCAAGGTGATCGGGAGATCGGGGGCAACCTGCGCCAAGGCTTGACTGAAGCGCTCGCGCAGCCGGGCGTTGACCAACGGGACGACAAACCGCAGATCCGGGCGGGCGGCGAGGCAACGCGCTGCGGTCTCGATGAAGGGCTCGGCCAGACGCTCGACCTCGCCCATCCGACTGCCGGGCAGCAGGGCGACGAACGATCCGGCCTGCGGCAGGCCGAGGGCCCGTCGCGCACCGACCCGATCGATCTCCACCGGGATCTCGTCGGCGAGCGGATGACCGACATAGCGCGCCGGCACGCCGTGCTCGCGCAGGAAGGTCTCCTCGAACGGGAAGACGCTCAGCATGAGATCCACCGAGCGGCGGATCGACTTGACCCGGCCCGGACGCCAGGCCCAGACGGTGGGACTGACCATGTGCACGGTTCGGATCCCAGCCCCGCGCAGTCGGCGCTCAAGACCGAGATTGAAGTCGGGCGCATCCACGCCGATGAAGACGTCCGGGGGATCTTCGACGAAATAGCGTACCAGCACGCGCCTGAGCCCGAGAAGCTCGCGAAGCTGGCCGAGAACCTCCATCAGCCCCATTACGGAGAGCCGTTCCATGGCGAAGAGGGTCTCGCAGCCCTCCTCCTGCATCCGGGGTCCAGCCACGCCGACGAAGCGGACCTCGGGGACCCTTTTGCGGATCTCGCGCGCCAACGCGGCACCCAAGATGTCGCCCGATGCCTCGTTGGCGACGATTCCGACCCGCAACATCAGCGCACGATGCTACGACTGCTGTCGGCGATGAAGTCGGCCATGAGGCCGAGCTCCGGGACGTCCGCGGACATTCGAGTCAGCTCGGCGATCGCCTCGGCCAGCTTCAGATTTCCCATATAGAGTGTGCGATAGGCACGCTTGATCGCTTGAATGGCAACATCGGAAAAGCCGCGACGTCGCAAGCCCTCCGTGTTGATTCCGCGGGGCTCGGCCGGGTGCCCGCCGACGGTCACGTAGGGGGGAACGTCCTTACTCAGAACCGATCCCATGGCACAGAAACCGTGGGCGCCGATCCTGCAAAACTGGTGGACAATCGTAAAGCCACCGAGGATGGCCCAGTCCTGGATCTCGACATGTCCGCCCAAGGAGGCAGCGTTGGCCATGATGACGTTGTCGCCGATGCGGCAGTCGTGCGCCACGTGGACATAGGCCATGAAGAGATTGTCGTTGCCGATCCGGGTCACGCCCTTGTCTTGGACGGTGCCGCGATGCAGCGTCGTGAACTCGCGGATCTGATTGCGATCGCCGATCTCGAGGCGAGTCGCCTCGCCGCCGTATTTCTTGTCCTGGGGGTCTTCGCCGACGCTCGCGAACTGAAAGATTCGATTGTCCCGGCCGATCCGGGTCGGTCCCTTGATCACGGCATGGGGGCCGATCCGGCTCCCCGCGCCGATCTCGACATCCGGGCCGATGACGGCGAAGGGGCCGACCTCGACATCGGAATCCAGCGTAGCCCCCGGATCGACCAAGGCCGTCGGGTGAATCAAGCGGTGAAGTCTCGGGCCGTACACATGATCTCGGCGCTGGCCACGAGGCGATCGTCCACGCGTGCCTCGCCGTCGAACTTCCAGATCCCGCGACGCACGGGTCCGAGCTTCACATCCAGAATCAATTGGTCGCCCGGCTCGACGGGACGTTTGAAGCGCGCCTTGTCGATACCGACGAAATAGTAGAGCTTGTTGCCGACCTCGTCCGGACGCGAGGCCATCGCCAGTAAGCCGGTCGCCTGCGCCAGCGCCTCGATGATCAAGACACCGGGCATCACCGGACGCACAGGAAAATGGCCGGTAAAAAAGGGCTCGTTGTAGGAGACGTTCTTCAAGGCGATCAGATACTCGTTCACCTTGTAGTCGATGACCTTGTCGACCAATAGAAAAGGATACCGGTGCGGCAAGAGGCTCAGTACCTTATGGATGTCCATTGTGCTCACGACGTCCTCCGAGCGATCAAGACGCAAATCAGAATCCGTCGGCATGGGATGCGATCCCTCCATGCTAGGTAGCCTCCCGCCCAGTTGTTTCGTTCATCGTATCGATACGTATCTCAAGTTGTTTGATGCGTCGCGCCAGCTCGTCCAGATGCCTGAACCGAGCCACGTTGCGTCGCCAATCCGCGCTTGGCATGGCCGGGATCCCGCTGCTGTAGGCGCCGGGCTCCGAGACCGATCGGGTCACCATGGCCATCCCCGTAAAATGGACTCCGTCGCCGATCTCCAGATGACCGGCCATCCCGACGGCGCCCGCGATGGTGCAGTTTCGACCGATCCGGGTCGAGCCCGAGATGCCGGTGTTCGCCGCCATCGCCGTATTCTCGCCGATCTCGACGTTGTGGCCGATCTGAATGTGGTTGTCCAGCTTGACCCCGTCGCCGATTAGGGTGTCGCCGATCGCACCCCGATCGACCGTGGTGTTGGCGCCGATCTCGACATCGTCGCCCAGGATCGCCCGCCCGATCTGCGGAATGCGCACCCACCGATCGCCGTCGCGCGCGAAGCCGAAGCCTTCGCGCCCGATGACGCTGCCGGGGTGCAAAAGCGCGCGCTTGCCGACGAGCGTGCCCGAGCAGAGCGTCACACGCGCCACCAACCGGCTCTCCTCGCCGACCCGGACCCCCTCCCCGAGGATACAACCGGGTCCGAGAAACGCGCGTGGACCGACAAGAACGCCGGCCTCCAGAACACAGGTCGGACCGACCCATGCCGTCGGATCGACCAACGCGGTCGGATCCACGACAGCACTCGGGTGAATACCGCCGACGGTCGCCGGCTCGGGATACAGAATCCTCGCCGCATTCGCAAACGTCAGGTAAGGGTTGTCGCTCAGCATGACGGGCACCGAACAGGCGTCGGCGTCGGATTCCGAGAGGATCACGCAGCCTGCACGAGTATGCCCTAGAAGGCGCTTTAGGCGCCCGTCGCCGAGAAAGGTCAATTCCGTTGCATCGGCGGAGCTCAGCGGCGCGATGCGGCAGACGCGCGCCTGGGGGTCGCCCCGCAATGGAACCGACAAACGGTCTGCCAATTCGCCGAGCGCGATCTCCAAAGCGTCACCAAAAAGACCGATCGTGTGCCGGCGGAATCATCACTTTTCGACGAACTCCTGTTTGAGTCGCTCGATGACTTGCTCGGAAATGTCGATGCGCGGGCTGAAATACACCAGCCCTTCGCTGATGACGAGATCGATCTTCTCCTCCTTGGCGACCTCGACGATCACCTCGCGGACCTGCAGGGCGAGCTTGGTGCGGAGCTCGTTCTGCCGCAACGCGAAGTCTTCCTGAAATTCGTCCCTCGCATATTTGAGCTTACGGGTCCGACTTCGAATATCGTTCTGCAGGCGCTGAATCTCGCTCTCGCTCATCAAGGCACCCTCTCGCTCCAGGCGGCCCTGAAGCGCCGAGATCTGGTCCTGCTGCTCGCGTAGTATCCGCTCCCGATCCTCGACCTCGCGTTGAAGCGCGGCGCGGGCAGCCTCGTATTGAGGCGACTGCTCGACGACTCGATTGGGGTCGACCACCGAGATCCTGTAATCGGATGCGGGCACGACACTCGACAGCAGGAGCAACGCGATCGTCGAGCAGCAAAGAACGGCTAACCTCACGCATCGACTCCCTTAAAAAGTCTGTCCGAAACCGAACTGGAAGACTTGGGTTTCGTCGCCCTCTTCTTCGTTGAGCGGAGCCGCCAGACTGATCGAAAGGGCACCGATCGGCGACAGCCAGGTTGCCGAGACACCCGCCGAATAGCGTAGATCTCCGATATCGAAACCGGTGGGCTCGATGAGATCCGAGCCGTTGGTCTCCCAGACGTTGCCGAAGTCCAGGAAGGCCCCGAGACGCAGGGTCTTGCTCAGCTGTGGTCCGCCCGGCGCCGGTGCAAAGAGCTCGAGGCTACCGGCCATCCTGAAGTTACCACCGACGGGATCGTCGTCGCCGACCTCGCGAGGGCCGAGCGAGTTGGCGACAAAACCGCGCACGGACCGCGGCCCGCCGGCGTAATAGTTCTCGAAGAAGGGTAGCCCGTCGGTCTCGCCGTACCCCTCGCCGTACCCGACATCACCACTCAAGGACACCACGAACCGCGACGTCAGAGGAACATAGAGCTGCTCCTGGTAGGTGAGCTTATAGTACTGAAGATCGCTTCCCGGGACGGCGAGGTCTGCCCTCAGCACACGCAACCCGCCTTTGGTCGGGAAGATCGCGGTATCTCGGCTGTCGTTCGTATAGCTTGCCGACAGGATAAAGTCATTGAAGACATTTCCGTTTTCTTCGACGAACTGTTGCGCCAGCTCGGAAAAGTTACCGGCGATGAAATTCGTATACTGATAGCGGACCCCGAGGCCGGCGCGGCTGGTCTCTGAGATGGGCAGGCCGAAGTTCATGCCCAGCACGCCGACGTCGGTCGAATAATCCGCACCGATCAGCTCGTCGAAATCCGTTTCCCGGTAGGAGACGTTGAAGCCTCGACTGATACCGTCCACCGTATAGAAGGGATTGGTATAGGCGATCTGATAGAGCTGGGTCGCTTCGCTCGTGTTGACTCCGAACGAGACGCGCTTACCGGTGCCCAGGAAATTGTTCTGCGTCACACTGGCGTTGAACAGAATACCCTGCGACTGTGAGTAACCGACACCCGCCGAAAGATTCCCCGCGGGTTTCTCGGTCACCGTCACATCGACATCGACTTGGTCGGCGGAACCCGGTACCGCGGGCGTCTCGATGGTGACATCCTCGAAGTAGCCCAAACGCTGGAGCCGCTCGCGCGATTTGCGGACCAGCTCGGCCGAGAACCAGGCCGACTCCAACTGGCGCATCTCTCTGCGCAGGACCTCGTCGCGGGTTCGGGTATTGCCCTTCATATTGACGCGACGCACGTAGACGCGCTGTCCGGGATCGACGAAGAAGGTCACCGTCACCGTGCGCGCCTCCTCGTCGATCTCGGGAATGGTGTTGACATTCGCGAACGCATAACCGCGATCGCCGAGCAGGTTCGAGATCCGCTCAGCACTTTCGGTGGTCGCCCGACGCGAGAAGAAATCGCCGCGCTTGAGCTGGATAAGAGGAAACAGCTCCTCGGCCGGGATCGAAGGCTCGCCCGCAAGCTTGATGTCGCCGATCCGGTAGGGCTCACCCTCATCGATGACGACGGTGATATAGATCTCCTTCTTGTCGGCGCTGATGGAGACTTGCGTCGACTTGATGTCGAACCGAATAAAGCCGCGATCCAGATAGAAGGAGCGCAGCGTCTCCAAATCACCGGCGAGCTTTTGCTTGGAGTACTGATCATTCTTGGAATAGAACGAGGTCCAGCCGGTCGTGCCGAGCTCGAAGCGCTTGAGCAGCTCCTTTTCGGGGAATGCCTCGTTGCCGATGATGGTGATCTGCTTGATCCGCGCCGTCAGCCCCTCGGTGATCTCGATGCGAACCGCGACGCGGTTTCGCTCGAGCGGCGAGACCGTCGATTGAATCAGTACACCGTACTTGCCGCGCGAGAAATACTGCCGCTCAAGCTCCTGCTCGATACGATCGAGGACCGAACGATCGAAGACGCGTCCCTCCTTGAGCCCGATGTCGGACAAGGCAGCCGTCAACGCCTTGGTATCGATATCGCGATTGCCGGTGATATCGATCGAGGCGATCGCCGGTCGCTCGCGGACCCAGAGAACGAGCACGTTGCCCTCGCGCTCGACGCGAACATCGTCGAAGAAGCCAGTTTGGTAGAGCGAGCGAATAATCCCGCCGGTCACGCCGTCTCCGACCGTGTCCCCGACCTGCACCGGAAGATAGTTGAAGACGGTGCCGGGTGCGATCCGCTGCAGACCCTCCACGCGGATGTCGGCGATCTGGAACACCTCGGCGGCGACCGGCATGTTGATCGCGAGCAGGAGGGTCATCAGAGCGAGCTGCCGACGTGCGCAGCAACGGAGCATCAGAGGTATCGCGCGCAAGACAGGGTCCCCTCGATCAAGCCGAAGTCTGCGGCGCAGTCGGCGTTTCAGGGTCGCAAGTATAAGTGATTCGGCGCGCCTAGCCCAATAGCCGGGAGAGATCCAGGTAAAAGGCCAGCGACATGAGGGCGGCCAGTAGAAAGAGGCCGATCCTCTGGCCCTGCATCTGGGCCTCCTCGGAGAGCGGGCTTCCTTTGACCCACTCGATGAAAAAATACAACAGATGCCCTCCGTCGAGTACAGGCACCGGCAGGAGGTTGAGGATGCCGAGGCTGATGCTCACAACCGCGAGGAATTTCACGAAGGATTCCAATCCATAGCTCGCGGTTCGCCCGGCCGTCTCGGCGATCGTGATGGGACCGCTGAGATTCTCCACAGAGGCCTGACCGATCAACATGCGCCCGACGACCCGCAACGTCATGACGCTCATCTCTACGGTCTTGGAGACGGCCCGATCGAGCGACTCGACGGGACCGTAGCGGACCTCGACGCTGTAATCGTCCATCAAACCCTCCGGAACCAGCACACCGGCCCCGATCCGACCGATGGTATCCCCCTCGACCTGCGTCGATCGCGGCGTCACGCTCAAGGTAAGGCGCTCGCCGTCGGCGCGCTCGATTTCGACAGCCAAGGTCTCGTCCGGGTGCTCCTGCACCACGCCGACCCAGTCCTGCCAGCCTTCGATCGGGCGGCCATCGGCCGAGAGAATGCGGTCGCCGCTCTTCAGCCCGGAGCCTTCGGCCGCTTCGCCCGGAACCAGCTCGCCGATCACAGCGGGCAAGGTCGGACGTTTCGGAGAAAGACCCAGGCGACCGAGGAGATCCGGTTCCTCGGCCAGACTGCGCACCGCATCGGAGGGGATCCAGCGCGTCAGCTCGCGACCCGAGGCATCGCGCACCTGAACCGCCAGCTCGCGCCCGTCGAGCGATTTGCCGACGAAAGCGATCAGCGCCGTCTCCCAACTCCCCGCCTCGCGGTCGCCGACCCGGATCAGCTCGTCACCGGACTGGAAACCGGCCTCGGCAGCGATGGATTGGGGCTCGACGTCGCCGACGATCGGCCTCAAGCCCGAGTCGCCGGACATGAAGATCGCCCAATACGCGAAGATCGCGAAGAGGAAGTTGAACACTGGACCGGCCACGACGATCGCGGAGCGCTTCCAAAGCGCTTGGCGATTGAAGGCAAGATGGGCCTGCGCCGCAGGAACCTCCTCTTCGCGCTCGTCGAGCATCTTGACGTAACCGCCCAAGGGCACGAGGGCGACGACATACTCGGTCGCATCGGGGTTGCGCTGAATGCGCAGCAAGGGCCGCCCGAAACCGATCGAGAAGCGCAGAACCTTCACGCCCAAGCGTCTGGCGACCCAAAAGTGCCCGAACTCATGGACGGCGATGAGAATCGCGAGCGCGACGACGAAGGAGCCGATCGTAAAGAGGATGTCCATCTTAAATCGCGTCCGGAGAGGCCATTGAGAGGAGAGTTGCGGGCAAGGACTCCGGCCATCAACGGCGATCGGAGTGACGCGATTTAAGTATTTAATTTTTAATACTATTTAAACCGCGTCGACAAGGACGTCCGAGGGTAGCGCGAGCACATTTTTTGCACGACCACTGAATGCCGATCCGGACGCGGTTTAAATCACGCGCAATCGGACCAGGTGTTCTGCGCGCTCGCGTGCCCGCCGATCCACGTCCAAGAGGAAGGCGAGATCCTGGCCCGCAACGTCTTCGTTCGGAAGCGCCTCGAGCGTAGCGTCGACGACGGCGGCGATCCCCGGGAGATCGAGGCGTCGATCCAGGAAGGCGGCCACGGCGATCTCGTTGGCTGCGTTCAGGATCGCCGGCGCGGTGCCGCCTTGACGCGCAGCCTTGAAGGCCAGCCCGAGGCAGGGAAAACGGGCAAGATCCGGCTCTTCGAAATTCAGCTGTCCGACCTTGAAGAGATCCAGGGGTGCAACGCCGGCATCCAGGCGCGCCGGCCACCCGAGCGCATGGGCGATCGGGGTGCGCATATCGGGATTGCCGAGCTGGGCGAGCACGGAGCCGTCTTGGTATTGGACCAAGGAGTGGATTACGCTCTGCGGGTGGACAACGACTTGGATGCGATCGGTGTCGGTCCCGAACAGCCAACAGGCCTCGATGACCTCCAGGCCCTTGTTCATCATGGTGGCCGAGTCGACCGAGATCTTGCGGCCCATCGCCCAGGTGGGATGTGCACACGCCTGCTCGGGGGTCACGGAGGCGAGTCGCTCGATCGGCCAATCGCGCAGTGGACCGCCGGATGCGGTCAGCAGGATTCGCTCCACCCCGACCGAGGGCAATCCCTCGCAAAAGTTCGGCGGGAGACACTGGAAGATGGCGTTGTGCTCGCTGTCGATGGGGAGCAGCTCCGCACCGCTCTCCTCCACGGCACGCATGAGCAAGGCGCCGGCCACCACCAGAGACTCTTTGTTGGCGAGCAGCAGGCGCTTTCCTGCACGGGCTGCGGCCAGCGTTGGCGGCAGACCCGCGGCACCGACGATCGCCGCCATGACGTACTGGGTCTCGGGCATGGTCGCGACCTGCTCGAGACCTTCGACACCCGAGAGGATCTCCGGGCGCCCCGGCATGTCCGAGAGCAGCTCGCGCAAATGCCGCGCCGCTGTTTCGTCGACCATGACCGCAATCTGCGGGCGGTGGCGCCGGCACTGCTCGGCCATGCGCTCGCTGTCGCGATGCGCCGTCAAGGCGACCGCGCGAAACCGCTCGGGATGACGAGCGACGACATCGAGGGTGCTCACACCGACCGAGCCGGTCGAGCCAAGGACGGTTACGCCGATCACGTCGTCACTCCAATCAAGGTGATACCCAAGGCAAATACAGGTGCGGCTGCCGTCAGGCTGTCGATTCGGTCGAGCATACCGCCATGTCCCGGCAAGAGATGACTCGAGTCTTTCAGTCCGCGACGACGCTTGAGGAGACTCTCGTAGAGATCCCCGACAATCGAGATCATGACCGACACGCCGCAGACCAGCAGGATCAGGAGGGTTGCCGTCGCAGTTGCGGACAGGATCCACGCGAACGTCAGACCGCAGATGACGGCCCCGACCATCGCCCCGTAGACGCCGACCCGCGTCTTGCCCGGACTGAGCACGGGCGCAAGCTTTGCTCGGCCACCGCCCCAGGCACGGCCGACGAAATAGGCCATGGAATCGGCCGTCCACATCAGAAAGAGCAGGAAGAGGACGAGTGCCGGCCCCTTATTCGGGAGTCCATGCAGATGAATCAGTGCCGCCCAAGGACCGATCAGAACGAGAAAACCGGCGGCGAGCAGCGGCCACTGAACGCCCTCGACCGTCGGGATCTCCCTGATCCGCGGCAGGGCAACCGCCTGCCCCGCCCACCAAAGGGCACTGAGACCGAATAACCAAGGCTGACCCTGCGGCCAGATCCAGAGGAGCGCCATCGCGAACAGGATCGCAATCGAATAGAGGATGCGCGGGATGGGCCGCGTCAGTCCGGCCAGCGTGCACCATTCGACGGCCGCCAGCATCAAGACCCCGGCCAAGACGAGTGCGAAGACAGGCGTCGGCAACCAGAGAACGGCGGCGATCACGAGCGGCACCAAGGAAAGTGCCGTAATCGTCCGACGCTTCAGTGCGTTGGATGCAGGCAAGACGTCAACCTCGCCCATAAGCACTCATCGGGGCCTGCATCTCGATCTGCTCGCCGGTTCGCCCGAAACGTCGCTGCCGGCGCGCATAGTTCTCCAGGGCTCGACCATAGGCGGCCGCATCGAAGTCGGGCCACAGAAGGTCGGTGAAATACAACTCGGAATAGGCGGATTGCCACAGCACGAAATTGCTCAGGCGTTGCTCCCCGCCGGTGCGAATAAAGAAGTCCGGCTCCGGGAGATCGGGAAACGACAGGCGGCTCGCGAGCGCCTCCTCGTCGATCGCATCCGGATCGAGCGCCCCGCTCAGCGCGTCCGCCACGAGCCGCCGGGCTGCCGCGGTAATGTCCCAGCGCCCGCCGTAATTGGCTGCCACTTGCAGATTGAGGGAGCCGTTCTTTGCGGTCAGCTCCTCGGCCTCGGCGATCCGCCGTTGTAGCTTTTCCGGGAAGGCCCCGCGTTCGCCGATGATGCGCAGCCGAACATCGTTCTCGTTCAGGCGGCGCACCTCGCCGCGCAACGCGCTCATGAAGAGCTCCATGAGGATGTTGACCTCCGAGCGCGGTCGCTGCCAATTCTCGCTGCTGAAGGCGAAGAGGGTCAGAGTTCCCACACCGCGTCGAACGCTCTCCTCCACCACGGCACGGACGCTTTTCACGCCCTCCCGATGACCTGCCGTGCGGGGACGATCGCGCTGCTTGGCCCAGCGGCCGTTGCCGTCCATGATGATGGCGACATGCCGAGGCACGGATGGATCCGGATCGCTCATTGCGACTGCGGGCGTTGCAATATCCACGGTGGTCGTTGTCGGGATCGCCCGCCCCGCCTCAGATCGACATCAAGTCCGCTTCTTTCTCCGCCAAGACCGCATCCACATCCTTGATGTACTGATCGGTCAACTTCTGAACCAGATCCTGACCGCGGCGCTCGTCGTCCTCGGAGATCATCTTGTCCTTCACGAGCTCCTTTAGATCATGGTTGGCATCGCGGCGAATGTTGCGCACGGCGACCCGCGCCTGCTCGGCCTCGTTGCGTGCGACCTTGATGAGGTCGCGTCGCCGCTCTTCGGTCAGCGCCGGCATTGGGACGCGAATGACGGTCCCCGCGGTATTGGGGTTGAGCCCGAGGTCCGATTGCATGATGGCCTTCTCGACGGCCTGCACCATGTTTCGCTCCCACGGCGTCACGGCCAGCGTTCGCGCGTCCTCCGCGCTCACGTTGGCGACCTGCCGGATCGGCATCTCGGAGCCGTAGTAGGAGACCATCACGTGGTCCAAAAGGGAGGGATGCGCCCGGCCTGTTCGGATCTTGGCCAGCTCATGGCTCAGTGCATCGACGCTCTTGGCCATGCGCTCCGCAGCGTCCTTCTTGATGTCGTCGATCATGTCAATTCCCGCTCACGACCAAGGAGCCGACGTCTTCACCGCGGATCAACCGCAGGAGCGCGCCGGGCTCGTTGATATTCATTACACGTAGTGGCATGCCATGGTCACGACACAGCACAATCGCCGTCGTGTCCATGACCTGCAGTCCTTCACGAAGCGCACGATCATAACTGATGCGGGGGTAGAAGGTCGCCCCCGGATCGATCATCGGGTCGGCCGAGTAGATGCCGTCGACCTTGGTGGCCTTGATCAGCAGATCCGCACCGACCTCGATCGCACGCAGGCTAGCGGCCGAATCGGTTGTAAAGAACGGGTTGCCGGTCCCGGCGGCAAAGACGACCACCCGACCCTTATCGAGATGCCGCATGGCGCGCCGCCGGATGTAATCCTCGCAGACCTGATTGATCTTCAGGGCCGACATCACGCGCGCCGCGACACCCAGACGCTCGAGCGCATCCTGCATCGCCAGCCCGTTCATGACGGTCGCGAGCATCCCCATCTGGTCGCCGGTGACGCGGTCCATACCCTTGGCCGCAAGACCCGCTCCGCGAAAGATGTTGCCGCCACCGATGACCAATCCCACCTGAACGCCGACGGCGGCCAGATCACGGATCTCGCCGGCAAAGCGGTCCAGAACCTCCGGATCGATGCCGTAAGCCTCGGAGCCGGCCAATGCCTCGCCGCTGAGCTTGAGCAGGATGCGTCGATAAAGTGGCACCGTCATGGCGGGAGGACCTCGTCATGGGTTGAGTCGAAGAAGGCTGCGCGTCAATCGCGCAACCTTCGGGGACCAGTCGGTCGGATCGGGTCGCGCGGGTCAGGTCGAGCGAACCTGCGCCATGACCTCTTCGGCGAAGTTCTCGACCTTCTTCTCGATGCCCTCGCCGACCTCGACACGAGCAAATCGGTAGACCCTTGCACCCGCCTGCTTCAGGAGCTTCTCCACCGATGTATCCGGATCCTTCACGAACGGCTGACCGAGCAGGGTCACCTCTTCGAGATACTTGCGCACGCGCCCGTCGATGATCTTGTCGACGATCGCCTCGGGCTTGCCGCTGTCGAGCGCTTGCGCCTTGAAGATCTCACGCTCTTTGGCGAGCGTCTCGGGCGGAACCTCGTCGGCCCCGAGACACAGCGGGTTGGTCGCTGCGATATGCATGGCGATGTCGCGCCCGAGCGCCTCGTCGCCGCCGCTCATCTCGAGCACCACGCCGATGCGAACACCGTGACGATAGCTGTAGAGACTGCCTTCGACATCGTCGAAGCGCACCAAACGACGCACCTGGACATTCTCGCCGATCTTGGTAATCAGGCCCTCGCGAGCCTGATCGACGGTACTCTCCGCGTCGTCGCAAAGGGCCGTCGCCGACAGGGACTCGGCATCTGCCATGTCGCCTGCGAGCGCCGTCGCGGCGACCGACTGCGCAAAGCCGAGAAAATTGGTGTCCTTCGCCACGAAATCGGTCTCGCAGTTGATCTCGACCAGGACGCCGCGCTTGCCGCCCGGTGCGATCTCGATCATGACTACGCCCTCGGCGGCCGTGCGACCGGACTTTTTCGCGGCCTTCGCCTGACCGGCTTTGCGCATCGCCTCGATTGCCGCTTCGATATCGCCGTCGGACTCCACCAGCGCCTTCTTGCACTCCATCATGCCGGCGCCGGTGCGCTCCCGGAGCTCTTTCACCAATGCCGCTGTGATCGCCATCGTTTGCTTCCTCGGTCCCTCACGGGACGACTTCGGGTTGTACTGGATGCGTTCGCACCCGAGGGCTCGGGCGCGAACGAAGAATGGAGGCGCGCCCGGATCGGATCCGGAGCGCGCTCGGGTAGCGCAGCCGGCCTACTCGGCTTCGGCAAGAGCGCTCGGCGCCGCCTCGCTCTCGACAGGGGCATCGATAAAGGTGTCGCCGCGCCCGACCATAGCGGCCGCAGTGTTGCGGCCGTCGAGGATCGCATCCGCCGCGCCGCTGATATACAGGCGCACCGCGCGGATCGCGTCGTCGTTACCCGGGATCACGTAGTCGACCTTGCTCGGATCATTGTTGGTATCGACCACGCCCACCACCGGGATACCGAGCTTGTTGGCTTCGGTGACGGCGATCTTCTCGTGGCCCACATCGATGACGAACATGGCATCAGGGAGACCTTCCATCTCCTTGATGCCACCGATGCTCTGCTCGAGCTTCGCGCGCTCGCGCGCGAGACCCAGTGCTTCCTTCTTGTTGAAGCGCTCGATCGTCCCTTCCGCGAACATCGTCTCGAGCTCCTTGAGGCGCTTGACCGAGTGCCGGATGGTCTTGAAGTTGGTCAGCATTCCGCCGAGCCAGCGATGATTGACGAAGGGCATCCCGCAACGCAGGGCCTCTTCCTGAATCGCCTCGCGCGCCGCACGCTTGGTGCCGACGAAGAGGATACGGCCGCCGTTGGCCGTCAATGAACCCATGAAGTTGACGGCCTCTTGGTAGAGTGGCAGCGTCTTTTCCAGGTTCACGATGTGGATCTTGTTGCGTTGCCCGAAGATGAAGGCCCCCATTTTGGGGTTCCAGTAGCGGGTCTGATGTCCGAAATGGACACCCGCTTCCAACATCTGGCGCATGGTCACGTCGCTCAAGGTATTGCTTCCTGTGGTCTGGGTTGGGCCTCCACGCATCCCAAGCGGCAACCTGATTACCAGGCACCCGGCCGGTTGTGTCGATGCGTGTGCGGACGTTATCCGGCGCCCGCGGATCGGGGCCGGTCTTGAGTCGGCGTTGCGCAACCCGGATAGACCGGGCCTGCAGCCGATTGCGCGCAGGATCTCGGCAGCGCTTCGGCTCGCCGAAAGCCCGACAGCAGCGGATTTGCCGCAGCGCGCCGGGTTTTATACCATAGCCCGTTCCTTATGGGCAATTACCTCAAGGTTTTCTGTGAGATCCGGACCTGATGTCGATTCAGCGACGCACGCCATGAGTGTGCCAATCAAAACACCTGAGGCTGTCGAGAAGATGCGCGTGGCGGGCCGACTGGCCGCCGACGTCCTCGACATGATCGCCCCCCATGTTGTCCCCGGCGCGACCACGGACGAGCTCGACCGCATTTGCCATGACTATATTACTCGCGTCCAGCGGGCCATCCCGGCGCCCTTGAACTACCGCGGCTTTCCCCGATCGATCTGCACCTCCGTAAACCATCAGGTCTGCCACGGGATCCCGGGCAACAAGCGCCTCAAGAAAGGCGATATCGTCAACATCGACATCACAGTCATCAAGGACGGGTATCACGGCGATACCAGCAAGATGTTCTTTGTCGGCGAGCCGAGCATCCTGGCCCGTCGGCTCGTCACCGTCACGCAACAGGCGATGCGGCTCGGCATCGCGAAGGTTCGCCCCGGCGCGACCTTGGGTGACATCGGCCACGCGATTCAGCAATTCGTCGAAGCACAGGGGTGCTCGGTGGTCCGCGAATATTGCGGGCACGGGATCGGTCAGGCGTTTCACGAAGAGCCGCAAGTCCTGCACTACGGCAAGCCCGGAGATGGCTTGGTCCTGAAGGCGGGGATGTGCTTCACCGTCGAGCCGATGGTCAACGCCGGCAAGCGTTTCATCAAGCTGCTCCCGGACGGCTGGACGGTCGTGACCAAGGATCGAAGTCTGTCGGCACAATGGGAGCACACCGTCCTCGTCACCGATCAGGGTCACGAGATCCTGACCCTGCGCGCCGAGGAGCGCACCGACGAATCCCCCGCGAACGAGCCCGCCGATCAGCGCAAGGCGGAGCGCGACATCGTCGCACAGCCATGAACGCTGCGCCGCGCCCGCAGGCCTCGCCGAATGAGGTCTTGGAGGCGAGGACGGCGGCCGATCCAATGGCGCTGATCGCCGATTGGAAGGACCGCCTCAGAGCCGGGCGCGACCGACTCTTCGCAGACTTCGACCAAGGCGCACCGGTCGGAAGCCTGGTCCTGCGGCGCAGCCTCCTCATCGACGAAGTCCTGCGCGAGGTCTGGGACCATCACCTCGGACAGACCGAGGACGCCGCCTTGGTCGCCGTCGGCGGATACGGGCGGCAGGAGCTCCAGCCCGCCTCCGACATCGACATCCTGGTCATCGTCGACGCCGATGCCGACGCGCGCCTCGCCGCGCCCCTGGAAGGGCTCGTGACCTGCCTGTGGGACATCGGCCTGGAGGTCGGGCACAGCGTGCGCACCCCCGAGGAGTGCGCCCGCGAGGCCGCGGACGACGTGACCGTCATGACCAACATGATGGAGGCGCGCCTGATCCGAGGCAGCAGCGAGCTTTGCCATCGGATGCGCGAGGTCGTCAGCCCCGAGCGCATGTGGGACAGCGAGCAATTCTTCGCCGCCAAGACCCTGGAGCAGCGCACACGCTGGCAGAAGTACGGCGGCACCGCCTACAACCTCGAGCCCAACATCAAGGAGAACCCGGGCGGCTTGCGCGACATTCAGATGATCGGATGGGTCGCCAAGCGTCACTTCGACGCGGAGACCCTGCATGAGCTGGTCGGTCACGGCTTTCTGACGGAATCGGAATACGCCACGCTGATCGAAGGGCAAACGCTGCTGTGGCGGATCCGTTTCGCGTTGCACCGCATCGCCGGACGGCGCGAGGATCGACTCCTGTTCGAGTATCAACGGACCCTGGCCACCCAGTTCGGCTTCGAGGACGGTCCGAACAACCTTGCCGTCGAACAGTTCATGCAGCAGTACTACCGCACCGTCCAAGAGCTCAATCGGCTCAACGAGATGCTGCTGCAGTTGTTTCGCGAGGCGATCCTCCTGCATGACGACGTCGGCCCCCCGGTGCCGGTCAACAAGCGCTTCCAGTCACGCAGCGGCTATCTCGAGGTGACCTCCGCGAGCGTGTTTCAGCGCTACCCGATCGCCCTCCTCGAGATCTTCCACGTCCTTCAGATCCATACGGAGCTCGAAGGCGTGCGCGCCAGCACCATCCGGCTGATCCGCGAGAACCGCCACCGGATCGACGATGACTTCCGCGCCGATCTGCGCGCGCGCAGTCTCTTCATGGAGATCCTCCGTCATCCCAGCGGTCTCACACATGCGATTCGACGCATGAACCGTTACGGCGTGCTGGCCGCCTACATCCCGGCGTTCGCCAACATCGTCGGACGCATGCAGTACGATCTGCTGCATGTCTACACGGTCGACGAGCACACGCTCTCGCTTCTGCGCAATCTTCGCCGCTTCACCATCACCAAGCACGACGACGAATTCCCGCTCTGCAGCGCGATCGCCAGGCGCATCCCCAAGCTCGAGCTTCTGTATCTCGCAGGTCTCTTCCACGACATCGCCAAAGGCCGCGGCGGAGACCATTCGCTGCTCGGTGCCGACGACGCCCGGGAGTTCTGTCGGCTCCACGGGCTGCCCGAGTTCGACAGTCGGCTCGTCGGCTGGCTGGTGGAGAAACATCTGCTGATGTCGATGACGGCCCAGCGCAAGGACATCAGCGATCCGGAGGTGATCCAGTCCTTCGCCGCCGTCGTCGGCGACCCGACACGCTTGGATTACCTCTATCTATTGACGGTCGCGGATGCCCGAGCAACCAATCCCGAGCGCTGGAACAGCTGGAAGGACGCGCTGCTGCGCGAGCTGTATCACGGGACACGCCGCGCGCTGCTGCGCGGACTCGAGAACCCTCAAGCCCAGGACGAGCTGATCCAGCAAAAACAGACCGAGGCGCGGCGCCTGGTCGCGCGCTACGGCGGGGATCCCGCCGCCTGCAATCGGCTCTGGAATAAATTCAGCCTGGATCTGTTCCTGCACAACTCCCCGGACGAGATTGCCTGGCAGACACGCCAGATCCTTGCGTGCGAGCCCGAGCAGCTGCCGCTCGTGGTGATTCGCCCGGTCACGGCGCGCGGAGGAACCGAGATCTTCATCTACACCACCGACCGCGCAAACCTCTTCGGGCGGATCACCGCGCTCCTGGATCAGGTCGGCCTCAGTATCATGGATGCCCGCATCATGACCACCGACGACGGCATGGCGGTCAACACCTACCAGGTGCTGGACCAGGACGGCAGCCCGGTCCAGGACGCATTGAGGATGGAGGAGATTCGCTCCTGCTTGGTCGCGGATCTCGCCGAGGATGCCGACGAGGAGATCCAAGTCGCACGCTCCATGCCGAGACGCCATCGGTATTTTCCGACCGAGACGCGGGTGACCTTTTCCCCCGACGAACCCAACCGCCGCACCATCATGCGGCTCGCCACCCTGGATCGCCCCGGTCTGCTCGCAGACGTCGGCGCGGTCTTTCAGAGTTGCGGCATCCGCCTTCAGAACGCCAAGATCGCGACGGTCGGCGCCGAGGTCGACGATGTCTTCTTCATCACCAACGACGACGAGACCCCCATCACCTGCGAGACCGCCCTATCCTGTTTGCGACGCGAGATCCACGATCGACTGGAAGGTCATGGGACGCGCTGAGCATCGCGATATCGTCGGGCTCGGCATACCGACACACGCGAAGGTCGCGAGACTCGGCGCCGCTGCGCTGCTCGTCGGACTCTTGTCGATCCCCGCCGCCATCGTGGCCGACGAGAACCTCGCGGTGCCCATCCAGCCCGTCAGCCAGACCTTCGGCGACCAGCCTTCGGGGGCCGCGCCGACACCTTGGCTCGACGAGGTTCGCGCCCAACGACAGGCGTGGGAGACCAGGCGCGAGGCGACGCGCAGTGCCTACGAGGCGCGCCGGCGGGCCAACAACCCCAGGGCAGCCGCCCAGCAAGAGGCGTGGGAAGAGGATGTGCGCCGTCGACGTGCAGAGCGTCTCGAACGCATGGATCAGGAGCGCGAGCTCTTTCGCAGCCTCGGACCCGATCAGCTCCCGCCGCCTTGGCCGTGGGTCACCGGGATGCCCACCCTGCCGGAGATCGGCAGCGGCGCGACGTCGCCCGACATCCCGGGCGAGGAGTCGATCTTTGCTCCGCCCGGATGGGACAACCACTGGTATTTCAGGGGATTCTGATGTCGCTCCGGCACGGGTCTCGGCGCCTCAACCGGCTTCGATCAACTCGAGCGCGTTGCCGTCCGGGTCGCGACAGAAGAGCGCGCGTCGCCCGGAGCGGCTGAGCGTGTAGGAGAGGCCGGCAGCATCCAGCCGCGTGGTCACCTGTTCCAAGCCGCTCACCCGCATCGCGAGATGCCGATCTCGACCGCCGTGCGCCGGACGGCCCGCAACCGGATCCGGATTCGGCAGCTCGAGCAGGTGGATCTGCTGATCGCCCACCCAAAGCCAGGCCCCGGGAAACGACAGATCTGGACGCTCGGGCGCAAGCTCGAGACCCAGAATCCCTTGATAGAACTCAAGCGCCCGGGCGGTATCGGCAACGATCAGACTGACATGATGGATGGCATGGACCAGCGGCATCGGATCCCCTCGGCATGGAGCCGGCTTGGACGTTCGCCTATACTATACCGCCAACTCAGGATGACCCGATGAACCCGGATATCGGGCGCTTGCAGCCCTACCCTTTCGAACGACTCGCCGCACTGAAGCACGGGCTGCGCCCGCCGACCGATCGCGACCACATCGCGCTCTCCATCGGCGAGCCCAAACATCCGACCCCGGCACTCGTCACGGATGCGCTCATCGCGCACTTGCATCAGCTCGCCGTCTATCCGAACACGCGCGGCATCCCGGCACTGCGCGAGACGATCGCGACCTGGCTCTCGAAGCGCTTCAAGCTCGGGTCGGCCGACTCGGCGGGGCCGGGCACGCTCGGTATCGACCCGGACACACAGATCCTGCCGGTGAACGGGACCCGCGAGGCCCTCTTTGCCTTCGCCCAAGCCGTGATCGATCGCTCGCAGGACGCGCTGGTTCTGATGCCCAATCCTTTTTATCAGATCTACGAGGGTGCGGCCTTCCTCGCCGGTGCACAGCCGCGCTATCTCGCCTGCGAGGCGGCAAACGGTTTCGTCCCGGATTTCGAGGCGGTGGACGACGCGACTTGGCGGGCCTGCCGTCTGCTCTACATCTGCTCGCCGGGCAACCCGACCGGCGCCCTGCTCGATCAGGCGACCTATGCGCGTCTCATCGAACTTGCGCATCGGCACGACTTCGTCATCGCGTCGGATGAATGCTACTCCGAGCTCTATCTGGACGAATCCGACCCGCCGCTCGGATTGCTCCAGGTCTCGGCCGCCATCGGCAACCCAGCATTCAGTCGCTGCATCGTCTTTCATAGCCTCTCGAAGCGCTCCAACGCGCCGGGCCTGCGCTCGGGTTTCGTTGCGGGCGATGCCGCGCTGATCCGCGGCTTCTTTGCCTACCGCACCTATCACGGCTGCGCCATGCCCCTGCCCCATCAGCATGCAAGCATCGCGGCCTGGAGCGACGAGACCCATGTGCGCGAGAATCGACGGCTGTATCGCGAGAAATTCGGCGCGGTCCTGGAGATCCTCGGGGACGCACTTGACCTCGCGCCGCCGAAGGCCGGCTTCTACCTGTGGCCCGAGACACCGATCCCGGACACCGACTTCGCCGCGCGCCTCTTCGCCGAAGAGAACCTGACGGTGCTGCCCGGGCGCTTCCTTTCCCGCGTCGTCGACGGGGCCGACCCCGGAATGAACCGCATCCGGCTTGCCCTGGTCCCACCGCTGGACGAGTGCGTGGATGCCGCGCGTCGAATTCGGCGCTGCCTGGAGCGGATCTGACGGCCGTGTCTTCATTCTAGCCTTTCGCACCGTTGCGATTCACATTCCCGAGACCTGCCTTGACCTAAACCGCGTCCAAAGTGAAATGCGTCATTTTCACATTGTTTCGCGCTCAAGGATTTTTCCGACCTTTGTCGTGACGCGGTTTAGAATTCAATCTTTTTTGATAGGTTAAACCGCGCCAGCTCGGACAGCTGTCGGAGCTGGCGCGGCCAAGCCCATCCGACGAACAACACATACCGCACCGGGCGCGGTTTAGGTCTTCAACACGACAGCAGAGAACACCCCATGAGCGACCAGCAATCCATCATTGAAGAGGCCTTCGAGCGACGTGCCGAGATCACCCCGCGCACGGTCGAGACCCGCGTGCGCGATGCCGTGCAGGACACGATCGAGCGACTCGACCGCGGCGAGCTGCGGGTCGCCGAGAAGCGCGACGGCGATTGGGTCGTCCACGAATGGCTCAAGAAGGCGGTCCTGCTGTCGTTTCGGATCGAGGACAACGCCTTCATCAAGGGCGGCTTCACCAATTATTACGACAAGGTTCAGTCCAAGTTCGCCGACACCAACTCGCGCGAGTTCCGCGACGGCGGGGTTCGGGTCGTGCCGCCGGCGGCCGCGCGCAAAGGCGCCTACATCGCACCGAGCTGCGTGCTCATGCCCTCCTACGTCAACATCGGCGCCTATGTCGACTCGGGCACCATGGTCGACACCTGGGCGACCGTCGGCTCCTGTGCGCAGATCGGCAAGAACGTCCATCTCTCCGGTGGCGTCGGGATCGGCGGCGTGCTCGAGCCGGTGCAGGCTGCACCGACTATCATCGAAGACAACTGCTTCATCGGCGCACGCTCCGAGGTCGTCGAAGGCGTAATCGTCGGCGAGGGGGCCGTGCTGTCGATGGGCGTCTACATCGGTCAGAGCACCAAGATCTACAACCGCGAGACCGGCGAGATCCTGTACGGCCGCGTCCCGCCCGGCGCCGTCGTCGTCCCCGGCAGTCTCCCGGCCAAGGACGGAACCCACAGCCTCTATTGCGCCGTCATCATCAAGCAGGTCGACGAGAAGACCCGCGGAAAGGTCGGCATCAACGAGCTGCTTCGGGATATCTAAACCGCGTCCAGAGCGACATGCGTCGTTTTCATTGTTCGTTTAGCTTCGGAGATAACCTTGATCCCAGTGAGACGCGGTTTGGAATTTAAGATTTTTAATACTTTAAACCGCGCCGGCTCCGACAGTCGTCGGAGCCGGCGCGGCCAAGCCATCCACCAAATGACGCATACCGCACCGGGCGCGGTTTAAAGACGTGGTCGCGCTCTACGGCATCCCCAACTGCGACACCATGAAGAAGGTCCGCGCCTGGCTGGACGCGCATGGCGTCGACTATCGGTTCCACGATTACAAACGCGAAGGGGTCGACGAGACCCGCTTGCGCGCCTGGGTCGACGAGCTGGGCTGGGAGACGCTCGTCAACCGTCGGGGCACGACCTGGCGCAAGCTCCCGGAGGACGTGCGCGAGGGCATGGACGCGGAGGCCGCGGTCCGGGTCATGCTGGAGACCCCGTCGATCATTCGTCGACCGGTGCTCGACACGGGCAAGGTCCGGCACGCGGGTTTTTCCGAAACCGATTACGAGAGGCTGCTCGGCTGATGGCGATGTCCCCGACCTTGGAGCTGGCGTGCGAGCTGATCCGCCGCCCTTCCGTCACGCCCGACGACGCGGGCTGTCAGGCCCTCATGGCCGCGCGGCTGGCCGCGATCGGTTTTCGGATCGAGGAGATGCCATTCGGGGAGGTCGCGAACCTCTGGACCAGACGCGGCGATGACGGCCCGCTCTTCTGCTTCGCCGGCCACACGGACGTGGTCCCGACCGGCCCGCTCGAGCAGTGGGACTCGGCCCCCTTCGAGCCGGCCATCCGCGACGGCCGTCTCTTCGGGCGCGGCGCCTGCGACATGAAGGGCTCGCTCGCGGCCATGATCACCGCGGTGGAGGCGTTCGTCCTCGATCATCCAGACCATCGCGGCTCCATCGCCTTTCTGATCACGAGCGACGAGGAAGGCCCCTCGGTCGACGGGACCCGCCGTGTCGTGGAACGATTGGAGCAGCGCGGCGAGAAGATCGACTACGCCTTGGTCGGCGAGCCCTCGGCGCGCGAGCGTCTCGGCGACACCATCAAGAACGGTCGACGCGGGAGTCTCAACGGCGTCCTGCGGGTGCAGGGCAAGCAGGGTCACGTCGCCTATCCGCACCTCGCCAAAAACCCCTTCCATGCTTGCGTCGATGCACTCGCGGCACTCTGCGCCGAGGTCTGGGATCAGGGCAACGAGCACTTCCCCCCCACCAGCTTTCAGATCGCCAACCTGAACATGGGCACAGGCGCGGAAAACGTGATCCCGGGCCGACTCGAGGCCCAGTTCAACCTGCGCTTCTCCACCGAGCTGGACCCGCAAACCATCCAGGCGCGCGTACGGGCGATTCTCGACGCAGGCGGCTTCGACTACGACCTCGACTGGCGGCTCTCTGGAAACCCTTTCCTGACCCCGGCCGGCGAGCTGGTAGCCGCCACCCGCGAGTCCATCGCGTCGGTGACCGGCATCCAGACCCAGCTCTCCACGAGCGGCGGCACCTCCGACGGGCGCTTTATCGGGCCCACCGGAGCACAGGTCGTCGAGCTGGGTCCGGTCAACGCCACCATCCATCAGGTCAACGAGTGCGTCGGGGTCGCGGAGCTGGACGATCTCTCCGAGATCTACCGCGGCATCCTCGAGCGCTTGCTGGCGGCTGCATGAACCGTGTCCGGGGCGACATGGAATATGTCGGTTAGGCCCGACCTTGCAGGGGTGAGAAACTCAGGCAGTAGACGCGGATTAGAATTTCGATGTTTTATCCAGTTCGGATCGACCGGAGATCGACATGCCCTACGTCAACATCAAGATCACCCGCGAGGGTGCGACCGCGGAGCAGAAGGCGGCACTCATCCAGGGCGTCACCCAACTGCTGGTCGATGTGCTCGGCAAGAATCCGCAGACGACGATGGTCGTCATCGACGAGGTGGAGACCGACAACTGGGGTATCGGCGGGGAAAGCGTGACGCTACGGCGCCGCCGAGACTCGGTTTAATCGCCCAGAATGTAACCCAAGTCGATCTCAACGGCATCGAACGGCGGGATACGCATCTTTCGCTCGTCGGGGCCGGGCGCGGCGACACTGGCGATGACCCGGTAACTTCCCCCGTCGAGTTGCCAGGCAACCAGCGAGCGTTCCTCGGGCCAGATCAGCCAGTAGTAGGACACCTGTTGGCGTTGAAGCAGCAGAAACAGGGTCAGCGTATCCTTGCGCTCATGCCCTGGCGAGACGATCTCGCACACCCAGTCCGGGACGATCTCCACCACCCCGCGCGGGCGCTCCGGCAAGCGTTCCTTGCGCCAGCCCGCGAGATCGTGGGTCGGACACTGGTGGGCGGAATAGTGGACGCTGACCTCGCTGGCGATCCACCAGCCGCCAGGGCCGGAAGGACGATCGAACGGGCCAAGTTCAACAGAGGCACGATGCTGCGCCAAACCGTGCTCCATCCGCGCCATCGGGCGCTGGACGATCTCGCCATCGATCAGCTCGACACGCTCATCGGAAGCATCGAGCAGATCGGCCAGGGTCTTGAGTTTGAATGCTTCCATCGCTGTCGCTCCGCTGGGTTCAACATCGACGCTTCACCTAAACCGCGCCCGGTGCGGTCTGCATCATTCGGTAGAGTGGCTTGGCCGCACCAGCTCCGACAAACGCCGGAGCTGGCGCGGTTTAAAGCCCCCAGCCGCCCATTAAGGCCCGCATCTTCTCCTTCGTCGGCCGAAGCACGACCCCGCGCTCGGTGACGATGGCATCGATCAGCTCCGCCGGTGTGACATCGAAGACCGGATTGCGAGCAACACACCCGACGGGTGCGAGACGGCGCTCGCCGCAGCTCAACAGCTCTTCCGGATCGCGCTCCTCGATCGGAATCTCGTCACCGCTCGCGATCTCCATATCGATGGTCGACGTGGGCGCCGCGACCATGAACTTGATGCCGTGATGTTTCGCCAGGATCGCGAGGCCGTAGGTCCCGATCTTGTTGGCGACATCCCCGTTGCCGGCGATCCGATCCGATCCGACGATCACCCACCCGACCGAGCCGCCGGCCATCAGGCTCGCCGCAGCGCCGTCCGCCTGCAGTGTCACCGGTATGCCGTCGTGCATCAGCTCCCAGGCGGTCAGCCGCGCCCCTTGCATCCAAGGCCGCGTCTCGTCGGCGAAGACGCGCCCGACCTTCCCGGCCGCGTAGGCGCTGCGAATGACACCGAGCGCGGTGCCATAGCCGCCGGTGGCGATCGCCCCGGCGTTGCAATGGGTAATGATGTCGGTCGGACCCTCGATCAGCGCCGCACCCAGGTCGCCGATCACCCGGTTGGCCGCACGATCCTCTGCATGGATGGCCAACGCCTCGTCGACCAAGGCCGGAAAGGGATCGCGTTCATCCAGACGCGAGATCAGGCGGCGCATCCGGTCGATCGCCCAGAAGAGGTTGACCGCGGTCGGCCGCGAGGCGGCAAGGCGCCCGAGGTCGGATTCGATCGCCGCCTTCCAGCCGGCACCGGCGGCCGCGTAGGCGTCCCGCCCCGCCAATGCGACCCCGTAGGCCGCGGCGACACCGATCGCCGGCGCGCCGCGCACCACCATCGCACGGATCGCATCGGCGACCGCACTCGCATCGTCCAGTCGCAAAAACTCCGCGCGGTCGGGCAGCAGACGCTGATCCGCGAGATAAAGGGCACCTGCGTGCCAGAGTGCCGCGTCGTCCGGGGTCGGCACGGTCGGGATCGTTGTTTCCATCGGGGGCTCCTTGTGGCATGTTCTCGCCATTGTCACCCATCCCCCGCCCCGACTGAAAGGACCGACCGATGCAAGCCGAGCTTCTGATCCATGCCCAGTGGGTATTGCCCGTCGATCCACTGGATCGTCAGCTCACCGATCATGCGGTCGCGATCGCGGACGGGCGTATCCTCGCCCTGCTGCCGTCCGAAGAGGCCCGGCGCAGTGTCGAGGCCCAGCGGGTGATCGATCTGCCGGGGCATCTGCTGATCCCGGGTCTGATCAATGCCCATACTCACGCCGCCATGGTGCTGATGCGGGGGCTGGCCGACGACCTGCCCCTCATGACCTGGCTGCACGAGCATATCTGGCCCGCCGAGCAGCGCTGGGTCGATCCGGGATTCGTCGCCGACGGCACCCGGCTGGCCGTGCTCGAGATGCTGCGCGGCGGCATCACCTGCTACAACGACATGTATTTCCATCCGGAGGTCACGGCACAGGTGACGGCCGAGGCCGGGATGCGTGCCGTAATCGGCATGATCGTCGTGGATTTCCCCACCGGTTATGCCACGAATGCCGACGAGTACATCGCCAAGGGGCTCGCCCTGCACGAGCACTATCGGGACCATCCGTTGATCCGGGTCGCCTTCGCCCCGCATTCACCCTACGCGGTATCGGATGCGCCCCTGCAACGGGTGCGTGCGCTTGCGGATGAGCTGGAGGTTCCGATCCATATCCATCTGCACGAGACGCGCGACGAGATCCTCCAATCGCTGCGCGACCACGGCGAACGACCCCTCTCGCGGCTGAATCGGCTCGGATTGCTCGGCCCCGGACTGGTGTGCGTACACATGACCCAGCTCGAAGAGGACGAGATCGCGCTCTTGGCCGACACGGGCGCCCATGTAGTGCATTGTCCGGAGTCGAATCTGAAGCTTGCGAGCGGGTTTTGTCCGGTCGCAAGGCTCGTGGAGGCGGGGGTGAATGTCGCGATCGGCACCGACGGGGCGGCGAGCAACAACGATCTGAACATGCTCGGGGAGATGCGCACGACCGCCTTGCTGGGCAAGGGCGTCGCAGGCTCCGCCTCCGCGCTGCCGGCGGCAACGGCCCTGCGGATGGCGACCATCAACGGCGCCCGAGCCCTGGGGCTGGAGGAAGAGATCGGATCGCTGGAGCCCGGCAAGTCAGCCGACCTGGTTGCCCTGGATCTGCGCGACTCCCACACCCAGCCCCTCTATCACCCGGTCTCGCAACTGGTCTACGCGGCCAGTCAGCAACAGGTGCGTCAGGTCTGGGTGCGGGGTCGGCAGTTGATCCGCGACGGCCTGCCCACCGGCCTCGACAACGCTCGGATCATCGCGGCAGCACAGACCTGGGGGGAGCGTCTCGGGCGCTGAACCATGTCCGGAACCACGTGGATCGTCGTAGGGGCGGTTGTAGGGACGACTTAAGTCGCCCCTACCTGGTTTTGGTCGTTGCCTTCTCGTAAATCGCCTAAGCCGTGAATCGCCTAAGCCAAGGGCAGACGCGGTTTAGAAGAGATCCATCAGGACCCGTTGGGCCTCTGCAAGCGCGACCGTCTCGCCGGTAGACCATGAGGGGCTGCCCGAATCGACAATCTCGAGTCGGACCGGGGCAACGCCACGACCCAACATCCCGATTTCACGGGCCGCCGCCTTCGAGAGGTCGATCGTGCGACCGCGCGAGAAAGGGCCGCGATCGTTGATGACGACGTCCACCGAACGGCCGTTCGCCTTATTCGTCACCGTCACCCGCGTGCCGAACTCCAAGGTCCGATGCGCCGCGGTCAAAGCATCCTTGTCGAACCGGACACCGCTGGCGGTGCGCCTGCCGTCGAAACGGTCTCCGTAATAAGAAGCCACACCATCCGTGACATTGGCCTGAAGGGTTGCCGTGGGAATAAACGCCAACAGTGCGAGCGCCGGGGTCAACCAGATGTTCTGTCGAATCAAAACAGAGTTCTCCGTTCGTAACGATTGGTGTTTGAGCCGGGATTCGCATCACTTCCGAATCGCGACGAAGCCGGAGTCTAACGGCAGAGCGCATTTGAATCCACCCTTTGGCGGACACGAAACGCTCGATGCACGTCTCCCGACAAAGACGCGCAACGGAGGGTCGCCACGATCGGCGACCGTGAAAACAGCAGACCGATGGGGATCGTAACCCTCAGAGGCGGCCCGCCGGACTCGCCTCGGGGCGATCGACGGTCGAGATCTCAGGCTCGGCCGCTTTGGTCGCAGACCTTCCCTCGCCGTCGGGGGTTTCCGCGGAATCCCGGCGAGTGAGGCGGACCGATGTGCTCGGGTCGAGGGGATCCGGAGTTTCGGTACCCGGTTCCTCCTCGGGCTGTTCCGGGTGTCGGCTCGGCTCCGGCGTCGGAGGCTCGGGGAATGCGATCCGCGTCCGCAAAACCGGCCCCGAAAAGGCGGTACGCAAGGACTCGTCACGCCCGTAGATATCCTGTCGGAAGCCGACCTTGCCCTGCTCGTCCGCGAAGGCCGTCAAATAGTAGAGCAGCACCGGCAAGGTATCCGCGAGGTCGACGTAGCGCGTCCGTCCGCGCTCGACCACGCGATCGATCCCGGAGCGATCCCAGCCGGGCTGGTCGAGAATCGCCTCCGCGAGCGCCAGCGGGTCCTCCACCCTGACGCAACCGTTGCTCAATGCGCGCGCCTGGCGGCCGAACGCGGCCTTTCCCGGCGTGTCGTGGAGATAGATCGCATGGCTGTTCGGGAACATGAACTTGACCCGGCCGAGGGCGTTTTTTGGGCCAGGCGCCTGGACAAGCCTATATCGCGTATAATCACCGGCATTCCCCCCGCCGACCTGCTTGCCGGTTCGTCGATCGACCAATCGATAGTCGCCGGAGACCCTGCCCATCTTCTTCTGAATGGACACGGGCACCGTCCAGGTCGGATTGAAGACCAAGTGGTCCATGGTGTCGCGAAACATCGGCGTTTGGGTCTCGGGCGTCCCGACGATGACGCGCGTCGACCAGACAAAGTCACCGCCGCGTGCCAAGTGAACCTTGTACGCGGCCACATCGACGAAAACATAATCTTCAGGCAGGTCCTGATAGAGCCAGCGCATCCGCTCCAGGTTGATCCGGATTTGCTCGGCCTTCGTCTCGTCGCCGTGTCCGTTGAGCGCAGCGAGGGTCGAAGGACCCACGACGCCGTCGGCCGTCAGGCCCGATCGCCGCTGAAAAGACACCACGGACTCGTGAAGTGCAGTGTCGAAGAGATCGGCGTCGGATGACCCCGGAACCGCCGCGCCATCGATACGCGCGAGTCGCTCACGCAGCATCGCGACGCGCGGATGCCGGCTCCCTTGGACAAGATTCGAACCGGCCGGCAGAGGCGGTAGGCCCGCGAGAGCGGTCTGAGCGGTAAAGCGCTGCAGCGCGTTCTTCAGGTCGTCGTACCAGAAGGGACGGGGGAAAAGCGCGCTCAAGCTCTGTTCGAGATCCTTGCCGCCGAGTGCAAGGTGCATATCGGCCAAAAGGACCTCGCCGGACGCGGGAGGTCTGTCGTGCCATTTCGAATCGACGGCAATCGGGTCGAGCTTGCCGTAACGATGGTGGTGAACATAACGCGCCAAGGCATCGCTAAGGACGAGATCGGCTGCAATACGTGCGTTGCCGGTCAGGGATTCGAGGACACCCGGATCGCCGAGTCGACGCAGACTTTCGACATGGAAATCCTCGGGTCGGAAGCCTTCGGACACGCTGCGCTGCGCGAGGCCCAAGAGCCCCGAAATCCGCGCCGGGTCGACCCAGACCAAGACGTCTCCGCGCTGCGCGTAGAACTCCGCCAGCAATCGACCGGACAAGAAGGGCACACCCTCGACAGCGACGGTTCGAGCGTCGCGGATAGAGTCGAGCGTCGGGCGCAGCAATCCATCCGTAGATGCCGGTGCGGAGACGACAGCCAAGAACCAAAACAGACCAACCAAACGGCAACGCATACCGGGTATCCCTCAGGTCCGGCCCCCAGGCCGATCAACACTGGCCGCTCAATATTGGCCGATCAACATTCGCCGATCAATTGCGTTCTGCCGTTTTCGTCCAGGGTCTCCAGGCGCACCGTAAAACCCCACAATCGCCTGATATGGCGCAGCATCTCCTCGACCGAATCACCCAAAGGCCGGCGATTGTGCCGATAGTGCCGCAAGGTCATGGAACGGTCGCCGCGACGATCGACGTTGAATACCTGAATGTTCGGCTCCCGTGATCCCAGATTGTATTGTTCGGCCAGTGATTGGCGCAATGCGCGGTACCCCTGCTCCTCGTGAATGGCCGTGACTTCGAGGTGCTCTTCGCGGTCGTCGTCCGAGATTGCAAACAATCGTAGATCACGCATCACCGTCGGCGAAAGATACTGTGCAACAAAACTCTCGTCCTTGAAGTTACGCATGGCGAAGTCCAAGACCTTCACCCAGTCACCGCCGGCAATGTCCGGAAACCAGTGACGATCCTCGTCCGTCGGCTGATCGCAGATCCTCCGGATATCGCGCATCATCGCAAAGCCGAGCGCGTATGGATTGATCCCGTTGTAATAGGGCACGTCGAACGTGGGCTGAAAGACCACGCCGGTATGCGATTGCAGGAACTCAATCATGAATCCATCGGTGACGAAGCCGTCGTCGTACAGATGATTCATGAGCGTGTAGTGCCAAAAGGTTGCCCAGCCCTCGTTCATGACCTGGGTTTGGCGCTGCGGATAGAAATATTGGCCCAGCTTACGGACGATCCGCACGATCTCGCGTTGCCAAGGCTCGAGCAGCGGCGCATTCTTTTCGATGAAGTAGAGCAGGTTCTCCTGCGGCTCCTCCGGCCATCGCACGTCCTGCTCTCCGCTGCCGTCGGCATCGAAGGTCGGCAAGGTCCGCCACAAATCATTGACCATCGATTGCAGATATGCGGCCCGATCTTTTTGCCTGCGTTGTTCCTCGGCGAGGGTCAGGGGTGTCGGTCGCTTGTAGCGGTCGACGCCGTGATTCATCAAAGCATGGCAAGAGTCGAGCAACATCTCCACCTCGGCCTCGCCGTAACGCTCCTCGCATTCTGCGATGTACCGCCGCGCGAAGACCAGGTAGTCGATAATCGCATCGGCGCTGGTCCAGGTGCGGAAGAGATAGTTACCTTTGAAGAAGCTATTGTGGCCGTAACAAGCGTGCGCGATGACGAGCGCCTGCATCGGCAGCGTGTTCTCCTCCATGAGGTAGGCGATACAGGGATCGGAGTTGATCACGATCTCGTAGGCCAATCCCATCTGACCGCGTCGATAGGTCTGCTCGGTGGCGACGAACTGTTTACCGAACGACCAGTGCGGATAATTGATGGGCAGACCGACCGAAGAATAGGCGTCGATCATCTGCTCGGAGCTGATGACCTCGATCTGATTGGCGTAGGTATCCAAGCCGTAGATGTCGTGGGCGAGACGGCCGATCTCCCGATCGAACCTCTCGAGCAGAGGGAACGACCATTCCGAAGAATCCGAGATGAGATTCTTGCTCATGCCTCCTGCCTCCTGAACAGCTCCCTGAACACGGGAAAGATATCCTCGGGACCGTCGATCTCCTGCATCGCAAAGTGCCGGTGCACGGCCCTGACATCTTGGTAGGCGTACCAGAGGCTTTGATGCTGGCGCGGGGTGATCTCGACATAAGCGAAATAGCGCATCAACGGCATCAGCTTCTCCACCAGCAGATCACGACAGACCGTCGAGTCGGAATCCCAATTGTCGCCGTCCGACGCCTGCGCGGCATAGATGTTCCATACCGAAGAGTCGTAGCGCTCCTTCAGGATATCGTAGGCCAGATTCAACGCACTCGACACGACAGTACCGCCGGTCTCGCGCGAATAGAAGAACTCTTGCTCGTCGACCTCTTGGGCAATCGTATGATGGCGAATGAAGACGACTTCGATCTTGTCGTAGTTGCGTTGGAGGAACAGATACAGCAGGATAAAGAATCGCTTCGCGAGATTCTTGCGGACCTGATCCATCGAGCCCGAGACGTCCATGATGCAGACCATCACCGCTTTGCTCGTCGGCTCGGGGAGCTTCGTGAAGCTCTGATAACGCAGGTCGAAGGTGTCGATGAAGGGCAGTGCTGCGATCCTGGTGCGCAGCCGATCAATCTCTTCGCGAATCTCGCGCACGCGTGAATCCGTTTCGTCGATGCCGCTGTCGAGCAGTGTCTGAAGCTCCTCCTCGAGTTCGCGCGCACGCGCACGCAGCGGCGCCCCTATTGCCGTCCGCCGTGCAATAGCTCCCTTGAGAGAGCGTACGACGTCGATATTGGAGGGTGATCCGTCGGTCGAATAACCGGCCCTCACCGTCTTGAACTCGGTCGTTCCCATCAACTGGTTCCGCACCAGATTGGGGAGTTCAAGGTCGTCGAACAAAAGGTCCATGAACTCTTCGCGCGAAAGCTCGAACACGAAGTCGTCATCGCCTTTTCCGCCCTTCCCTGCCTTGCCTTGACCCGAACCCTCTCCGCCTCCGCCTTCCGGACGCCGGATCCGATCCCCGGTGACGAAGTCCTTGTTGCCGGGATGCACCATGTCCCGGATACCGCCTTTGCCGTGATGAAACACCGGCTCGGAGATGTCCTTCGACGGAATACCCACACGCTCGCCCGAGGCGATATCGGTAATGCTGCGTTTATTCACGGCATCGGCGACCGAGCGTTTGAGTTGCGACTTATATCGCTTCAAGAAACGCTGTCTATTGACCGTGCTCTTGTTCTTACCGTTCAGTCGACGGTCGATGAAGTGTGACATAAGGACCCTTGCCTACTCGGCTGGATGAAACAACGACTAACCGCGCAAGCCCTCGCCCGCGCCTGCGGTCAACTTCTTCATCGCTCTCTCCCTTTGCGGGTTTCGAAGCCGGCATTATGCTGCGGGGCGCGACGGCCATTCAACCGATGCAGCCCCGCCGGACGGAACCGAGGCGGCCTGTCCTCGCAGTGAGAGTCATCCGACCATCGAGACGCCGCTCTGATCGGCGTCTCCTCGTCACATTTACTGCGATTTGCGAACCCGCAGATACCACTCCGACAGAAGCCTGACCTGCTTCGGCGTATAGCCCTTTTCCGTCATACGATCGACGAACTGATCGTGCTTCTTCTGCTCGTCGACCGACGCCTTTGCGTTGAAGGAAATGACAGGCAGAAGCTCCTCGGTATTGGAGAACATCTTCTTCTCGATGACGACACGCAGCTTCTCGTAGCTGGTCCACTTCGGATTGGCGCCGCCGTTGTTCGCGCGTGCCCGTAGAACGAAGTTCACAATCTCGTTTCGGAAATCCTTGGGGTTGGAGATCCCCGCAGGCTTCTCGATCTTTTCCAGCTCTTCGTTCAGACCGCTGCGATTCATCATCTCGCCCGTATCCGGGTCGCGATACTCCTGATCCTGAATCCAGTAATCCGCGTAGGTCACGTAGCGATCGAAGATATTTTGGCCGTATTCCGCGTACGACTCCAGATAGGCCGTCTGAAGCTCCTTGCCAATGAACTCCGCATACCGAGGCGCGAGGTACTGCTTGAGGAAACTCAGATAGCGTTCATGGGTTTCCGGAGGCAGCTGCTCACGCGTGATCTGGCGCTCGAGCACATACAACAGGTGAACGGGATTGGCCGCAACCTCGCTGTGATCGAAGTTGAAGACCTGCGAGAGGATCTTGAAGGCAAAGCGTGTCGAGATTCCCGACATCCCTTCGTCGACCCCGGCGTAGTCCCGATACTCCTGCATGGACTTGGCCTTCGGATCGGTGTCCTTGAGGTTTTCGCCGTTGTAGACACGCATCTTCGAAAAGATACTTGAGTTTTCCGGCTCCTTCAGGCGCGTCAGCACCGAGAACTGGGCCATCATGGACAAGGTTCCCGGCGCACAGGGCGCATCGGCGAGCGAGCTGTTGTAGAGCAGCTTCTCGTAGATCTGTGTCTCCTCGTTGACGCGCAGGCAATAAGGAACCTTGACGATAAAGACGCGGTCGAGGAACGCCTCGTTGTTCTTGTTGTTGCGAAAGCTCTGCCATTCCGACTCGTTGGAGTGGGCGAGGATGATGCCTTGAAACGGCAAGGCGGAAAGACCCTCGGTCCCGTTGTAGTTTCCTTCCTGCGTTGCGGTGAGGAGCGGATGCAGCACCTTGATCGGTGCTTTGAACATCTCGACGAACTCCATCACACCTTGGTTCGCGCGGCACAGTGCACCGGAATAGCTGTAGGCATCCGCGTCGTGTTGAGCGAATCGCTCCAACTGCCGGATATCGACCTTGCCGACCAGCGAGGAGATATCTTGATTGTTCTCGTCGCCGGGCTCCGTTTTGGCGATCGCAACCTGCTCGAGAACCGACGGGTAGAGCTTGACGACTTTGAATTGCGTAATGTCGCCGCGGTATTCCTGCAGGCGCTTGACGGCCCAAGGCGACATGATAGTGCGCAGGTAGCGCGACGGAATCCCGTAGTCCTCTTCGAGGATAGGGCCGTCTTCTTCCGCCGAAAACAATCCGAGCGGTGACTCGAACACGGGCGAACCGTGAATCGCGTAGAAGGGTCGTTCCTCCATGAGCTCCTTGAGCTTCTCGGCGAGAGAGGACTTGCCGCCGCCGACCGGTCCAAGCAGGTAAAGGATCTGCTTCTTCTCTTCGAGACCTTGAGCCGCGTGCTTGAGGTACGAGACCAAGTGCTCGATTGCCTCCTCCATCCCGTAGAACTCGGAGAATGCGGGATACCGTCGAATCATCTTGTTTTGGAAGATGCGACTGAGCCTCGGATCGTCGCGGGTATTGACGAGCTCCGGCTCACCGATCGCCGTCAGCAACCGCTGCGCCGCCCCGGCATAGGCGCTCGGGTCGGACTTGCACAGTTGCAAGTACTCGTCCAGGCTCAGCACCTCCTCGCGGGATGCCTCGTAGCGTGCCTGGTAGCGTTCGAAGATCGACATACATGTTACCTCGCTCGGAAGCTGATGTTGCTCGCCCGACCCATTGTCGACCGCATCTCACCTCGGTGTATTGCTCGGGGCGAACTGTGGGAAAGACAAGGCTTAACTTCGAATGTCAGCAATATACGCGCCATGGGGCGGAACGCTGCGTCTGCACCGCGCCGGGGCCTGGCCGGGTCCAACTCGGGACACCGGCGCACCGGCGCGACCAACTCTCGCACTAAAATAGCGCATCCACTCGCAGGAAAGTCCGCGGCGCCGATCGGACCCGTCTAATGGCACCACGCGCGCCCCACGAGCGGTATAGAGCCATCTCGGCCGAACTGGTTCAGCCGAGATGCCGCCGGGCATCCTGATTCGCACGCGTCGGTGGTAGGCAACACATGCCCCACGCCGATGCATAGAGACTAGCACCAAGATGCCGCGCCGGCTTAGAAGACAGCGCGCCCGCGCCGGGGTTCAGCCCGCGAGCATCCTCGCCAGGGGACGCTCGCCGAGGGACGCGCGCCGGGTCGGGTCACCGCGCGGTCTCCTCGGTCGACACCCGAACGGCGCCCCGTGTCGACACCGCGGGGCGGTGCGCTCACATCAGACGCGACGGCCCTGTATGAAGTCGTTCAACAGGGCGCGCGTCGATTCATCGTGATCCGCGGAAACACGCCCATCGGACAGCTCGCCGAGGATGACACCGGCCAGTTGCTTGCCGAGCTCCACGCCCCATTGATCGAAGGAGTTGATCCCCCAGAGCACGCCCTGTACGAAGATCCGATGCTCGTAGAGTGCGATCAAGGCACCCAACGTAAAGGGCGTCAAGCGCTCCATCAGGATGCTGTTGGTCGGACGGCTGCCGGGAAAGGTTCTGTGCCGCGCCAGAAATTGCGCCCGGCCCTTCGGAACGCCGGCGCTCAGCATCTCGGCGAGCGCCTCCTCCTCCGTCCGCCCGCGCATCAGGGCCTCGGTTTGCGCGAAGAAGTTCGCCATGAGCTTCGGGTGATGATCCCCGAGCTCGTTGTGACTCTTGATCGCGCCGATGAAATCCGCCGGGATCAGTTGCGTGCCCTGATGGATGAGCTGGTAGAAGGCATGTTGCCCGTCGGTGCCCGGCTCGCCCCAAACGACCGGGCCGGTGGTGTAGTCCACCGCGACACCCTCGCGGGTGACGCCTTTGCCGTTGCTTTCCATATCGCCTTGCTGAAGATAAGCCGGCAAAAGCCTCAGATACTGATCGTAGGGCAGGACGGCATGCGTTCGGGCACCCCAAAAATTGGCATACCAGACCCCCAGCAGACCCAGCACGACGGGCATGTTCTCCGCCGGCGGGGCGGTTCGGAAATGCTCGTCCATCGCGAAGGCGCCTTCGAGCAGCTCCACGAAGCGCTCGTAGCCGACCGCCAACGCGATCGGCAGACCGATGGCCGACCAGAGCGAGTAGCGACCGCCGACCCAGTCCCAAAACCCGAACATGTTCCGGGTGTCGATCCCGAACGCGGATACCTTCTCGGCATTGGTGGAGACCGCGACGAAGTGCTTGGCGACCGCAGCCGGATCGCGCGCAGCCGCCAGCAGCCAGTCGCGCGCACTGGTGGCGTTGGTCATGGTCTCCTGGGTCGTGAAGGTCTTGGAGGCCACGATGAAGAGTGTGCGTGCTGGATCCAGGTCGTTGAGCGTCTCCAGGAGGTGGGTCCCGTCGACATTCGAGACGAAGTGGACGCGCAGATCGTTGCTGCCGTAAGCACCGAGCGCCGTGCAGACCATCTTGGGTCCGAGGTTGGAGCCGCCGATGCCGATGTTGACGACATCGCGGATGGAATCGCCCTGAAATCCCTTCCACTCGCCCGAGCGGACCAGCCCGACGAAGGCCTCGAGACGCTCGAGCACGCGATTCACACCCGGCATCACGTCTTGACCGTCCACCTGGATCGGTCGATTGGAGCGATTGCGAAGGGCCACATGCAACACCGCGCGCTCCTCGGTGTTGTTGATGGGCTCGCCGCCGAACATACGGGCGATCCAGCCGCTCATGTCGGCGGTGTCGGCCAGATCGAGCAGCAACGCGAGGGTCTGCGGGGTGACCAGGTTCTTCGAGTAGTCCAGACGCAGTCCCGCGACAGACAGGCGCATCCTCTCGGCGCGGCCGGGATCGGACGCGAAGAGATCGCGCATCGAGACGTCCTGCATCTCTTGTCTATGCTGCTCCAGCGCCCGCCACGCGGGTGTTTGATTGATGAGCGATGTCATGAGGTTCTCCTGATCAAGCATTGGCGAATTCTGCGGCTGTCGGGGCCGGCGGCCTCGGGGCCTTACTCGTCCATCCCTTCGCGCCAGGACTGATCGTCTCTGTCGAACAAGCGGTTGGCCTCGGGCGGCCCGCAGGATCCGGCCGGATAGGTCTGGATGAAGTCGCGCTCGGTGGACCACAGCTTGAGCACCGGATCAACCACTCGCCAAGCCCAATCGACCTCGTCGAAGCGCAGAAAGTGGGTATGGTCGCCCTCGATCACGTCCAGGATGAGTGCCTCGTAGGCGTCGATCTGCTCGGAGGGGATGGTGCATCGACTCGCGTCGAGCCGCTCGGTCTGGGTGCGCATCTCGAGTCCGGGCTGCTTGACCTGGATCTCCATGCGGATGCACTCGTTCGGCTGGATATTGAGCAGCAGCCAGTTGGGTTTGAGCTGCTCGATGGCCGTGTAGCGGAACAATTGCTGCGGCGGGTGCTTGAATCGGATGGCAATCAATGAGTTGCTGCGCGCGAGACGCTTTCCGGTGCGCAGATAAAAGGGCACGTTGCGCCAGCGCCAGTTGTCGATGTAGAGCTTCAGCGAGGCATAGGTCTCGGTGGTGCTGTTGTGTCCGACGCCGGACTCGTCGCGATAGCCGGGAACCTTACTCCCGCCCGAAGCGCCGGGTCCGTATTGTGCCCGGAAGGCCTGGGCATGTACCGCCTCGCGCGGGATCGGGCGAATGGAGCGCAGCACCTTGACCTTCTCGTCGCGCAGCGCCTCGGCATCCAGACAGGGCGGAGGCTCCATCGCCACCAGGGTCAACATCTGCAGCAGATGGCTCTGGATCATGTCGCGCATGGCGCCCACACCGTCGTAGAAGCCGGCGCGCTCGCCGATCCCGGCGGCCTCGGCGTGCGAGATCTGCACATGATCGATATAGTTGCGATTCCAAAGGGGCTCGAGCATCAGATTGGCGAAGCGGAACACCAGGATGTTCTGAACCGTGCTCTTGCCCAGATAGTGATCGATGCGAAAGATCTGCGACTCGCCGAAACAGTGCCGGATGCGTCGGTCGAGGATGGCGGCACTCTCGAGATCGAATCCGAAGGGCTTCTCGACCACCAACCGGGACCAACGCCCGTCCTCGGTGTTCAGACCCTGAGCGGCGAGGTTGTCCACGATGCCGCCGTAGTGCTTCGGCGCCACCGCCAGATAGGTCATGAGGTTGGCCGGGATGTCCGCCTCCTCGCGCAGTCGCTCGGCCAAGCGGAGGTAACCGGCGGACTCCTCCAGGTCGCCTTCGACGAAGAGCATGCGAGCGAGCAGACGCTCCAGCACCTGCGCATCGGTTGCGCCGGGCAGTCGTTCGGCGAGCCTCGCCCGGACATGCTCGCGCCAGTCGTCATCGGACCACGAACGCCGGCCGAATCCGATGATCCGAGTCTGCGGATGAAGTCGTTCCGCCGCCTCGATGTGATAGAGCGCCGGGAGCAGCTTGATGCCGACCAGATTACCCGTCGAGCCGAAGATCAGAATGGTGCAGGGGTCCAACATGGCCTTGGCGCCTCGATCGCGGACAAATGTGATAACGTGAGCCCTGTCATACTGTTGCCACGCCAGGCGTGCCGCGCCGGCAACCGCTTCGCTCGGATTTAGGGACCCTCCATGGAGCCATCGCTTCTTCTATCCCCGGACATTACCGCGCAGGAGCGGCCGCTGCATATCCTCGTGGCGAGCAGCGAGGCTCATCCGCTGATCAAGACCGGCGGGCTCGCCGATGTCGCCGCCAGTCTACCCGCGGCGTTGCGCGATCTGGGTCACGACGCGCGGCTCATCCTGCCGGCCTATCCTCGGGCCGCACGCCAGTTGCGCGACACCAAGATGCTGTGCGAGCTCAAAATCCCGACGAGCCGCGCCCAGGTGCGCATTCTCGAAGGCAAGCACCCGGATCACGACCTGCCGATCTATCTGGTCGATGCACCCGAGCACTTCTGTCGCGAAGGCAACCCCTACACGGATCTCAGCGGACGCGACTGGGGCGACAACGCCGAGCGTTTCCTGCTCTTCTGTCGGGTCATTGCACTGATCGCTCGCGGACTCCCGGCGATCGGCTGGCACCCGGATGTGCTGCACGGCAACGACTGGCAAACCGGGCTGGCTCCGGCCCTCTTCCAGGATCTGACCCGACGTCCCGCAAGCGTGTTCACGATCCACAATCTCGCCTACCAAGGTCTGTTCGATCGCGCGACCTTCGACCGCCTCGGCCTGCCGCCCGCACTCTGGAGTCTCTCGGGCTTGGAGTTCCATCAGAGGATGTCCTTCATCAAGGGCGGGATCGTCTTCTCCGACCGGGTCAACACCGTCAGCCCATCCTATGCCATGGAGGTGCGCACGGCACGCTTCGGATGCGGGCTCGACGGACTGCTGCGTCAGATCGGCAGCCGTTTCAGCGGCATTCTCAACGGGGTCGATTATCGGATCTGGGATCCCCTGACGGATCCCTTCATCCTCCAATGCTATGACCCGGAGACCTTCGGACTCAAGGCGGAGAACAAGCTCGACATCCAACGCGAGGTCGGGCTTCCGCGCAACGAGGACGCCTTCGTCCTGGGCTATATCGGGCGCTTGGTCGAGCAGAAGGGTGTGGACCTGATCCTCGCCATGCTCCCGCGGCTGCTCGAAGACCCGCGCATCCAGGTCGTGTTTCAAGGGACCGGGGAGCGCAGCACGGAGCAGGCGCTGCTGGCCATCGCGGCCCTGTATCCACGTCAGGTCGGGGTCTTCATCGAGTACGAGGAGGCGCGCGCGCATCGCATCGAGGCCGGCTCGGACGCCTTCTTGATGCCGTCGCGCTTCGAGCCCTGCGGGCTCAACCAGATCTACAGCCTGAGATACGGAACGCCGCCCATCGCCCACCGCACCGGCGGGCTGGCCGACACCGTGGTCCATGCGACCCCGGAGACGCTCGCCGACGGCACCGCGACGGGCTTTCTGTTCGAGGAGCCACGCGCGGAGGCACTGCTCGACGCCGTTCGCCAGGCTCTGCAACTCTACCGCGACGATCCGCAGGCGTGGCGCAAGCTCGCAACGACGGGGATGCACCAGGACTTCAGTTGGGAGGCAAGCGCGCGCGGCTATGTGCGGCTTTATGCCGAGGCGATCGCCGAGCGGGCGATCGCGCAGGGGACGGATGAGGCGAGCGATCAGGCGAATGCCGCGTTGGCTTAGCCGCCCGGTCGGGCGGAGTCCGTCCGGCGTCTAAGGGTCGGCTCGTGGCGACAGGTGCGCGGGGCAGATGTCTTCAGGCGGGCGGGTTCCAACGGGATCAGGCGACCTGAGCCGGGATGAAATCCCCGGTGCGGGTCACGCGGTTGTGCTCGTTGAGATAGACGAGCGCCGGCTTGTGTGCGTCGGCCTCTGCCTCCGTCATGGCGGCGTAGGCGCAGATGATCACGCGATCGCCCGGCGCCGCCTTATGCGCTGCAGCCCCGTTGACCGAGATCACGCGAGAGCCGGGCTCCGCGCGGATGGCGTAGGTCGTGAAACGCTCGCCGTTGGTGACGTTGTAGATTTGGATCTGCTCATACTCGCGAATACCGGCGAGCGTCAGCAGCTCCTCGTCGATGGCACAGGAGCCTTCGTAATCGACTTCCGCATGGGTTACGCAGGCGCGATGCAGTTTGCACTTCAACAAGGTCAGATGCATGTCTTCAATCCTCCGAAAGGCCGGTCCGGCCGCGTCTTCGTGCCCTGGACGAAGCGCTCTCGATCTTAGAATCGGCGTAGTTTACCGCAGCGTTTGTTGCGGCGCAGCATTCGTGTCGGACTGCACCCTGAGATTGTCGATCAAACGCGCCCGCCCGAGATAGGCTGCGGCGAGGATCACCAGATCCCGGTCGGTCTCCGTGGCCGGGCGTAAATCGTCCGTCGTACGCACCCGGATATAGTCTGGGGTCAAACCGGCCTCGCGCAAAGCGTTCTCGGCCTCCCGCTCGACCGAAGCGGCGGCATTTCCTGCCAGCAAGGCGTCCCGAGCCTGCGTCAACACCCGCCGTAGTGCCGGTGCACGCGCCCGCTCCGAGGGCGAAAGGTAGCCGTTGCGCGAGCTCATGGCGAGCCCGTCGGACTCGCGCACCGTCGGCACCCCGACGATCTCAACCGGCACGGCCAGGTCCTCGACCATCCGCCGGATCACCAAGAGCTGCTGAAAATCCTTCTCGCCGAACAGCGCGACATCCGGCTGCACCATGTTGAACAGCTTGCACACGACCGTCGCCACGCCGCGGAAATGTCCGGGGCGGCTCTCGCCGCAGAGGACATCGGAGAGCCCCGGCACCTCCACGCGCGTTTGCTCCTCGCTACCGCGCGGGTAGACGGTCGCGACATTCGGGGCAAACAAGAGGTCGCAACCCGCCTCCTCGAGCAGCTCCCGATCGCGCGCCAAGGTCCGCGGATAGGCGTCCAGGTCCTCCGCGGGGCCGAACTGCATGGGGTTGACGAAGATGCTCGCGACCACCCGCTGCGCGCGGGCGCGGGCCTCCGCGATCAAGGTCAAATGCCCGGCATGCAGATTCCCCATGGTCGGGACGAAGGCCACGCGCTCCCCCGCCACACGCCAGGCACGGACCTGCTCACGGAGCTCTTCCAGCGTTTCAATCGTTTTCATCGCCCTTTCCCGCTAAGGCGCGCAACCGTGCCTGATCGGCTTGGATTCGGCATCGCCCGGCCATCAATACGCTGTTTCGTCACGACCGGGGAACTCACGCGCCTTGACCCCCTGAACATAGGCCGCGACGGCATCCGCGATCGAACCCTGCCCGATCATGAAATTTCGGCTGAAGCTCGGCGGACGACCCGGATTCAATCCCAGCATGTCGTACAGCACGAGCACCTGGCCATCGCATCCTGCACCGGCGCCGATCCCGATGACCGGGATGGTCAGGGTCAAGGCGATCTCGGAGGCCAGGGCCTCGGGGACGCATTCCAGGACCAAGAGGCTCGCGCCGGCCTCCTGCATGGCGATGGCATCGTGCCGGATCGCCTCCGCCGAGGCGTGATCCCGGCCCTGGAAACGATAACCGCCGATGCGGTGCACCGACTGAGGCAGAAGTCCCAAATGCGCGCACACGGGCACGCCTTGCTCGGTCAGACGCCGAACCGTTTCCAGCATCGGCGACCCGCCCTCGAGCTTGACGACCTCCGCCCCGCCCTCCTGCATCAGCCGCCCGGCCGCGTCGATCGCGCGCTCGGGTGTGGCGCAGGCGAGAAAGGGCAGATCCACGACAAGCAGTGCCCGCTCGCGCGCGCGAGAGACACAAGCCGCGTGATAGGCCATGTGGTCGAGGGTGACCGGTACGGTCGTGCGGTGCCCCTGGAACACCATCCCGAGCGAATCCCCGACCAGCATGAGATCGACACCTGCGGTATCGAGCAGGCGTGCGAAGCTGGCGTCGTAACAGGTGAGAGAAGCGATGCGCTCGCCCTTCACCTTCATACCGGCGAGTGTGGCGACCGAGATCGGCGCGAGAGACATAGTCGACTCCGAAGGTCAGGCTTGATGAAGCGAGGATAGTGGCCGAGATCGAGCAACGCCACCCCGCGCTCGATCCCCGCGCCGAAGACTCAGCCGCCGCGTTCCACGACGCCCGTCGGCTCCGTCCCGGGACCTGCAGTGTCTCCGGTCTTGCGCCGCCTCGGACGACGACGACGCCGTTTGGCGCCGCCTTCGGTCATGGTCGCGCGCTCCTGTCCGCTCGCTTCCTGAAAACGCGTCCACCAGGCCGCCAGCTCCGGATCCGCCTCGCCGGACTCCGCGCGCAGGACCAGGAAGTCATACGCCGCCCGGAACCGCGGATGCGTCACCAGGCGCTGCGGACGCTTGCCGTCACGCTGCTCGAGCCGAGGCTGCATCGACCAGATCTCGCGCATCGGCAGCGAAAAACGCTTCGGAATCGCAACGAGCGCGTGCTGGCGCGCACAGATCTCGCTCGCCGCCAGGAACATCGCCTCGTTGGCGGCCTCCCCGCCGGCCAGATACTCCTCGAAACGCTGCCGGACCGGCTCCCAGAGGAGCACGCCGAACAGGAAGGCCGGCGTGACGGACTTGTCCTCGTGCAGCCGCTTGTCGGTATTGGCCAAACCCCGACTGACGAAGGTTAGGGGGAAACCCTGGTCTTCCCTCGCCAAGCAGTCCTCGGTCGCCGGAAAAAGCTCCCCGAAGAGTCCGTACTGGCGCAGCTTCTCGAAGACGCCGAGGCCGTACCCCGAATGAAAGAGCTTGATCAACTCGTCGAAGAGTCGCGCCGGGGCGATATCGGCGAGCAGGTGCGCAAGCTCGAACAGAGGCTGCTCCGTCTGCGGCTCGATCGTAAAACCCAGCTTGCAGGCGAAGCGCACCGCCCGGAGCATCCGCACCGGATCCTCGCGATAGCGCTGCTCCGGATCGCCGATCAGACGCAGCCGTCCGGCCTTGATGTCCTCGAGCCCGTCGGCGTAATCGATGAGCGAAAAATCGGCGATGTTGTAGTAGAGCGCGTTTACCGTGAAATCCCGGCGCAAGGCGTCCTCGGCGATGGTGCCGTAGGTGTTGTCTCGGAGGATCCGACCGTTCTCCATCTGCCGATCGTTTTCGTCGCCGTCCGAGGTCGTGGTCCCGCGAAAGGTCGCTACCTCGATGATCTCGCGCCCGAAATGGACATGCGCCAAACGAAAGCGTCGCCCGATCAGACGACAGTTGCGAAAGACCTGCCGGACCTCTTCGGGAGTCGCGTCGGTGGCCACGTCGAAATCCTTCGGCTCGTGACCGAGCAAAAGGTCCCGCACGCCGCCGCCGACCAAATGGGCTTGAAAATTCTCTTGTTTTAGACGGTAGAGCACCTTGAGTGCGTTCTCGCTGATGTTCGCGCGCGAGATCCCGTGGTCGGGCCGAGGCACGATCAAAGGGGTCGCCGCGATCGCGTCCGGGCTCGTGTTTTGGAAAGGTTCCTGCATCACCTTTTCGGAGGAATTCCTGATCGCTGAGGGCCGCACTCATGACGGCGACACCCGGTGCCGAGCACGACGGGGCGCGGGAATGCGGCCGTTGGTAAGAGAAAGGTCACAGCCGGCTTGTAGAGCGCCGTGATGCGCGTATAATACTCGCTTCTACGCCGCAGTACCTGCTCCCTTCGTCTAGCGGTTAGGACGCTGGCCTCTCACGCCGGTAACAGGGGTTCGAACCCCCTAGGGAGCGCCAAACTTCAAGTCAACGATCGAAAAGCCTTTCCTGCGCATTCATCGATCGCTTTTCTGGACTTCGAAAATCTTCTGACGCCTGATCGGCGCACTTGTCGTCACCTCTACGACGGGCACATCCGATCGGACTCTGCCGAGCCATCCCGAAACGCGGGGTCGGCGACGTCGCCTCGAAGATCGACCACCCCCCCATTGATTATCCCCGAGCCGAAATTTTCGGCACGCGCTCCCGAGCCCGACCCGCACCGCCCCATTCGGGCGGCGCGGCGACCGGCGCCGGAGAGCTACATCGGGAATCCACCCGGAGGCATACCGCCCGGCGGAAATCCACCACCCGGCGGAAAGCCTCCGGGCATGCGCCCCTGCATGGAGCGCATCATCTTGGCCATGCCGCCGCCCTTCATCTTTTTGAACATCTTCTGCATCTGAGCAAACTGCTTGAGCAGGCGGTTCACGTCCTGCACCTCGGTGCCGGATCCCGCGGCGATGCGGCGCTTACGCGAACCCTTGATGACGGCCGGGAAACGACGCTCCTGCGGCGTCATGGAGTTGATCATGGCAATCAGCTTGCCCATCTCCTTGTCGCTGGCCTTGTTCTTGACGTGATCTGGGATCTGACCCATCCCGGGCAGCTTGTCCAGAAGACCCATCATGCCGCCCATGTTGGCCATCTGATCGAGTTGCTCCTTAAAGTCGACAAGATCGAACTCCTTGCCTTTCTTGAGCTTCTTGACCAACTTCTCGGCCTTGTCCTTGTCGACCTTGGCCTGAACCTCCTCGACCAAGGAGACCACGTCGCCCATGCCGAGGATGCGCGAGGCGACCCGATCCGGATAAAAGGGCTCAAGTGCCGTGGTCTTCTCGCCGGTGCCGAGGAACTTGATCGGCTTACCGGTGATGTGGCGGATCGAGAGGGCCGCACCGCCGCGGGCATCGCCGTCGGTCTTGGTGAGCACCACGCCGGTGAGCGGCAGGGCCTCGTCGAAGGCCTTTGCCGTATTGGCCGCATCCTGACCCGTCATGGCATCCACGACGAAGAGGGTCTCGATCGGCTTCAGGGCGGCATGGACCGCCTTGATCTCGTCCATCATGGCCGAGTCGACATGCAGCCGGCCGGCGGTGTCGACGATCAGCACATCCTTGAAATGCCTGCGCGCGGCATCGAGTGCGCGCTTGGCGATATCGATCGGGTTCTGATCCGGCGTGCTCGGGTAGAACTCGGCCCCGACCTCGGTCGCGACCGTCTTCAGCTGCTCGATAGCGGCCGGGCGGTAGACGTCGCAGCTCACGACCATCACCGACTTGCCCTGCTTCTCCTGCAGCCAGCGCGCGAGTTTGGCGACACTGGTCGTCTTGCCCGAGCCCTGCAGGCCCGCCATCAGCACCACGGCCGGCGGCTGCGCCGTCAGGTCCAACGCCTCGTTGGCCTGCCCCATCAGCTTGACCAGCTCGTCGTTGACGATCTTGATCATGACCTGACCGGGCGTCAGGCTGCGGGTCACGGTCTCGCCGAGCGCCTTCTCGCGCACCTCTTCGACGAACTGCCGCACCACCGGGAGGGCAACATCGGCCTCCAGGAGCGCCATGCGCACCTGGCGGACCGTTTCTTTGATGTTCTCTTCGGTCAGACGACCCTGACCGCGCAGATTGTTCAGGACGTCGCCGAAACGGTCCTGGAGATTCTCGAACATAGGGTGGACCTCGATCCTCGCCGGGCCACGATGCCCGCACGGATATTCGATCTGAATTAGGCCGGCGTCGGCCCGGCCTGTCGTGAAAGTTCCGAGTATAATGCCCGCCACCGGCAGGCGATACGGCAAGGCCCCGTCTCGACGACGTCAGGTTTGCGCTAGCCCTGTGTGCGATCCCACTTAAACCGCGTCCAGAGCGAGATGCTGATTTTCGAGTGAGCTCGACGTTTGATGCATCCACAACACTTAGCGGGGACGCGGTTTAAAATGATATATTTTTTAATATTTTAAACCGCGCCGGCTCCAACGGTCGTCAAGTCTGCCGGGGCCGATCCCATCCACAAGAATCGCATACCGCGCTGGGCGCGGTTTAGGCCCATCGGTTTTCATCTATGATCCATACCCTCATCGCCATCGTCGCCATCCTCTGCTACTCGGCTGCCGCCACCTTGATCGGCATGCGCTTGTTCCGCAAGACCGAAGGCTGGACACCGCAACGCCCGCTGGTGCTCGCGCTCGTTTTCGTCGGCCTGATGCTGCACAGTTGGCTGCTCTGGGACAGCATCTTCAGCCACGCCGGGCTGAATCTCGGGTTCTACAATGCGCTGGCTCTCACCACCTGGACCATCATCACCCTGCTGCTGGTGTCGAGCTTGACCAAACCGGTAGAGAATCTCGGTCTGCTGCTCCTGCCGGCCGCAGCCCTGAGCCTGGTCTTGGAGGCATCGTTCGTCGATGTCGACTTCATGCGCCCGAGTGCGGATTGGCCCCTGAAGATCCATGTCCTGCTCTCGATGCTCGCCTACAGCCTCCTGACGTTGGCCGCGGTGCAGGCGGTCCTGCTGGCCGTGCAGGACAGTCATCTGCGCAGCCGTCATCCGGGAGGATTCGTGCGCACACTGCCTCCTTTGCAGACCATGGAGAGCCTGCTCTTCGAGATGATCACGGCGGGCTTCGTGCTGCTGACGCTGGCCCTGCTGAGCGGCTTCGCCTTCCTCGAGAATATGCTGGCACAGCACCTCGTGCATAAGACGGTGCTGTCGGTCCTCGCGTGGCTGATGTTCGGCGGGCTTCTGATCGGCCGCTTTCGCAAGGGCTGGCGCGGTCGCACCGCCATCGGCTGGACGCTCGGGGGGTTCGTGGTCCTGATCCTCGCCTATTTCGGAAGCAAGGCCGTATTGGAGCTGGTGCTGCAACGCACCGCTTAATCTTCGACGCGACCGGCCCTCCGTCGCGCGTCGCCCCAATCGACATCGAGGCGACGATAGCGCAGGAGATCTTCGGGACGATCCAGATCCCAGAGGGTCGGAAGCTCTGCACAGCGCCACCCCAGCGACGCGATGCGTCGCCGCGTGATCGCGGCGACGCGGTCCCCTCCCCACGGCATGTCCTTGAACAACGACGGCGCTGGCGCCTTCATCCCGAGCAGCACGTAACCGCCATCCTCGGCCGGACCCAGAACCGCATCCGAATCCGCAAGAGCCTCCAACGCGGACGCGCAATAATCGGCATCGAGCACCGGGATATCGGCGCCGACCAAAAGCACCGCGTCTGCACGACCCAGCGCATCCTCCGCCGCCGCGCTCAAGCGCTCCCCGAGATCCTCGCCCCGCTGCGTGCGCAGCGCGACACCGGCCGATTCGGCGAGATCAAGAAAGATCGGATGCTCCGGATCGGGCGAGCACCAGAGCTCCACAGGGGCGAGTCGAGCACCCGACAGTCGCCTCACCAGGCGATCGAGAAGATCGCACGCAAGCTCGGCGGCGCCCGCGGGACCCAACGCCGGAATCAGACGAGTCTTCACCTGTCCGGGGATCGGAGCTTTGGCGAAGATCAGGATGCGGGCATTCGGATGGAGCACCGACCCGCTATCGGGATGACACGGGCCGCTCACGTCAGGCCAAGGCCCCGCCGCAGCTACTGCCCTGGCCTGCCGTGCAGCCATAGCAATGCTCGGCAGTGAGAATGCGCAGACCCTCGAGCGCATCGTGACCGAGCGTCGAGATGTGCAGCCGCCGCGCGTCCTGCTCGAGTGCAAGACCGAGCATCTGATTGAAGTCGCAATCGAAGACGAAACCCTGCCAATCCACGCTGATCAGATCGCGACACATGACGGCGTCGAGATTCTCCGCCCGATAGGCGCCCTTCAGAAGGGTCATATAGTCGGCGAACTGCCCGGTCGACTGGAGCAGACTGCCGAACCGCTTGACCGGCATGTTTGTGATCGTCAACAACCGACTGAAGACGATGCCGTAACGCTCGCCGAGGACAGTCCGGTATTCCGCCTCCAAAGCGCACTGAGCAGGCGGCAAGGTCGGACCCTGCGGGTTGAACACCAGATCCAACTCGAGCCCGCTGCCTTCGACGCCGTAGCCCAGGCGGTTGAGTTGCCGCAAACCGGCGATGCTGGCCGCAAAGACACCGCTGCCGCGCTGGGTGTCGACATTGTCGGCCAGATAACAGGGCAAGGACGCGATAATGCGCACGCCCTGCCCCGCCAGGAAGGCACCGAGATCCTCATGGCCGGGCTCCGAGAGGATCGTCAGGTTGCAGCGATCGATAACCTCCGCGCCCCGACGCCGACCCTCGCGCGCCAGACGACGAAACTCCGGGTGCATCTCGGGCGCACCGCCGGTGATATCGAGCGTGCGCACCGGCTGCCGGTCGAGAAACGCGAGCACCGCCTCGACCGTCTCCTCGCTCATCGACTCGGCGCGTTTCGGCCCCGCATCGACATGACAGTGACGGCAGCTCTGATTGCAGCGGTAACCCAGATTGATCTGCAGGGTCTGTAAACGACGCCGGTCGATCGCGGGAAAGTCGGACGGGAAGAGCAACGGCAGAGAATCCAGCATGCACACTCCGGAAGGATCGCGGGGAAGGATCGTAGGGCTTGTTTCCAGACGCCGGCACGGTGCACAATGCGCCGTCGGCTGCTCTGACTATCCCTCAGCATCGGGGCGCATCTTCGCCGAAACAATCAGACCTACGGGGCCGTAGCTCAGCTGGGAGAGCGCCGCGTTCGCAATGCGGAGGTCAGGGGTTCGATCCCCCTCGGCTCCACCACACTTCCCACGTCCAGATGCCCTTACGGCAATGGGCGCGCCTAAGGGCCACGACGAAGCGGTTCTTCCGGTAAGAGCGCGCGCCTAAGCGCATCGCACCGACCGGTCTCGGCACCAGCCGGGTCAAGGTCGGACCGATCAGGCATCCCGATGCCGGGACTCCTCCGGAAACAGACTCGACAAGGCGGCTTGGGTCTCGGCGGTCAACCGCTCGAGCGCCGGAAGATGGCGAGTCAAGCGATCGAGATCCCCTTGACGACCGGCCTGCTCCATCTCCAAAGCCAATGCTCCGAGCTTCGCGGCACCGAAGGTCAATGCGCTTCCTTTCAGCGCATGCGCTTCGTGGCATGCCGCCGCGGGATTGCCGCTTAGGACCGCCGCCTCGATGGAGCGGCGACGTCGTTCCGACTCGGTCAAGAATAAACCCGAAAGCTCCATGAGCGAGTCTCGCCCCAAATCCTCGACCAGTCGGGCAATGACCCTTGTATCGAGCAGCGCCGAATCGGGCGGCGTGGCGATAGGCGTGGCCGACTCGGTATCCTCGCGCGGGGTCGATGGCGCCGCCACGCGCTTAGGCCGACAATCCATCGCGAACCCGATCGAGCCGCTCGCGCACCGCGGCGGCGATGGCGGGCATGTCGGGATGGTCGACCAGGCCGAGAACCGCAATCGGATCCATGAAGGAGACGCTGACACCTCCGTCGTCCTCCTCGCGCACGAGGATATTGCACGGCAGCAACAAGCCGATGTCCGGGTCGATCTCGATGGCCTGCCTCGCGAAATTCGGGTTACAGGCGCCGAGGATACGATAGGGTCGGCGATCAACGCCGAGGCGCGCCTTCAAGGTCGCCTGAACATCAATGTCGCTCAGGATTCCGAAGCCCTCGTCTTTAAGGCATTGAGACACTTTGAGAATCGCGTCATCGAAGGCCATCGGGACCCGTACTCCAAAACCGTACATAGCTTTTACCCTCATTTATTGTTGGCGAAGCCTCGCGTTTGCATGCAACCTGGCGTTTTCACCGCGCGCCATGCCCCGGCAGGATCGATTCCGAGCCAAGCATCGATGAGTCGACGCCGCGCCCCGACACCGCTCGAACCGGAGGCATGGCCTTACAGCTTAGCAAGAGTTTAGGCCGGATCCGACAAAGCGCACGCGGTACCGTTGAACCGGGTTAGTCGACCCCAAAGATTGGGCTCGTGATCAGGGTCGGAATCGCGAGGTAACCCTCGGTGGGTCGATGCCGCGCTTGAGCACCGTGGTCGATCGCTCACGACAAGCATCCGCTCGAGCTCGCGGCACCTTTCGCGAGATCGAGCTTATCGTCTATCGTCAGATACGATCGAACCGATACAAACAATCCATTTTCCTTATCAATGGGCAGTCGCTATCCTGCAACTCATCGAAGCAAATAAGCCACGACTACCCTTTAACTTAACCCTTTCACCCGACCTTAGGAGAAATACCCCATGTTCGAGAATCGCATCGGAAGCCGCGTCCCGCAGGTCACCTTTCATACCCGTCGCGGCCACGAATGGGTCGACGTAACGACCGACGATATCTTCAAGGGAAAGACCGTCGCGGTTTTCTCTTTGCCTGGCGCCTTCACGCCGACCTGCTCCTCCTCGCATGTGCCGCGCTACAACCAGCTGGCTCCTGTCTTCAAAAAGCACGGCGTCGACGAGATCGTGTGTATGTCGGTGAACGACACCTTCGTCATGAACGAGTGGAAGAAGTCGCAGCACGCCGACAACATCACCTTCATCCCGGACGGCAACGGCGAGTTCACCGATGGCATGGGAATGCTGGTCGCCAAGGATGATCTGGGCTTCGGCAAGCGGTCTTGGCGCTACTCGATGCTGGTGCGCGACGGCGTCGTGGACCAGATGTTCATCGAGCCCGAGGTTGAAGGCGACCCCTACGGTGTCTCCGATGCGGACACCATGTTGGCCTACCTGGCGCCTGAGGCGGAAAAGCCGCTCGACGTGACCGTCATGACCCGCGACGGCTGCCCCTTCTGCGTCAAGGCAAAAGAGGCCCTGCGCAACGCCGGGATCGCCTATGAAGAGCTGGTGCTGAACCGTGACTACACCGAACAGACCCTGCGGGCCGTCGCCAACGCAGCGACCGTGCCTCAGGTCTTTGTCAACGGCAAGCTGATCGGTGGATCCGACGCCGTCGAGGTTTGGTTGAAGGATCATCACGCCGCGTAAGACCGGCTCGACGAGATCGACGGGTGATCCGGTTACGGCCGGATCGCCCGATACGCGAGGGATTCGAAGACAGGACCGGGAGTCAATAGAATGAGTCAGCATTTCGACCTGATCGCCATCGGAGGCGGGAGCGGCGGCTTGGCCGTGGCCGAGAAAGCCGCGCAGCTCGGACGCCGCGTCGCCGTGGTCGAGACGGGAAAGCTCGGCGGCACCTGCGTGAACGCCGGCTGTGTTCCCAAGAAGGTCATGTGGTATGGCGCCAATCTGGCGGCAGCTGTTGCCGACGCGCCCGGTTACGGCGTCAAGGCACAGTCCGAGGGAATCGACTGGCCCATGCTCGTTGCGGGGCGTAATCGCTATGTCGCCGATATCAACGGCTACTGGGACGGCTATGTCGAGCGGCAAGGCATCACACGCATTGAAGGTCAGGCGCGCTTCGTCGATGCCAAGACCATCGCGGTCGGCGAGGATCACTACAGCGCCGACCACATCGTTATCGCGACCGGCGGGCGTCCGATCGTGCCGAGGATGCCGGGCGCCGAGCTGGGCATCACCTCCGACGGCTTTTTCGCGCTGGAGACTCAACCCAAGCGCGTCGCCATCATCGGCGGCGGCTACATCGGCGTGGAGCTCGCCGGTGTCTTGCGGGCACTCGGCACCGAGGTCACCATCGTGGCGCTCGAGGACCGCATGCTCTTTCTTTTCGACCCCTTGATCAGCGAGACGCTGATGGAGAACATGGGGGCCGACGGCATCAAGATGCGTCTGGAATTCGCGGTCGCCGCGCTTGAAAAGAATGCCGATGGCCTCGCACTGGTCGCACGCGACGGCGAGCGTCTGGGCGGCTTCGACACCCTCCTCTGGGCGGTCGGACGCACACCGAACACGCGCGAGCTCGACCTGGAGGCCGCGGGCGTCGCGATGCAGCCGAACGGCATCATCCCGGTCGATGCGTATCAGAACACCAACGTCCCCGGGATCTATGCGCTCGGCGATGTGATCGGCCGCGAGCCGTTGACCCCGGTCGCCATCGCCGCAGGGCGCCGCCTGGCCGAGCGCCTGTTCGGCGGCAAGCCGGATCTGAAGCTCGACTACGAGAACGTCCCGACCGTGGTCTTCGCACACCCGCCGATCGGCAAGGTCGGGCTGACCGAACCCGAAGCGCGCGAGCGCTACGGCGACACCCTGACGGTCTATGAGACGAGCTTCACCCCGATGCGTTATGCACTCAACGCGCACGGCCCCAAGACCGCCATGAAGCTGGTCTGCGTCGGTCCCGAGGAGCGCATAGTCGGCATCCACGCGATCGGCGACGGTGTCGACGAGATGATGCAGGGCTTCGGCGTTGCCGTGAAGATGGGCGCAACCAAGGCCGATCTGGACTCGACCGTGGCGATCCACCCGAGCAGCGCCGAGGAGCTGGTCACCCTCAAGGAGCCGGTCAGACGTCCGGGTCAGGGCTCCTGATCGCAGAAGCTGCAATCGACCGATGGTAAGATGGGTAGAGCGCCAGCGAAACCCATCCAGCCTGCGCTAAGGACGTCAGACCGAAATCCGGAAACGCGGCGGTTTGGAGGATGGGTTTCGCTGCGCTCTACCCATCCTACGTTTCTCTGCTGTTTTTGAATCTTTCCTGACATCTGTTCGTTTAACCACCCGTTGCAAGGCACGTCTTTGTCTTCCCTCCCCGCACCTGTGCTGGACCGCCGCCTGTCTGTCGCGCCCATGTTGGACTGGACCGATCGGCACTGCCGTTATTTCCTGCGTCTTCTCAGCCGATACACCCTGCTCTATACCGAGATGGTGACCACGGGTGCGCTGATTCACGGGGAGCGCGAGCGCTTCCTCGGCTTCGATCCCGCCGAGCACCCGATCGCGCTCCAGCTCGGCGGGTCAGACCCGCAGGACATGGCGCGCTGTGCACGGATGGGTGCCGATCGGGGCTACGACGAGATCAACATCAACGTCGGTTGTCCGTCGGACCGGGTGCAAAACGGCCGGTTCGGCGCCTGCTTGATGGCCGAGCCGAGACTGGTCGCGGACTGCGTGGCCGCGATGAAGGACGCCGTCGCGGTACCGGTGACCGTCAAGACCCGGATCGGAATCGACGATCGCGACAGCTACGGCGAGCTTTTGGCCTTCGCCGGCGCCGTGACCGATGCCGGCTGCGACGCGCTCGTCGTGCATGCGCGCAAGGCCTGGCTCGCCGGACTAAGCCCGAAGGAGAACCGCGACATCCCGCCGTTGCGCTACGATGTGGTCGAGCAGCTCAAGCGCGATCTGCCGAACCAGACGATCGCGATCAACGGGGGCATCAAGACCCTGGACGAGACCAAACGGTTTCTCGAGACGCTCGACGGAGTCATGATCGGTCGCGAGGCCTATCACAACCCTTGGATCCTAGCAGAGGCGGACCGGCTGATCTTCGGGGATGCCCGTCGCGCACCGACGCGCAACGAGGTTCTCGACGCCTTCCTGCCCTACGTTGAGCGCGAGCTGGCGAGGGGCACGCCGCTGAGCGCCATGAGCCGGCACATCCTCGGTCTCTTCCAAGGCCAACCCGGCGCGCGCGCATGGCGACGCCATCTCAGTGAGCAGGCGCATCGTCCGGGCGCTGGAACCGAGGTCCTGACCGCCAAGCTGCCGCCCGAGCCGCGGCCTTAGCCGGCGGGCCTCGCGCGCGGCGCCATGGACTGGGTCAGCCTCTCTTTGCTCTGCGCCTTCTCCCTGGCGAGTGCAGACGCCGCAACCAAGGCATGGCTGCAAGGCTTCTCGGCCCGCGAGCTGGTCGTCGTGCGCTTCGGCGTCGTCGGGCTCCTCATGACACCGCTGCTGGTCGGCATGCCGCCGGTACTGGATCTGCCACCGGCCTTTTGGGCGTGGATCGCCGCCCTGATCCCGCTCGAGATCGCCGCGATGCTGCTCTACATGGCGGCGATCCGCGACCATCCGCTCTCGCTCACCCTGCCCTACCTGGCCTTTACCCCGGTGTTCGTCGTCGCGGTGGCTTGGGTGCTGCTCGGCGAAGAGGTCAGTCCGCTCGGTGCGGCGGGTGTGGGGTTGGTGGTGGCAGGCGCCTGGCTGCTCAACAGCCGACACGCCGAACGAGGTGACTGGAGAAGCTGGACACGTCCCTTCGCGGCCATCGTCGAGGAGCCCGGCTCGCGGATGATGCTCGCGGTGGCCGCTATCTATGCCGTGACCGCGACCCTGGGCAAAGGGGCCATGCGCCACATGGACCCGGAGTTTTTCGGGGCCTTCTACTTTGCACTGCTGGGCGCGGCCGTTTGTCTGCTGATCCTGTTGCCGCGGCCTCGGATTCTGCTCAAGCTGGCGGGCCGACCCGGACCGGTGCTGCTCGTCGGTGTCCTGACGGGGCTGATGGTCTACACGCACTTCCTTGCCGTGCAACAGGTCGAGGTGGCCTACATGATCGCGGTCAAACGCACCAGCCTGCTCTTCGGCATCCTCTACGGCGTCCTGATCTTCCGCGAGACCGGACTCTCGACCCGTCTGCCGGGAGGTGTGCTGATGCTCGCCGGCGTGGTACTCATTGCTCGGTAGACGCGTGCACCGAGCCGAAGGCCGACTCGATCCGTGCGAGCACCTCAGCCAATGGAGGGGTTCGGCTGGTATCGATGAAGACCGCGCGGGCACGTTCCTCGGAAGCCAATGGTTCACAGGCCGCATGCTGGCGGCTCAAGACCTGAAGATTCGCATCCGAGGCGTCGTCGCCTGCGCCGAGACGAAAGATGATGCGTTCCTGCAGCACCTCCAAGGGAGCATCCAGGGCCAGGATCACGGCCTGCACACCACGTCGTCGCGCCAAATCCCAGAAGCGTGCGCGCCGCGCGCCGGTGATAAAAGTCGCATCCACCAGTACGTCGTAACCATAGCCGAGGATCGCCTCCGCCAGACGCAACAGCCGGGCATAAGTCCATTCGGTCGCGGTCGGAAAATAGATCCCGGCGTCGAGCGAGGCCCGGGTGGAGACGGCCTCGGAGATGCCGAAGAGTCGCTTGCGCTCGATATCGGAGCGCAGGTGAATCAGCGGCAGCGCCTCGCGGAGCTGGCGCCCCAAACAGCTTTTTCCGGACCCCGAGAAGCCGCACGCAATCAGCAGACGGGGCGGGCGGGTGCGGGCCGTGTAGGACTCGGCAAGCTCCAGATAACGGATGTAGGTGCTTCGATCGCGTGACTCTTGTACTGAATCCGGATCGGCCTGCCCGAGACGGATCGCCATGACCTTGGCCCGGACGAGCGCGCGATACACCTTGTAGAGATCCAGCATGGCCAGCAGCTCGAAGTCGCCGCAGCACTCGAGATAGCAGTTCAGGAAACGCCGCGCCAACGGCGCTGCACCCGACTCATCCAGATCCATGATCAGGAACGCGATCTCGCTCGCCGTATCGATCCAACGCAGGAAGGGATTGAACTCGATCGCGTCGAAGATGCGGATCTCACCGTCGACCAAGGCGATGTTGCCGCGATGCATGTCGCCGTGACACTCGCGGACATAGCCGTTGCGGCGCCGACGCTCGATCATGGGGATGAGGACCTGCCAACGCGCACGCGTCCAGGCTTCGAGACGATCCAGGCATTCACACGGATCCGGCAGCAGGGCGCGGGAGCGAATCTGCGCCAGATTCTCGACCATGGGGGCAAGTACAGCTTCCGGTGTCCCGAACGGGCTTTCGGTGTCGGCGACGGGGATCCGGGTATGAAACGCCGCGACCTCTTCGGCCAAACGATCGATCACCTCGCCGGACAGCGCCTGACGGTCGAGCAGGGCCTCTTGCGGGAAACGATGCATCTGCACGGCATACTCCTGCACCGGACCGGACCCGCACATACGCGGCGCGCTTGGCGTGCCGGTAACGCCGACCACACCGATATAGAGATCCGGCGCCAGGCGCCGATTCAGCCGCAGCTCTTCTTCGCAACAGCGGCGGCGACGTTCCAGTGTCGAGAAATCGAGGAAACCCAGGTCGATCGGCTTCTTGAGCTTGTAGGCGAATGCGCCGGCGAGGAACACATGCGAGATGTGCGTCTCGATGTGCTCGACCGCATCGACTGGATGCGGATAGGCATCCGGCCGCATCAGGGCTTCGAGCAAGCGCGGAAAGGCGTCGACGTCCACGGGGCAGCTACCCTCATCCGCTCGGCAAAAACCTTACGTCAATCGACCTTGAACCGAGTATAAGCGTTCTTTAATATCCCACAGGATATTCGTCCTTCCCAACCCGCAATCCCAACCTTTGGAGATATTCATGTCGATCGAGCGCATCGTGTTTGCCGTAGCCGGCGCCTTCATCCTGATTTCGCTCCTGCTTGCGCACTACGTCAGCCCCTACTGGATGTGGTTCACGGCCTTCGTCGGCCTGAACCTCCTGCAGTCCGCCTTCACCGGATTCTGCCCCTTGGCCGTGATCCTGAAGAAGATGGGCAAGAAGGCCGGCCCCGCGTTCTGAGGCCCACTGAACCGCGTCCGGAGCGATCAAAATCGCTTCGTCCTTTGCCTTAACCTCGTGCCACACGACAGCCTCGGCGAGACGCGGTTCAGAAAAATAAAATATTTTAATCACTTAAATCGCGTCGGCACCGGCTGCGCCTGCACTCGAGGATCCCGCCCCAGACTCCGAGGCCGCATGTCGGACCGGACGCGATTTAATCGGTCACCGGCTGCGCCCAGAGATCATGGTCGCCTGCATCCGTGACCTCGACCTCGATGAAATCCCCCGGATCCAACTCCCAGCCGCCGGCGATGATGACCTCGCCGTCGATCTCGGGTGCGTCCGCGTAGCTGCGGGCGATCACCTCGTCCTCCCCGACCTCGTCGACCAGCACTGTCAGCCGCTGACCGATGCGCTCGGCGAGCTTCGCCCGGCTGATCTCGGCCTGCACGGCCATGAAGCGCTCAACCCGCTCGTGTTTGACCGGCTCCGGGACAGGATCGGGCAGCGCGTTGGCGGTCGCACCCTCGACCGGCGAATAGGGGAAACAGCCGACGCGGTCGAGCCGAGCGGCACGCAGGAAGTCGAGCAGCTCCTCGAACTCCGTCTCGGTTTCGCCCGGAAAACCGACGATGAAGGTGCTGCGCATGACCAGCTCCGGGCACTGCTCGCGCCAGCGCGAGAGCCGGTCGAGCACCTTCTCGGTCGCCGCCGGACGGCGCATCGCCCGCAGAATCGGCTCGCTCCCGTGCTGCAGCGGCATGTCGAGATACGGCAGGATCAGCCCCTCCGCCATCAGCGGGATCAGCTCGTCCACATGCGGATAGGGATAGACATAGTGCAGTCGGACCCAGGCCGGCAGCTCGCCGAGTGCGCGCGCCAGGTTGACCGTATCGGTCTTGAGCGGCCGGCCCTTCCAGAAATCCGGCCGGTAGCGCAGGTCCAGCCCGTAGGCGCTGGTGTCCTGCGAGATGATCAGAAGCTCGCGTACCCCCGACTCCACCAGCCGCTCGGCTTCTGCGAGCACCTCGCCGATCGGGCGGCTCGCCAGATCGCCGCGCAGGCTCGGGATGATGCAGAAGCTGCACCGATGGTTACAGCCCTCCGAGATCTTGAGATAGGCAAAGTGCCGCGGCGTGAGCTTCACCCCCTGCGGCGGCACCAGGCTGACGAAGGGATCATGCGGCGCCGGCAGTTGCGCATGCACCGCAGCCATTACCTCGTCGAGTGCATGCGGACCCGTCACCGCGAGGACCTCCGGATGGGCCTTGCGGACGATCTCGGCACGCGCACCCAGGCAACCCGTCACGATGACGCGACCGTTGGCGTGCAACGCCTCGCCGATCGCGTCGAGCGACTCCTCGACCGCATCGTCGATAAAGCCGCAGGTGTTGACGATGACGAGATCGGCATCCTCGTAGCTCGGCGGGATGCCGTAGCCCTCCGCACGCAGCTGCGTGAGGATCCGCTCGGAATCCACCGTCGCCTTGGGACAGCCGAGGCTGATGAATCCGATCTTGGGGGTTTGCGTCATCGACATAGGGTCAACCGGGATCTAAACCGCGCCAAGCGCGATATGCGATGTTTTTGGATGGGATCGGCCCCGGCAGACTTGACGGCCGTTGGAGCCGGCGCGGTTTAAGATATTTAAAAGCATATTATCTTAAACCGCGTCTCCGCTAAGGGTCGTGGATGCACCAAACGTCGAGCGCACTCGAACATGAGCATCTCGCTCTGGACGCGGTTTAAAACGTCCAAAGAAAACCGACACGCGTCAAGGATGCCCGAATTGGATGACGGCGAAGATGGCACCCTGCGGATCGCCGAGAAAGGCGAATCGGCCGACATTCTCGACCTCCTTCGGATCCATGACGATGCTGCCGCCGAGGCGTTTGGTTGTCGCCAAGGCACGATCGCAGTCCTCGACGCCGAAATAGATCGACCAGTTCGGCGGCATCGAGCCCCATTCGGCGTCGAGCTCGATCATGCCGCCGACCTCCTTGCCGTCGAGCTCGAACAGCGTGTAACGCCCGTCCAACAAGCTCTTGCTGGTGCGTGCGGTCCAGCCGAAGAGGTCTTCGTAGAAGCGCGAGGCGGCCTTGGTGTTGCGGGTCTGCAGCTCGCTCCAGCTGCGTGCGCCGTAGGTGTTGTCCAGCTCGGCGCCGAACAGCGAGCCCGGCTCCCAGAGTCCGAGCACGGCGCCGGTGGGATCCTGAATGAAGGCCATGCGCCCGAGCTGCATCACATCGACCGCAGGCATCACCAAGCGTCCGCCCAGCTCGACGGCCTGCTCCGCGCTCGCCTGAACGTCCATCACTCGGACATAGCTCGCCCAGTAGGGAAAGGCGCCTTGCTCGGGCGCCATCTCGTAGAGTGCTGCGGCTCGCTTGCCGTCGCGTTTCAGGATGCTGTAAGGCACCTCGTAGTCGGTCGGGAGATCCTCGGAGGTCCAGCCGAAGATCTCGCCGTAAAAGGTCTTCGCGGCCTCGGGGGCATTGGTCGCCAGATCGACCCAGCAGAAGGTCCCGGGTGGATAGCTTGTCATCTCGGCCATGGAGCCTTCCTCGGTTCGGATCCTTGATTCGGATCGTTAAGGTTGAATGCTGCGGGATCAGTCGACATCCGAATCGGCACGCCGGCCTTTACGACCCGTCAAACGGCGCGGCGGCGGGTCGCCGTCCATCATCATGAGCATGCGCTCCTCCTCGGCGAGACGCTTGGCGGCGAGATGCTTCTCCTGTCGCACCCGGGCGGTGTAGCCGAGCGCAGCACCTCCGGCCGTCGTCAGGGTCAGCAGCCCGAGGGTGACGAACTGAGCCAGCATCATGGCCACGCCGAGACCCACGGCACCGCCGACGACGACGCCGGTCTTGAGGTTGGCACCCATCGAGCCGCGATGCCGGACCTTGGCCTGGAGGACCGCGTTGTCGCGTCCGACCTTCGCACGAATCTGCTCGGCCTTGACGCGGATCTTCTCGCGTTCCTTGGAGAAACGCTCGCTGACCCGCGAGACGGTGCGATGGCGATCAGCCGCAACGATGGTATTGAACCAAAAGGCGACCAGCGTGCCGATCGAGCCGCCCAACAACAGAAAGAGCGGCCAAGTCGTTTGCCAGTCGGTACTCAAGGCGGTGTAGACCAAGAGCCCCGTGACACCCTGGAGCAGAAAGATCCCGATCAGGAAACGAACCAAGCTGCCCACACCGGTTGGAATGATATTCATCGTCTTCGTCTGCACTCCCTGGCGTCGAGCGCGTCAGGCACTCGGCGGCTCGTTCTTCAAGAGGGCCGCAACGCCGAGCATCAAACGACCGATCGCCGCTCCTGCTCCGGCTCCGGATTCGCCCGGCCCCCCCAGCATAAAAAACCATACCGGCTCTGCGGTCGCCACCGTCCCCGCATTGCCGGATTGTGGCCCGCGCACGCCGCGGAGTCGATCGCGGATCGCCGCCAGACTCTCCGGGCGGCCGGCGAGCTCGGGGCCGATACCGCGATCGAAGGCATCGACGACACCGTACAGGTGCTCGATTTCGAGGCCGGAGAGATCCGCGACGAGTCTGTAAGCGCCGGCTCCGCCGGACAGGAGATCCGGCTCGAGGGCAGCAACGAGGAAGGGACCGGAGCCCTTTTGCAGAGGCGCCGCGATGTCCGCCTCGCCCTGCCCGCGCAGATCCTCGATCAACTGCTTGCGCATGCGATCCGAGAGATCCGCGGCGACCTGGTTGAACAAGGGCATCCCGCCGAGCTCTGCATCGACCGGGATGAGAAAGACGTGGGCGTCGGGGCGCGGCGCGGCCTCGGCATCGCCGCCGGACGCTGCGTAGGTCTCGACGAGTCGAAACAGCTCGCGGTGACGCGCCTGATCCGGCTGCGCAAGACGCTCGACGTTCGGGCCGACCATGATGAAGGTGTAGACGCCGAAACCAGGCACCGCACGTCGGTACAGACGATCGATGCCGTTTGAGGTCTCGATGCGCACCGCCGACCCCTCCGACGGGAAATAGGCCATCGCGTGGTCGCGCGCGAGACGCGTCGGACCGCTGCCCGAGCCGTTCAACTCAAGATTCCGCGTGAGCCCGTCGGCCGCCGCCGTCTCGATCGCGCGTCGCGCCCGAGGTGCGCTCAGTGCGCGCGCCCTCTCCGCGACGGGGGTCAGGACCTGCTCGCCCCCCTTTGCGACCATCTCGCGTACGATGTCCGTCGGCGGCGCGCAGTTGCCGAGGATCAGTGCCTCGGTGCCTTCGGCCGGATCGATCACGGACGAATAGAGACTCGCCACCAAGGCATCGAGCCCGTCCCGGATCGAGATCGACATGGATCGTGCAGACAGACACTCGGCCGCCACCTCGGCCCGCAGAATCTCGGGATCCTGGCTGAAAAGCACTGGCGGCGCGCCGGGATCGTTGAACAGGACGCCCCCGGACGGACGCGCCTCCGCCGGAGACGAACCCTCCGGAAGTACGTCGGAAGGCCGCGCGTCGTCCGCAAGGGTCTCGTCCACGCCCTGCCATCGCGGAGGTTCCGCCGCACGCACGACACTTGGAGCCGGCTCGGACTCGGCGCCGACCGGGAGATCCGGACGAACACCCGCACAACCGGCGACCGAGACGGCGAGCCCGAGCAGCCAACCCGCAGCGACGACGCCTACTCGCCCGCCCGCGCGAAAACGGCGAGGTCGCCGCACGGGTCCGGCAAGGATGTGGTGCAAAGGTGTCTCCACGATGTAACCGTCTCCCGGTATCGCGTCAGTAGAAGTCGATTCGGTGCCGACCTGCGCACCGGCGGCGCCCTTTTCGGAGGTCTGCGTTGCGCAGTCGGCGCGGTACCCAGCATAACGGATCGCGCGGACCGATCCGATGCCATTTCGTCCCGTTGCGTCGCGAAGCCGGTTGTCGATCGACCCGCGTGCCCCGACGTCCGGGATGACGCAATGGGCGACACCGCGTCCAACATGGCCCGAACATGCGAGCATCGGGATCCCGATCGATCCCCGACCCGAGTCATCCCCAACGGCGAAGACCATGTATCCGATCGATAAACCCTACTCGGAAGCCTGCGAAGAAAACAAGCGGCCGATTCTCGACGTGATCGGCCCGCTCTTTCAAGAGGCCCGTTGCCTCCTCGAGATCGGAAGCGGCACCGGTCAACACGCGGTCTTCTTCGCTGCCGCCCTGCCCCATCTGGTGTGGCAAACCAGCGACTGCGCGCACTATCTCCCCGGAATCCGTGCCTGGCTGGACGATGCCGCCCTGCCCAATCTACCGCCCGTGCGCGTGCTCGACGTCACCGGCAGCTGGCCCGACGAACGGTTCGATGCCGTGTTCAGCGCCAACACTGCCCACATCATGTCCGAGGCGCAGGTCGAGGCCATGTTCGAAGGGGTCGGCCGCGTCCTGGTCGACGGTGGTTGCTTCGTCCTTTACGGCCCCTTCAACATCGGCGGTCGCTACACCAGCGAGAGCAATGCACGCTTCGACGCCATGCTGCGCTCGCGTGACCCCGCGATGGGCATCCGGGATCTCGACCTCCTCGTCCGGATGGCCCGCGACAACGGCATGGAGTTGATCGCGGATCACCCGATGCCGGTGAACAACCGTACCCTGGTGTGGCAGAGTATCTCCTGAGGACAGCCCGTACCCGAGATGCCGAAAGACGACCCCCGAATTGCCCGCGCCCGCGCCGCCTGGCGCTTTCGCGGGCAGACACGACCCGACTTCGCCGTCGAGCCCGGTCCCAGGCAGGAGTCGGTGTGGGACTACCCTCGCCCGCCCGTGATCCTCCCGGAACCGCGCCCCGTCAGGGTCCTCGCCGGAACTCTGACCCTGGCCGAGTCGCACCGTGCGGTTCGAGTCTGCGAGACCGGAAGCCCGCCGACACTCTATGTCCCGCCGCAAGACGTCGCGATGCACCTCCTGACGGTCTCGCCGATGCGCAGCTTCTGCGAGTGGAAAGGTCAGGCACGCTATTTCCGGCTTGAGGATTCCGCCACACCAGCGACCGACGTCGCCTGGTGCTATCCGGAACCGCTCGCGGGCTTCGAGCACTCTGCCGGCTGGATCTGTTTCTATCCCGGACGCGTCGCCTGTTTTCTCGGCGGAGAGCGCGTTCGTGCACAGCCCGGCGGCTATTACGGCGGCTGGATCACCGCCGATATCGTGGGCCCCTTCAAAGGCGAGCCCGGGACATCCCACTGGTAATGGTAACGGCCTCGCGACATTCGGGATCCCGTCATAACAAGCCTGTAGAGGCGACTTAAGTCGCCCCTACACATCGGCAGAAGCCTTCTCGGAAGTCACCGAAGCTTCTGAACTAATATCCTGATCCGCGTCGACGCCGAGAGGCTTGGTACGCTCGACAGACTGGGCTACCTTAGAGAGCGATATTCACTCTGAACGCGGTTCGGCATGAAAGGCTCGAAAGCTCCCGTCACGCAAGCCATCCGCGCGCTGCGCGCCGCCAAGGTGGCCTTCGAAGACCACCCCTATACCTACATCGACGGGGGCGGAACGGCGCAGTTCGCGCGTGAGCATGGTGTCGACGAGTATCTGGTCGTCAAAACCCTGATCATGGAGGACGAGCGGGGCAACCCCATGATCGTCCTGATGCACGGCGACCGGCAGGTCTCCACCCAAGCGCTGGCGCGAACGATCGGCGTCAAGCGCATCCAGCCCTGCGCGCCCGCGATCGCGGACAAGCATTCGGGCTATCAGGTCGGCGGCACTTCACCCTTCGGCACACGTCGCGCTATGCCGGTCTACTGCGAAAGCGGGATCGCCGCGCTGCCGCGGATCTACATCAACGGGGGCAAGCGCGGCTACATCATCTCGCTCGCGACCGCCGATGCACTCGCTCTGCTCAAACCCACACTCGTCGCGATGGCAACCTGAACGCCTTTGCGTTCTTTGCGTTCTTTGCGGTTCAACAGCTGGGTCCGGTCTCAAGCGCGCCGCACCAGGCTCTGTATCGATCCGGCGCGACGCCAAAAGCGCCGAGCCGTCGATCGCGTCAGCCGATAAGCACTGCCAGCGCAGGGGTCGAGCAGGAGCTCGTCGAGACCTCCGCCTTTGAGCTGCGCTTCGAGCACGGCGATCGTCGCATCCAATGCGACCAACGCCGTCGACCAAGCCGCGAGATCCCGCTCCAGGAGCGCCGCACCGAGCCGGTTCCAGAGCACGAGATGGCGGCGTCCGGGAAGCGAATCCTGCGGCGACCATCCCTCCAGCGCGCGATGCGCAACGCTGCACCAGCACGCCAGACCCGCGGACAGCGGATCATCCCCGACCACCGCGTCCGGCGGTTCGCCAGAGCGCTCCGGCAGCCTACCGCCGCCCCAGGTCCAGATGCCATTGATCGCCGGACGCCGGGCCTGCTCGCGGAGACGGTTGACCTCGCTCCCGTAGAAGAGCATCTGGACCTCGTTCATCAGGCCGCGCCAGCGCCGGGCATCCGCACCGCTGGGGACATCGAGCGGGACAGGCCCGTCCATCACACGCTCGAGCGGCTCCGTGCGCAGGACCAAGTCCCGATCCGATCGCAGATACCAGCGGCTCGGGTGCGGCGCCGTCAGCCTCAGCCCATCGACGGCGAAATGGCTGTTGAAGAGCGCGACCAGGGCATCCGCCTCCGCCCGATCGGGCGCGACACTGGCGCCCGCGAAAAGCAGTAGACGGTCGCGATCCGGGCGCAGATGCACCGGATCGGCATGCATCCAATAGCCGTCGCAACGAACGTCCGCTGCCTCGCCCAAGAGACTGATCGAGGCCGTCGGGGTATCGTGTTCGGGGTCGGTCGAGACGCCGAAGTGACTCAGAAGGGCCGTCGCAGCGTCATGGCCGCCGGTCGGGATGGGATCCGCGCGCGCGAGCAGCCGATCGATGGCCGAGGCCTTCGGGAGTGTCTCCGGAGCCGCCGGGATCGGGCCGAGCAGACCGGGGCAGATGAGGGTCAGCATGATGATTCCGGAACAGCGGAGACGGACATGGTTTGGGCTGCGAGGGCGTGAACGGCGATAACGCGTCCCTCAGGGCCGCTCCGAGAGCCTCACCGACACCCAGCCCAGACCAAGCAGAATGGCGGCCAGCAACACCGGGAGCGGCCGCTCCAGCGCGAGGAACAGCAGACTCGCCAGACTGACCAGGATAAACACCAGCGGCGGCAGCGGATACCAGGGCACCCGAAAGGGTCGCGACAGGTCCGGCTCGCGCCGACGCAGACGGATGACACCGGCGACAGTAATGACCGCGAAGAGTGTGAGCGTGAAGCCGGCAAAGCTCAAGACGCCCTCGAACGAGCCGGTCAGGATCATCCCGAGCGCCAGACCCTGTTGCAGCAGCACCGCCCGGGTCGGTGCACCGCGCCGATTGCGGACACTGAGCGATCGGAAGAACGGGAGATCCTCGCCGATACGCTCCAGGACACGCGGTCCGGCGAGCACCATGGCGCTGACGGTCGAGACCAACAAGAGGGTCAGCACCAGGCTCATGAGATACCCGCCGACGGCACCGAAGATGGTCTCGGCGGAGAGCGCACCGACCTCGACGCGACCGACCAAGGCATCATATTCGACGGTGCGCAGGAAGGTCAGATTCAGCAGAAGATACAACAGCGTGACGATCAGCGTGCCGAGCAGCAGTGCGCGCGGGACCGCTCGGTGCGGGTCCTGGACCTCGTCCACCACATAGGCTGCGGCGTTCCATCCCGAGTAGGCATAGGCGACATAGATCAAAGACACGGCAAAGGGCGCACTCCAGACCGCCTCGAGCGTGGTCGCGGAGGGCAAGACCGAGAGGCTGCCCGAGGTCGCCGGCAACGCGAGCCCCACGGCGCAGAACAGCAGGATGACGACGATCTTCAACCAGGTCGCGGCGACCTGCACGCGCCGGCCCAGATCCAGGTCGAAGGCGTGCACGGCGGTGACCATGACCAAGGCCGTCACCGCAATCGCCGTGGGCGGCGCCGGGAGAACGGTCGCGGCATAGTGCCCCATCGCCATCGCCGCCAAGGCCACCGGGGCCGCGAACCCGACCGTCACGGAGACCCAGCCGGCCAACTGACCGAGCAGGGGATGGTAGATGCGCGACAGGAAGTGATACTCGCCGCCCGAGCGCGGCAGGGCAGCGGCCAGCTCCGCATAGGAGAGTGCGCCGCAGAGCGCGATGAGACCGCCGATCAGCCAGAGCAACAGCAAGGCCGCGCCGTCCGGGATGCCGGCCGCTTGGATGCCGAGTGTCGTGAAGACACCCGTGCCGATCATGTTGGCGACCACGATGAGGATCGCGGTGCGCTGGTCGATGAACCGGGGTCTGCTCATAGTGCCGACATCCGAGGTCGTGTCCCGATCGGCATCCCGCCGATCGCAATCGGATCAACGGACAAGACGCGGATCGAAATCGAAGGGTTGCAGGGTCGCCGTCGCGAACACCTCGGCGCACGCCCCATGAGCGGGATTCAACAGCAGGTTGCGTTGCTGCGGGATCAGGACACTCGGAACCGAGAGTGCGAGCGATTGGCCGCCGGTCAACCAAGCGGTACCGATCGCCGCGGTCGAGTCGGGTGCGGGATCCTCTCGCCAGTCCCCGGGCAGGCCTGCGTCATCCAGAATCAGCACCTCGTCATCGGGAAGATCGAGGGTGACCAGACGATACCGATTGAGCACCTCGCTGCGATGCAGATGCACCAACAGCTCCAGAGCCGCCAGCGCGATGCTGTCCGAGGCGTACACCACAGCATGACCCTTGCGGTTCCAGCGTCCGCCGTAGGCTTTCGCGCCCGAGCCGTCCAACGCCGTATCGGCGAATCGTTCCTTGACGAGCCGATAGATCCGCATCAGCTGTAGACGCCGTGCTCCAGACGTCCGATGAGGTCATGCACCTGCGTGGCACCGGCCTCGGTATCCAGGTGCTCGATCGGCGCCGTCCCGCCGAGCGCCTTCGCCGGCTCGCCGAGCCACCCGGACGCGGCGGAGGCGTCGCCCTCGAAGAGATCCAACGCATCGCTGAACGCGGCCGCGATCCGGTAGACACGGTCACTCTCTTCCGGAGACAGGCGCCCGTCTGGGCTGCGCCGACGCCGGGTCAGGGTGGATGGTGCAATCTTGGCGATCCGCAGCAGGGTCTGCTGCGGCCGATCAAGCACCTCGGCGAGCCGCTCGATCACGGCAACCGGAAAACCACGGCGACTCTCCGCAACCAGTCCCGCCCGATCGGTCGGGAGCCCAAGCCGCAGAAATACCGTCGCCCCCCCTCCGGGAGCGATATCGGCGTCGGCGACTCCGGAAAACACCGGAATCCGGAAAACTCTTGCTTGCGATTCCATGACAAACACTCCAAATGCGATATGGCATTTAGAGTACACCCAAATGGAAATAGCGCAACCGGTGACCCTTCCCGGCCTGACGGCCGGCGGGTCGATTACAGCTCTACGATCCCGGCCGAACCATTCAACCTAGATCCGGCAGTTGACCGCTTCGTGCTTCATTCAAGGTCTCGACGGCCTTGACGATCGCGCTAGTCTGACGGCTCACCGGCTGGGTGAAGGCCGCTACGGCCCCTGGAGCACGCCCCGCGCGGCGCCCGACTGCGTTGCAACTCGTTGGCGTAGAACCACTACGCCGCCTCGTCGCGCCTTGCCGGACACCGCGCGGGACGCACTCCAGGGGCCGTTCAACTGCCGGATCTAGGTTCAACACACCCCAAGCCTGATCGACTCGTCGACTGCGGACGACCACCGACCCCGCAACTCCCAAAAAATCACATAAAACGCGCCGCTCCAAGCTCGCAGAGATCGACAACGCCAAACCCATCCAACAAGATCCCATACTCCCAAGCGCGTTTTATACGGAGAACATCGCCTCGAGGTCATGCCGCGAATACGCCTTGAAGGCCAGCAGTGTATTCGTCTTCTCGATCCCCTCGATTTTGAGCAGATGGTTGGTGACCAGCTCGGCAAGATCGTCGTTGTGCACGACTCGCACGATGGCGATTAGATCGTAGTTGCCGCTGACCGAGAAGACCTCGGAGATTGAGGTCATCCCGGCCAGCTCGTCGGCGATGTCGTTGATCCTGTCGCGTGCGACATTGATGAGAACGATTGCAGTGACCATGACTCACTCCTCGCTAAAGATGTCCGAATCCGATCGAGCCCGAGTGCCCTTGAGTAACGGCTCAGAAACAACGAAGCCATTCCGGTTGATTCTCCCCCTCTCCCCAACCCCTCTCCCTCAAGGGGAGAGGGACTAAGATGGATCACTCAGCGATCGCCGCGGGGCCGACCCCACTTGGGACCGCGCGCGAAGGGGGACTCGCCGCTCGGTTGTTTGGACTGCCAAGGTTTTGCCCCGGGGCGGACCTGCCGGCGCTTGGGCACCGGCGGTGTCAGACCGGCCTGCGCCATCAAGGTCTTTTGCTCGTCCTCAGACAGGGGTCGCCAGTTCCCGGTATAGAGGCGCCGGCCGAGTTCGATATTGCCGTAGCGGATGCGGATCAGGCGACTCACCTGACAACCGGCGGCCTCCCAGAGGCGGCGTACCTCGCGGTTGCGGCCCTCGCGCAGGACGACATGAAACCAGCGGTTCGCGCCCGTGCCGCCGCGCTCGGTGACGGCGTCGAACTTAGCGAGCCCGTCTTCCAGCTCGATGCCGGCGGCGAGGCGCTCGAGCGTTCCCTCGGGCACATCCCCGAGGATGCGCACGGCGTACTCGCGCTCGACCTCGCGCGAGGGATGCATAAGCCGGTTGGCCAGCTCGCCGTCGGTGGTGAAGAGGATGAGCCCGGAGGTGTTGATATCGAGCCGACCGACCGCGATCCAGCGGCCCTCCTTGGGTTTGGGCAGACGCCGAAACACCGTCGGACGCTCCTCGGGATCGCGGCGCGTGACCAGCTCGCCTTCGGGCTTGTGGTAGGCGATGACCTGAGGAAGTTTGTCTCGCCGCCCCTTGAGCTTGACGTCTTGCCCGTCGATGCGGATCCGATCCCGGCTGGTCACCCGATCGCCGAGCTTGGCGAGATCGCCATTGACCCGGATCCGCCCCTCGCTGATCCAGCCCTCGATGGTGCGCCGCGAGCCCAGGCCCGCGTCGGCGAGGGCCTTTTGCAGGCGCACGGGCTCCTCGGCGGGAGGCGGCGGCGGGGATGGGGGCAGGCGTCGGTCGGTTTTCATGAAGGTTCTCGGGTTGGAGGATGGGTTTCGCTGTGCTCTACCCATCCTACGACTGGGTGTGGATGCCTCGCGGCGATCATACACCAGCGTCGTCTCGGGGCTTTTCATCCGCGCCGTCCCGGGTCGGCTCCTCGAGCCTCAACTCCTCGTCGATCAGGAAGTCCGGGGCGCGGATCTCGGCGAGGGTCGGCAGCTCGTTGAGCGAGCGCAGACCGAAATAATCCAGGAACTTGCGCGTTGTGGCGAAGAGTGCGGGGCGACCGGGGACGTCGCGATGGCCGACCACGCGGATCCATTCGCGCTCGGTCAGGGTCTTGACGATCTGGGTGCTGACGGCGACCCCGCGGATGTCCTCGATCTCGCCGCGGGTGATCGGCTGGCGGTAGGCAATCAGCGAGAGTGTTTCGAGCAGTGCGCGGGAGTAGCGCGGCGGACGCTCGTCCCAAAGACGTGCGACCCAGGGGGCGATGCTCGCGCGCACCTGCGTGCGCCAACCGCCGGCGACCTCGACGATCTCCAGACCGCGATCGGCATAGTCCTCCTGCAGCGCGGCGATCACCGCGAGCAGCTCCGCACGCGACGGGCGCTCGTCGTCCAGAAACAGCGCCTGGAGCTGATCCAGCGTCAGTGGCCCGCCCGCGGCGACCAGCGCGGCCTCGACAATCTGTTTAAGCAAGTTCCGCCTCGTCGAGGATTTCGCCCGCCGCGGTCTCGCGCAGGCGCACATGGATGGGCGCGAACGGCTCGGCCTGGACCAGCTCCAAGGTCGCCGCCTTGATCAGCTCCAAAAGCGCAAGAAAGCTCACCACGACCCCGGGGCGCCCCTCGGTGACATCGAAGAGATCCGTGAAGGCGAGGAATCCGCCGTCGCTCAGACGCTCGAGCACCCACGACATGCGCTCGCGCAAGGACAAGGACTCGCGCTCGACGCGGTGGCGTGTGAAGAGATCGGCGCGTGCCATGACCTCGCGCATCGCCAGGAGCAGCTCGCGGAAATCGACATCCGGCGGGACGCGCTGAACATGGCCGTGCGGCACCTCGACCCGGACGGAAAAGACATCGCGCTCGAGCCTGGGAAGTCCATCCAGGTCCTGCGCCGCCTGTTTGAACCGCTCGTACTCTTGGAGCCGACGCACCAGCTCGGCGCGCGGGTCCTCGCCCTCCTCCTCCGCCGCCTGCACACGCGGCAAGAGCATTCGGGATTTGATCTCGGCGAGCATCGCGGCCATGACCAGATACTCCGCCGCCAGCTCCAGGCGCAGCTCGGTCATGAGGTCGACATACTCGATGTACTGGGCTGTGATGGCCGCGATCGGGATGTCCAGGATGTCGAGATTCTGTCGCTTGATCAGATAGAGCAACAGATCCAGCGGTCCCTCGAAGGCATCCAGAAAGATCTCGAGCGCATCCGGCGGGATGTAGAGATCCACGGGCAAGGTCAGAAACGGCAGGCCCCGAACCATTGCGAAGGGCGCCGCCTCGAGCGGCATCTCCTGCTGTTGCCCCGGCGGCGGCTGCCGGTCCGCGCCCTCGTCCGCCATACTCAAAACCCTAATATCATTCGATTTTTAAGGTGATTTTCTGGAATGCACATTCCGACTGCGCATGCCGAAAGACCTGAATGGCTTTGTGTGTGCGAATAAATTCGCACCTACACGCCGGTGTTGCCTTTCCCTGAAATTCCCTAAACCGCGCCCCACCGTCGCCAAACGATGGCTGCAACACCGAGAGCACCTCGCGCCATCGCATGAACGCCAGGCGCGGTTTAGTTCATGACCAACGACATCGCATGCCGCACCTCTTCGAGCGTCTCGTGCGCGACATCGCGGGCACGCTCGCAGCCGTCGTTGATGACGTTGCGCAGCAGCTCCGGCTGAGCCGCGTACTCCCGGGCGCGTTGCTGCATCGGCATCAGCTCTGCGAGCACCCCGTCGATCACCGGCTGCTTGCATTCCAGACAGCCGATGCCGGCGGAGCGGCAGCCCTGCTGCACCCAGTCGCGCACCTGATCGTTCGAATAGACCAGATGGAACTGCCAGACCGGACACTTCTCCGGATCACCCGGATCGGTGCGACGCACGCGCGCCGGGTCGGTCGGCATGGTCCGCAGCGCCTTCTCCACATCGGCAGGCTCGTCGCGCAATGCAATGGTGTTGCCGTAGGACTTGGACATCTTCTGCCCGTCCAGACCCGGCATCTTGGACGCCTTGGTCAGCAGCGGCATAGGCTCGGGCAGGATGACGCGCCCGCCGCCTTCCAGATAGCCGAGCAGCCGCTCGCGATCGGCCAGGGTAATGTTGGCCTGCCCTTCCAAGAGGGCATGGGCCACGCTCAAAGCCTCTTGGTCGCCCTGCTCCTGGTACCGACGCCTCAGTCCATCGAAGAGCTTGGCGTTCTTCTTCCCCATCTTTCGCTTGGCTTCTTCCGCCTTCTCCTCGAAGCCGGACTCGCGACCGTAGATGTGATTGAAGCGCCGCGCGACCTCGCGCGTCAGCTCGACATGGGCAACCTGATCCTCGCCGACCGGCACCTGGCCGGCCTTGTACATGAGGATGTCCGCGCTTTGGAGCAGCGGATAGCCGAGGAAGCCGTAGGTCGCAAGATCGCGCTCCTTGAGCTTCTCCTGCTGGTCCTTGTAGCTCGGCACCCGCTCGAGCCAACCCAAGGGCGTGATCATGGACAGCAGCAGATGCAGCTCGGCGTGTTCGGGGACGCGTGATTGGATAAAGAGTGTCGCCGAGCCCGGATTGATCCCGGCGGCCAGCCAGTCGATCACCATCTCGCGGGTGCTCGTCGGGATGATCGAGGGATCCTCGTAGTGCGTCGTCAGGGCGTGCCAATCGGCGACGAAGAAGAAACACTCGTACTCGTGCTGCAGCTCCAGCCAGTTCTTCAGGACACCGTGATAGTGACCCAGGTGGAGACGACCCGTGGGACGCATCCCGGAGAGGACGCGCGAATGGTGTGCGGAGACGGAAGTCAAGGGTTCGCAGCCTCGTAATCAGACGAAGAAGAGCTCTCTCACGATCGCCGAGCCGGGGAGCAGGCCCACGGTCCCGATCACGATCGGAAGCAGGACGGCACCCAGGAGCCCGGTAATCAGCAGCGCCAGCAGGATGATGAGACCGAAGGGTTCAAGCCGCGAGAAGTGTGCGGCCACCTTCGGCGGAAGCAGGGCATTCAGCACCCGCCCGCCGTCGAGCGGCAGCAGCGGGACCAGATTCAGGACCATCAAGAAGACGTTGATCAGGATTCCGGCGGCGCCCATGTAGACGAGCGGCAGGGCAATCCATTCGCTGACCGGCACCAGCAACACACCCAGCTTGATCATGCCGCCCCAAAAGAGCGCCATCAGCAGGTTCGCGCCGGGACCCGCGATCGCCACCAAGGCCATGTCGCGACGCGGATGTTGCAGGTTGCGCCAGTTGACCGGCACCGGCTTGGCCCAGCCGAACAGGAAACCCACCAAAAAGAAGGTCGCGAGCGGGACGACGATGGTCCCGATCGGATCGATGTGCTTGATGGGATTGAAGGTGACACGCCCGAGCATCAAGGCGGTTTGATCGCCGAGCTTGCTCGCGACCCAGCCGTGCGCGGCCTCGTGCACCGTGATTGCAAACAGCACCGGGATGGCGAGGACGGCCAGCAATTGGTAGGGGTTCAGGGCTTCCATCGCGGCATTATACCCGGCACACCTCGGTGCCGCGGGTCATTCCTCGAAAAGGGTCGCATCGCCCTTGCCGAGCCGTACCAGGCTCGGCGGCTCCGCGGTCATGTCGACCACGGTGGTCGGCTCGAGTCCGCAGAACCCCCCGTCGATGATGAGATCGACCTGCTTGTCGAGCAGCTCGCGCATCTCCTCGGGATCGGTCAGGGGTCGATCGTCGCCCGGCATGATCAGCGTGGTGCTGAGGATAGGTTGGTCGAGCTCGCCGAGCAGAGCACGGCAGATCTCGTTGTCCGGCACCCGGATGCCGATCGCCTTGCGCTTGGGATGAAGCAATCGCCGCGGGACCTGCTTGGTCGCCTCGTGGATGAAGGTGTAGGGGCCCGGCGTCAGACTTTTAAGCAAACGAAATGCCTGGTTGTCGATCTTGGCATAGGTCGTGATCTCGGAAAGATCTCGGCAGACGAGGGTGAAGTTGTGCTTGTCGTCGAGTCTGCGGATGCGGCGGATCCGCTCCATCGCCGATTTCTCGCCAATCTGACAGCCGAGCGCATAGGAGGAGTCTGTCGGGTAGAGGATAACGCCCCCCTCCAACAGGATCTCGACCGAGCGCCGGATCAGGCGCGTCTGCGGGTTCGCAGGATGGATCTGAAAGAACTGCGCCATGGCCCGAAATCAACCGGCTGCGACTCGACGGAGACTCGGCTCCTCGTCGAGCTCGGGCCAGTCGTGCCAGATCGGCGTACAGACGGGCGGCAGGGCGGGCAGACGTCCCAGATCGATCCAAGGATTTTCAGGACCGTGGTAGTCGGAACCGGCGGAGGCAAGCATGCGGTGATCGCGTGCAACGCAACCGAAATTGAAGACCTCGTCCCGACTGTGGCTCCCGGAGACCACCTCCAGACCCACACCGCCGCACTCGCGAAACTCGCCGAGCAGCTTCAGCAAGCGGGTGCGCGTGAGCTTGTAGCGCGCCGGATGCGCGATGACGGCCTGGCCGCCCGCGCCCGTGATCCAATGCGTCGCCTCTTCGAGTGTCGCCCATTCGCCGCTGACATGACCGGGCTTGCCGTTGACCAGATAGCGGTTGAAGACATCCCGAAGGTCGAGCGCATGGCCCTGCGCGACCAGGAAGCGGGCGAAATGGGTGCGGCCGATCAGGCGGCCGTTCGAGAAGGCCTTCGCGCCCTCGTAAGCGCCCTCGATGCCCTGTTTGGCCAGACGGCGCCCGATCTCCTCGGCGCGCCAGCCGCGATAGGCGAGCAGCCGGCTCAGTCCGGTCTGAAGTGCGACATTCTCGGGGTCGATGTTGAGCCCGACCATATGAACGGTGCGGCCGCCCCAGGTCACCGAGATCTCCACCCCCGGGATGAGACGAAGGTCGAGCGCGTCGGCCGCGACTCGCGCCTCGGCCAAGCCCTCGGTGGTATCGTGATCGGTGAGGGCGATGACCCGTACACCGGACGCACACGCGCGCTGCATCAGCGCGCCGGGGGAGAGCGTGCCGTCGGAGGCCGTCGAGTGACTGTGAAGATCGGGGCTTTTTATCATGGCTCTAGTCTAACTGATCCAGCGGGCGCATGCCTCGGGCCGGCGTAGGGTCGCGCACGAGACGGGGATGGACGCTCTTGCTATATTTTCCAGGTAGGGCGGTCGGAGTTCGCTTGCAACAACTCGACGCAGCGCAGCTCCAGGACGCAGGCCGGATCGGTCGATCCGACCTCGGTTATTTCATGTTGCCAGGATGATCAGCCCATGCTCCCGAAGGTCGACCTCAGCGATATCGCAGAAGAGCTCTCGCGACTCGGCGACGAGATCCAGCGCGCCTACGACGACTCGGAGCAGACGGTAGAGCCCGCACCGCAGGTACCGCTGAGCGGACTTGCACAGTTGCTCGACACCGTCCGTGCGAGCGAGGCCGAATCGCGCGGCGAATCGGCGCAGGCGTTGCGCGCGGCGACAGGCGCGGAGCCCGACGCCCTGATCGACCACGGACTCGGCCTGCTGCGACAGATCGCCGAGGTCGCCCGTCGCCTGAACCTCAAGTTGCAGGCGCAAGCCGTCGAGGTCCTCGCCGTGCCTTTCGCGTGCTGGATGCTGCGCCGGGGCTGCGAGCTGCAACACCCGGAGGAGGTGGTCAATGCCTTGGCCACCCTCGCAAACCAATTAGAACAACCGGATGAGCTGGCCGAGCTCTATGGCCTGATGGGGGAGATTGCAGAGGGCATCGGCGCGGACCGCGTCCAAGGTATGGACCCGACCGACCCGACCGACCCCTGGCTCGTCCTCCTGATCAACCGCGGGATCGTCGCCACGCGCAGTCATGAGCCCGTCCTGATGGAAGAGGCGTTCGACGCCATCGGGGAGCAACTGCCCGATCACGCCCCCTATTTCTTCCGCGAGGGCATGGGGCAAATGGAAGCTCTGGATTATCCGCCGCACGTCCGCGAGGTGATGCAGCGGTATTTCGACAAATGGTGCAGCGGTCAGCGACTCCATTGAACCCTGCTGAACCGCGCTGAGCCGCGTCGGCGGTACATGCATCCTTTCGAGCGGTCTCTCGGCGAGGCGCGTTCCGGCATCGCCGGAGAGGACGCGGCTCAGGAATCGAATTTTTCTATTGTTCTATCTCCTAAACCGCGTCCGGCGCCGACTGTCGGGAACCGCTCCAATCGTCGCATCACACAGCAACATCGCCGGAGCACAGCGGGACGCGGTTTAGCCGGTGATCAAGTGTTTTTGGAGCCGATACAAGAGCGTATCCCGAGTCAGCCCGAGCAGGCGTGCGGCCCGGCTCTTGTTCCCGCCGGCCAGCGAGAGGGCTTGGCGGATCAGCTCCGCCTCGAGGTCGTTGAGATCGATCCCGTGCGGCGGGAGCGAGAAGCCGATGTCCGTCTCTGTCTGCGGTGTCCCCCGCACCACCTCGCCGGGCAGGTTCTCGGGACCCACCTCGGTGCCGGGCAGGAGGATAACCAAACGCTCGCACAGGTTGGCAAGCTCGCGAAGATTGCCCGGCCAGGTGTAGCGGCGCAGCAGGCGCTCCGCACCGGACTTCAGCCGCGGCGGGTCGAGACGATGCCGGGCCGCGGCCGTCGCGATGAAGTGCTGCGTCAACGCAGGGATATCGAGCGCCCGTTCACGCAAGGGCGGCACCTCCAGCGGAACGACGCAGAGCCGCAGATAGAGATCGCGCCGAAACGCGCCCTGCTGAACCAAGCGATCCAGATCCAGAGCCGAGGCCGCGATGATACGCAGCCCGGATCCGGAGGGAGCCCCGTCGCGGGCAGCGTCTTGTTCCACGATGAGGTGCAGCAGGTGTGCCTGATCCGCCGCATTCAGATCACCGACCTCGTCCAGAAAGAGTGTTCCCGGAGCGTCCTGCGCAAACGTCGACAAGCACCGATCGAGCGCGTCGGGCGGCGCTCCCGTGCAGGCGAGCACGCCGAATCGGCCATCACGACGGGTGCTGCTCGCATGGATCTCGCGCGCAAGGGTCTCTTTTCCGGTGCCGGGCTCACCCAGCAACAAGACACCCACGTCGGTCGCGGCAACCATCGACAGGGCATTGCGGAGTCGGGTAAAGGCGGGGGAGCGGCCAATCAGTGTCGTCATGAAACCACGTCCGAAATCGCTTGCGTTGTTCTCGTGTGGGCCCGAATGCGCTCGAGGCGCTCTCTCGGGCACGTCCGGTTTTCCGTGCTGATTCTAGGTCACATTCAGGGTCGCGATCAGGGTCAAGAGTCCGAGCAGGATCACACCGAGGCCTGCGATGGCCTGAAAGCGTCGGTCCTGCCCGAACCGAAAGAGCTGCCCGGCAAAAACACCGCCCAGCGCCAAGATCGGCAAGGTTCCCGCGCCGAACAGGGCCATGTAGAGCGCCCCGGCCAGAACCCCGCCTTGCGCAGGCGTGCTCAGAAGCATGCTGTAGACCAGCCCGCAAGGCAACCACCCCCAGACCATACCGAACAGCACGGAGCGCGGCAGCGTGGTCACCGGCAAGAGGCGTCGGCCGAGCGGCTCCAGTCGCCGCCAAAGGGGAACACCGACGCGCTCGATTGTCGTGAATCGCGGAAACCAACCCCCGATATAGAGCCCGATGCCGATCATGATGCCGGCGGCCAGCCAGCGCACGCCCTCGAAGAGCCAAGGAGATGCGCCCGAGCCGAGCAGCGCGGCGCCGAACGCGCCCCAAACCGCTCCGGCTGCGGCATAGCTGGCAATCCGCCCCAGGTTGAAGGCCAGCACGAACAGACCGAGCCGTTTACGATCGTTGCGCGTCTCGGGCGGCAGCGAGTAGCTCAAGGCACCGGTAATCCCGCCGCACATGCCGATACAGTGCATGGCACTGAGCAGCCCGACGACGAATGCGAGCGCGTAAGCTGATCCCGTCATCGTCGAGAAAACCGTCCGACCCGATCAGCCCTCATCCTGCCCGCCTCCATCGCAACACCGCTTGCCCGGATCGCATCCCGGCAAGAGGCCAGGCTAATCGGAAGATTCAGTGCCCGCGATGACATCGATCAGGCACCGAACGCCTCCAACTGGAGATTTCTCTCCCGAACGCCTTATATTGTCGATTCAGTGTCGACTGAAATACTGAAATAACGAGGACGGGACTCATGGCATCACTGAACCTGGACCACATCCGACCCCTGCAGGAACAGCTCAACGCTCATCCGATCTACGGCGCCATCGAGCGCATCGAGGACCTCCAGGTCTTCATGAGTCACCACGTCTTCTCGGTTTGGGACTTCATGTCCTTGATCAAGTACCTGCAGGCACGGGTTGCGCCCGTCACGGTGCCCTGGATGCCGCACGGCGACGCGAGTGTGCGCTATTTCATCAACCAACTGGTCCTCGAAGAGGAGTCCGACAGCATGCCGCTCCCCGGCGGCGGCGTCGAGCACGCCAGCCATTTCGAGCTCTACTGTCGCGCCATGAACGAGATCGGCGCCGACGGCGAGATGCCGAGGCGCTTCCTCGATCTGGTCACCGAGCAGGGTGTCGACAAGGCCCTTTACGCGTCGATGGTCCCGCTGCCGTCGCGCTATTTTTCCGAGACCACCTTCTGCTTCATCCGCGAGGACAAGCCGCATCTGGTCGCAGCCGCACTGGCCCTCGGACGCGAGAAGCTGATCCCCGGCATGTTCCGACAGTTTCTGGAACAGATGCGGATCACCGAGGCGCAGGCGCCCGTCTTCCATTACTACCTGAACCGCCATGTCCATCTCGACGAGGACTTCCACGGCCCCCTGTCGATGAAGCTCCTCGAGCAGCTCTGCGGCGATGACCCGCAACGGATCGACGAGGCCGAGACCGCCGCCGAAGAGGCGATCTGCGCCCGCATCCGGTTCTGGGACGGCGTGCTGGAGGCGATCCAGGCGGGCCGGGCGGGCTGACGAGGCAAGTGACGTAACAACTTGAATCGGGACGCGTCGCCACAATTCTTCTGAAGGTTCCCACATCCTGGCAAGACATAATCCCGGAGCCGTACCCATGACCGAAGCACTGAGCGTCCCACTCGACAACGAAGGTTTTCTCCTCAACCGCGACGACTGGAGCGAGGAGGTCGCCATCGAGCTCGCCAAGGCGGATGACTTCGAGATGACCGATCAGGTCATGGGCTTTATCCGCGAGGCTCGAGCCATGTACGAAGCCGACGGCGTCGTCCCGCCCATCCGCATCTTCGCCAAGAAGCAGAAGGTCTCGACCAAAGACCTCTACGACATCTTCAGAAAGGGACCCATGAAGCTGATCTGCAAATGGGGTGGACTGCCCAAACCGACCGGCTGCGTCTAAGCCGTTTCCGGACAAAGCAACAACCAGGTAGGGGCGACTTCAGTCGCCCAAACCTTACCGCCCGGACCTTGCAGGAATCAGCCCGCGGGAGGTCGAACCCCGCAAATCGCCGCCCGCCGGACCGAGCGCAGCTATCCCCGCCGCCGGCGATTCGCGTTTCAAGCGGTCATGGCAAGCCGCAGGTCCCCTTCGGCATCATTCCCGCTCAAACGCAGATCGAATCGCTCCTGCAGGATCGCGAAGACGTTCGGCGAGACGAAGGCCGGCGCGTTCGGACCCAGCGTGATCCCCTTCACCCCGAGGCTCAGCAAGGTCAGAAGGACAGCGACGGCCTTTTGCTCGAACCAACTAATCACCAGGGTCAGCGGCAGCTCGTTGACGCTGCAGTCGAAGGCTTCGGCCAACGCGGACGCCACCGCGATGGCGCCGTAGGCATCGTTGCACTGCCCCATGTCCATCAAACGCGGGAAGCCCAGATGCTCGCCGTACTCGTGGTCGCGGATCCGATACTTTCCGCAGCCCAAGGTCAGGATGAATGAATCATCCGGCGTGCCCCGCGCGTAATCGCTGAAATAGTTGCGCCCCGGATCCGCGCCGTCGCAGCCGCCGATGACGAAGAAGCGGCTGATCTGCCCGGCCTTGACCGCGTCGACGATCGTCTGCGCGTGATCCAGCAGCACCGTGCGGTGGAAACCGACGGTCGACTCGCCCGTGATCGCCTCCTCGCAGGGCTCGCACCGCAGCGCCTCGGCGATCACCGCGCTGTAATCGCCGTCGGAGATGCACTGGCCGCCGGGCACAGCCGTGCCGCGGGTGGTGAAGAGCCGCCCCTTGTAGCTCTCGGGCGGGATCAGGACGCAGTTGGTGGTCGCCACCACCGGGCCGGGGAAGGCCGCAAACTCCTGCTTCTGATTCTGCCAGGCGCCGCCGTAATGCCCGACCAGGTTCGGATGGTTTTGAAAGAAGGGATACATGTGCGCCGGGAGCATCTCGCCGTGCGTATAGACCTTGATCTCGGTCCCTTCGACCTGTCCGAGCAGATCCCGCAGGTCCGCCAGATCATGACCCGTGACCAGGATCCCGCGTCCCGCCTGCGTGCCTTCCTTCACCTTGGTCGGCGCCGGCTTACCGAAGGCTTCGACATGACCTTCGTCGAGCATCTGCATCACCCGCAGATTCATCCGCCCGCACTCGAGACAGTATTCCAGCAAGCTCTTCACGTCGAAGTTGACGTTGGTCATGGTCGCGAAGAGCGCCTCCTCGATGAAGGCGGACACCGTCTCGTCAGACTTGCCCAAGCGCCGCGCATGGTGGGCGTAAGCAGCCATCCCCTTTAGACCATAGAGCAGCATCTCCTGCAGGGATTGGACATCGGCGCTCTTGCCGCACATCCCGGGCGAGGTAACGCAGGCGGTCTTACGGAAGGTCTGTTCGCATTGGTTGCAGTGCATGGGTGCCTCTGAATCGAATCGGAATCTAAGGTGTCCTTGTCGCGCCGACGGACCGATGGACCGACGTCGATCGTTGGGGCCAATCAAGGGGCCGACAGTCTGGCGAGAGCGCACGGGCGTATCCTTGACTTAGATCAAGGCGCATAGACTCAAAGAACGCTGAGGGCGCCTTCACACATCTCCAAGACTCAGTCGAGCATCGCTTTTCGAGCAGAAACACCGTTATGCTTCGCAGCATCGTCGAGCCGTTTGACGCCGACGCCATCCAAGCCGGCCATCGGCAACCTGGCCGGCGCTCGATTCACCCTTCCATGACGAGACACACCATGAAGCGCACGGCGATCGCGACCTTGACCTTGATCCTCGGCACCGGAGTCGCCTGCGCGGGCGAGGGGCCACACTGGGGCTACTCCGGCGCCCACGGTCCGGAACACTGGGGCGAGATCGACCCGCATTTCAACGCCTGTAAGACCGGCAAGGCGCAGACGCCGATCGACATCGCAAGCCGGATCGACGCCGATCTGCCTCGGATCGGCTTCCACTACAAGCCGGGCGGGCATGACGAGGTCAACAACGGACACACCATCCAGGTGGACTACGACACCGGCAGCACCATCACGCTGGACGGGCGCGAGTTCACCCTGAAGCAGTTCCACTTTCACACCCCCAGCGAAAACCACATCGACGGCCACGCGTTCCCGATGGAGGCACATTTAGTGCACGCGGACGCCGAGGGCCATCTCGCGGTCATCGCAGTCATGTTCGAGGAAGGCCCGGAGAATCTGGCCCTCGCCACGCCGTGGGCGGCCATGCCCCGGGCGCAGGGCCATACGGCTCACCTTGCGAGCAAGGCCTCCGCCGAGGCGCTGCTTCCCGCCGATCGAGCCTACTACCGTTTCGACGGCTCGTTGACGACGCCGCCGTGCACCGAGGGCGTGACCTGGCTGGTCATGAAACATCCGGTGAGCGCATCGCACGGACAGCTCGTCAAGTTCGCGCGGGCGATGGGCCACCCGAACAACCGGCCGATTCAGCCGCTGAATGCGCGGGTCGTTCTGGAGTAAGTTGCCGAATCAAAAGACAGGCGGCGCACCCGGGATCCAAAGCCGGGAGCGTCTCCTGATCTGGTGCTTCGAATCCGTCGCCCGGTCCGGCGCTCGCCCCCAGCGCAGTCCTCCACCCGGATCGGACATCTCAATGACCACGATGGACCGCCCCATTGACCAGCCCGGGTGTAGCGATGAACGACAACCCCATCGAAGTGCTCAATACCCCTTATTCGGACGTGCACTATTACGAGTGCAAGATCATCCTGCAGGCCCACCACTTCATCACCGCCAAGGCATTCAAAGACTTCTGGTCGATCGTGCGTCATACGGCGAAGAAGTTCGACGTGAATGTGAAGGAGGCCGAGGGTGCATTCGACAATCATGTGCGCGAGGTGCTCTTCTTCGATACGCCGGGGTGCGATCTCTACAACAACCATTTCATCGTACGGCTGCGCAGCTTCTACAAGAACGGTTGGCCGGACGGTCTGCCCGAGTTGACCGTCAAGTTCAGACACCCGGATTTCGAGACGGCCGCCGCCGTCGATGTGCGCCCGGCCACGCCCGGTGCACGGGTCCGCATCAAGTTCAAACAGGAGCTGCTGCCTTTGCGCGAGGGGCTCGGCGGGCTGCGCTCGATCTATTCGCACAACTGCGTTCTGGCCACGCCGCGCGAGCAGATCGACATGGCCGTGGAGGATCTCACGCGGGCCTTCCCTGCCCTGCTTCAAGCAAAGGCCAAGTCGGACGAGCGCATCGCGTTGGTGAAGGATCTTGCCGTCGAGGAGGTGCAGGTCAACGTCGGCGAGCTGCATTTCGGCCACGGCATCAATGCGAAGGCGACCATCGCGGTCTGGCGCAATCGCCAGCACGAACGCCCGCTCTGCGGCGAGTTCGCCTTTCAGTACAAATTCGATCGTCGCGAGGATCTGAACCGCGGAAGCATCGAGCGCGCGGCCGAGTTCTACAAGACACTCCAATTGGACGCCTACGAATGGGTGACCCTTGGAACCACCAAAACCGGCATCGTCTACGGACTAGGGAATAATGCCTCGACCAATCGCGAATGAGCCGAGCGCGGCCGCCGCGCCGCCCTCGATCGGAAAGATCTTCACCGCCTTCGCCCTGATCGGGATCTCCAGCTTCGGCGGCGGGCTGGTCGCCTACCTGCGCGACGTCGTCGTCGATCGCGAGCAGTGGCTCTCGAAGGATGAGTTTCTGGGCGCCCTCGAGATCGGCCAGACCCTGCCCGGCCTGAACTCGACCAATGTCGCGATTATCGTCGGGCGCAAGCTGCGGGGACCGCGCGGGGCGACGGCCGCGGCACTCGGACTCATCCTGCCCGGAGTCGCGGTCCTGATCATACTGGGGCTCCTCTACGTGCGGTTCCACAACAATCCGGATGTCGCGGCGGCCTTGGCCGGAGTCGCGGCTGCGGCGGTCGGTCTGTTGCTGCAGGTCACGCTCAAGATCGGCGGTCGCAGTTTTCTCAGGCCGAAGGACCTGATGTTCATCATCCCGACCTTTCTCATGGTCGGGGTTTTTCACGTGTCGCTCGCCGCGACGCTCTTTTTGCTGGCGCCGATCGCGATCTGGCTCAATCGGCCGGAGTCTTTGAAGAAAAAGGCCCCGGCGCCCTCCTCCGACCCGGAACCCTGACGCCATGAAAGAGCTCATCGAGTTGCTGAACGTCTTCGCCATGCTCTCGCTGATGGCTGTCGGCGGCGGCACCGCCGTCATCCCGCAGATGGAGCACGAGACCGTCGCCGTCCATCAATGGGTTAGCTCCACCCAGTTTGCGTCTATCTACAGTCTGGGCCAGCTCGCGCCCGGCCCCAACATGAGCATGGTCGGGATCATCGGCTATCACGCCGCAGGCGCAGCCGGGTTCTTCCTGGTGCTCTTCGCCTTCTATTTCCCCGCCTGCATGCTTACCTACGTCGTGAGTCACATCTGGGACAGCTATCGCGACAACCCCTGGCGCGACGCCGTCCAGCGGGGGCTCGCACCCATCACGATCGGTCTGATGCTGGCGGGTGTCTATGCCGTGGGCAAGACGGCCAGCTTCAATCTGGACCGACCGCTCTGGTTCAACGGCGTGACCCTGGGCTTCGGCCTGGCGATCGTCCTGTTGCTGTTCTGGAAACGCATCAACCCGGCCATCCTGATCCTGGCGTGCGGGGCGATCGGCTGGTTTGTGCTGCGTTGAGCGGAAAACGAGGTTGGCAAGCAGGCTGGAAACGACAGCGCCCTGCTGATCTGACAAGGCAAGTCGTCGGTAGGGCGAGCGGCGCGAACCCCGATTTCGGCGGCCGGGTTATGCGGGAGTTTGCACCCGGAGCTACGCCCGGCGGAAGCGCTCGATGCGCAGTCGGTCAGCATGAGGTCAAGGTTGTCGCTCGCATCGTTCGGAGCAATCGGGTGACCGAGATCGAAAGGAGGCTTGCCTTACCGGAGGACATCCATCGCGAAGCATGGGTAGGTCGCCAAGACCAAAAAACGCCCATCACGCTGCAGATCGAAAGGCGGAAAGACCCATGAGCTGGTCTTAAGGTCCTGCGCCGCCGAGGGAAATGGTGGCTACGCCCTGACTCGAACAGGGGACCCTCGCATTATGAGTGCGATGCTCTAACCAACTGAGCTACGTAGCCAAACAAGACGCGGAATAATACGTTCCAGACTCGGCGCCGTCAACCGCCGGAAATCCCCTAGGCTCCGGAGACTCGCCCGGTGCGTTATGCGTCATGTGTTGGAGTGGTTTGGCCGCGCCAGCTTCGACGACTGTCGGAGCTGGTGCGGTTTAAAGTATTAAGAATACTAAATTCTAAACCGCGTCTCACCGGGATCGAGGACATCTCCGAAGCCAAACGCAAAGTGAAAACTACGCATGTCGCTCTGGACGCGGTTTATACGTTGAACCTGAAATGGACCACGTCGCCGTCCTTGACGATGTACTCCTTCCCCTCCGACCTCAGCTTGCCAGCCTCTTTGGCGCCCTGCTCGCCTTTGCAGGCGACGAAGTCGTCGTAGGCGATGACCTCGGCGCGGATGAAGCCACGCTCGAAATCGGTGTGGATGACGGCGGCGGCTTGCGGGGCGCGCACGCCGGACGGAATTGTCCAGGCGCGGACCTCCTTCTCGCCGGCGGTGAAGTAGGTTTCGAGGCCCAGCAAACGATAGCCGGCGCGTACGACGCGGTTCAGACCCGGCTCGGTCAGTCCCAGCTCGGCGAGGAATTCGTCGCGCTCCTGATCCTCCAGGTCGAAGATCTCCGCCTCGATGGCCGCGCAGACGGGTACGACCTCGGCGCCCTCCTCCGCGGCGAGCGCGACGACCTTATCCAGGATCGGATTGTCGACGAAGCCGTCTTCGGCGACGTTGGCGATATAGAGGGTCGGCTTGGCCGTGAGCAGGAAGAGATCGCGGACCTCGCGCAGCGCCTCGGCATCCAAGCCCATCGAGCGGACCGGCTTGCCGGCGTCGAGCTGATCGCGAATCTGCTCCAACAGGGCCTTGCGCACCAGGATCTTCTTGTCGCCCGTCTTGACCATGCGCTCGGCGCGATCGAGGGCCTTGGTCACCGAGTCGAGATCCGCGAGGGCGAGCTCCGTGTTGATGACCTCGATGTCGTCCAGCGGATCCACGCGCCCGGCGACATGCACCACGTCGTCGTTCTCGAAGCAGCGCACGACATGCGCAATGGCATCGGTCTCGCGGATGTTGGCGAGAAACTTGTTGCCGAGCCCCTCGCCCTTGGACGCACCGGCGACCAGGCCGGCGATGTCCACGAACTGCATGGTCGTAGGCAGAACCCGCTGGGGCTTGACGATGGCGGCGAGGACATCGAGGCGCGGATCCGGCAAGGGCACCACGCCGACGTTCGGATCGATCGTGCAGAAGGGGTAATTCTCCGCCGCGATCGTCGCCTTGGTCAGGGCATTGAAGAGGGTCGACTTACCGACGTTGGGCAGGCCGACGATCCCGCATTTGAATCCCATGGCTGTTAGGGTCCGCTCGGAAAAACCCACGATTCTACAGGAGCCGGGGCGTCCTCGCCCCGGTTTTCAAGACATCGTTACCGGACGCCCGGCCGGCGGACGATCAGTGCGTCTCCTTCGCCCCGCGGTTGTAGCGATCCTCGAAGCGCACGATGTCGTCCTCGCCGAGATAGCCCCCGGACTGGACCTCGATCAGCTCGAGCATGATGGTGCCCGGATTCTCCAAGCGATGCGATGAGCCGACCGGGATGTAGGTCGATTGATTCTCGGTGAGCAGAAACGTCTTGTCGTCGCAGGTCACCCGCGCGGTCCCCGAGACAACGATCCAATGCTCGGCACGATGGTGGTGCATCTGCAGCGACAGCGATTCGCCCGGCTTCACGATCAGTCGCTTCACCTGGTAGCGCGGCCCCTGCCCGATCGCCTCGTAGGAGCCCCAGGGACGATGGACCCGCTGGTGGTGGCGATACTCGTTGCGCTGCTCATGCTGCAGGAACTGGGTCACCGCCTTGACGTCCTGCGCATGCTCTTTGGACACGACCAGGACCGCATCCGGGGTCTCGACCACGATCAGATCCTCGACCCCGACGGCGGCGAGCATCCGGTGATGGGCGATCAGCAGATTGTTGCGGGCATCGTGGACGAAGGCATCGCCGTCGAGCACATTGCCGGCCGCGTCCTGATCACGGACCTCCCAGAGCGCCGACCAGGCGCCGACGTCGGACCAGCCGACGTCCAAGGGCACGACCACCGCGGGCGGATTGGCACCCCCGGTGTCGCGGGCCAGAGGCTCCATCACGGCGTAGTCGATGGAATCGCCCGGACAGGCGCCGAAGTGATCCGCGTCGAGACGGAGAAAGTCCCCGTCGTGCGTGGCCGCTTCGAAGGCTTTCGCCACGGCTTGGGAGATATCCGGACGGAACCGCTCGATCAACCCGAGCCAGAGCGATGCACGCAGGACGAAGATGCCGCTGTTCCACAGGTATTGGCCTGACTCCAGATAGTCCTCGGCCGTCTCGGCATCCGGTTTCTCGACAAAGCCGTTGAGCAGATAGGCGTTGCCGGAGAGCCCCTCGACCTCATAGGCCCGACCCTGCCGGATATAGCCGTAACCCGTCTCGGGCTTGCTCGGAACGATCCCAAAGGTGACCACCGCGCCCTCGCGCGCGATCACGCAGGCATCGGCGACGGAAGCTCGGAAACCGACCTCGTTGCGGATGGTATGGTCGGCCGGCATCACCAGCAGGACCGGGTCCGTACCGCCTCGGGTTGCAGCAAGAGCCGCCAGAGTCAGTGCCGGCGCGGTATTGCGGCCCTTGGGCTCGAGGATGATCTCCGCCGGACGCCGCCCCAACACGCGGAATTGCTCGGCGACCAAGAAGCGGTGTGACTCGTTGCAGACCACGATGGGATCGATCTGGCCTACCGCCTGGCGCGGATGCTCCTCGTCGAGCCCGTCGAGGCGACGCACCGTCTCCTGAAGCATGGTGTGCTCGCTGGTGAGCGCCAAAAACTGCTTCGGGTAGGCCTCTCGCGAGAGCGGCCAGAGCCGCGTTCCCGAGCCACCGGAAAGGATGACGGGTTGTAATGGCATCGACGCACTCCTGGTCAAGGATTCCGGATCGTTTACAAGCCTCCAAGATTAACGCAATTCGGCCGACTCGACCTCCGAAGACGTCTGCTCGACCTCGATCGTCAGACCGACCCGTCGCGCCGGCGTGCGCTTGCAACGTGCGCCGAGCACGCCGTCCTCGCCGGTGAGCGGGATCGCGCGTGGTTGCATCTTCCCCGCGACCGCCTCACCTGTGCCGTCAAGGAGAGTCTCGGGCAACTGCCCTCGGACATGCGCATGAACACCGAGTCAACCAGAGATCCAAGATGACACCCGACCCGAATCTGATCGGCGACCTCCTGCGCGAAGCCGCAGCCACCGAGATCATGCCCCGCTTTCACAGTATCCTCGCCGAGCGCAAAGCCGACGGCAGCCTGGTGACCGAGGCGGATCTCGCGACTCAGGCACGGATCGTCGCAGCCATCGCGCGGGAGTTCCCGAGCACACCGCTGTTGGGCGAGGAGATGACCGCGGAGGATCAACGCCGCCTCCTCGCCGAGGCCGACGCCGGCGTCTGGATCCTGGATCCGCTCGACGGAACCGGCAACTACGCCAGCGGATTTCCCGGTTTTTCGATCTCCTTAGCCTTCGTCGAGCGCGGACAGGCCATGTTGGGCGTCATCTACGACCCGGTGCGCGACGAGTGTTTCTCCGCCGTGCGCGGAGGGGGTGCGACGCTCAACGGCGAATCCATCCGCCCCTTCGCACCCGGGCCGAATCTCGGCGATTGCCTGGCGATGATCGACATGAAACGTCTCCCGCCAGAGCGCATTCCAGCACTATTTCGGCCCGGCGGCTTCCGCTCCCAGAGAAACCTCGGCTCGGTCGCGCTGGACTGGTGCTGGTTGGCCGCGGGCCGTTACCAACTCTATCTGCACGGCGGCCAGAAACTCTGGGACTATGCCGCGGGGCATCTGATCGCCTCCGAGGCCGGCGCCGCCTCGCGGCTCTACACCGATCGAGGCGCCACGGAGGCCACGGAGCTCGACCTGTCCCCGAGACTCGCCGTCGCGGCGTCCGACGACGCACTGCTGCATCGTTGGCTCGATTTCGTCGGCCTGCCGATGCACGCGACCTGAGCGGGACACGCCATCGCGGGGACGCGCCCGCATCCACCGACACCATCACGACGAGGAATCCTCCATGACCGAAGAGATCAGCGACCTTGACATGGCCCTGTCGAGCGGCATTACCGCCTTCGAATACAAACAATTCTCCCGCGCGGCGGGCCTCCTCTCCCCGCTCGCCGAGCAGGGCATCCCGGACGCCCAGTATCGGGTCGCCATCATGGCCCAGAACGGCCTCGGCATGCTGCCCAACCCGCTGCTCGCCTACACCGCCATGAAGCGCGCAGCGGAAGCCGGCCTCGCCCTCGCCCAACACGGGCTCGCCTTCATGTATATGGAGGGCGAATGCACCGACAAGAATCCGGAAAAGGCCGTGCATTGGTTCAAGAAGGCCGCCGAACAGGGCTTGGTCGGCTCCCTCACCACGCTTGCCATGATGTACGAGCAAGGCCACGGCGTGGAAAAGGATCTCGACGAGGCCAATCGGCTCTATCGGCTTGCGGGTTTCGACGAACGTTGATCCGGGCCGAGGGGATCGTACGGCTCGACGCCGCTGCGAGCATACCGACTGGGGAGCATCCACGGGCTTCTCCGACGGGGTACCCATCATCACGGACAGCGGGTATACTGCACAGCTGCGTTGCCGGGGTGGCGAAATTGGTAGACGCATCAGACTCAAAATCTGACGGGAGCGATCCCATGCCGGTTCGAGTCCGGCCCTCGGTACCAATCAAAGACAAAGGGTTAGGCGAAAAACCTAACCCTTTTTTTGTTAAGCGAAGATATGCGGGGAACCCCCGGGGAACATCCGCTCACGCCGCCGACGTAGCCACGCCCCGGGATCCGCTCGGGGTCAAACCCTCGAAAGGTTGTGAATGGCGGCGACAGCCGCTTTCCCGGCGGCATCGATATCGGCTTCGCGTCCGGCCAAGGTCAGGCGTCCGAAAGCGCCGACCGCACGCACGTCGATGAGCGTCACGTTCGACGCCTTCTCCGCCTCGTTGGCGGCGTAAACGACATAGCCGGCGGGTTCGGTCTCCAGGAAGAACATGCTCTGGCCGGGCAGGATCATGGATCCGCGTCGATCCTGCCGATTGATCAGGACCGCGTGGTCGGGCGTGATCGAGCGGATCGTTTCTTTCCAAGCGATCCGACAGGACTTGCGGGCGCCCTCGGTCGTATCGAGCGCGTTCAAGACTGCTCGACCGGCGTCCATGACGTCGCTCTGATCGCGGTGGTGGATAACCATGGACCCGAAGGCGCGCTCGACGACCTGCTGCCCCAGATGGACCCGCGTCGCCTTCAGTGCGATATCCGTCAGACGATGGACCGCCATCCCTGGCGCGACTTCGATCCAGAGACAGGCATCGCCCGGCACAGGCAGGAAGCCTTGCGAGACGGTACCTAAATACTCGGCGAGCTGCGGCTGAAGCGAATCGATGAAGACGTAGGTCCGAAGCTCGATCATGGGGTCTCTTCCGATGCTGCTGTCCCGCGCCGACGCCTCTGCGACATGCGCGATAAATTGGATGAATCCGAGGCACTCGCCGCTGCCGCGGCGCAGGCCCGGCGCAGTGCGCAACGCTCGCATGCGGGACGTGTCCGACAGACCTCTTTGCCCTGCGACACGATGAGCGCATGGTACTCCTTGAGCATTGGCACGTCAGGGCCGAGTGCCTGCTCGAAGGCGCGACGAATGCCCTAGTAGGTCTCCCCGCCGGCGAGCAGACCCAGTCGTTCGAAGATCCGGCGCGTATAGGCATCGACGACGAAGACGGGGCGGTCGAATGCATACAGGAGGATATCGTCCGCGGTCTCGGGGCCGATCCCTTTGATCGCCAGGAGCCGAGCGCGCAGATCGGGCGTCGCCAGTGCATCCAGGCCCGGATGACCGCCGGCCTGCAGATACGCCTCGCAAAACGCCCGGACCCGCTGCGACTTGACGTTGAAATAGCCGGAGGGTCGCAGCGCATCGGCGAGCTCGAGCGGATCCAGGGCGAGGATCGACTCAGCGCCGAGCGGGATGCGCGAGCGCAGACGCTCCAATGCGCGCTCGACGTTCGTCCAGGCGGTATTTTGCGTCAGGATCGCCCCGATCATCACCTCGAACGCGGTCTGCGCGGGCCACCAGTCCTGCTCGCCGAAGACGTCGAGCAGCCTCGCATAGACAGCTCTCAGCGCCTCGGCGTCCACTCAGGGAATCTTGGTGACGACCACCACCCCCTTCTCGGAGACGGTGAAGCGCTCGCGGTCGGCCTTCAGATCGTGACCGATCTGCATCCGCGGCGGGATCTCCACGTCCTTCTCGACGATGCAGTTGCGTAGATGCGCGCCCTGCCCGACCGTCACGCCGCTGAAGAGGATGGAAGCCTCGACGATGGCCCCGTCCTGCACCCGCACCTTCGGAAAAAGCACCGAATGATTGACCCCGCCGCCGCTGATCACGGTGCCCGCAGCCAACATGGAGTTGACGAAGATACCCTCGTTCCCGCTCGTCGCGCCCGGGACCGTACGGGCCGGCGGATACTGGCCTTGGTAGGTGTGGATGTTCCAGTCGGCCTGATAGAGATCCAGAGGCGGCTCGGCACGTAAAAGGGCCATATTCGCCTGGTAATAGGCGTCGATCGAGGCAAGATCGCACCAGTAGCGATCCGGGGTTACTCGCCCGCGGTCCTGGCCGAAACGATAGGCGACGACGCGATGATCCGCGACGACGGGTGCGACGATATCCAGGGCCAGATCCGTATCGGCAACCGCGCCTTCATCGCGGCGCGCCTGATCCAGACGCGCCATCTCTTCGAGCAGAAAACCACGGTCGAAGACATAGACACCCATGGTCTCCAAGCGCTCGGTCTCGTCCGGCGGCGGCGCGGCAAGCGTATTCTCGACCGGCGCCGCAGCCGGTCGACTGAAACCGGCGATGCGCTCGTCCTCGGTCAGCTCCACACGCGCCTGTGTGCCGGAGCCACGCCCGTTGACCGCACGTACCGCGACGGTGATCTGCGCCTTCGACTCGGTATGCGCGCGCACCAGCTCGGCATAATCCATGCGGTAGACGGCACCCCCGTCCAAGACCAGGATCTGGCTGGCGCGGCTGCGCTCGATCAGATAGCGATTCTGACGGATGGCATCGAAGGGACCGGCGTACCACTCCTGACTCTCGCGCATCTGCGGCGGGACCGGGGTGATGAACTCGCGCAGCTCCGGATTGAAGATCGACCAGCCATCGCGCAGATGTTTATGCAGTGAGTGACTCTTGTACTGGGTCAGCACCAGGACCTGTCGCAATCCGGAATGCAGACAGTTGGCCAAGGTGAAGTCGATCACGCGAAACTTGCCCCCGAAGGGCACGGCCGCTTTCGTGCGGTGCTCCGTCAGCGGAGCGGGGCCCGCACCGCGATCGATGGCAAGGACAAGAATAAGCGTCTCGGTAGGCATAGCGCAGCGGAATCACCGACGGGACCCCTCGTCCCGCCGCACAGTCTAAACCGCACCGAGTGCGGTATGCGATGTTTTTGGATGGGATCGGCCCCGGCAGACTTGACGACCGCTGGAGCTGGCGCGGTTTAAGAGATTAAAAATTATAAAATTTTAAACCGCGCCCCCGCTAATCGAGACGGTCGAGGCACGCGCATCAGGATCCCGCAGCCACCGCCGCATCGATCACGCCCTTCATGTCCCGAACAGCTTGATCGAGACCCGAGAAGATGGCGCGGGCGATGATGGCATGTCCGATATTGAGCTCGCGCACGCCCGGAATGGCTGCGATCGCCTTGACGTTGTGGTAATCGAGACCGTGTCCGGCGTTGACCTGCAAACCGAGAGAGATCCCGAGGTTCACCGCGCGTCGAATGCGGGCCAGCTCATCGGCGCGCGCCGATGCGGTCTCGGCGTCGGCATAGTGCCCCGTGTGGATCTCGATCACGGGCGCACCGACGGCATGCGCGGCCTCGATCTGTTCCGGATCGGCGTCGATGAACAGCGAGACACGGATCCCGGACTCGGCCAGGCGCGCGCAAAAATCACGAAGGTGCGGCCGATTCCCGTACACGTCCAAGCCGCCTTCCGTGGTGAGCTCCTCGCGACGCTCCGGCACCAGGCAGCAATCGGCCGGTTTCAGCCGGCAGGCGATGTCTCCCATCTCGGCGGTCGCCGCCATCTCGAGATTCATACGGGTCTGCAGGATGCCGCAAAGCAGCTCGACATCGCGCTCCTGGATGTGGCGACGATCCTCGCGCAGATGCAGCGTGATCGAGTCGGCGCCCGCCTGCTCGGCAACCAGGGCGGCCTGGATCGGCTCCGGATAACGCGTCCCGCGGGCACGGCGAATGGTCGCGACATGATCGATGTTGACGCCGAGCAGGACCCCGGCAGCGGTTTGACTGGTCAAGATTCAAGACTCCGATTCGTGATTCCGATAGGCGTCGAGTCGCGCGACGTGCCCGGCCTCTGTTCCGAACCCGATCCGGGTACCGGGCTCGGGACGGACGCGACGGCAAAGCGCCGAAAGAGCTCACGGCTTTTCAACGGACGCCCACCCAGGTAAGGCTCCAGAAGGCGTCGCAGAAGTGCCCGCGCCTCGCGCAGCTGATGCGAGGCCAAGCGATCGCCCTGCGCCAATGCGAGCAAGGTCGCGCCGGATACGCGCTCGGCGCGATCATCCGGCTGCGCCTGCAACATGCCCCGTCCGGGGACCAGCACATAGACCCCGTCGGGCACGACCGGCCGATCGCAGTCGGCCTCGACATCCAAAGCGAGCGCATAGCCCAGCTCGTCGAGCAGCCGAATCTCGAACTGCCGGAGCAGGCTTTCAAGGTCGTCGCCGCCCGCCAAACCCATAAGCGCGGCATGATAGAAGGCGAACAGCGGATCGTGCGGATCATCGCGACCGAGCAGGCGAACCAGCAGCTCGTTGAGATAAAAGCCGCACAGCAGCGGGCGCCCGTGAAGACCGATCGCCGGCCCGGCAGCCTCGACCCGCGTCAGGGTCAAGACCTCGCCGCGGCCGACGGCATCCAACCACAGGGGCTGGAACGGCTGGAGCACGGCACTGGTCGGATGGCGCGCTCGGCGGGCACCCTTGGCGATCGCGGGGAATCGCCCTCGCCCGGCGGCGAAGACCTCGAGCAGGAGACTGGTGTTGCCGTAATCGCGCCGATGCAGCACGAAGGCCTGAAACAAAGACCCGCGAGCGTTCACGGCACGGACTCAACTGCCCCCGCGCCCGTCCAAGGGTCCGTCTCCATAGCCGAGACGCCCCAAGGCGGCCTCGTCGCTCGACCAGCTCTTCTTCACCTTCACCCAGACCTCCAGGTGCACCGGGCAGCCGAAGACCTTCTGCATCTCCAGGCGTGCCTGGGTGGCGGCGGCCTTCAGGGCCTCGCCCTGGCGACCGATGATGATGGCCTTCTGGCTCTGGCGCTCGACCCAGATCAGCGCGTTGATCTTGTAGCGCCCGCCTACCTCCTCGAAGCGCTCGATCTCCACGGTCGTGCGATAGGGCAGCTCCTCGCCGTAGCGCTGCACGAGTTGCTCGCGCACCAGCTCGGCGGCAAAGAAGCGCTCTGAGCGATCGGTGATCTGATCCTCGGGAAAGACCGGCTCGCCCTCGGGCAGGCCGCGCAGCAGGGCGAGCTCGAGCACCTCGACCTGATCCCCGTTCGCCGCGGAGACCGGGATCAGGTCCACGAAGGCGTGACGCTGCCCGAGATCCTGCAGATAGGGCAGCAGATCCTCCTTGTTCGAGATGCGGTCGACCTTGTTGACGGCCGCGATGACGGGCACGCCCGCGGTCGCGATGGCCCCGAGGGCGGCTGCGTCCTCGTCGGTCCAGCGCAGCGCCTCGACTACGAAGAGCGCCAAGTCGGTATCGCTGATCGCCGTGCGGGCCGCACGATTCAGATAGCGGTTGAGTGCGTTCGCCCCGCGCTGATGGATACCCGGGGTGTCGACGAAGAGAATCTGCCCCTCGGGGCGTGTCTTGATGCCCAGGATCGAGTGGCGCGTGGTCTGCGCCTTATGCGAGGTGATGGCGAGCTTTTGCCCCATCAGCCGGTTGAGCAAGGTCGACTTGCCGACGTTCGGCCGCCCGATGATGGCTACGGTCCCGCAACGACCGACGATGTTTTCAGACATTCTTGAGCTGCTCCAGCATGGCGTGTGCCGCCGCTTGTTCCGCACCACGTCGGGTGCCGCCCTCGGCGCGGGTACTGAGATCCGCGTCGGCGAGCGCGCAGCTGACGACAAAGGTTTGGGCATGTTGATCGCCGCCGGTGGCCACGACCGTATATTCGGGGAGCGGCCGGCGCTGGGCCTGGAGCCATTCCTGCAGTTGGGTTTTGGGGTCCTTCCCGGCGTGGGTCGCGCTGGTCTGCGCCAACCGTGTGGCGAACAGACGCAAGACCAGCTCGCGTGCGGACGCAAATCCCGCGTCCAGGTAAACGGCCCCCCAGAGGGCCTCGAAGGCATCCGCGAGGATCGAGTCGCGGGCATAGCCGCCGGTGCGCAGCTCCCCGGCCCCTAGATGCAGGTAGTCGCCGAGATCCAGCCCGCGCGCCAACGCGGCCAGGGTCTCGCGCTTGACCAAAGACGCACGCATGCGACTCAAGGTCCCCTCGTCCGCCTCGGGGAAGCGCTGCCAAAGTGCCTCGGCGATCACGAAGCCGATCAAGGCATCGCCGAGAAACTCCAAGCGCTCGTTGTTGGCGGATCCTGCGCTGCGGTGGGTCAACGCCTGAAGGAGAAGCTCCTCGCGCGCGAACTTGTGTCCGATGACCCGAGCGAGCCTGAGCGGGTCGGCATTCACGGACCGACCTTTGCGCGATCGTCCATCATTGGCCCTTGACCTGCACCTGATAGGCGAAGGTCAAGACCGTATCGATGTTGAAAAAAAGGTGCTGACGCTGCTCGTAGTCGAGCGTCACATCGTAGAGGTTCTCGCCGGCACGCCGAATCTTGAAATCCTTGGCGCTCACCTGGCCCACGTTGTTGATGTCGAGCCGCTTACCGATCTGATTGGCGATCTCGCGCGCGCCGCCGGTGATCGGTGTCGATTGCTCGGCAACGTTGTCCATGACGGATTTGACCGTCCAGAAGCCCAAGTAGGCCGGACCCAGCTTGAACGCAAGGGTCACGAAAAAGATCACCAGGGAGAGGATGACGAGGATCGACAGCATCCCCGCTCCGCCTTGACGGCTATGCAATCGCGAGCTCACAGGTACCTCCGCGCGAACCGGCCCCCTTGGTCCGGGCCATTGTGAACCGATCAATTGATCCCGTCGCCCAGTCGACCCCAGGCGATCGGGGAACCATCGCGACGCCCGTCCCAATGCATCCAGATACCGAATGCTTTGCCGACCAGGTTGTCCTCCGGCACGAAACCCCAACAGCGACTGTCGTTACTGTTGTCGCGGTTGTCGCCCATGACGAAATACTGGCCTTCCGGGACCTTGATCGGACCATAGGCCAAGACACGACAACCTGGAGGCAAGTCGGGTGCGTTCTGTCGAGTCAGGATGCGATGCTCGACCTCGCCGAGCTGCTCGAGCGCCTCGCGCGCACCGGTCATCTCGGCCCCCGAGCCGACACCCGTATAGCGCCCGATCGGCAACTGCGCGACCGGCTCGCCGTTGCGATAGAGCGTTTTGTTTTGATAAGCGATCTCGTCGCCCGGAACGCCGATCACACGCTTGATGTAATCGACCGAGGTGTCCTGCGGAAACTTGAAGACCACCACGTCGCCGACCTGAGGGTCGCCGATCTCGAGGAATTTGGAGTTGAGTACAGGCCAGCGCAGCCCGTAGGCAAACTTGTTGACCAGAATAAAGTCCCCGGTCAGCAGCGTCGGCATCATGGAGTTCGACGGGATGCGAAAGGGCTCGACCAAGAAGGAGCGCAACACCAAAACGGCGAAGATGACCGGAAAGAATGAGCGCGCATACTCGACCAGTACGGGCTCCCTGTATGCCGGCTTCGTCCGGTCGGAGACCCCGCCGCTACCGACAGCAGCCGCGGCCAGCCGACGCCGACGCGGCGCGAAGATCACCGCATCGACCAGCCAGATCCCGCCGGTCACGACGGACGCCAACACCAAAAAGGCAGGGAAATCGAAATTCATGGTTAGGTTTATGAAGTCTCTCGGTGATCCATGGATAGCGCTGCGACGATGCGATCGGTTCTCGGCTCTCAGCGTTGAAAATACCGATCGACCATCCAATAACGCATCGAAAAAATAGTAAGGTGATTTTCGGGAACAAGCGTCTCGGCTGCGGATGCCCGGAAGACATCAAGGGCTGTGCGTGCGAATAAATTCGCACCTACAGGCCGGTCGTTCATTTCCCTGAAGTCCTCTCATCACTTGAACCGCGTCGACTCAAACGTTCATTCGCCCCGGCAAGGCCGATCCAACGCGAAATAACGCATGTCGCTCCAGACGCGGTTCAATGCTTAATTATCTTTGCCGACTTGCAACACCGCAAGAAACGCCTCCTGCGGGATCTCCACACGTCCGACCTGCTTCATGCGCTTCTTGCCGGCCTTTTGCTTTTCCAACAGCTTGCGCTTGCGGCTCACGTCGCCGCCGTAACACTTGGCCGTGACGTTCTTGCGCAGCGGCTTGACCGTGGTGCGTGCAATGACCTTGGTGCCGATCGCGGCCTGAATCGCCACCTCGAACATCTGGCGCGGGATCAGATCCTTCATGCGCACGGTGATGTCGTGACCGCGGTTCTGCGAGAGTGCGCGGTGCACGATCGAGGAGAGCGAGTCCACCTTGTCGCCGTTGATCAGCACATCCAGCTTGACCAGGTCGGCGGCCTGGAAGCGCTTGAACTCGTATTCGAACGACGCGTAGCCGCGACTGACCGATTTGAGTCGATCGAAGAAATCGAGCACCACCTCGCTCAAGGGCAGCTCGTAGCTCACCTGCACCTGACCGCCGAGATACTGGATCTGCTTCTGCACCCCGCGCTTTTCGATACAAAGCGTAATCACTGAGCCCAGATAATCCTGCGGCACCAGGATGTGCGCCTCGATGATGGGCTCGCGAACCTCGCGGATCTGACCGGGGTCCGGCAGGTTGGCCGGGTTATCGATCTTGATGAGCTCCCCGTCCGAGCGCAGCACCTCGTAGACCACGGTCGGCGCGGTCGTGATCAGGTCCAGGTCATACTCGCGCTCGAGTCGCTCCTGGATGATCTCCATGTGCAGCATCCCGAGGAAGCCGCAGCGAAAGCCGAAGCCGAGCGCCTGGGACACCTCCGGCTCGTAGTTCAGAGCCGCATCGTTGAGCCGCAGCTTGCCGAGTGCCTCGCGCAGGTCCTCGTAGTCGTCGGAAATGACTGTGTAGAGCCCCGCGAAGACCCGCGGGCGCACCTCCTTGAAGCCCGGCAGCTTGGGGGCCGGGGAGTCGGGACGGGTGATGGTGTCGCCGACCGGCGCACCGTCGATCTCCTTGATGCCAGCGATCATGTACCCGACCTCGCCCGCGCCCAAGCGATCGCGCTCGGTCTTCTTCGGGGTAAAGACGCCGACCGCATCGACCTGTTGCGTGCGTCCGGTCGACATGATCAGGATCTTGTCGCGACGGCGCATCTCGCCGTTCATCACGCGCACCAGCGAGACCACGCCCACATAGGGGTCGAACCAGGAATCGATGATCAACGCCTGCAGGGGTGCATTCACGTCGCCGCGCGGCGGCGGGATGCGCTGGACCAGGGCTTCGAGCAGCTCCGGGATCCCCTCGCCCGTCTTGGCACTGACCCGCAGCGCATCTTCGGCATCAAGACCAATGATCTCCTCGATCTCCTTAATGACGCGCTCGGGCTCTGCCGAAGGCAGGTCGATCTTGTTGAGCACCGGCAGGACCTCGAGCCCCTGCTCGATGGCGGTGTAGCAATTGGCGACGCTTTGCGCCTCCACGCCTTGAGCGGCATCCACGACCAGAAGTGCGCCCTCGCAGGCGGCCAGCGAGCGCGAGACCTCGTAGGAGAAGTCGACATGCCCAGGCGTGTCGATGAAGTTCAGCTGATAGATCTCGCCGTTGCGCGCCTTGAAGTCGAGCGTAACGCTCTGGGCCTTGATCGTAATCCCGCGCTCGCGCTCCAGATCCATCGAATCGAGCACCTGGCTCGACATCTCGCGATCGGTCAAGGCGCCGCTGTGCTGGATGAAGCGGTCGGCGATGGTCGACTTGCCGTGATCGATATGGGCGATGATCGAGAAGTTTCGGATATGACTAAGGTCTGTCATGAAGCTGAAGGTCGCCCGGGGATAGGGTGAAGAGCGCGCGGCAGGCGTACACGCAAGCCGATTCGATCGGCCGGGCGCGCGAGCGGGTGTCTGAAATGAGGGCGAATCATAGCAGACGCGGGGGCGATGGGCATGTGCAGCAAAGCGCCGGTCAAAAGGCAGAGCTCGCAGCCTCCGGGATCGCCGACCTGCGCATGCCTCCAGCGCCCCACCCGCCCGCAAGGGAAGAAGGGAGACGCTTGACCAAGCGCTTAGCTATCCCCCTCCCCTGGCGGGAGGGGGTTAGGGGGAGGGGGTCTAAACGGTTATCGTCGACCTGCTGGCCCGAAGGATGGCGGAAGAGGTCGACTGCAAGTCGACTATCCCGGGGGAATCGGCATTAGAGCGCCAGCTCGAGCACCTGGCGCGAGCGCGCGAGATCGACATCCTGCCGCTCGCCGAGCGCGGTCATGCCGTGACGCTCGAGCTGATCGACCAGCGGCGGGATCGCCTCGGCGCCTATCCCGTAGCCGGAGAGGCGTGTCGGGACCTGGAGCGACTCGAAGAAGTCGCGGGTACGCTCGATCGCGGCACCGATGCGCGCGTCCACGTCGCCGTCACGCAGACCCCAGACCCGTTCGGCGTATTGCAGGAGCTTCCCGCGTTTGTCGAACCGTCTGACCTGCAACATCGCCGGCAAGACGACGGCCAGGGTCTGGGCATGATCCAGCCCGTGCAGCGCGGTGATCTCGTGGCCGACCATGTGGGTCGCCCAGTCCTGCGGTACGCCGGCGCCGATGAGTCCGTTCAGCGCGAGGGTCGCGGTCCACATGAGGTTGGCGCGCACCGCATAGTTCTCGGGCTCGGCAAGCGCCTTGGGGCCTTCCTCGATCAGGGTCAGCAGCAGTCCTTCGGCGAAGCGGTCCTGCACCTTGGCATCGGCCGGGTAGGTCAGATACTGCTCGGCGATGTGCACGAAGGCATCGACGATGCCGTTGGCGACCTGACGCGGCGGCAGCGTATAGGTCTTGGTCGGGTCCAGCACCGAGAAGCGCGGGAAGACCAGCGGGTGGATGAAGGCGAGCTTGTCGTGCGTGGCACGCCGCGTGATGACCGAGCCCGCGTTCATCTCCGAGCCGGTCGCCGGCAACGTCAGCACGCTGCCGAAGGGTACCGCGGAGGTGATCGGCGCCTGCTTGGCGAGGATATCCCAAGGCTCGCCCTCGAAGGGGATGGCCGCGGCAATGAACTTGGTCCCGTCGATCACCGAGCCGCCGCCGACGGCGAGCAGGAAGTCGACCTTCTCGCGCCGGGCGAGCTCGACGGCCTGCATCAGGGTCTCGTAGGTCGGGTTCGGCTCGATGCCGCCGAATTCCAGATAGTCCGTCTCGCCCAGCGCCGCCTTGACCTCGGCCAGGGTGCCGGTCTTCACGACGCTGCCGCCGCCGTAGGTGATCAGCACGCGGGCGCCGCTCGGGATCTCCGGGCCGATCGCTGCGATTTGACCTTCACCGAAGAGGATTCGGGTGGGATTGTGGAAGACAAAGTTCTGCATTCATAGGCTCCGTTGTGGCGCGTACTCGTCGCTCAGGCGAGACGCCCGGCACTGTAGTCACGCACCGCTTGTTGAATCTCTTGCATGGTGTTCATGACGAAGGGGCCATGCTGGACGATCGGCTCGCGCAGCGGGTGGCCGGCGATCAACAGGACTCGCGCTTCGCCCTCCGTCTCCAGAACGACGCCATCGGCGCCCGCAGCGTTGGCGAGGATCGCCATGCGCTGCGACGGGACTGATTGCCCGGCGACACCGACCGCCCCTCGATAGACATAGATGAAGGCATTCTGCTCGATCGGAAGCGCCTGCTCGAACCGCGTACCTGCCGGCAGATGCAGATCGAGAAACAGCGGCGCCGTCGTCTCGCGCGTCACCGCGCCGGTCACGCCGTGAGTCTCTCCGGCGATCACCGTCACCGCCACACCCCTCTCGGTCCGGAAACGCGGCAACTCGCTCGCGGTGAAGTTGCGATACCAGGGCGGGATCATCTTCTCGCGCGCCGGCAGATTGAGCCAAAGCTGGAAGCCTTCCATCCGCCCTTCCGCCTGCTGCGGGATCTCGGAATGGACCAGACCGCTGCCGGCGGTCATCCACTGAACGCCGCCGGTTTCAATCAAACCTTCATGGCCTGCGCTGTCGCGATGCAGCATGCGCCCGGCGATCATATAGGTCACCGTCTCGAAGCCGCGGTGCGGGTGATCGGGAAAACCGGCGATATAGTCGTCCGGATCATCGCTGCCGAAGGCATCGAGCATGAGGAAGGGATCGAGCCGCTGCTGCAGCGGCTGGGTCAGTACCCGGATCAGGTTCACGCCGGCACCGTCGGTGGTGGCCTGGCCGACGACCAATCGCTCGATGGTGCGGGACTGCCGCACGGACTCGGTTTGGATAAGAGTTGTCGTCATCTGGATCACTCCCGGGTTGAAGCGCCGCGGCGCTTTGACTCTAAGACCTCTTCAAGCCGCCAAGGCTCAGGCAAAGGCCGCCTTGAGATCGGCCTCGGCCTCGGCGAAACCCCGCTCGGCCGACTCGGGTCCCATGTTGAGTCCTTCGGCATAGATGAACCGCACATCGGTCATGCCGAGAAACCCGAGCAGCGTTTTCAGATAGGGCACCTGGCTGTCGGCCGGGGTATCGCGATACCGACCGCCGCGCGCGAGTGCCACATAGACGCGCCGACCCGCGAGCAGACCGACCGGCCCCTGCTCCGTGTAGCGGAAGGTCACGCCGACACGGGCGATGGCGTCGATCCAGTTCTTCAACTGCGCCGGCACGCCGAAGTTGTACATGGGCACGCCGAGCACGATCGCATCGGCCGCCTGCACCTCGGCGATCAGTGCATCGTCGAGTGCCACGCGCGCGGCCTGCTCGGGTGTACGCTGCTCGGGCGGCGACGAGAGTGCGACGAGCGCGGTCTCGTCCAGAATCGGATGGGGTTGGCTGGCCAGATCGCGGACATGCACGCGCGCCGTCGGATTCTCGGCGCGCAGGCGCTCGACGACGGCCTCGGCGATTCGGGTGGAGTTGGCGCCCTCGCTGCGCGCGCTGGCATTGATCTGAAGGATGTTCATCGTATTGGTCTCGGCATCAGGTTTAATCTGACTGCAGATATATTGATGCCGAGACGCTGAGAGTAGGCGTCGAATCGGATAACATTGTCCCGTCTATGGAACAATTTGAACCCAACGACCTCCTGATCTTCGCCCATGTCGCCGAGGCGGGGAGCTTCAGCCGTGCCGCCGAGCGGATCGGTCTGCCCAAATCGACCGTCTCGCGCCGGATCTCCGTGCTCGAAGACCGGCTGGGCGAACGCCTCATGCTGCGCACCACACGGCGCCTGACCTTGACCGAGCTCGGCGAGCATCTGCTGGCGCATGCCCGGCAGGTCGCCGACGAGGTCGACGCGGTGCGTGCGCTCGCCGAGCATCGCCAAGCCCGACCCACCGGACGGCTGCGGGTCTCGATGCCGGGCGATTTCGCCACCCTGCTGTTGAGCGAAATGCTGGCGGCCTACATCGCACGCCACCCGGCCGTCATGCTGGAGCTGGACCTGTCCCCGCGACGCGTGGATCTCCTCGGCGAGGGCTTCGACATTGCGGTGCGCACCGGCGCACTGCCGGACGATGCACTGCTGGCCGCGCGCCGTCTCGCGCTCTTCCCGATCGGTCTCTATGCGGCCCCGAGCTACCTGTCCGAGCACGGCGACCCGGCGATCCCGGACGATCTGCTCCCACACCGCGCCCTCTGTCTCGTCGGGCGCGACGGGGAAACCGCTCCTTGGGACCTGACCGCCGGGACGGCACACTGGGAAGGTCTGCCCGAGGGTCGCATCGCCGCGAACTCGCCCGACATCCTGATCCGCTTGGCCGGCACCGGGGTCGGGATCGCCGCCGTCCCGGACTGTTACGCCGCGCGCGATGTCGAGCAGGGCCGCCTGCGGCGCGTGCTTCCGGCGTGGTCGCTCCCGGCGCAGACGGCTTGGGCGGTGTTCCCCGGTCGCCGCCTGATGCCGGCGAAGACGCGCGTCTTTATCGACATGCTCGAAGCGGCGCTGGGCGGTGCGCCTGGAAATATCAGGCCGAGCAATCTTCGGCCCGGATGATCGGTCGGAGTTGATCGGTCGGGTTTGACCCGCGGAATCGGGGTCCGGATACTTCGGCGAAGCCTCTTCAATGGATCGCTCCACGGCGCTCCGATCACCCGCTCGCATGACCCGCAATCATGGCCGCTCGAAAAAAACGCTCTCGGAAAATGCTGTTGCGCCGGATCGCGCTCGTGCTCGCGGGCATGATGGCGCTGTCGGTCGTGTTGGTTTTCATTCTGCGCTGGGTCGACCCGCCGACCTCCGCCTTCATGATTCAGCGCTGGATCACTGCCCATTCCGAACCCGGCGACCCGCCTTACGTCTATCACGAGTGGGCCGACTGGGACGCCATCCCGGCGGCCGTCAAGCTCGCCGTCATCGCCGCGGAAGACCAGCGCTTCCCGGGTCACGGCGGATTCGACACCATCGAGATCGAGCGCGCTTGGGAGCGCTATCGTGCCGGGGAGCGGCTGCGCGGGGCGAGCACCATCAGTCAGCAGACGGCAAAGAACCTCTTCCTCTGGTCCGGCCGCGACCCGATTCGCAAGGGACTCGAGGTCTGGTACACGCTCCTGATCGAAACGCTTTGGCCCAAGGAGCGTATCCTCGAGGTCTATCTCAACATCGCCCAGCTCAGCCCCGACACCTTCGGCGTCGGGGCCGCGAGCTGGCGCTATTTCGACCGCCCGGTGATGGCGCTGAGCAGCTCGGATGCCGCCCTGATCGCCGCCGTGCTGCCGAATCCCAACATCTATCGGCTCGAAACACCCTCGGCGACCGTACAGCGTCGCGCCACCTGGATCCGACGTCAGATGGCCCAGCTCGGCGGCGTGTCCTATCTCAACAAGCTCTGATCGCGCCGACCTATCGGTTCAGGTACCCCAACTGGTCGACACCGAACGGCGTCGGGGTCAGGCCAAGCCGGGCGAAACTGTCGTTCTCGTAGCAGACGTTCCCCTCCATCAACATCCGGATCTGATCGCGTGAGATGGGAAACCAGGGATAGCGGTCGAGCAGACTCGCGGTCGCCTTGATGGCCATCGCCGGGGCCGGCAGCATCAGCTTGGTCTTGCCGGACGCCGCGGCGATGGTGGTCAAAATCGCCTTCCAGCTCAGACGTTGAGGACCGCACAAGCTGTAGATCTGGGACTCGGTTCGCGCCTGGGTGACGGCCAGCACGAAGGCCGCCGCGACGTCGTCGATATGGACCGGCGCCAGCTCGAAACCGCCCGCATTCTTGGGAAACAGGCCACTGTAGAAGAGCGGCGCCGGCATCGGGCTATCGATGATGTCCTTCTTGAGCTGGGAGCAGAACTCCATGCGACCGTCCGGGTCGCCGAAGACGACCGAGGGGCGGAAGATGGTCCAGCGCAGCCCGGATGCCTTGAGCGCCGCCTCGGCGAGTGCCTTACTGCGCTGATAGGGCGTGCCCTCGACGTGGACCCCGTTGGCGCTCATCAGGATAAAACGGTCCAACCCCTGTCGCTTCGCCGCCGCGATCGTGTCCTCGACACCGACACGCTGCAGCGCATCGAAGGTAATCCCGCGGCTCGGAAACTCGCGCAGGATGCCGATCAGATAGATCACCGCATCCGAGCCCTCCAGGCAACGATCGAGCGCCCCCGGATCGGCGACGTCACCCGGGACGATATCGCAATCCTCCGGCTGCGCGACCTTCTGCTCGCTGCCCGGCCGGACCAGAAGCCGCGGCCGATGACCGGCGGCGATCAGATGCCGAGAGATGTTGGTGCCGACAAAGCCGGTACCGCCGATGATGGCAACCTTCATATGAGCCTCCTTTCGCGTTGATGGGGTGTGGCGGACGACGTACCGTCATCCGGTTTAAACCGCGCCGGGTGCGGTATGCATCGTTTGCTGGATTGGCTTGGCCGCGCCAGCTTCGACGATCGTCGGAGCTGGCGCGACTTAAAGCATTAAAAAATATTAAATTTTAAACCGCGCCGACTCCAGCGGTCGTCAAAACTGCCGGGGCCGGTCCCATCCGAAAACCTCGCATACCGCACAGGGCGCGGTTTAAGTCGAGAATATCGGGGCGATCCGGACCGAGACGAGCCCCTTCCGAAGGTGCGTATCTTGTCCAGGATCGCAAGGCGCGCTGTCCAGGTCTTGCAAAACTTTCGCCCCGCCTGAACCTGCCCTGCTACACCTCAACCCGTTTCATAGGGGCTCGAAATGTCAAAAACCTATTTGATCGTCGGCGGCACCTCCGGCATCGGCGCCGCACTGCTCAATAAGCTTATCGAGCGCGGCCATCGTGTGATTCAACTCTCGCGTCACCCGGAAGCGGCGCCGGATCACCCGGCGGTCACCAGTCTGCATTGGGACGTCCGAACGAACGACTTCCCCGCCGATGCGCTGCCGGGGAAACTCGATGGCCTCGTCTACTGCCCCGGCACCATCCGCCTTCGCCCCTTCGAGCGGCTGGCCGAGAAGGAGTGGACGGAAGACCTCGAGATCAATCTGCTCGGTGCGGTGCGGGCGCTGCAGGGTGCGATGAAGGCGCTCAAAGCGGCAGACTCCGCCAGCATCGTGCTGTTCAGCACGGTCGCCGTCGGAACCGGATTGCCGTTTCACGCCTCGATCGCGAGTGCGAAGGGCGCGGTGGAGGGCCTGACGCGATCGCTTGCCGCCGAGCTCGCGCCGCGCATCCGGGTCAACGCCGTCGCGCCGACCCTGACGGCGACACCGCTCGCCGAACGTCTGCTCGGAAACGAGTCCAAGCGTACCGCTGCGGCCGAACGGCACCCCTTGCGAACGATCGGAGAGCCCGAAGACGTCGCGGGTGCCGCACTGTGGCTGCTGGAGGACGCCCGCATGACCACGGGTCAAGTGATCCGAGTCGATGCCGGTTTAGCCACCCTGCGATCGACCTGACGCACTCCGAAGCGGTTCGACGAGGACGTGAACCGCTTCGAGACGCCCCCCGCTTCAAAGGGCGTCGGCGATTGGTGGGATCAGGACTCGGGAATCAACCTCCGATGGCGTGCGTTCCCGTGCTCAGGGCGCCGTGCGGTGGGGTGCGGGGGATACTGATTTGACGGCGCGCCCGGCGCAGATTGCGACGTGCGAGTCCGAAGACCTCGTCGATGGCTTCCTTCGCCGTTTTGCGTGCGTCCCGGACGACGATTTGGCGCCCATGGGCGATCTTGGCGGAGAGCTCGCAGCGGACGCGGTGTCCGTGGAGCGGGTCGAATTCCTCTTGGATGGTGGCCTTCGCCTCCAGGTCTTCGCCGGGGAAGCGTGCCGCAAGCTTGGCCACTTCGGTCTCGATATGACGGCGGATATCCCCGTCCAAGGCGAGGGTATCCCCGCCGATTTTGATCAGCATACTCTTCGAATCTCCGAAGACCCTGTCCAAGCGGACAACCGAGGTTACCTCGTTCGGTCGGGTCGGTCTGTGGGGGGCGAGCGGTGCGGATGAGTGTGTCCCGGATGAGACTCCGAATCGGAGGGGACACAACGCGGCGTTTTCGCTCGCGGGGAGATCATGGCGTTGCACGCGCCGAAAAGCAAGGCACGGGAGCGCCGCAGACGCGACGGGCCTTGCCGGACGCGGCCGTGCAGTCGATCTCCGGGGGCGACATCAACCCCGGGGCGGCGCATTCAGACGTTGCCGAAAGATCCGAAGCTGGCGGCTGGCGGCTCATCACGCCATCAACACCATCTCCGTGGAATTTCCGACCAGATTCTGTCGAACTTTTCACGCGCGTCCGTCTCGAAACCTGCGAGCCTCCTCGGAGGCGGTCTGACTCCTTGTCGTGTTCCCCGCCTCCGGCGGGGTTTTTTTGTCCGCAGCGATCAGCGCGGATCGCCGCAACGCGGCGTCACACCCGGCCGCACGTGCCGATCCGACGGGGCGTCGGATTCGGGAACCCTTCGACGTCTTCGGACTCAAAGCGAACGCAACGATGAGTTCTCCTTAGTTCGCTCGCCCCGCATCGCGGGGCGTCTTTTTGTCCGTCGGATCTCGATTCACCCCATGCCCGAAGGCGACACCATCCACAAGCTCGCGACCTTCCTGTCCGGCGCTTTGGTTGATCAGCGTCTCGACGGCGCCCGTCTGCAGGGTCGCGCCATCCCGGCGCTCGCACAGGATCGCATCCTGCAGGTGACCAGCAAGGGCAAACATCTCTTCATCGACTTCGAAGGCGGGGCCTCGCTTCGGGTCCACCTCGGGATGTACGGTTCCTGGCATCGTTACCCGATCGGACAGACCTGGCAGAAGCCCGCACATCGGGCAACCCTCGTCTTGAGCGCCGCAGGACAAGACTACGTCTGCTTCAACGCAAAAGAGGTCGAGATCCTCGACACCCACGGGTTGCGAAGACGCGATCGGACCGACCGCCTCGGGCCGGATCTGAGTCGCGATGCACCGGCCGCCGAGTCCCTGCTTCACCGCGCACGCGATCTCTTATGCCCCGACACCGAGCTCGTCGATCTGCTGCTCGATCAGCGCATCGCCAGCGGCATCGGCAACGTCTACAAATCCGAGGTCCTCTTCCTGGTGCGCTGCGCACCAAGCACCCGCTTGGGCGACATCTCGGAAGAGACCTTCGCCGCGCTCTACCGGACCGCGGAACGCCTGCTCCTGAACAACCTCGGCGGCGGTCCCCGCGTCACGCGCACCGTCGACGACGGTCGCGGCATCCTCTGGGTTTACGGCCGCGCCGGACAGCCCTGCTTTCGCTGCAGGGCGAGCCTGCTGCGGGAACGTCTCGGGCAACACGCAAGATCCACCTACTGGTGCCCGGCCTGCCAGTCAGGACAAGGCGTTTCCCGGGAAAGAATCGACCGACATGTGGGGGCAACTTGAGTCGCCACGTCAGTAATTCGCAGACCAAGAGGAATGGGCGACTCAAGTCGCCCCACACTCGCCCCAACAGTCCCGTTTAGAAACGCTCGGTACGTCTGCCGGGGCAAACGTGCGCGTCCCGGGATTCCCGGCCGACGCTCAAGGCCCCGTCGGAAGTTCAACCTTCAAGGTCGCGACATCACCCAGCACGGCGCGGATCTCGGCAAGCGTCGGCGCCCGTGTATAGGCCGGGTCATCGAGCCGCCCCAAACAGGTCATGCGCATCAGATTCGGGTCATGGCTGTCGTCGAGCCAAAAGTGATAGCCCGGACGAATCATCTGCGACCCGCCGCTGTCGCCGTGACCGGCCAGTTGGAAGCGAACGCCTTCGCTTGGGCCCAGCGTTGGAACACGGCCGGACACCAATGCAAGATAGTTCTGCACGCGGGTGATCGGGATCTCGCCGGCCGGGATGCTCTGGGTGCTCGCGTCATCGATCCGGCGGACCTCGAGGACACAGCTCGTCCCGCCGCCCGCACCTCGCGCGTCCCGATCCGACAGGAAGACCCGCGCCCGTCCGGGCGGGATCGACACCGGCCGGTTCAGTGTCAGAGTGCTGCCCGCGGGGACCTCCACCCAGCCCGTCTCCACGGATTCACGCACGAGGGTTTGACAACCGCCGATCAGAAAGACCAACGCGCCGAGGACGCTTGATCGGATCAGGGTGTTCGCAGTCATGAGTTTTGTCCCGGTTGGTTGCCTTATCCTGACCGATATAGTGGCGATCGCCTCGGAGATCACGCCGAGCCCCCTGGTCAACAGTGTTCGTCGACACTGGAAAATTACACGAAATGTATTCATACTCAATCGTACACGCGATGACACGGAAACCGACGCCACGACCCCATCGGCGCGGTCACTCGCACCACCCGGCTCGATGGCAAGGACGCGCGAATGGCAAGGACACTCGAAAAACCCCGAACCGGCTTCACCCTCATCGAGCTCCTGATCGTCATCGCGGTGATCACCATCCTCGCCACCGTGGCCTTCCCCGCCTATCAGGACCAGATCCGCAAGGCACGACGCACGGACGGACAAACAGCCCTCGTCGGCATCGCGATGGCTCAGGAGCGCTTTCGCGCCAATTGTAGCCGCTATGCAGGGACACTGGACCCCGATACATCCGGGATGGTTTGCAGTCCCGGAAACGGTTACAGCCTGCAGCTTCCGACAAAAAGCCCCGAAGGCTGGTATGACCTGACCCTGAGCGACGCGAACGCGTCCGGCTTTACCGCGACCGCGACAGCGCTGAACGCCCAAACGGCGGATCGATCGGGCGGGGTCGCCTGCAAGGTTTTGACGATCGACCAAGAAGGCGCGAAGACGCCGCGCGAATGCTGGCGTTGAGACGCACCGCAATGGTCGGCGTTGCACGCATCCGCAAGACAAGCACGGACGGACGAGCGAGCATCGCCTGCGCGCGACGAGCCGCTCACTCGAAGACCTCGCCCGGGTTCACCCTGCTTGAGCTCATGTTCACGGTGTCGGTGCTCGCCATCCTGGCGTCCTTGGGCGTTCCGGCGATGCAGGAAATGCTTGAGCGCAACCGGTTGAAGGGCGCAGCCCAAGCGTTTGCGGAGGATCTGCAATGGGTTCGCGGCGAGGCCATTCGGCGAAATCGTGATCTGCATTTGATCTTCGATGCCGGTTCGCCGTGGTGTTACGGCATCAGCGAGGCGAGCGCGTGCGACTGCCATCTCACCGATCCGGATAACGCGAATGCCTGCACCCTGTCGATCAACGGCACGACGGTGCTCAAGCACGTCCCTGCCGCAAACTATGCCGGGGTCGGCGCGACGGCGACCTTCGATCTAGGATTGACCGGATTCGAAAGACGACGCGGAACCACGATGCGCATGGGCTCCGGATCGGCAGGCTCGGAGCGTCACGGCAACGGGAGCGTCACCTTCAACAACCCGCGCGACGAACAGCTCAAGGTCATTCTGAGCATGACCGGCCGCGTGCGGGTGTGCTCGCCGGATCAGTCCGTACCGGGATTCCGCCGATGCGACTGACTCTCCCTTCGCCCTCGATCAACATCGCGGAAGGGTCGCTCCGGCGACAGGCGGGAGTGACCCTGACGGATCTCCTAGTCGGCACGACCGTCGGCGCGCTGGTCCTCATCGGGATCTCGACCACCTATGTCCTCGGTGCACGCTCCACCTCGCAGAACGTCGAGCAGGCCCGATTGAACCAAGAGCTGCGCGCCGTGCTCGAGATCATGCAGCAGGATATCCGTCGCGCCGGTTTCTGGGATATGTCGGTGGTCGCAGATCCGGATCCGGCGAAAAACCCATTTGAGAGCACGATCGACGGCATCGATCGCAGGCTTCGCACCGGACAGGTCGGCGGGGAGTCGACCGGAAGCTGCATCCTCTACAGCTACGACCTGGAACACGGCAACCCGACCGCGATGACGATGTTCGGGTTTCGCCTGCGTGATCAATCCGTTCAGATGCGCACCGGCCCCTCAAGCGTCGGCGACAAGACCTTCGAGTGCACGATCGGCAGCGGCAGCTGGGAGCGGATCACCAGCGAGGATGTACGCATCACGGACTTGCGTTTCACCATCGTGACCGCGCAGACGAACCTGGCTCCCGGAAAGGAAGACGTCGCCTGTGCAACCGACGAGCTTTGCCGGGAATCGCGACGGGTCGCGATCCTGATGGCCGGCCGAATTCGTAACGATCCAGCCGTACGACAAAGCCTGCAAGCGACCGTCGCCGTGCGGAATGACCGCTATTTCATCAAGGAGTGATCGGCATCCGCCGATGAGGGAGACCAATGACCTCGCGGAAAATCAAACAGCAGCGCGGTGCGCTTACGCTCATGCTTGGCTTATTGCTGCTCATGGGCTCGACTATTCTGACGCTCAGCTCCGTTCGTGTCGGCATCATGGAGCAGCGGATCGCAAACAACGAATTGCGCGCCAAAGAGGCGCAGCAGGCGGCACAGGCGGGACTCGACTATGCGCTCGCCCGGATCGCCCAGGGTAACAACGTCGACACCCCGCCCCCGGTCACTGCCACCGGCGACGCCACTTACGACATCGTATTGACTGAAAACGAGCGCAACAATGAGATCTGTGTTTTATCCCGGGCCAGTGCTCGCGGGGATGACAGCATCGAGGCAGTTGCTACAGAGTGCTTTCAGCAACAACGCTTGCTCAAGGGCGGAACCGGCACCGGCCATGCGCCACTCGTTCTCAACGGCTGCCTGAGCGGCGCGACCGGCGATCCGGACATCTACCCCCGTGACTGCACAGGCGTAGACGAGGGCGAGGACTGCGCTTCGGTCGCCATTACCTCGTCGGCCGAGATGTCATGTTTGGACACGGGGCATCTCGACCTGCATGGAGGTGACATCGAGGACGATGACTTCACCGGCAGCGCCTGGGATCAGGTCTTCGACATCAGTAAGGACGAGTTCAAGGCGATCGCCGACACCGGCGACCCGCAATTCCTCTGGATCAACTCATCAAGCAATTGGCACCAGAGTCTCGGCTCACCCGCGAAACCTGTATATCTCGTCTTCAGCGCGGCGGCCGATTGTCCGAAGCTAAACGGCAATCCGACGATCTACGGGATTGTCTATTTCGAGAACGCGGCCGGCTGTCGCAGTCAGGGCTGGGGCGGGGCCACTGTTTACGGTACGGTCGTTTTCGACGGGGATCTGAATAAACTGACGGCAAACAGTCGGTTCTATCATTGGAGTCGAGCCGGCACCGACGGAGAACGGGCGAACCTCGATCGGGTCCGATCAGCCAGTCGTATCCCCGGCAGCTGGCGTGACTGGGATTGACGGGGACGACTGGTGATATTACTGCAAGCACAACGTCAAAGTGGCTTCACACTGATCGAGGCATTGATCGCGCTTATCGTGCTTTCTCTCGGACTCTTTGGCCTAATGCAGATTCAAACCCGCGTCATGACGGAAACCGGTGACAGCAAGACGCGCACGACGGCAGTGAACATTGCTCAGGAGAAATTAGAGGAGCTTCGCAACGGGAGCTACGCTTCAATTGTGAGCGGGGGCGACACCGTTCAAGCTGCGGCTGGCGGTACATCCACTGTCACGCGATCCTGGACGGTTACCTCAAAGACGAATCCGAATTACAAAGAGGTGTCAATTATCGCGTCTTGGGCCAGTCCACGTCAGGATGAACTAGGGGCAGAGGCCGAGACAGTAACCCTTACGACCTATATCGCCGAGTCGATACCTGTCGAGCTCAAGGTACCCGGAAAAGCCCCCCCTAAACCAGAACCGGAACCAGAACCGGAACCGGAACCGGAGCCCGAACCGGAGCCCGAACCGGAGCCCGAACCGGAGCCCGAACCGGAGCCCGAACCGGAGCCCGAACCGGAGCCCGAACCGGAGCCCGAACCGGAACCGGAACCGGAACCTGAACCCGAGCCCGTGCTGATCACCTACACCTGCACGTGCAAGTACAAGAACAATCCGGGCTATACCCTCGAAGCTGTAAAGCCTTCCGGACATGAAAAGAGTTGCTGTTCCACCACCGCGTGCGAACAAAACAAGCCCAACGCAGCGAACAACACGCTTTGGGATATGACTTGTACCCAACAGGAGTGATCGTTGCGCGAACTTACGCCGCACGGCTATCGAGTTATTGCCGGCGCCGAACGTTCCTGAAACAAGCACTAAAACAGAGAGTCCGCATACATGGTCTGGATCGACACCCGAGCGTCGAAACGGTTAAGGATGCGAACTCAGAGAGCGCCCTGTCTCCAGACCGAGCGCCAAGTCGCGCTGAATATCCTCGACCTCTTCCAACCCCACGGCCACCCGCACCAGCCCTTCGCCGATGCCGACGGCGGCGCGCTCTTCCGGCGTGAGCCGACCATGCGTGGTGGTCGCCGGATGGGTGATGGTGGTCTTCACATCGCCGAGATTGGCCGTGATGGACAGAAGGCTGGTCGAGTCGATCAGATGCCAGGCACCGGCGCGACCGCCGCGCACGTCGAACGCGACGATGCCGCCGCCGGTGCGCTGCTGGGAGCCGACCAGATGATGCTGGGGGTGATCAGGCAAGCCGGGATAATAGACCCGCTCGATACCCGGCTGCGCGAGCAGCCATTGCGCGAGTGCCGCCGCAGATTGCGCATGGGCAAGCATCCGCAGCTGCAGCGTTTCGAGCCCTTTGAGAAAGACCCAGGCGTTGAAGGGACTCATGGTCGGGCCAGCCGTTCTCAACACGCCGAAGACCGCCTCGCCGACCAGCTTGCGATCGCCGACAACGGCGCCGCCGACACAACGCCCCTGTCCGTCCAGGTACTTGGTGGCGGAATGGATCACCAGGTCGGCGCCGAGCTCGAGCGGGCGTTGCAGGGCCGGGGTGCAGAAGCAGTTGTCGACCGCCAGAAGACAGTCTCGGCGATGCGCAACCTCGGCCAGACCCCGGATGTCGACCATCTCGGTCAATGGATTGGACGGCGTCTCGCAGAACAGGAGCCGGGTCTCGGGGCGAATAGCAGCGTCCCATGCCTCTAGGTCGCCGAGCGGCACATAGCTGGTCGCGATGCCGAACCGGGAGAGGTATTTGTTGAAGAGGAGCGTGGTGCTGCCGAATAGGCTGCGCGAGGCGACGATGTGGTCGCCGGCCTCCAGCAGACCCATGCAGACGGCCAGGATGGCGGACATCCCGGAGGCGGTCGCGACACAGCGCTCGCCGCCTTCGAGGCTGGCCAGACGCTCCTCGAAGGCCGAGACCGTCGGGTTCGTGAAACGCGAATAGATGTTTCCCGCTTGATCGCCGGAAAAACGCGCGGCGGCCTGGGCGGCGCTTTCGAAGACGAAGCTCGAGGTCGTGAAGATCGGCTCGCCGTGCTCGCCTTCCGGGGTGCGGTGGTGGCCGATCCGCACGGCGCGGGTTGCGAAACCGGACTCGGCCAAAGGCTGCGCTTCAGCCGCCTCGTCCGCGGTCGATGACCCGTCAGGCGGAATTGTAGAGGTCAATGACGTTCTCGCTGAAAGAGCCGTAGGCGGTCTTGGCAACGTCGTTGCGGTTCGCTTCGAGCGTCTGAAGATATTCGGGGGTGACGTCCCCGGTCACGTAGATGCCGTCGAAGACCGAGGTATCGAAGCGGTCTACATGGCTTTTGCCCTTCTTCTGAACAGCGTCGATCAGGTCATCGAGCTCTTGAAAAATGAGTCGGTCCGCACCCAGCTCGCGTGCGACTTCCTCCTCGGTCCGACCGTGGGCGATAAGCTCGCTGGCCGCGGGCATGTCGATCCCGTAGACGTTGGGGAAGCGCACCGGCGGGGCCGCGGAGGCGAAATAGACCCGATGCGCCCCGGCATCCCGCGCCATCTGAATGATCTGCTGCGAGGTCGTCCCGCGCACGATGGAGTCGTCGACCAACAGGACGTTCTTTTTGCGGAACTCCAGGTCGATGGCGTTGAGCTTCTGCCGCACCGACTTTTTGCGAACCTGCTGCCCGGGCATGATGAAGGTGCGCCCGATGTAGCGGTTCTTGATGAAACCTTCCGAGTAAGGCACGCCGAGCTGATTGGCCAGTTGGAGTGCGGCCGTCCGGCTGGTGTCGGGGATGGGGATCACGACGTCGATGTCGTGATTGGACCACTCGCGTTTGATCTTGGCGGCGAGTTTCTTGCCCATGCGCGAGCGCGCCTTGTGCACCGAGATGTTGTCGATGATGGAATCCGGGCGGGCAAAGTAGACGAACTCGAAGATGCAGGGCGACAGGATGGGCTGGGCGGCACACTGGTGCGTCTTGATCTGACCGTCGACGGTGATGCAGACCGCCTCGCCCGGCGCGACATCCGCCATCAGGGTGAAGCCGATGGTGTCTAGCGCCACGCTCTCGGAGGCAATCATGTACTCGGTGCCGAAATCGGTCTCGCGACGTCCGTAGACCAAGGGCCTAATCCCGTGCGGATCACGGAAGCCGAAAACGCCGAAACCCGGAATCATCGCGACCGCGGCATAACCGCCTCGACAGCGTCGGTGAACCCCCGACACCGCGCGAAAGACGTCGTGCTCGTCGATCCGCAGCTTGCCCTGGAGCTGGAGCTCATGGGCAAAGACGTTCAGGAGAATCTCGGAATCCGACGCGGTGTTGAGGTGGCGGAGATCTTCGACGAAGAGGTCGCGCTTGAGGTCCTCGGCATTCGTGAGATTGCCGTTGTGGGCAAGCACGATGCCGTACGGCGAGTTGACATAGAAGGGTTGGGCCTCGGCCGAGCTGGCCGCGCCGGCAGTCGGATAGCGGACATGTCCGACACCCATGTTGCCGCCCAATTGGATCATGTGGCGCGTACGGAAGACATCGCGCGCAAGACCATTGTCCTTGCGCAGGTGGAGCTTGTCGCCCTGACAGGTCACGATGCCCGCGGCATCCTGTCCCCGGTGTTGAAGCACCAGCAGCGAGTCGTAGAGCGCTTGGTTGACAGGACTTTTACCGACGATGCCGACGATGCCGCACATGACTTCCTCGCCCGCGCCCAGCCCCGGAGACCGAGACGGATGCTGCTGATTGGGAACAGCGGACTATACCCCGCGAGGTTGATCCGGGACAACATCGAACGCCTGATCGCCCGATCCAAGTTTCAGCCGCGCAACCCGCGTCGGTCGCATCTCCCGATGTCCACCGCGGAAAAAACCGATCACTGGAGGCAGGAGGCAGGAAAACCCCAAGCGACGCGATCCCTCAAAGACTCTTGACCCGGGCCTGCACCTCTTCCGGCACCAGACCGATGAGCCAGCCGGCCACCGCTTGGAACTGGCCGACGAGCCGTGATTCCTGCCACCAGGAATCCTCCGGCATGGGCGTGAGGGCCCCCAAGAAGACTGCCATCGCCACGATGACCACGCCGCGGCCCGCTCCGAAGACCAACCCGAGCACCCGATCAACGACACCGAGACCGGTCTTTTCGATCAGGGCCGACAGCAAGGCGCCCAAGAGGGCACCGATGACGAGCGTCGCCAGGATCAAGCCGATAAAGGCCGCGGCCAGACGCACCGAGGGCTGCGACAGGTAGGGCACCAGCAGCTCGGCGACCTCGCGGTGGAACAGCCAGGCAAGCAGGATCGCAGCGATCCAGACCCCCAGTGACAAGATCTCGCGAATCAGACCGCGCCCGAGCCCGACCAAAGCGGACAGCAGGATAACCCCGAGGATGGCGTAATCGACCCAATTCATCGTCAGCTCCGACGCACCGGACTAGAGGGAAACGCGGCTCGGACCGGAACCTGCTCAGGGGTAACGCTGAACAAAGGGGTCCTTGTATTTCTGGCGGAGCTTGGCGGCCGTTTTTTCGGCGCTCGAGCGGTCCGCTTCGGGTCCGACACGGACGCGGTAGTAAGTGCGCCCTCCGACCTCGGCGGACTCGACGAATGCGGAGTAGCCCTCGCTTTGAAGTTTCGCCGCCATTTCCTGCGCGCTTGCCGATGTCCCCAGACTCGCGACCTGGGTGACGTAGGACGGCATCCCGTCGTCGCGCGCCATCGGCGGCGGTGCCTCGGGCACCCGAGCGTTCCCGGCCGGCGCCGTGCGGGGAGCTGCGACCGACGGGGGCGCCGCCGAGTCTCCCACCGGCTCGTCGACACCGCCCTCGTACACGGGCTCGATCTCCTCGGCAGCGGGGAGCGCCAAGGTACTCGGTTCGATCCAGGCTTCTTCCGGAGTCCCGCCGACGCCCGAATCGGCCGGTGTCAGAAAGGACTCAGACCGAAAGCGCTCGTCGACGACCGGCTGCTCCGGAATCACCGCCGGCAACGGAGGCGGATCCGTCACCGTCTCTTCCTCGAACAGCATCGGGACGAAGATGACCGCCAGCGCGACGATCACAATCGCCCCCACCAACCGTTTCTTTGCGCCTTCTTGCATAAATCGCCACCTGAATGTCGGACATCGTGCGAATCGCCGGCGCCCTGAGATCATGTTTGTCGATCGGCCTCGAAAGGCCGGAAGTATAGCATGGCCGAGCCGGAACCATACCGGTGAGCCTGAAATATCGCTATTGATTTCAATCGGATAATATCACTTCTTCGGGTCACGGCCGGAGCCGCACAAGGGCTCGGGAGACCCTCGACGCCCGAATCGGATACCGCGACCCGAGGCTCAGCCCCGATCGCCGCGACCCGGATCGAGCCTGCGCAGTGCCGCCCCGACCGTCGTGAAAGAGCCGACGACCAAAAGGGCGTCCCCCGGCTCCGATGCGGCCTCGGCGGCATCGAGTGCGGCATCGAGATCCGACAGCAACACCGCAGCAGGTGCAGGCAAGGCCCCCTCCAGACGTTTGCTCAACACCTCGACGGGCATGGCGCGCGGATCCCGGCTCTGCGCGAGATACCAATCGCCCACGAACGGCAGAAGCGGCCCGACGATCGACTCGGGCGACTTGTCCTCGAGGACCGCAAGGACCGCGCGCAGCCGACCGCGACAGGCGAAGGCGCGCAGATTCGCGGCCAGTGCCTGCGCCGCCTCGCCGTTGTGCGCAACATCCAGAATCCAGGTCAGCGATCCCGGGAATACCTGGAACCGGCCCGGCAAGCGCGCCCGCTGCAACCCTGCCCGGATCGCGTTGACCGAGATCGGCAAGCACTCCTGCAAGGCGCGAAGTGCTGCGATCGCCGCCGAGGCGTTGTCGTACTGGAACGGGCCGCGCATCGCCGGCTCGGGCAAGGCCAGACGCTCGCCCGAGGGCGCGCTCCAGATCCAGCCTCCGCCATCGCCGAGGCTCCAGTCGATCTCCCGACCGAGCTGCATGGGCAGACTCCCGCGCAGCTGCGCCTCGGCCCGCAGCCGCGCCGGGGCATCGCGTTGCCCGATGACGGCCGGACGGCCGGGACGAAAGATCCCAGCCTTCTCGTAGGCGATCTCGTCCAAAGAATCCCCCAACCAGGCCATGTGATCCAGCCCGATCGAGGTGACTACCGAAACATCCGCATCCCACAGATTCACCGCGTCGAGACGCCCGCCCAGCCCGACTTCGAGGATCACGATATCGGGGGCGCTGCGCACGAAGATGTCGAGCGCAGCCAGGGTGCCGAACTCGAAATAGGTGAGCGCCATCTCGCCGCGCGCCCGGTCGATGCGCTCGAACGCCTCGCAGAGGAGCGCATCGGAGACATCCTCCCCGTCGATCCGCACACGCTCGTTGTAACGCAGCAGATGCGGCGAGCTGTAGACCCCGGTGCGATATCCGGCAGCCCGACAGATTGCCTCGGCCATCGCGACGCATGAGCCCTTCCCGTTGGTCCCGCCCACCGTGACCAGCGGAAACGGCAAGGACGCCGGACCAAGGCGGGCCCAAACGGCCGCCACCCGTTCGAGCCCGAGCGCGATGGCCTTCGGATGCAGCTGCATCTGCCAGCTCAACCAGGCATCGAGGTTGTCAAGGCGATTCATGTCGGCCATAACGCCCCTGAATCAAGCCGCCGCGCCGACCGGCATCCTGCAGCTTGTAAGGCCCGACACACCGCCTCTTTAACACTCATTCGACATCCTGAATCGCGTCCGCTCCAAGGCCCGCAAACATACGCAAACCCGCCCCCAAACGCGATCCGTCCGAACTGCACGAGACGCGATTCAGACGGGCACGACAGTGCGCACATACCGCGGCCGATGCGTCAAGATCGCAAGCAGATCGGCAATGCGCTCGCGCAGGTCGCGCCGGTCCATGATCATGTCGAGCGCGCCCTTTTCGATCAGGAACTCGCTGCGCTGAAAACCCTCGGGCAGCTTCTCATGCACCGTCTGCTCGATCACGCGCGGACCGGCGAAGCCGATCAGCGCGTTGGGCTCCGCGATGTTGAGATCGCCGAGCATCGCGAGACTCGCCGAGACGCCGCCCATGGTCGGATCCGTCATCACCGAGACGAAGGGAAGCGAGTGCTCGCGCATGCGTCCCAAGGCCGCGCTGGTCTTGGCCATCTGCATCAGGGAGAAGAGACTCTCCTGCATGCGTGCGCCGCCGCTCGCCGAAAAACAGACATAGGGCGAATTCTGCTCGAGCGCCGCCTCGACACCCCGCACGAAGCGCTCGCCGACCACCGAGCCCATGGACCCGCCCATGAAGCCGAACTCGAAGGCCGAGGCCACGATCGGCTGACCTTTCAGCCGACCACGCATCACGATCATGGCCTCCTTCTCGGAGGACTGCTTCTGGGCCTGGACGAGACGGTCTTTGTATTTCTTCAGATCCTTGAACTTGAGCGGGTCCAGAGACTCGAGCTCGGCCCCGATCTCCTCGCGGCCCTCCGGATCGAGAAACGTCTCGAGGCGGCGGCGCCCGCTCAAGCGGCTGTGGTGGCTGCACTTGGGGCAGACCTCCAGGTTCCGCTCCAGCTCCGCCCGGTAGAGGATGGCCTGACAGCCCGGGCATTTCGCCCAGACACCCTCGGGCACCGCGCGCTTGGTGCTGGCATCGGTACGGATGCGGCTCGGGATCAGCTTCTCGAACCAGCTCATACTCTTGTCCATCGCCTGCTTGATGGTGGCCGCGCGATCGCCCTTGAGCTCTTCGGCGGTTCGGCGCAGTGCGGATTGGCCCTGCGTGGTTTGGCCCTGCGTGGTCTGAGCGGGCGTGGCTTGGCCGGACGCGGATTTCCCGGACGGGCTCGCGCCGGGTGCAGCTGGCTTATCCAAACGCGTCAGCGCGTGGCGAACCCGGCTGGGGGGCTTAGGCGACATGAGCATCCACCTCGTCGATGGCCTGGCGTAGACCGGTGAGAAACTCGGAGACAACCTCGGGGATCCGCTCCGGGGTCGCGGCAAGCGCCTCGATCCGACTCACGATGGCGCTGCCGACGATGACCGCGTCGGCGACCCGGGCGACCGAGGCCGCGGTTTCGGGGTTGTTGATGCCGAACCCGACCCCGACCGGGAGTCGGATTAGCGACTTGATCAGACCGACCTTCTCGGCGACCGCGGCGGTGTCCAGGTTGCCGGCCCCGGTCACGCCCTTGACCGAGACATAGTAGACAAACCCGGAGGCGACCTCGCCGATCCGCTCGATGCGCGCCTCTGTCGAGGTCGGCGCCAGGAGATAGACCAGATCCAGCCCCTGCGCCTTGAGCATCGCGACCAGCGCGTGCCCCTCCTCGGGCGGTACGTCGACAATCAGGACGCCGTCCAGCCCTGCCGCGTGCGCCGCGACCGCGAAGGTCTCGTAACCCATCACCTCGATCGGATTGAGATAACCCATGAGGATCACGGGCGTCTCGGTGTCGCGCTCGCGGAACTGCCGGACCATGTCGAGCACGTCGTCAAGCGAGACGCCTTGGGCCAGAGCCCGCTCGGTCGCCCGCTGAATGACCGGGCCGTCGGCGATCGGATCGGAGAAGGGCACGCCCAGCTCGATGAGATCCACGCCCGCGGCGACCATCGCGTGCATCAGCGGAACGGTCACGGCAGGCGATGGATCGCCGGCGGTGACGAAGGGGATGAGCGCGGTGCGACCGCGGTCGCGAAGCTGCTCGAAACGTGCGGCGATTCGACTCATAAGACCAACCCGTCGTGACTGGCGACCGTGTGCATGTCCTTGTCCCCGCGACCGGAGAGATTGACGATGATCGTCTGATCCTTGCGCATCGTCGGGGCAAGCTTGTGCACGTAGGCCAAGGCGTGACTGGACTCGAGCGCGGGGATGATCCCCTCGGTTCGGGTCAGATGATGGAAGGCGCGCAGGGCCTCTTCGTCGGTGACCGAGTCGTAGCGGGCGCGTCCACTGTCCTTGAGCCAGGCGTGCTCCGGGCCGACACCCGGATAGTCGAGCCCGGCCGAGATGGAGTGGGTCTCGACGATCTGACCGTGGTTGTCTTCCATCAGATAGGTGCGGTTGCCGTGCAGTACGCCCGGCCGGCCCGCACAGAGCGGCGCGGCATGGCGACCGGTCTGCAGACCGTCGCCCGCGGCTTCCACGCCGTAGATGGCCACGCCTTCGTCCCCGATGAAGGGATAGAAGAGCCCGATGGCGTTGGAGCCACCGCCCACGCAGGCGACCAGGGCATCGGGCAGGCGCCCGCTGCGCGCGAGCATCTGCGCGCGGGCCTCGCGGCCGATGACCGCCTGGAAATCCCGGACCATTGCCGGATAGGGATGCGGGCCGGCGACCGTGCCGATGATATAGAAGGTGTCGTCGATGTTGGTCACCCAGTCGCGCATCGCCTCGTTCAGCGCATCCTTGAGCGTACGCGAGCCGGAGGTCACCGAGACCACGCGCGCCCCGAGCAGGCGCATGCGATAGACGTTCGCCTCTTGGCGGGCGATGTCGACCTCGCCCATGTAGACGACGCACTCCAGACCCAAGCGGGCGGCGACGGTCGCGCTCGCCACACCATGCTGACCGGCACCGGTCTCGGCGATGATGCGGGTCTTGCCCATCCGCCGCGCGAGCAGGGCCTGACCGATGGTGTTGTTCACCTTGTGCGCGCCGGTGTGATTCAGATCCTCGCGCTTGAGGAAGATCTGCGCGCCGCCGAGCTCGTGGCTCCAACGCTCCGCGTGATAGAGGGGCGAGGGCCGGCCGACATAGTCCTGGAGGTCGGCATCGAGCTCGGCCAGGAACTGCGGATCGGCCATGTAGCGCTCGTAAGCCGTGCGCAGCTCTTCGAGCGGATGCATGAGGGTCTCGGGGACGAACATCCCGCCGTAGGGTCCGAAATGACCGCCGGCGTCCGGCAAGTCATAGGCACCGGGATGCGAGCGCCGCGCATGCGCGGCACCGGCAAAGGCCCAGTCGAAATTATCGGGAGATGTCGACATCGTTCACCCTCTGCATGAAATCACGAATCTTGTCATGGTCCTTGATCCCCTTCGACGCCTCCACACCGCCGCTCACGTCGACGCCGAACGGGCGGACCCGGCGGATCGCCTCCGCGACATTGTCCGCGTCGAGACCGCCGGCGAGGACGATCGACGGCGCGATGGCCGCTGGAATGCGATCCCAATCGAAACGCTGTCCAGTCCCCCCGGGGCGAGCCGGGTCGAAGGTGTCGAGCAGAAGTCCGGCGGCCTGCTCGTAGCGCTTTAGCTGGGCCGCGAGATCGATGTCGGGGCGCATCCGCACCGCTTTGATCCATCGCCGACCGAAGGAGGCGCAGAGCTCCGGGGCCTCATCACCGTGGAATTGCAGCAGCTCGAGCGGAACCTGGTCGAGGGTCGCGCGGATCTGCTCGGGAGAGGCATCGACGAAGAGCCCGACGGCCGTCACGAAGGGCGGCAACCCGGCGCAAAGGTCTCGGGCATCCTGCGCCGACACTGCCCGTGGACTCGGCGGATGGAAGACGAAGCCGATCGCGTCGACCCCCGCGGCCACGGCCGCATCCACGTCGGCCCGACGCGTCAGGCCGCAAATCTTAACGCGGGTTCTCATGATTGGCGAATGCCGGCTGAACCGCGTCCTTGAGCGACTGACCAACGGGGGTCGGAGCATCGCACGTCGGGGCGACATGCGAGGTTCGAGTCGACGCGGTTCAGGTGATTACAAGCAAGAGCGTGTGACATTGTGCTGATCCGTCGATGGTGCCAGCGCCCGACCGGACGGCAGTCGAAAACCTTCCGGGTAGTCGGCGCGTACGAAATAGAGCCCTTGAGGTGGGGCGGTCACACCCCCGAGGCGGCGGTCGCGCAGCTCCAGAAGCTCGCGCGTCCACTCGACCGACGCCTCGCCGCGGCCGATCGTCATCAGCACGCCGGCGATGTTGCGAACCATATGGTGCAAAAACCCGTTGGCACCAACCCGCAGCTGAATGAGGCCATCCGTCTCGCTCAGCTCGAGATAGTGCAGATGGCGGATCGGACTCTTCGCCTGACAGGCGACCGCGCGAAAGCTGGAGAAGTCGTGCACGCCGACGAGTGCCTGTCCGGCCTCGCGCATGCGCTCGATATCCAAGGGCCGGTGGCTCCAGACGGCGCGGTCGCGCTGCAGGGGCGAGCGCGTCGCACGCACCATGATCAGGTAGCGATAGTGACGGGCCTGCGCCTCGAAACGGGCATGAAACCGTGGATCGACCGGACAGGCCCAGCGCACGGCGACATCGGGCGGAAGATTGACGTTGGTCCCGAGCACCCAGGCGCGCTCGGTGCGACGGGCCGCGGTGTCGAAATGCACCACCTGCTCGTCGGCATGAACACCGGCATCGGTGCGTCCGGCGCACTGGACGCGGATCGGGTGATCTGCGACGCGACCGATCGCCTCTTCGAGCGTCGCCTGGACGCTGCGCACGCCGACCTGGATCTGCCAGCCGCGAAACGCCGAGCCGTCGTATTCGATACCCATGGCGATCCGTTGCGGGCTCGCCGCGGTAGCCGGCGCCGATCCCTCGGGCTCGGGCGTGGAATCCGGACTCGGCCCGGATGCCCGCACGGTTCTCGGCGCCTGAATCGGCACCGGGGTCACCTCGGCATTCAGGCGAGTGTCCTCAACATGTCTTGCGCCTCGCTGCGCTGCTCCTCGCGACCGTCCGCGATCACTTCCTGGAGGATCTCGCGCGCGGAGGCGACATCGTCCATATCCATGTAGGCGCGAGCGAGGTCGAGCTTGGTGGCGTTTTCGTCCCAGATCCCGGAGTCCATCGCCCATTGATCGGAGAGCGCATCGCCGGGGGACTCGAGCACGTCCTGTCGTGGCGCGCTTCGAGGCTTATCCGGTTTCGCTTGCGAGAGGCCTGCCTCGTCCCCGGGAAGCTCCAACCGCGAGAGCGACGCCTCCGGCTCGGACTGCGCCGAGGCAGCCGGCGACGACGCAGCCGGAAATGAGTTAGCCGGCGGCGATCCTGCGTCGAGGAAGGCGTCGAGATCCAAATCGCGCGAGTCGCGAAGATCGTCCAGCGTCAGGATCAAGTCGTCTTCGGCGAGAAGGTCGGCCTGCCGATCACGCTCGTCGGGATCCGCGGATTCGGGTAGGTCCAACAGACCGGAAAGCTCGGGCAGATCCGGCGGGCTATCCAAGGCGGAATCGTTGAACAAAAGCGGAAGATCCTCGTCCTCCGTCGGGAGGGACGGCACTTCTGCCGCCGGCGCGGGTGTCGCCGATCGGGAAGTTGGGCCGGGAGTCGGCCCGGGACGAGGTTTGGACTCGATCTCGTCGAGATCGAGCCTGAAGAAGTCGTTGTCGTCCTCGCGAGCCTCGCCGAACAACGCATCGGCAGCGCCGTCCGAAGGATGTCGTTGGTCGCCCGTTTCGGTTGCGGGGACGCCGGTCGCCTCGGTTATCGCCATGGTGGCCCCCGGGTCCCAGGTGCCGCCTTGCTCGACCACCGCGGCAATCGCGCTCAGCCGCTGCCAGCGCGCCGGCTCGGCGGTGTCCGCGCCGGCGGCCTTGAGATGCTGCATGAGCTTGCGCAACGCATCCGGGTTCTCGGATCCGGCATAGACCTCCGCCAGCTTGAATCGCACGTCGAGGCGTTCCGGCGAGCGCTTGAGCTCGCGCTTGAGCAGCTCCTCGGCCTCCTTGTAACGACCGTAGGCGATGTAGATATCGGCCTCGGAGAGTGCATCGGCCTCGTCGGTCTCCGTCTCGAAGTGCCCGAAAGAGGCCAGCTGGGAGGACGGCGTCAGCAACCCGGAGTCGATCTGCGGCTCTTGGGCCGCCGGCTCGGGTGTGGGCGGCTCCGGCTCGCGCGGCGGCGCGAGGCTGGCATCGGCCCGCGACCGGGCCGCTGCATCGGCCGAGAGACGCTCGGAAGCATCGGGCTCGTGCGTAGCCGGCTCAGGCTGCAGCTCATGATCGGGGAAGTCGAGGACGGCGGAGTCGATACTCCATTCGTCTTCGTTATCCTCCTGCTCGCGGCGACGACGACGTGCCGACAGCAACGAGAATGCGAGGACGCCGAGGGCGGTCACCCCGGCGAAACCGGCCAACGGGAGCAGATAGTCATGCCAGGTTGAGGTGGACGCGGTGTCGGTCTCCGCCGGAGTCGCGATCTCCTCGTCCTCCACCGACGCCGGGGCCGCCGGGGATATTTCGGCTTCGACCTCGGCGACGCTCGGGTCGACGCCCGGAGCCTCCTCGCCCGGAGCCGTCTCGATCTCCTCGGCAATGGACTCCGACCCCTCGGGGGCGGCGATCTCCGTCTCCACAACCACCGGATCGGGCACCTCCGCGGAAGATTCCGAATCGACCTCGATCGCGACGGATTCGCCCGACGCTCCCTGAAGGCGCGCCACCTCGGCGTTTCTCAGTTGCAGCAGGTTCTGGATGTCGGTGAGCTGCGTCTCCAGGTCGCGGACCCGTTCGCGAAGCTCCTCGGTCTCCTGACGGGCCGATTCGCTCGCCTCGATCACCAGCAGTAGCTCCTGCTCCAGATCAGCCCCTGGTGACAGCGCGCTCCCGGAGTCCGGTCCGGTATCAACGGCGGCTTGCGCCGGCGCCGCCTCGACGGTGCCGGGGACGGTTCCGGACACCGCACCGGCAGCTGCGCCCGCGATGCGCAGACGGGCGCTCTCAGCCGCTGCGGCGTCCTCGATCCGAGCAACCTCGGTGATGGGCGTACGACGCACCGTGCCACCCTGCAGCGCCGCCTGAAGCTCCGCCGCCGCGGCGGTCTCGTCGAGCGCAAACAATTCGGCACGCGTGGGGATGACGAGTGTCTTGCCGGCGATCAGACGATCGATGTCGCCGTTGATGAAGGCGTCCTGATTGTTGCGATAAAGCGCCAGAGCGGTCTGGGCCGCCGTCGCGCCTGCGGTTTGAGCCCCGCGCGCCAGTCGCAACAGACCCGTCCCGGAACGCACGGGACCAAAATAGGCGGGGAACCCATCCGCCCCGCCCGGGATCCGAGAGACTGGCTGCGACGGGGGCCGATCGACAGCATCGCTGCGCGGCGGTGCGGGGTCGGCGCGCGCAGCCGATCGAGGTGGCGCAGGGGGCGTCGCCGGTCGACGATCCGCAATGGCGGGCGGGCGAACCGCCGGTGCGGGACGCTCGGACATCGAGGGAGGATCCAGGAGAACCGTAAATTCCTTGACCAGTTGACCGGCCGGCCAGACGACCTCGACGAGAAAGTCCATGAAGGGCTCGCGGATCGGCTCGCGACTCGTGATGCGGATCACCGCATCCCCGCGCCCGGACATCTCAGGTTTAAAGGCGAGCTGCGTCAGAAAGTGATAGCGCTCGATGCCGGATTTCGCGAAGGCATCCGCGGTGGCGAGCGACGCTCTGATGGTGTCGAGCTCGTCGGATTTGACGTCGAAGAGAGCGATCTCGCCGACGAAGGGTTGGTTGAGGGCAGACTCGGTACGTAATCCTCCGAGACCGAGGGCAAAAGCGTCGGTGCCCATCAGGGCCAAGACAATGATCGACGCCGGAATGACCTGACGAGACATCCGCCTCCCTCGTGCGCTGGCGGCATCGGACCGCCGGGATTGGGAGGGCCGGCGGCCGATGGCTCGTCCGGCCCGAATTCCCCCTGAAGCAACCGGACTATATCCGAACGCGTCCGTGCACACCAAGAACGGCTTGTGCCCCGGAGGTCGAATGCGACCGGATCAGCGCGCGATCAGGATGCGCAGCATACGTCGCAGCGGCTCGGCTGCACCCCAGAGCAACTGGTCGCCGACCGTGAAGGCCGTCAGATAACGTTCGCCGAGATTCATCTTGCGCAGCCGCCCGACCGGGACGGTCAGGGTGCCGGTGACCGCAGCCGGAGACAGGCCCTGCACCGTCTCTTGCCGATCGTTGGGGACGAGCCGCACCCAGTCGTTGGAGGCGGCGATGATCTCCTCGATCTGCGCGATCGAGCAATCACGTGTCAGCTTGACGGTCAGGCCCTGACTATGGCAGCGCATGGCACCGATGCGCACGCAGAGACCGTCGATCGGCACCGGATCGCCCTCGCGCCCGAGGATCTTGTTGGTCTCGGCCATGCCCTTCCATTCCTCGCGGCTCTGACCGTTCGGCAAGGCGGTGTCGATCCAGGGGATCAGACTGCCGGCCAGAGGCGCCCCGAAGTTCTCGGTCGGGAATGCGGTGCCCCGCATGGTCTCGGTGACGCGCCGATCGATCTCCAGAATGGCGGATGCGGGATCGTCCAGGAGCGGCGAGACCGCGCCATGCAGCGCGCCCATCTGGGACAGCAGCTCGCGCATGTTCTTGGCACCCGCGCCGGAGGCCGCCTGATAGGTCATGGCGCTGATCCATTCGACCAGACCCTCGCGAAACAGCCCGCCGATCGCCATCAGCATCAGACTCACGGTGCAGTTGCCGCCGATGAAGTCGCGCTTACCCTGCTCCAGTGCAGCATCGATCACCGGCTGATTGACCGGATCCAGGATGATGGTCGCGTTCGGGTCCATGCGCAGCGCCGAGGCCGCATCGATCCAATAGCCGTCCCAGCCGGTGGCGCGCAGCTTGGGATAGATCGCCTTGGTGTAGTCCCCGCCCTGGCAGGTCAGGATGAGGTCCATCTCGCGCAGTGCATCGATGGACTCGGCATCCTGCAGCGGACGTGCGCCCTGTCCGACGTCCGGACCCGGCTGACCGACCTGCGAGGTGGTGAAGAAGACCGCCTCCGGGATCAGGTCGAAATCGCCCTCCGCCCGCATGCGGTCCATCAAGACCGAGCCGACCATGCCACGCCAGCCGATGAATCCGACACGCATCATTGAGCTACTCCGCAATCGTGGATCGTTGTGTCTTTCGTTGGGCTTCCTGCCTCCTGCCTCCTGCCAAACCGAAGCTAATGGCTAATGGCTGGCGGCTGGAAGCTGGCGGCCCCTAAAGCTCCGCCACCACCGCGTCGCCCATCTCGGCGGTGCCGACCTGGCGCATGCCGCTCGACATGATGTCCGCGGTGCGCAGGCCCTGATCAAGCACCTTGGACACGGCGGCCTCGATGCGCTCGGCGGCGGGTACCGCGTCGAGCGAATAGCGCAGCATCATGGCGACCGAGAGGATGGTGGCGAGCGGATTGGCAACGCCCTTGCCAGCGATGTCCGGCGCGGAGCCGTGGATCGGCTCGTACATGCCCTGCCCTTTTTCGTTCAGGGAGGCCGAGGGCAACATGCCGATGGAGCCGGTCAGCATGGCCGCGCAGTCCGAAAGGATGTCGCCGAAGATGTTGCCGGTGACCATGACGTCGAATTGCTTGGGCGCACGCACCAGCTGCATGGCGGCGTTGTCGACGTACATGTGCGAGAGCTGGATCTCCGGATAGTCGGCGGCCGTCTTGGTCGCGACCTCGCGCCACATCTCGGTGCATTCGAGCACGTTCGCCTTGTCCACAGAGCAGACCTTCTTGCCGCGCTTCATGGCGATGTCGAAGGCGACCCGGCAGATGCGCTCCACCTCGGACTCGGTGTAGACCATGGTGTTGAAGCCGCGCCGTTCGCCCGACGGCAGGGTCTCGACCCCGCGCGGCTGGCCGAAGTAGATGTCGCCGGTGAGTTCGCGCACGATCATGATGTCGAGACCGGAGACCACCTCGGGCTTGAGCGTGGAGGCATCGGCCAACTGCGGATAGAGGATCGCCGGGCGCAGGTTTGCGAAGAGACCGAGACCCGCGCGCAACCCGAGCAGGCCCTTCTCGGGACGCTTGGAGATATGCAGCGGCTCCCACTTGGGTCCACCGACCGCGCCGAGCAGGACGGCATCGGATGCGCGCGCAGCCTCCAGCGTCTCCTCGGGCAGCGGATCGCCCGCGGCGTCGTAGGCCGCGCCGCCGACCAGGCCGTCCTGCAGAGTGACATCGATGGCCCCTTCCGCTTGCAGGACGTTCAGAACCTTGACGGCCTCGGCCACGATCTCCGTGCCGATCCCGTCACCCGCCAACACCAATATTCTTTTGCTCAATGGTTTCTCGCTCAATCCAGTCTCGTGTTATTCCGCTCTCAAACCGCGCCCGGTTCAGTATGCGTCGTTTGTCGGAGTGGCTTGACCGAGCCGGCTCCGACGACCGTCGGAGCCGGCTCGGCTTAACAACGATTCAAAAACAACCGAAAGACGTAGGATGGGTAGAGCGCAGCGAAACCCATCCTCCAAGCACCAAGGTCTCACATCTCCATCCCAAGATGGCAGCGAATCAAACGCCCAATCCGGGCGGCGGCGCGACAAAGAGCCAGGGCGCCTCGCGCCGCCGCCGCTCCTCGTAGGCACGGATGGCAGCGCCTTGCTCCAAGGTCACGCCGATGTCGTCCAGGCCCTTGAGCAGACGCTCTTTGTTGCCTGCGTCGACCTCGAACGCAATGCGGGTGCCGTCGTCCAGCACGAGCACCTGCCCGGGCAGATCGACCTCGACCCGCAGCGCCTGCGGACCGCCCGCGCGGGCAAAGAGGTCGTCGACGATCGTCGGCGCCAGAACGATCGGCAGAAGACCGTTCTTAAAGCAGTTGTTGTGAAAGATGTCGGCAAAGCTCGGGGCAATGATGACGCGCAGCCCGAAATCGGCGATCGCCCAGGGCGCGTGCTCGCGCGAGGAGCCGCAGCCGAAGTTCTCGCGGGCCAACAGGATCTGCGCGTTCGCGTATCTCGGGTCATTCAGCACGAAGGTCGGATTCACCGGCCGGTGCGTGCAGTCCATACCCGGCTCGCCGTGATCCAGATAGCGCAGCTCGTCGAAAAGATACGGCCCGAAGCCGGTGCGCGCGATGCTCTTCAGAAACTGCTTCGGGATGATGGCGTCGGTATCGACGTTCGAGCGATCGAGCGGCGCGACGATGCCGGTGAAGTTTTGGAAGGGTTCCATCAGAGCTCCCTCACGTCGACGAAGTGACCTGTCACCGCCGCGGCGGCGGCCATCGCGGGGCTGACCAAATGGGTGCGACCCCCTTGACCCTGTCGGCCCTCGAAATTGCGGTTGGATGTGGAGGCACAGCGCTCACCCGGCTCGAGCCGATCGGCGTTCATCGCCAGACACATGGAGCAGCCCGGCTCGCGCCACTCGAAACCGGCCTCGGTGAAGATACGGTCCAGGCCCTCGGCCTCGGCCTGCGCCTTGACCAGACCGGAGCCGGGCACGACCAGCGCCAGTTGGATGCTGTCGGCGACCTTGCGGCCTTTGACGACCTCGGCCGCGGCGCGCAGGTCTTCGATCCGCGAATTGGTGCAGGAGCCAATGAAGATCTTGTCCGGGCGGATGTCGCGGATCGCGGTGCCGGCCTCGAGACCCATGTAGTCGAGCGCACGGCGGATCCCCTCGGCCCGCACCGGATCCTGCTCGTCGCGCGGATCCGGAACCTGACCATCGATCGGAACCACCATCTCGGGCGATGTGCCCCAGGTCACCTGCGGCTGGATCTTCGCCGCATCCATCCGGACCACGCGATCGAAATGGGCGTCCGGGTCGCTGACCAAGGTGCGCCAATGGGCGGCTCCCTGCTCGAAGAGGTCGCCGGCCGGGGCATAGGGACGGCCGCGCAGATAGTCGATCGTCTTCTCGTCGACACCGATCAACCCCGCCCGCGCCCCGGCCTCGATGGCCATGTTGCAGACGGTCATGCGCCCTTCCATCGAGAGTGCGCGGATGGCATCGCCGGCAAACTCGATCACCGAGCCCGTTCCGCCGGCCGTGCCGATCTCGCCGATGATGGCGAGCACGATGTCCTTCGCGGTGACGCCCGGCCCGACCTGTCCGTCGATGCTGATCAGGAGCGTCTTGGACTTGCGTTGGATCAGGCACTGGGTCGCGAGCACATGCTCGACCTCGGAGGTACCGATCCCGAAGGCGAGCGCACCGAAGGCGCCGTGGGTCGAGGTGTGGGAGTCGCCGCAGACGACGGTCGTGCCCGGCAAGGTAAAACCCTGCTCCGGGCCAATCACGTGCACGACACCCTGGCGCGGATCGGACATCCGAAACTCGGTGATCCCGAACTCGGCACAGTTGCTGTCGAGCGTCTCGACCTGGATCTTGGAGACCGGATCGGTAATGCCGGCCGCGAGATCGCGCGTCGGGACATTGTGATCCGGCACGGCCAGATTCGCCGCGACCCGCCACGGACGCCGACCGGCCAGACGCAGCCCCTCGAACGCCTGCGGCGAGGTCACCTCATGCACGAGCTGGCGGTCGATGTAGAGCAGGGCCGTGCCGTTCTCGTCGAGATGGACGACATGCTCGTCCCAAAGTTTAGCGTAGAGGGTCTTGGCACCCATGGCTCCGGCCTCGAAACAAAAACGAATCGCGAAGGATAAACGCCGGGGCAGTCAAACTCAATTGCGGCGGCGCAGCATGTCCACGAGCTTCACTCCTGTATCAACCGATCCCGCGAAATCGGATACATCTCGCTGACCCCGAACGGCTCCTCGGCCTGCGCATCGACACTGATCCAGACCCCGCCGACCACGGGCGAGCCAGGTACCTCGGTGCGCACGAAGCGCCTGAAGGGCGCGCCCGTCGCCGGGTCGATCAGGGGGCGATCGTGCTTGAAGCGATGCGTGTCGCCGTGGATCGCAAGCACTGGCCCCGGATAGGCGCCCATCAGCTCGACGAGTGCGCGCCGCAGCCGAACGAAACCACGCGCCGGACGGGCCTTCTCGAATTGCGGATTCGAGTGAAAGACGATGACCATCGCGGACGCGTCGCGCTCCGCGGCCAGCGCGGTCGCTTGGCGAAGAAAATGCACGTTCGCGACGTCGCGCGCCTCGAATTCGGCGACCGCGGCCGGGTCGTCCGGCGCATAGCCGTTGTTGCTGCCGACGACATGGACCGAGACGAAAAGGACCCCGTCGCGGATGAAGGTGTAGTTCTCCGGATAGTCGGTCGCGTCGGCGCCCTCGCCGCGAAAGGCACCGAGACGATCGAGCCGCAAGACGCCCGGATCCCCGTAGAAGATCTCGCGCACCCGCGCGAGCCGCTCCCGCGGGTCCTTGGCGCCGGCACGCTCACGATTACAATCGGTCCATTCATTGTCGCCGGGCGTGAAGACGACAGGCACGGCCCGCGCCCGAAAGAGATCCGCGATCGCCTCGAGGTTGGCGTCCGTGCAGGGACTGCTGCCGGACTTGATGTCGCCGACATGGATCAGCAAGGGCGTCCCTTCGGCCTCGGCCGTGTCGAAGAGTTCGCGAAGCTGCTCGGTCTCGGCGGAGAAATAGGGCAGATCGCCGGCCGCGAAGAAGCGGAGCGGCTCGGCCCGGGCGGACGCTGCGCTCAGGAGGACGAGCAAAGCGACTGGCCAAACGCCGAGCTGTTTCGGATGTCGATACATGACTTTCGTGCTCCCGCGGTTCCCTTCAACCCAGATCCGTTTTCCGACCCCGCGGATCGGGATCCGTTAGAATCGGCTCATGATAACGCCCAATCCCACCCCCTACGCCGATCTCAGCCCGGATCTCGTGCTCACCGCGATCGAGAGCCTCGGGCTGCCGACCGACGGTCGCATGCTCGCACTCAACAGTTACGAGAATCGCGTCTATCAGATCGGGATCGAGGATGCGCAGCCGCTCATCGCCAAGTTCTACCGACCCGGACGCTGGAGCGACGAGGCCATCCTGGAGGAGCACAGCTTCACCCGGACGCTGGCCGAGCATGAGATCCCGGCGGTGCCGCCGTCGGTCATCGAGGGCCGCACCCTGCACGCCTATGCCGGCCACCGCTTCTCGCTCACGCCTCGGCGCGGCGGTCGCACGCCCGAGCTTGACGACCCGAGCGTCCTCGAGTGGCTCGGGCGTCTGCTCGGGCGCATCCATGCGATCGGCGCACTCGAGCCCTTCGCGCACCGCCCGACGCTCGACATCGCCTCGTTCGGCGAGGAGCCGCGCGCCTTTCTGCTGGAGCACGATTGGATCCCGAAGGATCTGCTGCCCGCCTACACGAGCGTCGTCGAGCAGGCGCTCGTCGGCGTGCGCGCCTGCTACGCGCGCGCCGGCTCGCCGGCCTTGATCCGGCTGCACGGCGACTGTCATCGCGGCAACATGCTCTGGACGGACGCCGGACCGCACTTCGTCGACTTCGACGACGCACGCATGGGCCCGGCCATCCAGGATCTCTGGATGCTGCTCTCGGGTGATCGCGAGGAGATGAGCGGGCAGCTCGCCGACGTCTTGGCCGGCTACGAGGACTTCTTCGAGCTGGACTACCGCGAGCTTCATCTGATCGAGGCGCTGCGCACACTGCGCATCATCCACTATGCCGCGTGGCTCGCCCGACGCTGGGAGGATCCGGCCTTCCCCGCCGCCTTCCCTTGGTTCGCGGCTCCGCGCTTTTGGGAAGATCACATCCTGCAGTTGCGCGAGCAGATCGCGGCGATGGAGGAAGGGCCTTTGTGGGCGAACCCGCCCTAACGCGCTCTGAAAGCCGATCGACCACCTAGGCGCCCTGAGCATGCTCGGACTCCCGACGTCGGTTGCCGACCTCGCCTCCGGTCTGCTCTCCGGTCTCGGCTGGATCGCATCGGCGATCCTGCTGCTCAACGCCGCAATGTGGCTGCTGCAACCCGGCATGGTCTTCTACCCGACGCGTGTGCTGGATGCGACGCCGGCCGATTGGGGTCTCCAGTTCGAGGACGTCGAGCTGACCGCAAGCGACGGCACCCGGCTCCACGGCTGGTTCATCCCGCACCCGGACGCGACCCATACCCTGATTTTCTTCCACGGCAACACCGGCAACATCAGTCATCGGGGCGACTCGATCGCTATCTTCCATCGGCTTGGGCTGTCGGTCCTGATCATCGACTATCGCGGCTACGGGCGCAGCTCCGGGCGCCCGAGCGAAGCAGGGATCTACCGCGATGCACTCGCCGCCCGGGATCATCTAGTCGGGGTGCGCGGGGGCGACCCCGCGTCGATACTCATCTTCGGACGCTCGCTCGGTGCAAGCGTCGCCGCCGATCTGGCCTCGCGCGGCCCCTCGGCCGGGGTCATCCTGGAGTCCGGCTTCAGCTCGGCACGCGACATGGCGCGGCATCTCTATCCGGGACTCCACCGCGTTCTCTACCTGCGTTTCGACTTCGATGCCGCCGAGCGGCTGTCGCGCGTGCGCAGTCCGGTCTTGGTCCTGCACAGCCCGGACGACGAGATCGTGCCCTACGCGCTGGGCCGGAAGCTCTTCGAGGCCGCACGTGAGCCGAAGCGCTTCGTCGATCTGCGAGGCGACCACAACAACGGCTTTCTTGCCAGCCAACCCGACTACGAACGCAGCCTTGCGGCCTTCATCAGCTCGCTCGGGCCGTCCCAACCGCCCGAAACGAGTGACGAATCGGCTCGAAACCGCTAGGATGCCCGGCCAACCAAGACCGCGGATCCCGACCATGCGTAACCACAAGACCGGCAACCGAAGCGGACGCGGCACGACCGAGGAGATCACCGTGATGGGCAGCACCTTGGTCGAGAAGGTCAAGGAGCTGATCCAAGAGGGCAATGTGCGTCGGCTGATCATCCGCCGCCCGAGCGGGGAGGCGTTGGTGGAGATCCCGCTGACGGCTGGGGTCGGCGTCGCCGCGCTCTTGACCTTCCTCGCGCCCGTGCTCGCCGCGCTCGCCGCCATGGCTGCGCTGATCGCTCAATTCCGGGTCGAGATCCAACGCGACGGGACGGAGCGATTCCGCAACCCGCGCGACATCGACCAGGACGATTAAACCGCGCCCGGTGCGGTATGCGCCGTTTGCGGGAGTGTCTTGGCCGCGCCAGCTCCAACGACTGTCGGAGCTGGCGCGGTTTAAAATGTTAAAAATGATTCGAAAACACCCGCCAGACAACAGAAGAGAACCACGATGAACGAAGTCAAGAAGACCGCCGAGTATCGGATCTATCAGAAGAAATCCGGTCGCTATGCCGTGCAGGCCAAGGGCAAGCAATGGCTCCACGGTGCAGAAAAGGAGAAGGTCCTGCTCGACGAGCAACTGATCACGCGCCTCCGTCCGAAGGCGCCGCCGGCACCCGAAGCGGCCGAAGAGACCGCAGCCGCCGAGTAACCCAAACGGCACCGACGCCTAAACCGCGCCCGGTGCGGTATGCGTCATGTGTTGGAGTGGCTTGGCCGCGCCAGCTCCGACGACACTCGGAGGTGGCGCGAATTAAAATATTGAAAAAATTAAATTTTAAACCGCGTCTCACCGAGGTCGAGGACATCGCCAAAGCCAAACGCAACATGAATATGACGCATGTCGCTCGGGACGCGGTTTAGATGCGTCGCCGCATTCGCACGGGTGCGATCGGCAACATGATCAAGAAGCCGATGCCAGTGACCACGGCCATCCAGGTCGCAAACCCGAAAAGCCGACGCACACTCAGATTGGCCTTGTGGAGCACCTCGAACTCGTCGAGATAGACGGTCTCGCAGGCGCCGTTGCCCGTATCTTCGCGTGTCAGGCTGGTCTTGCGTGCGTAGCCGTTTCCGGCATTGACGTACTCCGCCAGGACACCCTTTAACCGAATCTGATCCCCCGGCTCGGCGGACATCAGGGCATCCTTGATGGCCCGGTCGTCGGTGAGCAGGTGGTTGTTGGAGAGTGCGTTCATCTTGAATCGGGCGGTAACCGCGGGATCCGACCAGGAGGCCCAGCAGGTCCAGCTGTCGTTGCGGAAGCGCATGTCGCGATAGACGCCGGACGCCACATTCTCGCCCCAGACGACGCAGAGATCCCGCAGGTTGAGAAAATCCTTCCAGCTCTTGTGATGCCAGATATTCTTGATCGCATCGGCGTTGCTGTAGCTGACCACGACCCCGTCGAGCGCGTACTCGGCCTTCGGCTCGATCCGATACTCCTGATCGTGCACCCGCACGGTAAAGGGCTCTCGATCCGTCGGCGTCTGAATCGGGGCCTCGAGCCTGCTGCGATCGAAGGTCTCGGGCGCAGGAAGGTCATCCTTCTGCCAATAGGTCACCCCGAGCAACACGAGACTGGCGAGGAAAAGCCATTTGAAGGCCGATTCAAGCAGGCATGTGATCGGCACGTCGATCGACTCCGGTATCGTTTCGGGCAAGGTCCGATAAGGTCGAGAATGTCATTTGGCCGCGCTTACGGCGCGACGGCACGGGCGTTGGGTGCGGGCATTACGCGACATCGCTGCAGGGCCAAGTCCGCGTGTTGATCGCATGATCGGTCGGACGCTGAACAAGTTCACGCAAAGGTCGCGCCTGCTCTATCCTGATCGATCCCCTGGACGAGGCCGATGACCCCGAACGCGACCCAGCACACGAGCCCGCCGATGGAATCGCTGCCGATCGAGCCCGTCTTGGACGACCTGCGCGCCGCGCTGCGTCGTGGCCATGCGGTGCTCCAGGCGCCGACCGGCTCGGGTAAATCCACGCGAGTTCCGCTCGCCTTGCTGAACGAGGACTGGCTCGGCGCCGGCCGTATCCTCATACTGCAACCGCGCCGGCCGGCGGCACGCATGATCGCTGCGCGGATGGCCGCGCTCCTAGGCGAGCCGCTCGGCGAGCGCGTCGGCTACCAGATCCGCTTCGAGCGCCGAATCGGCCCGCGCAGCCGCATCGAGGTCATCACCGAGGGCATCCTGACCCGACGCATCCAGTCCGATCCAACGCTCGAAGGGGTCGGACTCCTGGTGTTCGACGAGTTTCACGAACGCAGTCTGCAATCGGACCTAGGGCTCGCGCTCGCGCTGGACCTAGTCGCCGGGCTGCGCCCGGATCTACGGCTGCTGCTCATGTCCGCGACCCTGAATGCCGAGCCGCTGGCCGAGCTCTTGGGCGATGCCGCCGTCATCCGCGGCGAGGGACGGAGCTTCCCCGTCGAGGTCCATTATGCCGATCGCGCCCCCGGCGCCGATACCGTCGCGGGCGTGATCACCTGCGTGCGCTCCACGCTGGCCGAGCATTCGGGCGACATTCTGGCATTCCTGCCCGGCACGGGCGAGATCAATCGCTGCGTCGCGCGGCTGCGCGAGCTGCTGGACGGGCGGATCCGGATCCTGCCGCTGCACGGCAGCCTCCCGACCGAGGAGCAGGAGAAGGCGCTGGTCCCGAACGCAGGATCCGACCGCCGTGTGCTGGTCGCCACCGATATCGCCGAGACCAGCCTGACGATCCCGGGCATCCAGGTCGTGATCGACAGCGGTTTGACTCGCAAGCCGCGCTTCGATCCGGGCTCCGGGCTCACGCGTCTGGTGACCGAGCCGATCGCGCGCGCCTCGGCCGAGCAGCGTGCCGGGCGCGCCGGGCGTCTGGGTCCAGGTGTTTGCTATCGGCTCTGGACCCACGCGCAGGAGCAAGGCCGGCCCGAGCGCCGGACACCCGAGATCCTCCAAGCCGATCTGGCCTCGCTCGTCTTGGAGCTGCGGCTTTGGGGCGTGGCGGATCCGACCGGGCTGCGCTGGGTCGATCCGCCGCCCGGCCCGGCGTGGGATGCCGCCGCAGCACTCCTGACGCGCCTCGGCGCCTTGGATGCACGCGGCGCCATCACCCCGCTTGGCCGGCGGATGGCCGAGCTGCCGGTCCATCCGCGACTGGCCGTGATGCTGCTAGGCGCCGCCGAGTCGGCCCGCGGCGACGCCGCCGATCTGTGCGCGCTGATCACCGAGCGCGACCCGCTGCTCGACACGCCCGGACAACGCCGGCCCGCCGATCTGGGTCTGCGTCTGCAAGCCCTGCACGCCTGGCGCGAACGGCGCTCGGTGCCGGGGGCCGATCCACGTCGGCTGGCCGCGGCGGATCGGGTCTCGCAACAGTTGCAGCGGCTGACGCGCAACGCCCCGTCCGGATCCGCCCGGTCGGCCGCCGAGCTGCTCGCACTCGCATACCCGGAGCGTATCGCACAGCGTCGCGAGGGCACCGACGGGCGCTATCGTCTCGCTGGCGGCTCCGGTGCGCTCTTGCCGCAGGACGACGCCTTGGGGATTCATCCCTATCTGGTCATCGCCAGCCTCGACGCCGCAGGCGCGGACGGCCGGATCCAGTCCGCACTCCCCATTGCCGAGTCCGAGCTCCGCACGTGCTTCGCCGAGCGGATCGAGGTGAGCCGCCGCCTGTCCTGGGACGCCCAGCGCGACGCGGTAGCCGCCCGTGCCGTCGAGCGTCTGGAGGCGATCACCCTGCGCGCACAACCGGTCGCCTTGGAGGCGACGGACAATGTGGGCGGCATCCTGCTTGAGCAGATCGCCGCGCGATTCGACCAAGCCCTCGCCTGGAGCGATGCCGCGCTCCAACTCAGCGCCCGCGTCGCCCTGATGCGTCGACTCGAGCCCGACGGCGGCTGGCCGGATCTCTCGCCCGAGGCGCTGCGCGCGGATCTCCATGTCTGGTTGGCGCCGTACGTGAGCGGGATGTCCCGGCTCGCGCAGGCTCAGAAGCTCGACCTCGTGCCGATCCTCGCCTCCCGGCTCGACTGGGGTCAGCGACAACGCCTCGACAGCGAGGCACCCACCCGGATCGAGACTCCGGCAGGCCGCGAGCGAGCGATCGACTATCGTGCCGGCGAGACCCCGATCCTCGCGGTCCAATTGCAGGAGCTCTTCGGCCTCGCCGAGTCCCCGCGCATCGGTCGCGGGCGCTTGCCGCTGCTGCTGCACCTGCTCTCGCCCGCACGCCGCCCGATCCAGGTGACCCAAGACCTCGCCGGCTTCTGGGCGCGGGGTTACGCGGAGGTCCGCAAGGAGCTGCGCGGGCGCTATCCCAAACACGCCTGGCCGGAGGATCCGACGACGGCGGCACCGGTCGCGGGTGTCCGGCGTCCCCGCCGAGCCGAGGGCTGATCAAGCGCGTAGGTCGGGTTAGGTGCGCCGCGATGAGGCCGAATGGTGCCCACCGGGACCGATGCGCACCGTAACCCGACGTTCGGCGGTTACATGCGCCCGCGGCTGTCGGATTACGCTATCGCTAATCCGACCTACGACCCATCGACCAACGACACGGAAACTCCCGCACCGTCTCCTGGTTGCGCCTCGCGATGTTCGGCACGCCCTCGCAGGGTTTCCGGACGGCAGGTATATACTGCGTGGCCCAATCCCCTGACGACCCGCCGCCCAAAATGCCCCAGCACACCTTCTTCGCCTCCGCACCCAAGCACATGGGAAGTCTACTCGCGGAGGAGCTGGCTCGACTCGGCCTGCAGGGGGCGGTCGAGGCACGCGGCGGGGCGCGATTCGTTGGCGAGATTCAGGACGCCTATCGGGCGTGCCTCTGGTCGCGGGTCGCCAACCGCATCCTGCTGCCGCTCGCGCAGTTCCCGGCGACTGGACCGGATGAGCTCTACGCCGGGGCGGAGAAGATCCGCTGGGAGGAGCATCTCTCGCCCGAGAGCACCTTCGCCATTCAGCTCGACGGCGTCGTGAACGGCGTGACGCATGGCCAATACGCCGCCCTGCGTGTGAAGGATGCGATCGCCGATCGATTCACCCGGCTGTTGGGTTACCGGCCGAATGTGGATGCCCAGTCGCCGGACCTTCAGATCCATGTCTATGTCCATCAGGATCAGGCATCGGTCAGCATCGACCTGTCCGGCACCTCCCTGCACCGACGCGGCTACCGCAGCGAAGGCACCTCGGCGCCGTTGAAGGAGAATCTGGCGGCGGCCATCCTGCTGCGCGCCGGCTGGCCCGCTATCGCGGCCGAGGGCGGCGCCTTGCTCGATCCCATGTGCGGGTCCGGGACATTGGTCATCGAAGGGGCTTTAATCGCGGCAGATATCGCGCCGGGTCTGTTGCGCGAGCGTTTCGGGTTCATGGGCTGGCTACAGCACGACCCGGCGGCCTGGCAACGTCTGCTCGACGAGGCCGAGATCCGGCGCAGTGCCGGGCTACAACGTCTCGGCTCGCTGCGCGGCTACGATCAGGACCCTCGCGCGATCCGAATCGCGATCGAAGACCTGGCGCGGGCAGGACTGGCCGGGCTGGCGCACTTCGAGCGCCGCGAGCTTGCCGACTGCCGGCCGGGTCGAGACGACGACCGCGGTCTCGTCGTCGTCAACCCGCCTTACGGCGAGCGACTCGGCTCGGAGGCCGAGCTGCCGGCTCTGCATGCCCGCCTGGGCTCGGTGCTGAAGGAACGCTTCGAAGGCTGGCGTGCCTCGCTCTTCACCGGCAGCCCGGACCTCGGCAAGCACATGGGCCTGCGTGCGCACCGGATTCACCATCTCTACAATGGCCCGATCGAATGCCAGCTCCTGCATTTTCGGATCGAGCCCAGTGATTTCGTGGCCAATCGGCCACGTACGCTCGAGCCGACCGAGCGCAGCGACGGCGCGACCATGCTCGCCAATCGGCTCGCGAAGAATCTTAAGGCGCTCGGGAAATGGCGCCGCAAGGAGCAGATCGACTGTTTTCGGGCCTACGACGCGGACCTGCCCGAGTACGCGGTGGCCGTGGATGTCTACGAAGGCGAGCCCGAAGGCGACGCGCCTCAGCGCTGGGTGCATGTGCAGGAGTACGCCGCGCCGACGAGCGTCGACCCGAAACGTGCTCGGCATCGGCTGCGCGAGGCATTGAGCGTGATCCCGGAGGTGTTCGAGATCCCGGAATCACGGATGTTCTTCAAGATCCGGCGGCCGCAGAAGGGCAACGCCCAGTACGAGCGGCTCGCCGAGACGCGCCGCTTTCACGCGGTCAAGGAGGGCGGGCTCAAGTTCCTGGTCAATTTCGAGGACTATCTGGACACCGGGCTCTTCCTGGACCATCGCGACATTCGCCGCATGATCGGCGAGCTGGCCGAGGGTAAGAGCGTCCTGAATCTCTTCGCCTACACGGGGACGGCGACGGTCTATTCTGCCAACGGCGGCGCGGCCCGCACCACGACCGTGGACATGTCCCGGACCTATCTGGACTGGGCGCGCGACAATCTCGCGCTGAACGCGATCCCGATGCAGCGCCATGAACTGGTTCAGGCGGACTGTCTGCAATGGTTGGAAGAGGCCGCCGGCAAACGCCAATTCGACCTCATTTTTTTGGATCCTCCCAGCTTCTCGACCTCCAAGCGGATGACGGAGACGCTCGACATCCAGCGCGACCATGTCGGCCTGATTCGAGCAACCGCCCGGCTGCTCAAGCCGGGTGGTCTGCTGGTCTTCTCGAACAATCTGCGCCGGTTTCGGCTGTACTCCGAGGATTTGGCGGATCTCGACATCCAGGACATCAGCCGCGAGACCATCCCCCGCGACTTTGCCCGCAACCCGCGGATCCACCAGTGTTGGCGCATCACCAAGCCTGGGTGACCGTGCCCGCCGACAAATCCGCTCAGCTCTCGGTGAGGTTGCTCACCGTTCCGTTGTCGGTCTGGTCGATCATCACGATCTCGACGCGCCGATTCTCGCGCCGCCCCCGATCGGTCGCGTTATCTGCGATCGGCCGTTCGGCGCCGTAGCCTTCGGTGCTGAGTCGGGCGGGATCAACCCCGCGATCGATCAAGGCCTGCATCACCGATTCCGCACGCTGCCGAGACAGGGCCTGATTGATCTCCGGATTGCCCAGGCTGTCGGTGTGCCCGGCGATCTTCGCCTTCAGATCGGGTCTCGCCGCCAACATCTCGGCGATACGGTCGAGCGTCGGCAGCGCACCTGCCGGCAGGACGGCACTGCCGCTCGGGAACCGAAGCTCCTCCCCGCCGAGATTGACCAGAATGCCCTCCGGGGTGATCCGTCCGCCGACCTCGGCTGCACCCTCGTACAGCGTGCGTATCCGCGCAATCGACCCCTTGACCTCTGCCAGCTCACGCGCATGCTCGGCCGCTGTAATCTGCATCTGCGCACGCAGGTCCGCGGCGGCAGCGTCCGCCTCGGCGAGCTTTGCCCGCAGGGCATCCATTTCCTCCGTCAACGCGGCGATCCGCGACTCGGACTCGGTGTCCGCCAAGGCGGCTTCGCGCTGCCCACGGACCACACCGAGCTGCTGCTGCAGGGCGATTCGCTCCTGATCGAGTCTCGCTTCGGCGGCCCGCAGCGTCCTTGCGTGCTCCGCGGCCAGCTCGGCGATCTGCGCCTCGGCATCGGCCGCGACCGCATCGCGCTGCCCGCGAACCACCGCAAGCTGTTGCTGCAGGGCAGTGCGCTCCTGATCGAGCCTCGCCCCGGCGGCCCGCAGCGCTGCGGCCCGTTCATCGGACAACCTGGCGATCTGCAACTCGGCCTCGACTGAAACGGCATCGCGCTGGGCGCGAACCACCGCGAGCTGTTGCTGCAAGGCGACACGCTCCTGATCGAGCCTCGCCCCGGCGGCCCGCAATGCTGCCGCACGCTCTTCGGCCAGCATGGCGGTCTGCATCTCGGCATCGGCCGCAACGGCATCGCGCTGCGTACGAACCACCGCGAGCTGCTGCTGCAGCGCGGTGCGCTCTTGGCTCAGCCTCGCCTCTGCCGCCCTCAGCGCTGCCGAGCGCTTCTCGGCAGACTCTTCCAGCAGCCGTGCGATCCGCGCCTCGGCATCGGTCGTGGCGGCGTCGCGCTGGCCACGAACCAGCGCGAGCTGCTGCTGCAATGCCGTGCGCTCTTGCTGCAACCTGGCATCCGCGGCCGTGAGACGCCGCTCGACTTGGCTCAACTCGGCTGCATGCAGACGATCGAGCTCGGCGGTCTCGACCTCGGACGCGACCTCCTCGAGTGCCGGCAACGCCTCGGTCTCGGCAAGCCGGGTCTCGCCTGCGGAGGCGATCGTGTCGCCGGCCTCCTGCTCATCCTCCTTCAGGGCCAGCGTTTGAGGCACCGGCTCTTGCGCGGCATCGCCCTCCGCCAAGGTCTCTTCGCCCGTTCCAGCATCGGAGATCTGCGTTGCCGACTCGGAAACGGACTCCTGGGCCAGGTCAGCCACGCCTTCCTGCGCTTCCGCCTGCGCATCCTCCGCTGCTGCAATCAGTGCGCTGTCGGTGCCCGCATCCGCGAGGTCGAGTGCCGCCTCGTACTCCGGCACGACGCCGGGTCGTTCCGTGCGATACCCAGCCAATTCGGGATAGTCGCCAAGCATGCTGACCCCGAGAAGCGGTTTGAATGCACCCTTGTGGCAGGTGTCGCAGGCCACTTTCGGCGCATCGCCGGTGGGCCCCAGTCGCTCTGGGGGATACAATGTTTTCAGCGGGTTGAGATAGTCTCCGTTGAGATTGCGCACCATCCGAATGCCGTGCCAAGCGGTGACACGTTGCGGCGTGCTCTGCTCCCAGACGCCCATCGCTCGGGTCTGGTGACAGTAAGTGCAATTGACGCCCAGCGAATTGGACATGTACATCATCAAGGCGTATGTCCATTCCGCCTTTTTGACCGAATTCTGATTGTCCGACGGCAGTGCCGTGGTTCCCTGAACCGAGACCTGCGTGTCGCCATCTAGATAGGGCGTCAAGGGATCGAACGGGAGCGCCGCGTTGCCGACGGTCCGCATGCCCGCAGTATTCTGCCCTGCTTTGACCCCGGTGATACCGGCCGATGGGGTCTGCTGGCCGAGGTTCGTGAACCAGGTTCCGGAGGGAACTGCCTGACCGCGGTGACAGGTCCAACAAGTCACCCCGGTCCCCGCGACATGGGACTTCCAGTTCGTGTTGATTTCCCGGGTCATCCGCAGCATCTGCCGCGAGACCACCTTGGTGTATTTCTCGTCCGAGGCCAGGTTTTCGGTGTTGTGGCAATATTCGCAGCCCTGCTCCGGGGCGACCCAGGTCGAGATGGCCTGCATCAGGCGTGCGAATTCGAGGGCATCCAGGTCGGTGAGGACCTGGACATTCTCATTGACGTCTTTCGCGAGAGGTATCTCCGGATCGGGCGGATCGCGCGGCTCGGGCGCCGGGATGCTGTGAATATCGGCCGCCGATTGTAATCGACCGGGTTTGTCGATATGAATCATGGAGGTACCGCGCTCGCCCCACTGCACGCTCTCCGTGCGATCGCAGCCGACGAGGCCCAGGAAACTGCAGATCATCAGGCCCGTCACCATCCAGGTCGGGCCCCGCCCGCTCGATTCTCGATGTGGCCGAAATGTCGCGTTCAGGGTTGAAGGCGGCAAAGCTCCGATGGCTGTTTGCCGGTCGATCCGCTGCATGCGCCGGTGCTCGATATGCACCCACGCTTGCTCCGAAGTGCCTGCGGGACACCTCATCGCTGTGACCTCCAATGCTCGATGCCCTGCGTCCGGCGCACCGGACGACCGGCTTTGTTTTGTGGCGGGGTTGCGAGGCCAATCCCCGATTTCCGGCCCGTGTATCCGAGCCGATCGATCTTTTCGCCCGAGTCCAGCGAGCGGCCCTGTCGCGTCGATCGAGCCCGCTCCGAGGGGAGTCGGTATTGCTGCGCCGACCCGCCATTGTTCTTATCGGTCGGCGCGCCGGACGACTATGCTGCGCCTTTAGGTTTGAAGTTTCGGCACCATCCATCGACCGGAACCAAGCGCTTCCCGAAAAAGGAGCAGGGTCCGAGCGGCTCTCCCGGCCCTCCGGAGAACAACTGACATTCGCTGCATTTCTGCTCGGCCGTGTGCTTGGGATACTTGGCCTGATCGACCTGCGTGGTATCCAAGCGGAAGCCCATCGACTTCGCGTAGGCGTCGTCTTCGGTTAGAACAGCCTTCTTCGCTTCCTCGGCAAGGCTCAAGCGACTCAGGGCGAGCGCCGAGCCCCCAGCAACAAGTCGAAGCATGAAAGTCCGGCGATTGTATTTGCTCATGATGTATGCCCTCGTTTGGTGGTCTGTGTCACGTCGCAACGGAGGGTCTCGTCACCGACGCAGAGCCCGTTGCGCCTGGTTTTCGAACGATCGCGGACAGGGGCAAAGGCGCGATCGGATGGTCGGCCGCCGCCATATTCCGGTATCGACGGTCAAACAATCGAGGCCGACCCGGTTCCTCGGTCACCGAAGTTATCCGTCCAGGTGACGCTGATGCGATCACCCGACTCCCCCCCCTTGAATCGAAACGAGATCAAGGGATCCTTCGAAACGGCGATGCTCAAACGAGCCCGCAGCACCGTCCGATCGCCTAGCTTGATCTCGACGTCGCTGATGTAGTGGGCGCGACGCCCCGTCCCCGATGCATCCAACCCTAGTCCCGTCTCCATCGGATGCGGCATCAAGACCATGACCTCGGTGATGCCGCCGTTGCTTTTTGCGCGGATTCGTATCGGATCAGCCATCCTGTCTCACTCTCGAACGAGTGGCCCGGTAAAGATGCCCGTTGCGTAGGACCCGAACGTTCAAGCGCATCCGCCAACCGTCACCCGAGTCTCCGCGACCCTGGAATAAAGACGGCCATTCGCTCTCACCACGGCGTATACCGCACCGGTTTGCGCCAGCTTCAGGCGTATCGAGACGAACGGCTCGGTCCCGTCCGGGATCTCGAAGCGAACCGCGACCGGATACGGATTGCTCGCGACCAAGACGTAGATTTCCTCGACATCTTCGAGTGTGCTCGACACCGTCACGGGAACCACGGCTCCGTCCTCGACGACGCCGGGCAGAATCAACTCGACCGAAGCGTCGTCTATCGGGGTGCTCCCCAGCGCGGCGAGAGCGTCGTCGAGCGTCGTCGCGGTAAATAGATCGTCGTGTCCGAGTGCTTCCGCGCGAACCGAGCCGAGGAGATCAACCTGCAACAACGCCAAGAAGGTCCCGCCGGCAGCAATAATGCGTCGCCGTTTGTGATCGACACCGTCCTCGGCACCGGTCGGGAGTCGCCGCCCAGCGTCGTCACGGTGCTTGAGAATCCCGTCGTCGATCATGGCGCGGTGCGAACGAGTCGCACCTCGTGCCGCTCGGTTTTCGCACTGTGCTCCACACCTTCCGGTCCGAAGCTCAGTGCGTACGCAAAACCTTCGAAGCCCTCGCCCGGTCGTAACGAATCGGTCCAGAAGAGGCTCGGCGGGGTATTCGGAAAGACGGTCAGATTGATGCGAGGATTCTCGCATTGCCGCTCGGCAATCATCGCCAGCTCACGCAGTTTCGGAATCCTCCAGTCGTTGAAGAATCGGGATCCATTCGCGTTCAGCGCGGACGCAACCTCCTGTGCCGCTTCCCAGCCGTAAGCGGCTGCTTCCCCGAGGCAGGTGCCGCCGGACCAAGTCTGCCCGACCGAGCACCGCATCCACATCAGTTGGGCCACAACATCCGTCACGGTGCCGTCGCCGTTGTCGTTGAATCGATCCGTCGGTGAAGACAGCGGGTATCGGCCGGTATCGCAGATTTGTTCGGCGATGGCCGGGGCGACAACTCCGCCTTGGACAATCAGTAATAAGAGGAAAACCGCTCTCATAAGCACAACCGGCAACCGATTAGAAGGCCCGACAAAAACGCCGTTCCGGCGCTCGACGCAAGATTGTGGACATCACCCACGATCCATCTGCGGGCGCCCGCAAAACAGGAACCCGCAGATGCCCGAAAGTCCGAGATGGCCTCAGGGTTTGGTATCGACCCCGACGCCCGTCGGGGTCCGTGCGTAGCCCGCACCGTATTCCACGACAATGGGCGTGGTTTGCTCACTGGCTAGACCAGGTGTTATTTCCTTCCCGCGATGCAGGTAGAAGGCGTAGGCTTCCATCGCGGTCATGTCGTCACCGTTGACGTCGAGCCGAGCCCCTGCCTGCGGATTCTCGATGCACCAATTCACCATTTCGCGAAAGGGAATGACCTTACCGTACATCGTCATGTACTTCGGGAAGGTTTGTGGATTGGACGCAGCCGTATCGGGATGACAGTTTCCGCACGCGAGGCCGTTGGTCGTCATATCCGCGCGGCTGCCGTGCCAAAGGTCATATCCCAAAGCAATAGACTCCACTAAAGCGGCCTTCTGCTCCGCGAGCTCTTCATCCGTGAATGGTGCACGGGCCCAACTGGTTCCCGCAGCAAAAACCGCGGCGGCCGCGGACACGGCCAAGATCCGTTCGATTTTCAGCATCTGATTCGTCATCATCGCTATCCCCTTAGACCTTGAACCCATCTCTCATGAATGGTGTAAGCGAGTCTTCGAACGGCTTGTATTGAACCAGACCTTCGAACGACCCGCTAAGATCGATGACTTGCGTACCCATACCGTCGGTCGCAATCGAGGGATCGGCCCGATTCATCCGAGTCTCGGGGAAGGCGAGCTCGACCGGGGGATAAGGCCAAGGCCACGCAGTGCCCAGTGCCGCAACCGAGCTCATGTTGCCGATCCGGTTGTACAGGGTTTGATGGACATGGCCGTGGTAGGACATGACATTGTCGAACTTCGACAGGATCTCGCGAATCTCCGGCGCATCCGAGGTTTGGAAGTTCCAGCGTGGGTAGTAGTCCCACAGCGGCGAGTGCGTGAAGATCACGACGGGGGTATCCGGAGCCAGGTCCTTGACGTCGTTGGCGAGCCATTCGAGCTGCTTTTCATGCACACCCCAAGGACCGGGAATCGGGCTTTCGAGCATTTCCATGACGGTCATGCGCTCCAGCGGGGTCATTCCCGCCTCGGTCCAGAAGTCGCGGACCAGGATGGAGTTGAGGCCGATGAAATGTACGCCTTTGTGGTTGAACGACCAGGTCTCGTCGCCGAAAAGACCCCGCCAAGCATCGCCCATGTCGAGATACCAGTCGTGCTCGCCGGGGATGAGCTTCAACGGCATTTTAAGACCAGCGAGGATCTTGTTCCCCTTCACCAGCTGGTCTTCCGTTCCGTTTTGTGCAACGTCGCCGCCGAACAAAACGAAATCCGGCAGCGGCGTCATCGCATTGACCTGTGCAACCGCATCCGCGAGCTGTTGGTCGAACTTATGGTCGGGCATGCTATAGAGGTGCGCGTCGCTGATGATCGCAAACCGGAACGGCTCGACACCCCGTTTACCCGTCTGCGCGCGAACGATATCGACGACACCGAGATTGATTCCGACCGCCTGTGCGACCAGGGTCGTCAAGCCGGCCTTTCCCGCAAACGACAGAAACTGCCTTCTGCTGTGATCTACAATGTCAGACATTGTTGTCTCCACCTCGTTGTTGGCGTCTTCTGAACAGCGCCGATAGTGTTTTCACGTATCCAAGACCTATTCAACGCATCGACAGGGCAATGAACGGCTGCTGACCTAGCGAGGCGATTACGCGGATATCCAGGCCGCGCTCATTCGAGCGGAGATATCTATCGCTGTAGTCGTTAACACCTATCGTCATTATTGACGTGATTAGGATGTAGTGTCGACAGGAATGGTGTCAAGAGTCCGACCAAAATAATTTTATCGGTGTGCAGCCTTCCGATTATTCCATAATATTAGTAAAATCGAATGCTGTGGATCTATTGAGGTCCAACGCATTTCCAATCCGGACGACGCTAATTCATTTATTGAATTGTGGTAATTCGAGGTGTCGGGCTTCGCAGAGTGAGCCGGGGTTGATCGAGACGAAAATACAGTGGCTCGGATACCCAATCTCATTCGCTCGGATATCTCGTCAGATCAAAAGTGGCAGACATATCCGGTGAGTACGCTATCATCCAAAACCATCGGGGTGATGAACGAAGGCAGACACCTCGAAATCAAAGCATCGATCAGGGCGCGGACTCGCGCAACGACACCCACACCTCAGGAGTAGATCGATGAGCACGGCGGGCCCACTCATCCTTTTCGGTACGGCACATTTAAGCAGCGTGCTCGTGATCGCCGCGGTCGGGATCGGGTTACCGTTTCTGGCGCGCCGCACGCTGAGCAGCGCGGCGCAATACCGAGTCGGGTTCTTAATCGCGGCCCTTTTGATCGGTCAGGAAGGATTTCACATCTGGTTGTTGGCGAACCACTACGATCGGCTCTTGAGCAGCCTGCTTCCTCTGCATCTGTGCGGACTGTCGGTCCTGCTCACGGCATGGACCCTCGCGGCACGGTCGTCTTCCGCGTACGAGATCGTCTACTTCTGGGCTTGGGGCGGGACCCTGCAGGCGCTCGTCACACCGGATCTGGACAGGGGATTTCCCGATCCGGCCTTCATCGCCTTCTTTCTCGGGCATGGGCTCGTCATCGTCGGCGTCCTTTATGCCACCTTGGTCTATCGTTTCAGACCGCGACTCGTGTCCATCTTCAAATCCCTCGGTGTTTTGCTGCTCGTGGTCGCCGTCGTTGCTCCCGTCAACCTCTGGCTGGGGACGAACTATCTCTTCCTCTGCAGCAAGCCCGAGCAGGCGTCCTTGATGGATCTTCTCGGTCCCTGGCCTTGGTACATCCTGAGCCTGGCCGGATTGGCGCTGGTGTCGAGCTTCATCTATTACCTGCCGTTCCTGATCGGGGATCTCGTCGCGGCGAGGTCGCGTGCGACGCGGCGCTCGCCGCCGTCATCGACGCCGTGAAGCCAGGCGCACCGGGCCCAATGGACTCAAGCGGCGCACAGGCTGCGCGGACGCTCCGGGGAAGGTCGCGAGAACGGGCGGACGACGGGTATCGGGTCGAGCCAGGCACGCACGCCGGGGTTCAAGCCGACCGCCGCGTCGACCGCGATGCCGCCTGCAGGATCCGGTAGACAGAACGGGATTCCCATCTGCGCAGCGGCGACGGCAACGCCGACCAATGCGGCGATCTCGGGGCTTCCGAGATCACCCAAGGCATCATAGGGGTCGAAGCAAACGGATGGCTCCGGGAGATATCCGTCGAGACCGGGCAGCTCATGCGCCGCATCAGGTGCAGAGGCATCCGTCGTGCCGAGCCACCACTCGGTCGCGGGGTGCACCGACGGGGCCACACCGATCAGGTGCGCGACCCCTGCAAGCTTGGCCCGCTCCGCCGCGTGGCGGCCGGCGCTCAAGGCGATGTCCAGACGGTGCTTGTCGAGTGGACGGGCCATCCGACACGGCGGATCCTCGCCGCGGATCCATCGACAATCCGGGGCGAGACTGTCCGAACACACCTCGGAACAGGCCCGGAGCCGAAGGATCTCGATCTTGAGGTTCGCGTCGTCTTCGAGGTCATTCAGGCGCCGGGCAACAACGGGCAGGTTGGGCAACGCGACCCGCACCCGTCCCGCGCCGGAGAAGGAAAGGCTGCCGCCTTCCGAATCGAGCTGGACGCGCACCACCCGGATGCCTGGCGCGACCGAGATCGCCCGATCGACCGTCAGCGCGACATCGGATCGGGCTGCACCGAGATCATCCGCCCCATTGTTGCCGAGCGAGCCCGATCGCTTGCGGTGAGCGCAGACGTCATCGGATCCCTGCGAACCCCGGGGGCGATCGCGATGCGCCGCGGGAACGCTCAGCCAGCCCGGTCTCAAGAGGATTCGGTCCCGCTGCCCGGCGCCGCGTCGCACAGAATCCGCTCGATGCGTCCGAGATCCAGATGCTGCTCGATGCTGTCGGCCAAGCGCTCCAGGGCCGCCTCGCGGATCGCACGATAGTCCGGGGTCTCCTGTACCGCCAGGCCGGCCCAACGCAGCAACGCCGACGTCGCGGCGGGCGACTCGAAGAGTCCGTGTAGATAGGTCCCCAAGATCCGTCCGTCCTCCGAAACCGCACCGTCCGGACGCTCGCCCCGTCCATCGTTCAGAAGCACCGCCGGATGCTCGAGCGCCGGACCGCTCGTCCGGCCGGCATGGATCTCGTACCCCGTCACCGCGGCGTCCTCCAGCCGGAGTCGGCCGGAGACATTGGCCAGGATCTTCTCGGGCGCGAGCCGGGTCTCCAGATCCAACAGACCAAGACCCGGCCCCTCGCCCGGATCGCCTTCCAGACCCTGAGGATCGAGGATCCGGGTGCCGAGCATCTGAAAGCCGCCGCAGATCCCGATCAGCCGGCCGCCGTAGCGCAGATGCCGCGCGATCGCGGGCTCCCAGCCCTCGCGACGCAACCAATCCAGATCCGAGCGTACCGACTTGGATCCGGGAAGGATGATGAGATCCGCAGGCGGCGGAACCTCTCCGGCCAAGACATACCGCAGGTCGACCTGAGGATGGAGCCGCAGGGGGTCGAGGTCGGTGTGGTTGCTGATGCGCGGCAGCCGCGGGACGATCACCCGCAGGGCGTCGCTCGGCTTGTCGCCCTGGCGCACGGCAACCGCATCCTCGGCCTCCAGATGCAGACCGTGCAGATAGGGCAAGACGCCGAGCACCGGCTTGCCGGTCTCGCGCTCGAGCCAGTCCAGACCCGGCTGCAGGAGCGCAATGTCGCCTCGGAAGCGATTGATCACGAATCCGACCACCCTCGCCCGCTCGCTCGGCGCGAGCAACGCCAGCGTGCCGACCAGATGGGCGAAGACCCCGCCGCGGTCGATGTCCGCGATCAGGATCACTGGGCAGTCAACCGCCTCGGCGAACCCCATGTTGGCGATGTCGTGCTCGCGCAGATTGATCTCGGCCGGACTGCCCGCGCCCTCCACGACGATGCGATCGAAGGACGCGCCGAGCCGGGCATGGGACTCCAGCACGGCGGCGCGGGCGACGCGTTTGTAGTCGTGATAGGCGACGGCGTCCATGTTGCCGACGGCCCGGCCCTGGATGATGACCTGGGCGCCGCGGTCCGAATTGGGTTTGAGCAAGACCGGGTTCATGTCGACGGTCGGCGCCAGCCCGCAGGCCTGCGCCTGAACGGCTTGGGCCCGGCCGATCTCGCCGCCGTCGGCGGTCACCGCGCTGTTCAGGGCCATGTTCTGCGGCTTGAAGGGAGCGACCTTCACGCCGCGTCGGCTGAAGCAACGGCACAGACCAGCCACCAGGACACTCTTGCCCGCGTCCGAGGTCGTGCCTTGGACCATGAGGGTCGCTGCGGTCATCTTGGAGCTCCGGGGACGGGGGCGGGAACGGGGGCGGGGGGCGGGGAAATCGACGAGAAAGGCCGAATGCCGGGGGTCTCGGCGACTGCTTGCGGGAACACATCCGTGTGCGCATCCGACGCCAGACACCGCAGCCCCGACTCGAGCCGCGCCCAGCCCGCCTCGGTACCCGGCAGTCCGAAGCGAAGACTCGGCGGTGCCTCGAAGCGCCGTACCCAGATCCCCTGACGCGCGAGTCGATCCTGGATGGCCGGAGCCTCCGCCGTGCAGATCCATTGAAACAGATCGGTTCCGCCCGTCGGCGCGAGACCGTAATCGGACAGCAGGGCAGCAAGCCGAACGGAGGCCAGGCGCAGCGACGCGCGGGTCGCCTCCTGCCATGGCGAATCGGTCAAGGCGAGCCGCGCGACATGGCGGGCCGGGCCGCTCAATGTCCAGGGTCCGAGACGCGAACGCAGGGCCTCGCGCAGATCGGACGTGCCGAGCACGAACCCGACGCGCACCCCGGCGAGCCCGAAGAACTTGCCCAACGAACGCAGGACGATCAAACCCGGGCGATCGGTATAGGGGGCGAGGCTGTGCTGCGGGGTCGTATCCATGAATGCCTCGTCGACCACGAGCCAGCCACCCCGTGCGGCAAGCCGCGCATGCCAGTCGAGCAACCGACTTACCGGCCACACTCGGCCCGTCGGGTTGTTCGGGTTGATGACGAGCAGGACGTCGAGTCCGTCCGCACCCGCGCCGGGCCCGTCCCCGGGGTCTCCGTCATCGAGGTGCACCAGGGTGTGACCGGCGCGCCGCCAAGCCCGGGCATGCTCCTGATAGCCGACCCTCGGCACCCCGACGCGTCCGGGCACTCGCAGCTCGGGCAAACTCTGGATCGCGGCCTGCGAGCCGGCAACCGGGAGGAGCGCAGACGCGCCGTAACACCGCGCGGCCGCCTCTTCCAATCCATCCTCCTCTTCGGGCAGTCGTGCCCATGCGGTGCCGGGCACCTCGGGCACGGGCCAGCCATCGGGATTGATGCCGGTCGAGAGATCCAACCAATCCTGCGAGGGGATGCGGTAACGCGCGGCGGCCTCGCGCAGACGCCCGCCGTGGTCCAGAGGCGGCGGCGTCGGAGCGAGCGATCGGGCAGTAGGCAAGCGATGGGCAGTCATCGCGCCAATCTGCCAGCGGGGTCGGTTTTGTGCAAGCGCACAAGCGGCCGACATTGATGGTGCCGGGGCCGTTCATTTAGACTGACCGGCCGGGTCGCAGGTACGGCGCGCTCGTCACGACGGCGACGCCCGATCCGTCTTCGGCCGAACCACAACCACCCAGACGGGCGTCCCCGCCGAGGTCAACATGCACATCGTCGACGCCTTGTCGGATCGGGCCGAGCACGGCTTGCTCCGAACGCTCGACCCGCGTCTGCGCATCATGGCCGCCGCCCTGTTTGCCTTGGTCGTGGTCTCGCTATCCGGTCTCGCGACACTCCTGACAGCGTTGGGCCTGGCCCTCTCGGTGATGCTCGCGGCGCGTCTGCCGGCCGGCCCGACGCTGCGACGCATGGCCGCGATGGACGGCTTCATGCTGATGATCCTCGTCCTGCTGCCCTTCACCGTGCCGGGCACGCCGATCGTCGAAAGGGGCGGATTCACCGCGAGCGCGGAGGGACTGATCAAGGCCGTCGAGATCCTGCTCAAGGCCAATGCCGTCGTCTTGGCTCTCTTGGCCCTGGTCGGCAGCCTGGATGCGGTCACGCTCGGACACGCCTTGGCGCGCCTGCGGATGCCGGCGAACCTGGTCCAGCTGCTCTTTTTTACGGTGCGTTACATCGGCGTCATCAGCGAGGAATATGCCCGCCTGCGCACCGCCATGCGTGCGCGCGGTTTTCGGCCGGCGAACACCCTCCACACCTACCGCAGCATCGGCTATCTCGTCGGGATGCTTCTGGTGCGCAGCCTCGAACGCTCGGAGCGCATCCTCGCGGCGATGCGTTGCCGCGGGTTCGAAGGTCGCTTTCATCTGCTCGACGCCTTCGCCTACGGCCGAGCCGACGCCCTCTTCGCCGGGCTTACCGCCGTCGCCTGCACGGGACTGCTGATCATGGATCTTACGTATGCCGCTGCTGTTTGAGCTGACCGGGATCCGCTTCGCCTATCCCGGCCGCCCGCCGGTGCTGAACGGGCTGAGTCTAAGGCTCGACGAGGGCGAGCGCATCGCCTTGGCCGGGCCCAACGGCGCCGGCAAGAGCACGCTCCTGCACATCATGGTCGGACTGCTGCGCCCGCAGGCGGGGACGGTTGTCGCGTTCGGCGTGCCGCGCCGCAACGAGCGGGAGTTCCATGAGGTTCGACGGCGTGCCGGCTTGGTGTTCCAGGATCCGGACGACCAACTCTTTTGTCCGACGGTGGCCGAAGACATCGCCTTCGGGCCGCTCAATCTGGGCAGATCCAGGGCCGAGGTCCTTGAGATCGTCGATCGCACGCTTGCGCGCCTGGACTTGTCCCATCTGCGCGATCGCGTCACGCACAAGCTCTCCGGCGGCGAGAAACGCCTGGTGAGCCTCGCCACGGTTCTGGCGATGGAGCCGGATGTGCTCTTGCTCGACGAGCCCGGGAACGGGCTCGACGAGGAGACCCGCGGGCGCCTGGTCAGGATCCTGAACGACCTCCCGCACGCCTTGGTGGTCATCTCGCACGACGCCCGGTTCAGACGGGCGGTCACCAGTCACCAATACCGTCTCCGCGATGGCCGGATCGGTCCGTCGGAGACGCACGTCGCCGGCGGTGCGGTCGAACCCTGATCCGCGGCGCGGCGCTGGACGCGCTCACTCGGTCTGCTTGGCGTCCAAACCGATCGGGCTGTATTGGATCCGCACCGCCATCCAGAAGGCGTAGGCCGCAAGGACCATCAGGAACCCGAGGATGTCGAGGACGGAAAAGACCCGCTCGCGGTCGACGACGAACCAGATCGCGGCCAGAACCATCCCCGTGAAGAGGATTCCCATCACATAGAGAGGTGCGAGGCCGAGCCGCATGCCTTCAAGGTGTTGATGGATCTTCTGCTCGCGGTTCTGCGCGGCGGCGCGCTCGCGGGCCCCGATCACGGCACGTCGATGGGCCAACGCTTGGTATACCAACCAGGCGCCCATGAGGAGACAGACTGCTCCGAGATAATATTTCATCGCGTGGTTACCTCGATCTTCGGTCCAGGACAGAGGTCTCGGCACCCCGCCGAGCCGGGGGCGATGCTACTCGCGAGCGCCGATGCCAACAAGCCGGCGCGGTCTGCTGCATGGCCCGCCCGGGGGCAGCGGGAAGCGATCAGCTGTCAAAGGTTTGCCGCTCCCGTGCGGATCCAGTCGATCAGGGACTGCACCGCCAGTCCGGCCCCCTCGATCAGGCCCCCGAGCGTCTCGACTAAACGATCGGCGACGACAACGGCCATCTGAGGCAGGTTTTCGGCCGGCAGCAAACCCCGATCGAGCGCGGGTGCAAACCACGCCAGCGCGACGACGACGGCCAGCATGCCGAGACTGCTCCGAGGATCGGTCAGACTGAAGGGCTTGAGCGCGGTCCCGAAAGAGCGCTTGACCCGACTGTTCAGGAGATCGACGCTGTAGAGCTCGTCCAGGACAAGATGGGTGAGGTAGCCAATCCCGACCATGAGGCCGGCGATCCAGGCCGACTCCGCGGTCCGGTCCATCGTCCAATGCGCGATGTTGACGGTCGCCAGCGCCGCCGCGGCGATCCCGAGCCAGGAATGCCAGATGCCGCGGTGGACCGTCGCACGGGTGAAGATCTCGATGATCAGGTAGCGCACGCAGAGAAAGACGCCGACCCAAATGAGTGCAACCTCGAGCGGAAGAAACTTGCCGATCAGAGGAAGGGTCATGGCGAAGGCGACCGCAACCCCGAGCACATTGAAGAAGGCACGCACGGGCTTGGAGGCATCGGCATCGATGTCCGGAAGGAGACTCCCGGCCACGCCCAGTGCAAAATAGTCGAGTGTTGCGCCCTGCTCGACCAATCCGGCGCCGTGCAAACCGAGCACCGCGGTCACGCTCACGAAGATGCCGCCGTTGAGATGAGTCTGAAAATTGGCCATGCGCGACCTCGGGTTCGGGAACAGAGGGGACCGATTGCCGGCCCCGAAACCCGCAGAGACTAACAGGGCGGAGGCTCAAACGGTGAGCCTGCCCCTTCGAATTCAGACAGGATCATCAGGCGATGCCCTTCCCCTACCCCGACCCGTCCAATGACTTCCTCAGCGACCATACCCGACTGCTGTGCGCCAGCTATCGACGGCTCACGGGGCGCGATCTGATCGATCCCGGCTTGGATGACCGCGAGGCCGCACGGCGTTTATTCGCGGCGCCCTTCGCGCTCCTGTCGCACAATGCCGACCCGGATCCGATCCTGACCTACGGCAACCGAAGGGTCCTGGATCTGTTCGAGCTCGATTGGGAGCAGCTCACGCGGATGCCCTCGCGCTTGACCGCCGAGGCACCGGATCGCGAGGAGCGCGCACGCCTGCTCGCGCAGGTGACGGCCCACGGCTTCATCGACCATTACAGCGGGGTGCGCGTATCCTCGGGCGGTCGGCGGTATCGCATCGATGGGGCTGTTGTCTGGAACCTGATCGATCGAAAGGGACGGCATCTCGGGCAGGCGGCGACCTTTGCGTCCGTGCAACCGCTCGTGTAACCGAGCACACTACCCGCCGCGCTCAGTCAGTCACACACCTGGATCTACTATTTTCGGAGGTTGGCGTCATGTCGGGATCCCCTTTCACCATCGCACTCGTGCAGGAAACCGATCACGGCAGCGTCGCGGCGAATCTCGACGCCTGTGAACGGGGTATCCTCGAGGCCGTCGCGGGCGGTGCGCGGCTCGTTCTGCTCCAGGAGCTGCACAACGGCGCCTACTTCTGCCAGACCGAGGATCCTGCCAACTTCGACCTTGCCGAGCCGATCCCGGGTCCAAGCACCGCGCGACTCGGTGCGCTGGCAGGTGAGCTGGGCGTGGTCATCGTCGCCTCGCTATTCGAGCGCCGCGCCCCCGGGCTCTATCACAACACCGCCGTGGTCCTGGACAGCGACGGGCGACTGGCCGGGGTCTACCGTAAGATGCACATCCCGGATGATCCGGGCTACTACGAGAAGTTCTATTTCACGCCCGGAGACCTCGGCTTCGAGCCGATCGACACCTCGGTCGGACGCTTGGGCGTGTTGGTGTGCTGGGATCAATGGTATCCGGAGGCCGCCCGTCTGATGGCTTTGGCCGGTGCGGAGATCCTGCTCTACCCGACCGCGATCGGCTGGGATCCGAACGACGCGCCGGAAGAGCAGACCCGACAGCGCGAGGCATGGGTCGGGATCCAGCGCAGCCATGCGATCGCGAACGCCCTGCCCGTCGCGGCCTGCAATCGGGTCGGATTCGAGCCAGATCCGAGCGGCACGACGGCCGGCGCACGGTTCTGGGGCCACTCCTTCGTCTGCGGCCCCCAAGGCGAGATCCTCGCACAGGCCTGCGATCAGAGCCCGCAGATCCTACTCGCACAGATCGAGCCCGCCCGTACCGAGCAGGTCCGCCGACTCTGGCCCTTCCTGCGCGACCGCCGCATCGACGCTTACGGCGACCTGACCCGTCGCTATCGGGATCGGTAATCCGCCATCATCGCCAAACCCGAACGCGATTCAATCCCTCCGCGTCTCGAATCGAAACGGCGCCGCCAAGATCCCCTCGGCCGTGTGGACCAGCACCCTCGCCTCCCACTCCATGCGCGCACGCACGCACACCGGCAAGGTCCCCTGCCCTGTGTAGACGCCCGGACCAGCCGGCTCAAGCGCAGCGCGGTTGTACCCCATGTTCATGTCGACACCCGCGAAATCGACCTCCACGGCGCGGACATCCAGACCGCTTGTCTCCACGACGAGCCGCAGCGGCGTGACGACCGGGATGCTCTGCGGCTCAATCGCAAAGCGCACGCTCCCCCCGCCTGCAAACCGAGTGGCGCAGGGTCCGGCACGCAAGTCGCAACTCGGATCGAGCGGCGCGACCTCGACCAGCATCGGGTTCAGCAGCGGCCACGCCTTATAGAGTGCGACCGCGACAACGGCGACGAGCAGCAGGCCGGCGACGGCCCAGAGCAGGGCCGTGGTGCGTCGGGGCGAAGAGATATCAGTCACGGCGGGTTGCATCGGTTTCATCGGGACCCGGGGAAAATGAAGGATCGAGGACCTGTTTAGACCGATAGGGACAATTTTGGGGAAACTCGCTCTCGTCCTTCCCCGTTTCATCGGCAGCCCATCGAACCGCGCTGTCGTAGGCATCGACAAGCAGATCTGTCAGCCGGGGCTTCAGGCTCGGGCTGTCATCCAGGAGCTTGGCGACCTGCTTGCGCTGCTCGATCAAGGTCCGCTGCCAACTCTTGGAACGCTGCTCCGGCTGGTACTCCCATTTGAGGAGGTGAACGAGCAACACCACGAGACGATGCTCCAAGGCGCGGCGCTCGCTCTTGCCCATCGACTCCACCTCCTCCGCAAGATGCAGCGTATCGATCTCGGCGTAACGCCCTTCGCGCAACAGGCGAGCGGTCTGCATGGACCAGTCGTATAGATCTCGGTCGTAAAGCGTTTGAGACATGATCACGGACTCCGGGATTGGCGCCGACCTCGACTCGTGCAACACGGCAGATGTATCGAGCCCGTTCGTTGTCGTTGTCGTAATCGACCATCGATACGACCACGACAACGACAACGCAAATGATCTCGGACGGGCTCGGAATCTCTGCACTGCACCACTAGCCGGAAGTGTGAGGGTGAATCTTCCCGAACGCCAGATCACTCGAGAAACACACTCACCCTCGCCGCACCGCCGCGTGCATCGACGACCGAGATCGCGACATATCCCGGGCCGTCCGGTGTCCAACGGGCCGTTCTGGCATAGGGTTCGCGCAGGACCGGCGCGCCGTCGACGAACCAGGTGAAGGGCGGGACACCGTCGCGAACCCGCAAGACCAGATCGGCGGCCCGACCTCGCCCGAGACCCAGCTCGACGCGCGCACCCTCGGGTGGATAGGCGATCTGCGGGGCCTGGGCCCCACCAAGCGATTGGCCGCCCGAGGCGGCGCGCGGATCCTGAACGCGACGTAGCGGCGGGGGCAGCTCCGCAGAGGTCGTGGTCAGGATGCCGGGAGGCGCCGGAGGAAGCGGTGTCGTCGGACCGAGACGCGAAAAGACCTCGACCAGCACGGGTGCTGCGGCATCGATGCCGGCGAGTCCGGGCACGGGCGTGCCGTCGGGACGGCCAACCCAGACGCCGGCCACATGGCGCCCGTCGAACCCGATCGCCCAGGCATCGCGATAGCCGTAGGAGGTCCCGGTCTTGAAGGCGAGCACGCCGGGCGCGCTGTTGGTCGGTGCCGGCGCTCCGGCGAGGATCGAGGCGACATACCAGGCCGCGCGCGCCTCGAGCACGGGCGCACCGGCATCCGCGCCGATGCCGACGACGCCGAGCGATTCGAAGTCCGCGCCATCGTCGTCGAGGGTGTCCCGCAAGCTTACCGGCCGGCCGCCGCGCGCGATGGACGCGTAGATGCCGACGAGGTCCGTCAACGACACGCCGACCCCGCCTAGGCCGACGGCAAGCCCGGGCGGGCTGAGATCGGGAAGCTCCGGACGCGCACCGGCTCGTCGCATCCGAGCGACCAGACGCGCCGGTCCGACTGCATCCAGCAGCTTGACCGCCGGGATATTGAGCGAGAGCTGCAACGCCCGACGCACCGTGACCGTTCCTTGAAAACCCAGGTCGAAATTGGCCGGGACATAGCCGCCGAAGGCGCTCGGACGATCCTCGATCAGGCTCTCCGGATGGGCGCGGCCGTCCTCGAAGGCCAGTCCGTAAATGAGCGGCTTGAGCGCCGAGCCCGGCGAGCGCACCGCGCGCGTCATGTCGACATGACCCTGCCGAGCGGTCTCGAACAGGCCTGCGGAGCCCACGCTGGCCAGGATCTCGCCGCGCCCGTGATCGGCGACCAGGATCCCCATCGACACCCGCGGACCGAGCGCCGCGGCTCGCGCGTTTGCGAGCTGCTCGAGGCGCTCCTGTAGGCCGGCATCCAGCGTCAGGCGATGGACCGCGCGCTCGGGCCGGGCGCGCCTGAGTCGATCGGTGAGATGCGCCGCCAGCATCGAGGCATTCAAACGCGTGGTCGGAACGGGCTCGGCGCGTGCCGCAGCCGCCTCGTCCGCGTCGATGACGCCGGCCAGACGCACATGCTCGAGTACCCGATCGCGCGCGCGACGAGCGGCCTCGGGGTACCGATCCGGCCGGCGTGTCTCGGGCGACTGGGGCAATGCGACGAGCAACGCTGCCTCGGCCGGGGACAGGCGTCGCGGCTCCTTGCCGAGCCAAGCGAGCGAGGCCGAGCGCACGCCTTCGAGGTTGCCGCCGTAGGGGGCGAGGGTTAGATAGGTTTGCAGGATGGCGTCTTTGTCGAGACGTCGCTCCAACCAGAGCGCGGTGCGGATTTGGCTAAGCTTGCCGCCCGCGTCCCGTGTCGATCGCATCTCCAGCAGCCGCGCCAGCTGCATGGTGAGGGTCGAGCCGCCCGAACGGATGCCTCCCTGGCTCAGCAGCTGCCAGCCTGCGCGCATGAGGGCGAGTGCATCGACACCCGGGTGCGAGGCGAATCGGCGATCCTCGTAGGCTAGGAGCATCGCGATATAGGCCGGATCGACCGCATCCAGATCGACCGGCAGACGCCAGCGTCCGTCGGCGACCGTGAAGGCCCGGAGGAGACGCCCGTCGCGATCCAGCATGAGGGTCGAGGTCGGGATCCCCATGTCGAGCGGCGGCGTGGTCTCGATAAAGGCGTCCAACCCTGCTCGACCGCCCGCCAGCAGGAACAAGACGGCGCCGACGGCCGCAAGCGACTTGATCAGTGCGCCATTCACCGACAGCACCAGGGACATGTCACGGCGGAACCTCCTCCGTCAGCCGTTCGTCGTGCCGTTGCCTCCCGGAACCCCGGCCTCTGACTCGCGCGGCTGGGCGTCCGCAACCAGCAGCCCCGCGCGCGCAAAGATGCCGAGCAGACGCTCGAGACTGGCCGGTGCAATCTGCTCCGACCGGCCCTTGACCTCGCCGGGCGACCCCAGCGCCGCGGCCAATTCCGGGTCGGTCCGGATCTCGGACGCGAGGTCCGTCAACAAGGCGTTCAGATCACGCGTGCCGTCGAGCAGCATGAGCAGCCGGGCGGACAAGGCGTCGAGCCCGAGACTGCGGTGACGCACGCTCGCGACATGCCCCTCGCCGGATGCCGCCTGAGCACGGGCCAATGGGGTGGCCCGGGGCCATGCGCCGACCTGGTGCGGCCAACGGCCGGCGCGTCGGGTCAGCCCGATCCCTTGCGAGATATAGAGGTTGAAGAGCTCGCTCAGACAGGCATCGCGGTCATCCGCATAGCGTCGCCCGCCGGCCCCGGCGACCTCTTTCGCCGCCGCGTCCATGAGAGGTCCCAACGGCATCGCATTCGGATAGACCAGTGCAAGCCCTTCCAGAACGGCCTTGGTCAAGGGATGCTCCACCTGCAGACGGCCGCCGTCCGCCGTGGCGTATTCCTGACGCTTCACGCGGTTCAGATGGACCCGCTGCAAGGGGGTCAGATCGGCATGGATCGAGAAGTCGTAGAGTCGCTCCAGATCGATCTCCAGACAGGGCCGCGCATCCGCGCGCACGAACAGGGTCTGCCGAAAGGCCCGCAGGCGCAGGAAATCCATGTACTGCTCCTGCACGAGCTGATCGCCGAGCCCGTCGAGCGCGGCCTCGGCCGCAGGCCCGAGGGTGGAGGCGAACATGGTGTGCAGCTTGGACTCGGCGAGGAAGGCAAGCCCGTGACGACGCCCCCGCGCCATGACATCGCTGAACAGCTCAGGGCTGTTCGTCTCTTCCAGATACTCGTGATAGAGATAGCTCGGGCGGGCGGTGCGCAGATACTCGACCTCGCGCCGCAGCGTCTCGGCCTCGGGTCGCGGCTGTCCGTCCGGATGCTTGGCCGAGACCCCTCGGGCGAGCCGATCGAGCAGATCGCGCGCACGGCTCAAACGCTCGCCGGGGGACGTCGCGCCGCGACAGCGAAACAGGAGCATGTCGCGCAACATGCCGCGCTGACGCCAACCCGGCAGGACGTTGTAGCTGACATAGGCGATCCCGCGCTCGCTCAGGAGCCGACCGCAGAGGTGCAGGATGTGCTCCTTGACCGCCTCCGGCACCCAGGAATAGACGCCGTGGACCAGGACGAAGTCGAACGGGGCTTGTGTCTCGTCGACGTCGAGGATGTCTTGATGGAGCAGACGCAGATTGGTCAATCCCAGCTCGGCGATCATGGCCTGCCCGCGCCGGGCCTGCTCGGCCGAGAGTTCGACCCCGACGAATTCGCTCCACGGCAGATGAAAGGCCATGGGGATCAGATTCCCGCCGCTCGCCGCGCCCAGCTCCAACACCCGGCAACGCTCCGGATCGGCCGTAGTCAGACCGAGCAACCGGCCGAGCGTCGCGAGATAATCCGGATGGGTCTCCGGGATCGCGAAGCTCTCGTAGGGGATTTGATCGTAGCTGTCGAGCGTCGTCATGGGTGTCGAACCGGGAAGCGCTTTAGCTCTGTCGAGCGGGTGCGTGCAGCCTAACCCGACGCTCGGTCTTTCGACAGACCGCAGGCGTCGGGCGACAGGGCCAAGGTGATGTCCGCCGACCCCGATGCCGAGCATCCGATGACCGATCGCGCCCTGTCCGCAGGTCGCCTAGACCTCGGCGTCGTCGGTCGTCGCTCGCTCCACCGTCAGCAGGGTGCCGATCGCGTCTTCGTGGAAGAGGATGCGTGATCGGATACCGGAGATTCGCGTTTCGATCTCGTGCAGTTGGTCCTCGTGGGTGATTCGGCGCAGCTCCAAGGCGCGTCGCTCCTCGCTCAAGCCCGCAAGGCGCTCGCCCTCCTCGCGCAGCCACTTCTCGAGCGACTTCAACTCACGCCTCGCCTCGCGAGCGCCCTTCCCATCCTCGGGCCGCCCCGTACGCGACCAAAAGCCGCCACCGGAGGGACGAGCGGTCTCTCCGAGGTCGTCGGTCCGGCCGTCCGCGATCCGCTTCAGCTCGGCCATCCGTGCGCGGGCCGATGCCAGCGCGCTCTCGCTCGACCCGATCTTCCCCCTCAATGTCTCGATCGCGTCCTTCAGACGGTAGCCGGCCTCGCGCAGTGTTGATGCCTCGGTCATGTCGCGCGTCTCCAGCTCACGCAGACGGCTCAGCTCGTCGCGCATCCCGGCGAGACGCTCCAGACGCTCCTCGCGGCGGCGTCGGGCTTCCAGCTCCGCGACCTCGACCCGATGACGGTGCAAGCGTTGCACATCGGCCTGACGCAGCTCCTCCTCGCGCTGAATACGGCGGATCTCCATCTCCTTCTCGCGCAGACGCCGGTCCTCGCGCGCCAGCTCGATGGAGCGCTCGAAGGCGGCCATGCGCTCGCGCATGTCCTCTTCGTCGTGGGCCTTCTGCAATGCCCAGGACTCGCGCGCCTGCTGCAGCTCGTGCTCGAGCTCGGCGCGCCGATAATGGTGCTTGGCGCGCGTCTCGTCGGCCAACTGCGCGCGCAGCTCGCCGGCACGCAGACGCTGCTCGTTCTCGTAGGCCGCGACCTCGATCTCGCGACGGCGCCGCGCCAGATCCAGCTCCTGATCGAGGTTCTCGCGACGACGCTCCATGAGGGTCTCAGCGAACGACTCATCCGCCAAGCGCATCCGCATCGGCTCGGCGGCCGCCAGGCGCGTCTCCTGCTCGGCGAAATGACCCTCCGGATCGCGCTCGTAGCCTTGCCAGAGGCGCGCGAACTCGACCGGACTCAGGCGTTGTGCGGGATCCTCCGGGCAGGCGAAACCGGGTATCCCGGCCAGTGCGCCGTCGAGATACTTACGGTACTGGTACTGCAAGGATTCGCTGAAGTAGGCCCGCACCGCGGCCGGCTCGAACAACTTCAGCGCGATCAGCGAGAAGAAGAGGATCGCCAGCGCCGCCTGCGCAAAGCCCTCGACCGTCTCGAAATGCGGCACACCCGCCTCGTCGGGACTCTCGCGCAGCGCCTGCAGGGCCTTGGAGCGCGCGGCGAAGGTCAACCGCGGCGGCAGCTCCTCGGGCTGCGCGGCGGCCACCTCGGCACGGATGCGGTCCATGCGCTCCTGTTGTTCCAGACGGATGCGTTGCAGCTCGTCCGTGCGCGCGCGCAGGCGTTCTTCTTGGTCGGCGATCGTCTGCGCGACCTCGGCGATGCGCCGATCGATCTCGGACTGTTTGTCGGCCAGCGCGGCGACGAGCGCATTGACCCGCGCGTCCCACTTGCGCGCCTCCGGACCATAGCCCTCAGGCCGGTCGCCCCGCCCGTGGATCTCGTCGCCGAGGCGCTCCTGTGCGGCGGCCAGCTCGGTGCGCAGCACCGTGATCTCCGGGGTGTATTCGGCCGCGATTTGATCACGGCGTTGCCGCTCGGCATCGAGCGAGCGATTCAGACGTTCGACCTCCTCCTCCAGGGGAGCGATCAGCCCGCCGTAGCGCGTCTCGATCTCTCCGGCACGCGCGGCGACTTGCGCCTGGAAGGCCGCATCGCGTTGGGCGTAATACTGCTCGACCAGGCGCTGGTGATAGCTCTCGATGTCGTCGGCACGGATCAGCTTGGCCAGAAAGGGCGCGGTCACATAGAGCGAGACCGCCACGATCAGCACCCGGATCAGCAGACCGAAGAACCAGCGTGCACCCGCGCCGCGCTCCTCCGGCCGGGCGTCCCGAAGGCCGCCCCCGAGCGCACCCCGGGCGCGGGTCGGACGCTCGGACATGATGAGCGAGGCGTCGACGATCCAGATGATCGCGAACATGAGCACGAACATGAAGAAACCGGCGACCGGCCGGAGCCAGGCGGCGGCCTGCGGGACGATCGAGGCACCGACGAAACCCCAGACGATGCCTTCGATGCTGGCCATCAGCAGGATGATGACCCAGGCGAAGCCGAGCCAAACCGCAACGGCCGGTGTCGCGAGGCTGTCGCCGTAAGGACGCAGCCGCAGCGTATTCAACGAAGGGACCTTGAAGAAGCGCCGAGATCGCCGCCCGAGATCCATGTTCCTACCCTCCCTTGACGAGTGCGAGCACCGCAATCAGGACAGGATAAACCATCGGTGGCCGCCGACCGATACGATGTGTGAATGCGAGAGCTCCCCCCGACGGGCCGGGCGATGCGTCTAGCCGGCGGCGCGCAAAGCAGGCATGCCCGACACAGTTGTCGTGAGCGGGTCCGTCACTCTTCCTGAAAACCCGATTCCGATCATGTGCCGCGGCTCTGAAAGCTGCTGAAATAGGCAACAACCGCAGCCTCTCGGCAAATCGTCTTTCGACGCAAATGACGATCGAATCGTCACCGCCGAGCACCTCCGCGTTGAGAATCATTTGCAATTAGAGCCGAGCTGGACTAGCATTTCCATCAGACAGGATGCCTGCCGGTCGAGCCATCGCAGCGCCCCGCGATAGGCCTATCCAGCCGATCCATCCAGACGTTCAACGCCCCTCGCGAGCGCCGTGCCGCCCTTGAAACTCGGCGACACCTCCGGATCCCGGGGACCTCAAGAATTGGAGAATCGACGATGTTCGGTCAACACGGCCTCTCAAACCCCGTCCGCCATGAGCCCCTCATGATGGGCGTCCCAACCGTGAAGGGATTTCCGCTCATGATGGCCGATGAAGGCGCCCGCGTGAGAATCGTCGCCCTGCATGGCGGCAAAGGATTGACGACGCGCCTGACGGAGCTGGGTCTGAACGTCGGATCCGAGCTCGCCGTCGTGCAACGCCAAGGCGGCGGTTTACTGATTGCCCGCGGCGAGGCGCGCATCGCGCTCGGCGGCGGCATGGCGGCCAAGATCCAGGTCGTTCCCCTCGCCTGACGGCGCAATCCCGACCGCTCGGTAGACGACCGAGATCCGGCCCGGACGGCCGGGAAACCGACCTCATTCGATTTTCAAGCGATGTAGCAGCACTCATGACCACACTCAGAGACATGAATTCCGGCGATCACGGCCGAGTCAAGGGCTTTGACGCCGGCGCACCCGCCTATCGCCGCAAGCTCCTCTCGATGGGGTTGACGCCCGGGGCGGAGATCCAGGTGATCCGGGTCGCACCGCTCGGCGATCCGGTGGAGATTCGCGTGCGCGGCTGCTCGATCAGTCTGCGTAAGGACGAGGCGGCCGCCTTGCTGGTGGAGGGCCTGTCGTGAGCAACCCCTCGAACGGAACCGGCAGCGAAGCCGGGAAGCAAACCATGAGCAAACCCTTAACCATCGGCGTGGTCGGCAATCCGAACTGCGGCAAAACGACCCTCTTCAACGCCTTGACCGGCTCACGTCAACGCGTCGGCAACTGGCCGGGCGTGACCGTGGAGCGCAAGATCGGGCGTTATCGCTTCGAGGGATCCATCGTCCATCTCGTGGACCTGCCCGGCACCTATTCGCTGGATGTCTCGGATCACGATCTCTCGCTCGACGAGCGCATTGCACGCGACTTCATCCACGATCGCGAGGCGGATCTCGTCCTCAACATCCTCGACGCGACCAACCTCGAACGCAATCTCTATCTCACGACTCAGCTGATCGAGATGGGCCGCCCCTTGGTCGTGGCGCTGAACATGATGGACGTGGCCCGCGAGCGGGGCATGAAGATCGACGTCGCGGCCCTCGCCAAGCGTCTGGGCTGTCCGGTCGTTCCCATCTCGGCCGCCACCGGCTCAGGCATCGCGGATCTCAAGCGCGTTTTGCTGGAAAGCCAGGCGACCCATCCGATCCCGCAGATCGAGATCCCCTACCAGCCGCTGCTCGAAAAGGCGATCGCCGCGCTCTTGCCGCGGGTCACGCCGATCGCTCGCGAGAACGGCGACTCGCCGCGCTGGCTTGCCGCCCGTCTGCTGGAGGGCGACGATCTGGCGCAGCGCCTGGTCGGTGATCAGGTGGCACCGGGCGAGGTCCGCGCGCTGCTCGGCGATCAGGCCGATGATCTCGACATCCTGGTCGCGGATGCCCGCTACAGCTTCGCGCACGCACTGACACAGGCTACGGTGACGCAGGTCGGCAAGGTCTCGCGCAACCTCTCCGACCGCATCGACCGGGTCATGCTCAACCGCATGCTCGGCATCCCGATCTTCCTGGTCGTGATGTATCTGATGTTCATGTTCACCATCAACATCGGCGGGGCCTTCATCGATGTCTTCGATCAGGCCGCCGGCACGCTCTTCGTAGACGGGACGGCCCATATCCTGGCCGGCCTGGGTGCGCCCGCATGGCTGATCCTGTTGCTGGCCGACGGCGTCGGCGGCGGCATCCAGGTGGTGGCGACCTTCATCCCCATCATCGCCTTCCTCTACATCTTCATGTCGATACTGGAGGACTCGGGCTACATGGCACGCGCTGCCTTCGTCATGGATCGCTTCATGCGCGCCATCGGCCTGCCGGGCAAGTCCTTCGTGCCGCTCCTGGTCGGATTCGGCTGCAACGTGCCTGCGATCATGGCCGCGCGAACCTTGGAGAACCAACGCGACCGGACATTGACGGTCCTGATGGCGCCCTTCATGTCCTGCGGCGCGCGTCTGCCAGTCTATGTGCTCTTTGCCGCGGCCTTCTTCCCGGTCGGCGGTCAGAACATCGTCTTCGGGCTTTATCTCATCGGCATCGCGGTCGCGGTGCTGACCGGCTTCGTCATGAAGAACACCCTGCTCAAGGGCGACGCCACACCCTTCATCATGGAGCTGCCGCCCTATCACCTGCCGACCCTGAAAGGCGTCGCCTTGCGCACTCTCGACCGCACCGGCGGCTTCGTCATCCGGGCGGGTCAGGTCATCGTCCCCATGGTGCTGGTGCTCAACGTCATGAACAGCGTCGGCACGGACGGCTCCTTCGGCAACGAGAACAGCGACAAGTCGGTCCTCGCCGAGGTCGGGCGCACGCTCTCGCCCGCCTTCGCGCCCATGGGTCTGGATGCCGAGAACTGGCCGGCTACCGTCGGCATCTTCACCGGCATCCTGGCCAAGGAGGCGGTCGTCGGTACCCTGGATGCGACCTACTCGGCCCTCGCCGTCGCGGATGCCGGCGAGACCGAAGAGGAAACACCCTTCGATCTGAAGGCCGGCCTGCTCGGCGCCTTGGCGACGATTCCCGCGAACCTCGCCGATGCACTCGGTAGCTGGGAGGACCCGATGGGCTTGAATGTGGGCGACCTGACCGACACGGCCGCCGTGGCCGAGTCTCAAGAAATCACCACGGGCACCTTCGGGGCCATGGCCTCGCGCTTCGACGGGGCCGCCGGCGCCTTCGCCTATCTGCTCTTTATCCTGCTCTATGCACCCTGCGTCGCGGCGATTGCGGCCATCTATCGAGAGACCTCGCCGGGCTGGGCGGCCTTCACGGTGCTCTGGACGACCGGGCTCGGCTACATCGTTGCGACCGTCTTTTATCAGAGCGCCATCTTCGCGCGCGACCCGACCAGCTCGGCGGCCTGGATCGCCGGCATGCTGGCCCTCTTCGCCGCCGTGGTGATCGGGATGCGGATCAGTGCGGAACGCGGGGGCCCGCGGCAGACCGAATTGGTCCGCGAGGGCGCATAACCGCCGGTTCGGATCGACGCCCTCGACCCCACATCATCAAGGAGACGTAGAATGATCCTCTCGGAGCTCACCGGTTATCTCGAGCAGCACCGCCGGGTCGGCTTGATGGACTTGGCCTATCGCTTCGAATCCAGTCCGGATGCGTTGCGCGGCATGCTGACCATTCTGGAGCGCAAGGGCCGGGTCCGTCGGATCACGGGCGCGGCCGGATGCAGCTCGGGGTGCAGCAAATGCGATCCGGCGACGGTCGAGACCTATGAGTGGGTCGGCGAGGGGGCTCGGACGGAGTCCTGATGTCGGGGGAGAGGAGTCATCCGTGGTCGGCGATGAGTTCTCGGTCATCAGCTCTCAGCTAACAGCTAACAGCTACAGCTACAGCTCGGATTCGATAGCGGCTTCGATCACAGACGAGATGCCTATGCACACACACGACATCAGCGACTGGGGTCACAGCCACGACTTCGCGACCGCCGACCAAGCGGATGCCGAGCGTCGGACGCGCTGGGTCGTGGGTCTCACCCTCGCGGCCATGTGCGTGGAATTGGTTGCCGGCTGGATCACCGGCTCGATGGCCCTGCTGGCGGACGGCTGGCACATGGGCAGTCATGCCGCGGCGCTCGGTATCGCCGCCTATGCCTATGCCTTTGCACGGGAGCGCGGGGCGGATCGGCGCTTCACCTTCGGGACCGGCAAGGTTTCCTCCCTCGCAGGCTATACGAGCGCGCTGCTGCTGGCCGCCGGCGCCCTTTGGATGCTGTTCGAGTCACTGAGCCGCCTCGTCGATCCAGTCGAGATCCGCTACGAGGAGGCGATGATCGTCGCTGTCTTTGGACTCGCCGTGAACCTGCTCAGCGCCTGGTTGTTGGGCCACTCCGGACATGAGCACCATCATCACGGGAATGATCATTCTCACGAGCATGATCATGAGCACGATCACCATCATGCACACGACGACCATGCCCACGACCACCATGGGCACGACCATCATCACGGGCTCGCCGACATCCAGGATCACAACCTCAAGGCGGCCTATCTGCATGTCATCGCCGATGCCCTGACCTCCGTCTTGGCGCTGGTCGCATTGGCGCTGGGCATGCTCTACGGTTGGGCCTTCATGGACCCGCTGATGGGAATCGTCGGCGCCGCTCTGGTCGGCCGCTGGGCTTGGGGGCTCGCTCGCGAGAGCGCACGGGTGCTGCTCGACGCGGGTGACAACGGCGCGATCGAGCAGGAGATACGCCGGCGTATCGAGGCCGATGCCGACAACCAGGTTGCGGATCTACACGTCTGGCGGATCGCACCGGCCGGACGCGCCTGCATCCTGTCGCTGGTCACCCACCACCCGCGACCCGTGGAGCACTATCGCGGTCTGCTCTCCGGCATGACCGGCCTGCTCCACATCACGGTCGAGGTAAATCAGTGCAGAGAGCCCGCGTGCGGGGCAAGACTCGCCCCGGGGCCGCGAACCGCATAACTCGACTCCCGTCGTAGGATGGGTAGAGCGCAGCGAAACCCATCATCCCCCGCGTCGCTCCAGCCAAAGCTCACGTAGCTGACCCCGACCCGCGCGCCGCCAACCGCAAATCAGGGAATGCGCAGCGAGCCGTCGCGACCGTCCGGCTGCTCCGGCGCCGGCGGCTTCGGCTTCGGGAGCTGCTTCAAGGTCACCGCAACATCCCGGCTGAAATCACCCAAGGTCTCGCTCATCGCCGCGATGAGTGCACCCTCGTCTTTCGGCACGGCCAGCGGACGACGGTAGTGCGTTTCCTCCACGCGCAGGACCTGATCCGTGCGGTGCTCGAGCACGATCCAGCGCGCCCGCAGCACGGCGTATCCATCGTAGGTCCCTTCGAAGGCGAGCACGTCGGCCGTGACCCGAAAGTCCAACGGATAGCGGACCTCGTTGGGAAAGGCAAAGACGCTGGTCGTGCCCAACAAGGCGGACATGTTCTCGATCCAGACCCGCAGGAAATCGTCCTGGATGGTCCCGCCCCAGCGGTGGAACTCGTCGATGGCCAACCGATTGCCGGCGTCGCGCGTCACGATCTGGGGGCGGTCGAGAAACTGAGGAAAGTTGACGGGGCCAAGCCCGACGCCCAGCGTCGTGCTCGGCGAGCCGCCCGAATCGGGCATCGCACGCATCGGCGTGAGGGTGTAGAAGCTCGACGGCGGCGAGGTCGCACAGCCCGCCGTGACCAGGACGGCGACGGCGACCGCGAGGGCCAAACCAAATCCACGCACCTTCATCGACCTCCTCCTTTGCCCCTCAGCAGGGCTTCCGGGTGACGCTCCAGATAGTCCGTCAGGACCTTCAGCGATCGCGCCGCACCCGAGACCTCGTTGAGGGAGCGTCGCAGCTCGACGGAAATGGGGGAGCCATCCTCGATCATCTGACGCACACCCCGCAAGGTCGCGGTGGTCTGACGCAGGGTCTCGGCAAGCTCGGGCGCAATACCGGTGTTGAGCTGCTCGGCCAGCGCACGGATCTCGGCCAGCGATTTCTCAAGCTCCACGATACCCTGTTTGAGCGCCGCGGAGTTCACGATCTCGTTCGCACCGGCGAGCGTGTCGGTCAGATCCTTTCCGATCCGATCGAACGGAAAGGCTTCGAGTCGGTCGAGGATCGCCGTGACCTTGTTGGTCAGCGCCTCGAGCGAGCCCGGGATGGTCGGCAGGACCTCGTAGTCGCCCTCCTGCGCAAGTACCTCGGGCGACGCATCCGGGTAGAAATCGAGCTCGACATAGAGCTGGCCAGTGATCAGGCTGCCCGTCTTAAGCTGAGCCCGCAGACCCTTGGCGACCAATTGCCTGATCATGCCCGTCTCGTCGAGCGCCCGCCGGTCACCGCGAACCGCGACCCGCTCGGGCTCCACCTCGATCAAGACCGGGATGTGAAACTGTAGGTCCTCGACGCTGAGCTGGAGTTGGATATCGAGGACCTTCCCGATCGCGATCCCGCGCAGCATGACGGGTGCGCCGACGGTCAAACCGCGCACCGAGCCCTCGAAGAAGAGGAGATAGCGCTCCTTGTGTAGATAAATCTTCTCATGGGCGTTGTCCCGGCTCGCATAGAGCGGAAACACATGATCCGCGCCCGGAGGTTCGCCCGGCGCATCGATGGTATCCGGGGTATCGAAGGCCACACCACCGATCAAGACCGACATGAGCGATTCGGTATCCACCTTCACGCCGGCCGCACTCAAGGAAAAATCGATCCCGCTCGCGTTCCAGAACCGGGTGCTCGTCGACACCAACCGATCGTGCGGCGCGAAGACAAAAACGTCGATGCCGACTGCCTCCCCGTCATCGTCGAGCGCGAAACCCGCGACCTGACCGACCTGAATCTGGCGGTAATAGACCGGAGCACCGACGTTCAACGACCCCAAGGTCGGCGAGCGCAACAAGAATCGTGTCCCCGCCTCCGAGGTCGTAAACAGCGGCGGCTCCTCGAGACCTGTGAACTGAAGCACTTCCTTACCGCCGCGCACCGGATCGATCGCGATAAAGGAGCCCGACAGCAGAGTTTCCAGACCCGAGACACCGCTGGCGGTCACCCGCGGGCGCTCGACCCAGAAACGCGTCTTCTCGGTCAGAAACTGCTCCGAGCCGTGCTTGAGCTCGGCGGTGACGATCACGCTCTTCAGATCCACGCTCACGTCGATGGAGGTGACTTGACCGATGTCGACATCCTTGAACTTGACTTTTGTCGTACCGGCTTCCAACCCCGACGCCGTCCTGAACTCGATCTTGACCGTCGGCCCCCGCTCGGCGTAGGTCTTGGCCGCAAGCCAACCCCCGATCAACAGGGCCACGATCGGGATTAGCCAGACGAGCGAAACACCGCTGCGACCCTTGGCGATCGCCGCAGGCGTGCTCTCAGGGTGATTCGGCAAGGGTGGCCCCGAACCGGCGTTCTCGATCTCCGACATGTCCCTGCTCCATCGCGTCCCAGATCAGCCTGGGATCGAACGACATAGCCGCGAGCATGGTCAAGACCACGACCGCGCAAAAAAAGATGGCGCCGAGCTCCGCTTGGACGCTCGCAATGTTCCCGAGCCGCACCAAGGCGACCAGGATGGTGACCACATAGACATCGACCATGGACCAGCGTCCGATCGTCTCGACGACACGATAGAGGCGGGTCCTTTCACGCGGCCGCCAAGTGGAGCGCCGTTGCACCGACACGAGAAGGAAGATCAAGATCAGCAGCTTCAGGAGCGGAACGAAGATGCTTGCAGCAAAGATCACAAGGGCCAGAGGCCACATCCCGTGACCCAACATGAACGACACCCCGGTGAAGATGGTATCCGATTGGCTGCGTCCGAGCGACGTCACCGACATGATCGGCAAGACGTTCGCCGGGATGTAGCAGACGATCGCCGCAATCAAGAGCGCCCAAGTCCTTTGCAAGCTTTGAGGTTTGCGCCGGTGCAGGACGTCCGTGCAACGCGGACATCGCAGACGATCGCCGTCGCGCATGGCCTCGGAGGGCCGAACCACGAGCTCGCAGACATCGCAGGAGACGTGGTCCTCTCCATGCAGCAATGGGCGCGCTCGATCCCCCGCGATCGGCACCCGCGACCAGACCAGATCCGGGTCCAGGGCCGCTTGAGCCGCCGCAAGGACGAAGATGAGCGCACCGAGTGCGAAGAGCGAGGCCCCCGGAACGATCGAGGCCATGTCGGCGAGCTTGACCACCGCCACCAGGATTCCGACCATGAAGACGTCCATCATCCCCCAAGGGACCAGGGTCCGGACCCATCGAAAGAGCGTCGGCAACCAGGGCGGCATCCGGTTCATCGTCAGCGGGACCAAGACCATCAGCAAGAGCGCCAACTGCAGACCCGGCGCCAGGATGCTGGTGAAGAGCACCACCGCTGCAATCGGCCAATTGCCGGCTTGATAGAGATCGACCACACCCGTGATCAGCGTCGTCTGAGTCCCCCTGCCCTGCATCTCGAAGGACAGAAAGGGGAAGCTGTTGGCGACGATGAAGAGTAGGAGTCCGGCGATCGTAAGCGCCAGAGTCCGGTTCAGGCTATCCGGCCGATTGCGGTGCATCGTGCCGCCGCAGCGCATGCACTGCGCCGATCCGCCCAGCGGCACCTCCGGGATGCGCTGGAGCAGACCGCATTCCAGACATGCGGTGAGCGAGTCTTGGGCCATGGGTGCTCGGTCGTCTGTTCGGTGGTCCGTGCGAATCGGGGCTTGATCGGTTGGGTTCCGCGCGTGGGGCACGCAACCCCGCGAAGAAGCGACATGCTGTGGGTATACTAAACCGCGTCCAGAGTGAAATGCGTCATTTGCATTTTTTGTCGAGCTCCAGGATTCTTCCGACCTTTGTGGTGACGCGGTTTAAAATTTAGTATTTTTAATACTTTAAGGCGCGTCGGCGACAATAATTGCGGACTCGCGCAAAGTCGGACCCGAACAACAACAGCGCATGGCAAATCGGACGCGCCTTAACCCATGACCCGAATCGATTTCTACAGCCTGGACGGCAACAGCGGCGGCGATCGCTTCCTCCTCGCCTGCCGCCTCGTCGAACGCATCCGCGCGACCGGCGCACGCGTGCTGATCCACTGCCCCGACCCGGGGCAAGCCCAACATCTGGATCGTCTGCTCTGGACCTTCCGCGAGGACAGCTTCCTGCCCCACGGACGCGTCGGTCACACCGACCTTGACTTGACACCCGTCCTTATCAGCGGCGACGGCTCGCCCGAGACCGAGGATCATGTCCTGATCAACCTCTCGAACGAGGTCCCCGAGTTCTTCGGCCGCTTCGAGCGCCTCTGCGAGCCCATCGACCACGACCCCGCCGCCCGCCTCGCCGGGCGCGAGCGCTTCCGTTACTACCGCGATCGCGGCTACCCACTGGAGCATCACGAGATTCGGCTCTGAACCGCACCACCTCACCGGACCCGAGACGAATCGCAGCCAGCCATCAGGCGATCGGCGGCAGTGCAAAGACCATCGCCACGCAAACGGCAAGGTGAGCTCGGACACGGGATGGGCCTCGACGCATTCAGGTCGCAGATCAGGGGGTTGACGCGCCGCCAATTCTGACTATATTCGTCAGTGAGAAAGAAGCTAATGCCGTCATAAAAATAATTGATCCACCAAAGACCAAGGATAATTACGATGACTCATACCGCCGTCCACACCCACAGCCCGCCTAAGCAGCGCCCCCTTCCCGTCGACGAGGACGGGTTCCTGATCGACCCGACGGATTGGAACGCAGGCATGGCCCGCGTCATGGCGGAGATCGACGAGATCGGGCCGCTCGGCCCCGACCATTGGTCGATCATCTACTACCTGCGCGAGCACCGTATGACCTACGGCGCCATCCCGCCGGTGTCGCAGATCTGCCGCACACACAGCATGGAGCGCGACTCCGTTCGTCGGCTCTTCGGCTCCTGCCGCCAGGCATGGCGCATCGCCGGATTGCCGCATCCGGGTGACGAAGCCTTGAGCTATATGAGCTAAACCGCGTCCGCGGCGGTATGCGCCGTTTTGGAATGGATCGGCGACGGCGGAAACCATAAGTGTCGGAGCTGACGCGGTTTAGGCTTTCAGGTGATTTCCGGGAAAGGAGCTGCCGACGCGTAGGGGCGAATTTATTCGCCCCTAAATCCCCCGCAGGTCGTTCGGGCATCCGCAGTCGGGATGCGGAATTACGGAAATTGCCTGAAATCGTGTGCGCTTCCGTTCGATGTCTCGCTGAGCCGACCTACGCCACCGACAGACCTTCCACCCGCTGGAACCCCCGCGGCAGCAGACGCCCGCGCCGCCCGCGCTCCCCTTGATAGACATCCAGATCGGCCGACTTCAAGGTCAGCGTCCGCTTGCCCGAGAGCAACACCAGGCTCCCGCCCTCCGGCACCACCGCGAGCGCAATGACCAACTCCTCCCGTGCCGCGACGCGGGCCGACGGGATGCCGATGATCTTGTTGCCTTTGCCTCGCGGCATCTCGGGAAGCTCCGAGACCGGAAACAGCAGCAAATGGCCCGCGGTGGTGACGGCCGCGAGCCTGGCGCCCTCCAAGCCGCCGTCCTCTCCGGTCAACGCGAGCGGATTCAAGACCTCGGCGCCCTTGGGCAGGCTCAGTACCGCCTTGCCGGCCTTGGCCTTGGCGTAGAGGTCCTCCATCCGGGCGATGAACCCGTATCCGGCATCCGACGCCATCAGCACGCGACTCTCGGGCGCCTCGCCCAGCACCGCCACGAAACGCGCGCCGGCGGGCGGATCGAGTCGGCCGGTCAAAGGCTCGCCTTGCCCGCGCGCAGACGGCAGGCTATGTGCCGGCAATGAATAGCTACGCCCGGTCGAATCGAGAAAGACGACGGCCTGACTGCTGCGCACCCGCACCGCCATGAGGAACCGATCCCCGGAGCGGTAGCTCAGCCCGGCCGGATCGACCTCGTGCCCCTTGGCCGCGCGCACCCAACCCTTCTCGGACAGCACCACCGTCACCGGCTCGCTGGGCGCCAGATCGATCTCGTCGATCGCCGCCGCGCTGGCTCGTGCGACCAGAGGCGAGCGCCTCGGGTCGCCGTGCTTCTCGGCATCGGCCGTGATCTCTTCGGAGATCAGCCGCTTGAGCGCCGACGGATCGCCCAGAATGGCTTGCAGCCCGTCGCGCTCCTCGGCCAGCTCCGCCTGCTCGGCGCGGATCTTCATCTCTTCCAGACGCGCGAGCTGACGCAGCCTGGTGTTGAGCACATAGTCCGCCTGGGCCTCGGAGAGCGCGAATCGCTCCATGAGCACCGGCTTGGGCTCGTCCTCCGCGCGGACGATGCGGATCACCTCGTCGATGTTGAGAAAGGCGATCAGCAGGCCGTCCAAGAGGTGCAGGCGCTCGAGGACCTTGTCCAGACGATGTTGCGAGCGCCGCCGGACCGTCTCGGTGCGGTACATGAGCCACTCGACGAGGATGTCGCGCAAGGTCATGACGCGCGGCCGGCCATTGAGCGCGATCAGGTTCATGTTGACCCGGTAGCTGCGTTCCAGGTCGGTCGTGGCGAAGAGGTGCGACATGAGGCGGTCGACATCGACGCGATTGGAACGCGGCACGATCACCAGCCGGGTCGGAAACTCATGATCGGACTCGTCGCGGAAGTCCTCGATCATCGGCAGCTTCTTGGCGTTGAACTGCTGCGCGATCTGCTCGAGCACACGGCTGCCCGAGACCTGATAGGGCAAGGCGATGATCACGATCTCGCCGCGCTCGACCTCGTAGACGGCGCGCTGCTTCAGGCTCCCGCCGCCGGTCTGGTAGATCTTCGCGAGATCCTCGCGCGGGGTGACGATCTCGCCCGCGGTCGGAAAATCCGGCCCCGGCACGAAGCGCATCAGGTCCTCGAGGGTCGCATCCGGATGATCGAGCAGATGGATGCAGGCGCGCGCGACCTCGCGCAGGTTGTGCGCGGGGATGTCGGTCGCCATGCCGACGGCGATCCCGGTCGCGCCGTTGAGCAGCAAGTTCGGCAGACGCGCCGGCAGCAGCTTCGGCTCCTCCAGTGTCCCATCGAAATTGGGCTGCCAGTCGACCGTGCCCTGGTCGACCTCGTCGAGCAGCAGGTCCGCGTAGGGCGTGAGACGCGACTCGGTATAGCGCATGGCCGCGAACGACTTGGGATCGTCCGGCGAGCCCCAGTTGCCCTGCCCGTCCACCAGCGGATAGCGATAGCTGAAGGGCTGCGCCATCAGCACCATCGCCTCGTAACAGGCCGAATCCCCGTGCGGATGGAACTTACCCAGCACGTCGCCGACGGTACGCGCGGACTTTTTGAACTTGGCCGCCGCCGAGAGCCCGAGCTCCGACATGGCGTAGAGGATGCGCCGCTGCACGGGCTTCAGCCCATCGCCCACATGGGGCAGCGCGCGGTCGAGGATGACGTACATGGAATAGTCCAGATACGCCTTTTCGGTGAAATCCTTCAGCGGCAGGCGCTCGAGGCCCTCCGCATTGTAGGTCGTGGTTTCGGTCATGCCGTCGTCTTGCGCTCACTGAATCCGCGGTCGCGCATGATGCGGCAAGATGCGGCTCGGGACAAACCCGAGCCGCCCGAGGGAGCTGTTAGCTGTCAGCTCTCGGCTGCCGAAGCCCATATTGCAGACTCTGCCGAGAACGGCAACCCGTAACGGACAGAATTTCTGAACCGATTCGCGGACAAGTGTTGCCGAAAGGTAACTGAAAGCTGAACGCTGATAGCTCGCGGCCGATCACAGCCCCGCCCCCCCGAAATCAGCTCCCACCCCCGTAACTCTGTAGCCAGTGTGCATAGGGCGCCGGGAGCATCCATGCAGCACGCTCGACACCCAGCTTGCGGGCGGCCGCGTAAGGCCAGTGCGGGTTCGCCAGGTGCGCGCGCCCGATCATGACCAGGTCCAATTGCTCGTCTGCCACGGCGCCTTGCGCGATCTCCGGATCGTCGAACCCCCAGGCGGACGCCACCGGGAGCCCCGACTCGCGCCGCACCCGCTCGGCGATCGGCGCGAGGAAACCCGGCGCCCAAGGGATCCGGGCGGTCGGCGTGGAGAAGCCGATGCTGACGTTCAAGAGATCGAGGCCGTGGCTCTTGAGCTGCTTGGCCAGCTCGACGGACTCGGCCAGGGTCTCGTCGTCGCGTCCGTCGTATTCGATCACGCCGAACCGCGCGGTCAGGGGGAGATTCTCAGGCCAGACCTCGCGCACCGCATCGAGTGTTTCCAGCAGGAATCTGCAGCGGTTCTCCAGGTTCCCGCCGTAGGCATCGTCGCGCTGGTTGGAATGCGTGGAGAAGAAGCTCTGACCCAGATAGCCATGCGCGAAATGCAGCTCGAGCCACCGGAACCCGGCATCCCGCGCGCGCAGTGCTGCCGCCTTGAAGTCGGAGCGCACCCGCGCGATGTCGTCCGGCGTCATCGCCTTCGGCACCTTCGGGAGATTCGCCCCGAACGGGATCGCCGAGGGCGCGATGGTCTGCCAGCAACGCGCGTCGCCCTCCGGGATGTGGTCGTCGCCGTCCCACGGACGGTTCGCGCTCGCCTTGCGGCCGGCATGACCGATCTGAATGCCCGGCACGGCGCCGGCCGCCTTGATGGCCTCGACTGCGGGCATGAGCGCCTGCGCCTGCACGTCGTTCCAGAGACCGGTGCAGTTGGGCGTGATCCGCCCTTCCGGGGACACCGCGGTCGCCTCGACGATGACCAGACCGGCGCCGCCGCGTGCGAGACCGGCGAGATGCACCAGATGCCAGTCGTTGACGAGGCCGTCAATCGCCGAGTATTGGCACATGGGCGGCACGGCGATGCGGTTACGCAGCGTCACGTCTTTGAGCGTGAAGGGTTGGAACAGCGCGGGCATGGTCACTCCTTGGTCAAGTGGTCGAGAACTTTGGACAGTCTCTCACGCTTCGCCCAGGCTCAAGCGCTCGACACGAGGCGCTTTTCCATGAACCGGTATTGGACAGAGCGCTCACCCGCGCTCCCGGCGCCGAAGCCGAGCGCGCGGTAAAGCGCCTCGGCACGCGGATTATCCTCCCGCACCTCGAGCGTGAGCTTGCAGCAGTCCCGACGTCTCGCCTCCGCCTCGATCGCCGCCAGCAGCGCGGTGGCGACACCCCGGCGCCGATGGCTCGGGAGCACCGCCAGATCATGGATATTGAGTAGCGGTCGGGCGCGGAAGGTCGAGAATCCCTGGAAGCAGATCGCCAGCCCGACGGCATTCTCGCCGTCGCAGGCCAGAAGCACGAGATGATCCGGCACGCGTCGCAGTGCCGGCACCAGACGGTCCTGTACCTCTTCGGAGAGCGGCTCGCCGGCGCCCATGGCGTCCTCGGCGTAGGCGTTCAGCAAGGTCACGATAGCCTGCGCGTCGTCGGATCGATCGAGATCGGCGGGCCGGATCGGACCTGAAAACCGCTGTTGGTGCATCCTGATTCCCCTATGTCGCGCCGGCGGCCACGCCGGCGCTCAAACGGTCTGCCCCCGCGCCGCGAGGCTCGCCTATAATCGGCCGGCCCCGCTCCCGCGCGGCACACCAAGCGACCCCGGCGTCGGCAGCAGCCGGGACACCAACCCATCCACGACCCCGACGGCCCGGCAGCACTGCCGCGAGCGGCGGGCGAACGGCGACGATGGAGACGAGGATCCGTGGCATCGATCGAGCGCGTCATGCGGTTGCGAAGCGAGCTGGAGGCGCGCTTGTTGTGGCTCTCGTTGGGCGCGACCGTCGTGATTGCCGGGCTCGGCATCCTCTTCGGCCTGCTCGCCCGCTCGCCCGCGATCCTCTTCGACGGATTCTTCTCGCTCGTCGATGTCGCGGTCACCTGGCTGACCCTTGTCGTTGCTCGGCTGGTCGCCGGCCAAGGCGACCGTCGTTTCCAGTACGGCTTCTGGCATCTGGAGCCGATGGTCATCGCTTTGAAGGCATCCGTGCTCATCGTCCTGGTCGCCTACGCCTTCCTGAGCGCGGTGAACAGCATCCTCAAGGGCGGTTACGAGCCCGCGTTCGGCACCGCGCTCATCTACGCGGTGGCGGTCGCACTCATCTCCTACGGGATGTGGTGGTGGATGGGCCGCCAGGCCGAGCGCATCGACTCGGGTCTGATACGCTTGGACGTGAAGGCATGGCTGATGTCGGCCCTGATCACCACCGCACTCCTGGTCGCCTTTGGCGCGGCGCTGGCGATGAAAGGCACCGAGGCGGAGGGCTTCATCCGCTACGTCGATCCCGTCGTGCTGGCGATCATCGCACTCTTCATCTTGCCGTTGCCTTTCCGCGAGGCACGCGAGGCGTTCGGCGAGATCCTGATGATCAGCCCGAGCGACATGGACGCGCATGTCCGTTCGGTCATGACCGACTTCGTCGCCCGCCACGGCTTCCCCGAGTATCGGAGCTATCTTTCCAAGGCCGGCCGTGCCCGGTTCATCGAGATCTCCGTCCTGGTACCGCCCGACCTCAGCCTGCCGGTCGGCGAGATCGACGCGCTGCGCGCCGAGATCGGCGACGCCATCGGCGGTGCGGGGCCGGATCGGTGGCTCACCATCGTCTTCACCGCAGATCCGGTGCATCTTTGATCCGCATCCGACCCGCGATCAGCCTGACCCCGTCGTCGCCTGACGGGGCGGGCAGCACAGCAGCCAATAGCTCGCGCCCGCTGCCAAGCCGCAGATCGCCATACCGAAGAGCATCGGCGTCGCATCCCCGGTATGCATCAGGCTGACCAGTGACCCCATCACCGCACCGAGCCCGAACCGCGACGCCCCGGAGAAGGCCGATGCAGTTCCGGCCATCCGAGCGAAGTGCGCCATGAATCCCGCCATGGAATTGCCGAGCACCACCCCCGCCATCCCGAGATAGAGCAGGGTCGCGCCGACAATCGCCCACAGCGGCGGCGTCCCCCAAATGGCCAGCCCCAGCAGGATCACCGCCGACACGACCTGCACGCCTAGCCCCAAACGCAACAGCCGCTCCGCCCCTAAACGGACAACCAACCGGGCATTCTGGCTGGTCACCACCATCGCCAGGGCCACGTTCGCCCCGAAGAAGGCCCCGAACCAACCCACCGGTACCCCGTGCAGCTCGATGTAGACGAATGGCGAGGTGACGATATAGGTCATCATGCCGCCGAAGGAAAAGGCCCCGGTCAGCAGATACCCCAGACCGACGCGATGCCGGAGCAAGGTCAGGTAATTGCGCAGGACCCGAGCCAGCTCGGGCGGGTGGCGATCCGCGTGCGGAAGGGTCTCCGGGATCAGCCGAAAGAAGAGCCCGCTCGCCGTCAAGCCCAAGACGAGGAGCGCGCCGAAAACCCAATGCCACTCCAGATAGGAGACGATGGCCCCGCCGATGGACGGCGCCAGCAGGGGCGCCAGCGCCGTCGTCAACATCACCAGACTCATCACCCGCGCATAGTGATCGCGCTCGAAGAGATCCCGTACCAGGGCCGGTACCGTCACCGCGACCGCCGCGCCGCCAAGCCCCTGAACCGCGCGCCCCAACAGCAGCGTCTCCATCCGCTCGGCCAAGACACACATGAGCGCACCGAGGCAAAACAGCGCCAACCCGCCGCCGATGGTCGCGCGCCGTCCAAGCACGTCCGAGGCCGGTCCCAACACCAATTGGGCCAGAGCAAAGACGCCCAGATACGCGGTCACGCTCAGCTGAGCCAGCTCGATCGTCGAGTCCAAGTCCTGCGCGATCGCGGGCAGGCTCGGCAGATACATATCGATGGCAAAGGGCGTCAGGCCGGAGAGAAGGCCAAGCGTGAGGAGCGTCGAGAGGCGAATCTGCATGGGCCCTCCGGGCCGAGCTGGGCCCGCAGGCCGCAGTGAAGAGAAAAAGAGGAGAAGAGTAACGAGCGGGGCGGACCTGTGCCAGCCCGTGGCACCGGTCCCGTCCAGGCGTGAAGCTCCGAAAAAGCCTCGTTCGCCAAGACGTGCCGCCAAGCCCACCCACGTGCTCGTGACACCGCTCCCGCGGTGTCACGCCTCTCCCGGCGCTCCGCGCCCAGTGCCACCCTCGGCTTGCATGACGAACGAGGCGCGGAACGACTCCAACCGGACGCCGAACCCGCCCGAGTAGCGCCCACGCATCGCCCTGCTACACTGGACCCATCGTGACCGGCGAAGCACTCATCATCGTCACGCATTGATCGCCACGACTGAGAAAGGACCCTCATGGCGGAATCATCCCCTCCGATATCAGCCCCTGGCGCTTGCGGACGCGCATTCGGGAGAGCTCCAGACGCTGGCGTCGCCACTCCGATGCCCGGACTCGGTGTGGACCCCCCCCTATCGTGGCGACTTCGGTCGTTCTCAGGCCACCTTTGGGCTAGACTGCGAGCAGTCTCGTGCATGAGGCTGGGCGTGCGATCTAGAACAGGTTCGCGCCGGCAGACAGTGGAGGATTTCATCGATCGAACTCACAAACGAGCTTGTTGCCCAATCACGTATCATCGCAAAAGGCGAACGTATTCGTGATGTTCAAAGGCTTGTAGATCAGTATGGCGGCCGGCGGTCGAGATGGGTCTGGGGAAAGCAGTCCAGTTTTGAGTGAGAGGGTCATCGATACGAGTTTCACTGGTATGAGCACTACGGCATAGGACGATTTGAAACCAAACTAAAGCCGGTCCCACAGAAATGGTTGTAAAGCTGAAATCCGAAAACCCCAACTATCCAGATCTGTCTGATGACCAACAGTATTTCGTCCTCGGCATAGAGGCGGATGAGTATCGGATACTGAATGACCTCGGCAAACCTTATCTTTATGATTCCACATTGTTCGATGCACTGGAATCGACTCAGCCGGGCGATTGGATAACGGAATTTGGCGAGGACGGCGAGCGCTATTCATATCCCGCACCTTTAAACGACCCTGGCTTTTTTGAAGATTTCTTTGACCATGAGCCTGCCCAAGTCTCGATATTCTGGCATCTGGTCAATCAAAGGCTCGCACAAGCCACATGAAGCCTTTTCCCTGACAACCGCTCCGAGCCGAGCCAGACCGCGTCGCCGAGTTTAGCGTATTATCGCTCGCTTCCTAATACGTGCAGGAGCTATTGATGAGTAATGATGTTTCACATCAATGCATCCTCAGTTCAGGCAGCTTCCCGATGCTCCATCGGCTGATTTAGCCGCGAGTTCAGGTGACAGAACTTAACTTTCGCGTACGGCGGGAATTGAGTAAACTGTCACCAGAACTGGGCGAGATCTGATGTCCGGATCTTCCGAATGACCGTACCAACGTGGAGTGACGTTAGTACAAGTTTTCCCAGTTGCGATTGAAAAAAGGCTGACAAGTATTCGCTATTCGCCTTCTCGGACAATACGACCTGACAAACGTTCTGATGCTTTATGGAAATCTGTGATATATCGTGAGTCACAAGGGACTGTCCAAGCATGGGAACATAAACCGCATTCTCTTTTACAGTATGATCTTCGCCGTTCTTTACAGTATTTATTTCAACCGCAATGTCCCTGAGTCGTACCTGGTCATACTCTTTAAACTGCGTTCCAAGCCCAGACAACTGTTGCTCTGCCTTAAGCCGATCAAATCCCTTAAAGGTTCCCGAGACAATAAATACGCCTTCGCTCAGAGCGTCACCCGAGATCTCGGAAACAAGCGCATGCGCCAATCCTGAAATGTGCTCCGCCCCATCTAATTCACCGACAAGAACTCGATCGCTCCTCGAACGACCTAACACGACCAACACTGGCCTGAAACTTGCCGATTCAAATAGACCGATGGGAACGTTGAAGATACCGGTGACGTAGTATCCTTCTGAATTCAATGCCTCTTCAAATCGAGGCCCTTCAGCGATGCCGAATGCAGGCGGTTCTACCAAGGCGACGCATAAGCCATCATGGTTGAGAAACCGTAGAGCTTTAGCAAGTTCGATCCAATTCTTTCTTAACACGATCTCTCTATTACCGACCGTTGTCGGCTCTCTGCGCATACCAAATGGGAGATCGGCTACTATATAGTCATATCTGCACTCGGGAGGGAGTGAATCCATCCACTGAAAACCGAGAACTTGCTTCCGGGCGCATTTAAGCCCCAGCACACCGAGACCCGAAACGTCAATTGTCAATGTGTTTTTACTGCCTATCTCCTCACCCAACGCGGCAACAAAACCGTCGAGAACTGAGCTTTGATTGATCTTCGGCATAAGCCTCAACCCTTATTCTGAAAGTCCCGTGTACAAGTCTCGTGGCCCGGAAGTCTGCCGACTGGCGATAAGCTCGGTGCCTCTGCGGCATCCAACCTCAAATCGGTTGCTAGGCGGTTATTGCGCTTCTGTTGAAAATGTTGGGCTGCGCAAGGAATTGTCAGGCTGCACTCCCGCCTTCTTGTGCGAACAATTCATTTGAGATGATAACAGTGGCCGTGCGCCTTCTCCATCGAATCCCAGAAGGACAAACCCTGATCGCGATACAGCGGGGCCCAGCGGCCTCTGCAATCGAGATATGCGCTACTTTCGGCTGTGTCTTTTGAGCTTAGACTTCCTCGTTCGGATCCCGGAGGCATGAAAGAACAGGTTGATAGCTTGTAAATGAAGTAGATCATTACAGCCACACCCGCAAAAAACGCAACAAGAAACGCCTTATCATATAGGCTCTGCCCACCCGCTTTTTTCGCAGAATCAGTCTGCGAGTTCGCCTCATGTGGAGAGTCCGGAGAATTCGTTACATCAACGTGCCACTCACCGTTATTGCAAAATCCGCTCAACCGACCATCTTGGATTTTCGATATGACTGATTCTTCAGTCTCATGGTGGCTCGCCGCATAGTATCTTGCGGGAACTTGAGTCACATTCACATAAGCCTCCCTTGGGACATGCGCAGAAATGATAGATCCTGAAAACCAATAGATGGGAGTCGTGGGAAAAGGAGTCCAATTAAGTTAATCTATTCGTCCCACTCTGTTTTATCTCGCCTTCAGCGGCATGCGGGTCGAAGCCGCCTCACGTTGAGAAATGCCAATCGGCGCAACAAGTTCGGCTTGGAGGATCTTCCTATTCGCCGTTACCGCCTTCAACTGACGGAATGATCTTTGCGGCATTCCAATCGCGTTTATCTCAGGGCGGTGGTTCTTTTCCCCGTTCAGGGTATGAAATTCATAAGTTAGTGCTGCAGGCACATAGATCAGGGGATCAACGGGAATTGTACGTGAAGGACACCTGTTCTGTTCCATAAGATCCAAGTTAATAAGAGGGAAAAGGGCTCAGGGTCAATTGAATTCTCCTCCTTCTAGCGATTTAATGGAGCCTGGCCTCTTATCTGAGGTTTCCGGCTTTCGGAGGGGGTTGGCGGTAGGGGTGGGGGGTATTTCGAGGGAGTTTGCGTAGATTCGCGCAAACCCAGCCGAAATCCCGGCCTCCCCAAGCACTACCGACGCCTGAGCGCCCAGAACCCGGAAATTTCAGCTCTTATTTGGGCCCCTTATTTGCGTTTGCCTTCGGTCTGAAGGAGTCTTGCTAGTCATCTCGCAGGTCGATTGAAGGCAAATCGACGCTTTCTTTGACTGGGACTAAATCAGGCGCTTGGATTGGTTGCGGCACTGGAATTGGGGTGGATTGATCTTGGTTTTCAGTCGGGCGACTTACTTCTTCGTTGCCTGCCATCGTACCTGCCTCTTCAGTTAATCCACTCGTTGACCACGAGCAAAAAAATGAAAATCGAGAAGGATAATCCAGCGAGAAAAATCCCCGTGTATGCTTTTTCTACGTACGCAAGCTTCTTGCAATATTCCTTCTGCCTGACGGAGATAGCCTCCCCATACCGCTCGGCCAATGCCACATACGCGCTCGCTGCATTATTGTTCTTAAACATCTCCAATACGGCATCATCGTATGGCATTCTTGCTACATTTTGGAGTTTTATGGACCGGAAGACAAAGCTCCATGCGACAATCAGCGCGAGAAAAGTTGTTACCATAAATATCACGAGCAATCGCTCAATACCGGTCTGCGGAGGCAATGTTTGCTCGGCAACCCACCGAATCAAGAATGTATACGCGCTAACAGCAATTGTAACAGCGCCCAAATACTTGATCGACTTGTCTTCTAGCCTCGTAAAACGATCCCTTTCTTCGGTGTGTTGATCCTTCATATACGCAACCAGAGACTTGAACTTATCAGTATCGATTTCCATAGGATAAAGAGCTGAGTCAGGGAAACGAAGGAGTTAGGTAAGGAGAATCCCGCCTGTGTTTCAGCCGTTTAACAGCCTTGGGGGCGCGGGCCGGTTACCCATTCGAAGGCCGCGATCGGCCCAGGATGTACTCTTCGTTGGGAGTCGTTCCCGTCTCACGTAAGTACGGCAACTCGCCGTTTTCGGGAAGGGCTGCGCGTAACCCACCGTATCTCCAAAAAGTTCAGTTCCGAAGCGAAACCGGGTCAGGGCGGCCTGGCAAGCCCGCGTGTAATAGCGCGTATGACTCCCGCCGGGGTAATCGCTAGCCACGAGCCCAGTATCGAGCCATTCGGCGCGACTGGCAACAGGCGCGTCGATGCGTAGGCACGACAGCAGACGAGGTGCACAGGTCATGGGTGGAGCCGACCTTGAATGTATTGAGCCCCTAGAAGTTTTGTCGAGAGTGCCGACGGGTTTGTCCCTCCGACAGGCAACAGTCCGTGGCGCGTTGTGGCGAGTGGCACGGGTACTCCCTGGGGTCTGAGGCCATTACGAGCCTGGCATCGAGAGCACGCGGTAACCAGGGAGATCCGTACCGGTCCACCGGAGGCGGGCACCCGCGAACAAGGGGGTCCGATAAGGGGTTTTTCAGAGGCCTTGTCGCTACAACAAGGCCGCCGAGGAAGGGGCGTTGGACTAAGGATGTCGGCAAAATGAAGTCTCAAGGATTCACACCCAGGAGGCATCATCCTTCGGCAAGCGTCCGAAATCATCGATGACCAGTGCCTGGCAGGGCGGAGTGTCGGACCACTGCCAGGGAACAAGGTCGCGTTCAGCCCGCGTCGTGCCGGGTGCGAAGCTGGGTACGAGCGCGCCATGGCAGCCGACGGCGATCAATGTCTCGGCGAGCGACCAGCTCGGCGGCGTTCGGTCACGCGAAACCAGGTCCTCCCAAGCACAGGCCAGCGTCGCGTCATCGACTCCGCGGGCGGCGAGTACGGCCGGATCGGTTAGGTCGATGATCCGCTCGCAGCGCACGCGATAGCCGACCAGAGTCATGGGTTGCGCCTTGAACGGCAGTCCCTGCTGAGCCTCCATCCACGCGGTCTTGGGGTCGAGCGAGGTATAGAGGGCCGGGGTGCCTCGCGGGTTGAAGCGACCGCCATGGCGTGCCGCTCCGTCTCCCGAGGTCGGCGCGAAGGCCCAGCGGGGATTGTGGGCGCGATAGACCACACCGACGAAGGGGCGTGTCGGCGGCGCCTCCGTCACGCGTAGCCGCCTTCCGCGATTCGCGACAGATAATCCTTGACGGCCTGCGCGCGGCCATCCTTGACCAGATCCTCGGCGGTTCTGTCGCCGAACGAAGGGAGCGGCTGAGAACGAAACCAGGCGAACGCGCGTCCGGGTGAGCCGGTCCAGCTCGTGACTCGATTGATGATCTCCACGGTGTCGCGCAACCGCGTCTGGGTCTGACGTGCCTCGCGCCGATCACGCTTGGATACCGCGTCACGGGATAATCCGGTCGCCTTAGCCAGCTCGGTCTTGGTGATGTGCAGCACTTCGGCCAGGCGATCCGTCGCAATCAGCCCTTGCTCCGTGATGACCTCGGAGAGCAGTTCGGCGGGAACAGACATGGCGCGCCTCGTTTATAGAACCTTTCAATGGTTAGATTATGAGGCGGATCGTCCGAGACGCAAGGGAAGAGCGGCCAGTGCGGCCATGCCGGGCCGCGCTAACCCCGGATCCGGGGACGGTTTGGTGAACCGGGGAAAAGAGCGATCGGCACCTGCTTCAGCCGCCCTCGTCGTCGGCGGCGGCAAGGAGCGAGGCATTGCCCCCCGAGGCGGTGGTGTCGCGCGAAAGGGTCTTTTCGGTCAAGAATCGGCGTATCCAACCGGGGCTGCCGGCCGGCGGTATGCCGATGCCGGCACCGACGTCGGCGCCGACGTCGACCCAGGGAATCAGGGGCCGGATCGGTCCCTCGCTGCGGGCGAGTGCGGCGTCGAGCCGGGCGGCGAGGGCCTCCTCACCCTGAAACGCGAGTCCGTCCAGACGCGGGTCGGCGGCGAGGTCCTCCAGGTCCGCATCCGTCCCCGGCGGGATCAGGGCAAGCAACGCGATCGGCGCCCCGGCGTCGATGAAATGCTGCACGGCCCGATGGACCCCCGGTCCGACGGCGATGACACGATTGCCCGTGACCAGGGCAGCACCGATCTGTGCGGCGAGCACGGCCGGATCGTCGGCGACGCAGGCGAGCCGCCCGAGCGGCTCGAGAAAGAGCTGGTTCTCCTCGCCCGTCGGGCCCGCGAGTGCGAGCGGGGCGGCGAGCATGGCGCGCGCCCGGGCCGCAAGTCCGACGAGGGTCGCGCCGGCTGCACCTCCGATGCGCGTTGCCGCCCGCTCGAGAATCGTTGCGCGCGTCTCGAGGTCCGGCGGCTGGGCATCATCCGGTCGGCTTAAGGCATCCTCCAGATCTCGGCGCGACAGACCCGTCGGCGCAGCGCTCACAGGGGCGTCGCCCCCCTGAAAGGGATCCGCTCGACCGACATCGGTGCCGACCTGGCTCGCATTACCCGAGACGCCGACGGCCGGTCGGGCGGCGACCAATCGCTCCAGATGATAGGGTCCGCCCGCCTTGGGTCCGGTGCCCGAGAGCCCGCGTCCGCCGAAGGGCTGGATACCGACCAGGGCGCCGATCTGGTTGCGATTGATATAGATGTTGCCGACACGGGCCCGTGCCGCGATCCGGCGCCAGGTCGCGTCGATACGGGTATGCACGCCGAGTGTGAGCCCGTAGCCCTTGGCATTGATGCTGTCGACCACCGCGTCGAGCGTATCCGGGGCGAAGCGCACCACATGCAGGAGCGGCCCGAAAACCTCGCGCTCAAGCTGGCCGGCATGCTCCAGCTCAAAGGCCGCGGGGGCGACGAACCAGCCGTGCTCGGTCCCGGGGCCCGGAGCGACCCGTCGGATGAGGCGTGCCTCGCGCTCCATCCGACGAGCGTGCGCCTCCAGCATCGCCGCCGCATCGCCGTCGATGACCGGGCCGACGTCGGTGTCGAGCAGGCCCGGGTCGCCCAGTCTGAGCTCGTCCATTGCCCCGGCGAGCATGTCGAGCGTGTGCTCCGCGATGTCCTCTTGCAGGAAGAGCAGGCGCAGGGCCGAGCAACGCTGGCCCGCGCTGCGGAAGGCACCGGAGAGCACGTCGCGAATCACCTGCTCGGTCAGAGCGGTGCTGTCGACGATCATCGCATTGATCCCGCCGGTCTCGGCGATCAGCACCCGGCGGCGATCGGAGCGTCCCGCGAGCTGCCGATTGATGGAACGCGCCACCTCGGTCGAGCCCGTGAAGCAAACCCCGGCGATCCTCGGGTCGGTGACCAGCGCGGCGCCGACGCGGGCCCCCTCCCCCGGCAAGAGGTGCAGGACCGCGCCCGGCACTCCGGCCTCGTGCAGGAGCCGGACCGTCCGCGCGGCGATCAACGGGGTCTGCTCGGCGGGTTTGGCCAGGACCGCGTTGCCGGCGACCAGCGCGGCGCTTACCTGCCCGATAAAGATGGCGAGCGGGAAGTTCCAAGGGCTGATGCAGACAAAGACGCCGCCGCCCTCGACGCTCGCGGTATGCCCGGACGCGGATTCCTGCACCGAGAGCTCGGGGCCGAGCCCGGCGCGCGCCCGAGCGGCATAGTAACGACAGAAGTCGACCGCCTCGCGAACCTCGGCCAGCGCATCGGGCAGGGTCTTGCCGGCCTCGCGCACCGCCAGCGCCATGAAGGCGGGCAGATCGGCCTCCAGTGCATCGGCCGCGCGCTCGAGACAGGCGGCGCGCTCCTCGGGGTCACGCGCCGCCCACGCGGGCGCGGCGGTCGCAGCAAGGACGAGCGCCCGCTCGATCTCGGCCGGGTCGGCGTCGCGGACCCCGCCGATCTCGCGTGTCCGATCGGCCGGCGAGACCACGGGCCGCAGTCCCGCCTCGGCCATCATGCCGTCGATGATCGGGGCTGCGGTCCAGGGTCCGTCCGCGGCGGACATGGCCTCACGCAAGCGCAGCAGCTCGCCCGGCGAGGCGAGATCCAGACCTCGCGCAATCGTCCGCTCGGGCAGCAGGATCGCACGAGGCAGCGGGATCCGCGGGTGCGGCTGGCCGGCGTGCGAGCGCATCTGGGCGATGGGGTCCCGCACGATCGCCGCGATCGGCAGACGCTCGTCGCGCAGCCGGTTGACGAAGGAGCTGTTGGCGCCGTTCTCCAGAAGACGGCGCACCAAATAGGGCAGGAGATCCTCATGGCGCCCGACCGGGGCATAGATGCGGCAGCCGACCCCGAGATCAGCGTCCTCGACGACCCTTTGATAGAGCGCCTCGCCCATGCCGTGCAGACGCTGAAACTCGAACCCGCGGGTCGTCCCGGCCAACTCAAGCACGGCCGCGATCGTGTGGGCGTTGTGGGTCGCAAACTGCGGGTAAAGCCGGTCTGCGCGCGCGAGCAGCCGACGCGCGCAGGCGAGATAGGACACATCCGTGGCGGCCTTGCGGGTGAAGACCGGATAGCCCGCTTGGCCGCCCTCCTGCGCCCGTTTGATCTCGGTGTCCCAATAGGCGCCCTTCACCAGCCGGACCATCAGCCGGCACCGATGCCGTCCCGCAAGCGCGCCGAGCCAGTCGATCACCGCCGGGGCGCGCTTCTGATACGCCTGGACGGCGACCCCGAGACCCCGCCAATCGCCGAGCGCGGGATCGCCCGCCAGTGCGGCGATGAGCTCCAGCGAGAGATCGAGCCGATCGGCCTCCTCCGCGTCGATCGTCAGGCCGATGTCGCGCTCGGCCGCGGCCCGCGCCAATGCGAGGAGCCGCGGTAGAAGCTCGGCCATGACACGGCCTCGCTGCGCGGCTTCGTAGCGCGGATGCAGCGCCGAGAGCTTCACCGAGATCCCCGGCCCGGCGACCGGTCCGCGGCGTTTCGCGGCGGTGCCGATCGCGCGGATCGCCTCTCGGTAGGCCCCGTAGTAGCGCTCGGCGTCCTCGGCGGTGCAGGCGGCCTCGCCGAGCATGTCGTAGGAATAGGTGTAACCCTTGGCCTCGCCCGTCCGGGCCCGCTCCAATGCCTCCTCGATCCTGGAGCCCATGACGAACTGCAGCGCCAGGATCCGCATCGCTTGCCCAAGGGCCTCGCGCACCACGGGCTCGCCGAGCCGACCGACCAGTCGGCCGATCAAGCTTCCGGCGCTGCCGTCTTCCGTGCGACCGAACGCCACCACTCGCCCCGTCAGCATCAGGGCAAGCGTCGAGGCATTCACCAGGAGCGACTGCGAGTGACCGAGGTGGCGGTCCCAGTCGGCCGGGGCCAGCTTGTCCTGGATCAGACGTTCCCGCGTGCCGGTGTCCGGGATGCGCAGCAGGGCCTCGGCGATACACATCAGCGTCACGCCTTCCGGCGTGGAGAGACCGTACTCCTGAAGAAAGGCGTCGAGTCCGCCGGCCTGCCCTCCGCCGAGACGCACTGCCTCGACGAGCCGACGGGCGGTCGTGTCGATCCGCTGCAGGGCGTCGGCACCGAGGTCCAGATCCGCGAAACAAGCCTGGACACAAGCCGCCTCGTCGGCGCGGGTCAGGGCGTCGATGGCCGCACGCGGCGGATCCGGCTCGGCGAGGCTCTCGCTGACGAACATCGGTGGTCCGGGGCTTTAAGATGGGTTCGCGATGCGTTCGACTTGGGGTCAATCCGGCATGATCGCCACCCTGGTTTGCTCAAACGGTGAGCCGCGCATCGCTCGTGCATCCGTTCGCGGGGTTCCTGCGGCCATCGGTCTCGTGGCGCGGAGCGCCGAAGCCATGCGCAATTGTTGAGTGGGATTCCGATGTTCGCGGAATCACCTCGACCCTTGTGGCGGCGGTATTCGTTTCGTTGGCGACGTCCCGGGACGATGTGCTTCGCTGCGCCCTACCCGTCTGGAGAGCCCGCAGGCGTTTCGGGCGGGTTGCGCATGGCCGTCTTCAGGGCGCCGACGCGCGCAGCGCGGATGTGCTCCGGGATGAGTCGCGGCTCGCGTGCGGCGCGGGCGACGGCGCCGACGTCCACGGCCGCGACGGCGGCCTGCAACCGACGCAGGGTCTCGCCCTGCGGATAGTCGCGGTCGGCGTAGCCGGTGCGGCCCCGATAATCGGCCTCGCAGGCGGTCAGCATCCGGTGGAAGCGCTCCGGCCGACGGAAGGCGTCGGCGCCTTCCAGGAGATCGAGGATGGTCGTCGCGCGCAGCTCGTCGACCTTGTGGACGAGGCCGTGGTAGCGCGCCGTGATGCGGGCGAGCTCGCGAAAGCGAACGGGAACGCGCAGACGCTCGCAGATAGCCTCGAGCAGTTCGACGCTGCGTTCCTCGTGACCCCGATGACTCGGAAGGATCTCGGTCGGCGTGGTGCCCTTGCCGAGGTCGTGACAGAGTGCGGCGAAACGCACGCCCAGATCCGGGGACAGCCGCGAGGCCATGTCGACGACCAGCATAACGTGGACGCCCGTATCGACCTCCGGATGCCACTTCTCCGGTTGGGGCACGCCCCAGAGGCGATCGACCTCGGGGAGCAGCCGGACCAGTGCGCCGCAGTCGCGCAGCACCTCGAAGAACCGCGAGGGACGGTCCTCGCAGAGCGCGCGCGCCAGCTCCTGCCAGACCCGCTCGGGGACCAAGGCATCGACCTCGCCGGCCGCGACCATCTCGCGCATCAGAGCCATGGTCTCGGGCGCGACACGGAAGCCGAGGTCGTCGAAGCGGGCCGCGAAGCGGGCGAGACGCAGGATCCGGACCGGGTCTTCCGCGAAGGCCGGAGAGACATGCCGCAAGACGCGCGCCTGGAGGTCCGCAAGCCCTCCGTAGGGATCGATCAGGACACCGGACGGATCCTCGGCGAGTGCGTTGATGGTGAGATCCCGGCGCTGCAGGTCCTCCTCGAGCGTGATGTCCGGGTCCGCGTGCACCGCGAAGCCGTGATAGCCGGGCGCGGTCTTGCGCTCGGTGCGCGCCAAGGCGTACTCGTCCTTGGTCTGTGGATGCAGAAAGACGGGGAAGTCCTTGCCGACCTGCTGAAAACCGCGGGAGAGAAGCTCATCGGGTGTCGCGCCGACCACGACGAAATCGCGCTCGCCGACCGCGCGCCCGAGCAAACGGTCGCGCACGGCGCCGCCGACCAGATAGATACGCAGACCGTCGGTTGCACTCACGGCGAGGGTCCGACGCGCAAGAACGCATCGGCACCGGACCCAAGGGCCGACCGGGCGCGGGGGAAGTCTGGAGCGGGGATCGCGATCGGCATGGAGAGCCTCTTCTCTGCGGTCTGTCCGGTCTCGGGATTATACCGGGCAGAGGCTTGCGGGTAGAATTCACGGTCCGTTTCATCACCTGAGACCCGAAGACCATGCGACTCTTTGGATATCTGATCCTGTTCGCGCTGATCGGCTACGGCATCTGGCCCTATTTCACGGTCTTCCGTCTCGACGAGGCGATCAATCAAGAGGGTACGGCTCAGCTTGCCACCATGGTGGACCTGCCGGCGATCCGTGCCAATTACAAGGCGCGGGTTACCGCGGGCGTCGACGGCATCTTCCCGTCGGGAGATCCGGAAAGCGTCATGAATTGGATCCGCCAAAACGTCGACCGCCTCGGCGACTCCGCACTTGAGCAGGCCATTACCCTGACTTGGGTGCGCGACACCCTGCGCGGTGCCGTCACGCGAGCCACCGGCCAGAGTCCGCCCTACCTGCTCGGCGGGATCGACTTTGCGTTTTTCGAGTCCTACAACCGATTCTTGATCCGAATCGGTGACTTGGGCCGCTCGCCGACCCATGTGCGGATGACGCTGCAGGGCACTGACTGGAAGATTACCGACATCATCGACTGAGTCAGCGCGCATCTCTCATCCGGGCCTGTCGAAGCAATCCGCCTCGACAGGATTCGCGGCGCCTTGAACCATCCCGTCCAGGTAACGCCCGATCAGCTCGGTCGTCAAGACCTCCGCCGGGGCGTCGCCGCCGATCGCGAGCTTGCCGGTCAAGGCCAGAACGGTGATCCCGTGGACCCCGCCCCACAGCGACTGGGCCGAGCGGCGCACCGCGGCCGGGCTCGCTCGCGGGTTCAAGGCCGCGATTGACTCCGCAACCTGGAGGAAGAACGCCTCGATCTTGCGCACGAGCGGTTCGGGCAGATCACTGCCGGCCGCGCGGGTGTGCTCGAAGATCAAACGCCAGCGCGTCGGGTGCGCCGACGCGAACGCCAGATAGGCCCGCCCCATCGCCAAGAGGGATGCGCGCGGCTCGGAGACCTCGGCAAGCGCTGCGCTGATGTGCTCGCGCAGCTCGTCGAGGGTCCGCTCGTTGACCTGCAGGATCAGGTCCTCGCGGTTCTGAAAGACGAAATAAAGGCTGCCCACCGTGTAGCCGATCCGCCCGGCGACCGCACGGGTCGTCAACCGCTCCGGCCCCTCCTCCTCCAGCAAGGCGACAGCCGCATCGAGCGCCATCGTCGTCAGCTCGTCTTTGGTGTGCTCGCCGCGTCTGCCCATGGGAATGTCTCCGGTTTTGGTTCCTGTTGTCGGGAGCTTCCTTCTGATTGAGCCGCTCGCGCGCCGCCTTCAGATCCGCCAGGGCGCGGCCCAACAACGTACGTGCCTGCTCGGGCGTGAGGCCGTCGCGGTAAGCCTCGTCGAGCTGTCGCGGTTCTTAATCGCTGAGGTCCATACCGGGTGGAGTGGCTGCGGCCCGTTACCGCAAGGTGTTGTCGGCTGATGCTGTCAGGCTACAGGAGCCGTCTTGCGTAGGTCAATGATCGGCAATCGGGATGCCAAATCGAGGGGGTTAAACGGTTACATTCGGATTCGGCACCGAAGCAGCAGTTCTTGTCTCCCAACGCAGTGGGGAATTCACCAATGTCTACAAACGCGAAGCTGCCCTTGCTTGACTCGACGGGTCATGGATGTTCCGCGGATGACCGACGGCGATTAGCGGCACCGGGGTCTCTCCGTTATCGATCCCGGGGCGACGGAGAATCGCCGGTTTCAAAACCGGGAGGCCGTCGTACGGATTCGGGACTCGATCGACAAGGAGCGCGATTTACACACTGTCGCGGCATCCGTGCGGCCTTCGCGAGTCTGTTGATCGGCACCCTGGCGGCGCAACCCGGGTTGGCGGATGCGACGAATAGCCACTGCTCGTCGGGTGAATTGGTGGTCTTTTCCTGCGACACCGGGAAGAAGACGGTCTCCGTGTGCGCATCGCCCGATCTCTCGGCGCGGGGCGGCTGGGTTGAATACCGATTCGGTCCCGTCGGGGCTCCCGAGTTGGTGTTCCCGGCCGCCCGTTCGCATCCGCGCCATGTAGTTCAAGCCGGGACCTGGGGTTTCTCGGGGGGCGGCGGAGCCTTCATGCAGTTCAGCAAGGCCCCCTACGCCTATACCGTCTACACGGCCATCGGCAAGGGCTGGGGCGAAAAGTCCGGAGTGGCAGTCCTCAAGAACGGCAAACGTATCGCAAACCTACCCTGCCTCGGCCCGGTACAGTCCGAGCTTGGACCTGACCTATTCGGCCGCGCAGGACTCGACGACCAGCCGGACGCCTTCGAGCTGCCCTGATCCACATGACTCCATCGGGATGCTGAGCTGCTGAAGCTCGGCCTCGTTCACAATTTCGGCCAAAGCGGCACGCGGCGCGGAGCGCGCAGCGCCGGGGGCATGGGTGACACCGCGGAGCGGATGTCACGAGACTCTTTGTCCTTCATCCATCAACCCGCTGGCCCGCAACACTCGTCGCTGCACCGCTTGCTCCAAAACCTGATCCCCGCCCGGCTGCACCAAGGTGAGGTGGGCGCGTGCGCGGGTAATGCCGGTGTAGAGCAGCTCGCGGGTGAGGATGGGGCTCAGGGTCTCGGGCAAGATCAACGCGGCGTGGCTGAACTCGGAGCCTTGAGATTTGTGGACGGTGAGTGCGTAGACGGTCTCGACCGCCTGGAGGCGGCTGGGGAGGATCCATTTGATGCCTTCTTGGCCGTCGCCGGCGGGGAAGGCGACGCGGAGCGTCCAGTCCCGATCGCCGGGTGCGGGGCGGACCAAGGTGATGCCGATGTCGCCGTTCATGAGCCCCAGGCCGTAGTCGTTGCGGGTGATCAGGACGGGGCGCCCGAGATACCAGCCGCTGTTGGCCGGGATGAGATCGGCGTCGTGCAGCAAGCCGGCGATACGCTGGTTCAGGCCCTCCACACCCCAGGGTCCACGCCGCAGGGCGCAAAGACATTGAAAGCGGCCGTGGGCCTGCAGGACGTCGCGCGCCCAGGCATCGTAGGCGGATGCGTCGGCGTCGCGGGCCGGTTGACCTTCTCGCAGGGTGTCGAGGTAGTGGCGGTAGCCGTGTCGAGGCGGGTGCGCATCGGTCTGCGCCTGCCGTGCTCCATCGCCGCGCCGCGGATCGGCCGGCGCGATCGCCGCGCCCTCGATGACCAGTGACCGGAAGGTCGCATCCTCGGTGCTGCTGAGCGCGACCAAGGCGAGGTCGGGATAACCGCCTGTCCAGATGTCGCGGACCTTGACCGGATCGCCTGCGTTGACCGCCTCGGCGAGCTGGCCGATGCCGCTGTCGGCCGAGAAGCGGTGACTGTGGCGCAGCATGACAATGGACTGATCCAGCTTGGTGCCGTCGGGATCGACGAGGTCGGCCAGGATCTGCTCGCCGCTCGCGCGCTCCAGCCAGTCGCGGGTGCTCGGGGTGTAGTGGCCTTCACGGGCACGACCGCACAGTTCCCCGAGCACCGCACCCGCCTCGACCGATGCGAGCTGATCCTTGTCGCCGAGCAGGATGAGCCGCGCGTTCGCCGGCAGGGCGTCGAGGACGGAGGCCATCATCTCCAGATCGACCATGGATGCCTCGTCGATGACCAGCACATCGAGCGCCAGCGGATTACCGGCATGGTGGCGCAGACGGCGGGTGTCCGGGCGACTGCCGAGCAGACGGTGGAGCGTGCTCACGGTGACGGGGATGGCGGCGCGCACGGTCTCGCCGTTCGCCAGGTCGGCAAGCGGCAGGCTGGCGACCGCGGCGGCGATGGATTCGTTCAGACGGGCCGCGGCCTTGCCGGTGGGTGCCGCGAGACGGATGCGCAGGGGGCGCGCCTGCTGGCCGGGCGGCGGCTCGACAAGCGCCAGGGCTTGCAGCAGGGCCAGGAGGCGCACGACGGTCGTGGTCTTCCCCGTGCCTGGACCGCCGGTGATGATGCTGAAGGCGCTGCGGGCGGCGAGCGCACAGGCGAGCTTCTGCCAGTCGACCGTTTGGCCGGGTGTCCGATCGGGCGGGAAGAGACGCTCGAGCAGCGCGCGCATGGGCGCGATCGGCAGGGCGGTTTGCAGGGCTTGCGAGCGCGCCGAACGGTCATCGATACCGGCGCGCACGGCCTGCTCGTAGCGCCAGTAACGCCGGAGATAGAGTCGCGGACCGACCAGGACCAGCGGCGTGTCGCCGACACCGCTGCCGACCAGATCGGGATGGGCGAGCGCCGCCTGCCAGTCGCGCAGGGTCAGACCCTCCAGTACCTCGGCGGGGTGCGGCGGGGTGTCCGTCGGCGCAGTGTCGGCGCCCTCGGGGGGCAAGGACAGGGCGAAGGTCGGATCCTTCAGCGTGGCCGCCAGATCGAGACAGGCGTGGCCGCGACCGAGCTGGTGGCTGGCGAGCGCCGCGGCGAGGATCAGCAAAGGGGACGCGTCCGGCACCTCGCGGCGGAGAAAATCGGCGAAGGCCACATCGAGCGCGCGCAGCCAGTCGCGCTCGGCCCAGCGGGCGAGGAGTGTGTCCATGTGCGGCCCGTCGGCCTTTGCCGCTCGCATCGTCCGATCGGTACTCATGCGCTTCCCTCCTCCGCCTTGCGCGCAAAGCAGCGATCCAACGCCTCGATCAGCTCGCGCGGCGGGCGCTCGGCATGCAGTCCCCGGCTCGGCGACTCGATACCGCGCAGGAAGAGATAGACGGCGCCGCCGACGTGGCGGTCGTAGTCGTAGTCCGGCAAACGCACCTTGAGAAGCCGATGCAGGGCGAAGAGATAGAGGACGTATTGGAGCTCGTAGCGCGCGTGCAGGATCTCGGCGCGCATGGCCTCCGCGGTGTAGGCGGCGGCGTCCGGGCCGAGCCAGTTGGACTTGTAGTCGGCCACGTAGTATCGGCCCTCATGCTCGAACACCAGGTCCATGAAGCCCTTGAGCATGCCGTTGAGAATATTGGTTTGGAGCGCCGGGCGGGGTGCACGGTCGAGGGTGTAGGTGCAGACCAGGCGGTCGATCTCGCGGGTGTCGGCACGGTGGGCGGCGATCCAGAACTCCATCTCGGGGACGGCGCCGGTCAGGTCGACGAGGCTGAAGGCCGCGGCCGGAAGCGCGCCCATCGCGGGCACGGGCAACGGCGTTGTCAGGAAGGACTGCATCCAGGCCGTAAGCGGATCGATCCATTGGGACCAGCCGCGCACCTGACAGCGTCGGGCGATGGTGTCGCGCAGCCGCACCGGATCGGCGGCGGCCTCGGCGAAACTCGGGTTCGCGGCCCATTCGAGCAGATCGTGGAGGAAGGTGCCCGCCTCCGGCCCACGCGGGAAGGCGTGGATGGATCCTGCTGCGGGCGGTCGATCGCTTGCGTCCTTGCTCGACATCGAAGGGGGCAGCTCGGTGCCCGGCCCGGCCGTCTGCGCGGCCTGCATCTCCCGAAATCGATCCTCTGTCGGCGTATCGGCGGGCGTATGGACAGGCGTATCGGCGGGTATCACGGACCGGGCAGGGTCGTCGCCGGCGACGGTGCGCAGGGCCGAATAGCTGGCGATCCACCAGGGCTCGCGCACGACGGGGACCGAGGTGCGTGCCGGCCCGAGACGGCGCGGCGGACCGGCCGGGAGGAAGCGGTCTCTCACGGCATCGGGCGGGGATTCCGGCGAAGGCTCGGGCGCCCCCACCACGTCGATGGACACACAGTCGCCGCGCAGATCCTCGAGCGCCTGCTCCAGACCGTCGGGGGCGATCACGGCGCCTCCGCCCAAGAGATACCCGAAGGCGCCGCCTTCCAGTCCGGCCAGCGGCGCGAGACCGACCCAGGTGGCATGCCGGGCGCGGGTTAGGGCGACATAGAGCTTGCGCAGATCCTCGCCGAGACGCTCGCGATCGGCCCGCTCCAGGACCTCGTCATCGGCACGGAGGCCGAGCTGCAGCCGGCCATCCGCATCGTGCCATTTGAGCGGAAGGTCATCCTTCTTGGTCTGTCGATGATCGGCAGCGAACGGCAGAAAAACCAAGGGGTACTCGAGTCCCTTGGATTTATGCACCGTCACCACCTGCACCAGATCGGCGTCGCTCTCCAAACGGATCTGGCGGACGTCGCCGCTCGCGCCGCGGTCCGCATCCCGGCACTGCTCTGCGAGATGGCGGATCAGCGCATGCTCTCCGTCGAGCAGGACGCTGGCCTGTTGGAGCAGCTCGGCGAGATGGAGCAGATCGGTGAGGATACGCTCGCCGTCGAAGCCCGACCCCGAGCCCGAATCAGACGCGAGCAACCGCGCGGGGACGCCGAAGTCGTTGAGCAGGCGCCGCAGCATCGGCAGCACGCCTTGCCGGCGCCAGATATCGCGATAGGCGCGAAACTGAAGCACGCGCGACTCCCAGGCGAGCTCGTCGTGATTGAGACGATCGAGCTCGGACCAGCTCAGGCCGAGTGTCGCGGTGGCCAGCGCGGCGCGCAGCAGGCCCGCGTCGTCGGGCTCGGCACAGGCGGCCAGCCAATGTTGCAGCTCGCCGGCCTGCGGGCTTTGGTAGACGGAATCCTGGTCGGAAAGATAGACGCTGCGCACCCCGCGTTGCGCCAAGGCGCGGCGGATGATCGACGCCTCGGAACGCGTGTTGACGAGCACGGCCAGATCGGCCGGACGCAGGGGCTTGGGTGCACCTTCGCCGACGAAGGCCGCGCATCCGGTCTGCCCGAGATTGAGCAGACTCACCATCTCCGCGGCGCACACCTCGGCGATCCGCGTGCGATAGGCGTCCTTGCTCAGCGCCTTGCCCGGCGCGTTCGGCGGCAGCCAACAAGCGATGAGCGCCGGGGGGGCCTTGCCATCGACCTGCAGCGCGTCCTTGCGCCCCTTCGCGTCCGCCGCGATGAAGGGCACCGGATTGTCGGTCCCGGTCCCTGCAATAGTATCGTTGTCGTTGCCGCTGCGGAAGAGGAATGCGCCGGCCCCGGTCTCGCGGTTCTCAGCCGCCTCGAAGCAGCGGTTGGTCGCGGCGACCACCTCGGGCGTGGAGCGGTAGTTGCGCTTCAGGGTATAGAGACGGCCCGCGCAGTCTCGGCGGGCGGCGAGATAGGTGTGGATGTCCGCGCCGCGGAAGGCATAGATCGCCTGCTTGGGGTCGCCGATGAGGATGAGCGCGGTCGCGGGGTCGTTCGCCGCGACCCGGTAAACGGCATCGAAGATGCGGTACTGCACCGGGTCGGTGTCCTGGAACTCGTCGATCAGGGCGACGGGGAACTGGCGGCGGATGATCTCGGCCAAGCGCTCGCCGTTCTCACCCTGCAGGGCGGCATCGAGCCGGGTCAGCAGGTCGTTGAAGCCCATCTGGGCGCGGCGGGTCTGCTCGGCGGCGAAGCGGTCCGCGACCCAGCGCGCCGCGTGGCGCAGGAGGGCGGATCGTGGGGTGGGCAGGTCGGCCAGCTCGGCTTTGAGGTCGGCGATCGCCTGCGGTGCGGGATGGGATGGAGGATGATCGCCCTCCTTCCAGGCATCAGACAGACCCGCGGGCGTGAGACGCTCCCAGCCTCTCCCCAGATCAAGCGCCTCGGCGGCGGGGTCGGCGGCCCAGTCTCGTAAGTCGTTCAGCCATTTGTTGTAGCGATCCCTTCGCAGCAATTGTCCTTTAACGCGCTTGTTGGCGACGGCATCATCGAAGAGCGCCTGAAGCTCGTCCGCCCAGGTCGCCCAAGGGGCCTTAAGCGCGGCGAGACGACCCGCCTTCTCCTTGCGGACAGCCTCGAGTGCGACGGCCGGCTCCGCCGCGGCATCGAGTCGATCGGCATGCTCGACGAGTGCCCGGATGGACCCCTGCAGCGCCTCCGGACCGGACCACCACTGACGCACCTCGGCAGCCGACTCGGCGTCGAGCGGGATCATGAAGGTCCGCCAATAGTCGCGCACCACCTCGGAGAGCAGCTCGCTCTGATCGGTCTCCAGGGTCTGGGTGAAATGGCTGTCGCTGTCGAAGGCGTGCTCGCGCAGCATCCGATTGCACCAGCCGTGGATGGTCGAGACCGCGGCCTCGTCCATCCATTCGGCGGCCAACTGCAGCTTGCGCGCACAGGCCGGCCAGTGCTCGGGAGGGTATTCGGCGCGCAGGTCGTGAAGCGGATCCTCGCCGGGAGGGCGTGCTGCGATCCCATCCGGCTCGGCGCGGAAGGCGGTCGCGGCATCGGCAAGACGCGCGCGGATGCGGTCGCGCAGCTCGCGGGTGGCGGCATCGGTGAAGGTGACGACCAGGATCTCGGGCGGGGTGAAGGCGCGGGGCGCGGTGTCCTGTGCAGCTTGGGGCGCGTCGTTCGGTACGCCGTGACCGAGCACCAGGCGGACATAGAGTGTCGCGATGGTAAAGGTCTTGCCGGTGCCGGCACTGGCCTCGATCAGTCGGCTGCCGCAGAGCGGGAAGCGCAGCGGATCCAGTGAAGCAGAGCCTGTGGATCGGGCTTCAGCCCGACCAGCGACCGCTGCGATCTCCGCCTGATCGGACATCGCCGTCGTTGTTGTTCGGCCGTTTGCGGGACTCATGCGGCGGCTCCGGTCGCTTGCGGTGCGGCGGGCCGGTCCGGCGTCTTCTTGTTGTCGGCATGCATCGCGGTGTAGAGCGGGCGCAGCAGGCTCTCGGCCAGCTCGGCGAATTCACCGCTCGCGCAGAGTGCGTCGAAGTCCGGATAGGCGCGTGCGAGATAGGGATCGGTCTCGACCTCGCCCGTTTGCATATAGCTTCCCTCGTAGATCGTGCGGGCCTTCGACGCATCGCCGGCCTTGAGCCATTCGAGCGCGGTCTTCGCGGCCAGCGGGAGCGGACGGCACAGGCCGACCTGCCAGGCCGCCAACAGGGCGGTCAGGTGCGCCTTCGCATGCTCGACCGGCAGTGGCTTGAGCTCGACATCGCCGGCCTTGCTGAGGACCAGCGTGGTGAGGGGTCCTCCGGCCAGATGCAGGGCCAGATGCGCGGCCCAATGACGGATGAGCTTCTCGCCGCGGTAGTGGTTGTTCTTCGTCAGGTCGCTCGCCTCGATGAGCACACGTCCTCGACGGCCCTCCGCATCGGTGCGGATGCCGCCGATCCAGTCCGCCAGCTCGGGCACGGGCTCCGGGAGATCGGCTTGAAACCGGATTTCTTCTTCGTCCTCGAGAGGGTGCGGCCAGCGGTCAAGGGCGGTTTGGTAGCGCCCGAAGAGATCGTCCATCGGCGCGACCAGATCCACTGCGACGGCCTCGCCGAAGGCACCCGGTGCGAGATCGCCGCGACGGCGTACCCGGTCGAGCCGGGCCTCGCGCGCCGCGGCGATCGGCTCGCCGTGAGCCAAGGCCTGTTCCTGCACCCGAATCAGCTCGTCTTGAAGCTGCCACCGGCCGAGCCCGTCGAGGACGAAGGGCTCCTGATCCGCGCTCGCCGGATCGTCGGACTCGAAGACAACGCCGAGCCGCTGGCGGAAAAATGCCTTGACCGGGGACTTGAGGAAGTCGACGAGATCGCGGAGCGCGAGTGGCTCGTCGCGGGGCAGCGGCGGCAGCACAGACGCCGGCGGTTGCGACGTGGCATCCGGGAGATCAGGCCGCGCCGCATCAAAGGGGCGCCATTCGCGAGCATAGGTGAAGAGCGGGGCCGTCATCGGATCAGCCGGGAAATAGTCGGGGCTGAAGGGCTGGAGCGGATGCTCCACGGTGAGTGCGCTCAAGAGTGCCTGACCCGCATCGATCGCGCGTGTCTCATCCGATATCGCCGTATCGAGCGCCATCCGCCAACCGGCGGCAAGATGATCGCGCAGCTGGGCGACCAGCACCGAAGGCGGTCGCACGCCGTTGTCGGTAATGCTGCGGCCGACCCAGGAGATGTGCAGATGGTCCCGCGCCGAGAGTAGGGCCTCCAGAAAGAGATAGCGGTCGTCCTCGCGCCGCGAGCGGTCGCCGGGTCGGTAGTCTCGACCCATGAGGTCGAAGTCCATCGGGATGCGGGTACGCGGGTAATCGCCGTCGTTCATACCGAGCAGGCAGACCCGGCGAAAGGGGATGGCCCGCATCGGCATCAGGGTCGCGAAGGTGACGGCGCCGGCGAAGAAGCGTTGCGACAGACCGCCGTCGTCGAGCTGCGACAGCCAGTATTCACCGACGACCGACAGGGGCAGCTCCTCGGCAAGCGCGGCCTCCTCGCACGCCTCTTGCCATCCTTGCAGGGCGGTGTCGAGCTGCATGAGGGTGAAGGCTTCGCCGTTGTCTGCGGCATCGAAGAAATCCGCCATCAGGGCGCGCAGACGCCTGCACCAGTCAGCGACGGTCGCGGGCTCGCACAGGGTCCGCCAGGTCGACTCCAGACGCTCGACCAGCTGCACGAGCGGACCGAGCAGGGCCGCATCCAGACCGCCGATCTCATCGAACGACTCGATCCCCTGCCATGCTCCCTTCTCGCCGGGGGCACCAACCGCATAGCCGAGCAGCATCCGGCGCAGACCGAACAGCCAGGTGTGCTGGGCCTGTGCGTCGGCCTGAGTCGGCAGATCGAGGCTCGCGCGCTGCTCGGCGTGCAGGCCCCAGCGGATGTTGGCGCCGCGGATCCAGCGATGCAGTCGCGGGAGGTCCGTCTCGGCGATGCCGAAGCGACGGCGCAGTGCCGGGGCTTCGAGCAGATCGAGCACATCGCTGACCGCAAGGCGTGACCGGGGCAGGTCGAGTAACTTCTCCAGGGCCGCGATCAAGGGCTGGGTCGCCCGTTGGCCTTGATCCGCGACGCTGTAGGGGATGTAGCGCGGGTCATCGCGATCGATCAGACCGAACACCGCCTGGATGTGCGGCGCGTAGGTATCGATGTCCGGCACCATGACGATGATGTCGCGGGGTGTCAGGGTCCTGTCTGCATTGAAGGCTGCGAGCAAGACGTCGTGCAGGATCTCGACCTCGCGCTGGGGGCTGTGGGCGATATGAAAGCGGATGGAGACATCGCCCGTCGAAGGGACCTCCGGCCAATGCGTGAGTGTCTCTTTGAGCGGGCGCAGATCGCGGATGTCGTCCTGGAGCTGCTCAAGCATCGAGTCGGCCTCTTGCGAGGCGTCGAACAGATCGATCCGCTGGCCGATCGCATTGAACCGCACGAGATAGCCGGCCCGAGCCGCCTCGTCGTCATGTTCGTCGAGCAGGCCGATGAAGTCGCGGCCTTGTTTGCCCCAAGCCGCGAGCAGCGGGTGGGCGTGCAGGTGCATCCCCTCCTCGGACAGAGCCGCCGGCATGCCGTCGCGGCGCCGCTGACGGGTGCGCTCGGCGCGCAGCAGATCCTTGTCGGCGACGATGTCGGCCCAGTAATGCTCGCAGGGGTTGTGCACGCACATGAGAACCTGCGTCCAGCGCGCCATCCCGGCCAGCACCTCCAGGGACTGACGCGGCAAACTGGAGATCCCGAAGACCATGACCCGACGCGGCAGGCCGCGCGGGTGCGCGTCTTCCGGCCAGTCGGACACACGGCGCAGGAATGCCTCGTGGACGCCGGCGCGACCGATTCCGGCACCCTGCCTTCGGACATCGCCGTCTTCCTGCACATCCGCCAACAGGGCACGCCAGAGTCCCGACTGCCAGCGCTGCTCGTCCGGCAAGGGGACGCGAGTTCCGCGCGCCTCGATCAGCACGTCCTCGCCGTTGCCCCAGGCGTCGAGCCAGTCGGCGCGATAGACCTGATACTGGTCGTAGAGATCGGCCAGACGCTCGGCGAGCTGAAAGCGTTTGCGCAGGTCGGCATCATTCTGCAGGAAGCGCCGCAGCGGCATGTATTCGGGCCGAGCCAACAGCTCGGGCAGGAGGCGCATCAGGCGCCAGACCAGGCGGGACTTGTCGAAGGGCGAGATCTCCGGAACCGCATCGCTACCGAGCACCGCCCGGTAGACACGCCAGAGAAAGCGCGCCGGCAGCGAGATCTCGAGTGCCGCGGCGATCCCCACGCCCCGCTCGCCGGCGGCAAACTCACCCGAGCCCGGATCGGCATCGGCGGCGAGGGCAAGCTTCAGCCACTGCGCGATACCGTTGCTTTGCGCAAGAATGATCTCGTTTTCGAGCGGGGCCAGCGGGTAGCGCGCCATCCATTCCACCAGAAGATCGCGCAGATCTTCCGGGCGGTTGCCGTGGACAAGCATCAGGCCGGGTGTGAGGGCGCTTGTAGTCACGTCGAGCTCCATGCAACGGTGAACAGCGGTCATTGTGCGCGAAGGTCGACCGGAGCGCACACGCCTTCCGCATCGAGGCCGGCAAGGCGAATACGGTCCGCATGTGCGGGGCGTGCAATGCGACGAAACATCCGCGTGTGCTCGGTATACACTAGCGGAGCAGTGCAGAGATTCCGAGACCGTCCGAGATCATTTTCGTTGTCGTAATCGACTATCGATACGACAACGACAACGAAAATGATCTCGGACGGTTTCGACACATCTGCCGTGCTGCACTTGCGCCTCGCCGACGCGCTCCGACCCGACCTCCTTCCTTCCGCCTCGTTGCCGACAGACCCGATGGATCATCTCGCAGTAGACACCGCACCGGTGGAGGCCGCCGGACTCTTCAACGAAACCTTCTTCCTGAAGCTCGGGTTCTCCTTCATGGTCGGGCTGGCGCTCGGGTTTGCGCTGAAGATGGCCTTCAAGCTGGTGCTGCTCGTCGTCGGCCTCATCCTGCTCGGGGTCTTTGCCTTGCAGTATGCCGGCATTCTGGACGTGAACTGGTCCGGCTTGGAGATCCACTACGACGGCTGGGTCGAGTGGCTCACGGTCAATGGAGGCGCCTTTTTCGACTTCATCGGCGGCAACCTCACCAGTGCAGCATCCTTTACGGCCGGCTTGGTGATGGGCTTCAGGCTTTAGGCGGGGAGCAACCAGAGTTCGCCCGGCCCGAGGCCGGAATCGGCTCAGTCGCCGAGCGGCTTCGAGCCAAGGGCGCGATTGATCTCGGCGAGACGCACGGTGCGATCGAACAAGGGCTCGAGCGCCGCATCGTGACTCACGAAGATCAAACTCATCCGCGTCTCGGCACACTCCCGAAACAGCAGTTTAATAAAGGCTTCGCGGCGATCCGAATCGAGCGCAGACGTCGGCTCGTCGGCGATCAGGATCTCGGGCGAGCCCATGAGCGCGCGCGCCGCAGCGACACGCTGCTGCTGCCCGACCGAGAGCTCGGTGACGGACCGCTTCGAACGCGCGGCCTCGGCCATATCGAGATGGTCGAGCAAGCGTAGCGCCTCCTCATCCAAACACCGCGCAGAGCGGCCGCCGCAGCCGGCGCGCGCGAGCACGCGCACCCGACGCAGGCGCGAGAAGCGGCAAGGCAAGGTCACGTTCTCGACCAGCGACAGGTAAGGGATCAGGTTGAACATCTGAAAGACGTAGCCGACATGGTCGGCCCGGAAGTGATCGCGCCGGACTGCACCCATGCACTCCAGTGGCTGCCCGAGAATCCGCAGGCTCCCCTGCTCGGCCTTGACCACACCGGCTAGAAGACTCAGCAGCGTTGTCTTGCCGCTGCCGCTCGGTCCCTCGATGAAGACACGCTCGCCGCGCGCGATCTCAAGGTGGTCGATGGCAAGCACGACCGGCGCCCCGCGTCGCCATCGGAAGGCCAGATCGCGGATCGAGATGACCGGAGAAGGATTCCCTCCGGGTTCCCCAAGGTTCCCCCGGGCTTCCAACATCCCAACCGAGAGGGTCATGTGCCAACTCCCCAGATTAATTTTACAGAGCGGTCCTTGGGTGTCTGGGTCAAGGATACTCGGAGTGGGGATGTTTCAGTTGACGCCTTCACCGGAATCACGCGGCAGTGCTCGATCATGGCTTCAAGGCTGCTCTGTATCCACCACCGGGAAAATCCAGGTAGTCGTTGAGGACGGGGGTGGTCCAGATCGCACGCTTCTCGATGCGACCATGGCCCAGGGTGGGCGGCTCGCGGAAGTCGGGTTGATTGCGCCCCTCCTCGAAGAACAGGCGAAGATCGGCCTGCAGGTTCGGCTGGTTGTCTTTGACGGTGAAGACATCGTGGGCGCCGCGCGCGGCACACTTCCAGTAAATTTTGGCTCGAACGGTTCCGTCCTGCTGAAACAATGAAGGCGGTGGAGATTGAAGATGGTGGATAACAAGACCTCAAGCGTGCGATCAGGCAGTAGGCATGACAAATCCAGTTGAATCGCTCGCAGGTCTGTTCCAGGATGCCGAGAAACGCCGCCCGGTCGCCATCGGCGTCGCCGAGAATGATGCTGCGCCGCTCGTTACCGCGCGCCGTCACGTGATAGAGCGCGCCGGAGAATTCCAGCCGGAGGTGTAATCCAAAGGCTATGGCTCACCACACCCCGGAAGGACACCACCCATGATTGCAACCGCCAAGATCCGCTCCACAAAACACCGACAGACAGTGCAGCTTCCTCCGGGGTTCGAGCTCGCCGCGGCCGAGGTATGGATCCGCAAGGATGAGACAACCGGCGAGATCATCCTGACCCCCAAGGCCCCTGGCCCCGATTCCGACGGGCTGCAATCGCTGTTCATCCTGCTGGACGAGGCGCCCCTGCCCGCAGATTTTCTGTCGGAACGGTCGAATCCGGTCGAGGTGCCACGCAACCCGCTGGAAGACTGGTCGACATGATCCGTTACCTCATCGATACGGACATCTCGAGCTATTTCCTCAAAAAGCGCTATCCATCGCTTGATCGGCGGATGCGGGCGGCCTTGATGGCGAACGCGGTCGCGATCTCCGCCATCACCCGCGCCGAACTGCGCTACGGACAAGCCTTGCTGCCGAGCGATGCCGCCAAGCGGCACGCACTGATCGATGCCTTCATCGCGGAGGCTCCAGTCATCGACTGGGGCAGTCGGGCTGCCGACCGTTACGGCGCGGTCGCTGCCGACCTGCGCCGCAGGGGCGTGCCGATCGGCTGCATGGACACGAAGATCGCGGCCCATGCTCTGGCGGAAGGGCTGATTCTCGTGACCAATAATGCCGACGATTTCGGGCGGGTTCCCGGACTTACCTTGGAGAATTGGATCGAGGCGGCGGCAGGGGTATGACTGGCTACTGAACCGCCTCCAATCGACCCTGTTCGTGGGCCACAGCCCGCGGAGGACCGAGCCTGGCTACAGATGAACCAGGAAAGCAGAGCTTCTCGAACCGAGTTACCAAGCTCCGCTTGGAAACTAAGGACGAGAAAGGAAGACGGCGGCGACGCGAAAAACGTGAAAAAACGGACCAGGCTCGAATGGCACGACTGCTACCGCTCAGAAATACCCATTAGGAAGGAACAGGGTCTGGTCTTGGCAAGAGTCAAGACCAGACCCTGAACCCCGCGCCGAGCATTGATGTCGCATGCGGGAAAGCGTTTTCATCCGCTTCCCGTCGGGCGACGAACTCCACAATCTCCTGGACGCGGTCACGCGACGGGCCATTCAGGTTTCTGCCGTACCTCGCATCGTAGTGACCGCAGTAGTCGGCCGCGAGCTTGTAGCCCAAGCGAGGGTCGTCCGGATGCCTGAGGCAGATCGTGAGCGCATCTTCGATCAGCATCAGCGCGTGCGAGTTGACCAAGCGAACCCGGCCCCAGCTCAGGCTCCTATAGTCGGGTTGGAAGGCTTCGAGGCGTCCGTGAAGTTCCCACATCGCCCGTGCGTTCAGATCGCCGCGCGCCTGGATCTCCTCGAGCAGTGCGCGCGCTTGCGCCAATAAAGCGGCTTCCGGCTCGGATGCCGGTGCTTCCCCGGTCGCCGCCTGCTCGGCGATCCACAGAGCGAAGGCGGTCAGGCGTCCGGGCCTTTCGAACCACTTCTTCAGGACCGACAGGCGGACAAGCTCCGCGAACTCTGTGCGATCGATCTCCTCGACGATAGAGGCGAGTTTCCGATGAATCGTGATTGCCATAGGCCATTCGCTCGGGTCGTGCCGATGAATTGGATTGTCGAGGTCAAACGGGTGATGAGACAACCGCAACCGAGCGCTTGATCGCAGCGGTCGTGGTGGTTGCAACGCGAGGCTTTTCGAAACACGCCTCGGTGCGAGACTATGCGGGTTCATGGATACCACCAGGAGGAATTTCGGACATGGTCGCCATCAGGATGAGTGTGTCGCATCGCGACGGCAGGGTACGCCGTGGAGTCGCGTATGGGTCTTGAAGATCGGGATTGGTATTGGAAAGCGCGGGACGAGCGGGATCGGGAGTTGGCGCGAAAAGCAGAACGTGTTCCGATTCGTTCTCGTTTTCCCGGCCCCCGATCCGGACCCGTTTTCGGATCGGATCTCGGTCCAGGGCCCGAGATCGACCTGAGTCGGTACAAGGGGCTGTTCCGGCTACTGCTCGCGGTGGTGCTGTTTTTCGCTGCGATCGTGCTGATCTCGTTTGTGTTCGTGACGGTCCTTAGAATGCTCTAGGGCATCGGGCATCGGGCGTCGGCTCGGGTTCGCCCGAGCCGACCAGGGTTTGCCGCGGCGGATCGGGGATCGAAGAGGCGAAAGCCCCGTTTCCGGGGCCTTCGTCGGACGTGCTACTCCTCGTCGCTGTCCTCCGCGTAGAGCCCGGTCCCGCAGCTCTCGCATCCGTCCTCCGGCGTCACCTCGTCGCCGCATTCCTTGCAGAAGTGGACCGGGTAGTCCTCGCCGATGTCCCAGCGCGTCGCCCCCTGCCCCGCGTCCAACCACAAGGCGTCCGGGTAGTCGTCGATGTTGCGCGTCATGGCGTGTCTCCTTGAGCTTCGGCAACCCTCTGTTCGGGTCGTCTCCCCCTCAGCGGATGGTGTCTGATCCTGTCAAGGGAGGGGCCCCGTCCGGTTGTCGGGGCGCGATCGGCTCGGATTTCGTTTTACGGGATACGGTTCGGGCGCCCCGACAAGCGGATGGGGAGGTGCCCTTGACAGGATCAGACCCTGAGTACGGCCACCTTCCCTGATGGGTTTTTCCTCTTAAATCGTCAACTTGTATGAGGGAGAGCGGTGGGCCTCCCTCGGGGTGCTTGAACAACA
>NZ_FNNZ01000025.1 GCF_900106925.1 Thiocapsa roseopersicina
GCCCACACCCCGGCCGCGCGAGACCGGGGGAGCGCTTCGCCGACCCCTATCACGCAACTTGATCGCGAAACCATCAAAATCGCTGACCGCACTCAGTGGGGCGTCGCACGGTACGGCGTTGCGCGGTAGGTGCTTATAACTGTTAGTCCTTTCGGACCCAGCCTTTGACCAGCTTGCTTGGGGAGGCAAGCGCTGCCGCCGGTTCGGTTCAGGCGGCAGCAGGCGGACGCCTCTCCGGCAAGGTCTGGTTCATCAACTTCGGAACGTCGGCCCATTGCAACCATAGACCGAGTGGACGTGGCGGTCTGACAAGGCCGCGCTGGTGGAAATGATTAGACCCTGAAACCACGAACCAAGTCGCCTCGGCTCTATGGCGGGAATTGGACATTTCAGCCACCCATTAGGTCCACAGCGGGAGTCCGCGAAGCCACCGGAACGGTCGCCCGGGATGAAGCGCCCAACGGCTGGTCTGGGTCGACTCAGTATGCCTCCCTCCACCTGCCCGCCAATGTCGCAATGCGAGAACCACCCAGCAGCCGGAAGTGCGGATCACCGACCCACTGCTTTCTCAAGCCCTCGCCGAATTCGGCCGCTCAAGCCGAGGAATCTCCTCGGGGTCGACCAAGAGCAGGATGGAGCGCGCCTTCCCCGGCGTGCGGCTGATCAACCCCCTCTCCGCACGCGTCACGAGCATCTGATGAATGGTTGGGGTGTTGTCCCGAAGAAGCGCTGCAGATCGGCCTCGGCCGGAGCTTGGCCGAACATCACCGAGTAGTTGTAGATGAAGGCCAGATACTGGCCCTGCTTTGCGGTGAATCCTTCAGCCATATCGGTCTCTCGGTGTGGTCGATGCCCAAAGTTGTCCTGAGCGCGGGACGCCTGTAACGATTGTGGAACACCCGATCGAGATTCCTCGGTTACCGGAGTCCTACAGATCCTCCGTATGCGTGCAACCGCCGCCGTAGTAGTTGGTGCAGCCGAGGAAGGGGCCCTTCTTGCCGCTCCTCTCGACCAGTCTTCCGGTCCCGCAGCGCGGGCATGAGCGCTCGCTGTAACCGCAGAGCGCATTGTTGCAGTTGTGCCGCTTCCCGGAGGAATCGGGAACGAGGAACCCGCGTTGGCAGCGTCGGCAAGCCGGCTCCGTTCGTGTGCACCGCGGGTAATGCGAGCACCCGTAGAAGTTGCCCGATGGGCCGCTGCGCAGCAGCATGATCCCGGTCTTGCATTGTCGGCACTTCACGGGGGCGGCCGACGCTCCGCCGCGCGTCTCGACATCGACCCCGAAGGCTTGGATCTCCGCGACGAAGACCGACGGCAGCCCTTCGTCGACGATCAGGTGAACGGAATGTCGGGCTCGCGTCAGGGCGACGTAGAACAAACGCCGCTCTTCGGCATGAGGCGCCTTTTCGGGCGTCGCCAGCACCAAGCCAAGCAGGGGGTCGTCTGCGATCTGCGAGGGAAATCCATACCGTCCGGCCTGCATGCCCAGCACGATGACATGGTCGGCTTCCAGTCCCTTCGCGCCATGGGCTGTTTTGAACGACGCGGAGAGGTTCGGATAGTCGCGTCCGATCGCGCTCCACGGCAAACCGTCGCTCTGGAAACCGTAGCGCCCGAGAAGCAAGACGCTACGTTTCGCGCCGTCGGCCCGTCGAGCAATCTCCGAGAATGCATCGCCGACCGGATCGATGGCGTTCTCCCCCGAGCGATGGACCAGGACGCTGGCGCCGGTCGAGGGCCGTTCAGCGGCGACCGTCTTTTTGATCTGGGCCGGATTGGCGAGCACGAAGCGGGTCGCCACCGCGTTGATGCCGGCGTTGCACCGGAAGGTGCGGTCGAGGGGCACAGTCTCCGATGGACCGAAATGCTCCTCGAAGTCGCGCATCAAGGCGATGTCGCTGCCGGCGAAGCGGTAGATCGCCTGCCAGTCGTCCCCCACGCAGAACAGCCGGTGGCCCTGCCCCTGATCCTTGAGTGCCTTGATCAGCTTCGCACGACCTGCCGAGATGTCCTGGAACTCGTCGACCAGGATGCAACGGTACTCGGACCGGTAACGACCCGAAGCGACGTGATCCGCCGCGCGCAGGATCATGTCGTTGAAGTCGATCTCGTTCGTTGCTCGCAAGCGGCGTTCGTAACGATTGTAGACAGCCTCGAACAGATCCAGGAAGGCCGCGACCCGTTGATTCTTGTCGCCTTGTCGGCGCGCCTTAAGGCGCAGATCATCGAGCCGATAGCCGCCCCCTTTGAAGTGGTTGAGAAAGGTGCCGGCGAGCTTGGTCATCACGCCGATGCGATGCCCCGAATTGAGCCGCTCCAGCGCCTGCTCCGCCGAGATCGGTTTGAACACGACACCAGCCGTGCGTAGCTGCCGCTCCAACTCCGTCAGGAGCGTCCCCTCGCTCTTCTGGTAGCTGTAGGTCTGGATTAGGCGGGTGCCATGCTTGCGGTGGAGCTCGCGTTTCCAATCGATGCCCGCGTGATACTCGGCCCGATCGACGTAAGGCGCGGTCGACCAATCCCTCGCGATTCCGAAGTGCTCGATGTAGAGATCCGCGTCGATCAGATAGAAATCGGGCCTGTACTGGCGATATTCCGCATCGGCGGTCGGATGCTGGTAATCGGCCTCGTAGCGGTAAGGCACGCCGTTCAAGCACAGGAAATTCGCGATCTCCGCTTCCTCGAAGCTCTTCACCGTCTCGCCGTTGAGGCTCACCATGTCGACGGATCTGAGGTAGTCGAAGTACTCGCCTTCGCTCTTGAACTCGAACGGGCTGTGGTACGGCGCAAAGTGGCTCTGCGCGTAGGCGCGGGCTGCATCCGAGGTCGCCGGGTCGCAGATGGTCTCGGTCAGCAGCGCTTGCAGATGCTCCCTGAACTCACGGTCATTGCCTGCCCAGGACGCCAACGACGGTTTCGTGCCAGTGGCCCGGGCAATGATGTCGAGGCCCAGGGCGTGGAAGGTGCTCACCCGCAAGTCGAGGCCGAATCGTTCTTTGAGGCGCGTTCGCAGCTCTTCGGCCGCGTCCCGGTTGAAGGCCAGCAAGAGCAACTCGCGAGGCTTGCACAGCTCCTTGTGGAGCAGGTATCCGGCCTTGGCGACCATGACGCTGGTCTTGCCCGAGCCGGCGCCTGCGATGACACGCGTGTTGTCCTCGTGGACGACCACGGCCAGTCGCTGCGCGCGGGTCAGAGGTCTCGACTCGACCGTGTTGAAGTAGCCGTCGTAGCGTTTCAGCTCGGCATCGACAAAGGCCTGGTTCGCCCGGACTCGGAAGCCCGTGGAGTCGCTCGCAAAGCCCTGCAGTACCCTCAACGCCTCGACAAGACCCGGACTCGAGGTGATCTCTTCAGCGGGAATGCGCAGCACGGGCGCCAGGATCGCGGCATCGGCCTTCGCACGCGTGATCCGATGATGGGCAACCCAGAACTCGCCGGCCTCCGCGCGTTGGACCCACTCGGCAACCACGGTGGCGCGGGTCGCTTCGCGCTTGAGTAAACTGACAGCCTCTTTGTAGACCTGTCCGGCCTCCGCGAACGCCTCGACGAAGTGTTGTGCGGCGCTCTTGGACACGCCGGCAAGGCGCAACGCAGCCCCCGTTTGAGGCTGAACGATCAAGGTCGACCAGAACAGACCTCGTTCTACGCGAACCCCCTCGATCTGAGTGTGAAGGAGTCGTTGGGTCCGGGATCGATCGTAGACGGTCAGCGCACCTGGGCCGATCTCGGCCAATGGCTGGTCGCCGACACCGTCGGCAAAAAGCCGAGCGAGAAAGCTCGGATGCAATGTGGAGCTGGGCATCGTGCGGTCCCGGATCTGCGGAATGAGTCCGGGGTTCTTCGGAGAAGCGCCGCTGGGCATTCCATGGCAAAACGCTGACTGGCGGGCACGGATGCTCCGCTCGGCCTTGGGTTGGTCCTTGAGGCCGGGAGTGTGCCACGGACGGCATCGTTCGCCTATGCCGCCCGGGCCCGTGGGGTAGTTTCGCGGGCCAATGCCCGCATTGGTCGAAGCGTCGCATCCACACTCGGATGCCCGCACCAACGGGAGATCGCCTCGATGAGCCGCCGAAGATCAATCCTCCTCATCGCCGGCTTGTGCCTGCTCGCGGCCGCGCCCGCGCCTGCCGAGACGGTGCTGTCTGCCAATGACATCTACACCTTCCATACACCCAGCCGCGACGGGATCGGCAAGACCTATTTCGGCCGCGAGATCTCACAGGTCATGGGTCACCAAGGCGCCGCCTGGCTGGAACGGAGGACCCGTGTCGTCGAGGAGCAACCCGATCGGGTGGTCGAAGGCATGGGGCTCGCGCCCGATGCCCAGGTCGCCGACATCGGCGCCGGAACCGGCTATTTCACCTTCCGCATCGCCGAGGCCGTCCCGACGGGTCGCGTTTACGCGGTCGACGTGCAACCGGAGATGCTCGAGGTCCTGCACAAGCGCATCGAGCGACGCGCAATCACCAATGTCACCCCGGTCCTCGGCACGGAGGATGATCCCAAGCTACCGGCGGATAGTGTCGATGCCGTGCTGCTCGTGGATGCCTACCACGAGTTCGCCTATCCCTACGAGATGATGCAGGGCATCCGCAGCGCGCTGCGACCGGGCGGACGGGTGTTCCTGATCGAGTACCGCGGCGAGGATCCACGCGTCCCCATCAAGCCACTGCACAAGATGACCCAAGAGCAGGCGATCACCGAGCTCGAAGCCGTCGGTCTGCGCTGGGTCGAGAGCCTCGACATCCTGCCCACGCAGCATTTCATGGTGTTCGAGAAACCCGCCGAGGGCTGACTCCATGCACAAGGTCGACCGCATCGTCGAAGCCCCCGCCGGCATCGTCTGGCGCATCCTGATCGACACGCGCGAATGGCCGATCTGGGGGCCGAGCGTTCGCGCGGTGGTTGCCCCGTCGCACCTGATCGGTCCCGGCATGCGCGGGCGTATCCAGACCCCGGTTGGCCTCCGACTCCCCTTCGAGATCACCCGCCGGGAGCCCGAGCACGCATGGTCCGGGAGGTTGCCGGCATCGAGGATGCCCAGCCGAAACCTTGGGGTCAGGCCCGCTCTCACGGCGGATGACGGTGACTTCGACCGTTGTGACGTATCCTATCCACCCGCCGAGGCGCCCGCCCGCGGCCCTCCATGATCCCGCTGCCTCACCATGCACCGTCAGTCGTCGAAAGTTCACACACACCGACTCCTCATCCTGCTGCTGCTCGTCGGGAGCCTTTGGGCCTTGGTCTGGATCCTGACCTCGGCGTTGGCCCCCTCACTCGCGCGCGAGGCACTTCCTAGGTTGCAGGCCCGACTGGAGCCGATCGGTATCGGGCTGAGCGATGTCGCCTTCTCGGGCCTACGGATCTCGCCTTGGCTAAACGGCCTGGAGCTGAGCGACCTGGAGGCTCGGCTCGATCTGAACCCACGGGATCGGATTCAGCTGCGCTCGCAGCTGGACATCGCCACCCTCGAGGTGCGACTGACCCACCCGTTCAGCTTGCGCGGCGCCATTCAGGCCACCGGCGTGGAGGTTCGCCTCGATTCATCGGATCGTCCTCCGCAGTTGCCATTCGACCGCTTTACCAACGTCCGCTTGGCGATCGGCGATCTTCCGCTGGGTGACCCGCGACAGGCCGCGAATACGATCCGCGAGAAGCTGAAGGCGTTGTTCTTCGAGAATCACGCGGTCGGCGAAGTCGCGTTCAGCGGCGATGTCATCCTCGTCATCGACGGTGTCGACCGGGTCGCAACCCTCTACACCGAGCGCGCGGGCGAGACCTTCAAGCTGCGGTTCCGCGAGGATGACATCCGGGCAATCGCGCAGGCCAAGGGCCTGGACTTGGTCCCCGAGCAAATCGAGATCGTCTCGCTCTACCCGCTGCGGGCGCCCGTTCTCCTGATGCTGACCGATCAGGCACGCACGCTCGCAACGCAGTACGCGCCGGATGATGTCTGGCTCCAGGATGCGATGCGCCATGTGATTTGGAGCTTCCTGCTGACCCGCGCGTTCGGGCCGACATTCGCAACCACGGTCACCGATGCCCAGGAGCTGCGACCGGGCAATACCCCGGACGAGCGTGCCATGGACTATCACAACAACGCCATCGGTCGGCGCTTCGTCGCCGAGAATGTCCCGCTCGCCGCCCTGCCGAATCGCGTCCGGTCGGACCCTGACGTCATCCGCCACCCGGATGAGGTCGAGCACTTCGGCGCGGATCGTCTGCTGCGCTGAGCAAAGAGGAGGACGGGTAAGATGACCCACTCGCAAGCGACGGCAGCACCCAGGTCGGGCGTACCGCAGTCCCGCCCGCCCCATTCCCCGGCGCCAGCCCGGTGCCGACCAGCACCGCGTCGAGCCCCGCGCCCAGGACGCCCGCAATGTCGGTCGCGAGCTGATCCCCGAGCATGACCGGCCGGGACGCGCCGAGCCGCCGGCAGGCCGCATCGAAGATCGCGCGGCTCGGCTTGCCCAGGCGCGTGAAGCCGATGCCCCGCTCGGGCCAGCGCTCGCGGATGACCGCTTCCAGCATCGCGGCCAACGCCCCTGCCGTGAGGGCGACCCGCCCGGGGCGTACCGGATACATCAGATCGGGGTTGCAGAGCAGCAGCCTCAGCGGCGCGCCGGCATCGAGGCGGCGCACCAGCAGGCTCAGCGCGAGATCCAGGTGATCGGGCCAGCACAGATCCTGCTGGTCGGCGACGATGAGTGCCTCGGCGTCGACATCCTCCTCGAAGGGCACGACGATGGCGCCCGCTCGCTCGGCATAGCGGCGCGACCCCTCCGGTCCCAGCACCAGGGCGCGCACCCCGCGGAGATCGCCGGCCACGCAGGGATCGGCCAACAGCGCACCCGAGGTCAGAATGCGCTCGGGCGGGATCGCCAACCCCACCGCGGCGAATCCCCGGCTCAGCGTCTCGGGGAGCCGGCTGGCGGCGTTGGTGACCACCAGCCACGGGCAACCGTCGCGCTCCAGGTCAGCGAGCAGCGCGGCCGCCCCCGGAAGGGCACGCTCCCCATCGAGCAGCACCCCGTAGGCATCGAGCAGGAAGCCATCTTAGCGACGGCGCAGCGACGCCAGGTCGGTCAGCGGTGCGTCCGGCGTCATCGCACATCCTCTTTACGGTGTGGGTACCGCATCACGGCATCCTCGGCGCGCCGGCCCACGCCGGAGCAATCGCCCGGAGGTCCCTGCGCGGCACGCTGCGGGTAGCTCCCTCACCCCGGTCATCCGGATTTCGGCATGATGGCTTAGCGTGTACCATCGCACCGCCATTCAACGGATCACCGATCACATGGAGTTTCCCCGATGAACGAAGTCAACAACCGCGTCACCGTCGTCGACATCCAGATGCCCTTTTGGTCCATGGTGGCCTTCATGGTGAAGGCGGCCATCGCGTCCATTCCGGCCATCATCATTCTCTCCGTCTTGTTTGCGATCGTCATGGCGATCTTCACGGCCATGTTCGGCGGCATGAGCATGATGTAGGTCCGCGTCCTGCCTCGCGCCGCCGCGGGCAGCGAGAGGCTCACTTCAGCTGCGCTTCGGCGACGTGGATCTGCCTGCACAGGTCCAAGACCCGCGCCGCCAGCGCACGCTCGGCCCGATCGGGCTCCTCAAGGGCCATGCTCGCGTTGCCGTCCTCCAGGCTGTCGATCACGGCCTCATGATCGGAACGGGTTAGGCGGATACCAGCATTGACGCGCTCCAACGCAGCGAGCAAGGCAGAGAGGTGAGCGCGGTTGCGCCGGCGGATCTCCTCAAGCAGGGCCTTGCGATTCATGAGGTCGTTATCGATGTGAGGTCGGAGATCTGACGCTCCCGGTAGCGATTCGCGCTCCGGGAGGGTAGCGCAGATCCGGGATCGGATGCGTCTCTTGCCTGAACCGAACGATACCCCCATCACTCTTCAACATCAGCCAACGGCCAGTCGTCCGGCTCGACGTAGGACCAGGATGTCTGATCAAAGGGGATATCCCAGGTCTTGGGCGTGAGCTGTCGTCCATCGAGTTGGCCGGTCAGGGTGATGCGAAGTGGAAAAACCGTTGCGCCGATATTGATGGAATCCACCTCCAGCGTGGTGTCGATGTCGGTGACTGGACAGACCTCGCCGGCTTCTCCGCAAGCGCCGACATTGTTCCAGGAGGCATGGATCGGTCCGAGATCACGGATACGGCGACCATGGGGCGCCAGGATGCTGTAGGACTCGACGAGAATCCCTTGACCTAGAAAGCCATCGCGGTTCACCCAGCCCCAATAATCGCTGGGCGCCAGCTTGATCAAGTTCCAATCGGTCGGGGCGACCCCCCAGCCACCCGAGCTCAGACGCGGCTCGCCGGCGATGAGCTCCACACCGTCCGGGCCAAAACCGATCACCAGGGCGCCCACGAGGCCACGGGTCACATGCGAATCGATATTCTCGCCGGTGCGCGGGTCAAAGGCCCGCCCCGTCAACAGAACATACAAACGGGGGCCGGTGTCGGCCTCCACGCGGTCGACCCGATCGATCGACAGACAATCGGCACGTCCGGGATCATCCGCACTTCGCGCCACCCAACAAGCGTTGGTACGATCGTATCCATCATAGAGACGGTTCAGTACCTCGCGCACGATAGCGTCATCTTCCGAGGACATGACCGTCACCGCCACGGACGCCAGCACGACAAACAACACAATCCGTTTCATGAATGTTCTCCTAAAGCCCCGATCTCCGATCGGAGCAATCTGTTCTTGACGGTACCCGTAACCGCGCCAAAGAGAGATCCAGATGCCCATCCTCCTACAGATCGACTTCCCCTTCCAAGGCCCTTGGGGCGCCGAGATGAGCGCCACCATGCAGGGGCTCGCCGAATCCATCGCGCAAGAGCCGGGCTTGATCTGGAAGATCTGGACCGAGAACCCCGAGACGAGCGAGGCCGGGGGAATCTATCTCTTCAAGGACCGCCCCAGCGCCGAAGCCTATCTGGCGATGCACACCGAGCGGCTCGTCGGCTTCGGGATCCCGCACGTCAACGCCAAGCTCTTCGAGGTGAATCGGGAGCTCTCGGCGATCGACCGGGCGCCACTCGGCGGTTGAAGAACAAGGATCCGGAAGGTGAACACCATTGGGCACGCCTACCGCAAGATCCGACGGACGACTCCGCGGTTCTCGCGGACCATGGGGTGACATGATGGTCAAGGCAGAGCGAATCGCAGTCATCGGCTCCGGCATGGCCGGGCTCGCCTGTGCGCGGCGCCTGACCGATGCCGGATGCATGCAGATCGTGTTCGACAAAGGCCGATGGTTCGATGGGCAACTGGCCACGTGGCGGGCGCCGGACGGTCGGAAGTTCGATCACGGTGCGCAATGCATCACCGCGACATCATTGCTCTTCCAACACTGCTGAAACAGGCAGGAACCCCAGGGGCTGTCTCGGTCTGGGCCGACGGGTCGCTTCACCCGCATCTCCATCTCGTGGGCACGCCCGGCATAACTGGACTGGCGAAGTATATGGCTTGCGGCCTCACTGCGTCGCCACATCCGAAAAAGGGCTTTGAACTGGTCCCGTAATCTCTGGTTCAGGAACGCGTGCCCCGTCACAGCATGCCCCGAGGAGCCTCTCGCTAGCGTTCTCCTCGGTGAGATCACCGGGTGGCAGCGGTCCATATTTACTCGACAGCCGAGTGAGCTCGTCGTTCCAAGTGAACCCGAACACCGTGTACATGCCTGCGTCCTGGATGCGTTGTTCCCTAGTTCTCACGGCCAGGTAGCGACAGCGTAGACCGGGGTTATCGCGGTCTTGCAGGAGTTCCTTCCTCAGTAGAGCAGAAAGCTCTTCTCTAATTGATTTGCTGAACGGTCCTTTAGGGTAGCGCCTCAGAAAGTCCTCATAGGCCGCAACCGTTCTCAGTTCTTGGGTCTTGCACCAACAAGCGTCCCGGCGCGCAAGTGGAGCCAATTCCATGAGCAACGCCGCAATCTCAGGTGGACCGTTCTCCGGATCCCCAAGACATCGATACCACCGAACTGTCGATTGCAACTTCGGATAATCCCCCTGTCCTAGCGTCGTACGCATCTCTTCGAGCAGTTCCACGTCCAACTGAAACAGTAGAAGTCGGGCCACAATTCGATCGAGGTTGGAGTTGTCGGTCACCCACCGCGGTATACAGTGTCTCTTTCTCCTCTGGATTTTCTCGCAGAGTGTGACGGCGCATTCCCATCCGCGCTGTATCGCGGCGTAATCCGAATTCCCGGCCTCGGAACACATCAGCAAAACACGGTTGCGGTAAATCTCGCGGATGATGTTCATCGCCGATTTGTCGTGTCTCGCACGTCGAGCGAGGTCGAACAAGTCCGAACGATTGATCTCGATTCCGCGCCAAGTCAAAGGCTTTCCTGGAGCCAGGATGGTCTGGAGATAGATCACCCGCTCGTCGGGAGTGAGAGCGCCATTCTCCATGAGACGATCCACGGCATCTGCAAGGATTTCCTCACCAATGTCAGTGCGCAGCCAAGCGGTGATGCGTCCGTCCCCAAGACCCGCCAACGCGTCTTCCCATCCGCCTGCCACCGCATAGGCCAGGTCGTACGCGGTCCAACAATCCTCGCCACCGAGCCGGTAAGGAATATGCGATTTGAGCGTCCGGTCGCCGAACTGATCAATGAAAGCGGCAACTTGTTCTATCCTCTCGCGGGCGAGGAGACTCGGTCGCCGATGCCGCACCTCACCGTAGCTCGGAAGGATGTGCTCGTTGAGATAGGTGCGTAGCTCCCGGAAACCCGGATCACTGTCCCTGGTCTTCAAGTCGTTCTTGGCCGAGACCAGAAAAACTGCGTCCGCATCGTCGCCTATTTTCTCCTTCTTGTCGGCCAGAACCTCCGCTCGTTCGTCGTCGTCGAGTAGGTCCGCATAGTTGACGACCGCCAGCACGCGGTTCCCAGGGTTGCCACGGCGAAAGGCCCGCAGGGCCGTCAGATCCAGTTGACGAGGTCCTTCCAAGTGCATCACCCAGAGCAGGACGTCCGCGTCGTCGATCAAGGGTTGGCTGACACGATCGTCTATTGTTGAGAAGTCCAGCCCCGGCGTATCAATCAAGGCCACCCACTTCAGAAAGGAATGGTCTGGATAGAAAACGTCTATCCGTTCGATGACGTCCCGGTGTTGCTCACCAAGCTCCTTGATCTTGCTATGCACAAAGTCCGCATTTGGGTAATCGTGTGGCAACTGCCATGGGGCGCGTCCATCCAGGAAGAGGACGCGAATCCTGCGATACGGTCCCCCGACGATACGATTGATCGTGACGGTCTCGCGGGTGACATTCACCGGTAACCAATGCTCGCCCAGAAACGCATTAATCAGCGTGGACTTACCCGCGTTCCAATCCCCCGCCACCACCACTGTGACTTGGATCTCGGAAATCCGGCGAAAGGTCCGGCAGATCTCATCGAGCAGCGTTTGACGCTCCGTCTCAACGCCTGGATCCGCGAAGCGGAGCGACTTTAACAGCCTCTCCGCATCCGCTAGACGCCGAACCTGGACGTTGTCACTGAAGGGGAGATCACCGTACTCCTCATCCGCTCGCGTCTTGAACAAACGTTCGACCCAGTGCGTGCCCATCACTCAAGCGACCTTTGGAAGCAGGGTATCAAGCCGCCGTGTGATGTCGTTCAGCCTTTGTTCCTCGCTACGCATCGTGCTGATACGTGTGTCCAAGGTCGTGAGGTCGGTCTCGGCGATCAGAAACTCCAATGCCTTTCTCTCTTGGGACACGCGTTCCTCGGCTTGCTGCCACACCGCATCGATGTACTGACCCAACTGTTCTCCAAGATGTGATTCTATTGCAACGAAATCCTTATCCAGGCTCTGCCTTGCAGACGCGATCCATGCCTCGCGCTTCTGCCGTTTCCTGGTCTCCCGATACTCGCCGCTTCCCCAAAAAATCGCCGCGCCTGCTAGGATAACGGGAATTGCCCAAGGTGACAGTGCCCCAGCAAAGAGAGTCGTCAGGCTCGTTCCACCGAGGCCAAACCAAGGGACCGGGGTAGCCATCGCGACTTGCAGAGCAATTAAGACATTCCCTCCACCAACCGCGATAGCACCGAGACCCGCAGCCTTTCCAGCATTCGAGATCAGTTCGTCGGGGATGCCGGTATTGCTCGCCCCTAGTTCCTTAAGGCTCGGGGCGTCAATGCTTGCCAGTTTTCCGATGCGATACTGAAGCGCCTTCCTCGCACTGTGTTGGACATGGGTGGTCACACCAGCGATGCCATCAGCAAAAGCCATGGCCAGGTCAGTACCAATCACCTGGACGCTTGCGCCCTGCTGATCGAGCGATTTGAGCTCCCTAAGGCAACGATCTCGTAGATCGCTGATCAGCCGATTAAGCTCCTCTGTGAGATCGATCCGAAGATCGTTTAATCTTTCACGCTCATGGTGCAAACGTTCGGCCAAGGCACGCAGTTTGTCCCCCGCGATGCGCAGCTGATCGTCATCTCCGGCCTTCTTCGCCTCATAGCCGGTCAGCGTCTGCCGGCAGTCCATCGACCAAACATGCAGGCGCCCTCTCAGCCATTCAGCGTGGCTTTGGAGAATCTCGCTCAATCGTTCTTCAGTGACGAAATGCACCAATCGCTCGCGCAGCGTCTCTAGACCCTCACCGGTCTTGGCCGAGACGGCGAAGATGCGTTCCGCGACCCGTATCTCGCTCTCTCGATACAGGGCACCGAAGCGCTGGTTCAAATCCTTAAGGACCATCTCCTGTTCTTCAGGAGACCGCGCATCCGCCTTGTTCACCACCAAGAAAACCTTTTTGCCAGTCCTTGCCAGATGCTGCTCAAGGAACCGGCGCTCCGAGTCGGTTAAAGGCTGGGTCATACTCAGGGTCATGACGACAGCGTCGCTGCTCTTGATCGCCTTGTAGGTTTGATCAATGAAGCGGTCGTCGATGTCCTCGGTCCCGATGGTGTCTAAGAGTTGAACGCCTTCCCGGAAAAATTGACCGTTCGGCCAATCGAGCTGGAAGTAACCCGATTCATGACCTGCAGGGGAACCCAGGTGCGTGGTGTGTTCCATGATCGCCGCAGCGATGGCCTTGAGCTCGCCGCCTGGTGGTACGAGGACGTCACGATGTTCGGCGCCCTCCATGTCCGGATAGACCAACGATAATGCGGGGCTTTCGCCATAGCGGATGAGGAGCGTTCGAGCCGTCGTCGGCTTCAGGTTAAAGGTCAGAACGTCTTCGCCGAGAAACAGACGGTTGATGAGAAGAGATTTGCCCACGGAAAAACGACCGATGAAAGAGATCGTGAAGGTCTGCCCCCTCAGGCGGTTGGCCCCGCCTTCAAGCTCGGTCCGTTCCTGATCGGAGATCGCCTCGCTCGTTTGTTCGTAGAGATCGCTGTAGATGTCGAGCATCTCGGCTCGGCGTGTCAGATTGGTTGTCATGCTTGGCCTCCCGCAACGGATGGGTTGACGCCGCCAGCCGTCAGGATGTGACTGATCCGGTCCAGCAAGATCTCCTGCTCGACGCGGGACGAGCTGTCGCGAAGCTGCCAATAGGACCGCTCCAGAGCCTCGACACCGTTGATCTGTGCTAGCGCCCGCTCGCCGACCTCGGTGACCGTCCGCTGCACATAGTCGATCACCTGATCGCGATAGCCGTTCACGGCGCGCGCAACGATCATTTTGACGCTCTGGCGGAATGCGCCCGTCGCCATGTCCCTCAACCCTTCGACACCTCGGTCGAAAAGACCCGTTCGGTCAAACTGCGTCAGCCCCATATCGCGGGCCTTCAGCGTCAGGAAACCCAGGAGCAATGTGGGAACACTGAGCCAGCCAAAAACTGCGATCGAACCGATGGCGGCAATCGGCAACAGGTGCTCCGCACCGATCTTGGCAAGCGGTGAATCATAGGCGGGCAGTTGGATGGACAGGCCCCTCAGCAAATCCGAGGAAAAGTGTTGTGCCCCGTCCACGTCGGTCTCCAATGCGTTCAGCAGATCCTTCAAACACAATTCGACCTTTGGCTTGAAATCCCCTAGGAGCGACTCTTGGACGATGCGTTGCACTTCGCCCTTGGCCTGTAGACGCTCGAAATCCAGATCGTCAATTTGGCTTTCGATAGTTCTGAGAGTCGCGTCGGCGGCATCGCTGAGACTGTCGATCGCAGCGCGCTGGCGGACACGATGGCTTTCACGCAGTTCGCTGCGTTGTGCGCGTTCTTTCTCGCGCGCCTCGTTGATCTGCTCTTCCAGATGCCTGGCCTTCTCCGTGTTCTGATCACGCTGCAGGGCCAATAGGGCTCGTCGGCGGTCGACCTCCTGGGGTATCTGAATCGTCAGTTGTTTCCGCAGCCGCGCGCGTCGCTCCATCAGTAGGCCCGGCTGGCGTTCGCGCAGTAGTCTGTACAAGGCCCCCTTGAATACCTCGATCTCGTTCGGTTCGCGGACAGAGACCAGGAACAGGCGGGTGGACGCCGCAGCGCCGAACTGCTCTCGGTAACGGTCCTCGATCTCCGATCGCTGGACGGAAGATTCCAGTAGATCGGCATGGGTCACGACGAACAGGATGTCCTCCAGATTGCCCTTCGTCAGAAGAACCTGATGGATAAAATCCATCTGCGTCTGGTTGATGACGGAGCCACTCGCCTGCACGACAAAAACCACGATATCAGCCTGCACGGTCGCGGCGCGTGTCGAAACGACTTGATCTTCATCATTGAAGCCTGGCGTGTCGATGAAGACGACACCAGGCGGAATATCGACGTCCGTGAGACTGACCGCGATTTCCGCCAGATCCTCGATTGACCTGTTCAGAACATCCAGAGCCGCGGGCCCGGAAAAGGACGTGGATTGGCCCTCTAGGTCCGTCACCGTGGCCCAAGGTTCCTCCTGAGTGCTCCGAGCGATTCGGACCAATGCCCGGGTGGTCGGGGTAGGCCGCGCCGGAAGGTCAACCTCGGCGAGTGCGTTCAGAAGGGAACTTTTCCCGGCGTTCCACTCGCCGACGAAGGCGCAAATCAGATCGCCTGTAGGCGGTTGAGCCTCGACTCCGAGTGTCCGTGAAAATTCCACAAGTTGTTCAAGGTCGTCCATAATGTTTCCCGAACCTGCGTTGAAAGAGCCGTTATTCGCGAAGTAGCTGTTTGTTGTAAACTCTTGAATGTCAATTCATGATTCGATTTAGGTACGTATGCCGGAATCCGAACTTAGCGTTCCGTTCACAATCTGTTCCTTGGCAATGCCTTGCGCGGCAACTAGGGCGTGAGGTATCCAACACGTCGTTCCAGGACTTCGCCTAACGCCCGTTGAGGATCGCCCCACCGAATGATGAACCTGGGCCGTTGTAGTCAGATATGAAGTCGAGGTTCGTCAAGCTCGGAGCCAGAAGAACTGAAACGGACGCAGAGTGACTACTAGCAAGAGGGGGAGAATGGGAGCGGTGCTGGACGCTATCGGCGTCTGCAACGTGAATGAACGATACTCGGTCGGGAACGCTACGGGCCAGCGTATGACCATTCCTCTCGCCCGTAACCGCACTCGGGGCACACCTCGGCATGAGGTTCCGGATCACTGGTCGGCAAAGCCGGCCTACAAGCGCCGGTCCAGATCCGCCGACAGTCGGCGAAAAGCACAACGCAGCGGCCGACCAATCACACATCCTTATCTGTCCAAGACTCATCGAGATCCTTCCGGCTCCATCGAATCCGTTTCCCGTCCGACACCGTTGTTAACGACAGGTGCTGAGAAATCGGGAAAAAATATTACTCCCAGGCATATCCGGCGGCAAGATAATGCCGCGACTGCACGCTTGTGACTCCGTGCATCGATCGAACCAAGGCTCTGAACAGCCAAGTGCTTCTGGCCTGATGATAGCGCCCCTTGGTCGGACAACAGAGCACTGCGTCACATCAGCGAGATCGGATCAAACCAGACGGCATCGAAGCGGCAACCCAACCTGGCCGGCACGGAAACCCCGTTCCAGCTTATCCCGAACTCGATCTGCCCCCGATTGGGAAAGGGCTCCCCGAAACCGCTTCAGCGTTCCCGCAGCAACCACCGCCCAGATCCATAATCCGGCGTGTTGGTCCCGGGGATGGCATCGTAGACCTTGCCGTCGCGGATGATCAGACGATCATCGGAGCCATAATCCGGCGTGCGTTTACCTGGAATCGCCGGGTAGACGACGCCGTTGCGCTCGATCAAGAGCGGCCCGCCGTAGTCGGGGGTATTGGTGCCGGGGATCGGGCGGCGAATCTCGGTGTCTGCCGATGCAAACGTTGCCGTCACGGCACCGGCAGCCACCAAGACCACACAGGACATCAGAGTTGCGCGTCTTCGCATCCTCGGATCACCGCCAACATCCATCCCCGAGCGTGCCGGTCGCGCTGCGGCGTCCCAAGTGATCGAGACCCATGGTCGCGCAGCGTTCGCCGTCCCGGCTGAGCTGGTTTCCGAGGGGTGTCGCGACCAGGGAGTAAGTGTCCGCTGTCACGCTCCCTGTTATGGCGTAGTGGCCATCCGTCGAGTCCATCGGAAGCCCCGGCGTACAGCCGACACTGTTGAAACGGCGCGTCTCGCCATAGCAGCTTTCCAAGCGTTCGGAGATGGCGAACAGTGCATTCATGGCGTCGACACGGCGACTCCGGTCGAGGTGTTCCAGATAAGCCGGGACGGCAATCACGGCCAGCACCGCAAGGACGGCGACGACCATCATGAGCTCGATCAACGAAAAGCCCCACGGCGCCCTGCAGCGCTTGCGCCGGAACGGTGTTGGGAATGCCGAATCACGCATCAGTGAACCGCCTCGCTCCAGCTCAATCGGGTCAGGCCACCGCTGCCGCCGCCCCCTCCCGCGCCCGTTTGCGCCCTCGCGAGTTGGACGTCGTAGCGCAAACCTCCGCTTCCGAACACTTTGATATCGTGTGCCCACACGGCACCGCGCAACTCGCCGCTCCCGCCGATGTCGACGCGAGCATAGGGGGCGTAGATTGCCGCGTAGATCGCGCTTGCGCCGGTGACACTGATATCTTCCTTGTGGCCGGGCACCCCGTCCGACGCATGGATGTCGGAGTACAGGGCAACGGACGGAGCCATATAGGTCTGGCCATCATCGTCCGTACGCTCGACTACCGAACGATTGTTCGGAAAGTGGAAGGGGTTGTTGCCGAGCTTCGACTCGCCTTTGACGTAGAGCGACAACGTCGAGTTTGCCCCTAAGATGATGCTACCTGAACCTGCAAGATTGACGTCGCCGCCGACCCAGAGTGTCACGTCGACGTTGCTCGGAATCACGATACCGGCACTCCCGCCGATCCCGAAGTTGCCGTCGACACGCAGGGTGACATTCCGGTTCGCCGGAAAGTTGAGGTTTCGCCAACCTTGCAGATCGACGTTGCCGGTGATGGCGACGGTGATGTTCGGGTCGGTATCCAGGTTCTGCTGTACGCCGGGCGCGAAACGACCTTGGGCGCGTAGATAGGGAACGAGCTGATCGGAGGAGTTATCGTCGAGTTTCCGTAAGTTGCCGCTGAGAATAGCGTCAGTAGTCGGGCGTTTGGCCGTCATCAGCTCGCGGATACTGACGCCGGCGGGCTCGCAGGTGCGCGTCGGAACACCGGACGCACTCGGCACGACCAGTCCTGGACGGTGCACCAGGTTGCCGATCGAGCCCCCGCCCTGCAAGGTTCCCGAGCCCCCGTAGGTCAGTGTGCCTAGGACCGTCCCACTGCCACTGAGGCTATAGTTACCGGCAACGTTGGCATCGTGGTGAATCTTGGCATTACCGCTCGCAGAGAGGTTGCCGTGAGCGTCGACATTGCCGTCGACCTCGGCGCTGGCCGTCAGCGACACGTTGCGACCCTGAATACCGGCAGGTGTGGCCAAGGACACATGCGAACAGTCGCTGTGGGACGAGGGGCCAAGTGCGAAGTTCCCAGAGGTGCTCACGTCGCCAGTGGCGGAAATGCGTCCGCAGATCCGTGTTCCGCTGTCGGTGGTGACGTTGCCGCCAGCGACGAACTCGCCCATCAAGGTACCGCCGATGTTGCCGCCCGCGGTGGATCTGGCGGAACCGAAGATGGAGCCGTTGCCCTTCAACTCGATCCGCCCACCTGCGAGTCGGTTGGAGATGTTGGCCCTGTAGAGCTCTCCGAGCTCCGGCGCGAGCGAGTCGTAGCTTCGAATACTCCCGCTGCCGGTGACATCGACGTGGCGACAGGCGGTTAGGACATCCTCGAACAATGCGGTACCGGATGACCCGGGCTCGAAGGTCATCACCAGAGTCCGCCCTTCACGGGGACCGATACCCTCGGTGAGTCCGACCACGCGCAACCGCACCAGTCCGCCCACATCGGCGATATCCTCGACGAAATAGCCGGACAGCCGATCGATACCGTATGGCTCGGCACTGCCGGCATCGGTCCAAGTGATCGACGGGATCCTGTCGGTGATCGCCGAGCCGGTCCAAATCGCGTCGTCGGTCGGCGGCGCCAAACCACCGGAAACAGCCGCCTCAAGTGCATCGGCAGCCGCCTGCAGTCCGGCCTCGGCCGCCAGAAAGGCATCGAGATACTGGCTCTGATGCGCCGCGATACGCATGTTCTTTTGGTTAACGGCGATCGCCGACACCCCGCTGAGCGTCATAACGGTCAGCATAATCAGCGCGATCGGCAAGACGACACCGCGTTGCGACGGGAGCGATGAGGAGCGGTCGGAAATCATCATGGCTGCGCTCCGCCTGCAAGGATACGTGCGCGCACACCGACCGAAAGGACCACCTCTTGATCCGGAACACCGCCGGCAGGATTGCCGAGAGCGGTGAAGGTAAGCCGGACACCATTGACCGTGCTCCAATCCGTCGGTATCTCGTTGGCGGGTCTGAGATCGCCGGCAACGTAGTAACGAAACGCCAATCTGTCGATATCGGGTACCAACAGCTCGACCGAGCCGCCGTTGGGTTCACACCCGAGAAAAGGAACCGTCGCCCCGTCGATGACACGCGTCGAGACCAGGAAGGTGTCGGTGCTGACCGCGGTCAGCGGGGTCCCGGTACAGTCCTGCCCGGGCAACGACGGATCGATGGAGTAGTTGTAGGAAACGGTAATCCGGTTAGGCGTACCCGAGAGGGCATTTCCGGCCGATGTACCGTAGCCGGCCTCACGGATATGGCGCGTAAGGAGGTCGCCAGCCGCCAGAATGGTGGTGCTCTGGCGGTTGAGCGCGGTTTGCATGGCGAGCACTTGGCGCGCCGCAAGTTGCGCCTGAATAATCCCGCCGGTCAAGAATAGGCCCAGGGTCATGGCAACCAACAGCTCGACCAGGGTGAACCCGCGCTGGCTCGTCATTGCCATTGCCTCACTTCATGGCTGAATGACTGACGTGGTGCGATCGCATCGGAGGCATCCCTCGCTCGTGCACGCTGGTCCCACGTCACCGTGACGACATGGGTATCCGTGCCCGGAACAACGGCCCCCTGTCCGCCCGGGAGTCGATTTCCAAGGTCGGCCTGCCATTCGATCAGGTAAGCATCCGCGTTACCGGCATCGCCCATGATGCGAATGTGCTCGCCCATATCCTCGGCAGCGATACTCGCCAGGACACGAAAGCGCATGTCTTGGCTCGCCCGCAGGGCGTTCAGATAGAGCCCCGCAAGGCCGAGCATTCCGATCGACAGGACCAGGGTTGCAATCAGGACTTCGATCAGCGTGACGCCGCGTTCGCGACTTTGCAGACAGCGCTTCATTAGCAGCCCGCCTCCTGGACTCGGGCGAGTCCGATCCGAGACACGCAAACGTGGCGCGTGCGTGTGCCCTGCGGGGCGGATACCGTGAACGAAACGACGTTGCCGAGAACGTACCCACGGGATGTGAAATCGATCGCCGCGGTGCTCCCGACGATGGTCGCCCGATCAATCGACGGCTGTACCCCGAGCACTTCACTCGGGCTCGCGCAGGCGCGTTCGATCAAGATCCACCCGCTCTGCCAAGCGGTCGAATCCCCGCAGCTCGACCCATCGTCGCTTTGGCACAGACAGACCGCGAGGCCCCGCGTCACCGCCTCATGACGCGCTTGGTTGATCGCGCCGAGCACGATGTTGGAGGCGTCGGTGGTTGCGCTGTTGGCGGTATAGGTGCGGAAACTCGGAACACCCAGCGAGACCAGGATGACCAGCAGGGACAGGGTCACCATGAGCTCGATAAGAGTGAATCCAGACGTCGCGATGTGCGCTCGCTGGACCGATGCAACTCCCCGACCGCTGGCCGGTCTCGCGCGGAGTCGACCGTGCCGGCCCGTGGCAAACGGCGAAGAAGGCAACGACTGCTTGATCATGAGTTACGTCCCTTTAACTCTCGCGAGGAGTCCGGCGGTGCCGCAGTGAGCCAGTCACAGGCTCGGCAAGTCATCCGATGCGATGTGCGCGGGCTGATCGAAACCCATCACGATGCCAGCAGGCGAATGAGTTTGAGCTCACGCCCCTCTCGCCGTCTCATCGGACACATCGCGACGCCGATGATAGTACATCCACGCTTCGTTAGCAGCCCCTTCATCGTCTCAGCGTGACCTTTGCTCGTGCAGCAACACGACAGCCTCTGCGGAGCCGGGTACCCGGCCGACGGCGCGAGCAGGCCAGCAGCGGGGTTGGATGCAAGATGCGGGAATCGTCGCACGACGATGCGACACAACCTGTCGGATCTGCCGGCCCGCCGATTCGTTCGATGTCAGACCACGGTCACCTCGTCGCCGACCTGAATCAGCCCACCCTCGCGCACGCGCAGGCAGTGCCCGCCGTAACGCCCGAGCGCCTTGGCCATACCGGCACCAGCGACCCGATCCAGATACCCGCAGGGCGGGCGCACACGGTGCCAAGTCAACACCGCCTCGCCGATCCGCAGGCTGCGGCCCCGTAGCTCGACCCCGACCAGCCCGGATACCACCAGGTTGCGCCGGTGTTGCCCGGCGTCGAGCGGCAGTCCATGTCGGCGCTCGGCACGGAGCAGCTCCTCGGCCAGGATCAAGGTGACCTGACAGCCGTCGGTGAGCCGCCAGAAGCCACGGCCCAGGGCATAGCGATCGTCCGCCAACCCTTGGTCGACGAGCGCCAGGGTCCGCTCGGAGGAGCGCATCGGCGCCCCTGCCGCATCGGCGACGAAGATCGCCGTCACGCGACCGACGGGAACCCGTCGGAATCGCCAAACGAACCTCTCGAGCCGCGCCCTCAGCCGATCAAGGGTAGCTGTCACGACGACTGGATCAGCGTCTTGCGGTAGACCCGCACGATGCGGGTGCCATCCCAGACATAGGAAAGGTGGGGACCCTGCCGGGGGATGGTGACGGCGGGTGGCCGCAGCGCGGCGATGCACTCTCCTCCGGGATCCCGCACCGACCGGTAGACAATCCCCCAGGACCGCACCGCGCGCATCGCCAAGCCAAACGCTTGAGATGGCCGCCAATCGTCAGGGTCATGCAGATGGTCGTAGTCCGCACCCCGGACATCGTGCAAGGGCTTCGCCACTTCGCCCACGTAGACCCGCATGTCGATCTCCCCGGCATCCTCTCGCGTGTAGGCAAGAAACCGGGCGCGGTGGTAGCGCGTCTCCTCGATCGCCGTGTGCAGGGTCTTGGCCGCGTAATAAACGCCGAAGCTACCGTCGCTGAATCGGCTGGCCACGCCGATGTGCGTGAACGCGGCCATCACCGGCGTCGAGCCGGGGCCACAGACACGGTCTTCGCGATCGACCAGTGCGATATCCCCGGCCTCGTCGCGCAAGCGCTCGTTGGTCAGCCCTTCGAGATAGAACAGCTCGTCCATCAGGTCCGGTTCCACCAACGTCTCGAAGAGGTTGATGGGCGGAAACTCCGAGGAGACGATTCGGTACTGGTGCGTCCAGTCCAGATCGCAACAGGGCGGGCGCTGCGGATCAGAGTCCCCGCTGAGCATCGAGATACCGCCGCACATCCGCTAGATCGATCAGGCTGCCGCCGAGCATCCGTTCAAGCGCCGACTGCCCGTGAAACAGCGGCGCCATATTGGGCTTCTTCACCCATTCGTCGGCCGCACGCGGCGACGGCAAGAGGATGTTCAGCGCCTTGGCGATACCCAGCAGGTAACTGATGCGATCCAGGACGTCCCGCCCAAGCCGCCGGGCCGTCTTCTCGGCCTTCCATTTGAAGAAGGTCGACTCCGGTGGGATGCCGAGCAAAATCCGCTCCTGAGCGGCCGTGAGCCCCCAACGTGCGGAAAGATTAAAGAAGGCCTGCAGGGCGGCACTGGAGAGTCGCTCCGGATCGAAACCGGTGTGGGGATGCGGGAGTGCACTCATCTTATATGCTCCAAGTTTGGAGTATTTCCTCATATACCCCAAGAATAGAGCTTCCTGTGAGGGTTATCCAGTCCTCCGAAAATCCTCATCGGTTAGCACCTCGATCAAGGTACTTGCACACAAGCCGATGGCGTCACGGCGAAGGCGTCGGTGGCCGCCTTGCGAGCAACGACGCAACGACTCCGCCGACTTGCACGATTCGACGGTCTCAGGCAGCGTTGAAGACTTTCCGTGCAGAAAGATGGTTGGCCGCATGACCACGCTCTTCTCGATCATCGAATCTCCGAACCATCCTCGCTTCGACGCCCTCTATGAGCGTCTCGGCATCAGCCAGGCCAAGCTCGCCTCGCAACGCAAGGCGCTGCAAGCACTCAAGTCCATGACGCCGGACTGGATCGTGGCGGAGTTCTTCTACGGTTTCGGCAACAACTACGCCGGTGCGAATGTCAGCAACCTGGACGTCCTTCTCGCGGCCGTGCGCAAACAGGCACCGTCGGCACGAACGATCGTGCTGGTCGGTAAAGAACAGGCCCCATATATTCCGCGACTGGCCGAACTCTTCAGGATCCATGCCGTGCTGACATTGCCGGTCACCGAGGCCGACCTCGAAGCGGTCCTGCGGGATACGCAAACCTCTTAACCGCGCTCGAGCACACGGCTCGCTGACCTTGCGGCGAATAGATACCTCACCATCCGGCCACCCCGCGTCGGCCTCCCGAACCGATCCAGCCGACTCAGGTCACCGCCGGGCATTGGTGCAGGTAAGAAACGTCCGACAGCTGGCGCATGACGAACTCGGCCACATCCGCCCGGCTGACGAGTCCGGCCATCAAGGTGGGGTCGGTGCCGCTGCGATAGTCGCCGGTACGCGGTCCGTCACCGAGCCCGCCGGGCCGCACGATGGTCCAGTCCAGTCCGCTCGCCTGGATGAGGCGCTCCTGCTCGGTCTTGGCCGCGATGATAGGTTGCAACACCGTGTCCATGGCCTGCCGGAACTCCGGGCTGACCTGCTCGCGACTGTCACCGACCCCGAGCGAGGTCACAGCGACGAGCCGGCGCACCCCGTTGGTCTGCATGGCCTCGATGATGCGCTGCGTGCCGTGCGCCTCGACCGGCTCGGTGCCGACCCCGGAGCCCAGTACGCAGATCACGGCATCTGCTCCTTGAACACAGCGGCTGGTCGCCTCCTGATCCAGCACATCTCCGCAGACGACGTTCAAGCCGGGCCGCGCCTCGATCTTGGCGGGGTCGCGCACCAATGCCGTCACGGTGTGACCGGACGCGAGAGCCTGCTCCAGAACCTGCCGGCCGGTTCCACCGGTCGCGCCAAAGAGTGCGATCTGCATGCTCGGATGTCCTCGAGGTCTGTGGTTGATCGAAAGAGTCGCCGGAGCGAAGAGACCGGCGACCTTCGGCATGATAAGGCCGGGGATCGGCAACCCCGTCGCGTCCCGATCAATCCCGCGGGAAATACTGCTTCGATCCGCTCTCCCGCACGCAGTAGATCCCGCCCCGTGGTCCCGTGCAGAGCCGCCCGGAATCGCACGGACAGGCACCCGAGCTCGGCTTCGCGGGCACGGCCGTCTTCCCGCCGCCGTCGCGCCAATCCCAGGGCGCGATCGGCCGCGGGTCGGCCCAGAGTCCGACCCCATCCCTCCGAGCCGCCTTCTCGGCCGCTTCGTAGAGCCGCCGGTCGCTCGGAGATTGCTCGCCGGCGTACTCGCGATACCACCAGGCGTAGCCGGCTCTCACAAGTGCCAGGTTCACGTCCGCACCATCCAGCATGAGCGTGCCGACCATGCGGCCGTAACGGTCACGCTTGTGCCAATCGACGCTGACGACCTCGCCACCGACGAGTGCCGAGAGTTGCTGCTTAGCTTTGGTACCGAAGGGCTGTTTGCTCTCGGGGGCGTCGATCCCGGCCAAGCGGGTCCGATGCAGATCCTTGTGCGCATCGAGCACCTCGACGGTATCGCCGTCGAGGATGCGGACGACCGTGCCGAGGAGGGTGTCGGCATGGGCTGGAGGGAAGATCGGGAGGGTCAAGACAAGGAGGGCAGGGAGCAAACGCAGGAGCGAAAGGGACACGACGTACCCCGGACAACGGACATGGGTACCTTGGAGGGTAGACCAGTCCGCGACGGGGACGGGTGAACAGATTCACGCAAACGCCAGTCGCACCGTCGAAACATGCGTCGGCGGCTCATTCCGGGGCGGAGGTACGGAGTTTGGGGCAACTTGTCCGCTCGAACGCCTCCGGAACACAGCCACGGATGGCGAACGACTGCGCCCCGGAGCGAACAGGAGCCTCATGGCTCAGTGTTGAGCCGCCTAAAATCCAGTCTCAATGCGAATACATTGTTCGATCCCTACGATATGGTTTGATGAAGGTAATACGTTTCTCCATTCAACTTGAAAGAGCCAAGCAGCGCATGAACTTCAGAGATCTCTTTGCAGAAGACAAACCCTGGAAGTTCGGGAATCTTTATGCATCCATCTTTTGTGAACGTGTCGACATGATTCGACTCTAATGCCTTTTGAGCCCAAGCAATAACCTGATTTGAAATACGAATGCTCATCAAAGCGGGTCTCAGATCAGAGCGGAAAAACCGAAGGACCAATAACGCGCGCCTTATCGGGAGGTCAGGATGAGGAGCGCAGGGAGCAACCACGGAGCGAAAAGGGATACGCCGTACCCCAGACTACGGACATGGCTACCTTGGAGGGAGACCAGTCCGCCGCCCGAGGGCGTCTGAGGACCCACGTGTTGTTTCCAACATCATCTCGTCCCGAATTTCGCTCATCTGACTTCCGCCGATCTTTCCCTACTGCGGCACCGGCCGAGATGAGGCGGAAGGGTCTGTTCTCGACCCCGAAGCGGACATCCCCACGAACCGAGACTGTGCAAGTATTCTTGGCCGACGATGCCGGTGGGGAGAGTCGTACCCATTAGCCCGTGAATTGCTATCCAAGTAGGGCGCGCGCGCGTTTTCAAGCATCTCCAACCTGCAAAAGTGGGGCGCTATCTCTGAAGTCGCTCTAAAAGGCGAATACTTGCACAGTCTCACCGCGTGGGGTCAGGAAATTTTACACCCCTCTCGCGGACGTCAGTCTCGAATCCGGGATTAAAACTGCTCTTGCAAACCCAGTAGCTTCCGCAACCGGCCGTCGGCCTCCAGCATCATCAACTCCTCTTCTCCCCCGATATGTTCATCGTTGATGAATATCTGGGGGTAGTACTTGAGCCCGCAGCGCCTGAACATCTCGTCTTTTTCAAGCGGCATCAAATCGATCATATGGTCGACATATTCGATGCCGTATCGGTCCAACAACGCCCGAACGTCAACGCATTTCCTGCCGTTGCTTGTGCCGTAGATCTCTACTTTTTCAGTCATTATGATCTCGAATTAGAGAAGCGATCGCGTCGCGAAAGGAGATGTCGATCGGCCTACTTCTCGGTGTCTGCGCGGTCACTCTCTGCACCGGCTCCCGACAACAGGAAATTGATGTAAGGCGCATAGAGCAGCACCTGGCCTTGCGCAATACCGAGCTCATTGAATGCTTCCGCGACGCGGTGCAGGCAGTGCGGGCTATCCGGCGTCTGCTTTAGCTCCTCCAAGGCAGCAAGCAAGGCATCGATCTCCTGCGGGTCCACGTATCTGCGCAGCATATCAATTGATTCAGTGACTCGGTCGACGTTGACATCGACGCCTTTATCCGGGACGCGAAGTCGGCCGAAATCCTCCTCGATAATCCGTCGCCGCATCGTGCTCACGAACTGATTAAAGGTCTCCCTGTCAGGCTCATCGAGAAACAACTCAACCAGTGGCTCTCTGTTCACCAGGCTGACAAACGAAAGCGTCGAACCCGATATCAGAGGCTCAGGGTCCAAGACGTACAAAACGACGCTCAAAGACTCCGTTCTGAGCGGCGACTTGATGATGTACCGAATCTCGTCATCGACAAGCTCAAATTCCCGAGAACCTTTGGTCGCATGCTTCTGCACGAGCCTTGTAGTCATGGCGTACGGTAATGTCCGATTTACAAGCTCTGTACGGAGCTAGGTCGAGGGGAAGGGCCAAATGGATCTTGACTTGCGTAAAGGTGCGTTCTTGCCTGCCGGAACTCACCAGCAGACCTCTTGGCTTGCTCGCCATACCTCAGCTTCGCCTGAACTGCGCCTACCTCGCCGGTGCCGGTGCCGGTTCCGCGTGAGGCGCATTCTCCCGGAAGCCCCACCTTCAGCGACCGACAGCAACGAGCGTAGGCAGGTCGCCGGAGCAGCGCCGGTAAACGGCGCTTCGGGCCGACTCCGAGAAATGAGTACACGCAGAGATAAGATGCACCTGATCGGCCGCTCCCGCCTCAGACCGCAAATCCGCCCGAGCCGGCTCGCGGGTGTCGGGAAATTTCACACCCCGCTGACCACGCCCATTCCAGTTGGGGCAGCAACCGGCCCACCGCCGACACTCACCTTGCTGCGCAGTGTGGCAGCTCTGCAATGGAAACCGGTCATCACGGACGACTCGCCCATCGAGACGAAAAAAGCGCGCGCGATTCCTCGGTCTGGCCGCAGTCTCTCCGTGCGGACCTCTGGAAGCAATGTGCAATGAGCGGCCTGCGCTCCGACGCACCTCCGCAAGGGATCGCGGGATGCCTGGATCTTCATTTTCGAAGAAGCGGCTTGACTTGACCGACCGGTCTATTATGATGCGCAACATGCACCTCGAAACCGACACCCGCACCCGCATCCTCGCCACCGCCCGCGAGATGTTCCACGGCCGCAGCTACGCCGACGTGGGCATCCAGGAGATCTGCGAGGGTGCCAAGGTACAAAAGGGAAGTTTCTACCACTTCTTCCCATCCAAGCACAGCCTGGCCATGGCGGTCATCGACGACATGGCCGACGATTGGGCTCATGGTTTCGTGGCGGAGGCCTTCGACCCAAGTTTGCCGCCGGTCGAGCGCCTGGATTACCTGGTCGATGCCGCCTATTACTGGCAAAAGGCGGCCACCGACATCGAGGGACGTATGCCCGGCTGCCTGTTCGGTAACCTGGCTCTGGAGATGAGCACCCGCGACGACGTCATGCGGGCCAAGCTGAACGCCGTGTTCGACCGGGCCAGGGACAAGTTCCGCGCCACCCTGGACGAGGCCGTGCAGGCCGGCGCCCTCGCGGCCATGGACACCGAGGCTACCGCCAGCGCCATGCTCGCCTACCTGGAAGGCATCATCCTGCTGGCGAAAACCCGCAACGACCCGGACGTCATCCTGGTCCTGGGTCCGGCCATCAAGACTTTGAGAATCGAACTGAACCACTGAACTGAAACAACGTGACTGAAAGCCCGCTTGGGCTTTTTTTTAAGCCAATGACTTGACCGACCGGTCAGCTAGCGCGGCCCTGCCGCACCAACCCGAGAGGAGAAAGAGCATGCAAACCAACCAAGTTCTCGACGCCCGCGGCCTGAACTGCCCCCTGCCCATCCTGCGCACCAAGAAGGCGCTGAACGCCCTGCAATCCGGCGAAACCGTGAAGGTGGTATCCACCGACCCCGGTTCCGTGAAAGACATGACCTCCTTCTGCGAGCAGACCGGAAACCGCCTGCTGTCTTCCCAACAAGCGGGCAGCGATTACGAGTTCGTCATCCGCAAGACCTGAGCGGATCAGGACATGCCGGCCGGGGAAGGCGCCGATGACGGAGCCTCGGCTCCAGGTACCAAGACCATGCGGTGCACCGCGCTCACCGCATCCATCCCCGTCAGATGATCGAAGTCACCGAACTACGGAGCACACCATGAACGTCGCGAAACTGAACCCCGTCGAGCACTCATCCGAGGCCCTTCCCGCCGATCTGGCAAGCCTGGATGCCTGGCTCGACCAACGCCTGGACGAGAAGCTGGCGCAACGCGAGGCGGCAAAGATCCCGTCGCTCGCCATCGTTGCCACCAAGGGCACGATGGACATGGCCTATCCACCCCTCATCCTCGCCTCCACCGCCACCGCACTGGGATGGAATGCCTCGATCTTCTTCACCTTCTATGGCCTGGAGCTACTCAAGAAGGACTTGTCACTCAAGGTCTCACCCCTGGGCAACCCGGCCATGCCGATGAAGATGCCGTTCGGACCCGAATGGCTCAAATGCATCAACTTGCCGATCCCAAACGTCCTGGCCGGCAACCTGCCCGGTTTCGAAAGCTTTGCCACGTCGATGATGAACCAGACGCTCAAGTCCAAGGGCGTTGCCAGCATCAAGGAGTTGCGCGATATCTGTATCGAGTCGGAGGTCAGGATGGTCGCCTGTCAGATGACCGTCGACCTGTTCAACTACCGGCAGGACGAGTTTATCCCGGAGATCGCGGAATGGATCGGCGCAACCAGCTACCTGGCCGAGGCGCGCAAGGCCGACGTCTGCCTATTCATTTGATGCCCCCGCTCTCCCCCGGTCAACGGGTGTCGAACGCGCCCGAAAAAGGGAAGGGGCCACACAGGGGGCTGGGGTCAGGGTCTACCATCGGAATTGCAGATAGTCGGAAAGGCTGAGAGCGATCGGCCCTCGCGCACGAAGATCGACCAAGGCGCCGATGGGGTCAACAGCGCGCAGGATGTGGTGACGAAGGAGCCGCATCGCTCTCGTTTGCTGCGGTTCGGGTACTCACCGCATTCCACGCGCTTTGGGACTCCACCGTCGGCTTTGGATACCACTGCGGTCGCCTAAGGGGCATCAATCAGTGACCGCAGATGGCCGATTGGAGCCGCTCACCTGGACCAACGCGACAGGCAGGAACGCGTCCGGAGCGGTCGCCCTGGACGTGCAACCGAGCGGTAGTTCCGAGTCGTCTCCTCGCCCGACCACGTGAACTGGATCGACAGCAATGCCCGCGTACCGGGTCGCCGGCCGAGCTTGAACTGGTTCCCTCAGGTCGCGACAGGGCGGCGGTCTCCGTGGCCCATTCCCGTTGCGAACCCTCCTCGCATTCCACTGGCGACCATAATCCATCGACGGCGAACCAGCAGCCGAGATCGCATGCCGCGTACCCGCTTCGCTCCACGGTAAGGGTTTTACTCCGGCGGATTATGGTCGCCATCGGCGGCGCTCAAGCTCGACTCGACCTCCCGATGCGCCACGACTGTAGCTTCCGCGGCACCACGCAACCTTACGCCACCTAGCGCGGAACCCCGCGATAGAGCCGATCCACCCGGTCCCGGACCCAAGCGGGACGCGCGAGGAGAATGTACGCGAGCAGCACCGACTCAAGGGGGACTGCGAAGGCCGCGGTGTCCACGATGACGATCAGTAGAGCCGAAACCAGACGGTGGGCAGGATGCATGACGACCTCGGGGTTGGCAGGGTTCACGAGGCGGGCGGGATTCCGGTCAACTCCGAGGGTTATTCGATTGGCGTGCAGGCCGAACGCGAGAGGGCCCCATGCAGCCTTCGGGCACTCGGGATCGGGGCCGACGCTCGGCGTCCGACCCGGCACGGGCTCGCGGTACGGCCGATCCGGACAAGGCGGTTCCGGTGTCCGGCCGGCAGATCTGCGTCGATCGGCGCCGGTCTCGATGCGCTCCAGGATCTCCTCGTCCGTGGCGGTATAGACCAGATCGAGGTAGGCGCCGATCGGCGGCGGAGCGACCCGCACCTCCCCGACCTCAAGGCGCGCCTCGCCGCTGCCGTGCCGCCCGGTCAGGAGGCGCGTCAGCGCTCCCGACGGCGAGGGTCGCCGGCTTGGGCGACCGGCAACCTGGTCACGACCCGATCGATGGCGGACTGCCCCGTCAGCCGCAGCGCGGCCAGGGCCAGGGCCGGGGCCAGGGCGTGATCGCTTGGGGTAGCCGGATCGTCTTCGTGCAGCGAGCGCTGCCAGTCCTCGACGCGCTCGGACTCGATCGCCGCCGCCCGGGGCAGCCGTCCAGAGCGACCGGGACCGGCCGATCGGCGGCCGCGCCCTCCGTGCTTCGGGCCTCCTCCTCCGCGCCGATGCGCTCGCCCGGATGCTCCCGCGCAGCGGCCCCGGCAGGGCGCACGATGAGTCGCGGCAGCGCTCCGCGAGGCCCTGCGGCGATCTCCACATTCGAATAGCCGATATCCAATCCGACGACGTACATGGCTCCGCCCGTTGGGTTCACTGCGAATGCACTGGCGGTACACAGACGCACTTCACGCGGTCGCCGTCCCGATGCCTTCCGATGACAAGGATCACAAGAGATCCGCAATCGGCGCACAAGAAGGCGACAGCGAACGCTCGGCATTCTCGGCGTCGAGGCGGTGCAACGCCAGGCGTTTAAATGACCGAAACGTTGTCTTTCCGGGAGGTGCCCTGCGCATGACGGGTGCTCACCTCCTGGGGCCGGACGGCATGGAAAACGGCTGTCGATCGCGGGGAAGAGAAACAGACGCGACCCGAAGAACGGATAGGTTCCGGAAATGAAACGGGAATGCCGATCGGTAAGACGCGGCAACCGCTTTTGCGGTAATGCATTGGAGAACAGTGAGCCACGAATGAAACCCGAGCGGCGTTTTGCGACGTCCGGCGACATCCACCCGATGGATGAGCGAGTACGCCCGTCCCGAACGATTACGGATCGACGCATGACACGACGACCGAACAGCAATGCGGAAGACCTGAAGGGTTGCACTCTGCACGAGTAGCGTGCGACGCGCCGACCGACGGAGGGGCGACGGTACTGCCTGCCCTGACCGGAAGCCGCCCGCGGCAGGGGAGAACAGCGGGCCTTGTTTCACCAAAGATAAGAGGGTGCAGACGCCAGGCCGGCGTGCCGCCTGCCCACACGCTCGAGGCAGCCTTCCGGGCAGGCCCGCTCGGCGCAACGGGCAGGGACGCCGAGGATGACGACGCCGCCGACGCGGACGCGGCGCCGAGCGATGTCCGGAGGCTCTCGACACCTGGATCGCGCAACCTGCCCGCCCTGCAGGGGCGCGCCGAGCAAGGGCTCAGCGCCTTCGAGCAACGTCAGGCGGAACGTCTCGGCGAAGCGGGCCAACGGCATCCGCCACTGCTCGGGACTGTCGTACCCGAACATGACCGCACCGGGCTCGTTCCAATGCAGGATGTTGCCCAGCGGATCCGAGACGACGATCGCTTCGGTCAGGTTCTCCAGCGTCGCCTGAAGCCGCGCCTCGCTCTCGCGCAGCTGCGCCTCGGCGCGCTTGCGCTCGCCGATGTGCGACGGCTTGTGGCCGGTTGCTGCCGCTAGGATCGCCTGAACCGACCCAAGACCAACTGGACCGCAGGCAGCCGCAAAAGCGGTGGACGAATCCGGTAGAGTCAGCGCGGGTTACTCTGAGGACTTCCCGTGAACTAAAGTGACCGACAACACCCACGCACCGTCTATAGCTCACTCCGCATAGATCATCGCGCGGGTCATACCGCCATCGACGACCAGATTCTGGCCGGTGATGAACCCGGCACTCGGCCCGGCGAAGAAGCGGACAGCCGCCACGATATCGGAAGGCTCGCCGACGCGCCCGACCGCATGTTGAGCCTGATCGATCGGGCGCTGGTCCGCGGCGCGCCGGTGGGCCGACTTCTGCAGGGGTCCCGTCTCGATCCAGCCGGGGCTCACCGCATTGACGCGGATCAGCGGCCCGAGACTGATCGCCGCGGCATGGGTGAAGGCCAGTAGCCCGCCCTTGGCCGCGGCGTAGGCTTCACAATTGGGCTCCGATTGCAGGGCACGGGTCGAGGCGATGTTGACGATGGCGCCCCGGCGCGCGCGTAGCCCCGGAATGGCCGAGCGGGTGCAGAGGAAGGCTCCGGTCAGGTGACCGTCCAGCCAGCGCCGCCACCCCGCGAGCGAGAGCGCTTCGAGCGGGCCGCTCACCGGATCAGCGAGACCGGCGTTGTTCACCAGCAGGTTCAGACCGGCAGGCTCGCCCGCCCGGTCCTGCCACGCCTCGAGTGCGGCGAAGGCAGCGGCAACCGCCGTCTCCTCACCCACGTCGGTCGCCAGCCCGAGCAATGCGGGACTCCCCAGCTCGGCCATCAGCTCGTCGAGGGCCTCGGCATCGCGGTCAAGCACCATGACCCTCCACCCTTCGGCCAGGAACGACTGCGCCAGGGCGCGTCCTATGCCTTGCGCACCGCCGGTGATGAGAGCGAGGGAAGCAGTCATGATCGAACGGACTCCTCGATGAGCCCCGCCGCGTGTCGATCCAACATGCGGCCGAGCAACGATGATGCGCTCAGCCGGCGGCGTTCCGAAAGGAGCCATCGATCGGTTGATGCTCCCGCCTGCCTCCGGCCATTGGCCCCGACCATGATCGAGATCGCTTACATCGTCAAGGAACGCCGGGGAGTCGAACGCTTGCGCACCGCCTGGAAGCAGGCCGCCGATGCTATGACCTTATCATGGGGAACACCGAGCAACTATTCTTCGGAGAAGTCCCCGATGACAGCCCCATCCATTCCCCGCCTGAGCCTGGCCCACCGACCCACGCCCATCGAGCCGCTACCGCGGCTCTCGGCCCTGCTCGGCGGTCCTCGGCTCTTCATCAAGCGCGACGATCAGACCGGCCTTGCGCTCGGCGGCAACAAGACCCGCAAGCTGGAGTTCCTGGTGGCCGAGGCGCAGGCGCAGGGTGCTCGGACCCTCGTCACGGCGGGCGCCTGGCAGTCCAATCACTGTCGCCAGACCGCCGCGGCGGCGGCCCGCTGCGGGATGGACTGCATCCTGGTGTTGACCGGCGAGCGCCCGGACGAGGCGTCCGGCAATCTGCTCCTCGATTACCTTCTGGGTGCGCGGATCGTCGCGACGCCCGATCGCCGCGACCGCGATCGTCTCCTCGCGGAGACCGTCGAGACCGCTGCGGCGCAGGGCCAAGCCCCGTACCTGGTTCCCTACGGGGGAAGCAGTCCGACCGGAGCATTGGGCTATGCCTTTGCGATGGGGGAGGTCCTTGCGCAGGGGGTCGAGGTGGACTGGATGGTCTTCGCCACCTCCAGCGGCGGCACCCAGGCCGGGTTGGTCTTGGGGCAGCGTGTCTTCGGCTACCGCGGGACACTGCTCGGGATCAGCATCGACGAGCCGGCAACCGCGCTGACGTCACAGGTGGCCGCCCTGGCGAGCGATGCAAGCGTGGCGCTGGGTCCGCGCATCGCCTTCGACGCCGCGGACGTGCACGTCGATGATCGCTACTGCGGAGCCGGTTACGGGGTGCTGACCGATCTGGAGCGCGAGGCGATCCGACTCTTCGCCCGCACCGAGGGCATCCTGTTGGATCCGGTCTACACCGGGCGTGCCGCCGGCGGCCTGCTGGATCTCATCCGCCGAGGCTTCTTCCCGAGCGACACGCGCATCCTGTTCTGGCACACCGGCGGGCAGCCCGCGTTGTTTGCCGAGCCGTACCGGAACGAACTCGTATGAGAGCGGTTGCGGCTTCGACCGAGCACCCCCTCAACCGAGCGCCTGCATCACACGGCACTGCGGATACGTCGAACATCCCCAGAACCGATCGCCCGCCCTCGGTCCCTTCTTCACGGTGCGCAGGATGAGCGCGCTGCCGCACTTCGGACAGCGGCGCTCCGCCAGCGGATCCGTTCGCGTCTGAAGACTGCGCACGTGTGCTCGGTTCGTTGCCGCCCCCGGCTTCAACCGGCCGTCGGCGATGCGCCGCAGGACGGCCTCGACCGCCGCCTCGCTGAACACCGGCTCACGGAAGGAGTTGATGTAGGCGATGAAACGGGCACCTTGCGTCACGTTCTCCGGCATCGGGGTCTTGAAGGTACTGGCCCCGACGAACGTGACGACCGAGTGGATGGTTTCGGGAGGCACGTCGAGCAGCGCCTGCAAGGCTCTTACATGCTTGTAGTTCTGCAGCAACGGGTTCTGAAACCGGGTCGTGTGCCGGTAGATCTTCTGCGTCCACTGCGCTTGGCGCTCGCCGCCGAAGATCCAGCCCTTCATGTTCTTGGTCTCGATCACGAAGACCCCGTAGCGCGAGACGACGACATGATCAATCTGGGTGGTCCCGTCGGGGGTCGGCAGGGTGAGATCGTGGACGGCCCGATAGATCGCGCGATCCAGCCGAAGCCGGAGTGCAAACCGAACGAGTTGCTCGCCCAAGATGCCTTTCACCCGCGGTGACTTCAGCAGAGCGCCGAGGAGCGCAAGCGGAATCAGCCACCAGAGGGCGTTCACGAGTGGCGCGAGGACGAGCGTCGGATCCATGACCGTGGGTCTCCTGGTGGGGGCATGCGGCGTCGAGAGCGCAGAAAGTGTAAATCATGACATTCTGTCATGCGAGCTTGGGGACAGACACGGCCGTCGGGAAATGCCGACGACTCCGACCTCGACGAAGCGGTGAGGTTGGTAAACTGACCAGGCGCGAGGTGCTTCGACTGCACCCGGACCGTCCAACACGGAGAAGCCGATGGATCCGCTTTCCGCCGCCTTTGCGGCCTATCTCAACACCTTTTCCACGACCTTGACCAATTCGATGCAAGCCCAAAACAATTACGATGTGCAAGCCCATGTCGTGGAGCATGAAGGGTATTCCATCACCTTTCAGCATCGCCTTTGGAAGATCCAGGACGACTCCGTCTGCGCCGATCTCCGACAGGACCTCACACGCTATTCGGGCTGCACCGAGGCGGCTCGGAACTGGTTCCGGGGGGCCTGCGGACGTCTGAACAACAACCCGACGGACCACTGGTCCAACGCCAAGCTGAAAACGATGTACTGCAACGCCGCGGTGTCCTATCAACCGACGATCGCCGCCATCGAATGGTCAGCTCCGAGCGAACCCAACGTCCTGCGAAGTGCACGCGAGGCCTGCTCGCTCGCGCGCGTCGCGGTGCTCGGAGAAAACACCGCCGAGCAACGTCGACGCAAGGCCGAAGCCTGCAACCACTACGAGATGCTGAAAGGGCAGACGTCGATCGCGGATCACGAGTGACCGGGCATGCGGCCTGCGCGAGGATCGATGCGTTGTCCCTCAGGCGAGCAATCAACCGAAAACCGAGCCGGAGGGAGATACATCCGTGTGCGGACGCTATGCCCAATTCACCTCGCCCGGGGATATCGCCGAGATCTTCGGCGCGACCCTCGACATCGCGGACCTCGGCCCGCGCTTCAACGCCGCCCCGATGCAGTGGTTGCCGGTCATCCGCCAACGTCCGAGCGGGGAGCGGGTCGTGCAAACGCTGCGCTGGGGTCTCCTTCCGAGTTGGGCGAAAGACGAGACCATCGCCAACCGCCTGATCAACGCCCGCGCCGAGACCCTGGCCGAGAAACCGTCATTCCGCTCTGCTTTGCGCAAGCGTCGCTGCATCGTCCCGGCCGACGGCTTCTATGAATGGGCCAAGCGCCCGGACGGCAAGCAGCCCTATTACATCCATGCCTCGGACGGCAGCATCCTGGCGTTCGCCGGGCTTTGGGAGCGCTGGACCCAACCCGACGACGGGGAGATCATCGACAGCTTCACCATCGTCACCACCGCGGCCAACGACCGCATGCGGGAGCTGCACGATCGCATGCCGGTGATTCTCGCTCCCGACGCCACGGCCCGCTGGCTCGATCCGGCGAGCGAGCCGAATGCGCTGAGCGACCTCCTCGGCCCCTGTCCGGACGCACGGCTCGCGCTTCACCCGGTCACACGAGCGGTCGGAAACGTGCGCAACGAGGGAGCGGAGCTGATCGCGGCGATATCCGGCGAGAACACGCGCACGCACTGACGAGGGACGGCCCGATGCCGAGACGCAGGCTCGCAATGGTCAAGACGACAATTCCGGACGCGAGTCGAGTTTGGTGGACTTCATCCCGTCAGAATGGGCCTCTGCTTCGAAAATACCGAGGCAACCTCACTCACCCCGCCCTCACCACTCCCGACACCACCCCGAGGATCTCCACCTCGCCCTCCTCGAACACCAACGGGTCCATGGCGTCGTTCGCCGGCTGCAGCCGAATCCCGTCGAGCTCCCGGTAAAAGCGCTTGAGGGTGACCCGATAGCCGTCGATCCGGGCCACCACCGTCTCGCCGTTCTCGGCCGTCGGGCGCTGCTCCACGACCACCAGGTCGCCGGTGTCGATGCCGTCGTCGGTCATGGAATCGCCGCGTACGTACAGCGCAAAACTGCGCTCCGCCGCATGCCGCTTCACCAGACGGGCCGGGACCAGCAGGGTCTCCCGCTCCTCCACCGCGACGACCGGCTGACCGGCGCTGACCAAGCCGAGCAGCGGCAGCTCGACGGTGAGCTCCTCGCTCGGGTCGAGCGGCTCCAACTCGGGGTGCCAGGTGGGACGCATCTGTCTACGGAGCGGTTGCAACACATCGTCCATCTCGATCTCCTGGAGGTGATGGTCTGTTCGGGGAGTTTAGCCGCAGATTCGCGATCATGCGCGCCCGATAACGGCTGAATCCTGCACTTCGGCGCACCCGGCGTCAACGCGGTCGGGCCCGAACACCGCGTCGCCAAGCGCCGTTTGCGTGTTCACGATGGCGTCGCACGCCATCTCGACCATGGCATTGACGATCGCCTGCGCGGATTCGCCCGCGCGCCGAAAATCGGTGCGGATCCCGATGATCCTTGCGCCCGCCGCCTTGGTCGCGAAGAAGTAGCCGATCTCCCATGCGGTCCCGTCGTCGACCTGGGTGCCGTCGAGCAGGGCGATCAGCAGATCGGCACCGTCGAGCCCGGCCTTGCAGCGCCGGAAGATCTCCGTGCGTGCCTCGGCCCCCGAGGCGGCGATCTCCTCGGGCGTGATCAGCTCGTACGGCCAAAGGATCTCGACGGGCTCGCCCCGTCGGGACGCCTGCTCGAGCAGGAGGCGTTTGGTCTTGCGGTGCCAGTCGCGTTCGGCGTCGGTGAAGAGCGGTCCTGCCAAGTAGATGACACGCATGATCGTCCCTCGAATAGCCCATGATCCGTTTCGAACGCCGCGTCGGGCTCACCCCGCGCGTACCGTCGCCAACCCCGCCCAGCGCGTCGTCGAGACCCCGGAGCCGCGCTCCGAGCGTCGCCGCCAGCCGGACCCCGACAGCTGACCCGCGAACCGAAGGGTCTCGCGCCCGTACTTACGGTTGACCGCATCCAGCACCGCCATGCGGCGCCGCGCGCGCTCCTCCTCCCCGACCTCGGCGAACAGATCCGCCGGCGCCTGACCGGCCGGGACCACATCCGACAACAGCACGCCCGCCTTGCGGTAGGCGTCGCCGCCGCGAAACAGCCGGTCGACCCCGCGGGTCGCGGCCCGCACCAGCGCCGTGCTGTCCTGCGTCGGCACGGGGAAACCCAGGGTCGCGGCGTTCGCGTAGAACGCCCGACCCGCATCGAAGGGATTGGTCTGCACGAACACCGTCAGCGCCGGGGCGACCAGCCCCTGCGCCCGCAGCTTCTCCCCGGCCCGGCTCGCAAACGCCGTGACCGCCGCCCGCAGCTCGGCCGGCGCGGTCACCGCGGCACCGAAGCTGCGCGACACCATGACCTGCCGGCGCGGCGGCGCCACCTCCTCCAGCGCCAGACAGACTTGCCCACGCAGCTCCCGGGCGATGCGCTCGACGACCACGCCGAAGGACGCGCGCAGCCGCTGCGGGTGCGCCTCGCGCAGCGCCCGGGCATCGGCGATGCCGAGCGCGCGCAGACCTGCCCCCGAGCGACCCGCGATGCCCCAAAGGTCTTCGACCGGAACCGCGGCCAGCACGGCGTCGGGGTCCGGCAGCTCAGACCAATCAAGCACCGGACCGGCCGGACCTTGGCCCTTCTTGGCCAGCCGATTGGCGAGCTTTGCGAGCGTCTTGGTCGGGGCGATGCCCACCGCCACCGGGATGCCGGTCCAGCGCCGAACGGTGCGGGCGATCTCCAGACCCAGGGCGGTAGGATCCCGGACCCCGGCCAGATCCAGAAAGCACTCGTCGATCGAATAGACCTCGATGCGCGGGGCGAACCTCGCCAGCACCTGCATCACCCGCCGCGACAAATCCCCGTAGAGGGCATAGTTCGAGGAGAAGACCGCAGCATCGGCGCGGCGCAAAACCTCGGCGTACTGGAAGTAGGGCGCCCCCATCGGGATGCCGAGCGCCTTCGCCTCGTTGCTGCGCGCCACCACGCAACCGTCGTTGTTGGAGAGCACCACCACCGGGCGCCCCTCCAGGCTCGGCCGGAAGAGCCGCTCGCAGGAGGCGTAGAAGTTGTTGCAGTCGACCAGGGCGAACATGACGTGACCTCTCTCGACCGCACGACAACGGGGGCTGCAGCGATCCGTTCCAGCGTCATCTCAATCGCCCGCAGGCTCGACACGCACGGCGGGTTTATCGTCATCGGGAGGGCCGGCCAGCGACGAGCCGGCTTTCCACGTCAGCAGGCGATGACCACCGTCCGGCATTGGGCGCAACAGACCGACCCAGCCTTTCCCCCAATCGATGCGGGCGGCCCCGTCCTCCAGCGTCCAAGTCCCGCTGCCCCGGTAGTCGCCGACCTGCTCGGTGGCGATGCCGCCCGGCAGGAGTCCGATCACGATCGGGGTCTCGGGTCGCGACAGACTGGGCGCGGACCAGGTTCCCTCCAGCGCGTCGCCGGCACCCACGACAGCTGAAAGGAGCAGCAACAGGAAGGCAAGAACAGGACGCGACATCGGACACCTCAAGGACTGCGGATGGGCAACGGCCCGACAAGCTCCGTCGGGAAAGGAGATCACAAGCGACCGTGAGCTCAGAACGAATGCACGACATGGGCGACCACGCCCCAAATCATCAATCCCATCTCGCCCCGAATCTCCAGCGGCGCATAGTCCGGATGCTCGGGAACCAGCCAGACCCGCTCACCCTCGATCTTCAGGCGCTTCAAGGTCAGCTCCCCATCGACAGCGGCCACCACGATCGATCCGGACTTGGCCTCGCGCGAGCGGTCCACTACCAGCAGATCGCCGTCGCGAATCCCCGCGTGGATCATGGAGTCCCCCTGCACCCGCAGGAAGAAGGTCGCGGCCGGATGCCGGATCAACTGCTCGTTCAGATCGATGGTGCCTTCCAGATCGTCGTCGGCCGGCGAGGGGAAGCCGGCCGGGATGCGCGCGCCGAAGAGCGGGAGCGGGCAGGGGAGCGGGGCGAGCCTGCAGGCGTGCGCGATCATCGGTGTGCCGGACGCAGCGGATGAACCCGCGCTGTGAGCGCGGCGCGGGCAGAGAAATCGGATCGAGGCATGACGGATGACCGGAGCTGTATAAACGTCCAGTTATGATAGCGCATGTGAGTGTGATCGGACCAAGCCGAGACGGCCGGTCTTTAGGGGTCGCGATGGAGGTGACCTTGACGATAGGTGATCCGACCCGCGATGGGGTCCAAAATCTACGCGATCTCGCCCTGGCTGATGGTGCGCAACAGCGCGAAGCAATGGACCGGGATACCCGGAAAGGTATCGGTGAGGTGGGGCAAGACGCCGACAAAGGACGACCCGCGGATCACGACGTCGTCGACGAGCACCAGGGTAGTCTGGGGATCAAGTGGCCTGACGGACTCGACTCGGATGGTGCGGTAATGCTCGGGCGGATCAGGTCGTCGACCCGGAGCCGCCAATGCCGCTTTACCGATCGCCTCGGACCGGCTCAGGCACGGCAAGACCGAGCCACCGATTCCGCAGTCTTGCAGCGCCTCGCAGATCACCATTGCGGGCCATAACGAGCCTTCCTTGATCAGCGAGCTCCGGGGCATCGGAAACAGAGTCACATCCGGCCCCAGAAACCGGGAGAGACAACCGCCGGCTTCGATGTTCTCTCTAGCGCGCAGCGCGGCACGCCCGATCACCGCCACACCACCGAGAACGCCATTGTTCTTGATCGCCGTGCGCACATCCCGAGAGCGCCGGGATAAAGGACTCTGGCCGCGTACCGCGTATTGAAGTACAGCGCCGAACTCGACCTCAGAAGGGAACGGCGGCATTGACCGAAACAGGTTCGCGCGGCGGCAAGGCGTCGAGGAAGTCGCCTAGCGAGGCGCTGCTCAGAATCCGCGCCCCGTAGTCCAGCATCGATGCCGGCCACTTCAAGGCCGGATCCCTGGCCACCGCATGGGTGATGTAGAGCAGCCGCCCCAAGCGCAGCGCCTCCCAGCCTTGCGAGAGCGAGCCGCTCGTTTCGCCGGCCTCGATGATCACGGTTGCGTCCGAGATCAGTGCCATCGTGCGGTTGCGTTGAGGAAAGTGGAACCGCTGGGTCTTGGTCCCCGGCGGGAACTGGGACACCAACAGGTGATCCGACGCGATGCGCGCTTGGAGCAGCTCGTTCTCGCGCGGGTAGGCCCGCTCCAGCGGGGTACCGATCACGGCGATGGTCCGCCCGCCGGCCGCGATCGCCGCGGTATGCGCAGCGGTGTCGATCCCCAGCGCCAGACCACTGACCACCACGGCACCCTCGCGCACCAGCCGGGCGGCGAGCTTGCGCGCGCGCGCCAAGCCGGCCGGCGAGGCTTGCCGCGCACCGACGATTGCAACGCGCGCTCCGGACTGCAGGATCCCGAGATCGCCCGCGACATAGAGATGCTCGGGCGCATGCTTGCGCTCGACCGCATTGAGCGGGCCCAGAAGCTGGTCAGGTGTATAGGTCGCAGGGTTCATATACTTGGGGAGCATAGCGCACCCGAGACCCGGGAGGTCAATCGGACGGACCGACCGAGTCATGCCGATTCGACCGCAACAGCGCCTGCAAGACGACGTCCTCGAACAGGCCCCACTTGCGAACCCGTTGCCGCAACAACCCTTCCACTTGAAAGCCCAAGCGCGATAGAACCCGCCCCGACGTCGGATTGCGGACCATGTGGTAGGCATAGACCCGGTTGAGGTCCAGATCCAGAAACGCGTAGCGCAGGACCGCGGCGAGTGCCTCCGCCATGAACCCGCGTCCCCTGAATTCGACCGCCAGCCAGAAGCTCGGCTCGGCCAAAGAATGCTCGCGGTCGATGTCCCGGACGGAGCTCGGCGAATCCAACGAATGCCGCCGAGGCGTGCGTGCGCAGCGTGAATGCCGCGCTGCGCCCCAGCTGCATCGCGGCGACGCGGGATCGAACATAGCGCTCGGCGTCTTCCGTCGCGAACGGATGCGCAATGGAGATCATGGTATCGGCCACCTCGCGTCGCCCGGCCGCGGTCTGAACCACGGTCAGATCCTCGACACCGATCGGCCGCAGGATTAGACGCTCGGTCCGGATCAGGTCACCAAGCATGTCGTTCTCCGCTCAAGGTCGAGCCGATCACTCCCGATTGTTTTCCTTCCCGGAGCCAGCGAGCGCTGCGGGACGTCGGGGGATCGATCTCACCGGCAGGCCACGGAGGTCGGAACGCCGCTCACGCGGGATCCGCGGGCGACCCGTCGTGCACCCCGACACCCGACACTCACCGCCCCACATACTCCGCCAGCAACGCCTGCACCTCGTAGATGTTCACCGCCGTGCTGAAGGTCTTCTGGATCGGTGTGGACATCCCCGAGGTCCAGAGCTTGAGATCGGCCTCCAGATCGAAGTGACCGGCCGACTCCACCGAGAAGCGCACCACGCTCTTGTAGGGGATCGACAGATACTCGATCTTCTTGCCGGTCAGCCCCTGCTTGTCGATCAGGATCAGCCGGCGGTTGGTGAAGAGGACGGCATCGCGTACCAACCGGTAGGCGTGCTCGATCTGCTCGCCGTTGCCGAGGATCTTCGCGTAATCGCTGTTCGCCTTCTCGGCATCGACCTTCGAGGCGTTGCCGAGCAGTCCGTTCATCAAGCCCATCGCGTTCTCCCTATCTCAAACAGACCGGACCCCGTCCGGACCCTCGGGTCATTGTCCATCCGGTGCGACAGATCCTCCGCCTACCCCGTGCGACTGACGGCAACCGTTGCCTCGATCTGTCCAGCCAGCGCGCCGTCGAGACCCAGCGCAGAGGCGAGCGCATTCAGGTAGATGCGCTCCGGGGGCGAGGGCGGGTCGACCATCAGCGTCGAGGCGGTATAGACCTCGGCCGCCTGCTCGGGCGTGCGCACCGTCGCCGCCAGCCCGGCGATGTCCAGCGGGCGGCCGTACTCCTCGAACAGGAATGCCTTGTCCTCGGCCGGAAGGGCGAGGCCATTGATCTGGCCGAGGATGGTCTGGGTCTCCTGGACATCGATCTGACCATCGGCCTTGGCCGCCGCGATCATGGCGCGTGCCAACAGCACACCGAGCGTCGTGTCGCCTTGCGGATCGCCAGGCGCCGGCAGAAAGGCGCTACCGCTCGGAGGTGGCTCGATCGCCGTCGTGACGTCCGGCTGCTGGCCTTGTTGATAGGTCTGCCACGCCTTGTAAGCCAACCCGCCGACCAGGGCCACCCCGCCCAGCTTCACGGCGGAGCCGGCGAACTTCCGGGCCTTCTTGCCCGTCTTCCCGCTCAGCAGGCCGGCCAGCGTCCCGCCGGCGAGACCGCCGGCCAGGCCACCCGCCACACCGCTGCCGACCAATTCATCGAGCAAACGCTTCGCGTCGATCATGTCGCAGTCCTCGCCTTTCGTTCCGATTCGCTCACGGGCACTTGCCCGCCGGCTCGCTCTCGATCTCCTCTACGCGCTCGCCTTCCTTGTCCACGGAAGCGCACGCGCCGACGTCGAGCGGACCGTCGTCGGTGTCGATCTTGGTCGCGGCGGTAGCCGCAAAGGTTCGTCCGCCGATGACCCATTCACCGACAGAGCCGTCCGCGGGTCGGCTCTCGACGGTGCCGTAGAAGTCGTCGTCGGCCACAGCGCCGAGCGAAACGGCGAGGGCGCAGCAGGCCAGGGTCATGGCCGGGATACGTGGATTCATCATCGGGTGTCTCCTCGGTTGAATCGGGTTCGGGGGCAAGATAGCCGATGCGCGCTGACGAAAAGCTGACGATGACGCTCGCTTGATCGCTGCCCGCCTGCTCGGCATCGCTCTTCGATGTCTTGTCGAGCGATCCGTTCAACAAGCTCATCCCTGTTGCCTTCCCCTAACCGGCGTTGAATCGAACCCGATGCCTCAGTTCGGGAACGAAGGCCGGATCATGGTCGAGTCCTCTTCACGAGCCGAAAGGTGTCAAGTTCGGGCGCCGATTTCATCACGCCGGATCGCCCGACGTGCGGCTCACTGCCTCATGGGCACCGGCGCCGAGGCGCAACGTGCGCCAGCGTCCGTAGGCGAGCGCCATCTCGGCACCTGCGTCCGCCGGGGACAGCCCGCCAACCCCGGTTCCCAGGCCGGGACAATAGACCCGATCGATGACGCGGCGGTTGCGCCAGGCTGTCTCCAGCACCGCCATCATGGCCATGCCGCTCGGGCGCGCATCCTCCAGTCGCTCCGGGGAGGCCATGGTCGGCGCCACGATCAAGTAGGGGATGCGCGCATGTCCCGTGGGCACCGCCAAGCCGGCGCCGACGGGCATGGAACCTTTGTAGCGCCGATGGATGGCGTCCTGGACCCGCGCCTGCAGGTCCAGCCCGAAGAATTCGAGGTAGAGCCGGTCGATCCCGCCGTCCATGAAGCCCGCCGAATTGGCCGGGGAGACCAGACAGCCCTGCGCGACGCGCAGGATGTCGTCCTCGAGCACCTGCACTTCGGGATACGCCCCGAAGGCCAACGCCAGGACCGAGACCAGCTCGGGATTGCGATCGACCAGCAACAGGCGGGGTGAGGTTTCGATCGATTGGCTCATGTCGTCATGTCACTCCGTCGAAGGTGATGCCCGCAGGGCGGCGGTCAACCCTCGGCCTAAGCGGCACCCCGCTCAAAACTGCGGATCGCCGTCGTGCGCTTCCGAGTCATCACCCACGCCCTGTCACGCTTCCGCAACCGATCGACACAGCGCCCTGAAAGCCTCGCTCTGATCCCCGCGGATCAGGCGTCCATGCACAGCGAGAGCGCCGCATCCCGGTCCTCGCCCGACAGCCCGCAGACCTGCCCCGTCTCCACCGTCCACGCACGCCCGTTGTCGATGTGCTAAGGCCAGATCCTGCAGCGCACGAGCGCCGCCGTGGTGGCCCGCGCGCAGCCATTGGCACCGGACCGGCTGGCGATAGGGATTCATTGCGTTGGTGTCCTGCTGTTTCGACGGTCCCTGCATTCTCGCCCATCCGCGGACCGAGCGGTGTCCGACCTCCGACCCGAAATCGGCCCTTATCTTAACTTTACATATGGCGTTAATTAAGTATTATTAATTTATCGACGGCGGCACCCCGCCGCGATCCGATCCACCACCTACGGAGTCACGTCATGGGACGTCCCGGCATCACCTCCGAGCAGGTCCACGAGGCCGCCGACGCGCTGGTCGCCGACGGCGTTGTCCCCACCGTCGTCGGCATCCGCACGCGACTCGGCGGCGGCAGCCCCAACAACATCTCGAAATGGGGTAGACCCAACAGTCGTATCACCAGCCGCCATTTCGCCGACGGAAAACCTCCGGGCCAAGGTTTCCGTCAGAAATACCTTGCCAACAGTGTCGTTTTCAGGGGTGGACTGAACAAAATTTCAGAAGTCGGGTGCACCCCCCATCACCGAGTCGGCTCGGGGCGACCAGAACCGGCATGGGGACAGACCGCTTCCGACCCGGACCTGCCGCTCGGCACCTCGTCGTGTGCGACAGTTCTGGACGCATTGGAGACGCAGGTAGGATTCGCTGACAGTGCCTCTCTTCGGCAAACAAGCGGACTGCTACGCCGCCGATTCTGGATCCGTTGCGCGCTCTGAGGTTGCAGGGTGCGGCTCACCCCGAAGGGTACCCCCGAGCGTGGACGTCTCAAAAACGGTCGTTTTTGGAATGGCTTTCGATCCGACGAAGAATCGGGCTGTTGATAAGCTCCCGAGGAGCCTCTCCGAGGCTTCGCGTAAGATGTTGATGCGCGCCTGACGAAAGAATCGGGGCAAGAGCCAAGCCGTCCGACAAAGGTGTTGCGCTCGGGTGGCCATCTGCCTACGATCCCGCTATCTCACTGGGGATAGCGGGATCATTCGTTGGAGAAGAATTCTTCCGCAGGTTTCATGCCTCGGATCCCGCCTGCATGCGAGGGGATCCAGGTAAACTTCTGCAAGAATCCCGGCTGTGAGAATTATGGCATTCCAGCGGCCCAGACCACGGGGCGCGGCGCCCAACGTGACCGCTATGCGGTGGTCAGTGCTGGTCGGCAGTATCCGGTGCTCAAGTGCCATGCCTGCGGCGAGTATCCGCCGCTCAAGAGTAACCAGGGCATCGCTGAGGAGCGCAAGCGTCTTGGCGTCTATCTGAGTGTGCCTCCGGAGCCATCTTGCCCTGACTTCGATTGTGTCAATCATGGCATCTCAGTCTCGCGCGGCTCACCCCACTACCGCCGCTATGGCACCACCCGCTCTGGCTCCAAGCGCTACCGCTGCAACACCTGCACCAAGACCTTTTCGGTGGGTGACGCGACCGTCGGGCAGAAGCAGCCGCACAAGAACCGGCTGATTTTCCAGCTCTTGATGAACAGGAGCCCATTCCGGCGCTTGTGTGAAATTGCCGATATCGCCCCCGGGACGCTGTACCCGAAGTTGGACTTCCTTCATCGTCAGTGCCTGGCCTTCGTCGGCCATCGGGAGCGGCGCCTGCTTGAAGGTTTCTCGATCCCGCGGCTCTATATCGGTGTGGACCGACAGGACTACGTCGTGAACTGGACGCAACGCGAAGACAAGCGCAACGTCCAGCTCACAGCCGTCGGCAGCGCTGACAACGTGACCCGATATGTGTTCGGAATGCACCTGAACTTCGACCCGGATGTCGCGGCCGACGTCATCGAGCAGGACGCCGCGACCCTCGGCGATGGCGAGTTGCAGATGCCGTTCCGCCGTCATGCCCGCTTATGGTTGGCCAGCGACTACGCAGCGGCCCAGCACAGGGCTAAGAGCGCTCTGTCAAGCGCCGACGGCACCCTCAATGGCGCCGTCGCCGCGCGCTATAAGGACGCGGAGTCTCGGTCCGATGTCGAGGTCTTCGAGGAACCAGGGCGGACCACGCAGCTGCCAAAGAGTGGCATGCAGGTCCATGCGGAATACACTCTCTACGGCCATTGCTTCCTCTTGCGAGACCTGAGCATGGGCGCGGAGAAAGTCCGCCTGTTCCTCGATCAGGACTCGGGGATGCGCGCCGCCGTGCTGGGCGCCTTCGCCGAACGGGTGACTGAGCGCTCCGCCGATGCCTTCTACGTGCGCATCAACAAAGACATGACCGTCGATGATCGCAAGCATGCCCTGAAGCGCAGCCGTGAGCGTTTCCACGCCCTGGAAGAAGAGCGCCCCGATTTGGATCGCCAGGCGCTACGCTTGCTCCTCATCAAGGAAGCGCTCGCCGACATGTCCGTTATCGGTCACTGGAAGGATCGGTGGCTCACGCACCCCTTCCCGAGCATGAGCGAGCCTGAGAAGGCCGTCTGCTACCTGACAGACCATGACGACTATGACGAGGACCATTTAGCCCGGCTCTACAACAAGGCCAGTTTGCACGCCATCGACACCTTCTTCATGCAAGTGCGTCGGCGCCTCTCGTTGCTGGAGCGCCCCATCGCGACCGCCAGCAACAACCGCCGCGTCTGGCACGGGTACAGTGCGTACAATCCGCGCTCGATTGTGCAGCTCCTGGAAATGTTCAGGGTCTTCTACAACTACGTGCTCGTTGGCATGGACAAGCAAACGCCGGCTATGCGGTTGGGGCTGGCGAAAGGGCGGGTGAGTCTGGAAGACATCGTCTACTTTCAACCGTGATGTCTTCGCTCGCTCGCGCGCCGACTCCCCGCTGCGGAGCCGCAACGAGAAAAGCCGTCCAACTTGGGTGCAACACCTTTGTCGGACGGCTTGGACAAGAGCTGATTTGGCTACAACCATTTCGACGTCGACGCGGGCCGAATTTCGGCGATGCTGCGCGCGCTCAGCCGTCCAGTGCAACTGATGTGACAAAACCGGGTGGCTTGGTCGCAAGCACGGAACAATCCACCTGTTGCAGGATGGCCTCGGCCGTGTTGCCCATCAGCAAGCCGGGGATACCGCCACGGCCGACCGTGCCCATCACGACAACATCGGCGCCGATCTTGCGTGCGAGCGTCGGGATCTTCCTTCGGGCCTCTCCGCGCACGAGGTGCGTTTTCGGTTTTAGATAGTCCAGCGCATCCGCTCCCAAGATGCCGGTGACCTCTTGCAGGAGTACCGTCAGATAGTTCGCGTGGCGCTCTCGGACCTGGTCGACATAGGCAGAGACCTCAGCGTCCGGGGTACTGACAACGGTCCCGCGAAGGAGCATCTCGCCGATGGCGTCCCAGACATGGACGACATGCAGATCGGCAAATTCCGACAGCGCCAGAGACCCCGCGATCTCCAGGATCCGGAGGTTCATCGCATGCCGCATCTCCTCGGGCCGCAGGCTGCTCTCGTCCACATCCACTGCCGCCAGGATCCGTCGAAAGGACCCTGAGCCCTTGCACTTGACGGCCCACACCGGACAGGGGCACTGACGCAGCAGGTTCATGTCGTCGCTGCCGAACAAACGGCCGAACCAGCCTGCATCCTCCGGCGGGCGGATCACCAAGTCATGATTGCTGCGCAGGACCTCGCGAATGATCTCGAGGTAGGGCGTCCCCGTCAGGATCTTTAGCTGGATGCCGAGCCGCGGCTCGTAGGGCTTGATCAATGACTCCAGACGGTGCAGGCGCTGCTCCGTCGCTGCAGCCTGCAGTTCCTCTGCAGTTGTGCCGCCGCCGCGAAGGCGGAATCCGGCGCTCACGCGGGGAATTACGTCAACGACGACGAACTCCGCCTGATTGTTCTCGGCCAGCAGGACCGCACGCTCGAAGGCGGACCTGCAGCCCTTCTCGGGATCCACGACGAAGAGGATGTTCCTGAACCGTTTCATCTCAGACTCCTGTTCGGCTCATGGTGCGGTGCGGCACCTTAGACAGTTGATCATTCCAGGTGAGTCGGAATGCGCAGACCGACCCGAGTGATCTTGTCATCCCGAATGTCGCGGATGACAAGCTCGAGTTTCCCTAAACGAACCCGGTTCCCGACGACCGCCAGCTCGTCGAGCTTGGCACACATGAATTGCTCCCAGGGCATGCCTTCCATCCCGTCCCGGACGGGATGGCCATATCGGGCCGCGACCGCGCCGAGGGGCGCACTGCCGTTCAGAACGACATCAACGAAGAAACACCCGCTCGTCGAGGAACTCAAGGGCTACCCGAGACACCGGCAGATCGCCGAGCGTCGCGGTGTCGGCATCCTTGGCAACCAAATCGAGCCAGTCACCCGGGGCTAGGGGACCCGCGACCTACGCCGTGAGCATCCGGTCGTCGCCCAGCACCGCCACGGCCCGGGCATCGGTGGAATTGCGCAGATCGCTCGCGCGACGTCCGAGCGCGCGGGTGCCCGAGATGGCGTGACCGTCCGCCGGCGCAGGCGTCAGCTCCAGGCACTCGTCCGGGCCCGGTTTCGCCGGCACCTTGAGCCTGAGCCGCCGCGCCAGGCGGGGAATCGTCCAACCATGAAAGATCAGCTCGGCTTGCGCGATGACCTGCAGCATCGCGGACGGTCAGCGAAGTCGCATCAGCGTTGCCATGACGCCACGCAGCGCTCACTGATGCCCCGGAGAAATGGCGAGCCGCGAATCGGACACCCGCCTCGCAGTGCTCGGAGGGAACTCGGTTCCACGGAGTTGTCGCCCAGCTCGGGCGGCAATCCGGAAGTCCCTGCCATCAGCGGTTATTGCGCTTTCCTGCGAAGCAACCCTTTCAATGACCGCTACACTGCATACTGGCGGCGAGATCAACCGCACGCCCCCTTTTTGATCGACCATTCGACTTGTGGCGGTTACACCCGACAATGACTGAAGCCGGGTTCGGATTGTTTGCGTCTTCCTTGTTGCCGCTAGGACTTGTAACTCAACAGCTTTGCAAGCTTCATGGGAAGACTGTTCGCCTGCTGTTGAGACTTACGCACATACGCCGAGGCTCGGCTCTCACGGTGCAGCGCCAGACCCACCTCCGTAATGATCCTTCCCTGGCGAACTCCTCGGACCACCAGGTCGAATGTTCCGACTGGTACGCGGTCTCCAACAACCGGCAACCCCCCGAGCTCGGACGTCATGAACGCTCCGACCGTCAGAGCGGGTGCAAGCTCCTTCGGTGCGTGCAGGTCGTAAGCGTTGAGCAAGTCGACAATCTGTGCATCCGTATTGATCAAAAACTGGCCAAAATACTCTTTGTCGTTCTGGTCCGGACTCTTGTTTTGCGCAAACAAACGATCGAGCAGTGTCGTGTATTCCGGGGGTGAGAAGAGATAGACGAAGTCCCCTGCCCTCAGTGTTCCGGCGTGCTCTGGTTGCATCGAACGACCATTCCTGACCACGAGTGAAGGGCGTGCCCATCGAGGCAAGGTGGCCGCACGGCTAATAAGAGGGCTATCCTCCAGCACTCGATAGATCAGCAGTTCATGCTTCGGATTGCCCGGCAGCTCCAATTCTATACGCTCGAGCGGCCCTATCCCGGACGGCACGACGAGCTTTAGCCATCGCGCTGCTGGCTTGATCGTCCAGCCCTGTATGATTAGAGACGTCACAACCATAATGAAAGCCACATTCAGGAAAATGTCCGAGCCTTCGACCCCCATTACGGTGGGCAGAATTCCAAGCAGAATCGACACCGCGCCACGCAGCCCCACCCATGCACTGAAGGTAATCGTCTGTCGGTCGTACCGAAAAGGAAGCAGGCACAGGAGAACCGCAAGTGGGCGTCCTATGACAATGAGGAAGACTCCAAGCAACAACGCCGGCAGCAGCACTGCGCCGAATTGAGACGGCGTGACGAATAACCCCAAGACCAGAAACATCACGATCTGCGCCAACCAGGTCATGCCTTGCTGATGGCGACGCAAGGCCGAGGCCCATTTCATCGACCGATTCCCGGCCACGATTCCAGCGACATAGATCGCCAGGAATCCGCTACCACCGAAAGACGCGGTAAGCCCGAAGACAGACAGCGCGCAGGACATGACCAGGATCGGATAGAGCGCTTCTTCGAGGTGGACCCGATTGACGATCTCGACAATCAGGTAGCCACCGAGCAGCCCGGCCACAAGTCCGAGCCCCATCTGGAGACCGAAACCCGTCACAAAGCTCGCCATCAGGTTGCCGTCGGTATCGGCGAGAATCAACTCGATGAACAGCACAGTCAGAAAAATGGCCATCGGGTCGTTCGAGCCAGACTCCACTTCGAGCATCGAGCGGACGCGCTTGTAAATCTTCACGCCACCGGTACGCAGCAGAAAAAATACTGCGGCGGCATCGGTTGAGCTGATGACCGCGCCCATCAGCAGCGCATACAACCATGGCAAATCGAACAAAATGCGTGCCGCTCCGCCGACCAAAATCGTGGTGAGCAACACACCGACCGTAGCCAATACGAACGCGGGACCCGCCGCACGCCGCAGGGTCTGTACGCGCGTTCCAAAACCGGAGTCAAACAGAATCACTGACAGCGCAAGACTGCCGAGAAAATAGGCAACCTCCGCATTGTCAAAGACAAGGCCAAGACCGTCCTCCCCGGCGACAAGTCCGATACCAAGAAACACCAGCAGCAGGGGGGTTCCGAAGCGAAACGCCAACGCACTTGTCAGAATGGACAGGGCAATCAGTCCGGCTCCGACGAGAATCGTGGTGAACATCCAATCCATATCATCCTGCGCCGGTCATCACTGCCAGGTAGAGAGGGGGCCAAACACTTCTGCCATCGCTATACGGTACCAGCGACTCTGTTCGCGGCGTCCGTTTCGAAAAAGGCGGATCAATCAGCGCGGCTCATGCGTCTCCATATATGAGCGTAAAATCGCGTTGATCCTGGTCTGATAGCCCGGACCCTGGCGTTTCAGCCAATCGATCAGGTCCGGATCGAGCCGTAGATAGACGCCCTTCTTGGTCTGCGGAAGACGAAGCTCCGCCTTCGCCCAAAACGCCTCATCGGTTTCCGGTATGTCCGAGTAGTCGATCTCCTTCTCGGAAATAGACTCAATCTGTTTCAAACGATCTTTCGCGATAGTCATCGTAAATCACCCTTTCCCGGCGGCTTGCCTTTCGAGCCGATATCAGGCGGATTTTTTCACCGCGCGCCGTATGCAGCACCATCAAAGGTGCATCCGGCGACAACAGACCAAGGCTGATCTCGCGAACCTCGCCGTAGTCGGCGCGGTCATCGATCCGTGTCAGAACGGGATTGTCGAAAACATGCTTGGCCTCAGCGAAGCAGATTCCATGCTTCCTGATATTTGCTTCGTCTTTCGCATCGTCCCATTCGAACTCCATAGTCTTGTATATATATTGCGTATATATTTCTGTCAAGAAAAAATGCGCGGGAGTCGGTTGACGGGTTGGGTAATGACTGCGAAATAAGGACGTTGTGTAATACGGACGGAGGCGGGAGCGTGGGCGAGTTTACGCGGTAGGATCCGGGGTTTTGGAACGCGCGGGCGGTGCATCCGCGATGCCGGCGTTGATCGTGCGGGCATCGGGATCCAGTCTTGACCCAAGTCTTCCGCATTCTCCCGGATCCAGACCGTGCACATCGCCTCCTAAAGGCTAGACGTGCGACATCCTCCCGGCACCCTTCAAAGGGAGGCATCGGGGTTGTGAGTAGGCCGGGCACTCCCCGATGTTCCCTTCGCATTGCGTGATTTCAAGACTTGACCCCGTGCTCCTTCATGACCCCGTGCTCCTTCATCGCATCCTAAAGGCTAGACGTGCGACATCCTCCCGGCACCCTTCAAAGGGAGGCATCGGGGTTTTGAGTAGGCCGAGCACTCCCCGATGCTCCCTACGTATTGAGACTTGACCCCATGTTCCCGCAAGACTTGACCCCATGCTCCGAACAGGCGCAGGATGTCGCTCGGCGTGCTGCGGAAGTCTCCCTCGGCTTGCGCCATGACCCACTAAGTGCGTCCGAATTTGTTGAAGTCGTTGATGTAGGTGGAGCCGAGCTGGGCCTGGAGGGTAGAGAACAGCTCCGTCATGGGGACTTGCAGCGTCTGCACCTTGTCCCGATTCACCTCCAGAAAGAGCATGGGGACATCGGCGCGGAAGGTGCTGTAGGCGCTGCCGACGGCGGATCGGGCGTTGGCGGCGACGATGAAGCCGCGCATCGCCGCGGCGAACTCCTGGAGATCGCCTCCCGTGTAGTCCTGCAGGACGAAGGAGAAGCCGCCGGAGTTGCCGAGCCCGGGGATGGCCGGCGGCACGAAGGGGATGATATTGGCGTCCGTGGTGCGGGCCGCGATCTCCTGCGCCTGGCCGACGATGGCGCGCAGCTGCAAGGCCGTGTCCGTGCAGATAAAGTTTTCGATTCTTTGAAACGTGACGCCGTTCACATCTGCATGTGCACCTTGAGTCTACAAACTGTGAAGTAGTTCTCTTGGTTCATAAAAGACTTTCGGAGCTCTGGCGCTGATCCGCCGCGTCCGTGCCGCCCAAGAACCGCGAAGTCGCCTTGGCCACTCCGTATAGCCACATCGAGTTGCCAACAGACGAAAGCCTCCGATGTAACCGGATGATATTAATTGGAGTCAACATGAAAAAACTTCATAATTCGGTATACTCTGCTGTAATAGCAAGCACTTTTTTCGTGGGGACTACAGTGCCTGCAGCCGGCTATGCCGGTTAACCCTTTGACGATGACGCGATACGGTTTTTACGAGCTGGCACTTTTTGTTTCGAACTTGTCCTAACGCGGTGACTCTCTCTATCCGTTTCCGACAGGCAAGATGACCTGTCATTGTGATTCGCGAACTCAGGACCCATGTCGTGCCAGATCAATTTCTATCGCATTTCTGCTATTCCATAGGACCCCAGATGTGGGATAAATGACTATAACATGGAGTATTTTATGGTTAACAGAAGGATTCAAGGTGGATTGATCGCCGCCGCCTGTATCGGCCTGCTGCCGATGACCAACAACGCCCAAGCCGCCATTCCAGACGCAAACGGAGTTTACACGGGTTGTTACTCAAATTTCTTAAAAACAATTCGGCTGATTGATACCTCTAATACTCGACAAAAATGTTCGGGCGTGGAGACAAAAATCACCTGGAACGCGAAGGGCCAGCAAGGCGATCAGGGAATTCAGGGATTGACAGGATCGCAAGGTCTAAAAGGTGATACCGGCGAAACGGGTCAAATAGGTTTGACCGGAGCGACCGGAGCGCAAGGTCCGGCAGGCGCGGATGGCTCGACAGGTCCGGCGGGTCCGGCGGGCGCGGATGGCTCGGCAGGTCCGGCGGGTCCAGCAGGTACCAATGGTACGGATGGTACGGATGGTACGGATGGGCGCACCGTCCTGAGCGGCACCACCACCCCCGATGATGCGTCAACGGGCAACATCGGTGACTTTTATATCAACACCGCCACACAGAACATCTATGGACCAAAGAGTGAAGCAGGCTGGGGCGACCCGATCCCCCTCGTAGGTGCGGATGGTGCGCAAGGTCCAGCAGGTCCAGCAGGTCCGGCAGGCGCGGTTGGCTCGACAGGTCCGGCGGGTCCGGCAGGCGCGGATGGCTCGACAGGTCCGGCGGGTCCGGCAGGCGCGGATGGCTCGACAGGTCCGGCGGGTCCAGCAGGTACGGATGGTACGGATGGTACGGATGGTACGGATGGTACGGATGGTACGGATGGGCGCACCGTCCTGAGCGGCGCCACCACCCCCGATGATACGGCAACGGGCAACAACGGTGACTTTTATATCAACACCACCACACAGGACATCTATGGACCAAAGAGTGAAGCAGGCTGGGGCGACCCGATCACCCTCGTAGGTGCGGATGGTGCGCAAGGTCCAGCAGGTCCGGCAGGCGCGGTTGGCTCGATCGGTCCGGCAGGTCCGGCAGGCGCGGATGGCTCGACAGGTCCGGCAGGTCCAGCAGGTACCAATGGTACGGATGGCTCGCAAGGACCAGTAGGACCGGCAGGGAGCGATGGCAACACGATCTTGAATGGATGCGGCCCACCGGACGAGTTTGTCGAGGGGATTGATGGCGACTTTTACATGGACACCGCTCAGTGGTGTATTTACGGCCCGCTGAACGGATCAGCGTGGGGTCAGGGCGCTCCTTTGCGGGCAGACGGCAGTTGCGAGCCTACGCCCAAGCTCGTCTTTGTCACGCGTCAAATATTCACTGCAAATTTAGGCGGGGTTGCAGGGGCAGACGCCAAGTGCCAGACGGCAGCAGAGGATGCAGGTATATCTGGAACATTTAAAGCTTGGATAGCCGACGGCACGTCCTCGCCCTCGACTACATTCACACGGTGCCAATCCCCCTATGAACTCGTTGACGAAACCCTCGTCGCGGATAATTGGGAGGATTTAACGGACGGCACCATCAAGCACCCTATAAATAAGGACGAATACGGAACCGAGCTTACCTTAGCCCCCACGTCTGTGTGGACCAACACGGTCGCAGCGGGGACCCCCGCCAGGACCACCTTGGATACGACGTGCCGGGCATGGGGCGCCCTGGACCCACCATACGCCACGGACCACGCAGACACGGGCAGTTACGGGGCGTCGACCGCGGCTTGGACGCACACCGGCGGTTGGCTCTATTGCTCCATCCAGTTGCATCTCTATTGCTTCGAGCAGTAAAGCCCGCACCTCGGCGCAGGAGCATCCGCTAAGCCACGGACCGGCAAGGGACACCCACGCGAGGGCAAAGGTCCTTAGCGTGGGTGCACCGCGTAGCCGGTGATGTGAAGTCGTTTCAGTATCAAGACCCAGGTCCGGGTGAATCGCCCCTTGGTACTGACTCGACCGCGGAGTTTATTGCTGTTTGTCTTCAAACGGCTAACAGGCGTTGTCGGCATGCCGCGGCTGATCATCCCGCCTCGTCCCAGAGCGCCTCGTTCAGCTCGCCTAGAACGGCTTCGAGCTGACCGTCAAACACCTTGTTCAAACGACTGAAACCGCCATGCGCCTGGAAGGGCTCACGGTCGAGCGCCGAGCGGTCTACCACGATCTCGCGCTCGATCTGTTCCGCGATGCGCTTGAGCCATTTGCGCTGCGGATCGCTCCAGGGGTATTTGGCGAGGATCCGCTGCATGGCGGCGCGGACCCGTTCCTCGAAGGGAATCAGCGCGTCGCCGAGGGCGGCCTGACGGACGAACCCGATGATCGAGGCGGCGATCTCTTCGTTCCTGGCATCCTGCCACGCCCGGCGCAGGTTGGCATCGGAATAACCCAGCTTATCGAGCGCGAGGCGCAGCTCGCGTGTTAACAGGGACCGCGTGTTAACAGGGACAGACCACGTTTTCTAGAAGGCCAATTCCGTTTGCGCTCCGACGTCGGTCTCCTTGGGCGGACGTCCCGGGGACCCCTTCCAAGTGCGCCGGCCAACCATGGCGGCAATCTGCCGCTCGAACTGGGGGCGCCCGACGACAAAACCGCCGTTGGTGCAGTCGCGCAGGCGCTGAAGTAGCTCGATGCTCAGTTCGACCGCGAACAACCGGCGATAGGCGGACAGGCGCGCATCCTCGGAACTCGCCAGGTCGCGGTATACGGGATGCGGCGTAACCACGGGGTCACGCTCGCCGAGGGCGTTGGCCCGATAGCTGGACCAGAAAAAATCACCGGGCGCCGCGACCATGGCCGCCCGGACCGGGTTCAGCTCAATGTAGCGCTGACACGCCAAGAGATAGGGGTCGGACTCGATCACCGCGGAGCGGAAACGGCCCTCGAACAGCCCGCCGGTGCGGCGATAGGTGCGGTTGACATACTGGACATACCGCTGCCCGAGGTGCTTCAACACGGCCGGCACCCCGGCGTCGCGCTCCGCGGTCATCAGCAGATGGACATGGTTGGTCATCAGCACGTAGCCATGCACGGACACCGACTCCTGAGCCGCCGCCGCGCTTAACCACTCCAGGAAGTACCGCCGATCTGCGTCGTCGAAGAATACCGCGGCCCGGTCGATCCCGCGCAGGATCACGTGCATCGGATAACCGGCGGCGACGATCCGGGCGCGTCTGGGCATGGGAACGGGACCGGGCAGGGAAACAGGGGTACACGAAGTCTAGCAGAAAAACGTGGTCTGTCCCCATTTCCCCATGTGGAGGGTCCGAAAGAGGGCGAGGTCCTGCTGAAGGTCGTCGCCTCGGGCGTCTGTCACACCGATGCGTTCACGCTCTCCGGACAAGATCCGGAGGGTGCCTTTCCCTGCGTGCTCGGCCACGAGGGCGGGTGCGAGGTGGTGGAATGCGGACCCGGCGTGAAGGGCCTGAAGCCGGGCGACCATGTCATCCCGCTCTATATTCCGGAATGCGGCGACTGCGAATACTGCAACTCGACTAAGTCCAACCTCTGCCAATCCATCGCCTCGACGGTCTGGACCGGCTACATTGCGTATTCCGGTGAAAGTGGCCACCCGGTCCGAAGGAAAGTGGCCACTGGTTCTGATTCAATCCGGCCAGTCAGTCCGAAGGAAAGCGGCCGGT
>NZ_FNNZ01000068.1 GCF_900106925.1 Thiocapsa roseopersicina
GCCCACACCCCGGCCGCGCGAGACCGGGGGAGCGCTTCGCCGACCCCTATCACGCAACTTGATCGCGAAACCATCAAAATCGCTGACCGCACTCAATCAGGCGCGCGTCCAGGTTGTCGGTGACCTCGGGCAGCCGCAGCGACGCATCCAGACGCAGCTCGCGGTTGGTGAAGTCCGCGCGCCCGGACTCGGCGTGCTCGCGCAGCAGCTTCCAGCAGATCGCCCCGGCCACGCCCTTGATCAGGTATTCGTTGTCGACGAACAGGCTGTGGTCGTGGGGGAAATGCCGAATCTGGATCGTCCCGCCCGATGCCTCGACACCAGACGCGGCCATCGATCGAGCTGCCGGCGCGGTTGCTGGCGCACCGGGCCTGACGGACGCCGATACGGACGCGGAAGGCAGCTCGCAGGCCTGGTCAGCGGCCCGCGCGAGCCCATCGATGGAGAGGGCCAGATGGGAAGCCAGCACCACGAAGGCGTCCTCGTCCTGATAGGTGAAGCGTTCCTCGACGGGGCTCTCGACATACAGCACACCGAGCAGCCGATCGCCGCTGAGCAGAGGCACGGCCAACTGGCTGCCGGCATCCGCGAGACCGGGGAACGGGATCTCGGTCTCCAGCACACCACCGTCGGCACTGTCGGCGAAGTGCCGACGGGTCGCCTGGCTGTAGCGGTACTCCTGGACCACGTAGCCGATGCGAATCGGGGTTCTGGCCCCGGCGGCGACGCCGACGATGCCCTCGCCGACGCGCACCTCGGAGCCGACGCCCGACTCCGGATAGCCGCGGCTGGCGACGGTATAGAGACGCCGCTGATCCGGATCCAGCATCAGCAGCATCGCATGGTGGACATCCCAGTGCTGCGCCAGGCCCGCCAGCGTAACCTCGAGCAGTTGGGCCAGGTCGGTGCAGCGGGCCAGGGCGGCGACACAGGCCCGCAGTCCGGCCAACAGGTCTGCCGGCGGGGACGGTTGCGGGAGCGCATCGCCCGGCATGGCCTCGACGCGCAGGACCCGAAACAGGTCCGCACCGAGCAGGCGGAACACCTTGCTCATCCCTGTGTGGGAGGCGATGGCGGCGAGCCGCGCCTTCATGTACTCGAACAGCGGTCCTTCGGTCTCCGTGCGCAGATACTCGAGGTGCAGGTGGTAGAGGGCGGCACTCAAGGGATCGATCACCTCCACCGTCGCCCGGCGCCGATTCAGCAGGTTCTCGCGGGTCTTATTGAAGAACTGGTAGGACAGGGCGACGTGCCGGTCGTCGACGAAATGAACGTGCGACAGTTTGGCCACATTGGGCGTGCCATCCGCGGCACAGGTGGCAATGGTCGCCGGTACAGCGCCTTCGAAACAGACCCGCAAGGCACTCAACGGCGCCGTCATGGCCCCGGCTCCAGGCGCCTGCCGGCCCGCGGCCCGGGCGTTTGGTCGAAGAGCAGGGTCGGTAAGAAGGCCACGGCTACCGCGTCCTCTTTGCTCGGGGCCACCAGGGCATGGGAGAAGGCCGCCGAATAGCCCAGGGCGATGAGCTCGGCGGCTAAGGCGTTGCCGCTCGCGCGCATGTGCTGCGGATCGGTCGGTCCGAGCGGTCCGAGACGCGCCGCCGGGGCCTTGAGCTGCAGTGTCTCGTGGGTCTTGGGGCGACTGAACACCACCGCGATCGGTGCGCCTGCGGCCAGATCGCACAACAGGGATTCGGCCGTCCGCGTCGGCACGAGCACCACGACCTCCCGGCGATCCGCTGCGACACGGCAACCGAAGGCGCGGGCGAGGGATGGCACACCGGCGGCATCGTGCGACGCCAGACTGATGGAAACCGGGCCGAGCAAGAACGCGACCCGGGCCTGATCGAGCAGCGGACGGTCGGGCGGCGGACGGTCGGGCGGCGACGGAGCGGTCACCATCTGGGGCATCGACATGGGCCGGTCACCAAACGCGGCGGGTATGCCGGAATTCTACAAGCTCGGCGATGACTTGCCAGCGCCTGCCTCGCAGCCCGTCTCCGGGCGATCTCCCGAACCCCGGATCCGTGAGGGACCGGGGTTTAAGGAACTTTTAGCAATCCGTTAGCGAAGACTTAGCAACGCACCCCGGGGCTGGGGACTAGCCTTCTACCTGTCCCTATTCCCCGTCATTCAACGTTGGAGGTGTTCCCGATGAACGCTCGCAGCATCGCCCTTCCCATCCTCGCCCTGGTTGCCCACGCGGTCACCGCCGACCCGCGGGGCGTCCACGCCGAGCCAATCGCCGATTCGACGGCTTCGTTCGTCGAGCCCGTCGCGCGTTCGTTCACCGACTCGGCCATGTCGGACCTGAACGACCCGGCGCGGATCATCGAGCGCGGCCGCTACCTGGTCAAGGTAAGCGGCTGCAACGACTGCCACACCGAGGGTTACATGCAAGGCAACGGCGAGGTCCCGACCGAGCAGTGGCTCACCGGCAGCGCGGTCGGCTTCCAGGGCCCCTGGGGCACGACCTATGCGACCAACCTGCGGCTTCTGCTCAACGATCTGACTGAAGCCGAATGGCTGACGCGGGCGCGGGAGCCGAAACGTCCGCCGATGCCCTGGTTCAACCTGAGCGCGATGACGGACGCGGACCTGGTCGCGCTGTATCGGTTCGTGCGCTCGCTGGGGCCGGCCGGCGAGTCGGTGAGTACGGCCACCTTCCCTGATGGGTTTTTCCTCTTAAATCGTCAACTTGTATGAGGGAGAGCGGTGGGCCTCCCTCGGGGTGCTTGAACAACA
>NZ_FNNZ01000059.1 GCF_900106925.1 Thiocapsa roseopersicina
GCCGAAGAGCTGCGCGGCCCATTCCGCGGTTTGTTTCAGAAGGGCTTGTTTGACGGCGCTCAGGCCGACCTCGGCCGCGGCATCGGTCGCGGCCGCCGCGGTCTTGCCCGTGAAGCTGTTGGCGACGCTGACGAAGGACTCCTTGACCGCGCTCCAGGTCGCGGTGACCGGCTGGCGCAGCGTCTCCCAGGAGCCGCGGATCATGGCCCCTTTGTCGAGCCCCATGATCGCGGCATCGATCTTCCCGAGCGCGAAGATCAGGCTGACGTAATCCGCCAGCGACACGCCTTCGGGTCGCGTGCAGCAGTTCACGATCCCCCCGACCGCGCGTTTGCACTGATGGGCGCTGCCCGAGAACACCCGACAGCTCCCGCCCGGCGTGCACTGCATGTCCGAGACCGCCATCTGCACCGTCTGCAAGGCCCCGACCGCCTTGGCGAAGTCCGCGGATTGCTCTTCGGGAAATTCCGCGCAATCGGTGCCGAGGCAGCGCACCGGACCGGCACAGTCCAGCGTGCGGTTGCGCTCCAGAACCGGGATGGTGCGCGCGGTGCCGCAGTCCCAGGTCTCCTCGAACAGAAAACAGATCCCGCGGTTGTCGACGGCCCCCTCCACACACTCGGACTTAATGAAGCCGCAGGCGGGATCCTCTTCCAAGGCGATGCAGTCGGAGGGTTGATCGCCGTCGTTGTAGGGACACTGCAGCTGCCCCTGCGGATCGGTCCAGCATTGCATCGGCCCTTGGTTGAAGCCCGAGCAGCTCGCGGTCACCTTGATCTCGGTGCAGAAGGGGTTCTGACCGGCCACGGGCGGGGTGGCCATGGCGTCCGGGCAAATGCGCACGTCGCCGTTCTCGTAACAGCCGTCGGCAGCGAGCGGGGGCGAACCCAAGCAGTCGATCGTACCGCTGCAGTAGTCGCTGCCGAGGGTCTCGAGCAGGTCATGGCAGCCGTCGTTCGCACCCCAGACGCTGCGCAGCGGCGGGGATGTGTAACGGATCTCCACCTCGAGCCGGATCCCGCCGGTCCAGGCGGCGTCGTAGACCTGCGGAATGCACCAAGCGCAGCCGATCTCCGGGATGGTGCCGTCGCCGAAGGTCCAGGCATGGCCGTTGCGGAGCTTGAACTGCCCGCCGTTGCGCAGCGCCTGCGTCATCGGCTGCGCGGTATAGCCGAATGCGACGGTCTGCACGCGGTGCTCGCCCGGAAAGGTTGCCGTATACCAGCCCTGGTAACGCTCGAAGAAGAATCCCTCGGCGGGCTCGGGCTGCGCCGGGCGCTCCTCGAAGGCAAGGGTCACCCGAATGTCCGTCACCCGCGAGGGATCGCTCACCCCGAAGCCGCCCTCCAACGGCGTCTGCAGGGCCAGCTGCGCGGATCCATGCCAGGCCCCGGCGCGCTCGAGCACGACCCGCTTGCAGCCGGGTCCGCAGTCTTCGAGTGCAGCACTGCCCGTCACGGTGACGAGGCTGTCCGGCGCGGGCAGTTCGTAATCGTGATACCAGGAGCAGGAGCCGCCTTGCGGGGTCAAGCGATCGCAGGTGCGCAGGTCCGGGACGTGGACCTCGCGGGTGCCGTTCTCGAAGGTCGTCTCGGTCTCGCAGTGCCCGAAGGTCTCGGCGATCGCCCCGAAGTTGTCGAGGACGTCGTCGGTCTGCCCCCATAGCGGGTCGATGCGCATGTCGGGACGGGAGCGCTCGACCGCGCCGCGCAGGGTGCGGTACGCCTCTCCGGTCGCCGAGCCCTCGGTGATCAGCGCACCTTGGGCCTGTTGGCCGTGGATCAGGGTGCCGTGGTGATTGCCGTAGAGCCCGGAGAAGCGTGCCGGGTCGCCCCCGGTGGCGCCGGGGAAGAGCGCGTCGAGACGCAGGTCCCCGCCCGGCAGCGTCAGTGTCTCGCCCGAGAGCGCCGGCAGCGTCAGCGCGCCGGCCGCCTCGCGACCTGTTTCCTTGCCGGCGTCGATGGCGTCGGCGAAGTCGTCGCCCCACACCAACGCCCACGGCGTCCAGACCAGGGCGATGCAGAGGATGCCGGTCAGGACCCGGACCGGGAAGGCGTATCGCTCAGAAGGTCGCACAGCAGTCGTTCCAGCGCCACAGCAGATAGAGATGGTCCTCCCCGACCGCGGGGATGTTGCGCCATTCCCCCCAGGTCAACGGGCTTTCGCCGATCACATGGGCGCGCTGCGTCTCGGGCAGGGGATAGAACATCGTGAGCTTGTACTGGCTCTTCGGGAGGAAGGGCGCGAGCGGTGCGCCGCACAGCGCGTCGTTGCCCATCGTGCGACGTGCGAGTCCGCGCCGATGCAGAGCGGCGAGCGACCGGGCCGAGGCCAGACTGGTTTCGCGGGCCCGCGAGCCGACGGTGGGGCCGCGCCCGGTGAAGGGATAGAGATTGCCCCAGGTCCCGGCACACCAGAAGAGCGCATCGATCGGGGTGCCCGCGGTGGCCGCGGCGGCATCCGCAAGGCAGGCGGCCAGGGCGACCGGATTGGCGAGCCAGGCGGCCTCCGGGTTGGTGAAGAAGGCCAGCTCGTCGTGATTCCAGGTCGGATCCAGCTCGGAGAGATAGAGCAGGTCCAGATCGACGTAGCCGTCCGGGTTGCAGCGGTCGTCCCAAAACAGATCCAGCAGGATCAGCAGCGGGAAGGCGTACCAGTGAAAGTTGTAGAAGGACGTGTCGCTTGCGTCGTATTCGGCTTGACCGGCGGTGCCGAGCAGCCGGCGACTGCCGAGCGGCAGGCGAATCCCGCCCAGGGCCGGGGCGCAGCGCGGGGCATGCACCAGCTCGATCAGCCGTGCGGGCTCCCACATCCCGACGGTGAAGCCCGGATGCGGCACGCCGAGGCCGTCGTTGCAGGCGCAGAAGGGGGCGGAGGCCGCACCCGCCGGTGCGCTGCCGCCGAACAGGGGCATGCCGGCGATGCGGATCGGAAACAGACAGGCCCAGCAGACATCGGTAATCAGCTTGCCGGAGAACAGCTCGGCGTCCGGGCAGGCGGGGTCGGCGGCATCGGCTGCGCCGAGGGGTGCCGTCAGAAGGGCCGCGAGGAGCAGAGCAGGGCCGGCGAGGCGGGGCAGGGCGGGCGCCTTCATCGCCTTCATCGCCGTCATCGAGGATCCTCCGGCGGATGCTCGCGCACCAGGAAGACACGACCGGCGGACTCGACGCTCGCCGGCACGCGCTCCAGGGCGAAGCGTTCGCGCACGTCCGGGGTCAGCAGATAGACCGTCTCGTCCAGGGCATCCTCGAGCGCGCGAAAACCCTCCCAGCCGGCCGCGCGATCCAAACGGGTCGCCAGATAGACCGGGCGCAACGTCCCGGCACTTTCGCCCAGCGTGCGCGCCGTCTGGACTTGGGCCGGCTCGGTCGGATCGAACACCACCAGACGCAGCCCGAAGGCGAGGCGATCGAGCGGATTGAGCCTCTCGCCGGAGCGCACCAGCAGGGTTCCGTCCGGCAGGGCGATGTCGGCCTTCGCCTCGATCACGGGATCGATCACCCGCGTGCGGGCCTCCCGCGCGGCCGGCAGATGTTCGAAGACCGCGCGCGTCCAATAGCGCGCGAGTGCCTGCTCCCGCAGTGCCGCGAGATCCAGGGCGGCGACCCGACGCGCGATCTCCTCGAGCATGTCCGGTTCGGAGATCGCCTCGACCGGGCCGCGCACGCCCAGATCCCCGGTCCGGCCGGCCGCCACCTGCGCGCGCAGCCAGGCGGGATCCGACAGGCCGGCCACCCGTGCGATTTCTCTGTCGGGTCCGGACAGGATCATCAGCGGAACGACCTCGGCGCCGGCCTCGCGAAAGGGAGTCGGGTCGAGCTCGACCGCGGGCATCGGATCGAGCCCTTGCAGCTCCGCGTGGATCCCGCGCATGAAGTCCATCAGCGGTTCACCTTCGGCCACACCGCGAAAGACGACCCGCACGTCGGGTCGGGCCGCGGTGGCGAAGATGTCGCGCAGCGCGGCCGCGCCCAGCGCGCGCGAGACCAGGAGCGTGATGGTCTGCGTCGGGGTTGCGGTCGCGGTCGCGTCGGGGACGGCGGGCATCTGCACGGAGGTCAGTCGGTGCATCCGTTCGCGCTCGGCCGTGCCGAGCGCCTCGCCCGCGCGTGCGGAGGCATCGGGCGGATTCCGGAGCCAATCCGGGAGCGCCGTGCCGGAGACCGCCTCTTGGATGGCACCGGCCTGATCGCGCAGCGCACGCAGATCGGCGCGCTCGCTTGCCTGGGCGGAGGCCGTCGGGGCGAGCAGGAGCAACACGGAGACAGCCTTACAGAAGTGCATAGGCCCGCCCGATGATCTGATGACGGGGTAGCGGACCCCAATAACGCGAGTCGAAGCTGTCGCGGGTGGCGCCCATGATCCAGACGGCATCGGCGGGGACCACGACCTCGCGGACGAATTGCGCCGCGGGCGTGCGCAGCGTGCCGGCCAGATCCAGCCCTTCGCCGACCGTTCGGCCGTCCACGCGTGTGGTCTGTTCGGTGACCGAGACCGTCTCTCCGGGCAGGCCGACGACCCGCTTGATCACCTGCATCCGCATCGGGAAGAAGGGCGCCATCCGCTCGCCGGCGAGGAAGGCGTAGAGGCCGTCGCGCTCGACCGTCCGGTCGTGCCGATCCACCAAAAAGACGGTATAGGGCGGCAGGCACTTGTCGATCTGATCGTTGATCGCGATGCGATAGCGCGTCCCCAGATAGAGCATCAACGCCAGGACGAGGAGCAGCGCCGGCAGGCCGCGCCGGACGGTGCGCGCCAGGCGAGCCTCGGGGGAAGCAGCAATGTCCGTGCGTGCGCTCATGGCTGCTTCCCCGACAACACATAGGCGTCCTGCGGTGCCGCCAGCACGGCCTGGGCGTCCAACACCAGAACGCCGCCGTCGGCGAGACGCTTGGCGGTTGAACGGAGGTCCGCAATCGCCTCGCCGACATCCTCGGGCACGATCCCGTCCAGGGCGGCGGCGACGTCGACGATCAGCACCGGCGGGCGGGTCGCGATGGCCTCGTGCAGCGGTCGGGTCGCAAACTCGGCACCGAGGTAACCGCCGGCGAGGGCCGCCGGCAGGATTGCCGCGAGCAACAGGATGCCGCCGGACATGCGCGCCGGAGCGGAGCGATTCTCAGGCGGCATCGGACGCCTCCGCCTCGGCCCCCGCCAGCAACCGGTTGATCGCCTGCTCGACGCTCATCCCGCGCTCGCGCAGCCCTCGGATCGCCGCCACGTCCGCGGGCTTGGTGGAGTAGAGGAGCTGCCGAAAGGGGTCGACCATCAGCCGGCCGATCCCCGCGCCGCTGTCGGTCAGGGTCATGATCTCGGAGTAGGCGCCGGGAACGGTGTGCACGGTCTTGAGCATCTCCGCGCCCGCGGCGGTCATCGGCAGACGGTGATCGGCCTTGAGGCGATCGATGGCGTGACCGGGCTGGGCGAGCAGGAGGGTGTGGGCGCTGTTGTCGGCGATCGCCCGCCCGGTGGGGTTGGCGTAGAGGTCGGCGAG
>NZ_FNNZ01000026.1 GCF_900106925.1 Thiocapsa roseopersicina
GCTGCCTGAGCCTTCGTAAGAGTTTGAGTGTTTTTCAGGCCGCCGGGCGGTCACGGGCGGGTTTGTCTCCCGCGCAGAGCATCTTTCACGGTAACACTAAACCGCGTCCGTTGGGATGGGTGCTGTTGGCGTCTGTGTCGAGGCTTGCGGGTTCTTGATACCCTTGCGGGGACGCGGTTTAGGTGATTTTTGGGTTTGGGTTGGTGGTTTGAGGGTGGACCCGGAACGGCTGGTCGTGGGGCCAGGGTGAAGAGGTCGACTGCAAGTCGACTATCCCGGGGCGGGTCGGCCGTTTCACGGCAACCGTCGGCGACGCTTTCGGGCATCAGCCCCTTTCATCGCCCCGCAACGCATCGCGATAGCCCCGAATCGCTTGTGAGGTGGTCGGCTCGTCGATGAAACGCATCAGGAGCGGCAGATCCAATCCGGGCAGGACCTGGCTCTCGCTCACCGGCTCGTAACGCTCGCCGCGCAGACAGTAGGGTTGGATGAGACCCTGGCGCCAGTACCAGACCTCGGCGACGCCGAGCTGGCGGTAGATCTCGAGCTTGTCGATACGGCCATGGGTCCAAACGACCTCGATGGCAAGATGCGGGCGCTCGGCCGGCGCTGTCCCGAAGACATAGCACTCGTCCGGCTCGGCACCACGGTTGCGCGCCTTGTCCTTGAGTGTCCATGAGCCGTAGGTCGAGAAGACGATGTCCCGCTCCAGGCAATAGGTCTCGACCAGACGGCCGATCATGGACTTGATGCTCTCGTGGGTCTGCGACGGGCTCATGATCTCGACCTCTCCTTCCAGGTAGGCGATCCGAGGGGCGGAATGATCGCCGCGCATCACAAGCAGGCGCTCGTAGTCGTCCCAGCTCACCTCCGAGAAGTGGATGATGTCGTCATGGGTCGGTTGAGGGTCGGATTGCTGATACCGGGCTTGCATGGACAACATGAGTTTTGGTCTCCGATGCCGATCGGTTCACGCCGCGCACATCGCCATCAACGCTCGCACGGCAGCGCGAGCGAGATCCATGGCTGTTTCCGATAGGATAAACGCTTTTCGGGTCGGAGCGCGGGATTCCCGGCCCGAGCGCGAACGCGCCGGGCCGGTCACGAGTCGCAGCGCCACGGAGGAAACGGCATGTCGCAAGACCTTCTGATTGTCCTTCTCATGCTCGGCGCCGCGATCCTGATGTTCGCGATCAACAGGCCGCGGGTGGATGCCGTGGCCCTCATCATGATGGTGTCCTTGCCCTTTACCGGCGTGATCTCGATGCAGGAGGCGCTTGCCGGTTTCAGCAATCCCAACATCGTCCTGATCGCAGCCATGTTCGTGATCGGCGAGGCGCTCGCCCGCACCGGGGTGGCGCGCGGCATCGGCGACTGGTTGGCCGAGCGGGGCGGCAACAGTGCCTGGCGACTGCTTGTGCTGCTGATGCTCTCGGTGGGGCTTCTCGGCTCGGTCATGAGCTCGACCGGGGTGGTCGCCATCTTTATGCCGGTGGTGCTGCGGATCGCGAGCCGGCGCCGCATCCCGGCGAGCCAGTTGATGATGCCGATGGCCTATGCCGCACTCATCAGCGGCATGATGACCTTGGTCGCCACCTCGCCCAATCTGGTCATCAACTACGAGCTTGTCCGCACCGGCGCGGAGGGGTTCAACTTCTTCTCCTTCACGCCGTTCGGGCTGCCGATCCTGCTGGTGGCGACCCTCTACATGCTCATCACGCAGCGCTGGCTTCGGCCCAAGACGGCCGAGGCACCGACGGCCCGAATGCGCCCGAAGCTGATGCAGTGGGTCGAGCGCTACCGGCTCGCCGATCGCGAGTACCGGGTGCGCGTACGCCCGGACTCACCCTTGCTCGGCAGGACACTGGGGGAGCTTGATCTGCCCGCGAAGATCGGTGTGCGGATCGTCCTGATCGAACGCGGTCTCGGGCGTTCGCGCCAATTGCTCCCGCGCACGCCGCAGACCGTTGTGCAGGCGCACGATATCCTCTTGATCGACGTCGATCTCGAGGAGAAGCGCATCGACGTGGCCGAGTTCTGCGAGCGCTACGGGGTCGAGCTGCTTCCACGCACGGGCCGCTATTTCCTCGACCGGTCGCAGGACATCGGGATGGTGGAGATCATGATCGCGGACGAGTCGCGCTTTGCCGGCAAGACGATCGCGGAGGCGGAGCTGATGGTCCGCTCCGAGATGACGGTGGTCGGGATGCGCCGCGGCCCCGATGCGCACGCACCGCACGGTCTGCGTGCGAAGACACTCAAGATCGGCGATACCCTGCTGCTCGTCGGCCCCTGGAAGACGATCCGCCGGCTGCAGGACGACACGCGCGACCTCATCGTGCTGAACCTCCCCAAGGAGTTCGATGAATATCTTCCGGCGGCCAAGCGCGCACCTTACGCGGTTCTGACGCTCGTTGTCGTCGTGACCCTGATGGCGACCGGTCTTGTCCCGAACGTCCAGGCCGCGCTGATCGGCTGTCTCCTGATGGGCCTTTTTCGTTGCATCGATCTGGACAAGGCGTACCGCTCGATCCAGCTCAGAAGCATCGTCATGATCGTGGGCATGATGCCCTTCGCCCTCGCCTTGGACCGCACCGGCGGGGTCGACATCGCGGCGAACGCCTTGGTGGCCTGGATCGGGGGCGCCGGCCCCCATGTGGTGCTCGGCGTCTTGTTCGCGATCACGGTGCTGCTGGGCCTCTTCATCGTGAACACGGCCAATGCGGTCCTGATGATCCCGGTTGCACTCGCCGTCGCAGAAGCCTTGGGCGCATCGCCCTACCCCTTTGCCATGATCATCGCGCTCGCGGCATCGAGCGCCTTCATGACGCCGATCTCGCCCATCAACACCCTGGTCGCGACCGCGGGCAACTACACCTTTGCGGATTTCATTCGCATCGGCTTGCCCCTGACGCTGTTGGTGATGATCATGAGCGTGCTCCTGGTGCCTTGGCTGCTGCCGCTCTATTAAACCGCGCCCGGTGCGATATGCGTAGTCTGTTGGCTTGGTTTGGCCGCGCCAGCTCCGACAGTTGTCGGAACTGGCGCGGTTTAAGTGATGAAAAATATTAATTTTAAACCGCGTTTCCACTAAGGTCGGAAACATCCCTAAGCCCACCACAAAATGAAAATGACGCATTTCACTCCGGACGCGGTTTAACCGATGAAGATCCTCCGACCAACCCGCTTGGCCCGTCTCATTCCGAGGCGGCTGGCCTCGTTCCGGTTTGCCATCCTCCTCCTCTTCCTGGTCCCGATGATGCTCACGGTCATGGCCATCGTCTACAAGATGTCGGAGCGTGCGGAGTCGGTCGTCTATCAGCTCTCGAGCCGGATCGTCGAGGAGATCGCCGAGAAGGTCGTCGCGCACGCGACCGGGATCGTGCGGGTGGCGGAAGGCCACCTCCTGTCGAATGCCGCGGTCGCCGCCGCCACACGCGTTATCCCCGGACAGGTCCTCTTCTCCGATCTCTTCTGGCAACAGGTGGTCTTCACCCCGGAGCTGACCGGCCTCTATATCGCCGATCAGGCCGGCAACTTCGTGCAGGCCCGGACCGAGCCCGAGCCCGCAACCCGGGTGATCGACCGCGGGGCCACGCCGCCGACGGAGCGCATCATCGTGCGCGATCGCGACTACCGGCCCCTCGCGCACCTCGAGCGGGAGCCCGCATTCGACCCGCGCGAGCGTCCCTGGTACGTCAACACGCGCCCGGAGAGACGCCTGCAATGGACCGACGCCTATCGGTTCAGCGGCTCCGGCCGTTTGGGGATTACGGCCACCTACCCGCTCTTGGACAGCGAGGGCCGCATCCTGGCCGTGCTGGGTGCGGACGCGACGCTCGACAGCCTCTCGGCGTTTCTCTCGCGCCAGGACATCGGACCCAACAGCGCGGCCTTCCTGCTCGACGACCGTGATCGTCTCATCGCCTATCCGCATCGCCTCGAGATCGGCGCCCGCTCCGACACTGGCCCGGACGTCGGCCCGGACGCAGGCTCGGCAGATACCAACGACCTGCCGACGACGAGCGAGATCGCGCTGCCTTGGGTCAGGAACGCCCTGACATCCATCGGACCCTTCGGCGCCTCGGCCCGATCCGACCACGCCTATCGGTCCGTGACGGACGGCCGGACCTATCTTGCGAACGTCGTCTATTTCGGCGAGGGGTTCGGTCTGCCGTGGCGATTGGTCATCGTTTTGGACGAGGCGGATCTCCTGAGCGAGGCGCAACGCGCCCTGCAGGAATCCATCGTGGTCTCGGCGATCATCGTCATGCTGGCACTCTTCGTGGTCTATCCGATAGCGGCGACCTTTGCGGAGTCCGTCGAGCAGCTCACACGCAACACCCAGCTGCTGCGTCTCTTCCGGCCCGGCGAGGTCGTCCCGGTCAAGTCGGCGTTTCGCGAGATCCGCGAGATGGACCAAGCGATTTGCGGCATGCGGGAGACCATGGTGCTCGTCGAGAGCCGGTTGCCGACGGAGGTCGTCCGAGCGCTGGCGGCCGGGACCCTCGACGCCGAGGAGCCCGAATTCATCCGCTTGTGCGAGCTGGGTTTTTCAAAGTACCGTGAGGGCGCTTGGGACGAGGCCATCGCGGCCTTCAGCGAGGCTAGGCTCTATGCCCCCGATGATCGGGCGTGCGCGCTCTTGATCGCGCATTGCGAGCGACAGCGGGCCGGCGGCGAGGTCGCTCCGCCCGATCCAGCCGATCCGATGATCACCCGAGCTTGACGAGGACACCTTCCGCATGGCCGATGAAGACCGCATCGACGAGGCGATCGACCGCCTGCAACGGGTCATTCGCTTGCTCGGCGAGCGACAAGAGTTTCTCGATCGACGGATCTCGGTGCTGTCGAGGTTGGCGCTGTTCGATCTCTTCGCCGTCGTCCTGACGATCTCTCTGCTGGTTATCATCCTCTCTGTCCAAGCGCCCGAGCTCCGCAATGCCGTGGCGACCATGAACATCCACTTCGGCGTCATGTCGGACGACATGTTCAGCATTCGCCGCAGCATGGCCCGAATGACCGAGGATGTCGCCAGCCTGCCCGGGATCATCGCTCAGGTCGACAACATCCAAGGCAACGTCGGACACATGAGCGGCAGCATCGGGACCATGACGGAACGCGTGGCGACCATGAATACGAACCTCGGTCTCATGACCCTGCAGGTGAACGACATGAGTCTCTCCTTTGCTGTAATGGACGATAGCCTCATGCGGATGATGCAGGACGTCAATCACATGTCCAAGCCGATGCGCTTCTTCAACCAGATGAACCCGTTTCGCTGAACCCGCTCGGATCATGGATATGCCCGACAACACACAGACCGATCGGATCATCGAGATCCTCGAAGGCACGGAAGCGGACCTGACCCGACGCATCCGCGACCAGAAGAAGGCCGGTCGCAAGGCGGTCGCGCCTCGCGTCTTCTTCGTGCTCATCGGCATCCTCGCGCTCGCCAACCTCTATTTCGTCAATCAACTGATGATGGAGACCCGGGCCATCATCGCGAACCTGAACGAGATGTACGGCCATTTCGCGACCGTCTCGGCACGCATGTCCGAGATTCGCGACGACATGACCCTGATGGAGCAGGAGGTCCGTCTCATGCCCGTGCTGCGCGAGCAGATGGAGGCATTGGCGGTGAAGGTGGCGCAGATGAACGAAGACGTCGGCGCAATGACCGACGACCTCGTCGAGATGGAGCAGCGGGTCGGCGGGATGACGACCAGCGTCTCGGACATGAGTGTCCGATTTCGGGCGCTGAATCAAAAGGTCGGTCAGATGGGCTTGGATGTGGATCAGATGGCGCGACCTGTGCCCTGACGGGTCGAGGGCGATCTCCCTTCATACTCGTAGGTTGTGCTGACGATAGGAAGCACAACGTCCGCCGACGGTCGGGTGCGCCTCGCACGGCTCGATAAAACCTACGGCCCTCGTGGCGTGCAGCGATCCGTTGCGCGGCTTGGTTTAACCGTTTTGGGACATCACTCAAGAGGAGAGAAACGATGAACTTCGAGCAATGGGGCGAGCTTCCGGGCTTAGGATTCCGTTTCGCCCGCCGCGCACTGCTTGTCGGCACATCCGCGCTGCTGGCCGCCTGCGCATCGAGCGGCGAGCACGTGACCGGGGTCATGCAGATCACGCTCAAGCCCGGAGAGACGGGCACCTGTCAATCGAGTCCCTGCCAAGTCTCGCTCGTGATGCCGCCCGGCACCGGTACCTATGAGGTGACCGGGAACGAGGTCAAGATCGGCGACTTCCCGGCCGGGCAGACCGTCTCGCTCGGCAGTCTATTCGGAAGCAACGCGATCAAGATCGTCGGCGCCGGCGTCCCGCCTGCGTATGTCTACATCCCGCGAGACCTGTGAGTCGCACCCAAACGCGAGAAGTGCCCCGAGGATCGGTGGATCCCTCGGGGCTGCGTCGGTCGGCTCAACCCGAAAATGTCCTGAGGAAGAAGGGAATCACCATCGCATTGGTCAGGTCGATGAAGAAGGCCGAGACCAGGGGCACGATGATGAAGGCCCGGTGCGACGGTCCGAATCGCTGGGTCACCGCCGCCATGTTGGCCATGGCCGTGGGTGTGGAGCCGAGCGTGACGCCGCCGAACCCGGCCGAGACGACCGCCGCATCGTAGTTCTTGCCCATCAAAGGGAACAGGACAAAGAGGGTCACCACGACCGCCAGCACGAACTGGGCTGCCAGGATGGTGAAGATCGGCCCGGCCAGATCAATCAGGGTCCAGAGCTGCATGCTCATCAGCGACATGGCGAGAAAGGCACCGAGCGAGATGTCGGCGATCAGCGCGACCGCCGGGGTGCGTGTCGGCCAAGTCACCCCGCTCCATTTGGAGAAATTCTTGGGCACCAGATTGGTGATGAGGATGCCCGCGAAGAGACAGGTCACGAAGAGCGGCAGCATGAGACCGGCCTCCGCAATCGCCTTGTTCAGCGCGAAGCCGATGATGATGCAGATGTGGATGGCGAGGACGGCGCCCAGAAAGTCCATGTGATCGACGCCTTCCTTGCGCTGCTTGTCGGTCAGCCCCACGTCCTGAATCTCTTCGACGACCTGCGGCACGGGCGTGAGCTTGTGGCGCGTAATCAGGAATTTCGCGATCGGACCGCCCATGATGCTCGCAAGGATCAGGCCGAAGGTCGCGCTGGCGATACCGATCTCCATCGCGTTGCTGATCCCGAAATTCTCGGCGATCGACGGTGCCCAAGCGATCGTCGTGCCGTGCCCGCCGATCAAGGACATGCTGCCCCCGACCACACCGACCGCCGCCGGCAGATCGAAGAGCGAGGCCACCCCGATCCCGGTGAGGTTCTGCGCGAACATGAAGGCGATCGTGATGGCCAGCAGGATCAAGAGCGGGCGCCCCCCGGCCAGCAGATCACGCGCGCTCGCATTGATACCGATGGTGGTGAAGAAATAGACCAGCAGGATATCGCGCGCGCGCAGCTCGAACTCGATCGCGTGCCCGGAGGCGAAATAGAGCAGCCCGAAGAGGACCGAGAAGAGCAACCCACCGGTCACCGGCTCGGGGATGCTGAACTCCCGCAGGAAACCGATCTGGGTGTTCAACAACTTGCCGACGAACAGCACGACGATGCCGATCGTCACGGCAAGGAATGAATCGATCCGGATGATACCGTCCAACAGCTCCATCTCATGTCCTCTTGGTTGACGCTAAACCGCATCCGGAGTGGATTGCGCTGCGCGTGTCCACCCGACCCATTCCGCTTCGCGTCGTCTAAAGACGACGAAAACCGCACGGGCCGGTCCGGAAATGCTTCTTCACCCGGTCAATCCTGCAGGCGCTCCAGCTCGGTAATACCACCGCTGTTCTTGGCCTCGACCTTTGAATAAAGGTCGTAGAGCGCGGCCTGCAGGGCCTCCTCGATCACCGGGTGATAGAAGGGCATGCGCAGCAGGTCGCCAACGGTCAGGCCCTGCGCGATCGCCCAGCAGAGAAGATGGGCGAGGTTCTCGCCTTTGGGTCCGATCATCTCGCTGCCGAGGATGCGACCGGTCGCCTTGTCGCCGTAGACGCGGATGACCCCTTTGTTCTTGCCCATGATGAGCGCACGTCCGACCGGCGCGAGCTTGATCTGTCCGACTGCGGTGGTCTCCGGGTCGAGCGCGTTCCAGCGCATCCCGACGGCGCAGATGTTGGGGTCGCAGAAGTTGATGAAGAGCGGGGTCTTGCGGCGGAAGCGCTCGGGCGCGGCGGCGGTGTCGATGCGCGCGGCGTTGTAGCCCGCGATCTTGCCCTCGTCGCCGGCCTCGTGAAGGATCGGCCGGTATCCGGAGACGTCGCCCGCGATGAAGACCGGTAGATCGCCGACCTGCATGCTGTTCGGATCGAAGGGCGGGATGCCGCGCGGGTCGAGCGAGACGCCTAGGTTCTCCAGCCCGAGCCGCTCGACGTTGGGCACGCGCCCGATACTGCACAGCACCTTGTCGACCAGGACACTCTGCTCGCCCGCGGTGACCCGCAACCGGTCGCCTTCCTCGACGATCTCGGCGGGCACGCCCAGATGGATGGAAAACTCCTTGCCGAGCACCTCGATGGCGGATTGGTTGACCTCCGGGTCTTGAGCCCCGGCGATATGGTCGAGCGCATCGAACCCGGTGATCTCCACGCCCATCCGAGCCAGGCTTTGACCGATCTCTAGACCGATGGTCCCGAGTCCGATCACCGCCATCGCGGCGGGCAGGTCCTCGAGCTCGAAGATGTCGTCGGTGGTGATGACGCGGTCGCCGAACGCCTTCCAGGGCTCGGGCACCAAGGGTCGCGAGCCGGTCGCAATCACGACGGCCTTGGCGCGAATCCGCTGACCGGCGACCTCGATCAGGGTCGGCTCGACGAAACGGGCGTAGTCCTGAATGAAGAGATCCTCCGGCATGTCGTCGGTGCTGCTGCCGAGGACGCGATCCACGAAGGTGTCGCGCAGGTCCTGGACATGCTCGAGCGCCTCGGGGATATCCAGGGTCATGCCCTCATGACCGTCGATGCCGAACTTGCCCAGATGCGTGCGCCGATGATAATCCTCGGCGATCTGGATCATGGCCTTGGACGGCATGCAGCCGACCCGGGCGCAGGTCGTTCCCGGCTCGCCCCCGTTGATCAGGACGAAGCTCTTGCCCGCTCGGCGGACCTGCCCCATTGCGTTCAGCCCGGCGGTGCCGGAGCCGATGATGGCGACGTCGACGTTGCGTTCTTTCACCTGACTCTCCCCGGATAGGTCGCCGGATGACCCGACAGTTACGTTCATTGTCTATGCTCGCACGTCGCGATGACAATCCCATGCCGGCACCGCCGACCAGCTGCGGGTTCTTGACGCTGCCCGGACGAAGTTCGATGCTGCTCGTATTTTCGTGATTCCGCTCGGGTGGAAAGGCGGCTTTCGTCGATCCGCATCACCCGGGTCGACCGCCTCTTCCACTCCTCGGAGATTCACCCGAATGACCTATTGCGTTGGACTCTGCCTCGACCAGGGCCTTGTGATGGCATCCGACTCCCGCACCAACGCGGGCGTGGATTACATCTCCTCGTACAGCAAGCTGCATCTCTTCCAACCGGCGCCCGACCGGATGTTCGTCCTGCTTGCAGCCGGCAACTTGGCAACCACCCAGGAGGTGTTGAACCGCATTCGTCGCGATCTCGATCAAGCGGCCAATCCGAGCCAAACCGACCTGCCCCCCGCCGTCACGCTCGCAAACGTGGAGTACCTGTTCGAGGCGGCGAACTATATCGGCCAGGTGAACCTGGCGGTTCAAAACGAGCATGGTCCCGCGCTGCGACAGATCGGCGCGAGCGTCGAGGCCACCTTTATCCTGGGGGGACAGATCGGAGGTCAGCCCCACGGACTCTTCCTGATCTACCCGCAGGGAAACAGCATCGCCGCCACGCCCGAGACGCCCTTTCTCCAGATCGGAGAGAGCAAGTACGGTAAACCGATCCTGGACCAGATCGTGACGCCCACCCTCTCACTCAACGACGGAGCACGCGTATGCCTGGTCTCGCTTGCCGGGACGACGCGGTCCAACCTGACCGTCGGGCCGCCCTTCGAGGTCGCGATCTGCCCGAAAGACGCCTTGGCGCCGTCGCACCGCCTCCGGCTGGAGGAGGACTCCGCGGAGTTGAAAACATTGACCCGAGATTGGATCGAGAGTGTGCGCCATGCCTTCTTCGGCCTGCCTCACTTTCCGTGGGAGCAACCGGACACGGCAAGCGGCGCCGAGTCCGAGAGTCCGCATCAGATGCAGAGTTAAACCGCGCCCAACCCGGTATGCGATGTTTTTGGATAGGATCGGCCCCGGCAGGCTTGACGATCGCTGGAGTCGGCGCGGTTTAAAATATTAAAAAAAATATATTATTAATCCGCGTCCCCGCAAAGGGCTGTGGATGCACCAAGCGAGAGGAGGTGAGCGCATGTCGAAACACGAGGGGAAGAAGAAAGCGAAGCACGAGGGGACAGCCCCCGAAACGGCCGCCCCCGGAGAGAAGATGCGCCGCAAGGATTACGAGCGCGAGCTCGGCGAGCTTCAAATCGAGCTCAGCGCCCTGCAGGCGTGGATCAAGCTCACCGGGCAGCGCGTGGTCATCGTCTTCGAGGGACGCGACGCCGCCGGCAAGGGCGGCACCATTCGCGCGATCACCGAGCGCCTGAGTCCACGCGTCTTCCAGGTCGTCGCCCTACCGGCGCCCTCCGACCGCGAGAAGACACAGCTCTACATGCAGCGTTATCTCAATCATTTCCCGGCGGCCGGCGAGGTCGTCATATTCGACCGCAGTTGGTACAACCGCGCCGGGGTGGAGATCGTGATGGGGTTCAGCACCGAGGACGAGCGCGATCACTTCCTGGTGGCGACCCCCTGGTTCGAGAACAACCTGGTCGAGCAAGGCATCACGCTGATCAAATACTGGCTCGAGGTCGGCGAGGTCGAGCAAGAGCGACGTTTCCGCGCCCGCATCGAAGACCCCGTGCGGCAGTGGAAGCTCTCTCCGATGGACCTGGAGTCCCGCAAGCGCTGGTACGAATACTCACGCGCACGCGACCTCATGCTGAGCGCCACCGACACGGATGCGGCCCCTTGGTCGATCGTGCGCTCCGACGACAAGAAGCGGGCACGCCTCAACGTGATCCGCCACCTGCTGAGCCAATTCCCGTACGACCCGCTGCCCAAAACCAAGGTCAAGCTGCCGGATCGCGACATGGAGGACGCCTACGACGACCAGGCGACGATGGTCGATCGGAGATGGATCCCCGAGCATTGGTAAGCAGGTCGGTTCCGCGGACAAGGCCGCCGACGCACCGAAGGAAACCATGACGATGGCCGAGATCGAGACTCTTCTCAAGCAGATCGACGGTCTGAAGACCCGGCTCGATGCCGCTCGGCCATTGACCAGCGCACAACTTCAACAAGCGCTGGATATCGAGTACACCTACGAAAGCAACCGCATCGAGGGCAACACCCTCACCCTGCGCGAGACCGATCTGGTGGTCAACAAGGGCCTCACGATCGGCGGCAAGCCCCTGCGCGAGCATCTCGAGGCGATCAACCACTACGAAGCCATCCTCTATATCCGTGAGCTGGCGGCCCGGGGCACGGCACTGGATGAAGCCGAGGTGCGTCACATTCATGCGCTGGTGCTGCGCGGCATCGACCGCGACAACGCCGGGCGCTACCGCAACCTGCCGGTGATGATCTCCGGCAGCCGCCATCTGCCGCCGCAGCCTTGGGCCGTACCCAAGCTGATGGAGGACTACGGGCGGTGGCTTACAGAGGAATCCTTGCGCCTGCACCCCGTTGTACGCGCCGCCGAGGCCCACGAGCGGCTGGTCACGATCCATCCTTTTCTCGACGGCAATGGCCGCACGGCGCGATTGGTCATGAATCTGGGCCTGCTGGCCGACGGCTACTGCATCGCCAATATCCCCGGCGACACCGACAGCCGCCGCGCCTACTACGATGCCTTGGAGAAGGCCAATCTGGAGGCCGACAGAACCGACTTCATTACCTTGATCGCCGGGCATGTCCTGCACGCCATGCAGACCCTGCTGGAACGTCTCGGGGCGGGGTGAGTGACGGCTTCCGCTGCGCAATGACTCAGAAGCTGTAGCTCGCCGTGAGGCCGATCAGGAAACCGGTGCCGGGACCGGGCGCGTAGAACCGGCCGTTTGCGTCGTTGACGCTCACCGCGGAGATGTCCGCTTCGACGGTCGTGAGATTGAGCGTCGGCGCGACGGTACGGCAAGGAATGCCTGCGCAGGTCGAGAAGCTCTCGGTGAATTCGCTGTCCAGATAGGTCGCCGCCAGAGAGCCGACAAAGCCCCGACCAAGGGTTGACTCCAGCAGCAGCTCAACACCTCGGCGACGGGGTGCGGGCGCATTCCGGTAGGTTGCACGTCCGCCCCCGTTGGTCGTCACGGTCAGCTCGTCGTCGGTGTCGATCTGGAAGAGTACGAGGTTCAGGCGGGCGTCCTCGCCAAGCAGGAACTTGGCGCCGATCTCGTAATGCCGACTCACGGCGGGATCCGGACTTGAGCTTGCTGTTGGCCTGCTCCTTGGCCGCACGGCTCCAATCGCGATAGCCGTCGGTCTGCGCGCGGTAGATCCTCGGAGATCAGCACCATCGGCTTCTGGCTCTGGATGATCGCCTTGTCCAGGACATCGATGGCGACCGGCAGCTCGAAGGTGTTTTCGCCCGAGCGGGTAGCGGTCACCACCAACGAGGCGAGCTCTATCGTCTCCTCATCGGACACCACCGGCTGGAGCCCCTGCGCGAGCGCAGTCCCGCACTGGAAAGCCGCAGCCCAACCGCAAGGCCGCCGCGAGTCGGCGCTGCACGCCGCGCGACGCGACCGATGAACGCGCCGACTGCGCGAGTCACTCGGGTGTCCCGATCAAGACGCGCAGCCCAACCCGTCGTAATGCGCATAGATCCGTGACCAGGCATCCTCCGCGGTCTCGACGAAGCTGAATAGATCAAGGTCGGCGCGACTGACCACACCTTCATCGACCAGCGCCTCGAAGTTGATGACGCGCTCCCAGAACGCCCGCCCGAAGAGCATCACGGGCATGGGTCGAATCTTCTTTGTCTGAATCAAGCAGAGCGTCTCGAAGAGCTCGTCGAAGGTGCCGAAGCCGCCGGGGAAGACCACCAATGCCTTCGCACGCATCAGGAAATGCATCTTGCGCAGGGCGAAATAATGGAACTGGAACGACAGCTCCGGGGTGATGTAGGCGTTCGGGGCCTGCTCGTGCGGGAGCGTGATGCTGAGCCCGATCGAGACGGCATCGACGTCGGCGGCGCCGCGATTGGCCGCCTCCATGATGCCGGGGCCGCCACCCGTGACGATGACGAAGCAGCGTGATTCCGCGTCCTGCTCCTGCTCGGAGACGATGCGCGCGAAACGCCTCGCCTCCGCATAGTAGTGCGAGCGATCGAGCGCACGCCGACAGCGCTCGACCGCGGCTTGGGCCTGTTCATCCGTCGGCGCGGCAGCCCGCGCACGCTCGGCGTCCACCAGGTTCTGCGCAGCCGTCTCGGGATCCGGAATCCGCGCACTGCCGAAGACCACGATGGTGGACTCGACCCGCTGATCCTGAAGCTCCAGCTCGGGCTTGAGCAGCTCGAGCTGCAGGCGCAGCGGCCGGGCCTCGTCGCGCATCAGAAAATCGACATCCGTATAGGCGAGACGGTAGGCCGCAGAGCGCGTCTGCGGCGTCGAGCTGGTCTCGGCCGCCCACGCGGCATCCTCGCGGGCGGTCGGCAAGGCGTCGTGATCGCGGTCGGTTGGTTTGGGAATCATGCGCGGGGCTCTCGGAGTCGGTTGCGGATTCGGGGCAAGCTCGGATCAAGGTCGCCGGCCGCGATGCGCGTCGTCATGCACGAGGGAAACCCCGTCGATCATGCGATCCGTCGCCTCGCGCTGCGCGGCGCCGCCCTGAAGCTTGATGACGAGCCGCACCTCGTTGGCGGAGTCGGCGTAACGCAATGCGTCCTCGTAGCTGACCTCGCCCTCTTGATAGAGATTGAAGAGGGCCTGATCGAAGGTGATCATGCCCTGCTCGTTGGACTTCTTCATCAGCTCTTTGAGCTTGTGCACCTCACCCTTGCGGATCAGATCGGAGGCCAACGGCGTGTTCAACAGGATCTCCACGACCGCACGACGCCCCGGGCCGCTCTTGCGCGGGGCGAGCTGCTGTGCGACGACGGCCTTGAGATTCAGCGACAGATCGAGCAGAAGCTGGTTGCGCGAGTCGTCCGGAAAGAAGCTGATGATGCGGTCCAGCGCCTGGTTGGCATTGTTGGCGTGCAGGGTCGCCAAGACGAGATGGCCGGTCTCGGCGAAGGCGATGGCGTATTCCATGGTCGCGCGCGTGCGGATCTCGCCGATCAGGATGACATCCGGGGCCTGACGCAGGGTGTTCTTGAGCGCGACCTCGTAGGACTCGGTATCCACGCCCACCTCGCGCTGGGTGATGATGCAGCCGTGATGCTCGTGGACGAACTCGATGGGATCCTCGACCGTAATGATGTGGCCCGAGCTGTGCCGGTTGCGATACCCCACCAGCGCAGCGAGCGAGGTCGATTTGCCCGTCCCGGTGCCGCCGACGAAGATCAACATGCCGCGCTTGGTCATCGCCAGCTCGCGCAGGATCGATGGGAGCTTGAGCGCCTCGATGGTCGGAATGTCGGTCTCGATCCGGCGCAAGACCATCCCGGTCGCCTCGCGCTGGACGAATGCGCTGACGCGGAACCGTCCCAAGTGCGGGCGATCGATCGCGAACTGACACTCCTTGGTCGCGCGAAACTCCTCGCGCTGGCGATCGTTCATGAGGCCGAGCACCATGTCGTGTGCCTGCTCGGCCGACAAGGGATGCTTCGTGGCGGGATAAATGGCCCCGTCGATCTTGACGCTGGGCGGCCAGCCTGCGGTGATGAAGAGGTCGGACGCCTTGCGCTCGACGACCATGCTCAACAGTTGCTCGATTGCACGATTTAGGTCCATACGAGACCTCGGTTTTAAGAAAGACGCTCCCGGGCGGCAGCCATCCATGCTCGGCCGGACCTTCGATTCGCAAACGATCGACATCCTCCGAAATCGGCAGCGTGCAGGGCGGGGCCCTCAACCAACGCTCGGCCCGGCAAGGTTCGTCGGGGCGGGATCAGGTAAAGCCGTCCTTGTTCTGGGCCTTCATCCGCGCGTCCTTGCGCGACACCAACCCCTGCTGGACCAACTCCTTGAGGTTCTGATCCAGGGTCTGCATGCCGTGCGCTTGTCCGGTCTGGATCGCCGAATACATCTGGGCCACCTTGGCCTCGCGGATCAGGTTACGGATGGCCGGCGTGCCGATCATGATCTCGTGCGCAGCGACCCGCCCGCCGCCGACCCGCTTCAACAGCGTCTGCGCGATGACCGAGCGCAGAGACTCCGAGAGCATCGCCCGGATCATCTCCTTCTCCGCCGCGGGAAAGACGTCGATGATGCGGTCGATGGTCTTGGCCGCCGAGGTAGTGTGCAGCGTCCCGAAGACCAAATGCCCGGTTTCGGCCGCGGTCATCGCCAGCCGAATGGTCTCGAGATCGCGCATCTCGCCGACCAGGATGATGTCCGGATCCTGACGCAGCGCAGAGCGCAACGCCTCGCTGAAGCCCAGCGTATCCTTGTGCACTTCGCGTTGGTTGACCAGACACTTCTTGCTGGTATGCACGAACTCGATGGGATCTTCGATAGTGAGGATGTGCGCGTACTCGGTCTCGTTGAGATAGTCGACCATCGCCGCGAGGGTCGTGGACTTTCCCGAGCCGGTCGGCCCGGTCACCAGGATGAGGCCGCGCGGGACACTGACGATTTCCTTGAAGCTCTCGGGCGCGTTGAGCTCTTCAAGCGACAAGACCTTGGAGGGGATGGTCCGAAAAACGGCACCGGCACCGCGCTTCTGGTTGAAGGCGTTGACGCGGAATCGGGCCAGCCCCGGAATCTCGAACGAGAAGTCCGTTTCCAGAAACTCCTCGTAGTCCTTGCGTTGCTTGTCGTTCATGATGTCGTAGACAAGCGAATGCACCGAGCGATGCTCGAGCGGCGGGACATTGATGCGGCGCATGTCGCCGTCGACACGGATCATCGGCGGCAGGCCGGCCGAGAGATGCAGGTCCGAGGCGTTGTTTTTGACGCTGAAGGCCAGTAGTTCGGCGATATCCACGAATCACTCCCGATTAAACCGCGTCCGGCATGACACGGTCTAGCATAGCCCGAAGAGCCGGCCTCGGTCTCGATGGATCCATCGGCGGCGCGTTTCGCCCCCATGCCGTTTAGAGTTCCGGATCGAGACCGACCACGGATCACGTCCAGACCCTCCGGAGCCCCGTCCGATGAGCGATACCCCGAAGACCTCCCCGCGTGTCGGCCTGTTCGCAACCTGTCTCATGAACCTCTTCCGGCCGAGCATCGGCTTTGCCGCAGCGAAGCTTCTTCAGGACGCAGGCTGCATCCTCGGCGTGCCGCAGAGCCAGACCTGTTGCGGACAGCCGGGCTACAACTCGGGCGACAACGACTCCGCGCGCGCACTCGCCAAACAGGTTATTACCGCGTTCGAGGTCTACGATTATCTCGTCGGCCCCTCGGGCTCCTGCATGGGCACCATCCGCAATGATTACCCAATCCTTTTTGCCGCGGACCGCGAGTGGCGCGACCGCGCCGAGGCCGTTGCGGCAAAAAGCTGGGAGCTGACGTCGTTCCTGGTCGACGTCCTGGGCATCACAAGGGTTCAGGCCGGATTCGACGGCATCGCGACCTACCACGACTCCTGCTCCGGCCTGCGCGGACTCGGCATCAAAGGTCAACCGCGACAACTGCTCGCAGGTGTGGAGGGGCTCACCCTGCGCGAGATGGCCGACAGCGAGGTCTGCTGCGGGTTCGGCGGGACCTTCTGCGTCGGATATCCCGAGATCTCGGTCAAGATCGTCGACGACAAGATCGGCAACATCCACGCCACCGGGGCAGATACGCTGATCGGCGGCGATCTGGGCTGTCTGATGAACATCGCCGGGCGGCTGAGCCGCATCGGCTCGCCGGTCCGGGTCTTTCATGTTGCAGAGGTGCTGGCAGGGATGACGGACGGTCCAGGCATCGGGGACGGGCGGGGTTGATGCGCTGCAGCGCCGTGCGAGGACGTTCCCGATTCCGCGAATCGACAGCGACCCCGACGATCGGATGCCTTCGGTCCCACGCACGATCGCTGGACTTGCGCACCGTCGCCGATTCGCTAGACTGCAGTTCTTACCGCGTAAGACAAGAGGCCATAGCCATGTCGACAGTCACCGTCTCGGACAAGGGGCAAGTCGTCATCCCGGCGGCGATCCGGCATCGGCTCGGAATCCAGCCGGGGACGAAGCTCGACTTCGAGCTGGAGGGCGACAGTATACGTATCAGGCCCCTGCGGACGATCAAGCGAACGCGCCCCGAAGCCGGCTATGGACTACTGACATGCGATCAGCCGGGGACGCGGCGTCTGACCGACTTCGATGTCGCTGAATCCATGCGCGAGATCGACGATGATTGCGCTTGATACCAATATTCTGGCCCGCTTCTACGTGGATGATCCCGGTGATCCGGAAGCGGCCAAGCAGCGACCCATCGCCTACGAGATCCTGACCAGTCGCCCCAGCCTGTTCATCCCGCTCACCGTGACCCTGGAGCTGGAATGGGTGCTCCGTGCCTTCTATCGTTTTGACGCCGTGAAGATCGTCCAAGTCCTGGAGCATCTGTTGGGCTTGGCGAACGTCAACGTCGAGGAGTCCGATCGAGTCGCCAATGCCCTCCCTCTCCTCGCCCGGGGCATGGACTTCGCCGATGCCTTGCATCTCTCGGGTTGCTCCCACTGTGAAGCGCTCTATACCTTCGACGACCGTCGATTCGCTCGGCGTGCGCAGCGTCTCGGCACAACCCCGGCCGTTGTCGTGCCAGTCGGATGAACCTCTACTGACCCGACATCCATTCACCGATAGACCCGAGGGCACGGTCATTGGACATCCGCTCACACGAATTTCAGCCACGCGCGGTCGCAGCACTCCATGACACCAGCCTCCAGCAAGCAATGGACAAGGCGCGCGACGGCTTCGTCGCCAAGCGCGCGGTCCAGGTCGCCGAGCTGTCCGAATTCGAGGCATTGCGCGAGGCGGCCAAGACGCTCAAGGACCACGTCCTCGATCATCTCGATCACTACCTGGAACGCTACGAGGCGGCCGTCGTCGCGGCCGGCGGGCAGGTCCATTGGGCCCGGGACGACGCCGAGGCCCGCCGGATCATCCTCGACATCTGCAAACGGGTGGATGCGCGCACCGTCACCAAGGGCAAATCGATGGTGTCGGAGGAGATCGGTCTCAACACGGCCCTGATCGATGCCGGCCTGACCGTGGTCGAGACCGATCTGGGCGAGTACATCATCCAGCTCGCCGGCGAGGCGCCCTCGCACATCATCGCCCCGGCCGTGCACAAGACGCGCGAGCAGGTCTCGGATCTCTTCGAGAAGGCCCACGGCGGACCGCGCCTGACCGAGATCGCGGACCTGGTCGACGCGGCCCGTCTCGCGCTGCGCGAGCGCTATTTCCAGGCCGACGTCGGCATCACCGGCGGCAATTTTCTGATCGCCGAGACCGGCTCCAGCCTGATCGTCACCAACGAGGGCAACGGCGATCTCACCCAGACGCTCGCACGGGTGCACATCGTCACCGCCGGCATCGAGCGCGTCGTGCCCACGCTGGACGACGCGACACTCTTCCTGCGGTTGCTCGCGCGCAGCGCCACCGGTCAGGAGACCGAGACCTACACGACCATCTCGACCGGACCCAAGCCGGCGGACGATCTCGACGGACCGGAGGAATACCATGTCGTCCTGGTCGACAACGGCCGTTCGCGCATGCTCGCCGGACCCTTTCGCGAGATGCTGCGCTGCATCCGATGCGGCGCCTGCATGAATCACTGCCCGGTCTACGGCGCGATCGGCGGCCATGCCTACGGCTGGGTCTATCCCGGACCCATGGGCTCGGTGCTGACCCCGTTGATCAAGGGTTTGGACGCCGCCTACGACCTCCCCAACGCCTGCACCCTGAACGGCCGCTGCGCCTCGGTCTGCCCGGTGAAGATCCCGTTGCCGGATCTCCTGCGCCGACTGCGCCACGAGCAGTTCAAGCAGTCGATCACCCCGCGTCGCAAGCGCTATGCGCTCGGCGCCTGGCGCCTTCTGGCGACCCGACCCAAGCTCTACCACGCGCTGGAGCGGCTGGCCGCGCGTGCGCTCGCCGCGATCGGCGGTCATGCGGGTCGCATCCGCCGCCTGCCGGGCGCCCGCGGCTGGACCGAGGCGCGCGACCTCCCCGCCCCGCAGGGCCGAACCTTTCTGGAACGCTGGCAGACCGAGCGAGGACAGTCATGAGCACCGCGCGAGAGGACATTCTGGATGCCGTGCGTCGCGCGGCGGGGCGCGAACCGCTCGATTCAGCCACCCGCGCAACACTGGATGCACGCATCGCTAAACCGGTCCGGCATCTCCGCCCGGCCTTCGATGAAGACCTGATCGCGCGCTTTATCCGCAAGCTCGAAAGCCGCTCGGGCACGGTCGCGCGCGTTGCCGGCCGAGCGCAGATCCCCGCCGCCGTGGAGACCTTCCGATCTGCACATAGCCTCGCCCCGCGCGCCGCCGTCGGCGCCGGGTTGAAGGACCTCGACTGGCCCGCCGACTGGATCATCCATCACCAGCGCGCCGGAATCGAGGAGACCCTATCGGTGAGCCCTGCCTTCGCGGCGATCGCCGAGACCGGCACCCTCATGCTGCTCGCCTCCCCCGAGAGCCCAACCACCCACAACTTCGTCCCGGACAACCAGGTCGTGGTTCTGGAGACCGCGCGGATCCTCCGCCACTTCGAGGACGCCTGGGCAGCGTTGCGCGAGCGCACGGGCGGCATGCCGCGGGCCGTCAACCTCGTCTCGGGCCCCTCGCGCACGGCCGACATCGAGCAGACGATTCAGCTCGGCGCACATGGGCCGCGGCGGTTGCATGTGGTGCTGGTGGATTGATGAAATACTGTACCCGGTTGCCCCGTAGACCGATGTCGTTTTTCGAGCAGCACCGATGACCTCGATATCTCGGGGCGGGATCAACGGAGCGATCCGGCACGGCCGGCGACCAGAAACTACGGGCGAGGGCGGCCGATCGTTTGGGCGTTCCTAAACGTTGGACCCTCTCCCATCCGAACCTGATTCCACGTCTTCGCGACCCCTTCCGACGACGATCTGCTCGATACCCAGGTAGTCGCGTAGCTGCTCCATGACCCGGCTCAGCATAGGCACCAGATCCGGATCCCTCATGCGCTCGCGATCGATACCTTCACAGCGGCCGAACACGGCATGGATGAGGTGCTCCTCGGTTTGGACGTGTGCAGTGAAATCGTCGAGCAACCGAGCAACCTCGCTGCGTGTCGGTGAAGCATCAACGGCACCGAAGAGGTCGTTCAAGGCATCGAGCAAGGGCGCTGCGTCGACACCGAGCCCCAGCTCCTCGGGATTCAAAGTCACCCGCCGCTCGGACACGCGACCGACCCAGACCCGGAAGCTCTCGCGTTGCAGCGAGTGGTAGAGCGGCGCCTCGCTGATCAGGAACAACAGCAGGTTGCGCGGGTTGGCGTAATAGGGCGCGTCGCGCACCAGCCAGCGCCGGTCGCGGATCAATCGATGAACCCGGATATGCTCGCGGAAATCTGCCGCCTGCAACTGATCCAGGATAAGCACCGTAGATTCAGCCTCGCTCAGCGCGCAGGCCTGGCTCACGATATCGTCGAGCGGGTCGACCGCAGACGCCTTGCGCCCGTACTCGTCGGTACCCGGCGGCAAGATCACCTCGGTTGTGGGCGGCTCCTCGTCCGAAAAGTCGTGATAGAGGATATGCGGGGTATCGAGCGCATGGGCGAGCGCGGTCGCGAAGGCGGTCTTACGGCGCTCGCCGTCGCCCTGGATGTTGAGGGTACGAATCCGATGCGGCGTCCCCTTCAGCAGACAGCGCACCTGAAAGGCGTAGTCGTCGTTGGACTCGAAACCGTGCTCGGCCATGGACTCGCGCAGTGTGCTCATGGCTTAATGATAGCGTCGACACGACAACGATGCTCGAAGCGCGCCGCGTTCGAGACGCATGGGTGAAACCTCGATCAGGGCCGGCATCGCGGTAGATGCGGCGCGCCTTGTTCCTAATTCGGGCCATAGCGGTAGTTGGCGTAGAGCGCCAGGGGGCATGCGTGACACCGCGGTTCGGTGTCACGAGACCTGACGGTTTGGGAGGCCGGTCTAATGTAGCAGGCCGCCGGGGAGGACGGCGGCAGCTCGACGTATGAGACAGCACGCCGCATAGAGGCGTCTCGGACCACCGCAACGGGCCGGAGGAGGTTCTGATTGGAAGCCGACCGCCTTGACCTCTCCGACTCGGGAGAGCAGGAAATGCTCTCCGCACTGACCGAGCAAGCCTATCGGCAGCTCCCGATCGCCTTGGTGGCGAGCCTGATCAACGCATTCCTTCTCGTGGGTGTTCTTTGGGGAGGTATCGAGAGCACGACTCTGCTCATCTGGTCGGTCTGCCTTATTTCAGTGACCGCATTTCGATTCCGGACCCTGCGCGGATTTTTGGATCCGCAGCGTCGGGCACGCGTCGGGGATGCCGTCTGGGGCCGCAGATTCGTTAAAGGCGCGTGCGCGGCGGGTTTGGTGTGGGGAGGTGCGGCGATCTTCCTGTTCCACCCGAGCTCCTTTACGCATCAGGTCTTTCTTGCCTTCGTGCTGGGCGGAATGGTCGCAGGAGGTGTACCCCTACTGTCTCCTCTGGGTCGAGCCTATCCGTGTTTTGCGATCCCCATCGTACTGCCCATGACACTCAGCATGGTCCTGGTCGGCGACCGAGTGCACTTGATCATGGGGCTGATGATCCTGGTGTTCGGTATCGCTATGCTCTCCTCGTCCGCTCGTGTGAAGCGTTTGTTCCAAGATGCCACCGACATGCGGTTGAGGCTCGCGTCCTCGATTGCCGAAGGCTCGGCGCTTCAAGAGATGTTGCGTATCGACGAGCTCACGCGGATCGGAAATCGGCGCCTCTTCGAAGAGCACCTCGCGAGCGAATGGAAACGGGCCGATCGAGCAGGCAATACCCTTGCCGTCATTTCAGCCGACGTCGATCATTTCAAAGCGTACAACGACCATTACGGTCATCCGGCGGGCGACCGCTGCCTGATCGGTATCGCCCAGGCCATGGCGTCCACGCTGCAACGAGCGGGCGACACGGCAGCCCGCATCGGCGGAGAGGAATTCGCATTCGTTCTCCCGCAGACGACCCTGCTTGGCGCGGAGCAGGTCGCAGAGCGGATCCGCGAGGCCGTCTGGGACCTGAACCTGCCGCACGCAGCCTCGCCTATCGCCGATCGCGTGACGGTCAGCCTGGGTGTCGCGTCCTCCGACCATGCGTCCGTGGCGTCGCCGGCGGATCTGATCCGTGCCTCGGATGCCGCCCTCTACGAGGCGAAACGCAGAGGGCGAAATCTGGTCGCGACCATCGGCCCCTGAACCCGACCTCGCCGCTTTTATCCACGGCCCGCCCCCCGGAGCGCAGCTGCGGGAGCCGCATCGGCGAGGTCGGCGAGGTCGGCGAGGTCGGCGAGGTCGGCGAGGTCGGCGAACGAGAGCTAGACCCGCCGGCGGGTGTTGGCAAGACCTCGACGGCCATGTGAAGGGGCGGGTGCTGGTGCTCCGGGCGGCCGATCCGGAATGAACGCGCGGCGGCCCGTGCGTTGCCCGATATCGATCGCATCGAGCGGATCTGCGTCGATGCCCTGATCCACCGCGACAGTCGACAGAACACGCCCGAGCATGCGCAGTCGGATTGCTTATTCCCGGAAATCGCCTAAGAACCTCGCGAAGCACCCCGCTTCAACATCGACGCCTTGCGCCACAGACGCTGAAGCATGGCGCTCTGCCGCACGAAGGCATCGGCGTCTTCTGCATGGACATGGAGGGCGCGGACGACGGCGTCCGGATCCTCGCCCGTCGCGACCGCGATCGCGTGGGCCAGCGCCGCGTCGTCGAGCCTCCCGAGGTCCGGGCGGCGACGTCGCCAGAGCTCGATGACCCGTCGGCGGGTAGGCTTGATCAGATGATCGGACTGTCCGTGTCGCCAGAGAAAGTCGCCGCTCGCGCCCAGGTGTTCGAGGAGATCGCGCCGGTCTCGGCCCGGCACCGGCTGGAGCGGTCCGAGGCGAGCACCCGCCGACCAAGCCCAGGCGAGCAGACACAAGGCTCCGGAGATCACCGCGTAGGGGGCGGCCGACCAGACCACCGCCCCGATCCAGGGCATCTCGCGGTCGTAGAGCAGCCAAACGGTGCCGCCGGGCGCGGGGGCGACGAGGTACGCCATCAAGAGCGCGTGGTCGTGCTCGCCGATCGCCGCGTTGGTCATGAAGCGATCCTCGGCGAGCACCGTGAGTGCTCCGTCACCCACGGGCAGTCGAACCATACGCAGCCGATCGGCGGCGATGATCGCCATTTCGGGCTCGGACTGGTCAATCGTCTCCAGAGCGCGTTCGGTCGAGAAGGCCACCCGAAGCGGACGTCCCGGACACTCGATCGGGATCTCGGCGAGAACCTCGGTTGACCCCTCCGCGGCGGGACGGTCGGCATCCTCGGCGCTCAGGCGAACGCCGTAACCGCCAATGAGGTCGCCCTCCTCCGCGGCCCCCGTCCTCGATTCGCTCGCCGTCACCACCAAGCGCCCGCCGTCCGTCATCCATTGGTCGAGCGCGCGACGGCGCTCGGGTGCGAGAGACCCCGGGTGACGCACGACCAGCGTGTCTGTCGGAGGCGGGAGCCGGCGCAGGCGCTCCCGCCCGCTTTCGCTCGCGACCGGGATCTCCAGACGCGCCAGAAAGCGCTCGGCCGCGAGGAAGGGGTTGCGCCTGGCCTCTTCCGAAGGGCCGACCTCGATCTCCAGGGTCCTGCGCTCGAGCTGACTCAGCACCGCGCCGATCAGGGCGACGACGATCAGGATCAGCCCGGCGACCACCAGCCCGAGCACACGGCGCTCATGCGTCATCAGGCGCTCCCGGATCTCGCGTCGGCCCGGTCGGCAGATCCCGAGCACGACACCAGTCGTCGAGCAGCGACATCAGCTCGGCGCCGGAAGTCTGCCGATGCGCGTAAGCAACCCGGCTCCAGTGCGCGGTCACGCGGGTCATGAGACCGACGCGCGGGGCCGGCAGGCTCTGCACCGCCAATGCCAGACAATCGCCTTCGGTCGAACCCGCCGGAATCGCCACACCCTGCCGAGCCAGCTCGGCGAGGCTCGCGCGATACAACAACCCAAGGGCCGCGCGATGCTCGCCCTTGTCGATCAAGCGACGGACGCTCGCCGCGATATCGTCGGGAAGCCGCTCGGCACCGAGAGGCTCGAGTTGGACCGATGGCCTGTCTCCCTCGCCCTGCGATCCGGATCTCGATCTGCGCCATCGCGGCCGCGTCTGCGCCACCCCTTGAATGACCTTGAACGCCAGCCAAACGAGTCCTGCAAACGCCAGGGCAAGCAACGACCACTTGAGAATCTCGGCGAGCGTCACCGCAAGCGCGCCGAGGTCGCTCGGCCAGATCCAGCCATCCATGGGCTCGGTCGGATCGCGCTCCAATGGCAGCCAGAGCGTCACCTCTTGCGTGCTCCCGAACTCATCGTCCGCAAGGATCTCCCGGATGATGACCTGCGCCTCGCCCGGATCAAGACCGTTTTCAAGAACGGGATCAAGAACGGCATCGCGCGGTGCGAACGCCTCTGCGACGGGGCTCGGCAAGGACAGGACCAAGCCGACGGCCAAGAGCGCGGCCAAGGTCAGACGCGCGGACCCGCGGGCGGCCGCATCCTGCTCGTTGCGCGCGCGGCGAAAGGCGACCTCCAGATCCCACGCCTCCAGCTCCGTGCGGCGGGTCAGATAGAGGCCGAAGCCGGCGCAGACGTAAAAGGGCGCGATCACCGAAAAAGCGAGCAGATAGATCGCCGCGCTGAACCAATAGACCGGTGAATCGGATTCGGTCACGGCAGCGGTCAGGTCGAGACGGGGCAGCTCCTCGGGGATCAGGAAGACCAGCGCGAGCAGCACGCCGCCCCACAGGATGGCCTCGAAGTGATAGCAGATCAGGGTCAGCCAGCTCGGCACGCCGATGCCGTGGCTCAAGACCGCGCGACGGCGCCGAGCCCGCGCACCGCTCAGACCCTCCAGGAGCGTGACCGGCATCAGGAAGGAGCGACGCAGCCCGAGGCGCCGCCACAGGAGCAGGGGCAGGATGTGTCGCGTCAAGGCGGCGCGGATGATGCCGAAACGCTCGGCGGGTTCCGGGCGCTCGCCGAGCAGGGCGCGGCCCGCCCAGGACTGCAGCGGTGCCTCGAACAGCGGCTTGCACCACCAGACGGCGACCAGCCAGAGGTCCGGGCGTCCGCCGGTCAGCACCGCCAGGAGCAGGGCGACCGGCAGCGCGGTGATCCACCAGAGGATCCAGAGGGACAGGAACCACTCTCGCCCCAGCGCAAAGCCCAGATCCACGCCTTCCCAGAGGCGGCGCGGACGCAGACGCGCGCCGACGGCGTCAAGACGCATCGTCGCCCGCCCGTCCGGCCAGCGCGAGATAGACCGCGGCCAAGACCCACCCGAGGACACCGACGCCGTATTTCAGCGCCGACGGCGCAGGGCCTGCCGACCAGAATGCCTCGATCATTGCGGCAAAGACCAGCAGAACGGCTGCGCCGCCGACGAGGATTACGGCATCGCGCGCATTCGCTCGGAGAGCGGCGAGTCGGGTGCGTTGCCCGGGGGCCAGGAGTGCCTGACCAAGCAGCAATCCGGCCGCGCCGCAGATGGCGATCGCCGTGAGCTCGTAGGGTCCGTGACCGCTGACGAAGGGCCAGAAGGTGGCACCGTAATCCACGCGTGTCAGGTGTCCGGCGACGGCGCCGATGGACAACCCGTTCACGAGCAGGATGACCAGGCTGCCGAGACCCAAGATCAGGCCGCCGGCAAAGGTACGAAAACCGATCCCGACGTTGTTCATGACATAGAAGCCGAACATGGCCACGTCCGTATCCGCCTGCCGCTCGCTGCCGCGTCCCGGCGTGTGCCGAGCGGGGTCGTAGAGCGACTCGAGATCCGCGACCTGCTCGGCATCGAGCAGGCTGTAGACGAGATCCGCATCCTGATAGACGGCGATCCCCATCCCGATCATCGGCAGGAAAAACAGCGCCGCCGCGATCCAAAAAACCGCTGAATGGCGACGCAGCGTCCGGGGAAACCGTGTCGCCATGAAATCGAGCACGGAGCGCACCGGGGCCGATCGTCGCCGATAGAGCTGGCGATGACCCCGCCTCACCAGCACCTCGAGCTCGGCGATCAACCCGGGGCTGTAGCGCCGACTGCGGGCCAACGCGTAGTCGCTGCATAGACGGCGATGCAGCTGCGGAAAGGAGGTCAAGGCCGGGACATGTGCCCGCCGCCGTCGCGGGTTCTCGAGAGCGTCGAGCATGGCGCGGTAGTCGCTCCAGATCGGCGACGCGGCGGCCTCGAAGGCGTCCTGTTTCATCCGCGGCCGTCCGGCGCTCCGCGCGCAAGCCATGCGGCCCAGGCGTTGACCTGCGCGACGGCGGCCTCGCCCCGCCGGCCGACGCTGCCCGCGAGGATCTCCGCCAGCTCGATCCGACGTGCCTCGGAAACGGCATGACCGCGCTCGGCGAAGGCCAGGATCGCCTGTTGCGCCTCGACCGACAGGCCGGCGGGTGGGGCTTGCGGGACGACCTGCGGGATGGTCGGTTTCGCCGGCGGCGTATCGGCATAGACCACCAGGGTACCGGCGGCCAAATCGCCGAGCCGACGGAAATCGCGATCCACCAGCATACTGACGAGCCCCACGCCGTAGAGCATCGGGAGAAAGTCCACGGTACGAAGCAGATTGCGGATCAGGGATGCGGGCAACCGCACGGGTGTGCCGTCGTCGTGCACCACCATCAGGCCCATGATCCGCTTGCCCGGTGTCGCGCCGCTGCGCACCTCGAAGACTACGGGATAGAGCCATTCCAGCCCGAAGACGGCGAGGAGGATCAGTCCGGTGCCGAAGCCGGCAAAGGCCCCAAGCGGCAGGACGACGAGCAGGACCGCAAAGCGGACGACGACATCCAGAAGGTAAGCGATGGCGCGCGGAGCCGGGCCGGCGACCCGCAGCGCAAGGTCGACGCCTTCCGGGGTCTCGTGCAGCCGAACGGTATCGATGGGGGGCAGCATGATCCGTTCGGGCTGAGAGTGATAGGTGAGGGTCGGGCCCGGTCAGGTGGCATCCCGCTCCCCGGCATAAAGCGCGAGCGGGAAACACTCGGTAATCAGGATTACCGGACGCCGCTCGATGATGATGCGATAGGTTCGGCACACGGCGCAGCCGCCGTCGGAGCTCACCTCCATGCCGACGTCCAGAACCTCGCGATAGCTCTCAAGACCGCTGTCGCGAATCAGTACGCCGATGCCGATCTCGCGGTCGATCAAGCGCTGGCGGAAGCCGGACGGGATCAGCTCGGTACGAATCAGCGAGAACGCCTCGGCAAAACTGCGCCCCGAATCCGTTCCGCGCAGCCGCGCATCGCGGATCAGACACCGATCGCCTGGTGCGACCTCGATCGCGGGAACGGGATCCTCGGCGGTCTCGAAACGCTGCTCGAGCGTATCGACCGTGACGGGCTCCCAGAAATAGGCCTCGAGGATCTTAGTCACGGTTCCGTCCGTCACCAGGAGCGCACGCAGGAAGGCAGGAAGCGTCTTCAGCGAAACCGGTTCCCCGGGAGGCGCGGCGATGACGCCGTCACGGACAAATCCGTCGCAACGGAAGGACACCTGAGCGGATCGCGCCCCTTGGTCCTGCACTGAAAGACCGTAGAAACGGCGCATCTGGATCTCCTTCGGGCCGACGAGGGCGGTCTCCCGACGGGTCGTCGGCGTGATCGACCGGGCGTCATTCTGCCCCACGAGGGTGCGGCGTTCCAGTTCAGACGTGCGGCAACACGTAATCCCGACCGACGGATCGCCGCTGTTTGGCGCTCCGAAGAGCGATGTCGATCCGCCGCCGACAAAAAAAACGACAGGCTCCATCGTTGCGGACTTGATACGTGGCTAAATTTGCCTCAATCTGTACGTTGACCCGCGTCTGAAGCCAACGCATGCACTCCGCGGAGTGAGGCAAAAGCAACAAACGCGAGATCAGTAGCCTGCCTCAGCCCCGACCTTCCCGGCACCGTCGGGCGGGACGAGGCCCGAGGTTCGGAAAAACCCGCGGTTATGTGTTATATACATAGGGCCTAGTGGCCAACTTTGGAGACTTAAAACGATGACCAAGATTGTCAAGCTCGCTTCCCTGTCCGCTGTTGCCGTTCTCGGCGTTTCCTTGCTGGGCGGTTGCACCACCGACCAGACCGCTCGCGACATGGCCCAGCAGGCCATGGACACTGCCAACAGTGCCCAGGCTTGCTGCAACGCCAACACCGAGCGTCTTGACCGCATGTATCAGAAGATCATGGGCAAGTAAGACCCTCCCGAGGGACTGCGCCGGCTTCCTACGAGTTGTGGGATGCCGGCGTCCTCTTTGACAGCCCGCTCCACCGCCTCCCAGTCGATCGTCACACCTTCGGCGTCCTTCACCCACTGAGGGATCACTTCCCTCGCGCTCTTTCGCTCGCTTTTCTCTCCGGTCTGAACCTCCAAATATAGCTCGTCTCCACGCCACCCGACCTTATAGGCTTGGTCGATGATGTTTACCGGCGTCGTGATGTCGGTCAAACCAAATAACTCCTCGATACCTTCGGGGTACATGCGGATGCAGCCGCCGCTGACCTCCATTCCGAGCCCCCACGGCTGGCTGGTCCCGTGGATCAGGTAATCGGGACGGCTCAAACGCATGGCATACTTGCCCAATGGGTTGTCGGGGCCGGGCGGAACCACGGCCGGCAGGATGTCGCCGTAAGCCGCGTGGGCAGCCCGCACGTTCGGCCCGGGCGTCCAGGTTGGGTCCTTGCGCTTTTCGATGACCGTGAAGTTGCCGAGCGGCGTGCCCATCGCGTCCTTGCCGACGCTGATGGCGTAGATCCGCACCTCGTTGGGGTCATTGGGCGGGAAGAAGTAGAGTCGCTTTTCGGCACGATTGATCACGATACCGGTCCGCGGGGCATCCGGGAGCACGTAAAAGGCCGGAACCATGACGGGCGTGCCTTCGCCGGGCACCCAGACATCGACACCGGGGTTGGCTTGACGCATATCGTCGAAACCGAGCCCGTTCTGGCGTGCGACGTCAAGCAAGGTATCCTGGGCGCGTGCCTTGAAGTAGAAGGGGACCCCCACCACCGAATCATTCGGGTTCTCGAGCCGGAAGGTCTCGGCCCCCGCGACCTCGATGGCTCCCAAGCCGAGCAGGGATGCGCAGACCGAGGTCGCGATCCACGCTCGTTTGCGTCGGCCAAGATCAAAAATGCTCATAGACTCTATCGCTCCTGTATCGGTTGAAATCGGATGAAAAAGCTGTCGCGATTGTCTCACGTCCGCAACATCGGCGTCGCCGCCCACGTCGACGCGGGCAAGACCACGCTGACCGAACGAATCCTCTTCTACACCGGCGCCTCCTACAAGATCGGCGAGGTCCACGACGGCGCCGCCCACATGGACTATATGGTCGAGGAGCAGCAGCACGGCATCACCATCACCGCCGCCGTGACCAAGGCACCCTGGAGGGAGCACCTGTTGCAGGTGGTCGACACGCCCGGTCATGTGGACTTCACGATCGAGGTGGAACGCGCCATGCGCGTCCTCGACGGCTGTATCCTGGTGCTCGATGGAGTGCGTGGTGTGGAGCCTCAAACCGAGACGGTGTGGCGTCAACGCACCCGCTTCAACCTGCCCGCGCTCGTCTTCGTCAACAAGATGGATCGCCTGGGGGCGGACTACCGGCGGGCGCTCGACGCGGTCAGGCGACGCCTGAAGATCGAGCCGGTCGCCATCACCTTTCCGCTCCCGGACGAGGGCGCAGTCGTGGATTTGATCAAGCGAAGGCGAATTGGTTTCCTCGGCGAGCAGGGCGATGCGCTCGTCGCCGAGACGTGTCCCGACGCGCTCTGGGACGCAGTCGCGGATCTGCGCGAGTCCCTGTACTTGGCTGCCGCGGAGATGGACGAGGGCCTGGCCGATTGCGTCCTGGCCGGCGAGGAGCCGCCGCCCGAGGCCCTGCGCGCCGCGATCCGTCGCGGCACGCTGGCGGGCCGCTTCTGTCCCTGCTACGGCGGCAGTGCGCTCCGCAATCTCGGGGTTCAACCGCTGCTCGACGGGGTGGTCGATTTCCTGCCCGCGCCGCTCGACCGACCCTCGGCGCACGCCGTGCTGCCGGACGGGACCGATGTCGAGATCGCCATGGGCACCGAGGGCCCGCTGGCGGCCCTCGCCTTCAAGGTCCAACTCTGGGACGGACGCCGTCATGTCTTTGCGCGGATCTATCGCGGGACCTTGGCGCCGGGCGACACGGTGGAGGTACCGACCCCGTCCGGCGGGGCTCGGCGCGAGCAGGTCGCACGGCTCTTCGACGTGGATGCCGGCAAGAAGACCCGCATCGATCGGGCCGAAGCCGGCGAGATCGTCCTCCTGGCCGGACTGCGCCACGCCTCGACCGGCGATACGCTCTGCGCCCCCGGCCACCTGCTCAGCCTCGAACGGATCGAGGCCCGCGCCCCGGTGCTGGGGCTGGCGATCGAGCCCGCCGCCGGAACGGATGAAGAGAAGCTGCTCGAGGTCTTGGACAAGGTGCAGCAGGAGGACCCGACCCTGCGCGTCGAAGAGGACCCCGAGACCGGCCAACGGCTGCTGCGCGGCATGGGGGAGCTCCACCTCCAGATCGTGCTCGAGCGCATCGAGCGCGAGTTCGGCGTGCGGATCAGAAGCGGCCGACCGGCCGTCGCCGTCCGCGAGACCATCCGTCGGTCGGCCTCGGCGGATGTGGTGTTCGCCCCGCCGCCGACACCCGATCCGCGTCAGCAGGATCTCATGGCGCGCGTCGCACTCGCGATCGAGCCGCTCGCGCGAGGGAACGGCGAGCGGCTCGAATGGGCGGCCCACGTCATCCCCGAAGGCGCGGAGCCGAGCACGGCACAACGCGAGGCCATCGAGCAGTCACTGAGATCGACCTTGGCGGCCGGGCCTTTGCTGGCGGCGCAGGTCCAAGACATCCTGGTGCGGGTCAACGAGGTCGAGCTGTTCGGCGCGGCCTCGACCCCGGAAGCGCTCGGCGCAGCCGCATCCAAGGCGCTGCGCCAAGCGCTCGAACGCGCCGAGCCGGCGGCGATGCACCCGATCATGCGGATCGAGGTCGTCATCCCGGAGCCGAGCCTCGGTACGGTCCTCGGCGATCTACAGGCCCGGCGCGCCCTGATCCAGGGCACCGAGTCCGTCGGCGAGGACATCGCGATCCGCGCGGAGGCCGCCCTCGAGCCCTTGCTCGGCTATGCCACCGCGCTGCGCAGCCTTACTCAAGGCCGGGGGCAGTTCAGCATGGAGTTCGACAGGTTCGACGTCTAAACCGCGCTTGGCACGACATGCCGTGACGTTGGATCGATGCGATCTTGGCGGACACACGCGGACTTGGCGGGGCGCGGTTTAGGAGAAAAAAGCGAAAGAGGGTTTTATCGATCGGACGCTGCAGGACTCTGCGGATGGGCTAAACCGCGTCCAGAGTGAGATGTTTACTTTCGAGTTCGGGCGCGGTTTAACACGTGACGGGATCAGCCTTTGAGGCTGCGCGGGCGGGTGATCGAGATCAGCTGAGCGCTGCCGCACGGCAGGGCGTTCCAATCGTCCGGCATCTCCAATCGGGCGACGGTGGCGGTGGGGAGGAGCTTGCCGTCGTCGGGGATCTCCAGATCCTCGCCGACCAGGTGCATGAGGAGCTGCTCGAGACCCGGATTATGGCCGATCAGAAGGACGGTCGCCGCCTCGGGGGAGCAGCGCCCGAGCACGGATAGGAGCTTCGGGACCTCAGCCTCGTAGATGTCGGCATCCCAGAGGATCTGTTTTTTCTTGATGTCGAGACACTTGCAGACCTTCGACGCGGTCTGCTTGGCGCGCTCGGCCGGGGAGCTCACCACCAGGTCCGGGACCAAGCCCTCGCGATAGAGCCAGGCTCCGACCTTGGGGGCATCGCTCTTTCCGCGCTTGGCCAAGGGACGGTCGAAGTCGCTCGTCGCGACCGAATCCCAGTCGGACTTGGCGTGTCGCAGGATGAGGAGCTCTCTGGGCATGGAGAAGAAGGGGTCGGCGTAACTCAAGCAGAAGTCGGACAAATCTCAGTCGCAGTAGCGGGCCTTTTAACATATCCGTCATCTTCAAGGAAATGAGGATTCCCCGCGCCGCACACACCGCCGCTCAACGCACCGCCGCCAGCAGCCGATCCATCATTCCTTTGGCCTGTGCGAGATAGCCGCCGCCGAATAGGTTGAGGTGATTCAAGACATGGTAAAGATTGTAGAGGATCTTCCGTGTGCCGTACTCGGGCGGCACCGGCCAGGCCTCACGGTAGGCCGTGTAGAAGTCGGCCCCGAAGCCGCCGAAGAGCTCGGTCATGGCCAGATCCGTCTCCCGATCGCCGTAATAGACGGCCGGATCGAAGATGATCGGCTCGCCCTCGCGGGTTGCGCCGATGTTGCCGCCCCAGAGATCGCCGTGCAGCAGAGAAGGAGCGGGGCGGTGGCCGATCAGATCGTCGAGGACCGACATCAAGCGCTCGCCCGGGTCCGACAGCACCCGGCCGTAGCCGTTGCGGGCCGCCAGATCCAGCTGAAACCCGAGCCGATGCAAACGCCAGAAGTCGACCCAGTCGGAGGCTCGCGCGTTGTGCTGCGGGGTCGAGCCGATGGTGTTGTCGCGATGCCAGCCGAAGTCGGGGGCGGTGAATCGATGCAGCTGCGCCAGTCGGCGGCCCGCCTGCGCGCCGTCCAGACGCCCGGCGAGATCGAGATGCTCGATCGCGAGATAGCTTTGGGTGCCCGCGATGCCGGTGCAGACGGGCTCGGGAACCCGGATCGCATTCGCCTCGCGCAGGGCGGTGAGGCCCTCGGACTCCGCCTCGAACATCGCCAGCCGGTCGGCGCTGTTGAGCTTGACGAAGTAGGCCCGCGCACCGTCGTCGAGGACGACTGCGCGGTTGATGCAGCCGCCTACGACCGATTGCTCTCGTTGGATACGGAAAGGACGTCCGGTCGCACTCGCGATCCGGCGTGCGATCGTTTCGCGATCATTCATCCGGATCGATACCGGTCACTCGTCGGGGTCACACATCGGACTCATTCATCGGGCGTCTCCTCGAGGCCCCGAGCGGCACGTCGATGCAAGGGACTCGAGCGCGGAAAGTGGGCGCGAAGGAAGGCCATCTGATCCGCCAGGACATGGCGTCCCATCAAGAAGATGTACTCGGCGTGCGTCGGCGTGAAGGGCACCGCCAACAACTCCATGCCCGCCGCTTCGGGCGTACGCCCGGCCTTGAAGTTGTTGCAGCGCAGGCAGGCGGTCACGACGTTGTTCCAGACATCCTTGCCACCGCGACTGGTGGGACGCACGTGATCGCGCGACAGATGACGCCCCGAGAAGCGGCTGCCGCAATACATGCACATGTGGTCGTCGCGGTGAAACAGGGTGCGGTTCGATAGGGGTGGTGCATAATCGTCCTGAAGCTTGTTCAGGGCGTGATGCGTCCCGTAGGTCGCAATGATGGAGTGGATCTCCAAGCGACTCTGTCGGTGGGTGCTTGAATTGATGCCGCCGCGCAGCTCGAACAAGGCATCGCCGCAGGCATAGGCCACCTGCCCGAGGAAATACAGCCGGGCGGCAACGCGGTAGTCCACCCATTCCATCGGCATACCCGCCAAATCCGTTCGCAGTACCTGTTGATTCAGTGACAACATAGCGGCGTTACGGCTCGGAATTTGCGAGCATGATACACAGTTGACCTTCTCGCGCAACCCGGCGCCGTCATGCGTTTCAGCGACCGGCCTTTCGCGCGTCGACGCTTTAACCCGTTGATCATTCACAGCCGCCCCGAAACGCCGAGAAGGTCTACGGCGCAGGCTTCCGGCGACTCGACGGCGCTGCCCACGCAATATTCAACCAATTGATTAAAAATATGTTTTCAAGTTGGCCAAAAAGTTTCCAAACCAACAAAACCGTAACAACGGCGCCTGCTCGCATCCGCTTTACACCAGTCATCCCCAGACTTATCCACAGGAATTGTGAGTTGCTTGGGTTTCATGTTCTGCGACAAGTGATTGCCGGTGTTTCCTAGCAAAGCGCGGACGTCACGCGTCTAATCCGCGACTCCCGCCCGTCCTCGGAGCCCGTCCTCGGAGCCCGTCCTCGGAGCCCGTCCTCGGAGCCCGTCCTCGGAGCCCGCCCTCGGAGCCCGCCCTCAGAGAAAGCGCTCAACCAACGTGTCGCCCGACCCACACCGAAAGCCCGGCTCGATCCTGCGTGTCGCCGTCGCCGCACCGCTGATGGACGCCTTCGATTATCTGCCGCCGGCTCCGGCATCGGACGGCTGCTCGGCAACGCCGTCGCTGTTGCCCGGCCAGCGTGTGCTGGTGCCCTTCGGGCAAGGTCGGCGCGTTGGCATTTTGCTCGAGCTGCGCGACACCTCCGACCAGGTTCCCGCGCGCCTGAAGCCGATCGAACGGCTCCTCGACCCGCGCCCCGTCTTGGGCCCGTCCGATCTGACCCTGATCCTCTGGGCAGCGGACTACTATCGGCAACCGATCGGCGAGGCCCTCTTCAGTGCACTCCCCGCCCGTCTGCGTCAGGCCAAACCCATCACCGACGAGCAGATCCCGGGCGTCTCGGCGACATCCGCCGGCCTGACCCTGGACCTCGAGACGCTGCGGCGAGCGCCGAAGCAGCGCGAGCTTCTCGCCCTGGTCAGATCCGCGCCCGAGGGGATCGCGGTGGCCGATCTGAACGCACGCTTGGGTCCCTGCGCCACGACGCTGCGCAGCCTGCGTGCACGCGGCCTGCTGGAGATCTGCCGCCTCGTGCCGACGGGGCCCGTCACGCACGCGCCCCGCCCTGAGTCCGCCCCCGGACCGGAGCTCAATGCCGATCAGGTCGAAGCGGTTCGTCGGGTCGCGGCCGGGCTCGGCGGGTTCAGCCCCTTCCTGCTCGACGGCGTGACCGGCAGCGGCAAGACCGAGGTCTATATCCGTCTGATCGAGGCCGCCGCCGCCCGCGGCGCCCAAACCCTTCTGATCGTTCCCGAGATCGGCCTGACCCCGCAGTTGCGCGAACGCTTGGCCTCGCGTCTGCCCGACCCACCCGCCGTGCTGCATTCCGGGCTGGCTGCAGGAGACCGCGAGCGGGCCTGGCACCGCGCCGCCTCCGGGCGTGCAGACGTCGTGCTCGGAACGCGCTCGGCGGTGTTCGTGCCCCTGCCTCGGCTCGGGCTGATCTTGATCGACGAGGAGCATGACGCCTCGCTCAAACAGCAGGAGGGGTTCCGCTACTCGGCTCGCGATGTCGCCGTGCGACGCGCCCAGCTGGTCGGTTGCCCGGTCGTCCTCGGCTCGGCGACACCCTCGCTCGAAACGCTCAACAATGCGCAGACCGAGCGCTACGGCTGGTTGCGTCTGCCGCAGCGCGCGGGTGCGGCCTGCACGCCGCGGACCTCGCTGCTGGACATCCGCAATCAGCCGCTCCAGGCCGGACTCTCCGCGGTCCTGCGCGAGGAGATGCGTACCGAAATCGCTGCCGGCAACCAGGTGCTGCTCTTCCTGAACCGCCGCGGCTATGCCCCGGTGCTCACCTGTCACGCCTGCGGTTGGGTCGGCGACTGTCCGCATTGCGACGCCCGGCTCACGCTCCACCTGGCCCGCCGACGCCTCTGGTGTCACCACTGCGGCTGGACTCGGCCGTTGCCGAGTGCCTGCCCGGACTGCAAAGGGACCGATCTGCGCATGCTCGGACGCGGTACCGAGCGATTGGACGAGGAGCTGCGCCCCCTGTTTCCGGGCGTCGGCATCGCCCGGCTCGACCGGGATACCACCCGACGCCGCGGCGAGCTGGCCCGCCTCCTCGACGAGGTCCGTCGCGGCGAGGTGCAGATCCTGCTCGGGACTCAAATGCTGGCCAAAGGACATGATTTCCCGGGCGTGACCCTGGTCGGGATCCTGGATCTCGACCAATCGCTCTACGCAAGCGACTTCCGCGCACCGGAACGCACCGCGCAGCTGATCGTGCAGGTCACCGGACGGGCCGGACGCGCCGAGCGCCCGGGACGGGTCGTCCTCCAGACCCGCCACCCCGAGCACCCGCTGCTCCAAAGCCTACTGCGCGACGGCTACACGGGCTTCGCGACCACCGCTCTCGCCGAGCGACGCGAGGCCGAGCTGCCGCCGTTCAGCCATCTCGCCCTGCTGCGCGCCGAGGCCCCGGCCGCCGAGACGGGAACGGCGTTTCTGAATCAGGCCCGCCTGATCGCAGAAGGGCTCGCCGACTCCGGAGTGCAGTGCTACGGCCCAGTCCCCGCCCCGATGGAACGCCGCGGCGGGCGCTACCGCGCGCAGCTTCTGATCCAATCGTCACAACGCCCGAGGCTCCAGCGGTTTCTCGCCGACTGGAGCCCCGCCCTGCGCGCCTTAACCAGAAGCAAGGGGTTGCGCTGGTCGCTGGATGTGGATCCGCAGGACATGTATTGATCTTCGGGCCGTTGCTGGTGCCGAGCGTCGCGCCAAAAGCACCTTTCAACCTCGATCGGGCTGCGGCAAAAGAAACATTATGTGTTCTTCTCTTGGTATGAGCCGGCCGCGCGCATTCCTCTAAGGCGATATGTGGGGGCGACTTAAGTCGCCCCCACAGGTTCTGAATGGCATGCGCAGTCGGAATGCTTTCCCCGAAAACTGCCTAAAGGCTGATACAAGAATGCTTAACAGTAAGTCAACGCCCCATCAACAGCGATTCGTGTACAATCATCAACACAACGATAATTTGCTCCGAATCAGGCGGACGCTACTGAAATCGTTTTCGTTGCCACTTTAATCTTTATTATTTGGTAACATGAAACGACATGACTCGGATCGGACTTGAAGGAATGAAATAATATTACATTACCCGAAAGGCTAATCGGGTGTTCATCGGCCGCATAACGTCAACACCCGGCAGACATCGAATCAACAACGACAGGGCGTCGAGCGCAGCATAAACCAGCGATTACCGCCTCGACCCGATCGCGTAGGACGGCTCTATCCCGAGCACAAGGAACCAAGGGAAGTACCGATGGCCCTCGATGCTGGCGTGCACCAGACCAATACGACCGAAACCGGCAGGATCCAAATCGTCATCTTCGACGACCAGCCCTTCCTCCTCTTGGGCGTCGAACGCTTATTGGCCGACGAGCCGGACATTCGCATTCAGGCATCCTGCACCGATGGTGCTCAGTGTCTCGAAGCCGTTCGGCGATACCAACCGGACATTCTGATCCTCGATCCGTCGCTCCCGGACAATGCGGGGTTGGCTGTCCTCGAGGCTTTGGCACGCGACTCGCTCACGACGAAAACGGTCATCTTTACCCGGTCCCTGACAGAGATCGAATTGCTCCGGGTGATGCACCTTGGTGTTCAAGGCGTCGTGTTGAAACAAATGCCGCCCGAGATGCTCGTCCAATGCCTCCGGAAGGTCCATGCCGGCGGGCAATGGCATGAGAAGACATCCTTCGGTCTCGCCTTCGACATGATGCTCAGGCGCGAACGTCGGCAACGGGAGGTCGCCGCCCTCCTGACCCCACGAGAGGTCGAGCTCACGCGGCTGGTGGCTGCCGGATTCGACACCTGTGCGATCGCCGCGCAGCTCAATATTGCCCCGGGGACGGTCAAGGTTCACCTGCACCGAATCTACATCAAGCTTGGCCTCCGAAACCGAGTTGCCTTGACCAATTTCGCCAGAGACAAGGGGTTGGCCTAATCGGCCGGCCTGCTTGAGCCGACGTGTCGGGGCGACTTAAGTCGCCCCGACAGCCGCCCCCACAGCCGCTAAAGGTCTTGCGGGCATGCGCAGTCGGGGTGTTGATTCCCGGAGATCGTCTAATAGACTTGCTCGATCACCGAAGGTACCCCAATCCGCTGGACCCCGTCGATCTCGATGCCCTCCCAAGGCGAGGGCTCGGGGAGAAGACCGATTTGATCTTCATGCAGCCACTCAAGCACGACGTCGCTGTCGCTCGACGATGCGAGCGCGCCGCTGGCTCGATCGACCCTTACCTGCACCATGCCCGACGGCGCATCCGGGATCGCCTCAGGACGTCCTGCCAAGACTTGCCCCATGAAATCCATCCACATCCCGATGGCGGCCTGGCCGCCGGTCTCCCCGGAGCCCAAGGGCGAGAAGTCGTCGAAACCCATCCAGGCAACGGTTGCAAGGTCCTTCTGATAGCCGCAGAACCAGGAATCACGTACTTGGTCGGTGGTGCCCGTCTTACCGGCGATGTCATCACGGCCCAGCTCACGAGCGCGCGCGCCCGTACCGACACGGACCACATCCTGCAACATAGAATGCATCTGATAGGCGTGCGGCGCGCGCAGCACCCGCTCCGCGGCACGGCCCGAGGCGGGCGCGGTATCGGACACCCCAGAGCGCCCCGGCTCGCCGCGATACCAGCACTCCTCGCAGGCGCGCCGCGGAGCGGCTTCGAAGACCGGATCACCCTCGGCGTTCTCGATGCGCCGGATCAGATAGGGCTCGATCCGGTAGCCGCCGTTCGCAAACACGGCATAGGCGCCGGCCATCTGCAGCGGCGAGACCTCGGCGGTCCCGAGCGCGAGCGACAGACCGCGCGGCATGGCTGCGGGGTCGAGACCGAAGCGCGCGACAAAGTGGATGGCCTCGTCCACGCCGACCTGATCGAGCAGATCGATCGCCGCCAGGTTGCGCGACTGCACCAACGCCGGGCGCAGGCGGATCGGCCCCAGATTCTTGCCGTCGAAGTTGCGCGGGCGCCAGCCCTGCGATCCGCGCACGCTTCGCGAGACGGGCTCGTCACGGGCCAGGCTCGCCGGCGTCCAGCCCGCATGCAAGGCGGCGGCATAGATGAAGGGTTTGAATGTCGATCCCGCCGGGCGACGTGCATCCACGGCCCGGTTGAACTGGCTCTCCGCGAACGCATAGCCGCCGACGATGGCCAGAATCGCCCCGTCGAGCGGCGACACCGAGACCAAGGCGCCGGAGACCGCAGGCCGCTGAGCCAGCGTCCAGCGGCCCAGAGCGTCCTGCGTCAGTCGGACCAGATCGCCGACCGAGAGGACATCGCTCATCGCCCGCGGCACCGGACCTCGCCGATCCGCATCGCGCAACGGCCGCGCCCAGCGCACAGCGTCCCGACTCAGGGTGACCCGCTGCCCACGACCGATATAGACCTCGGCAAGATCCCGCTGCACGCCGACCGCAATGCCCACCGTCAGCCCGGCCATGCGATCGGCGCCATCCAAGACCCGATCGAGATCGGCATCCGACAACGCCTTCGCTCCCTCTGCCGCCCCCCGTCTCGCCAGGTCGACGCGGCTCTCCGGCCCGCGGTATCCATGGCGCTGGTCATAGGCCAGCAGCGCTCGCCGAACCGCCTCCTGCGCGGCAAGCTGCGCCTCGGACCCGATGCTGGTCGTCACCCGATAACCGGCGCGATACGCCTCCTCGCCGTAACGCCCGACCATCTCGCGTCGCGCCATCTCGGCCGCATAACCCGCATCCAATTCGAGCTCGCGGCCATGGAGCCGAGCCGAGTCCGGCGCATCGTGCGCCTCGCGATAGGCCGCGGCGTCGATCTGCCCCAGCTCCAGCATCCGACCCAGCACATAGTCGCGCCTGATCCGTGCCCGCTGCGGATCCGAGACCGGATTGTTGGTCGAGGGCGCCTTGGGGATGCCCGCGAGCATCGCCGCTTCGGCCAAAGTCAGCTCATCGAGTGTCTTGGCGTAATAGAGCGCCCCCGCGGCGGCGACGCCGTAGGCACGATGCCCGAAGAAGATCTTGTTGAGATAGAGCGCCAGGATCTCGTCCTTCGAGAGCGTGCGCTCCAGATGCCAGGCGAGCAGGATCTCGGCAAACTTGCGATCGAAGGTCTTCTCGGAGGTCAGAAAGAGGTTGCGCGCCACCTGCATGCTGATGGTGCTGCCGCCTTGCCGGGGCTCGCCGGTCCGCAGATACGCGAGCACGGCCCGCGCCAACCCGGCGACGTCGAGCCCCTCGTGAGCGAAGAACCGGCTGTCCTCGGCGGCCAGGAAGGCATCGATCAACAGGAGCGGAATGCGCTCGATCGGTACGGACTCGCGCCGCTCGATCCCGAATTCGCCCATCAGAAGCCCGTCTGCGGAGTAGATGCGCAGCGGCTCATGCAGCCGGATGTCGGCCAGCAGGTCGCTGCGTTCCAGGTCATGCAGGGTGACCGCCAAGAAGACGACGAGCGCCAGAAGCGCAAGCAACGGCAGAGAGAGCAGCAGACCAACGACAGTCCCGACACGCCCCGCAAATCGCCCCGAGCGCACCGAACGCTCGGGCCTTCGGCTGCGCAGCAACGCCGTCACCTCACCCTCGCTCCCGGATCACATCGGGGCCAACCGGCCGGGCCCCGCCGCACTTAAACCGCGTCCAGAGCAACATGCGTCATTTTCATCTTGTTTTCGGCCCTGGGGACTTCCCCACCCTTGGTGGAGACGCGGTCCAAAATTTTTTCTTTTTAATACCTTAAACCGCGCCACCTTCGACAATCGTCGAATCTGCCGGGGCCGATCCAATCAAAAAACATCACATACCGCATCGTGCGCGGTTTAACCCGAGACACCCGTCTCGAAGAAACGGGTCTCCCAGTCGGTGTCCGCCTTGCCGGATCCTTTCACACCGGTGCCGGTCGAGCGGCCGCGGGAGATCCCGAGAGACGCGCCATGCGCCCCAAGACCGTCCTCGGAGACGCCGAGCACCTGCGCGACACGCTTCACATAGGCTTGCGTCTCCGCAAAGGGCGGGACGCCGCCGTGGCGCTTCACTGCCCCTTCACCCGCGTTGTATCCGGCTAGGGCCAGCTTGAGATCGCCGTCGAAGTGGTCGATCAGCCAGCGCAGATAGGCCATTCCTCCATGCAGATTCTGTTGCGGATCGTAGGGGTCCACAACACCGAACCGCTTGGCCGTCGCCGGGATCAGCTGCATCAAACCCTGGGCCTGTTTGGGCGAGACCGCGTTCGGATTGAAGTTGGATTCGACCTGAATGACCGCGAGCACCAGCTCCGGATCTAGCCGATAGCTCGGGGCCAACTGCTCCACCATCGCGGCGATCTCCGCGCGGCGCGGATGACGGCCGACGATGCCGGGCTTGGTCGCCTTGACCGGCTTCGCTGCGGGTTGAGCGCTCGCCACCGCCGGACGCGCCGCCGGTAGCGTTCGGGCAACCATCTGCTCGCGCAAAATACAGTCCGGCTCTGTCGGGAAGCTCGCCGTCGAGAGATCCCAGCGCGCCAACATCTGTTTCGCCGGCTTGGAGTTGCCCGCCGACGCCTTGAGCAGCCAAGACGCAGCGAGAACCTCGTCCTGCTTGCCGGCGAGTCGACGGCTGTAGATCTCGCCCAACCGGAACTGGGCCTCGGTGTGCCCGAGCCGCGCCGCCACGCAGTAGAGCTGGATTGCGCGATCGATGCTCTGCTGGACCCGCACGCCGTATTGATGCTGCTTGCCCCATTCCAGGAGCAGGTCGGCGTCGGACGATTGCAGGAGCGCCTCGAACGGCGGAACCGCCGCATGTACCCCGCCGGGCAGAATCGAGAGAAACCAGACCGAAACCAGAAGACACATCAAACGGATCCGTCGATGCATGACCCCGTGAACCCCCATGTCCATGCGACTCCTAAACACTGTTCGATACGATCGATTCGCCCCCGCCGCGATTCGCAGGATGCCTTGCGTATTGCGACGACGGGGGCATAGACGACGCTGATCATCAGCCCGGCCGGGGTGGACGAGCGAGAGCGAAGTCCACCGAGGTCGGCGTTGGCCCTGGTGGACTGCGCTGCGCTTGTCCACCCCTCCAATCGGTGACGTGGACGGGTCGATGACCGAGGCATCCCAGAATACTCCGCAGCCCCTCGCAAAGCATAGCTGCCAATCGGACGAACGGCGATCGCCCTGCCCGATCACGAATCGATGGCCCGACCGCCTGCAGAGATGACCGGATTACCCATTACCACCGACAATCATACGTAGTTCTTGGTATTTCTCCATCGGATTAAGAGGGGCATATTGCGTACTAATCCATCCCACTTACCCGGCCAGGTGCAAGGCTGCGCCAATTCCGGCCATCGACCGCATCGGCTCGATATATATCGCTCGGCATAACAGAATCTAACCCCTGGCATATTGTTTCGATGCGATGTATACCACTATCCTTAATCCAACGAGAATGAACGGCCGCAGAACATAGAGGGCCGGAGATCTCGCAAGGCGACCGGATCCGATGGCTCGCACCCAAAGAAAGAAAGGGGTCCGGGCGCAGGACGCTAGGTGCTGACATCAACTGCAATTGAGGATGACTCTCATGATCGCAATTCTGAAGAAGTTCTGGATGGATGAGGAAGGTGGCGAGGCTGTCGAATGGCCGCTGGTTGTTGCGCTTGTCGTGATCGGACTGATCGCAGCATGGGCAGCGTTGGGCGATGCAATCGTCGCGGTCTTAACAGCGATCGTAGCCGAACTCAACGGCGCAGTTGCAGGCTAAGGCGCAGTCTGATTTCGGTGTCGAAACTGGGTCGGTTACGTCGCCGTACGCACGACTACCCCGACCGAGAGGCGCGGGCATTACAATCGGATGCCCGTGCCTTATCTTCATGCCCGAAAGAACGTTCGTTGGCTCAACTGCTAGGATTCCGGTGAGCGACATCAGATGGAATGGAGTCGAATCATGCCCGAACGTGACGTCTCGGGTTCCACGCCCCCGGCGAATACACATGGGTGGTGGAATCGATTTCGGTCCAACGATAGCGGAGGCGAATCGGTTGAATGGCCGCTCTTGGTTGCGCTTGTCCTCCTCATCGCGATCGGCGCATGGAGTGAATTCCAGGATATTCTCGGAACCATGCTGATGGCAATCATCGAGGCCGTCGTCGCAGTCTTGGATTAACGTGGCGCGGCGCCACCTGGCTCGCTGGGCCAGTGACAGCCCGCTAGCTACACGACACTTTGATCACCGGTTGGATTCGGACAAGACCTTGGCTGGAACGCCCTCAATTGTAGCCGCTTACATCGCACTGTTCATTGTCTGGGCAGCGGCCTGGGTGGATCTGCGTACCCGACGGATTCCCAACCCGATTTCGCTTGCAGGCATCGGCCTTGGTCTGCTGACGGCCCTTGAGCTCGGCGGGGCCGAAGGGCTCATGCAGAGTCTTGCAGGGTTGGGACTGGGAACCGTCCTGCTGCTTCCCGGATACCTCTTACGCTCGACCGGCGCGGGAGACGTTAAACTCACCGCCGCCGTCGGCGCCTTGCTCGGGCCCAAAGGCGTCCTCTTGGCGTTTGTCGCCGCTATTCTGACCGGCGCCTTGATCGGAATCGGTTACGCGCTCATGGCCTGGCGCCTCAAGGGTGCACGCAGTCCATTCGAACGCTACGGCCAAATGCTGCGTTACCTGTTCACGACAGGCCGCGTGAGTTACGTTCCGCCTGCTGCGGATGAGATTATGGGCCAAAGGTTCGCTTTCGGTGTGCCGATTGCGATCGGGACCACATTTGCAGCCTTATGGCCGGCGTAGATTCGTTACCGTAGTGCGTTATTGCGGCGAGGTCTCGACGAAGAGGGTTTCACGGGCAAAGACTTAAGGACGCTGGCTATCTAGGCAGACAGTGGCATCCGCTCGATGGGTGCCCGATGTCACGGACCAAGAGAATGGACAACTACAGTGCGAATACAACGACTCTGGCTCCCCGCCCCGGATCACTGAAGGCGACCGGGCTACCCGAGAACTTTTTGCCCGATCTCGTGTGCAAACATCTTGCCGAGGCGGGGGTGCTGGATCTTGCCGTATTGGCACAGCGTCTAGCGCTTTTAGGGTCCTTGGTCGAGGAGATACTCGGTTTTCTCCGTGCCGATGGTCGCGTCGAAGTCTTGGGCGCACAAGGCGGCAGTCCCTTTGTTCGATTTGGGCTGACCGACCGCGGCCGCATCGCGGCAGCGAGCGCCTCGGCGCGAGATGGCTATGTCGGACCGGCACCTGTCACACTTCCAGAGTATCGCCGTGTCGTAAACGCCCAATCCGTTCGTCTTTATCCACTGACCCGGGCGCAAGTCCACTCCGCCTTCGCCGACACCGTTATTCGTCCGGAGGTGCTCGACCGGCTCGGTCCGGCGGTCAACTCGGGGCGCCCGGTCTTTATCCACGGCGAGCCTGGAACGGGCAAGAGCTATATCGCCCGCCGGCTGAGTCGCCTGCTCGGGCCGCCCGTGCTGGTACCCTACGCCATCCTCTTCGGCGACAGTGTCGTACGCTGCTATGACCCCGGCGTGCATCGACCGGTTGATGAGGGTGTAGTGGCCCAGTCCCTGATGCTGAGTGAAGGTTTCGACCCCCGTTATGTGCTTTGCGAGCGCCCGGTGATCGTGGCCGGGGGCGAGTTGACCCTCGACAGGCTCGACCTCGCCTTCGACCCGGCGACCCGCCTCTACCAAGCGCCGTTGCAGTTGCGCGCCAACAACGGCCTGCTGCTGATCGATGACCTGGGTCGTCAGCGGCTGCCGGCGGTTTCACTCTTCAACCGCTGGATCATTCCGCTCGAGGAAAACCAGGACCATCTCTCGGTGAAGACCGGTCAGCACTTCACGGTGCCGTTCGATCTCGTTTTGATCTTCGCAACCAACTTCAATCCGCTGGAGCTTGCCGACCAGGCATTTCTGCGCCGCATCGGCTACAAGGTCCATTTCACCCCATCGTCTCCTGAAGACTATGCAGCCATTTTCGAACAGGAGTGCGAGAAGCGCGGGATCATTTACAATCCAGGGTTGGTGAGCTACCTCGTCGAGGGGCTTCATGGTCCGCGAGGCGTCCCGTTGCTGGCCTGCCACCCGCGTGACCTGCTTGGATTGGCGATGGACTACGTGACCTATACCGGCGAGCCAATGGGCGAGACAGCATTGCTGTGGGCGTGGGACAGTTATTTCGTATCGGATGTCGATCAAACGCGGGCGCAGTAATGGAGCGAAGCCATGAGATTTAGAGGCGTCTTGATGTTGCTGGTGTCGCTCGCACTCGCCGGCGCCGCGGCGGTCTGGGCAAATCGATGGATGGCGGATCAGCTCGCGGCTGCTGCCGACGACGCCGAGCTGAGCCGCGTGGTGGCGGCCGCGGCCCAGATCCCTTTCGGCACCAAGATCGATGCGACCCACCTCAAGATGATCGAGCTGCCACCGGAATCGGTACCCGAAGGCGCCTTCACGGACGTCAACGAGACCCTGGGCCTGATCGCGGTTCAGCCGATCTACCAAGGCGAGATCTTGATCGCCGGTCGGGTCGTAGAAACGCTCGGCGGTAGCGCCTTGGCTGCAGTCGTAGAGCCCGGAATGCGCGCCATCACGGTGAGGGTCGACGACGTCGTCGGCGTCGCGGGGTTTCTGCTCCCCGGCAACCGTGTCGACGTCATCGCGACGCGTCGCGGGCGTGCGAGCGAGGGCTCGGCGGCGAAGACACTTATCGAGAATCTCAGGGTTCTCGCCGTCGATCAGAGCACCGCCACGGACAAGGATGCGCCTGTCGTCGTGCGAGCGGTCACTCTGGAGGCGACACCCCACCAAGCCGAAGAGATCGTTCAATGGACCCAGGAGGGGAAGGTGCAGTTGGTCTTGCGCAATCCCCTCGAGGGCGCTGATCAAGTGGCCGTCGCCGATCTCGGGAACGAGGGGGCAGATACGGATCCGGCCGCCACGGCAATGCTCGCGACGGTTCCCCGGACTTTGACGGTGGATCTGATCCGCGGGACGGATTTGAGCTCATTGACGTTCGATAAGGCGCAATAGTCGGATCCGGTCGGCGCCTCGTCGTAGACCGACGGCGGGTCGACCCTGCTTGATCCGACCGACAAGCCAAAGGGGTTTGGTTTCGGGATTTGGGGCGGATGGCATCCGCATGTGTTCAGGACCGGGAGACTTTGGGATGCGTGGTCGGGACAGAAGAGATCGGGGGTGTGATGACCCCGGGCGGAAGCGTCGGCCTCCTCAGGGTCGATTCAGCTCGGTGAAGGCAAGAGGGTTCACGATCCTGATACTCGTCGGCCTAGTCTTGGCGGGCGGGGTTCCGTACCTCGACAAGGCCCATGCGGCGGATGCCGGCGGCACCCTCAGCGTTTTCGAGAACCGCGAGCATCTGGAGGTGGCGCTGAATCAATCGCGCGTCATCATGCTCAAAACGCCGGCCACCCGGGTCTCGGTCGCGAACCCCGAGATCGTCGACATCGTGGTGCTCGACCCGCGTCAGGTCTATGTGGTCGGAAAGCAGCTCGGCACGACCAATCTGGTCCTTTGGGACGACAACGATCGTGTCCGGGGGATGCTCCGTCTTGAGGTCACCCATGATCTGGACCTCTTGAAGACCAAGCTCCATCAACTCCTGCCAGGCGAGCGGGTTCAGGTGCGCTCCTCGCAGGGATCGATTGTCGTGAGCGGGCAGGTCTCCAGCCCGAGCAATGCCGAGGCCGCCGTGCGTCTCGCCGAGAGTTTTGCGCAGGCAACAGGCGGCGCCGACAAACCAACCGTGCTGAATATGCTCCAGGTCGGCGGCTCGCAGCAGGTGATGCTGGAGGTCAAAGTGGCAGAGATCACGCGCACGCTGACCAAACGGCTGGATCTTCAGTTCAGCAGCCTCTACGACGGCGGGAGTGTTCGGATTGGGAAGGTCGGAACAGGCGGGGCGGGTTTCTTGCCTGGCGTCGCTGCCAACTCCGCCTTCCCGCTCGCCTTCCCGGACACGCTGGTAGGACCCTCCGTTATACAGGACCAGGGTCTATTTCTGAGCTCACTCAGTGGAAACTTCCTCTTTAACCTCTTCATCGATGCCGCGAAGGATCAGGGACTGGCGAAGATCCTGGCCGAGCCCAACCTGACGACACTCAGTGGACAGCAGGCCCGCTTCTTGGCAGGAGGTGAGTTTCCGATCCCAGTCGCGCAATATGGGAACACGACAACAATAGAATACAAGGAGTTCGGTGTCGGCGTGGAGTTCGTGCCGGTCGTCCTCGATTCGGGCGTGATCAGCATGACACTCAACGTCCTAGTCTCGGATGTGACACGGGAGAACGCAATAGAGCTGGCTGCGGGCACGTCCGACCAGATCTTCTACATCCCTGGTTTAATCAAGCGCACCGCCAACTCGACGGTCGAGGTAAAGAGCGGAGAGACGATCGCGATCGCCGGGCTAATCAACGAAACCCTTCGCGAGAACGTCGATAAATTTCCGGGGCTCGGCGAGCTGCCGGTCATCGGCATGCTCTTTCGGAGCCAGGAGTTCGTGAAGGGCCAGACTGAGCTGGTCATCTTCGTGACACCTCGCCTTGCCCGCTCGTTCGACCCAACCCAGGTCAAGCTCCCGACCGACAGCTTCGTCGAGCCGAGCGACCTGGAGTTCTATCTCATGGGCAGGCTCAAGGCCAGGCCCCCCGAGCAGCGCTCCGGGTTCGGCACCGAGACCGGGATGGGCCCGGACAAGACCGGCAGCGAGGGCCACTTCGGTCATGATCTCTGACTCCGACACCTTTCGCGCGACACGAGGCAAGGACATGAAAGCCGATATCCCCGTTCGGACCTTTGGACTCCTAGCGCTCATGGCCAGCCTCCTGATGCTCGGCTGCGCCACAGAGCCCGATATCACACAGGACCCGGACTTCGGTCAGTCGGTCCGCCATATGATTGCCCTTCAGACCGCCGATCCCTGGTCGGGCGGCACCGGCTTGGACGGCGAAAAGGCGACCGCGACGCTGCGCGTTTATCGCGAGCAGGTGGCGGAGCCACAGGAGACCCTTGACCGGGAACTCATCGGCATCCCCCTCGGGATAGGGCCATGACGGCATGACACCTCCCCGGAGATATGACAGCCCGCAGCCACACATCGAGCCGTAAGCAAAAGCGATGCGTCATCCACTCAGAGTCGTTCTAGTCGGCGAGCCGAGTCCTCCCTTCTCGGAGGTCGAGGCCTTGCTTGCCGAGCACCGTCAGATGCTCGTCGCCAAACGGGTCATCGGCATGGGTGCCGATCCGGTGCTCTCGGAGCTGCAGGACCCATGCGATGTCATCGTCCTGGTGTTGACCGGAAACTGGCGCCGCACGCTCCAGATCTGTTTCGCGAAGGAGGGACCTGCGGTCAAGCCGCTCTTGGTGGTCGGTCCGGCGGACGATATGGAGCTCATGCGCGCCATCATGCGGGTCGGCGCACGGGATTACTTCTCCTTACCCGTCGGCTCAAGCGATCTCATCCCGGCCCTCGATCGAATCGGCAAAGAGGAGCATGAGCGTCGCGGCGGTCTCTCCGCCGAGGTCACCACCTGCATCAACGCGAAGGGCGGCAGCGGCGCCAGCTTCCTGGCGGCCAACTTTGCGCATGTCCTCGTCAAGGCGCATGAACGACGCACCGTTCTCATGGATTTCGAGCTCCAGTTCGGCAGCCTTCCGACCTACTTCAACCTGCGCTCGCGCAATGGACTGATCCGGGCCTTGGAGCTGGTCGACACGCTCGACGTCACGGCACTTCAAGGCTATCTGCAGCTTCACCCTAGCGGTCTTGCATTGCTCGCCGCCGCCTCCGAGGGCATGGTGTTGCCCGAGGACGTGCACGAAGATCGGATCGCGAAGCTCTTCGCCATCCTCGACGAGGCCTACGAGCAGCTCGTCGTGGATCTTCCCCGGCGGATTGATCGCGCCACCGCGGCCATCCTGGACCGATCCGACATCATCATGCTGGTCACTCAGCAGACGGTCGCCCATCTGCACGACGCCAAGAGGCTGGCCTCGCTCATCACGGAACAGCTCGGCATCAGCCCCGATCGCGTCGTGGTGGTCGTCAATCGGTTCAGCAAGCACGGCGAGGTCACGCTCTCCGATGTGCAGGAGTCACTGCCCGGACTGCGTCTGGAGACCCTCCCGAACGATTACCGCAACGTCTCCAAGAGCATCAACTTGGGCGTGCCGCTGTTCGAAATGGAGCCGCGTGCACCGCTGAGCCGTCGCATCCTGGAGCTGATCGCAAGCCTTCACGCCGGGCCGGAGGAGGCATCGACCTCCTCGCTCGCGATCTGGCCCTGGGTATCACGCATCCGTCGCTGAGGTCTTGAGATATGGACATGTTCGGCAATCGCTCCGGCAATCTCGGCACACCGCCCGGCCTCACCGACGACGAATTCGCGTTGCGCCGGCGCGGTCTGAGCGGTCGGCTCGGCGAGGGACTTTCGAAGTCCGAGCAGGAGACGAAATACGATCTTCTGCAGAATGTCGTCAAGATGATGGATCTGTCGCTCCTCGCGAACCTCGAGGACGCCCAGGCACGCACCCAGATCCAAGAGGCGTGCGAGCGCCTCATGAATCAGCAGTCGCTGCCTTTCAATACCCAGACCCGGCAGCGGATCATCAAGGAGATCCAGAACGAGATCCTGGGTCTGGGTCCGCTGGAGGGTCTGCTGGCCGATCCCGCGATCTCGGACATCCTGGTCAACGGGCCGAGCCAGATCTATATCGAGCGCAACGGTCGGCTGGAATTGTCGAGTGCGCGCTTCGACAACGACCGTCATCTCATGACCATCATCGACCGTATCGTCTCGCGGGTCGGGCGCCGGATCGACGAGTCCTCGCCCATGGTCGACGCTCGGCTGCCGGACGGCTCCCGCGTGAATGCCATCATCCCGCCGCTGGCACTCAACGGCGCCGTGATGTCGATTCGACGTTTCTCGGTCGATCGGCTCACGATGGAACGGCTCGTCGAGCTCGGCGAGCTAACCCCGACGGTCGGTCGCGTGCTTCAGGCGGCGGTCCGAGGTCGACTCAACATCCTGATCTCCGGCGGCACCGGCACCGGCAAGACCACGCTGCTCAACGTTCTCTCCGGTTTCATTCCCCCGGACGAGCGTGTCGTCACCATCGAGGACTCCGCCGAGCTGCAGCTTCAGCAGCCCCATGTCGTGCGGCTCGAGACCCGCCCGCCCAACATCGAGGGCCGAGGCGAGGTCGCCCAACGCGACCTCGTGCGCAACAGCCTGCGTATGCGCCCGGACCGCATCGTGGTCGGCGAGGTCCGCGGGGCCGAGGCGCTGGACATGCTCCAGGCCATGAACACCGGGCACGACGGCTCGCTGACCACCATCCATGCAAACGCACCCCGCGATGCCTTGACACGCATCGAGAGCATGGTCGCCATGTCGGGCGTCAACCTCCCGAGCCGGCCGTTGCGCGCCCAGATCGCCTCCGCGCTCGACTTGGTCATCCAGCTCGAGCGCCACGAAGACGGTCACCGCCGGGTCGTGAGCATCCAGGAGATCAACGGCGTCGAGGGCGAGATCATCACCATGTCCGAGATCTTTCGCTTCGAGCGCGAGGGCATCGACCGTGACGGGAAGGTCGTCGGACAGTTCACTGCGACCGGCCTAGTCCCGAAGTTCTACGAGCAGATCCGCAAGCGCGGCCTGGATCTCGACATCGGCGTCTTCCAGCCGGGACAACCCTGATGGGACAGGGACACTAACCATGTCGGACGAAACACTGTTCATCGTCATGGTCTTCATCGTCGGCTTCCTGATGAGCCAGGCGTTCGTCCGTCCGCTGATGGGCACGGGACGCGAGGCCAGGCGGCGCCTGCGCGAGCGTATTCGCGATCTTTCGGATGATTCGACGGGTGCAGAGCAGGTTTTGCTCGTACGCGACCGCTATCTCCGTGACCTCTCGCCCTTTGCGCGCGCATTGATGAAATTGCCCGGGATGGATGGGCTTCAGGCACTCATCGAGCAGGCCGGATCCGAGAAGCCGCCGCATCGGGTCCTCATCCTGTGCGTCGCCATGGGCGTCGCTGCGGGCATGACTGCGGGCACCATGTTCGGCTGGGGACTCGGTGCCCTCTTGGTCGGCTTCATCGGGACGGCCTTGCCCATCCTGCAGCTCAAGACCAAGCGGGCGAAGCGGATCGCCAGATTCGAAGAACAACTTCCGGACGCCCTGACCGTCGCGGCCCGATCACTCCGTGCGGGCTTGCCGTTCGGCGAGGCGTTGAAGCTGGTGTCCCAAGAGATGCCTGAGCCGGTGGGGAAGGAGTTCGGCATCGTCTTCACCGAGGTCAACTACGGCGGAGACCTGCGGGGGGCCTTGCTCGGCATGCTGGAGCGGGTGCCGAGTGTGGCGGTGATGGCCATGGTGACCTCGGTCCTGATCCAACGCGAAACCGGGGGAAATCTGGCCGAGGTGATGGACAAGCTTGCGGCGGTCGTGCGCGAGCGTTTCCGCTTTCAACGCACCGTGCGCACCCTGAGTGCGGAGGGCCGCCTGTCCGCTTGGATCCTGATCTCGTTGCCCTTCCTCATGGCCGGTGCAATCTCGGCGATTAACCCCGAGTACCTGCCGATGCTCACCAAGGATCCGGGCGGACGCACCATCGTCATGGCCGCGTTCGGGTTTCTCGTGGTGGGTATTCTCTGGTTGCGGTGGATTGTGCGGATCGATGTGTGAGGAGTGAGCAATGGACTGGGTAATCGCAATCGGCAGTTGGATGGGAGACGCCACGGGCGACCCGGAGAAGTTCCGCACCTTGGTCGCGAGCCTGTCGGGGGCGGCCGTCTTCACCCTGGTCCTGGCGGCCTATTTCCTGTTGGGCGGATTCTTCGATCCGCTCAAGAAGCGGATTCAATCGGTTCAGGTCACGGATCTGCCCCAGCAAACCAAGAAGCCGTCAAACAGTTTCCTCAAGACCCTCGGAACCGTCCTCACACCGAAGGCCGTCGCACGCCGTGTTCGCGTCGCAACCATGCTCCAGCATGCCGGATTCGGCGGCGAAGGCGATGCCCAGATCTTTTACGGCATCAAGCTTCTGGCCACCCTTCTTTTACCGCTCTTGACGCTCGGAACCCTCGCCGTAATCAAGGCTATGCCGGTTGCGGACACCGTACCCTTGACCCTTGTGGCGCTCATGCTCGGCTTCCTCCTGCCGGACATCGTGCTTAAGCGATTGGTGAAACGCCGGCAAAACAGGCTCAAACACGGTCTACCGGACGCCTTGGACCTTTTGGTGGTCTGCTCCGAGGCGGGTCTCGGACTGAATGCAGGCATCCAGCGGGTCGCCAAGGAGATCGGTATCACGCATCCGGATCTGGCGGATGAGCTTCAGCTCGTCACCATGCAGATGCGGGCCGGGATCGATAGCCGAAGCGCACTGAAAGGCATGGAGGAGCGAACCGGCCTGGACGACATTCAGGCACTGGTGGCAACACTCACCCAGGCGATGCGCTTCGGGACCAGTATCGGGGACACTCTGCGGATCTACTCCGCGGAGCTCCGTGACAAGCGTCTGCAACGTGCCCAGGAGAAAGCCGCGAAGGTCAGTACACTCATGCTCTTACCTCTGGTCACCTGCATCTTGCCGAGCTTCATGTTGGTGGTCCTGGGGCCCGCGATGATCGGGCTCTTCAAGGCATTCTCGGAGATGGGTTTCGGCAAATGATCGACGCGGATCACGGCGGATACGGGGGATCGATGATGAACGGATCGGTAGGTCATAGGGCATCCCATTACACACATCTCATGAATCATGAGCCTGTCGAGCATATCTGAGCCCCGCGGCGAAGTCCGTGACGCGTTGCAGGCCGAGCCAAATCG
>NZ_FNNZ01000052.1 GCF_900106925.1 Thiocapsa roseopersicina
TGGCCGAGCACCGTGACCGTGCCGGCGGATGGCGTCAGCAGCCCGGTGAGCATCCGCAGGGTGGTGGTCTTGCCGCAGCCGTTGGGGCCGAGAAAACCATAGATGGTGCGCGGAGCGACGATCAGATCAAGAGCATCGACGGCGGTCAGGTCGCCGAACCGGCGCGTCAGACCGCACGCTTCGATGACCGACTCGGTCACGGCATCTCGACCTGTGCGGGCACGCCGTTCGGGAGCGTGGCGGCGCTGTCCGGAAGCTCGACCTCCGCCAGATACATGAGCCTGGCGCGGTCGCTGGCATTCAAGGCGTAGTAGGGGGTGAAGGCCGGGTCGGAGCTGATCCAGCGCACGGTGCCGTCAAAGGTTCGATCCAGTCCATCGACGTGCACCTTGAGCGTATCGCCCTTGTTGATCCTGACCCGATAGGGCTCGGGGACGTAAACCCGGGCATAGGGCGCCTTGCCGGCGAGGATGATCGCCACGGGGCTGCCGACCGTGACGCGCTCGCCGAGGTTCCAGGGCAGACTGTCGAGCACGCCGTCGCGGGTGGCGACGATGCGCAGCTCCGACAGCAAGGCCTGTTGATGGGCCAGCGCGGCCTCGTCCGCACTCAGCTCGGCCTCGGCTTGGGCGATCTGCTCCGGGCGCGTGCCCGCGAGCAGTTCGTCGAGGTTCTCCTTGGCCTCGTCCAGCCGCGCGCTTGCGGCATCGCGCAGCGCCCGGGTCCGATCGACCTCGGCCTGGCTGACCGCCTTGCGGGCGATCAGCTCCTGATTGCGCTCGGCGGTGATCTGGGCCTCGCGCAGATCCGCCTCGCGCCCGGCCACCTGCGCCCTGGCCGCCGCGATGTCCTGGCGGCGCGGGCCGTTGCGCAGCTGCTGCAGATGCGCCTTGGACCGGGCGACCTGCGCCTTGGCGCGTTCGACCTCCGCGCGCTGCTGGCCGTCGGAAAGCTGGACCAAGAGGGTACCTTTGGTGACCGGCGTGCCCTCGGCCACGGGCAGGTCGACGACCAGTTGGGCGACGGTGGCGGTGAGGGCGACGCGATCTCGCTCCAGGGTTCCGAGCGCAAGCGGTCGCTCGGTGTCCAAGCAGCCCGTGAGCAGGGCGGCAGCCATGATGGCGAATCGGATCCTGAGCCTGCACATGCGTCGGACGCCTATTGAGCCTGCGGATGCTGTCGTTGCGACGGGGCGGGTCAAACCGCTCCGGTGGACCGCAAATGCGAGGCTAGAGTGGTGCTGAGTTCCGGTCAAGCACAGGGATGGCGAAGCCAGCTTACGGCAGCGCGCTCGTGGTCCGGATGTCTGCGCATCGGTTCCGGGTCCCGCGCTCGCGAGTCGCCTCCGGCGGGCCGCCGCCCCGCCCTCGCTCGCGATCTCGACAGGGGCAACACGCGCGGGGATCATCGGCGCCGACGCCACGCCCCCGCTCGGCTCGGCTCGGCCGCGTGATGTTGATCGTCGTGGTGGACACTGCGGCCTTCGCGGTTCCGCTTGCCCCTCTGCTGCTGGCGTACGTTCTGCTCGCGCGTCCCGTCTGGTTCCGCGGTAGGTGGCGTGCGCTGTCGCCGCGCCGGGTGGCGGGTGTCGCCATCCGGGTCCACCGGGAGACCGGGCGATCCGAGCGGCGGCCCCGGGCGGCCGGCGTGCAACTCTGACCGTGGAGCGAACCGGGTATACGGCATGCGATCCCGGGGAACGGGATGTCGTGGGTGTCCTCGGTTGTGGTACCGGAACTCCGGTGCGGAGTTCGGACAGTCTGCGAACGGTTCGCGGAAAACGGTTTACGACCCGGACCCGCCACCGAGCCGAGCCAGCCGACCGATCGCTGGGCCCCAGGAGCGGTCTGTCGCGGTCGTCGGCATTGCGACGCCGAAAGATCGCTCTTGGCCATGAACGGACACCCGAGCTTGAAGAGCGATCGACAGGTCGATGCCGGAAAGCTGCCGGTCATGTTTGCGAGAGTCCGACTCATCGATCGCTTATATCGTCATTTCATCACGCTTTGAGTTCTGTGCGCGCTGAGTAGTGATCGACCCGCTAGATGAACACCTCGGTGGCACAGGAGGGCCGTGCTATCCGCTGATACCGGGTCGGCGGAGGAAACGTGCGCACGGACGAGGTCACTCGGTTGTTGCCCTAGGCATTCACACTCAGCGTTTCCCAGCGGACCCGCCTGCACGCGCGGTCGGACCGCGGCCTCGTGTTGGACACGATCGACATCTTGATCTTTAAGGGCACCGGGGGCTTGCCCCTGCTGTCCCGATGCCGAAGTGGGCCCCTCGTACGCGACGCAGGAGCGAGCGGGGCGCAACGCTAACGGCCAGGTGCGAGGAACACTTCGATCGGGTAGCCTCGGGATAGGCGCGGTCTTTTTGTCGCTGGCGTTGCGGACGAAGATTGGCAGGAGCCGACCAGTCGCAGCATCGGCGAATCCTTCTAAGGAACCTCGCACCTGCGTTGTGCTCATTTAGGTTGAAGCTCCGACGTTTTAGGGTTTCATTCGGCACGCTGAGGTTGCCCCCGGCTTTGGTCCTTAACGCCGGTCTGGCCCAGGATGGAGCCGACAACCGACAACCGACAACCGACAACCGACAACGATCAACGGGCAACGAAATCTGCGGTGCTACACTGTGTCCTGTGCGTCGCGCTGTCCGCTAAGTCAGTACTCGGCCAAGACATAATCTTGCACGGGACGGCCGGGCGTGCCCTCACCGGGCGAGCTCCCGCACGCGAATGGGGACTTATGGTTTCGCGGTCCGGAGTGCAGATCGCCTCCTTTGCGTCTCGCGAGTCAATACCCTGATGAAGAACCGTCCAAACATACCCGGGTCTTCGAAATGGCCCTGGCTGCTCGGCTTGCTGGCCATGCTCCCGGTCATGGTCACCGAACAGGCAATCGAGCGGCTGGTGCGCGACCGCGCGATCGAGCAGGAGCGGACCGCAGTGCTGATCCAGCTCTCCGCCCTGCGCGCTCGGGTGGAAGGCGTTGTCAACGCCAACCTGCTCCTTGTGCATGGGTTGACCGCCGTGATCTCGACCCATCCCGATATCGATCAGACCGAGTTCGCCCGCATCGCTCAGGGCGTGGTCGATCAGCGCCACGCCCTGAACAACATCGCGGGTCGCAGGACCTGATCGTCTCGCTCATGTATCCGCTCGCGGGCAACGAGGCCGCGATCGGGCTCGACTACCGCGCTCACCCCACCCAGGGCCCGGCTGCCCGGCGCGCCCTGCGAACCGGCGAATCAACCCTCGCCGGCCCCCTGCCAATGCTCCAGGGCGGGATGGGCTTCATCATCCGCGAGCCGGTCTTTGTCACGCCGGACGCGCCAGGCCGCGAGCGGCGCCCTTGGGGCATCGTCTCCGCTGTCATCGATGTCGAAACCCTTTACCGGCAGGCCGGCATCCTCGACGCACTGACCCAATTCCGTCTGGCGCTGCGCGGCACCGATGGAACGGGCCCCACCGGGCCGATCTTCTTCGGCGATCCCGGAATCGCGGAGCACCGACCGGTCGCGCTCGACGTGGCCGTACCTGGCGGGAGCTGGCAGTTGGCCGCGACCCCGCTGGGCGGCTGGGGCCAGTCACAGCAGCTACTTTGGACGATCCGTCTCGGCGGCCTAGTTCTCGCCCTGGCGGCGGCCGTGATGACCTACCTGCTGCTGCGCCGCAGCCTGGACCTGGCGCACAGCCAGGGGCGTCTGCGCACTCTGCTCGACACCATCCCCGACCTGGTCTGGCTGAAGGACACCGATGGGGTCTATCTGGCCTGCAATCCGCGCTTCGAGCAATTATTCGGGGCGCCGGAGTCGGAGATCCTGGGGCGGAGGGATCGGGATTTCCTCCCTGCCGAGCTAGCGGACTTCCTTCGCGCCAACGACCGCGCCGCCATCGCCGCCGGCGGGCCGCGCGTCAACGAGGAATGGGCGACCTTCGCCGCCGACGGTTATCGCGGGCTCTTTGAGACCATCAAGACGCCCGTGCGCGATGCCAAGGGCCGGGTGCTCGGGGTGCTCGGCATCGCGCGCGATATCACCGCGCGCAAGGAGGCCGAGGAGCGCATCCAGCGCTTGAGCCGCGTCCACAGCGTCTTGAGCGGGATCAATTCAGCCATCGTGCGCCTGCGCGATCCCGAAGCCCTTTTCCGCGAGGCCTGCCGCATCGCGGTCGAGGTGGGCGGCTTCCGCATGGCCTGGCTGGGGCTCGCCGACCCGGCCAGCGGCCTGGTGCGTCCGGTGGCGCATGCCGGGGTGGCTGACGGCTATCCGGAGCGGCTGCACATTGCAATCGGCGGCGACGACGACGTCCAGGCCCACGGCCCCACCGGGGAGGCCCTGAAACAGGGCCAGCACGTGGTCTGCAACGACATCGCCGAGGATCCGCGCATGGCACCCGGGCGCGAGGCCGCGCTGGCGCTCGGCTACCATGCATCGGCCACCTTCCCGATCGTCGTGGCGGGCGAGACGCGGGGGACCTTCAGCCTCTACGCTGACCGCGCCGCCGTCTTCGACGCCGCCGAGCTGGATCTGCTCGACGAGCTCGCGGCCGACATCGGCTTCGCCCTGGAACTGATGGAGAGCGATCGCGCGCGCGAGGCGCTCAACTGCCGGCTCACCGACCTTCTGGAGAGCATGAGCGACGGCTTCGTCAGCCTCGGGCGCGACTGGTGCTTTCAATACGTCAACCGCCAGGCCGGTATTCAGCTTGGACGCGATCCGGCGGAGCTGGTCGGCCAACCGATCTGGAGCGCTTTCCCGGAGGGGATCGGCGAGCCGACCCAGGCGGCCCTGGAGCAGGCCATGCGCACCCGGGAGGTGGTCAGGCTGGAGGACTATTTCGCGCCGTGGGACCGCTGGTTCGAGAACCGCATCTATCCGACCAGCGACGGCATCTCGAGCTTCTTCACCGACATCACCGAGCGCAAGCGCGTCGAGCAGGAGATCCGCCGCCAGCGTGACATCCTCGACCGCACCAGCCGGCTCGCCCGGGTCGGCGGCTGGGAGTTCGAGGTCGCCACCCTCGCGGGCTCCTGGACCGACGAGACCGCGCGCATCCTGGACATGGAGCCACCGCAGCCGCACGCCGGTGTCGCCCAGGGGCTCGAACTCTTTCAGGGGCCGTCGCGCACGGTGATCGAGAAGGCCCTGCGCGACGCCATCGAGCGCGGCCAAGCCTACGAGCTGGAGCTGGAGGTGACCACCGCAAAGGGTGCCCACAAGTGGGTGCGCACCATCGGCCTGCCGGTGCTTGAAGAGGGGCGCGTGGTCGGTGTCCAGGGCGCCATCCAGGACATCACCCGTCGCAAACTAGCCGAGCTGGCGGCGCGCGAGCGCGAGGCACTGCTGGACCTGGTGTTCCAGGTGCTGCCCGATCTGTTCTTCCTGATTGACGCCGACGGCACCATCCGCGACTACCGCGCCAGCCGCCGCGGCAACTTCTACGCGCCGCCGGAGCATTTCCTCGGCCGGCGCATGCACGAGGTGCTGCCGCCCGGACCCGCCGAGATCTTCGCACACAACATGGACCTGGCGGCCGGCGCGGAACGCCTCGTTACCTACGAGTACGACCTCCCCATGCCCGATGGGGAGCACCGTTTCGAGGCGCGGCTCGCCCCGCTGCCGGAGACCTCGCAGCTCATCGCCGTGGTGCGCGACGTCACCGAGCGGGCTCGGACCGCGGCGGCGCTGCGCGAGAGCGAGGCGCGCTACCGGCATCTGTTCGAGCACAATCCGCTACCCGTACTGATCTACGCGCGGGGCACCCTGCAACTGCTCGCGGTCAACACCTCTTTCCTCGATCACTACGGCTACAGCCGCGAGGAGGCCGAGAAGCTGCGGCTCATCGACCTTTTCCCGGAGCAGGAGCGCGTCCCGATCACGGAGCTCGCGGCCCGCCTGACCGGTCTGGCCTTCGACGGCGAATGGCACCACTTGAAGAAGGACGGTACTGTGATGGCCATCGAGGCTCGCTCGCACGATCTGGAGTACCAAGGCCGCCGTGCCCGCGTCGCGGTGGTCACGGACATCACCGAGCGCCAGCGCGTCGAGGACGAGATCCGCCGCCTCAACGCCGAACTGGAGGAGCGCGTGAGCGCGCGTACCGCCGAGCTGGCCTCGATCAACGACGAGCTGGAGACCTTCACCTACTCGGTCTCGCACGACCTCAAGGCACCATTGCGCGGCATCGACGGCTACAGCAAGCTGCTGCTGGAGGACTATCTGGAGCAGCTCGACGAGGAGGGCCGGCTGCTCCTTGGCAACGTACGGCATGGGGTCGAACAGATGAGCCAGTTGATCGAGGATCTGCTCGCCTACTCGCGCATGGAGCGGCGCGGTCTGCCCGGCGTCCCGCTCGACCTCGCCGCGCTGATGGGGCGTCTTCTCACCGAGCGTGCCGCGGATATCCAGGCGGCCGGGGCCGACGTCCAGGTCGAGCTCGAAGGTCTAACCGCGCGTGCCGACCCCGACGGGTTGGCGATGGTGCTGCGCAACCTGTTGGACAATGCCCTCAAGTTCCATCGACCGGGCGAGTCGGCCGCGGTACACATCAGCGGCGCGACAGGGGAGTCGAGCGTGCGGCTGCGCATCGCGGACCAAGGCATCGGCTTCGACGTGCAATTCCACGACCGCATCTTCGAGATCTTCCAGCGCCTGCAACGGGCCGAGAACTTCCCCGGAACCGGCATCGGCCTGGCCATCGTGCGCAAGGCGATGAGTCGCATGGGCGGCCACGCCTGGGCCGAGAGCGCGCCTGGACAGGGCGCCGTCTTCTACCTGGAGCTACCACGATGACGCAGGATTTCAACACCCGCCCCATCCTGCTGGTCGAGGACAACCCCGTGGATCTCGACCTCACCCGGCGCGCCTTTGCCCGGCGCAAGCTCGCCTATCCGCTGGACGTCGCGCGCGACGGTCAGGAGGTGCTCGACCGGATCCCGCGCTGGGCGGCCGGCGAGCCGCTGCCGCTGGTGATCCTGCTCGACCTCAAGCTGCCGCGCGTCGACGGGCTGGAGGTCCTGCGCCGGCTGCGCACCCATCCGATCACCCGGGACCTGCCGGTGGTGGTGCTCACCTCCTCCAGCGAGGATCGCGACATCGAGGCCGCTTACCGACTGCACGCCAATTCCTACATCGTCAAGCCGGTGAACTTCGACAAGTTCATGGAGGTCGCAGTCCAAATCGAGCTCTACTGGTGCCTGCTTAATCAACCGCCGAGATGAGCCTATGCGCGTCCTGCACGTCGAAGACAACCCGACCGACGCGGATCTGACCCGGTGCGTGCTGGCCCGTCGGGCGCCGGAGATCGAGCTCGACCAGGTCTCCGATCAGACCGCGGCGCGCGTGCACCTGCAAGACGCGGCTGACTTTGACTTGGCGCTGGTGGATCTGCGCCTGCCGGACGGTTCCGGGCTGGAGCTGCTGGTATGGATTCGCGAGCACCGGTTGCCTTTGGCGGTGGTAATGCTGACCGGCTCGGGCGATCAAGAGTGCGCCATCGCAGCGCTCCAGGCCGGAGCGGACGACTATCTGACCAAAGATGTCGCCGCGCTGGAGCGTCTGCCCATCACGCTGCGCGACGCCCACAAACGCTTCCACGATGCCCGCATCCGTCACGAACGCCCGTTGCGCGTGCTGTACGCCGAGCACAGCGCCGCCGACATCGATCTGACGCGCCGTCACCTCGCGCGCTACGCCCCGCATATCCGCCTCAGTCTTGCGACCGATGTCGGTGAGGTGCTCGCACGTTTGCCTTCCGATCCCGGCACGCAGGCCGATTTCGACGTGGTGCTCCTGGACTATCGCTTGCCTGGCTTGGATGCCTTGGAGGCGGTCAAGGTGCTGCGCGCCGAGCGCGGGCTCGACATCCCCATCGTCATGGTCTCCGGCCAGGGCAACGAGGAAGTGGCGGCGCGCGCCATCCACCTTGGCGTCAACGACTACGTCTCCAAACATCAGGGCTATCTCTACAAACTTCCGGCGACCCTGGAGAAGGTCTGGGGGCAGGTCGAGCTGGCACGTGAGCGCCTTCAACTGCGTGCGGCCTCGGAGCGGTTGGCGCTCGCCTTGGCGGCTAGCCCGGTTGTCCTTTACACCCGGCAGATCAGCACGCCGGAGTCGCCGCTGACCTGGGTCAGCGAGAACATCACCCGGCTGCTGGGCTATACGCCGGCGGAGATCCTTCAGCCCAACGCCTGGGCCTCCCGTCTGCACCCGGACGACCGCGAAGAGACGCTGGAGCGCTTCGCGAGCCTGCCCGGGGCGGGGCACGTGTCACACACCTATCGTTTCTTCGACGCAGGAGGGCAGGTGTGCTGGATTCACGACGAGCTCAACCTGGTTGAAGCAAGCGGCGAGTCTAAGCACTGCAGCGCGACCGGGGTCTGGTGTGACGTCACGGAGCAGAAGCGGACCGAGCATTTGCGCGAGACGCGGATGGTCGTGCTGGATGCCCTTGTCGATAATCGGTCGCTTCCGGATATCCTCGAGGAGATCGGCCGCCGCCTGGAAGACATCTACCCTCACATGCGGGTTGAGATCGAGGCGCCGCCCGAGGAGCGCGGCTTTAGCGTGCCCCGGCCGCAGGAGGAACGGGGATTCGACTGGACCCTGCCGTTCAAGGATGGAGCCGGACAAGTCCTGGGCTATTGCAAGGTTCGCTTCGCCCGGGCACGCGCACCCACCCTAGCCGAGCGGGGCCTCATCGGCGAATTTTCCCGCATCGCTGGACTCGCGGTGGCGCGGGTGCGGGCCGATATCCGGCTGCGCCAGGCCGCAACTGTGTTTGAGAGCACACGCGAAGGGGTCATCATCACCGATCTGGACGTGCGTATCCTCACCGTCAACCGTGCCTTCAGTGATATCACCGGCTACAAGGAGTCGGATGTCGTGGGCCGTAAGCCCAGTATACTGCGCTCCGGCCGCCAGGACCCGTCCTTCTACCAGGCGATGTGGGCCAGCATCGAGGCGACCGGATACTGGCAGGGGGAGATTTGGAACCGCCGCAAGAGCGGCGAGCTCTACCCGCAGATTCTAAGCATCAGCGTTGTCTACGACAGCCAGCGGAGTCCCAGCTACTACGTCGGGGTCATGACCGATATCAGCCAGCTCAGGCAGTCCGAGGCGCGGCTGGAACACTTGGTTCACTACGATCCTCTCACCCATTTGCCCAACCGCCGCCTGCTGCAATCGCGGCTGGACCACGCCCTGGGGCAGGCCGAGCGTCAGCAACGTCGGATAGCGCTCCTTTTCATCGACCTGGACCGTTTCAAGACCGTCAACGACAGCCTAGGTCACCCGATTGGGGATGAGTTGCTCGAAGCGCTTGCGCAGCGGCTTGCCACGCGGCTGCGCGACGAGGACACGCTCGGCCGGCTGGGTGGAGACGAGTTCCTGCTGATCTTGGAGCAACTGCAACGCCCGGAGGATGCGGCCGGGGTCGCGCAAACCGTGCTGGGTTTGCTGGAACGGCCGTTTCGCCTGGCGAGCGGGGCCGAGATCTATGTCGGCGCGAGCATCGGCATCAGTCTCTATCCGGAAGACGGCGGTTCGGTGACAGACCTCATCAAGCACGCCGATGTGGCCATGTATCAGGCCAAGGAGGAGGGACGCGGCACCTACCGCTTCTACACCCCGAGCCTGACTCGGGTTGCCAACGAGCGCTTGGCGCTGGAGGCGCGGCTGCATCGTGCACTCGCGGACGGCGAGCTGCAGTTACACTACCAGCCCCAGTTCGCGACTCACGACAAGCGATTGATTGGCTGCGAGGCCCTGGTGCGCTGGATGTCCCCCGAGGAGGGCATGGTTCCCCCGGCACGTTTCATCCCGCTCGCCGAGGAGACCGGGCTCATCGTGCCCCTAGGTAGCTGGGTGCTGCGCACCGCCTGCGTGCAGGCCAAACACTGGCTGGACGGCGCGTGGCCGGAGGTGCGAATTGCCGTCAACCTCTCCGGTCGTCAACTGCTTGATCCCAACCTGGCCGAGCGCGTTGCCGGCATTCTCGCCGAAACAGGCCTTCCGCCCGAGCGCCTCAAGCTGGAACTCACCGAGAGCATGATCATGGACCACGTCGAGCAGACCGCCGATCTGCTGCGTGGCCTCAAGTCGCTGGGACTGCGTCTGTCGATCGACGACTTCGGCACCGGCTACTCATCGCTTGCTTACCTCAAGCGCTTTCCGATCGACGAGCTCAAAATCGACCGCAGCTTCGTGCAGGATATCCCCGATGACCAAGACGACATGACGATCGCGGCGACCATCATCGCCATGGCTCGTAACCTCCGCCTGAAGGTCATCGCCGAAGGCGTCGAGACCCAGGAGCAGCTCGACTTCCTGCGCCGGCAGGGTTGTCACGCCTGCCAAGGCTACCTCTTGGGCCGCCCCATGCCGGCGGAGGAATTCGCGCGGATGGTGCTGGGTGCAACAAACGAGATAACCCAAGCCTGATAGCAGGCGCTCCGCTATTCGCTGGTGAAACCAGGTCCAGTCCACGGAATCGCGAGCGCTGTTTCCGTCTCCACAGCCTATTCATCCCCGATGACCGGCTTACATCCCTGAGCCGCCACAAGGCGCAGCACAGCGACTGTCAGCTCAGGGTCGTGACTTGTCACTGGTTGAAGCGCCAGGGACTTTCCGTTTCCAGGATGAACCGGTCAGTCTTTTGCGGTCGACGGGAGACGGCTCCTCCTCTTGACCAATCGCTCCCGCGATCAGCTCAGCCGTTCCGGCCCCGATCGACCTTGCGGCAATGGGGAGTGCCGGCGGCCGGGCGGTCCGCGCCCCGGCAATCTAAGGATTCACGGTGGTGCAGAGGAGCGTAAGCCGCAAAGGATGCCATCCCGAATCGACAACCCGAGACCCTGACCGGATAGTGCGAGACTTAGGCATTCCACCCGCCGATCAGGTCCACCAAAGCGACGCCACCGAACGCGTAAGCGGGATCGCGGGCGCTGGCGTAGGACGACGTCCGGTGGTTTCCGAGCGGCGGAGAACGCGATCATGATGTCGGACATCGAGATCAAGAACGAGACCAGCGACGATATCGCCGCGATCGCCGAGGTGACGATCGCGGCGTTTCGCGACCTGGAGATCAGCAACCAGACCGAACACGTCATCATCGACGCGCTCCGTGCCGCCGAGGCCCTCGCCCTCTCGCTCGTCGCGGTGCTCGACGGCCGTGTCGTCGGCCACATCGCGTTCTCGCCCGTCACCCTGTCCGACGGTACGGGGGATTGGTACGGACTCGGCCCGGTGTCGGTCTTGCCGCAGGTTCAGCGCCGAGGGATCGGCCAAGCCCTGGTGCGTGAAGGCTTGTCGCGGCTCAAGGGCATGCAGGCGCGCGGCTGCTGCCTGGTGGGGCATCCGGAATACTACCGAAGGTTCGGGTTCGAGAACTGCCCGCAGCTCGTACTCGAGGGCGTCCCGCCGGAGGTCTTCTTCGCAGCGTCCTTCGACGGGACGCTGCCGCGGGGAATTGTCGCGTTCCACGAAGGATTCGGCGCGGTCGGTCCGGCGCCATGTGCGAACGAGATGTGACGGCGGGGCGAGACGCGCATGGCGCGGATCGAAGGGGACCCGTCCTGCCGTGACCGCATCGGGCCGTCGGTTGGTCCCTCGCGCGCAGGTCAACGCTTGCGCGCCAAGGTCAGCCCGTCGCCGATCGGCACCAGACTCAGGGTCACGCGCCGGTCCCCCAGCAGTCGATCGTTGAGCGCGCGGATCGCCCGGGTATCCTCGTCCTGGTCCTGTGGATCGGCCACGCGGCCGTCCCAGAGTGTGTTGTCGAACAGGATGAGGCCACCGGGCCGCACCAGCGTCAGGCAGCGATCGAAGTACCGGGTGTAGTTGCCCTTGTCGGCGTCGATGAAGGCCATGTCGAACCGACCTTCCCCTCCCTGTGCCAGCAAGGCATCGAGGGTCTCCAGCGCGGGCGCCAGCCGCAGGTCGATACGCTCCTCGACCCCGGCCTCGCGCCAGAAGCCGCGGGCGATGCCGGTCCACTCCTCGCTGAGGTCGCAGCAGATCAGCGTACCGTCCGCCGGCATGGCCTCGGCCAGGCACAGCGCGCTGTAGCCGGTGAAGGTGCCGATCTCGACGATGCGCCGCGCACCGCTCAGCTCCACCAGCAGGGCCATGAACTGACCCTGCTCCGGGGCGATCTGCATCCCGCTCCACTCCAAGGAGGCCGTGAGCTCGCGCAGGCGCCGCTTGACATCGCTCTCGCGCAGGGAGTGCTCGAGCAG
>NZ_FNNZ01000035.1 GCF_900106925.1 Thiocapsa roseopersicina
TGGCCGAGCACCGTGACCGTGCCGGCGGATGGCGTCAGCAGCCCGGTGAGCATCCGCAGGGTGGTGGTCTTGCCGCAGCCGTTGGGGCCGAGAAAGCCATAGATGGTGCGCGGAGCGACGGTCAGATCCAGTGCATCCACGGCGATGAGGTCGCCGAACCGGCGCGTCAGCGCGCGCGCCTCGATGACCGGCTCGGTCACGGCATCTCGACCTGTGCGGGCACGCCGTTCGGAAGCATGGCGGCGCTGTCCGGAAGCTCCACCTGCGCCAGGTACATGAGCCGGGCGCGATCGCTGGCATTCAAGGCGTAGTAGGGGGTGAAGGCCGGGTCGGAGCTGATCCAGCGTACGGTGCCGTCAAAGGTCCGATCCAGTCCATCGACGTGCACCTTGAGCGTATCGCCCTTGTTGATCTTGACCCGATAGGGCTCGGGGACGTAAACCCGGGCATAGGGCGCCGTGCCGGCGAGGATGATGGCTACGGGGCTGCCGACGGTGACGCGCTCGCCGAGGTTCCAAGGCAGACTGTCGAGCACGCCGTCGCGTGTAGCGACGATGCGCAGCTCCGCCAGCAAGGCCTGTTGATGGGCCAGAGCGGCCTCGTCGGCACGGAGCTCGGCCTCGGCTTGGGCGATATGCTCCGGGCGCGTGCCCGCGAGCAGCTCGTCCAGGTTCTCCTTGGCCTCGTCCAGCCGCGCGCTTGCGGCATCGCGCAGCGCATTGGTCCGATCGACCTCGGCCTGGCTGACCGCCTTGCGGGCGATCAGCTCCTGATTGCGCTCGGCGGTAATCTGGGCCTCGCGCCGATCCGCCTCGCGCCCGGCCACCTGGGCCTTGGCCGCCGCGATGTCCTGACTGCGGGGGCCGTTGCGCAGCTGCTGCAGATGCGCCTTGGACCGGGCGACCTGCGCCTTGGCGCGTTCGACCTCCGCGCGCTGTTGGCCGTCCGAGAGTTGGACCAAGAGGGTGCCTTTCGTGACCTGCGCGCCCTCGGCCACCGGCAGGTCGACGACCAGTTGGGCGACGGTGGCGGTGAGGGCGATGCGATCCCGCTCCAGGGTCCCGAGCGCAAGCGGTCGCTCGGCGTCCGTGCAGCCCGTGAACAGGGCGGCGGCCATGATGGCGAATCGGATCCTGAGCCTACACATGCGTCGGACGCCTCTTGAGCATCTGGATGCTGTCGTTGCGACGGGGCGGGTCAAACCGTTCCTGCAGACCGCAGGAGCGAGGCTAGAGTGGTGCCGAGGTCCGGTCAAGCACGGGAAGAGCGAAGCCGGCTAACGGCCGCGCGCTCATGGTCCGGCGGTCTGCGCATCGGTTCCGGGTCGCGCGCTCGCGAGTCGCCCCGGCAGGCCGCCGCCCTGCCTTCGCTCGCGATCTCGACAAAGGCAACACGCGCGGGGATCATCGGCACCGACGGCTCGCCCCTGCTTGGCTCGTCCGCGCGATCCACCCGCCTGCCTGCTCGAGCACGGGCGGGACCGCTCGCTCAGTCAAAAGAAGCCAGGCTGGAATGCGCTGCTGCTGCCCAAGGACAGCGCGGCGAGCCAACTGGTCCCGGAGCTGGCACCGCTCCCCGGCGGGATCGTGGTAACCAAGACCACCGACAGCGCCCTGACCGGGACCAACCTGCGCCTGATCCTCACGAACCTGGGCATCCGCAACGTGGTGCTGACCGGGATCTTCACCGACCAATGCGTCTCCTCCACGGTGCGCAGCCTCGTCGACGAGAGCTTTTTTGGCTCGCTCACGCGAGACACCACCCGCCACGCTTAGAGCATCGCCGATAGGTCGGATCGAAAAGATAGATTTCTCAAGACATCGACGCGCCCCCAGGATCACATCGAACCCAATCGTCGGGCGCAAGCCCGGGAGGCATCGATGTCGTCCGCACTCACGCTCGTCACCGCCGCGGCGGTTGCCGCGCCGGTCGTCTTAGGGCTCGCCGGGGCCATTCCGAGCCGGATCGCGAACCGTTCGGGGCCGCTGATGGCGCGCCTCGCCAATGTCCTGGCCTGGACCGCCTTCGGGCTGGCCCTGGCGGTGTTGACGGGGCACGGCTTCGGGCAGGCGCAGTCACTGACCTTGCTCTCGATCGATCTGCCGTTGGACAGCGGCGCCTTCGCCATCGGCGTCTACGTCAACGCCGTCACGGTGATCATGCTTACGCTGGTCTCCTTCGTCGGCGCGCTGGTGTCGACCTATGCGCGCAACTACATGGCCGGCGACCCCGCCGAGGGGCACTTCCACAAGTGGCTGCTGCTCACCCTGGCATCGATCCTGACCCTGATCGTCGCGGGCAATCTCCTGATGTTCGTGCTGGCCTGGATGGCGACGAGTCTGAGCCTGCACCGTCTGCTGCTCTTTTATCCGGAGCGCCCGGCCGCGGTGATGGCGGCGCACAAGAAGTTCGTCTTCAGCCGGATCGGCGATGCAAGCCTGCTGATCGCGGTGCTCTTGATCGGGTCCACCCTGCACACGCTGGATTTCGCCGGCGTCTACGCGGCGATGGAGGGGCTTGAGGGACCGCTGCCCGCGGCGCTGCAGGGGGCGGCCTGGCTGATCGTCCTCAGCGCGGCGCTCAAGTGCGCCCAGTTCCCCTTCCACGGCTGGCTCCTGCAGGTGATGGAGGCGCCCACCCCGGTGTCGGCCTTGCTGCACGCGGGTATCGTCAATGCCGGCGCCTTCCTGGTGATCCGGATGGCGCCGATCATGTCGCTGTCCGGTCCGGCGCTGGATGCCCTGGCGGTGGTCGGCCTGGTGACGCTCGCGGTCGCCTCGCTGGTGATGCTGACCCAGACCAGCATCAAGGTCTCGCTGGCCTGGTCGACGTCCGCGCAGATGGGCTTCATGTTGTTGGAGGCCGGTCTCGGACTCTACAGCCTGGCGCTGCTGCACCTGGTCGCCCATTCGCTGTACAAGGCACACGCCTTCCTTGCCTCGGGCAGCAGCGTGGACGGCTTCCGGGCGGCGACCCCGAAGTTTCGCGACGGCGGCCCTCAGCCCTGGCATTGGTTGGTGGCCTTCCAGGGGGCGCTCTTGATGGCCATCGTCGCGGGTTTCGTGTTCGGGGTGGATCCGGTTCACCAGCCGGCGCTGATCGTCACCGGTGCCATCATTGCGGTCGCGGTGGCGCAACTGCTGCTGCAGGCCTTGCAGTTGGAAGACAACGCCGCGCTGCTGCTGCGGGCGAGCGCGATCGGCACACTGGTGTGCTTCGGGTATTTCGGTCTGCACGCGGTCTTCGAGTACGCCGTTGCCGACAGCGTGGGTGCGGTGGCGCCGTCCACCAGCCGCTTCGATCTGATCCTGAGTCTCGCCGTCGTCGCCGTCTTCATCGGCCTGCTGGTGTTGCAACACCTCTTCATGCGCATCCCGGCACCGCTGCGTCAGGCGATCCAGGTGCATCTCTACAACGGGCTCTATGTCGATGTGTTGGTGACCCGCTTGATCACGCGCCTGTGGCCCCTGCGCCCGGCGCCCATCGTTTCATGAGGGGGATGCAGCCATGAACCTGAACGATCTCGACACGCTCCAACAGACGTCGGCCATCGCGATAACACCGCCGATCGGCCAAGCACACGTGCATGAGCGGTCCGATGCCGCCGGGGCCGCGCTCCTCGACGAGCAGATCGCCGCCGCCTGCGAGCGCATCGCCCCGCTCTGGCCGCTCGATCGCTTCGTCGCGGTGAATCCCTTCCACGGGCTGCGCGACATGCCCTTCCAAGACGCCGCGGCCATGCTGCACCGGGTAGCGGGCGCGCGCCTGTACATGCCCAAAGCCTACTATCGCGAGCAGATCGCCGCCGGGCGGATCACCGCGGAGGATCTGCGCCGGGCCGCCGACTTGTGCGGGAGCAGGCTCGACCCCGCGACGCTGCAACGCGCCGTCGATGTCGAACCGACGCCGGCCGGGCGCGTACCGCTGCTGACGGCGGTGCTCGACGAGATGGACGCCGACGACTGGTCGAGCTTCGTTGTGGACCGCATCAGCCAGCATTGCGCGGCCTTCTTCGATATGGGCCAAGCCACCTGGAAGCAGCCTTGGCAGGGCCTGTCACTGTACGCCTCGTGGCGACGCTTCGCGGCGCTCGATTTCAGCGCGACCATGATGGGGCAAGGCAGCATGCGCGAGCGGGTGAAGGCCCTGCCCGAGGCGCCGCGCGACTGCATCCGCGCGGCCCTGAACCGGCTGGGCATCCCCCCGGGCGCGGAGCGCGACTACCTGCACGCGGCCTTGCTGGACATCGGCGGCTGGGCCGCATGGACCCGTCTGCTGCGCTGGCAGGCGGAGCTGGCCGGCGGCACCGACGACACCATCGAGGAGCTGCTCGCGATCCGCTTGGCGTGGGACGTCCTGGTCTACGAGCACAAGAGCAGCCCGCAGCTGCGCCAACGCTGGCGCCGGGTCTGCGCCGAACTCGGCGCGGGCGGGGCGGCCGGCGGGGACGCCGACGATGACGCCGGCACTCGGGAGATCGATCAGGTGCTCCTGAGCGCGGCGGAGCTCGCCTATCAGCGCGGCCTGATCGGGCAGTTGAGCACGGCGGCGAACGGCGAAACCGCAAGCCGACCCGTCGTGCAGGCGGCCTTCTGTATCGACGTGCGCTCCGAGGTGATCCGCCGTGCCTTCGAGACGGTCTGCCCGCAGGGACGCACGCTCGGTTTTGCCGGCTTCTTCGGCGTGCCGATCGAGCATGTCCCGCTCGGCGCCGTCACCGCACGCACCCATGTGCCGGTCCTGCTCACGCCATCCTACCGCGTCTGCTCCGAGATCCACGGTGCAGACTCCGAGGAGGCCGAGCGTGCCTTGGCCGTACAGCGCCGTCGCTTCGGGATCGGCAAGTCCTGGAAGGCGTTCAAGATGGGCGCCTCCTCCTGCTTCTCCTTCGTGGAATCGGCCGGCATCTGGCTCTATGCGCCCAAGCTCGTCGGCGACACCCTGGGATGGAGCCGGCCGGTCCCCGCCCCCGACGATCTGCGTCTGGATGCGGCCGAGGCCTGCCGGGTCGGACCGACCCTCGAGGCGCCGTCGCATGCGCACCGGCAGCACGCGCACGGGCATGACCACGCCGGCGCCTGCGGCGCCAAGGGTGCACTCGACGGCATGCGCCCCGGCATTCCGCAGGCGGATCGGATCGGGCTTGCCGAGGGGATTCTGCGCGCCATGTCGCTCACCGAGGGCTTCGCCCGTCTGGTGGTGCTGGTCGGTCACGGCAGCAGCTCGGTGAACAACCCCCATGCCGCCGGGCTCGACTGCGGGGCCTGCGCGGGTCAGACCGGCGAGGCCAGCGCCCGCGTGGTCGCCGCGCTCCTGAACGACCCGGCGGTGCGCCGCGGTCTGCGCGAGCGCGGGCTGGGGATCCCCGGGGACACCTGGTTCCTGCCCGCGCTGCACGACACCACGGTCGACGACGTCCATCTGTTCGACGTCGAGGTCCTGCCCGCGGGCTACGCCGAGGAGCTGGCCGAGCTGCGCAGCTGGCTCGCGCAGGCCGGGGAGCTGACGCGGATGCAACGGGCCACCCTGCTCGGGCTCGACGGGCGGCGCGGTCACAGTCTGGAGACGAGCATCCGCCGGCGCAGCCGCGACTGGTCCCAGGTCCGCCCCGAGTGGGGCCTGGCCGGCAACGCCGCCTTCATCGCCGCGCCGCGCGCGCGCACCCGGGGCCTGGATCTGGGCGGTCGCGCCTTCCTGCACGACTACACCTGGCGCGACGATGCCGACTTCAAGACCCTGGAGCTGATCATGACCGCGCCGATGGTGGTCGCCGCCTGGATCAACCTCCAGTATTACGGCTCCACCGTCGACAACCGACGCTTCGGCAGCGGCAACAAGGTCCTGCACAACGTGGTCGGCGGCGCCATCGGCGTGCTCGAAGGCAACGGCGGCGATCTGCGCACGGGGCTGCCGCTGCAGTCGCTTCACGACGGCCGGCGCTGGATCCACGAGCCGCTGCGCCTGAGCGTCGTCCTGCAGGCGCCCGAAACGCCGATCGAGGAGATCATCGCCCGCCATGCGCTGGTCCGTCAGTTGCTGGACAACGGCTGGCTGCATCTCTTTCGGTGGGATGATCGGGACGGGAGCATCCGGCGGCGCGTGCCGGGGTGCGGCTGGGGTGCGGCTGGGTGAGCGGCGGGCCGGAGGATGGTATACACCACGACAACGGTGCCTGGCGTCCCGTGCCATGAGCCGGGCGGGCACGCTACTCGGGATGGGCATGGGTGACCATCGCCGAGATCCGCGTGCCTCGATCAGGTCCGCCCCGCGAGAGAGAGCAGTGCCAGCGGCACGATTCGCATCACCGCCCCAGCAGCCGTCGGACTCGAGGATCCCGCTGGTGTGCTAGTCGTCGCGTGTCCCCAGGGGGTCTGATTGCCTTTTTTCATGAACTTCTCCGAGAAACGCGGTGCGCAGCCGCAGACATAGAAAGACCGAACCGGTGCGCGAGCCGGAACGGGAGTGGGAGATCGGGGAAATGGCGGAAGCTCGTGCCCGAAGCCGCGACAGAGGTCGAAGCGACAGAGACGAGTCGGGAGACGCTGGAATTGGATCGCCAGCTCGAACGCGCGGAAGCGCAAGAAAAACGGACGCTGACGGTCGGCGATTCCGGAAGGAGATCCTTCCGGATGACGGCGGGGGGCCGTCGCGCCGCACCGTGGCGGTCGGGGGAGCGCGTCGGGAGACGCGCGCACGCTGATGCACAGCTTGCGACGATGTTCGCATAGCGGGCCGGTACGCGCAAGCGTGCCGGTCGGCGCGGTGAATGGCCGAATGGATACGCGGAGGCTTAATCGCGGAGGCGTTGGAATGAATAAGGACGCGAGCGCTCGGGGGCGCCGCCGCAGCGCGCGGTCTATTCGCGAAGCCCTGGCGAGGCCTATAGCGGCGGGTGCGACGTTCATTCGCGCGCTGATTGGGCGCCGCGGAGGGCCTCGGCACCGGGGCTGCCGGGAGGCGCGCGCGCGGTGCTGGCCGGCCCCCGGCGAGGGAATTTCGCGAGGCGACGGCGCGACCCCGATCGTTGCGCTATATGGACAGAAGGGGCCGTTTTTCCTTTAACTAACTATATGGACACGCCCCCCCCGGATGCGGCGCTATATGGACACGCGGATGTTTTGTCCATATAGCGTTTTCGTCGAACTCCGGGGTGGTCGCGAAAGTCACTCTCCGACACTTTCGCCGTCGGGCGGCGAGCTCGAAAGTCACTCTCCGACACTTTCGCCGTCGGGCGGCGAGCTCGAAAGTCACTCTCCGACACTTTCGCCGTCGGGCGACGAGCGCGAAAGTCACTCTCCGACACTTTCGCCGGAGGCCCCGGAACCGTTTTTCATTCCAAAACGGCCAGCCTGCGAATTAAAACGCCCCGGAATGTCTATTCCGGGGCTGTCGGAGGACGGATAGAGAAGGCTATTGAACTGTGAATGAGGAAGGGGGGCGCGTGACGGGTGTTGTCATGGCCGCGGAACGTCTGCAGGCGATGTGATCCGATGATGCGGTCATTATTCGCGCTTGAAATACTGCTTCGTTCCGCTTCCCCGGAGGCAATAGATGCCTCCGCGAGGACCCGTACAGGTCCGCCCCGAGTCGCACGGGCAGGCACCGACGCTCGGCTTCGCCGGCGCTCCGCCGGCGCGCCAATCCCATGGTGCGATCGGCCGTGGGTCGGACCACAGGCCGAGCCCCTCGCGCCGCGCCGCCTGCTCGGCCGCCTCGTAGAGCTGCCGATCGCGCGCGGACTGTTCGCCGGCGTAGGCCCGGTACCACCAGGCAAAGCCGGCCCGCACGAGTGCCAGGTTCACGTCGGTGCCGTCGAGGATGAGGACGCCGACTCGCCTGTCGTAGCGATCGATCTTGCGCCACTCGACGCTGACGGTCTCCCCGGCGACCAGCGCGGAAAGGGCGCGCTTGGCCTTGGCGCCGAAGGGTTGCTTGCTCTCGGGGGCATCGACCGCCGAAAGACGGATCCTGTAGGTCTGCTTGCGCGCGTCGAGCACCTCGACGGTGTCCCCGTCGAGGATGCGCACCACTTTGCCGGCGAGCGTGTCGGCGTGGACAGGCGGCAGGATCAGGAGGGCCAGGACGGCGCCGGCGGGGAGGCCGAGACGCGGCCTGAAAGGTGCCGATCTCGGGCGCTCGAGGATCGCTCGAAGGTGTCCCCAAATCGTCGACCTTTCGCGCCGTCGCGCCGTGTCATGGCGAGACGGAAAGGCTGAGCGGGGGCCGAAAGGTGCTGACTTCGGGCGCGGAATCACTCTCTTCTGGATGGGGTTTTGCACACGCTGCGCTCCTTCGCTGAACGGATGATCGGGACGCGCTGCACGCGCGCTAGGCGGCGTGTGCGCATTGGCCTTGCGAGCGGGTGGCTTCGGATTCGGCGGCCGCGAGGATGCGCGCTTGGCGGCGCACGTTGCTCGCCCGATAGCGCGCGAGCAGCGTGCGCTCTGCGTCGGACAGGGGGGTCGTTGTCGTCGAGACATAGCTGGTGGTTGGGGTGACGTCACCGAGGGCGCGCCCGAGGCGCCGGATGCCGTGCTCGTAGTTGCTGATGCACGATTTCGAGATTGCGCCGTCTGTTCTCGCTGCGAGTTGCGACAAGCTCAGCCGACGCCGGTGGCGCTCGGCGCGCAACCGCAGGCCGATGGCCGCGGTCAGTTCATTCTTCTTAGTCTCTGTTTCGGACATGCGAGATCTCCGTGTGTGATGGGGTGGATGGCAAGCGTCGTCGGCTCCGCGGGCTACGACGCCTCGTTCGTGAGCGTCAGCGCGCTGCCGATCGGGGCGACGCGCAGGCCCTCGCGCGGGGCGGGCACGTCGTGCGGTTGGGCGAGACCCAGCGCCAGCATCGCCGACCAGTACGGCAGGTTGAGCGCGGCGCAGCTGTAGAGCATGCCGCCGGCCATCCGGGCGTTGATCTCGAGCAGATGCGGGATCCCGCGGGTATCGCGGAATTGGATGTTGACGATCCCGTCGAGACGATAGCGTTCGACCAGCCGGCGCGCCCCTTCGATCGCCGCTCCGGAGGTTTCGAGCGACTGATGGCGCCCGTGCTTGAGACGCGCGACGGCGGCGACGAGCTCGCCCTGGTGCGCCAGGCAATCCACCGAGCGTTCGGGTCCCTCCAGATATTCCATCAGCATCAGGGAGAAGGCTCGCCGGGTCTGCGCGAGCGCACTGCGATAGACGGCCAAGGCGGCGAGCGTGCCCTCGACGCGCAGGATGGCGTCGAGCTGATCGATGATCTCGTCGAGGATGCGGAATCCGGCGCCGAACAGCCCGCGTGTCGGTTTGACGCACAGGCGCTGGTGGCGAGGCGCAACTCAACGTAGGCCTCGTCGGACTGCGCGAGACTCTCGAACAGATGCGCTCGTTGGTGCAACCGATCCCCGCCACCGGCTAGCTTTGCCCGTTCTGTCCTCCCGGTCAGGTCGCCGCGACGCCTCCTGCGGGCGCGGATGTCCGTCGCCTGGCCTTATTAAGAGTGAGTCGTATTTGTGACCCCTGACATGCTGCCGGGCATCCCCTATGGCGTCAAAAAACCGGCCGTGCCGGCCGGCTTGGCCCTCAACGATGCTCACCAGGTCCGGGATAAACGCAGCAGCGCAAATGGCTTTATCGGTTCAACCGTTGACAATGGACTCTTCCTTACACCACGAGCGCATCGCGCCGTGTCATCGCGATGTCGGAATGTCGGCGCCGCAGCACTACGTCGATGGCTTACCCGAAGAAAGTGTATCCAAGAACGCCAACAGGGCGCTGCGCTGCTCGGCGGTCAGCGTCTTCACGAGGCTCAACAGCCGCTGATCCGTGCCGGAAATCTCCGCATCGCCCGCCGCGACGGTTTGACCAGTTGTCGATCGAATGCCGGTGACCACGTACTGCCCATCGACTCCGCTGGGCGTCATTCGGGCGAGCTGGTCGCAAGGAATTGGAGTGTTTTTCTCCCACCTGCGGATCGTTTGAACAGTTGTGTCGCACAGGCCTCGAAGGTCCTCCTGGGTCAGGCCGAGGCGCCGCCTCTCCTCGCGGAGGCGGGCGCAAATACTGATCTCGAGTGGATCTTGCATAAGGAATAAATATGTTCTATATTTCTTAAAAGAGAAGATATAAGTTCTCTTTGTTTCGAGGCGATCTTCCGGAGGCCGACGACGATGCGATGCAAAAAAACCAACTATCCGCTCCTTGCGCGTGACCTCGAAGAGCGGATTCGACGGAGTTTTCCGCGTATCTCCTGCCAAATCGCCATCCCAGCACCGGCCATTGCCACGGATGTTTTCCGAACGGCAAAAAAGTACTTTTCGGCTGTCATGCAACGCCTGCAGGACGATCGGGGTCTCCCCATGCCCTATGTCGATTAGCGCTTTGGCGACGACGAGCCGATCCGTGGGCACAAGTCGCCAGAAGAGATCAACATCTGGCTGACGCCCTACGGGGTTCGGGCGATCGCGCGACACCAACAGAAGATCACCATGCAATGTCCATCCGGACATGTCTTTTACGCACTTTCACCTTAGCGATCGTGCGTCCGAAGCCCAGTCATTGTGCCATCGGGCGATCCTTGCAGCATCTAAAACCGGACGGAGCGAATTGGATGAACGAGCCCACGGGACATGAACGCATAGCCCAGATCACCTCGGAACTGGATCGTGTGCGTGACACCTTGATCCAGCACCTGCGGTGCGAGGATCTGCCATTCAACATTGACCCTCGTGCATCGATGAGACGGCGGCTCGATGACGTTCTCGAACGGTCACGTCACGTCCTCAAGCGGGAGCTTGGGATGACGGATCCAGAGTGCGATCTCGTGCTCGTGCAAGCAGTCGGCGGCTCCGGGAATCGATGTGCCAAACGTTTGGATGACGCCCTATCCTCAGGCGGGACGATCGCCGACATTGTCGATACCGTGGTGAAGCAGCGACGCCGCAGAAGCACAGCATGGTATACCTACACGTTTCGGGGACAGGTGTTCGCAAGCGAAGCAGCCCTCTACGCATACTTTTCAGATGCGTCGCGAGCGCAGACTCCGGCGGACCACCACCTATCCGCGTCGCGGTTAAGCTCTCGCCTCAAGCCTCTGCAGCGCGAATATGCCTCGAACCCTCCCACTGGGCCGATCCCCATCGACGAGGAGTTCTTTCAGCGCCTTGCGCCTCTTCCGAAATGCGGTTCGGCGAACGCTCGCAGACAACCGATCCATCTCATCGATGATGCAGGATGCACCCTCGGAAGTTACCCGAACGGTCAGCGACTCTGGGACGAACGGTTCGCCGTGTTGGGAACGGCGTCCTCTGAGATCTCAGCACGGCAATTCAATCGCAATCTCAAGACATACTTGCGCAGGCGACAAGTCGATGTGAAGGGGGAAGTCACGCTGACATTGAGCGACCTCACGGATCTGTTAATGCGGAAGCCCACCGCATTGGCGCCTGCTGAGATCGTACAGCGCATCGATGCCTACGAGCGTCAGCATCATGTCGCATTGACCATATCGCGTGATGATGCCTGTGACTCCTACGAATCTAACCGCACCAAATTGCCGTGGAGGTGCTTGAAACATCCCAGTCACGCTGTATACGAAAAACCGTTCGATAAACTTCACCAAGGTTGCCCGGTTTGCGGCGAGGCCAATGCGATAAATAAACGGCGACAGACCGAATACGAGAAACACAAACGCTATATCGAGGAGACAATCGGCGTCCAGCTTGCTACGCCATGCGGAGAATACATAAACTCGCGCCTGCCATTAAGATTGATTGATCACCTTGGAGTGACGCACATGAGATCCATGAATTCGCTGCGCCGATGCCCACTGCTGCGATCAAAGTCAGCATCCGAGCATGTGACGCGGATGATTCTGGAGGAATCAACCGGGCTCATATTCTGGAACGCACGCCCCAGCTTTCTGCGCGGACTAGAACTCGACAACTATTGCGAAGAGCGTGGCCTTAGCGTCGAATGCGACGGAATACAGCACTACCGCTTCACGCCGAAATACCATCGCGTCGAAGCCGACTTGTACGCCCAGCAGGAGCGCGATCGGGTCAAAGATCAATTGTGTCTGGAGCACGGAGTGCACAACGTGCGTCTACCCTACACCCTGTTCAGCTTCGCAAATCCGGACGCTAGACGCCCGTTTCATGCACCCTCGACGATCATGCGGGTATACGAAGCGCTGTGCGCCAAGGATCTAGGAATCCCTCTACGCCCGAAGGCGGAGGTTGTGGAAGCACTGTCTGACCGACTGGTCGCCGCCATTAATCTGCGACAAGGGGCATTGACGAAGTGATCACTCGAGAATTTCCTTGTCGGCGCCTTCGCAAGCACACGAAGTGCTCCATCAGGGGTCGGTCGCTGTTGCAGCTTCGAAGGGTCGTTGTCGGCCATTTGCCGTAAAATGACTAAAATCGCCGCACAAACCCATGACTTTAGACATGGGTGAGCGGCAATTTTGGCCAAATCAAAGTTCCTATTATAGCCCATTCTTACCATGGGCAAGAAGCACGTCACGGCCGGGGGCGAAAACTATAAATGCGAGTCCGTGGCTACCGCCGGCACCTCGATTGCGAGGCTTACGGTGAGTTGGGCGATCCGTTCGACCTCGTGGCCTTTTGGCTCGACGGCACCCTGATGAACAGTGCCCTAGGAGCCTGTCCGACTTATGGTCGGACAGGCTCCTAGGGCTGCGCTATGGAAATCCCGAGACCGTTCTCGTTGATCAAGCGGCAAGGGGTTTGCCTTGATCGATCCAGCGAAACGGCTTGGCCATGGTGGCGTTGAAGACGTCGATGAACGCGGACATCTTCTTTTGCAGATCCTCGACCGAGGTGAAGCTGCCGCGACGAATGACCTTGCGTGCGAGGATCGAGAACCACATCTCGATCTGATTGAGCCACGAGGCATGTTTGGGGGTGAAATGGATCACGATGCGATGGCTCGGGTCGCGTAGGAATGTCTCGCGCGTCGCCACCGACTTGAGGATGCCGCATGTGCCCTTGACGCCGAGATCGCCGGTGAAGCCGATGGCTTCGGCGACGAGACGCACCACCGCCTCGGAGACGTGGATGTTGAGGTTGTCCATGATCAGGTGCCAGTGCGTGGCGGCTGGCGAGCAGCTCGACGAGCCACCCGGCGAAATCCACCTCGGTGCGGGTCGGCCCGAGGCGATCGGTGACCCGGCCGGTGGCGAAATCGAAGGATGCGATCAGGGTCAAGGTGCCGTGGCGGATGTATTCGAACTCGCGTCGCTCCGCCCGCTTGAGGGCCTGCACCTCGGTCATGTCGTCGATGCTGCGCGTCTGAATCCCCGCGGCTGCACGCTCGGGCGCCAAGCGGTCGGTCTCGTAGACATCGCGGCCTTTCTCCTCGAACTGCGTATCGCGCGGGCTGTTGATCCAGCCGCGGGTGCGATGCGGCTTCAGATCGACCTCGCGCAGGACGCGCCCGATCGAGTGGGAGGAGGTCTCCGTGACGATGCCGCGCGATCGCCTCCTCGGCGAGGGCGGCGTGGGTCCAGTGCGTGATGGGTAAGCCGGCGACGCTCGGGTTCTCGCAGGCCAGCGCGATGATCGCGCAGATCTGCTCGGGCGTGAACGTCGCCGGCGTTCCCGGACGCGGTGCATCGGCCAGTCGCTCGCGGAACGGCTGGCCCGCGGGGGCCGTCCGGCGTGCACGCCAACGCTGCACGGTGGCACGCCCGAGGCTCAACCGCTCGGCGGTTTCGCGCACACCCGCGCCGTCAGCGCCAAGCAGAATGATCCGCGCCCGCATCACGAGACTCTGCGGCGCGCTGTGCTGGCGCACGATGGCCTTGAGACGGCAGCAGGGCTTGTTGGTCAGGTCAATGGGGGCAGCAGTGCAGCGGGCCATGGCGAACGCGTCGAGACCAGTAAGGATGAACATGGCCATCATGTTACCGCGCACTCTTCACAAACGGTATCAGGATTTCCACTCTGCAGCACTAGGCTCGGGTTCGCCAGATCCGCGGTGATAGCGGCACCGCAGTACGTTTCAATCGACGAAGACCCAGCGATCGCCCTGCATAGATGCCGGAATATGTCGTCCGCGCGCCTTGGAAGGTCGAGGCTGATGCCAACTCGCTGACGCGCTGAGGGTCGTGAAGTCCATTTGCTCGACCCCGTCCTCATGCACGAGCCTCAGATCAAGCGCGCGGTCGGATCGCGCCGCGAGAACAGGAGTTTGTGGGACGGATCGTGGTCGGCCATCCGGAAGAGCGGGATATTTCCGTCGTTTTATGGCCAAAGGCGGGTGGATCTGGTCATGGCTGGTTTCGGGGTGATGTCCATCATGAAAGCAGATCACGGGAAGGGAGTAGGACAACAAGAAAGTGTATAAAAAACAGACGTAAAAAGTTCCACGTGGAACGTATAAACAACACAGTGCGTACTGACTCATGAGACTTACGGCCGATGCGAGCACCTGCTCCTTCGGGTGGGTCTGGAGAAGGATCGAGTCGGCGTCGCGTTGCCCGCCAGCTACAACCTGATTGCGGTCGGGCGATCAGCCGGGGAGAGCAGGCAATCAGTGCAGGGACTCTTTCCGTGCCTCCTGGATGACCGCCTCCATGGTCGGGCAGGAAGGGGCGCCCATCACTCGACGTTCGCGATACCACTCCAGGAGCAGGGCACCGATCATGTCGGTCGTGAATAAAGGTCGGTTGCTGCCGTCGTCGTAGACGGTGCAACCTGATGCCTCGGCCACTTCCGCCACGAAGCCGGGCCGGAGTTTCAGTGAGCCCGTGTCGGGATCTCGTCCGACGACGGGCCATTCGGTGCCCTCGGGGATTCGCAAGGTGATTCTGGTCATGGCTGGCATGCGTCTCAGAGAATTTGCGGTGTGAATCCACCACCGGCGAGGTGTCGGTGGGGCTGCGATCGCAGGCGCCGTGCGTCGTCGATCGCGGTTCGGTCCCGCCGGTTACTGATGCAGCATCTCGTACTCGGTCGGGTTGTCGGGGCACAAGCCGAGGCCGCACTCGAGGAAGGTCGAAAGGGCATTGCCGACGGCCAGCAGGGCGAATAGAACGAGGGCGATCCTGGCCAGGGTGCTGATGGGTTCGGGGTCCGCGGGGGAGGCGTCGAGGCGGGCGTCGAACAGCAGCAGGATAGCGCTGCCGACGACGATCAGGGTGAACAGGATCGCCGCCCAAGTGTAGAAGTGGAGTCCGAGGAAGGGCGCGCCGTAGGCACCGGTACCCGGCACGACATGCAACAGGATCTGGCGCAGCGCGACCGCGCCGCCGGCCATGGCTCCGAGGATGGTCAGGCCATAGTGGCTGGCCCGCGGACGGAACACGAGGTTCATCGCCAAGCCGAACCCGTCGAGGACAAAGCCGACGCGCTGCAGCAGGCACAGGGGACAAGGCAACTCGTGGTTCAACAGTTGGTCTGCGAAGGCCACGGCAAGCACAAGGCCGATGGCCAGCAGGCCGAGAGCGTCAAGGCTGCGGGAGATTTTGTCGGTCATGATGGCTGCCTCCTCAAAAGCTCAGCAGTAGCGGATCGTTGGTATGCAGATGGAACAGCCACAGCAATGACAGGAGGGCGAGTCCCCAGAGCGCCAGCGCGATTCTGCGCCGGCGCAAGAAGAGTGCGCCGAGGGCGAGGGTGACCAGTGCGAAAGGTAAGACCATCATGGGGAATCGCTCCTGTGGGATGGCGCCAGCTCTATCAGTGACCCAGCAGCCCCTCGAGAACCGGCTCGATGCGCTTGGCGAGCTTCTCGTAGCCGCCGCCGTTGGGGTGGATCTCGTTCTGCCAGTCGTGGCTGTCGCCGCGGTGCCCGAGCGCGGCTCGCGTCATGGTGCCGCGGGTGTCCACCACGTGCAGATCGAGGATTCGATGCGTCCCGGCGGTGAGCGCCAGGAGTCCGTTGGCCAAGCGATCGGTCAGGTAGTCGGCGAGTGCGACCCGGTCGCCAGGCGGAATCTCCCGATCGTTGAATGCGTGATGGAGCCAGGGGCCGAGGCTCCCGAAGATGGCTGGCGCGTCGCGGGGCGTGGCGTAGTCGTAGGTGTGGGCGAGGATCGGCACTCCGCGGCTCGGGCCGCCGGGGACGTCGCGCATTGCGGCGATACGCCGATACCCGTCCTGGACGTCCTCGATCAGGGCTTGGAGTGCCGCTTGGTTGCAGAAGGCGGCGGGGTTGCCGGGAAGGGTTGGCCGGTTGTTCTTGGGCAGGACGATATTGCCGGCCGCGTTGATCAAATCATTGCCGCCGCCGCTCAGGAGGATGGCATCCCAGCGCTTGATCCCCGGCGAGAGGGCCTCGCGCAGCTGCTGGCTTCGGGCGATGCTGGCCATGCTGACGATGGTGTCGCCGGGCGTGCCGCAGTTGACGATTCGGGTGTGCTTGCGGAAACGAAGCTCGAAGAGGAGGTTGTAGGGGGGTAGGCTGCTGATGGTGAACCAGGAATCTCCTTCGGCGAGCAGATTCAGGTCGGGAACCCCTCATGATCGAACACTTGGCGGAGGTACTCGCGCCAGGTGACGATGGACGGACGGTGAAGGCCTCGTCGCGGCATGCTCGGCTCTCCTCGGAAGTTGATGGCGTGTCCCGGCCGGACATCACAAGTCCATCGGTTTATGTCAACTCGGATCATAGCGCATAGCCTAATATGCCTGAGCATGCGACTTGACATAAGGTGTGTTATACGAAATCGCCGGATGACCGCCTGATCCGGCCGCGCTCCGTGGTTGCGGGAAATCCAGTCGCTGGCTATAAGGATCCGTCATCCGCTCGCCCCACCAACACCGATTGTAGGAGACTCGATGATAGACGTCATACTGGAAGCGCGTCGGCTCGCCGCCGAGACAATCAAGCACTTGGACAACGGTTATTATTATGGCTGGGATGACCTAAAGAAAGTGGAATGCACGCTTAATGGCGCTGCGGAAATCCTGGATCGTATCGGGCATTACGAGGCCGTTCAGGTGTTGGGTAGGCTCGTCGCCGATTTGCCCGCGCCGAATTGCAGGGAGAACGACGTTGGAGACTACGAGATGCGCGAGCTGCGTGCGCAGTTGGCGCGGTTGAAAGAGGAAATCGAGAAACAGGAAGAGGAGATCGACAATCAGGAGTCGCTCACGACGTGACTGCAAGACCGATGCCGGGACAAGTGGTCAATGTTTGAGCGATCTAACGCATCGGGTTGATGTACGCGAGGTTTGCGGCGGGAAATGGATGTTCCGAACTGGTTTATCCACAGCAACAGGGGATAACCTTCAATGCAGTGTACGGTGCGCCCTACCCTCTCCGTGCGCTCGCAGTTGCCGCAGGAGTGCCGCCCTCCCCTCCAGTGCTTGTTCCAAGGCGTCGTCGATGGTCTCGCCCGCGCTCCCGTCGCCGAACAAGGTCGCGAGCATGACGTCGAGATCGCCGTCGGTGCACTCCACCCACCCTGCCCCGAAGCCCCCTAACCATTCGCGTTGGGCATCCAGGTCGTTCAGCGGAGGATAGTAGTCGTCGGGAGCCGTACCGCCCTTCGCCACGGCGTAGCCTGCGCCGAACCAACCGATCTCGTGCGGGGGCATCCAGGAGTCTCCCGATTCGTGTGAGCGGGGACGACCGGTCGGCCCGGGTGAACCCGTCGAAGGGGTGATTTTGGCACCCGTGTGCCTTGGCGTCGAACCGAGATGCTGGCCTGCCCTACCCTCCTCTACCGGTGCATTTTGACAAACAGAGCCTCTGGGATTAGGTTAACGTTATCGTCTTCGGTTTCTGTTCATTAGCGCTTTTCTCGTCTATTCTTCTCGAAATGCGATAATTGTCGAGAGCAGAGGCAACGGGTAGCGATCATGGAAACGGAAGATTCGGGCCTAGATCCGCTGAAGTTTCTCCGCAAGCGTGCCGAGGAAGTGCTTGGTGCGTTGCGTGAGGACGTCTTCGCCCCGGAGGGCCAGAAGACGTTGCGTCGGACCTGGTCGATCTCGGAGGCGGCGGAGCTGGCCGGGCGCAGTCAGCAGTCCATTCGTCTTGCCGAGAAGGACGGCAAGCTGCCCTCCCCCGGCCTTCTTGAGAACGGTCGGCGCAGCGGCTACTCGCTGGACGCCGTCAATCGGATGCGCGACCTCTTCGGGACCCGGCCGTGGCGCTCGCCGCAGGATCCGCCCCTGATCCTGAGCTTCTCCAACTTCAAGGGCGGGGTCGGCAAGTCGAGCTTCGCCTGTCACTCGGCGCAATACTTCGCGATCCATGGCTATCGGGTTCTGGTCGTCGATCTGGACAGCCAGGCGAGCACCACAACGGTGTTCGGCTTCAATCCGGATCTGCAGATCGGGCATGACGAGACCATCGCCCCCTACCTGCTCGGCGAGCAGCACAGTCTGCATTACGCGATCCGCAAGACTTACTGGCCGGGGATCGATCTGATCCCCAGTGCCCTGCACTTCTACAGTGCCGAGTACGAACTGGCGGCGCAGGTGGCCGGCAATGTCGAGCTTCTGGAGACACTGCGCGCCGGCCTCGAAGGCGTGGCCGACGGCTACGACATCATCATCCTGGACCCGCCGCCCGCGCTGGGACTGATCTCGATCAGTGCGCTGGTGGCGGCCAATGCGCTGGTGATCCCGGTGCCGCCAGCGAACATCGATTTCGCTTCGACTACGCATTTCTTCAGCATGGTGATCGACACCCTGGAGACTCTGCGCCGGCATGGGGTCGAACCGAGCTACCGGTTCGTGCGGGTTGCGCTGTCGAAGCTCGACGAACGAAAGTCCACGCAGACGGCGATCGCCAAATTGATGAGAACGGTCTTCGGTTCCTACCTGATGGTGTCGCCCATCAAGGACAGCGCCGAGATCGACAACGCGTCGGCAAGATTCGAGACGGTCTACGAGCAGCCCGTCGCCTTGACGTCGAGGGAGGTCCATCGACGCTGCATCGTCTATCTGGACGGGTTCAACCGCGAACTCGAAATCCTGGTCCGGCGCACCTGGCCGAGTCATCACGAAGCCCTGCGCGAAGCGGGGCTCATGTAGGGAGATCGACCCGCATGAAGAACCGCAATTTGATGTCGGGGATTGCCGAACGGATCGAGCAGGGTCAAGAGGGTGCCGGTCCCGGGTCGGCAGGGAATGAACGCTCGGGACCGTTCGGGACGAACATCGCCGGGATCACCAATCCACGGGCACCCGGGCAGCCGAATGCCACGATTCAGAAGGCAACGATCCAGCGTTTGCACTGGGTCGATCCGGCGCGTTGTCGGCTGTGGCAACACCACAACCGTGCCTACGAGCTGCTCAACGCCGAACGGTGCGCGGATCTGATTGCCGGCTTCCGCACGCTCGGGCGCCAGGAGCGTCCGGCGATCGTGCGCAGCCTCAAGGGTGATGCGCGGGCGGGAGCGGACGGGGCGGAGCATGACTTCGAGATCCTGTCGGGGGGACGGCGCCACTGGACGGTCTCCTGGCTTCGCATGCACGGCGAGGTGAATGCCGAAGGCGAGCCCTATCTCCTGCTGATCCAGGTGCGCGATGAGCTCGACACTGCGGCGGCGTTCGAGCTGTCGGATGCGGAGAACCGGGGGCAGCGCGACATCTCGGATTTCGAGCGGGCACGGGAGTATCGGTGGGCGCTGAAGAGTCTCTACGAGGGGAACATCTCGCGGATGGCCGATGCGATCCAGATCGACCGCTCGAATCTGAGCCGCATCCTCGCACTGTGCGACATGCCGGACGACCTGGTTCGGGCGTATCCGTCGATCCTGGAGATTCGGACCTCGCACTGGCGACAGCTCAGCCCGATCTTTTCGAGTGAAGAGCCGGCACACCGGGATGCGGTTAAGCGCATCCTGGCCTGTGGCCGCGCGCTGGCGAAAGCCCGCTCGGAACACAGCAGCAACCTGCCGCAGACGGGCGCCGAGACGCTGGCCGCGTTTCTGGATGCGGCGCGCGACCGCCGCACCGACGGTCGACGAAGCATCGTCCTGTCCACCGTTTCGGCCAAGGCAACCGGGAAGTTGGCGGTGCGGATCAAGAGGACCTCGCGCGGCATGACGCTGGAACTGCCGCGGGCCTCCGGTGCTACCAAGCAGGAGTTGTATGCCGCCATGCAGCAGGCGGTGGACGACTACTTCGAGGAGTAGGTGGCGGGTTCGGGTGCGTCGCCACGGATGCCTGCCCCCGCCCTACCCTGCCCGGCCGTTCCGGGGTGGCCGGACCGAGACAGGTCGGGGTGGGACGAAAAAGAAAACGGTGGAATAACCCGTCCAATACCCACGCACAAGAGATCTTGTCATTTCAGCGCCGGGATGCCCGGCATCCGCGCCTTGCTCAACCTGAGATCGGCTTCGTTCTAAGCGCTTCACCCGCCGTCTGTGGCAGTTGCCACACCATCTTTGCCGTCACTCTTTGCCGTTGCAGACGGGTCGAACAACCGCGGCGCGGTTCCTCATTGCTGCCTGGTATAGTTTTCGACTGTGGCAGTTGCCACAGCAACCTTGAGCGTCCCGTGCTCGGGAGTCCGAGCCCCGGCTGGAGACTGCTCGGGTCCGGTCACGCTGTCGGACGCGATAGCCTCAACATCCGGTTGCCGCCGACCTGAAAGATATAGTCGGCCGGCAGGACCTCGGCATTCCATCCGGCTGCCCGGGCGTGTGCCGTTACGGCATCGAGGTGTGGCGACGGGTTCCCGTCGAGCGTCAACAGGGGAAAGATCCGCACCTCGCGACTGACGCGCAGAAGCTCCTGCACGCCCTCGATGTGACCTTCGGCACCGAGATGATCGGAGTAGGTGAAGAGCAGGTGCGAAACCAAGGCAAGGTCGAAGGCGCCGTCCTCGTAGGGGAGCCGCGGAAGGCCGGCGGCTCGGTAGCGTGCGGAGATGCCTGGTCCGGGATAGTCCTCGAGGAAGCGTTCCATGGCGTCGAGCCGGTGCGCGATCAGAGCCTCGATGTCGGGGAAATGGTCCCAGACGTATCGGGCCGGATTCGCCCGAAGCCCCGCTTCGATCTGCGGGCGGATCGTGCGGATGCGACTGCGGATTTCCTCGGGGGTGAAGGCATAGAGGGGATCGACCGAGGTGACGTCCTGACCGCGTGCATGCGCCTCGGCGTTGAAAGCCGCTGGGCCGTCCCCGACGCCGATGATCCGCCCGCCCAGATCCTCGTCGGTCAGGGTGAACATCGCCCGATACTCCCTGTAAGAGCGCCCCCAAGGGACGATGTCATCCAGCTGCATGGTCGACCTCGCCTGAGGATTAGCACCCGATAGGCCGCGCGCGGCGAGAGCAAACGGCCGTCGATCGCTCGGCCAAAGGATCCGCTGTGGTAGTTGCCACGGCACGTCATGCTCGTCCCCTTTGCCTTCACGTCTTCGGGTTAGGGACTACGCACGGACGGGAAGAGCACGGCATAGTACGGCGGCGAGGTGAAGAAGGCGATATGCGTACCGAGCCAAACCATGGATGCAGGTTCTGGGCAACCCGGAAGCCCGTCGACTTGAGTCTCCTGTACCCCAGACCCACGCCGGAGTCCAGTTCCCCCCATCGCTCTCCCATGGCGGCCGCCAGGTCACCCAGCGTGACCGACGGCGCCTCTGTTGCTGCCGCATCAGAGCCCCACAGGTGCCCCTGGCGGTTCGCTTTCCGGTCAGCAGTTCTGCCCACTTACGCGGTGGCGCCGACAAGGGGCTATGATTCCAGCGGAACGGCCTATTCGCGCACACGCGCACCGGATCGCCCGCGACGCTTGCTTACACGGTGCGTCGCGCCCATGCTGTTTCAGCAAATCCGCCGGGGGTGAAGACCATGAAGGCTGCTCTTACGGTTCTGCTTCTTTCGCTCGAACTCTCGGGATCTGCGTTCGCGCAGCCGACGGGTGTCAGCCAGCAAGCGCTGACCGGCGGCACCGCCGTATCGCAGGCTGAAGAGCAGAGGCTCGGTCTCGTCAACGTCAGAACATACACTGTCGCGACCGGCGCCGGAGTAGGCTGCTCGGGCGTTCTGCTGACCAACGTCTGGGCGCTGACAGCGGGTCACTGCCTCGACTCAATGACGGGACGGCGGACGGACATCACGGTGACCGGGGTGCCGGGTGTCTATACCGCGGATGCGATCTACAAGTTCGGCGCGTGGGCCAACGATCCTGCGGGGCCGGACCTCGGTCTGGTGCGCCTGTCCAGGCCCGTACCGCTCGACGGATCGACCAACAGCTTTTTCACTCGACTCAACCGGGACGATCCGACCGGCAAGACCTCGACGGTCTATGGTCGGTCGACGGGGGGGTACCTGTCACTGACGACACGCGTGTCGTCCGTAGGCGGGCGCACCCTACAGATCGAGGCCGGGCCGGTTGGCGAAACCACGGCGCAGGGCGACAGCGGGGGGCCCGTATTCGTGCAGAACGGCGGCCAATCGCTGCTCGCCGGCATAACCTCGACCACCAACGGAACAGCGGCCACCATCCACAACCATGAACCTTGGATCACCGTCGTAGCGCGCACCTTCCTCGATCAGTCTCAACCGTTCGGAGCCGCAGACGCTTATGCCGAGGAGGTGTCGGCGGTGCCCGAGGGTGCGCCGCTGACCGGGCCGCCTGTCAACCAACTGCGTGCGCTCGGGCTCGCGCACTGGGCCTCCGCCCAACGCGCGGCCCAGGTCATGTGTTTTAACCGAGGCTTCATCGGCGGTCACTTCATCCCCACGACGACGAGGGGAGAAGAATTCCGGTTCGCCTGCATCGGGCGAAGCGGCGGCGCCTTTTACGACGCGACACAAGCGGACCTGGACGGGTCCGGATGGGGTTTCCAGGACATTAACTCGGTGAACTGGGCCCAAGGCGCACGCGCCGCGGCCGGCGTATGCCAGGCGCGGGTTCCAGGCTCCGTAGGCGGTTTCATGACCGGCTACATGCTGCGGCCTCCTGGAGCTTCCGACCAACGGATGGGGATAATTTGCATTAACCCCTCGGCCGGCAGCTTCTCGGACGTCGACGCGGAGCTCCTTCCCGTCGCCGGCCGTTACGACCTCAACGAAGTGCCTTGGCTCAGCGCGAGAGCCGATGCGGCCCAGTTCTGCAGGGGGTTCGGCTACGTCGGCGGCTTCTCCAACGGCCACCAAAGCCTGGAAAAGCGTGGCATTACCTGCATCGGCCGGTCCGACATCATCCTGGGCGGCTTTCCGGCTAGCGTGCCCGCCGAGGTGCTGTCGCGTCGCCGAGCCCTTTACGCCGAAAGCGAAGACGCGCCGCTCCTGGCGCCGCCCGACGCCGCCATCGAGGTGCAACTCAGCTTTGAGTCCTGCCACGACACGGTTCTACTGGGATCCGCCGGAGGGTGCCCGGTCGGGCCAGAGTACGAGATCTGGTCGTACGACCCTGCGACGCATCGACTCCTGCACGTATTGAGCGGCCGTTGCGTAAACATCTCGGGCGCGCGTACCGATGTGGAGGCCGAGATAATCCTCTACCCCTGCGTAGGGAGCGCCAATGAAAAATGGGAGATCGTCCGGGCTCCGACAGACTCACCAACCTCTAGCATTTGGACGCTGAAGAGCGAACACAGCGGTCTCTGCCTCACCGCTTACAGGCCATCGCGTCAGCAGGGCGAAATCGACGTAATCCGACGGGCCGCACTCCTGAGGCAGGCGCCTTGCGACGGAAGGCCTGCGCAGCGGTTTACCGACGTCGACGCCGACTGGTACAGGCGCAATGGGCCGAACTGAGTTCGGTAGGGAGTCTCAAAGGCTCCAATGCCACCTCGCGATGTCACAGGGCGAGCTTGCGCGCTCCGAGATGCGCGTCCTGGTGGTGTTCTCGACCGCCGCGGCAGGCCGGCTTTTCACACGTCGACGTTCGAGCGATGTGGTGCCGCGTGCGGAGCAGACTAAGTTGCGCTGTCGTCGCCGATGCATCCTTATGCGAAATGACCCTGGCAGTTGCCACAGGTCTCAGACGCATCGATTCGGACAGAGACGAGCCGATCGGCCATCCCCCAGGTCGTCGGAGAACCGACCAAAATCGTCGACTGTGGCAGTTGCCACAGCTCCATGACGTACCGATTACGGGAACCAAGTCGATCCGTTTGGCCACCGTTCAGGCGCTCGACAACCGATCAAGGCGTCGACTGTGGCAGTTGCCACAGCCCGCCATGCTCGACCATGGTTCCCCTCACTGGGATCCGCGTCGATGATCCCATGGGCGCTGATGGTTACCAGCGCTCGCCCAGATCCCCATGCCCCCGATCCGCGCCGCGCGCTCCGCGGCGAAGAATCGCGGATCCTGACAGTAGCGGGGATAGACCGCCGCTTGACCGGCCGACACCATCGCTAGGTTCAAGCTCAAGCCGTCCGCCGTCAGGATCTCCCCGATCTGTCGTCCGTAGCGGTCGGTGTCGTGGACCCGGATGGTCACCTGACTGGGTGACATGCGGCGCAAATGATCGCGGCTCGCGCGCCCCCAGTGTGCCTGCGACATCTCGGGGGCATCGATGCAGTAGAGTCGCACCTGTAGCCGCTCTCCGTCACAGACGGCTCGGAGCGTGTCGCCGTCATGGATGGAAGCCACGGCGCAGGCGCGGCCCGAGGGTGCGAGGATCGTCCAGTCTCCAAATTCGAGCTCCGTCAGCAACCAGGGCGCCACCAGCCCGAGGAGCGCGAGCCCCCAGAACAGGGCCAGCCGATGATGCGCAACGTCCAGCATCCCCGAACCGCTCACTCCAGCCACCTCATGATGCGAGGGTCGATGGTCGGTGCCGCAGGTCCGATCGGTCCGAGCTGACCGGGATCGACCCCCGGGGCATGTCGTGCCTGAACCGTCAGCTCGACGGCGGTGAGGGCGCGCGTGCTCCAGGCATCCAGCATCGGCGGCGTCGCATAGAAGAGGGTCACCTCGTCACCCGAGATCGCCACGGTCGGGAGCGCTGCCTTCGACTCGGGTGCGATGAAGGTGCCGAGCAGATAGATCTCGTCGGCAGCCAAGGGGGCAAGTGCCGTGCGGATCGCCTCGGCGCTCGTGACCTCGGCACGGAGCTCAAACGAGGTGGTGGTCTGCGCGCCGGCCCGCGTCAGGTCGGCATGGGCCGCATACCAGTCGCACGCCGTGCTTCCGCATGACGAGCGCGGACCGCCCGACGTGGCGATCAGGAAGCCGTCTTCACGCCAGGGCCCGATGACGGAATAGGTGCCCGAGACGTCGGCATAGCTCAGGTTGTCGCGACCGCGCAGCGTCAGTGTGAAGGCCAGGCGCCCTTTGTCGGCGTCGAAGTCCCGCCGCGCCGTGGCAATGTCCCCGATCGCCGAGCGGATCAGCCCGGTCGTGCCTTCCGCACGCTGGGCCAGCGGCATCAGCACCAGACCGAGCAGCACCATGATGGACAGGAACCACAGCTCGCCGTGTCCCAGCACCTCCATGCGATACCGCGGATTCCCCGGCAGGACGCAGCGCGCCAACGAGGGCCAGAACCAGCAGACACCCGACCGGGTCATCATGTCGGCGACTGAATGGGAGATCCAGCCCGCGGCCAGTGCGATGAAGTAGCCGGTCGGGATCAGCCACCAAGCGATGATGAGAGCCACAACCTGAGCCGCCAGCGAGTGGGTCAGGGTGCGGTGGCCGAAGCGCGTCCCGATCCAGGTCGAGAGAGGCGGGACCAATCGCCCGATGTAGGACTGCCGCGAGTCGAGGTCCGGCAGCATCGCCGCGCCCAAGGCGACCAGCGCCTCGTTCGGGGCCGGCGGGTTGCCGCTCGCGACACAGACCGCGAGATAGGCGGTCTGTCCGGCGACGAGATGCGTCGGCGTCAGCATCAGCGCCCCTGGCTCGACATGCGCCGTGCGAAGAAGAGCATGAGCGAGAACAGGGACGTCCCCACGCCCGCCAGGACCATGAGCTCCTGCACCCCGATTCCGCGCGAGACATAGCGCAATGCCATCAGGGAGACAGCCAGGATCAGCAGCATCGGCGTCATGTCGATGTAGGTGATGGCCGACTCGTGGTGGAATCCGTGCAGGGAACGGCGGGTGACCTCGCGCTCGTTGACCGCGGCCGCCAGCATTCCGGTAATGGCCTCGGGCAGGCCGCGCGATTCGCGTACCACGCGCGTCACGAAGGCGTCACGGACCTTCTCGTTTTCGAAGTCGATGGGCGCGCGCTCGAGGTGCCGCTCGATCAGCTCGCGACTTTCGGAACTGATCAGCGGCTTGAGCTCGAGCGTGACCTGAAACCGCCACAGCAGTCGCATGACCTTGTTGCGTCGGTTCTGGGTCTCGATCCCGGCAGCGACCTGACAATGCTCGGCAAGCTGGTGGAGCATGTCCGCCTGAGAGGGCGGGACCTCCAAGCTCTCCACGAACAGCACCACGTCCTCGCGCCCCTCCAGCGAGGTGAGGACCAAATGGATGACCTCTTGGGCGGGCAGCCGCACGATGGTGCGTTGGATGTGCTTCCAGGCGATCCGCCCGGTGCGCTCGGCCTCGGCACGGAACCGCGGCGGGATGAGCCGCTCCGGGACCGTCAAGCCGACGGCGTGATGCACCTGCTCGGCAAGCTGGGAGACGAACGCCTTGGGTGTGGCAAGCGTCGGACAGAGACAGATCCGCTTCTCGGCGAGGCGCAACCGGATCTCGCGCAGGAGTGAGCGCTTGCCGATGCCGGGTTGCCCCTTGATCAGGATGCTGTGTCCGATGCGCAGGGCGGCGAGACCCTGTTCCAGCTCGGCGGCGCGCCCGACGAAGATCTGATCGTCGGCGGGTGCCGTCTCGATCAGTTCGTCATCGCCGTCAACAGCGCCTGCAGCCGTTGCCATTCCTCACCTCCGTAACGGCGCGCCAGCGTCAGACGCAGTGCGTCGAGCTTGCTCTCGGCGGCGCGCCATTGATGCTCCTGGTTCTGCAAGGCTTCGGCCTCCTGCCACAGTCGGTCGGCCGGGTCCAAGCCCTGATTCACACGCTCCTGTCGGTACTCCAGCCGGTCCTTCGTCAGGCTTCTCATGGTTTCGAAGCCGCTACGCTGGCTCGCCAGATCGCACAGGGTTTGGATGTCGCCGATGAATGCGGCTGCGGTCGCGTCCTGCTGTGCCGTGAATGCGGCTTGCTCCTTGGCCTTGGCGACGCTCGACTGGTTGTCGAAGAGCGGGATTTGGACGTTGACGGCCGCCCGCGCCCCGGCCGCTCCTGTTTCGTAGGTCTCGTTCGAGTCGTAGCCGATCGTCAACACGGCGTTCCAATCGCGACTCTTGCGCGATTCCTGCACGACGGCCCCCGCCGCAACCAGTACCGGGTTGGCCGTCGTTACCAGCACCAACGCATCTTCGAGCCGTGCGCTTCCAGGACAATCGGCGCGGGCATTCAGGCCGGCGATGACGAGTGGAAGGACAAGTAGCGATCGGCATCGGCGGGACAGGGTACGCATGTTTGCTCATGCCGCGCGGTCGGACCGTGTTGGCGTGTTGGCCGCGATGGCGCCCTCGGGGATCGTGTGTGAGGCAAGCCTCCCGGAGGCGCGCGAGCGGAAACACCGGTTCGTCCCCTCGTCGGTCAGCAACCAGGCCGCCGCCGCAACATCCTGTCCCCAACTGTTCGGCCAGAGCGGGAGTTCCATGAGGATGGCATAAACCAGATCCTCGGCACCTTCCATGTTGCGATCGAGACCGGTGCCACACCCGCTCGCACGCAGCGGGGCGAGGATCTGCTCGACCGCCCCGGACAGAGCCCCGCCGAGGCGTGCACGATCGTCCATCCGGTCAACCGGGTTGGAGGTGATGACGGCGAAGGCCTGCGTCAGATCCGACAGCCGTTGATGTGCGCGAACATGCTCGTCCGCACCGGGTGGAGCCAGCTCGGCCTGTTGCTCGGCGAGGATCAGCAGAAGCGCCAGATTGACCTCGACGGTGCGCATGGCCTCCTCGAATCCTGCTCTCCACGACAGTCGTCGTGCTTGGCGGATACGCTGTTTACAGGGAATCTCTGTGGACTCGTTCGGCATAAGTGCTCCTTCACCAACTGCGAGTGATTCCGGCGGCGAGGATGTCGCTGCCGGCGCTGTAGTCGATCGGCGGATGCTCGCCTCGACCGCCTGCAAACCAGAGGTGGGCGTAGCTCAGGCTCAGGGACCAGGGGCCTGTGCGGTAGTCGAGCCCCCCCGCCAGCCAGGTCCGATCGCTGTCGGGCAGACGCGGCGAGCGAGCTGTGGCAGTTGCCACAGGCGACTGGTCCCATGCTGTACCGAGTCGCCACGTCCAAGGCCCGAGGGCGTATTCACCACCCAGATCAAGGCGCCAGGTATCGCGCCAAGCGTGCTCTTCGAGGAGCCGGTTGCCGTCCGCGAGACGGATGTCGAGCGCCTGCATTCGGCTCCAACGCGTCCAGGTCGCACCCGCCATCAGGGCGAACTGCGGGCGTACCGTCCAACGCATCCCGGAGCGCAGGACCTCGGGGGTGGTGATCGGCACGGACGCAGGCTGTCGGCCGCGCGGCGTGGTTGCCGTACCGTTCAACACATGATCGACAGCCGATCCATAGGACAGCCCGAGGGCCAGTTCGGGGAGCGGGTTCCAGAGCGCGCCGAGGGTCCAGCCGATGCCGGTGTCGTCGCCTTCGACCTTCGAGACCCGATCGCCGAGCGGCGTCGGCACCGCCTGCGTCAGCTCCGCAGCGAACGACTGTAGGAAGAGTCCGATGCCCAGTCTCAAGGTCGGAGTCACGGGGAAGCCCCCTGCGATCTGAATACGTGCAGCCGTGATCTCTGAATGCAGGGCGTGATAGCGCCCTGGCCAGTCGGTGGGATAGTCGGTGGCGAGACCGAACTCCCCGTACACCCCGAGACCGATTCCGTGCGTCGTGCCGAAGAGCGCCGGGACAGCGGTCTCCGTACCTGCGTCCTCCGGTTGCAGATGGTTCCAGAGATACGAGACATTCGCGCTCACCGTGGTGATTGTCGGTAGCGCGGCCGGGTTGAAGGCCACTGCCGAAGGGCTGACGACGGCCGCCTGCCCGGCATAGGCGCGCCCGAGACCCGCGGCGTCACGCTCGATGAGGGCGAATCCGGAGCCGTGGCCGGGTGTGGCAATCAGCAGAAGGGCCAAGACGAGGAGTCGTCGTGCCCTGGTCATTACGCGACCCTCGCGAGCTCCGGACGGGATCGGCGTGTGCCGGGCCGACTGCTCTGCGCAGGTACTGGCCGCTCGGTGCGTCCGCCGGCGCTCACATAGCCCCGCGCGTGGGTCAGCGGAGGGTCGCCGTTGCCCGGTCGCTGCCGCGCAAGGCCCGCACCCGATGAGCCGGGATCGGGCAGGTGATCGCATCCGTTCCTGCGCGCGCAGCCGAGGAGCAGGACGAGTGCGCAGACACCGATGGCCCAGCCTTGCGCGCTCCAGTCGAATGTCGCCGCACTCGCCGGCACACCGATAGGGAGGATCCAGTGAAACGGCAACCGCGGCATCGCGGTCGCCCGACCCTGAAGTCTCGCGATGCACATCAGGCAACCTCCTCTTCCGCGTGCCCCTCCCACCAATGGCGGTCGAGCGACTTTCCCTGAAGGCGTCGCGCGAGTTGGTTAAGCCTCTGGTCGGTGCCGTCGGCAAGGTTCGCGAGAGCCACGGCTGAGTGCGGTCAGCGATTTTGATGGTTTCGCGATCAAGTTGCGTGATAGGGGTCGGCGAAGCGCTCCCCCGGTCTCGCGCGGCCGGGGTGTGGGC
>NZ_FNNZ01000051.1 GCF_900106925.1 Thiocapsa roseopersicina
AAGACCGCACCGGCCAACACCGTCGGCCACAGCTTGCCGCCCGCGGGCAGCGCCCGATTGTGCTTGGCGCGCACCAGCCAGTCCGCCGGCGTGCCGAGATCGCGCGCACGCACCATGAGGTCGCGGATGTCGGCCTCGCGGTCGGCGACATACACCAGCCGCGTCGCGGGCAGCTCGGCCGCCAGCTCGGCGACGCGCGCATACCCCTCGAGCCAACGGACGCTTTCCTTTTCGCCGGCACGGGTTCCGTCCGGCCCTTTCGGTCGGCGTGCCCACATCCAGGCATCCAGCACGCCCAGCGGCTCGCGTGCCGGGCTTACGGCATACGTCGGATGCAGGTACATCCCGCGTTGCGCTTCGTAGCTCAACGGCCCGAGCCCGGCGATCCCTTGGCCGTTGAAGTCCAGCTCCGCGGTGTCCTGCAGACACAACACCACCGGGTGCGCCGCCATGCGCGTGCGGGTGCACCGACGGTGCGGCTCGAGGATGTCCATCCAGTCGTACGCCTCGGAGCCGAGAAACCGATACGCCGCCTGCGTCTCGCCCCAACCCCGGCAGGCCTCGGGGATGCTCGCCGTCGGGCGCTCCGCCAAGCGCTCGATCAACTGCACGGCACGCCGCTCGCGGCGTGTATCGCCCAGATCAAGTCCTTGAAATTCCGCCTCTGCCCAGCCCATCGCCGCCCCCGGAAAACATCCAAAAGCGATATCTTAGCCTGTACACCTAAAGTTGTGTGTAATGGGATGAGCCAAAAGGGGTTCTGTCTCTTGGCCCAACGGAGGATCCGACCATGCCCTACGAAAACCGAAACATTCGCAGATACTCGCGGAGATCCCACCGGGCGGGGAAGCGTCTCACGCCTATTGACGGGCAGCGGTTGGAACGGGAGATCCGGCCCGGACATGCTTTCACTGCCGCAGCTTGACAACGTGCTCGAGCAAACCAGTCTCCGGGACGGCCGCTCGATTTCAACTTCAGTTACCATAAGGCCCGTGACTGTCTCGCCATGCCCTACAACGAACTCCTCAGCGCTGCGGCAATCACGCTTACGCTCGTGGCGTTCTACCCGTATCTTCATGGCATCATCCAAGGAATAGTGAAGCCGCACGTATTCTCCTGGGTCATCTGGGGGAGCACGACCTTTGTGGTCTTCCTCGCTCAGCTCCAGGCCGGTGGCGGAGTTGGCGCCTGGCCCATCGGGGTTTCCGGCGCAATCACGCTCCTGATTGCCGTACTTGCCTACCTCAAGCGAGCGGATCTCACCATCACGGGAGCGGACTGGTTTTTCCTGGTTGCGGCTATCTCCTCTCTTCCGCTGTGGTATGCGAGCTCCGATCCCATGTGGGCAGTGGTTGTGCTCACCGCAGTCGACCTTTTGGGCTTCGGGCCAACGGTCAGAAAAGCCTATGCGGCACCTCACTCAGAATCATTGACCTTCTTCGGCATCTTTGCGGCGCGCAACATCATCGTGGTCATGGCACTGGAGCACTCTTCCGTCGCGACGGTCTTGTTTCCTGCCGCCATCGCAGTAGCCTGTATCTTTCTCATGATCCTAATCGTCTATAGAAGAAGGGTTCTGGCGGCAACACCGCCTTGAAGCTTGGAGCACCCACGTCGCCTATACCATGACACAGGGGGTCTTTCAGGTTTTCTGGAGCAGGGTATCGACGAACGATGCGGTTGCATTCGCCAATGTCCTGCCAGTACGCCCCGTTCGTCAGCTCAAGGCCTTGTCCGGCCCGGCTCCACCTCGCCACGACATTGGCGCCGGGAGCTCCCGGCAACGAGGCATCGCAGTACGGCGTCGGCCCCACGCGATGTCGACGGCCGCAACGACGCGGGCTGTCGAGCATATTGACCAGGACGAGGGCATCACAGGCTTTGAAGTATGCCGGGAACGCAAACAATGTCGTGAAGGTGTCCATTCCGCCGCCGATCATGAGCAGCCCGCTGTCGAAACCGTATGCGGAGCAAGTCGCAACAACGCTGCATCCCATTTCGATGTCTCCAAGTGGGTCCCGATCCGGATCTCTGCTCGACGCGACCCCCTGGGAGTGCCCGCACCTCAGCGCTCCCGCAGCAACCACCGTCCCGACCCGTAATCCGGCGTGTTGGTCCCGGGGATGGCATCGTAGACCTTGCCGTCGCGGATGATCCGACGTTCATCGGACCCGTAATCCGGGGTGCGTGTGCCGGGAATCGCCGGATAGACGATGCCGTTGCGCTCAATCAAGAGCGGCCCGCCGTAGTCCGGGGTATCGGTGCCGGGGATCGGGCGGCGGATTTCCGTGTCGGCCGAGGCATGCATGACGAACCCGGCCCCAACACTCAGCAAGGCTAACCACAGGACCGATCTCGCCAACAATGTCATGCAATCATCTCCTTGTTCACCACTCGCTCTGAATCCGCGCTTGGAGCGGAGCGTGTAGACGATGACACAACGATGCGACACAACCTGTCGGATCTGCCCGCCCGCCGTTTCGTTCGGCGTCAGACCACGGTCACCTCGTCGCCCACCCGAATCAACCCACCCTCGCGCACCCGCAGGCAGTGACCGCCGTAACGCCCGAGTGCCTTGGCCATGCCGGCACCGGCGACCCGATCCAGATGCCCGCAGGGCGGACGCACCCGATGCCACGTCAACAGCGCCTCGCCGATGCGCAGGCTCCGGCCCCGTAGCTCGACCCCGATCAGACCGGATACAACCAGGTTGCGCCGATGCTGCCCGGCGTCGAGCGGCAGTCCATGTCGGCGCTCGGCGCGGAGCAGCTCCTCGGCCAGGATCAGGGTGACCTGACAGCCGTCGGTGAGCCGCCAGAAGCCAAGGCCCAGGGCATAGCGATCCTCCGACAGGCCTTGGTCGACGAGGGCCAGGGTCCGCTCGCAGGCGCGCATCGGCGCCCCGGCCGCATCGGCGACGAAGATGGCGGTCACGCGACCGCCGGGCGCACGGCGGCAACACCGAACGAACTGCTTGAGTCGCGCGTTCAGGCGGTCAAGAAACATGGACGCGATCCCCCGTGACACCATGCCCTCCGGAGTTATTGTCAAATCTGGTGTATGACCATAGGGCCAGAGTTTGATCAGGCGGCTTTCCGTTGCTCCTCTTGGGTCTCCGGTGGGTCGTCGGACACCGGAATCCCGTCGTCATAGTGTGCTCCACCGAGCAGCTCGGCCATTTTCTCGGGGGCACGGATGCGCCGCCAGGTCTTGGCGGCCTCTTCGCTCATCTTGAAAGCCAGACCGAGGAAGGTTGTGCGGGTGACGCAGTTCTTGGTCCGGCCGGTGCGATGGCGCACGGTGGCGAAGGTGGACTCGATGGGGTTGGTGGTGCGCAGGTGCACCCAGTGCTCGGCCGGGAAGGCGAAGAAGGCGAGCAGGGCCTCGCGGTCCTTCTCGAGCTTCTCGGTGGCCTTGGGGTATTTGGCCCCATAGCGGTTGATGAAGCGCTTGAAGGCTTGCGTGGCCTGCTTGCGGGTCGGTGCCATCCAGATCGCCTGCAGATCCGCCTTCGCCTTGCCTTGCAACGACTTGGGTAAGGCATTGAGCACGTTGCCCATCTTGTGGAACCAGCAGCGCTGAGGCACGGTCTCGGGGTAGACCTGATCGAGCGCACCCCAAAACCCCAGCGCCCCGTCGCCGACGGCCAGGCGCGGACCCGCCGGCAGACCACGTGCCTTGAGGTCGCGCAGCACGTCGAGCCAGGATTCGGTGGATTCGCGCAACCCGTCGCCGATGGCGACCCACTCCTTGGTGCCGTCGGGCCTCACCCCGATGATCACCAGCAGACAGAGCTTGGGATCGTCGCTCTCGCGCAGCGTCGTGTAGATGCCGTCGACCCACCAATAGGCGTACTGCCGGCCTTCGAGGCTGCGCTGGGTCCAGTCCTTGTACTCCTCGGCCCACGCCGCCTTGAGCCGGCCCAGAGCCGCCGCGGAGAGCCCCTTGGCGTCCTCTCCCACCAGCACCTCCAACGCCTCTCCGAGGTCGCCGCTGGAGATCCCCTTCAGGTAGAGCCACGGCAGCGCCGCGGCGACCCGCGCGCTGCGGCGCACGTACGGCGGGGCCAGCGCCGAGTTGAACTTCACCCCGGCCCCGGAGCGATCGCGCACCTTGGGCACCTGCACCTCCACCGGTCCCACCGTGGTGAGGATCTCGCGCGCCGGCAGATAACCGTTGCGTACCACCGCCCGGCGCCCGTCCATCAGCGACACCGCGGCAAACTCCTCGAGCAGCTGCTCCACCTCCGCCTCGAGGGCCCGCTGCAGGATGTCGCGCGCCCCGCGGCGCACCAGCTCCTCCAGCGGCAGGCCCAGCTCGGCCAGCACCTCGCCCCGATCCCCTCTTGCACTCCGGGCCCTCGTACTCGTATCGTCGCTCATGGCGCACCTCTATCGTTGCTGCTTTGGGTCTCGACAACCACATTGTCAGCAACGGTGCGCCGCCTACTCAAGCTCTATAAGTCCCCGCTCATACACCAGAATCGAGCATAGCTCATGCCCTCCCCGTTGGATCGATAATCTTGCACCCTTCGTTGGTCTCGGGCAGCGTTGGGCATTCCCCGTGCAGCAAGATGGTTGGCCGCATGACCACGCTCTTCTCGATCATCGAATCCCCGAACCATCCTCGCTTCGACGCCCTTTATGAGCGTCTCGGCATCAGCCAGGTCAAGCTCGCCTCGCAACGCAAGGCGTTGCAGGCACTCAAATCCATGACGCCGGACTGGATCGTGGCGGAGTTCTTCTACGGTTTCGGCAACAACTACGCCGGTGCGAATGTCAGCAACCTGGACGTCCTTCTCGCGGCCGTGCACAAACAGGCACCGTCGGCACGAACAATCGTGCTGGTCGGCAAGGAACAGGCGCAATACGTCCCGCGATTGGCCGAGCGCTTCCGGATCCATACCGTGTTGACCTTGCCGGTCACCGAGGCCGACCTCGAAGCGGTGCTGCGGGCGACTGAACCGCCATAGCCGCGCTCGAGCACACGGCCCGCTGACCTTGCGGGGAATAAGCGGCGTAATCGCCGCATAATATGCGGCGAATTGGTTGCATCCGCGAGGATGGTCGCCCATGATCTGCGGATGAACCGCGGTGATGATGAATACATCTGGCAAGCCGGCGACTGGCCGCACTGGCGTTACGACCTTGGGGCACTGGCCGGCCCGTTGGCTGAGGTCAGTCGCGCCCAGGGGCTGCTGCTGGGGCGTCTGACGGATGTCGGCATGGATCTGCGCACCAGGGCAAGTCTTGCGGTGCTCACCGAGGATGTGGTCAAGACCAGCGAGATCGAGGGCGAGTCGCTCAACGTCGCATCGGTGCGCTCAAGTATCGCCCGCCGCCTGGGAGTGGACATAGGCGCTCTGACTGCGGTCGATCGGCACGTCGAGGGCCTGGTCGAGTTGGTGCTCGACGCGACCACCAACTGCCACGCCCCGGTTACGCCGGAGCGGCTGTTCGGCTGGCATGCCGCATTGTTTCCGACCGGCTACTCCGGACTCTCCCGGATCATCGTTGCTGACTGGCGTGACGATGCCGGCGGTTCGATGCAGGTGGTGTCCGGCCCCATCGGCCGTCAACGCGTGCATTACGAGGCGCCGCCCGCCGATCGCCTGGAAGCCGAAACAGACCGGTTCCTATCCTGGATCAATGGCGTCTCGAACGATCCGCCTCTCATCAAGGCAGCCCTCGGCCATCTCTGGTTCGTCACCTTGCATCCGTTCGATGACGGCAACGGTCGTATCGCCCGTGCCATCGGCGATTTACTGTTGGCGCGTGCCGATGGCAGTCCGCAGCGCTTCTACAGCTTGTCGGCGCAGATCCAGCGTGAGCGCAAGACTTACTACGACGTCTTGGAGCGCACCCAGAAGCGGTCGATGGATGTCACCGAGTGGCTGGCCTGGTTCCTCGGCGCACTGCATCGTGCCGTCGATCAGTCTCAATTCACTCTCGATGCCGTGCTGACCAAAGCCCGCTTCTGGCAGCGTTGGGCCACGACGCCGATGCACGATCGGCAAGTGAAGGTGCTCAACCGGTTGCTCGACGGCTTCGAAGGCAAGCTCACCAGCCGCAAGTGGGCGGCCATCGCCAAATGTTCGGCGGATACGGCGCTGCGTGATATCAACGATCTGCTGGCGCGTGGCGTGCTGCGAAAAGCAGACGCGGGCGGGCGTAGCACCAGTTATGCGCTGAGCGACCCGGCTGAGTAGCCACGCCGTATCATCCTCAATCCCTCGGGAAATACTGCTTCGATCCGCTCTCCCGGACGCAGTAGATCCCGCCCTTCGGCCCCGTGCAGAGCCGCCCCGAGTCGCACGGACAGGTGCCCGAGCTCGGCTTCGCGGGCACGACCGTCGTCCCGCCGTCGCGCCAATCCCAGGGCGCGATCGGCCGCGGGCCGGACCAGAGTCCGAGCCTCTCGCGCGCCGGCGAAGGACCTCGATGGCCGCCAACAGCGCTGCCGGCCCCGGTGCACACTCCGAACCCCCGCCATGTGAACTCGTCCGTGAGCCAAAAACACCCCGTGACCGGCGCTAACTGCTCTTTTGGATTCACGCTTCGTAGCGCAAGCAAGAGGCATCGGGACATTTCGGGTCTGCCTGGTCCCGTTGACACATTGCATTAGCGCGCTTAGCCTTCGGCCATACCCGCACCGCGCACTCGGAACCAAGGCGTTGCAATCCGACCGTGTTCCCGTTGCGTTTGTGATCTCATCCGACTGGACGACTCGATGGACTGCGGATGTGATGCTGTGCCGGGCTCGTAGCGATGGGCAGCCGCTCATGCCATCAATACCGGATGGTCGGCTTGACCCCGAAAGGACTGTCGGAGGTTCACCATTCGCCGGCAGAGGTGCGGCGTGCCGAGGTAAGACGCAGGTGTCGGCGCGCGATCCTGGACGGCGATCAATTCACTGGGGCGCACGGGAAATCGGCTCCAAAAAAGTCGATCTTGACCCACCTCGTTCCTGCGTCTTGCATCGACTTGTGTTCTCCGATTGCCATGATCGAACCCCTCCTGCTGACGACTGCCCGCGTTTCGACATTTTTCGGAACCCAACGTCTCACCGGCGCGAGCGGGTTCTTCTTTGAACGCGACGCGCGTCTGTACTTGGTCACGAATCGGCATGTCCTGATCGACACACCGAGCCGTCACCTCCCGGATCGGATCGAGATCGAGGTTCACACCGACGCGGAGAACCTGACGCGCTCGGCCGTCCTCTCGGTGCTGCTGTACCGTGACGGAAAGAGTATTTGGCATCAGGGACAGGATGCCGCGGGCGAGATCGATGTCGCCGTGATCGAGCTGGACCGCGCTGCATTGCCGGCAGCGGTGGCGTTGCGGTGCTTCACACCGGCACATCTGGTGCACTCGCTACAAGAGGTCGAGGTCGGTACGCCCTTGCTGGTCGTGGGCTTTCCAATGGGATTCCACGACACCCTTCACCACTTGCCGGTGGTGCGGCAGGCCGTGATCGCTTCGTCGTTCGGCTTGCGCTTCCAAGGTCAAGGATTCTTCCTCACAGATGCGCGAACGCATCGCGGCACCAGCGGCGCACCCGTCGTGATGCGGGACGCTGACGGGGATGCGCAATTACCCTGGAAACTGCTCGGCGTGCATTCCGCACGACTGGACATAAGCGGCGGGGACATGCGGGCCGAGGAGTCGCTGGGCCTGAATTGCGCATGGTACGCCGATATCCTGCTTACCCTCACCACCGGGAATCACGCGCGATAGCGGGTGCCGGAAAGGCTTGCTTTCCAAAAAAGGTGATCAAGCCTCCAACCGCAGTTGGGCAGCGCCCGGCCGACGCAAAGGACAAGCCATATCCGGTGTTGCACCGCGCCCTGGCTGTTGCTGTTGAGCCCCTTGTGTACGCTGCCGAACAGACCTGCTGATGACATGCGCCCAGCATGTGACCCACGCGCCGTCCGCGGCACGGCAGCACTGGAGTGGCGACAGAGATGCAGATTCGTGTCGGTTTCGAGATGCAGTACCGGTGCCCCGGCCCGACACCGATGATCCTGGCGCTCAACATCCACTATTCGCGGGCATCCGACCTCGTGCGACCGGATCATCTCGTCACGCACCCCGCCGTGCCGATCACCGCATATCGCGACCAATTCGGTAACTGGTGCAGCCGCCTGGTCGCACCGCCGGGGCGCTTCGTGCTCGGCACCATTGCGCTGATCAACGACACCGGCAAGCCCGATGTGGTAGTCCCGGGGGCCACCCAGACGCCGGTCGAGCACCTGCCGGAATCGACCCTGGCCTACCTGCTGGGCAGCCGCTATTGCGAGACGGATCTGCTGTCCGACATCGCTTGGCAGCAGTTCGGCGACGGGCCGACCGGCTGGGCCCGCGTGCAGGCGATCTGCGACTTCGTTCATCGGCACATCGAGTTCGGCTACGCGCACGCCCGTCGCACGCGCTCGGCACGGGAGGCGTACGAGGAGGGACGGGGGGTTTGCCGCGACTATGCTCACCTGGCGATAACGTTCTGCCGTTGCATGAACATTCCCGCCCGGTACTGCACCGGTTATCTCGGCGATATGGGCACGGAGCAGCCCCACGGGACCATGGACTTCGCCGCCTGGTTCGAGGCCTTCCTGGGCGACCGCTGGTACACCTTCGATGCGCGCAACAACATACCGCGCGTCGGCCGCGTACTCATCGCTCGGGGCCGCGACGCCTGCGACGTCGCCCTCGCGAGCACCTTCGGGCCAAACACCCTGGAGCGCTTCAAGGTCTGGGCCGACGAGGTCGTCGGGCCATGACCTACTGCGTCGGCGTCAAGCTCGATGAGGGCCTGATCTTCGCCAGCGACTCGCGCACGCATGCAGGTGTCGACAACTACGCCAGGTTCTGCAAGATGACGGTGTTCGATCGCCCCGGCGAACGGGTGCTGGTGCTGCTGAGCTCGGGCGGATTGGCCGCCACGCAGACGGTGATCAACCTGCTGCGTCGGCGCGCCACCGGCGAAACGCCGCATATCTGGAGTGTCGACTCTCTGTTCGACGTTGCCAATCTGGTGTCGGATGCGATGCGCGACATCGAGCGCCGCGACGGGCCCTTCCTGGAGAGCGGTGGCCTGAAATTCAACGCTTCCTTCATCCTCGGCGGTCAGATCGCGGGTGAGGACATGCGGCTGTTTCGGATCTACGCCGAGGGCAACTTCATAGAGGCCGGCACCGACACCCCCTTCCTGCAGACCGGAGAGGCCAAGTACGGCAAGCCAATCCTCGACCTGGGGGTGATCTCCAGCGCAACACTGGAGGACGCCACCAAGTGCGTGCTGGTGTCCTTCGACTCGACGATGCTCAGCAATCTCTCGGTGGGCATGCCGATCGACTTGCTGTGCTACGCCCGAGACAGCCTGCGGGTCACGATGAAACGCCGCTTCGCCGAGGGTGACGTCTACTTCGACGCGCTGACCCGGCAGTGGCTCGAAGGCACGCGCAAGATCTTCCGCGAGCTGCCGTCGCTGCAGTGGTAGCTGGAAATCCGAATGGGTGGTCGATGGCCTGCGCCGCTGACTGACCGGGCGTCCGACGGCGCAGACGCCGAGGAGTTCGCCGATACGATCGTGGCCGTCCGGCAGACGATCACTCAGGCCCTACACCGGCTTATCAGGCCTTGAGGCGTGGCGGCCGCAGCTGCGGCCTGAACCTCACCGCGGCCGACCTTGAAGCGGTCCTGCGGTCTCTGTAGGGGTAGAACAAGCAGTCGTGTCACCAGCCGCCATTTCCGCGTAGATTCAGCATCTGAGTCCATCTGAGGTGTTGATCATCCGCCTTGGCCTGGAGCGGTCAGTCGCGCTACTGACGCGGGTAGCGGAAAGTCCGGTCTGCTTCTGAAGTGACAAGTCACCGCGACCCGGATCTGCCTCTTGGCACCTCGTCTTCGGCGACCGCTCCGGACGCGTAGCGGACGCTAGCGGTCACGCTACGGATAGGCCGGTTATGTTAAGGGTTATCAGATGCCTACCGCCGCGGGATGACGGTGGAGGCTGGCACGGCATTGAAGCGGGCTGACGACTAAGACTCGGAGCGCGAGCGGCGGTAGGCATCTGATAAGCCTTAACAGTTGCCGCCGTTAGGGTCACCTGAACCGATCCAAGACCAGCTGGACCGCAGGCAGCCGCAAAAGCGGTGGACGAATCCGGTAGAGTCAGCGCGGATTACTCCGAGGAATTCCCGTGGAATAAAGTGACCGACAACACCCACGCACCGTCTATAGCTCACTCCGCATAGATCATGGTGCGGGTCATACCGCCATCGACGACCAGGTTCTGGCCGGTGATGAATCCGGCACTCGGGCTGGCGAGGAAGCGGACCGCCGCCACGATGTCGGCAGGCTCGCCCACGCGCCCGACGGCATGCTGGGCCTGGTCAATCGAGCGGTGGTTCGGGGCGCGTCGGTGGGCCGACTTCTGGAGGGGGCCCGTCTCGATCCAGCCGGGGCTGACCGCATTGACGCGGATCAGCGGCCCGAGACTGATAGCCGCGGCATGGGTAAAGGCCAGTAGCCCGCCCTTGGCCGCAGCGTACGCTTCACACTGGGGCTCCGACTGCAGGGCACGGGTCGAGGCGATGTTGACGATGGTGCCCCGGCGCGCGCGCAGCCCCGGAATGGCCGAGCGTGTGCAGAGGAAGGCCCCGGTCAGGTGACCGTCCAGCCAGCGCCGCCACCCCGCGAGCGACAGCGCTTCGAGCGGGCCGCTCACCGGGTCGGCGAGACCGGCGTTGTTCACCAGCAGGTTCAGCCCGGCAGGCTCGCCCGCCAGATCCTGCCACGCCTCGAGCGCGGCGAAGGCAGCGGCAACCGCCGCCTCCTCACCCACGTCGGTCGCCAGCCCGAGCAATGCGCGACTCCCCGAATCGGCCGTCAACTCGTCGAGGGCCTCGGCATCGCGGTCGAGCACCACCACCCGCCACCCTTCGGCCAGGAACGATTGTGCCAGGGCGCGCCCGATGCCTTGCGCACCGCCGGTGATGAGCGCGAGGGAAGCAGTCATGATCGAACGGACTCCTCGATGAGTCCCGCCGCGCGACGATCCAGCATGCGGCCGGGCAACGGTGATGCGCTCAGCCGGCGGCACCCCGAAAGGATCCATCGATCGGTTGATGCTCCCGCCTGCGTCCGGCCACTGGCCCCGACCTTGATCGAGATCGCTTACATCGTCAAGGAACGCCGGGGAGTCGAACGCTTGCGCACCGCCTGGAAGCAGGCCGCCGATGCTATGACCTTATCATGGGGAACACCGAGCAACTATTCTTCGGAGAAGTCCCCGATGACAGCCCCAACCATTCCCCGCCTGAACCTGGCCCACCTGCCCACGCCCATCGAGCCGCTGCCGCGGCTCTCGGCCCTGCTCGGCGGTCCTCGGCTCTTCATCAAGCGCGACGACCAAACCGGCCTCGCGCTGGGCGGCAACAAGACCCGCAAGCTGGAGTTCCTGGTGGCCGAAGCGCAGGCGCAGGGGGCTCGTACACTCGTCACCGCGGGTGCCTGGCAGTCCAACCACTGCCGCCAGACCGCCGCGGCGGCGGCCCGCTGCGGGATGGACTGCATCCTGGTGCTGACCGGCGAGCGTCCCGCCGAAGCGTCCGGGAATCTACTGCTCGATCACCTTCTGGATGCGCGGATCGTCGCGACGCCCGATCGCCGCGACCGCGATCGTCTCCTCGCGGAGACCTTCGAGACGGCCGCGGCGCAGGGCCAAGCCCCGTACCTGGTCCCCTACGGCGGCAGCAACCCGACCGGAGCACTGGGCTATGCCTTTGCGATGCAGGAGGTTCTCGCGCAGGGGATCGAAGTGGATTGGATGGTCTTCGCCACCTCCAGCGGCGGCACCCAGGCCGGGCTGGTCTTAGGACAACGCGTCTTCGGGTACGGCGGGACACTCCTCGGGATCAGCATCGACGAGCCGGCATCCGCGCTGAAGTCACACGTAGCCGCCCTGGCGAGCGATGCGAGCGCCGCGTTGGGACCACGCATTGACTTCGGCGCCGAGGACGTGCGCGTCGACGATCGCTACTGCGGACCCGGCTACGGCGTGATGACCGACCTCGAGCGCGAGGCGATCAAGATCTTCGCCCGCACCGAGGGCATCCTGCTGGATCCGGTCTACACCGGGCGTGCCGCCGGCGGTCTGCTGGATCTCATCCGCGGGGGCTTCTTCCCGAGCGATGCGCGCATCCTGTTTTGGCACACCGGCGGGCAGCCGGCGTTGTTTGCCGAGCCGTACCGCCATGCGCTGAGCGAGACACCCATCGAGCATGCGTCGGGGGTGGGTTGAGAGCACGCTCCCGATCGTCGGTGACAGAGTGCTCGAACCATCCGATTCATCGTAGCCCGTCACAACCTCCGATAGTTCTCCACATACCTGTTTCCCTTGCCCTGAATACGCCGGATCCGCCGGTTGCGCTCGATCTCCCAGGCATCGGGCGGATCGGCGTTGTTCCAGACCGCATAGAGCTTCTCGTCCTGCCGACTCAGGCGAAAGCCATAGATATCGCGCATGTAGAACATCGTCCGGGCAATCTCGCCGCGAACGGCATCGGGGGGTTGAACCCGGCGCAGGACCGGATCGAAGCGGATCGCGCAGTCGCCCAGACGCTGCCCGAAGCGCAGCTCGCCCCAGTTGAAGTTGGAGCGCGCCGCGTTGATCGCACCGACCGCCGGGACGAGGTTGTGAAGATCGTTGTGGGCCGTGACGAACGTCGGATCGACCCGCTCGCAGCAGGCACGTCCCGACAGGGTGTTGCCGCCGTCGCTCCGACACTTGGAAAAGGCGGCAGGCTCCCGCCAACACCGCCGGAAATTGCCGAACTGAGATGCCGGGAAGACGTGCTCGGCCTCGACCCGTTGTGCGCGGCTGCTGCCGTCCAACGTGCCGAGGCCGCATCCCGGGAGATCGGTTCGGCCATTGCGATCGTAACGACAGCCACAGTAGAAGGTGATCCGGTGGCCGCTATAGACGGTGTCGTAGAGCGCTGTTCGAGCCTCACTGAAGCTGAGCGCAATGCCCGACTGACCGGTGTTCGATGCATCGGGCAGGTCGAACCGCCAGAGATCCCCGGGCAACCAACCCGGCACCTGCTCGGCCACGACGCGACCAAGCTCCCGGATGTCCACCCCGTCCAGGTCGGATAGGTCGGACAGCCAAGAGCCAACCCCGGCGGTCGTACCACGCACGACATCCAACAGCAGCGTGCGGATATCGCGCGTGATCGCGATCGCGCGCTGCGCATGCTCGGGCAAGGTCTGGACCAGCGACTGAGGCAGGAACGAGACCGAGCCGATGAGGGCCAGCCCGATGCCAAGATTGCGCAGTCCGATCAGACTGCCCTGAAGGGTCGGAACGAGACGGGCGAGACCCGAGATCCGCGGAGATTGGCGTGGTGAAGGGCGCTTCGGAGACGGGCGACGGGGCATCGGGGACGGGTCGACTTTACAGCGGGGCGGCCAAGGACTCTAAGGAAACGCTGATTAAATCACTCCCACCAAAGGGGCTCGATTGCTAAAATAGAGCATCGTCACCGACCATGGAGACCCCTGGGCATGATGAA
>NZ_FNNZ01000027.1 GCF_900106925.1 Thiocapsa roseopersicina
TGTTGTTCAAGCACCCCGAGGGAGGCCCACCGCTCTCCCTCATACAAGTTGACGATTTAAGAGGAAAAACCCATCAGGGAAGGTGGCCGTACTCACTTAGGCTGGGACATCGGCACCGAACTCACAATCAAGCAAGACACCCCCACCACCGCCTCATCATCGAGAGCCCTACTCCCCAAGACACCCGCTAATGTTTGGTTGGAGCCCTGATTACTCTTTAAACTATCTGAGGGCTGTTTAAGATTTTGTTTGCAATTGATTCCGAATCGTCATCAATTGACCGTTTATATGACCAGACATTTCGGATGTGAAATCGCTGGATTGCTCATGAGCGCTACCCGGATTTGTTATCATATTAGCTTTCCCTATAACGCGAACACGCCCGTCTCCTAAGTTTCCGATGTTATATGTCAAACGTAAGGCGGGCACTCTGTCATATTTTGAACCATACAACATCATTGCCCCCATGGATCTATCAAGGCCCTGGGCAATAACCATATAATCAGTAGCGTTCGTAACGGTTAAACCGTTTGACATGTTCAAAGACACCAGTTGATCAACAACCGCTTTCGTAGTCGTATTTTCAAACGTAAAATCGGTACTGGCAGCACTAGGAGGATTAACTGATTGATTGCTTGCGGATCCAAGCATTGCTAGGACACCAAAAACCATAACAAATGCGGTTAGAATGTAGTTTTTCATTTTTGTAATCTCCGCGTTTTATCAGAAGTAAGATTTTTCATATCGTATATCTCCGCAAGTGATAATAAGCCAACACGCCACCCATCAATGCCGCAGTAACATCAGACAAATCGAATGTGCCGAGATCTCCCATCAACTGAACTCCCTCAAATATCGTATTTGTGAATACCCAAAAAAGGCAAGCAGTCACGAGTGCTGCATGGCGACAGAAAGGTAGCGATATGACGGTCAACAAAACAAACGAATAAACATGGATAAACGAAGGAAGGATGTATGTCAAAATATTATTGCGAAAACCAACTTCACAGACAGGATCTAACAAATGTCGCAACAAGATAATGTCGCAGCTCGACCGATACCAAACGTACAATCCAAAACCAACCAGTAATGCGGATGTCGCTATGGTAAACAGATAAAATCGCGGGCAATGCAACGTTGTAGACATCGGGCCAGAAGAAGGATATCAAAGCGTCATAAGATCTATAATCTAAGATCAACCAAACTGGTTTTCACATTCGGTGTGCGGTATTTCAGTAGATCGGACTATTAAGAATGCGAGCCGTAGCTAGAAACAGCAATCCTACCGCAAGGCAGTAACCTTGAACGGGCCACCAAAAGCGTTTGTTCCGGGAAAGGTTTTTGGATTCTTCAGAGTAAACTCTCCGGAATTCCTTTTTCGAAACATCATCCAGACGGGCTCCGTTCATGATGTCCTCTAATCGCCGTTTTGTGAGATACTGGTTATAATCTCGTGACACGTTGCGAAGCAACGTAATACCCGCAATTCCCGACACAACCAAAAACACCCAGCCAAGGGCTTGAAGCCTTCCAATGCAAACATCGCTCGTCTCAGCAGGAAACTGGATGCTGATAGCCAGTATAGAAAAAGTGAGAGCCACGACATAGAGCTCCGATTTCATCGCATACTCTTCGAGTTGTGAACTCATGCTCCCCTCTAGGGCCGGTACCCTTTTCGACTGTATACAGAGGGGACGGAACGACGAGCAAGCGCAAACACGCCACGCCCCGTGACCTACATCAACGAACCGCGAAATACCCGTAAGACGTGTGTGAGAACCCTACGGTCAACCTATGGCATGCAGCAACTAAATAAAAACGGAACTTAAGAATCCACAAGAATCTCACACAGGCCCCCGCAACAAAAAACCCCGAGCATCCCTGTTCGGGGTTTCGCACCGCGATTAGAAATCGTTATCTCTTCTTCAGCATTAGCGCTCGCATATATGCTTCGATGTCCCCGCCAAAATCCTTGGCCAGTCTGCGTAAAGTCGTCTCTGAATACTCCTTCCGCATGTTCGCAACAGCACGGGCCACCCATGGATCCATCGGCGTCATTGGAAATGACACCTTGGGCACCGGCAGGATGCTTTTTATACCTGACTGTTCGATAACGAAGTCTGCGCCGTTTTCAACATCAATCGATTGGGCTCCAAGAAGCATATCAGTGCCCGACACTGGGTAATAACCGGCATACTCGTTCCCGTTGTTGTTTGCAACGGCACCGCGGATATGGAGCATAAGTTTTTGTCGGATCGCTGGCAAATCTATCGCTTCGCCTCGCACAGCACGATCAATGATCACATTAAGTTCTTTTCCACAACGTGCGATTGCCTTGGCGACAAGAAACGTATTGGCGCCAAAGTCAACGGCCCAGCCATGATGAGATTTGTAAACCCTGCTTGCGTGCCCAGGTGCTCGCACCGGTTGACCAGACGAATGCGTATGCCACCAAGCACTCTTTCTAATAAAGTTTTGCGCTAACTCCTGCGTGACAGCTTCAGAATGAACGAGCCATGGACGCGAGGCTCGAATACTCCTTGCATTGTCGGCTTTTCCACTGACGTGCGGGATCCCTCTTTCGGGACATGGCTCGGACAGTCCCACATGGACTTCCGCTCCTTCGTTCCGACGCCTCGCATTCTGTATGGCGCCCTCAAGAATCGCCTTTCTGGTATGCGCGATCCGCTCCGATGCCACCGTCTTCTTGCAACCATCTTCCTTCACTTTTTCCATCGCCGCGAACGCAGTACTGGTGACCATATTGCACCAGGCATTGAAACCATCCTTCCCACGTACCGGGACTGTGCAGCACTCGAATCTGATGTTTCCGGGATTCCTGCTCACGTCTTTCTCCAAATTTCAAAGTAATGGGGTCTTGCCTCGGCCAACGGGTATCTCTTCGCCATCTCACATCGCTTACGCGACGCCGTCGTCGGAGTAGTCGTCATGCGAGGGAAACGAGCCGATTCTCCCGTCACGGTCACGGAAAAACGCACCTCGGTTTCCGCCAAGGTAGTCAGCGTTCGAGATTCGGCTCAGTTCTCCGCGTGGGCCGACAACCCGAAGTTCTGAACGGAAGCCGACCCGAGCGCTGTGCGTCACCCAGCCCGTTCCATCACACTTGTAGCAACCACCCCGCACTCCCCCGTCACCGCCACAGCGAGGGCAAATCTCGTCCTTTCGCTCCACCCGCCTCGACACACTGTTGTTCTGTCCTAACCCAGCCATTGCGTCTTCCCCGCTCCATCAGTCCATCAGACTCTGTCATCGCCACCGACCGTTACCGACAGGGACGTTGCCCCTTGCCTCTAGGCCCGACGCACGCGCTTGTAGCGGTGGCCTACCGTGATCACCTTCTCGTCCTCGACAACGAGGTACGCATCGAAGTACTGCCCGAGTAGATCAACCACGCGCTTCCCTGCATCGCGCTCCAACGTGCGCTTGCTCTGCTTGTTGAAGTACACAATCTCAGCACCCCGCCCGTCCGCCTCGCGGGTACCGTACCTATCCAGCCAATCAACGATCAACGGGGGAACCGCCCGTTGGCTCTGTCGCGTTCTCGCGTGAGAAGTCATGTTCATTGGGTGCCTCGTATCGCTGTAGATCGGTCTGGTGCCCGCATCTTCCGTGCTGAACTTCGGGCGGACATGTTGTCGGTGTGATATCAGTATAGAAACAAAAATCGAGAAGTAGCAAGAAAATATTCTAAACGGATTCTGACCGCTACATTAAGCGAATGGGACGCATTATCATCTATAACTTACTGATAAATAAGATTAAAAAAGTTTCTTGTATTCGAAACGTTCTGATTCAATGAATAAAAAACGAGATCGAAAAACGTCGGCGACTCGATCGCGAATGTACCGAACGAGATTAAAAGAGAGAGATGAAAATTCTAAAGTCACTTTAGAAAAAATTAAATCGTCTCGCTCTTTATTCAAGAGAGCGACGGGCTGTCGCATGCTCGAACCGTAGTGCGGGATTGAACGATCGGATTCGCACGCGAGCGCGGACAGGAAGAAAACGACGGTGGAGCCGTGCGGGAAATCAGATCTGGAGGCGCACGCGAAGAGTACGTGGCGCGACGTTTTGCGTCAGACCAAGAGACCGCACCGTCCAGAAACTCAAACGAGTTTGAGTTTCTGGACGGCCGGTAGGCACGGGCCTGGGGTTTCTGCGTGCAGAAACCGAGGCCGGGGCTGAAAAGACCATGATGCGAGCATGGTGGTGTTGGAAATTTACGGATTCCGTAAAATCGAGACTTGAACATGTTCAAGTCTGGTCACGGATTTAGCTCACGGGTTTAGTCATGACTAAACCCAGATACAGAGGCATTTCCACGAGTTTAGGCATGCCCAAACTCAGACACGGGCTCCAGACCCTTGGAGGTTTGGCCTTAGCACGGTGACCAGAACACGTTAAAAACCACAGCCACTGTAAGCTTTTCCAGAACCTTGAGTTTTTGCCCTTGGACGGTGACCGCACGGGCGAGCGTTCCGGGAAATTTCCCGGAACAAGGTGTGCTACAGAAATGCAGAAACACGGAGATACTGAAGTCACACTTCAGTTTAAGCCTCGTGCCCCCTCAGAAGGACACTCTGGCCCGACGAGGTCACTCAACGAAAGCGTATTTCTGCAAACACAGAAATACGGAGTGTGGCGACCCCGCCAAACTAAAGTGCACTTTAGTTTTACCGCACCCACATGCGCCCGATACAAGGAGTGTTGCACCCGCGGCGACCGCAAGCCAACCTAAAGTCCGCCAAAAGCCGCCCGATTCCGGGCCGGCACAGGTCTCGATGCAGAAACCGAGGACGCCTATTGAGTCAATTCCGAGGCAAACCGAACATTCGTCCGCGCCTTGCGTATTGATTTCCCGGCCGGGGTCTCGATCACAACCTGTTTTTCCGAAAAAAACAGTTTTGCACATCCCACTTCGATCACGACCTTCTTTCTTTTTTTATTGCGTCCGCTCCCGACGGATACCCAGTCATCGTATTCCACGCCAGAGGCCTGCACCATCGGAAGCCGTCGATACGCAGGAGGCACTTCCACCTTCGGTGGTTGTGGCGGTTCCGGCCTCTGCGGAGCCGTTCTTGCTTGTGCTTGCCGTCGTCGCTGCTGCTGCTCTTCAATCGCCTTTTTATTGCTTTCCTCATGCGTCGCCCAGATGTCGAGCGCCGGCCGGAAACAACGTTCCCAGAATAGCGGAGCATCGAGCCATACGCCACTGCCGATAACCTTCGGCCACGCTTTCCCCTTCGTGATTCGTTCACGAAGCGTTCTTTTAATCATCCATCGCGGGAAATAAGTGGTGCCTTCATGCTCTACTAACATGCTACGGGGAACGGTAATGGTGTGTTCGGTAATCTCTTTATCGACCCAAAACGAGTAAAGTTCCGCCTTTACTCGTACGCGGATCGACTTTTCGCTAGTGCCCACGACGGCAACCGGAACCAACGCACCATCTCCCTGGGTGACCATCGAGCAAAAAGCGGCGTGGGACTTTCGCATGCCATCCTCTAAGACATACGTCTTGCGCCATCGCGATGACCATTCTTCCCAAGCCTTGCTCAGCACGGAAACCTTCATTTCACCCGGCAACAACAGGTGGGTTTCAATCCCCACCGTTCGCTCCTCCGCTATATCGTAGTACCAGATTTCATTGCCGTCACGAACGAATGAGATGCGCATGTTTAAACCGATGATTGTGAGATTTACGCGATTCGCGATTCCGGAAAACCGGGCGCTCTCCGGAGCTGGAGAGCGCCGAACCGATTAGTGATGAGCAGACGACCCCGGGGATGGTGGCCGGAGGCGCGTCGCGTAACTCTCATAGGCGCACTCGACCTCCTGGTGCAAGCGTCGGTAGGCTACGAGCGCGAGGATCGATATCATCACGTGCATGGCCGCCACGTACTCGCTGACCATGTGCGGATCGGGGCCACTCTCGCGAGGATCGCTGAAGTCCTCCGCCGCGGCGACGAGCGCGCGCGATATCGTACGCATCTCTTTAAAAATCAAGCGCGTATCACATGCCGTTAGGCCTCCTGACCAGACCGTATCCGGATCATCGAGGTCATCGGTCAGGTAGCAGCCTATATCCGGTGTATATCCGATCGCGGCGTGCCCGATGAGGAGCGCGCACTGCGACAGTTCATCCAGATCCCGGACGAATTCCATAAATTGCTCTCGGAACATATCCTTATTCAGATCTGCCATACTTCCGTCTATCGTCATCGTCATCGTCATCGTCATCGTGGGTATCGCTCTGCATGTGGGGAGCAATAACAATGACATGCCGATACTCGACCGCAACGGCGAAAACAGGGCTTTTTCGGGGCCTTTTCTTCATCGATCGCGCATTCCGTGCCATTCGGCTAGTTTGAGGGACATAAAGGAGGTTATGTCCTACCGACGGGGGCGGGGATCAGGTGTCGATCGACGAGGATCGTACGGATCGGGAGCGAAACGCACCGCTTATCCACGGCGGAGCAGCGAGGGCTGCAACGGAGGCTGTGCGCAGGGTGCGCAGAGGTGTATTTCGGGCGAGGCCGAGCGTATCTGCTTCGGTCGCGGGCGGATGTCGATCAACGGGGAGCATCGGAGCATCAAATGTTCTTGAACCAGTCCTCGTCGATGTCGACGCGCTCGACCATCTCCGTCTTGATACCGAGTCCAAGCTCTTTCAGCTTGTCGATGAGCTGCTCGCCGTCCATCAGATCGATCGGCGGGGCGCCGTCTCGGGTGGCCTCTTTGGTTGCTTCGCTCGTGAAGGTGCCGGTCGTGACGAACAGACCCCGGTCCGCTCTGCCGACGAGTGCCCCGCGGAAGTCTCGAATATCACTCGACGATACCGAGCCCTGGTATCGCTTGCACTGAAACAGTACGTGAAAGTTGAGTAGTCCTCCGATCTGCATGATCCCTTTGCCGTCGATGCCGCAATCACCGCTGCGGCCTGTGACCTCGACCTTCACGAAACCGGACTCCCGCAGCATCCTCTTGACGAGCCGTTCGAAGGCATCCGGAGTCATCCCCTTCGTCAAGACTTGATGGAGCGCGGCCCGCCAGTTTTCCGCGGCCTCGGGCAGATCCTCGTCGATCGATCCAATGGACTCTTTTGTCGAGCGCTCGCGGCGGTGGAACTCCTGGACCGTCTTCACGACGTTTTGAGGATCAACGGCTTCGATATGCTGTTGTTCCGGGACAATGACCCAAACCCCGCGGTTCGAGTTGTTCAGCACCCCGAACTTCTTCAGGTAGGTTCGCGCCCATGCCAAGCGGTACTCCAACTCGCTCTGGCTACTCTTCTCGGGGTTGTGGAGCGTGTTCAGAACGCTCTCCGGAAGCTCCAGCGTTTCGGTGACCTTGGTTCCGATTTCGGCGATCGAGCCGGATCCTCCAAGGTCGCGGAGCGCCTTCAGGAGGGGGTTCATCAGCTCGTGAAACTGCGGGATCTGCTTGTCTTTTGCCATGCCCAACTCCTGGACTGTCTGCTCATCAGCGAGAAAGAATCCACTGCACGAGCTTCTCCGATCCATGCTCGTCCAGGATGTGATCATGCAGATCGGATGCTTGCGCAACGCAGAACGGGCACCGCTCTGGACCAAGGGCAGGCATGGGTTGCCTGGCCGTCTGAACCTGCTGTGCGGCCTCGCTCTGCTTAGGTTGCTCCTTTGGGCTCGGCTTCTTGGCAGCCGCCTTGGGCCTTTTCTCGCTGCCATTGGTGGCCGCCAACGCCGGGTGTGCCTTCGTGATGTGCGCGCGCAGCTTCTTGACGAGCGCTCCGCACTCGGGGCATTTCGCCAACGGCGTGGTCGGTGTGGTCTGCCGTGGCGTCCCTTGGCTCTGTTTTCCCCCCTTTTGCGACTGGGGGCGCAGCGGTGCGGGTTTGACCAGGGGTTTCAGAGGTTCGCGCGGCTTAGGCGATTTCCCTTGGCTCTTGTCGAAATAGCGGGCGCGGTCGGCAAACGATCCGGTCGGAGGAAGATCCACGAAGGCTGATTCCGAGCCATGACGTCTGGCCCGAGCGCGCCGATTCGCCATATCCCAGTTCAATCGGTTACCGCCCATCCGAACCTCCTGAAAGGACAGACACGAACAGATCGCCTACTCGGCCAAGAAGCCTACCCACTCGGAACGCATCGCCTACTCCCAGTCCGCACTCTTAAGCCCGAGACTGTTGGCGTTCTCGGAGACCGCCCGTTTCACGGTATCGGATGCTCCCTCGGGAAAATCCGCCGAAATCTCCACCACCAGGCGAACCGTTGCGTTCGGGTCCGAGCAGAGCACCGAGACGATCTCTTCGGCGATCTGCACGAGGCGCATCTTCGCCGTTGCGGTCGGTACCTCCGCGCTCGCGTGAAAGGTTTTCGGCTTGGCCGTAACGGGGTCAGGACGGGGCGCAGGTCCTGGACCCGGCGGGACCGGCGGGACCGTATCGTCGGGTGTGTCGGCCACACCCAGCGTCTCCGGCTCCGGTCCGGTGGTCGGCGCAGCGGGACCATGGGCCTCTTCATAGGCCCTCGCGGCTTCTGGTTCGATCAGCAGCAGTGTGTCGTCGAAGACGACATCGCCGCCGCCGAACTGAAACCCTTCAAACGTCTCGCCGTTCTGACCATAGGCCGTGCCGAAGAAATCGCGGCTCGCAGTACCGCTGCGGATCGCCTGAAGCAGGACATCCCGGCTCTTGAATCGCGGCAGATAGAGATAGCGTAGGGTGTCCTCGAACAGGCCGGATGCCTTGGCCGCGATCTGGCCGTTCTTCCAGTACAGATCCTTGAGCAAGGTCCGCAGATGGATGGGCGACCAGGTCGAAATGACCAGCTCGTTGTCCAGACACACCCGCTCGATCTCGGACCCGAGAGATCCGCCGGTCGTGTTGAGCGGGAATGCTTCCACCGCGGGCTTGGGATCGGTCGGAGCATCTTGGCCCGGGCACAGCAACCACTTGTAGCATTCGCGGGCCGCGCGCGGCAGCACCTCCTCCGCACTCTTGCATTCCTTCTCGGCCTGCTTCTGCTGCAAGTTGTCGATGGTCAGGCGGCCCTCTTTCACATCATCGACGATGGAGCTCCAGGCGAGCGCAGTCGCTGCCGCGTCTTTCAGCCGCGACAAGGATCCATGCTCCGGCGCGAGAAACAGGAGCCGGTTGCCGCGATAGCGGGGCTTCGCACCGTTCTTCTGGACCGCATCGAGAACGGCCTCGACGGCAAGGCGGGACTCTTCGCGCGTATACCAATACTCAGGCGGAAGCACGACAAGACGCAGCGCCGTGTCGTCCGATACGTCGGCATGGGGCGTGAAGGTGTGGACCCCATCGAAAAATCCGACGTGGCCGACGACTTTCTTGAGCGACTCGGCGATCTTGACGCGCACTTCGGTCTTGTCGTCGAAGCGGCGCTTGCGGTCCTCCATCTCGCGGCGCAGGTTCGCGCGGGTATCGAACCAGAAGCGGGTCGTATCCTGGGCTTTGTCGCCGGAGCTGTTGAGATAGTGCAGGCGATCCGCGAGGCGGTTCAGCGCATCGGTATAGATGGACGATGCCTGTCCGGGTTGCAGACAGCCCAGAAGGATGCGCGCGGTATCGATCCCCCGTGTCGTCGCCTTGGTCGCGACCGAGGACGGGGCACTGCCGAGAAAGATGGTGCGCCCGACGCGGCGTGCCGCGCCGACCTGGCCGAAGCGCGGCTCTTTGTTCTCCAGCTCGACGGTTTCGGAACGATCGCCGTCGATGTCCTTCTCGATCACGGCATCCCAGCCCGCCGGAAGGTAGTAGGTCAGCTCGTTGCGGCTGCTCCCGTCGTGCAGCGGCAGGCTGCCCGGCAGGATGAGCAAATCCTTGTTGTCGTCCTTCCAGAGGCGATAGATGACCTTGGCCATGAGCTTGAGTACACCACGCGTGCGTTGGAAGCCGTCGATGGTGGTCCAGTCCTCGTACAACCGATCGAAAACCTCGGGATGGATGGGGTACGCCTGCACGAGCCGCTCGTAGTAGTGCCGCTCCTGTGTCTCGGAGGGGAGCTTCGCGCCCTCGGCGACATAGGCATCCGCGAACGCGCGGCAAACGGCCTCACGAGCCTGGGGATCGCGCACCGGCTCGAAGAGACGACGGCGCACGATCTCGAAGGCTTCTTCGGTGGCGACCGGCTTCCAGAGGGCCTGCACGCGCCCGAAGGTCTTCTCCAGGGCACGCAGGGCGGCCACGCCGCGCTGACTGCCCGCCTCGACTTCGGACTCCGGCAGGGACGCGAGCAGAATGGTGTTCGGAACCAGTTTGGCCGCCTCGGTGAGGGCCTGCACGAAGGAAAGATTGCTGTCGAAGCTGCCACCGCTGAGCGTTTTGCCTTCCGGGAACTGCCGGATGTAGGCCAATAGCTCGTCGATCAGGACGACACACGGGGCATGAAGCTCCAGCAGATCGCGCAGCACATCCTTGCCCGGCGAGATGCCGTGGGCGTCGGCTTCGCTGACGAGGCGGAAAGCCTCCTCGCCGCCGAGCTGCCAGGCCATCTCGCCGCACAGTGTGTTGATCGTCTGCTTGCCGCGCTTCCAGGGCTGTCCGGGGGAATGGGCCGTACCGTCCAGGACGGCAACGCGCGCCTTGGGGACATCCATCAGACCGGCCCGTTCGACAAGAACCGAGATCCCGGCAAGGTCCGACAAGGGACAGGCGCGCGTGGCGAGGTGATAGACCGCAAGCTCGGTGTGGGTCTTGCCGCCACCGAAGGGCGTTTGCAGCTGGATGACGGGTTCGCCTCCACGACCCGCCAGCCGCTGCGCTACCTGGGTCAACAGAAGGCCCATGCCTTCGGTGATGAAGGTGCGCTCGAAGAAGGCCACCGCATCCTGATACTCGCGCGGGGCGCGTCCGGTATGGACGGCGGTGATGTCGGCGGCGAACTCGGATTGCTGAAACGACCCTTCCAGAACGTCTTGATGGGGAACCGCGATTTCTCTCCAGGGCTTCATGCGTCGTCCTTCCCTTTAGTCAAACATATCCGCCTGAAGGGGCGTCGGGGCGGCTGCAGCTGCGGCCTCGATGGCACTCCAGCTCGTGATGATCTCGTTGTAGGCGCGGGCATCCTCGGCCCATCCCGCCCGCTCGCAGAGCGTATAGAGCCGATAGGCGAGTTGTCGCGTCGCCTCGGCCTTGCTGGGCACGGCGGCGACGATCAGGCCCGCCGCCCGCTCGCCGTCGGCCTTGAAGACCCGGATGAGCTGATGCAGGAGCTCCCAGACCGGTAGGCGTTCGTCTTTCTGCGGGTCCCAGTCGGCAGGGTACTCCGGCCATTTGAGCAGGCGCACAACGCCGCCCGTAGCATAGAGCACGCCCGATTGCCTGACTCCCTCCACGCTCGTCCCTTTGGAACGGGAAAGGGTATCGGCTTCTCCGAACTTGCCCTCCTTCCATCCATATTGGCCGAACCAGTGCAGACAGAACTGGGTGTCGGGGTCGAAGTCGTCCTCGGCGAAGAATCGATTGATGATCTGAAGGGCGGTACGCACACTCATCGGCGTGCCGTCGGCTTCAAGCACGGCGGCATATTTTGAGAAGACCGCCATGCCAGGGCCGATAATAGCCTGCGAGAGGTCCACCGGGGCAACCGGCGAGCGCTCGTCTCCTGCGCCTCGTGTCATCTCATCAAGAGCCTCGGGGAGCACTTGGTTCAACTCTCGCAGAAAGGCGCGGCGGGAAATCGACGGAGTATCGGCAGAACGCTGGCGACAAACGAGGACGATGCTGGAGGCCAAGGCGTTGGTATCATTGCCAATAACACGACCTTGCTTCTCAGTTCGAACAGGCCAAGTGCCTCCTATTGCGAGGCCCGAGCGACAGACCGCGTCTAAGAACGTTTCCCACCCTGTACTAGTAGTTCCTGTACCTGTTTCACTCTCTGACTGCTTAAAAGCGTAGTAAATAGTAACTGGAAATCCTGGGTGTGCCTCCATAGCCAACTTCTGCATGGCCTTGGTCATGCCATCGAGAAAGAACGCCTCTGCCTTATCCTTGCTGCCGTGCCGGTAGGGCGTCGCTATAAGTTCCTCTGCTTTTGGTACTGCAAGGGTTGCAAATAGAGAAGTAAAGAAAGGCTTGAGCGCGCGTCGCAACCAGACATAGAAGAAATCAGACAGGTCTGCGTAGCCGATGTTGTCGTAGTAAGGAGGATCGGTAGAGACTAGCTTACCCAAAGAAATCGATTGCTGATTCACATCAGCCTGCGATGCGAAGCCCGCCACTTTACTGCCAAGCGCTTTGAATCCTTTAACTTGCCGTTCGAAGAGGTTTGAGTAGCTTCCTGACGAATCACAGAGTGGGTTGCTCTCAGCATACTCCCAGACCATTGCGATAGCCTGGCGTGCGAACACACTACGCATCTGTGTGTTCGCATTGTTCCATCCACATACGGAGGAGGAATGATTTGCAACTTGGCTTACCAAAAATGCCAAATAAACCCCTACTGCCTCGGCATAAGCCCACGCGCCGAGACCACCGGCATCAAGCCCTGTTTGGTCATCAGCCATTCCTGCGGCTACGGCATCGCGGTAAATCCTTTCCCCGGACTCTGTGACCAGATCGCTGAACGTCGTCAACGCCACGAGCTGGCGAGATGTGAAGTAGTCGCCAAATGTCTTAAACCCGTAAATGCGTCCTTGAGCATTGCTAGCCCATGTCCCACGTGAAGGCGTATCAGGCTTAAACGTCGGCTCCGCTGTGAGGGCTACCTCCTCTTGGAGCAATGTAGGCGCAAGGTAGACACGTCCTCGCTGCCCTTCTGCCACGATGGCCATAAGGCGAGCGCTCATGCGACCGGCATTCGCTTCATCGTCAATGTAAGCGTACTGGAAAGGCGTATTAGACAATAGGCATCGAAATGAGCCGCGTGTGAGCTTCGTCCCCCCCTTCGCCTCATCAGGCGGCTTACCCATCTTCACTGTAAACCGGTAGCTATCCCGATCGATCACCGGCTCGACATAGGCTTCCTTACCCGCTTTGCTCGAAAGGATGAAGGTCGAAGCGAGCGGCACATCGACATGCCTAAACGCCGGGTTCGGACTCTTCACAGTCCGCGCCCACAGCCATGCGATCACCGTGAGTTTCTGCCCGACATAGGGCTTGAGGTCGGGGCGATCCTCAGCCATCTCTGCCGTAATCTCGATTGGCGGATAGAGATGCCCGATGCGCTTTTGCGCTTCCTCGCGCATCCACTGGCCGTAGTGGCGCACGTCCTCGGCGAGGCCACGCGCGCCCGTCCAGTCCTGCGCCACGACCTGCTTCTTGCTGCGTGCCTCCGGATTAATCGGAGGCCTGCCCGCGAACTTCGGCGGGATTTCAATCATCGCCTTATTGATGAGGACGGCGACCGGATTCAGGTCGCTCGCGTAGGCTTCCAACCCCAGGCGCTGCGCCTCGAGCGGCAGGGCTCCGCCCCCGGCAAAGGGATCGTGGAAGGCGGGCAGCTTGTCGGGATCGAACAGCTCCGTCGCTTGCGGATGATCTTTGTTCAACTCGCAGGTTTCCCGCCAGGATTTGCGGATTTCGGCTCTCGCCTTCTCCAGCACGGTCTCGTTGGTGGTGTTCTCCCACTTCACCAGATCCTCGATCAGGGCGAACAGTCGCTTGCGGCTCGCCGCCCAGCTGCCCTTGAGGTTCCCCGGCGGCACCTCGCCGGGATGCTCCATCTCCCACTTCCACGATGGATCGTTGACCATCTGCGCGAAGATCACCGCTCGCGCCGCCGCAAGCGGTCGACGCGCCCACCACAGATGAAGGGTGCTGGGGTGGCCATGCCGAATCGACTTCTCGCGCGCTGATGCAATGTTGATCGCATCCAAAGGCAACGCGACTTCGATCAGCTTTTTCGGATTCTTAATTGATATTGTCACTTTTTTAGAGTTTTCCTTGCTGTGTGAAGCATTCGCTTCCACTCTCCCGAGGTAGAGTAATCTCTCCTACCTACCAACCACGATTGGGATTCATTAAGCGAATATGGCTTTAACCGAATTGGTAAGGGACGGTGGTCGACTTTGATTAAAGACATGTAACCAGGGAAATACATCAGGATAAACGAAAGTCCCTCATACTCCACTCTTTCGGGGGGAAGCATAGCCTTAGCAATTATCTCGTCGGATCGCCAAAGAAGAACAGAGTACTCGGTCCAAGATCCAGGTCTGGATTTCTTAATTAGCAACTTTATCCGTGAAAGATCCCGTGCCTCCAGCGCTACGTTCTCGAAAAACGGCTCGTCCGCAACTGCTGCGCGCCAAAGTAGTGATATAAAGAACAACTTCAGTTTAGCGTACTCGAAATTTTCATATTTCCATGCTTGCACCAGAATCTGCGGCTTTGAGTTTCTGAGCACTTCGATAGCATGGCTATCCCATGCGTTAAATCTGGTTTCGCAAGTCTCACAAATGAAGCGACCCCAAAGTCCGTTTCGCGTCCGCCTCTGGAATTCACCTTGAACGGTTGACACAACAACAGGCGTCTTATGCCTATCGCCTCTTCGCTTTATGATCTTTCCTTTGTTCACGATATCATCCGTGACAATCGTTTGATCAAGTCCCCAATAGAGACCTTTCGGAATGATATGCGCTTTCACCAGAGGCGTAGCTTTGCCGCAGAATCGACATGCACTTGACGGATTCATCACGATGACATAAAGGAGGGTAGCGCCATTGATATCAACTCATTCAGTTTGTAGTTGACGCTTGCAACCCCGAAAGCCGGTTCCTGGAGGAAGAGGTTGCGGATATAGTAGGGTCCATCGTAGCCATCGCCGTCTACGAGCACGATAGCAAAAACGAATTTCTCGGCCTGGTTAAGCCCATAGAGCATCTCGTTGCGGGTCACGGTCACGGTGCTCGCACCCTTGACCCGTCCCTTTACCTCGATATGCCGGGGTTCGGGCTGCTTGCCGTCGAGGACGGGCGGATAGGCCGTGAGGTCCCAGCCGCATTTGTCGGCGGAGACATCGACGACGCGGCAACCGTGCGCCTCCTCGGTCCGACGCACCGCGTCCATGGCAATCCGCTCGATGCGCGCGCGTGCCTGCGCATCGACGGCGAAGGTCGCCGCGACGGAATCGACCGGCTCCTCCCCGCGCAGGGTGCTCATCAGTCCCGCCGGAACGATCAGCGCCGCGCCCAGCACCACCGGTGTGCCGCTGACCACATGGCGCATGGACTGGAGCTCCTTCTTGCGGCTCTCCAGGCGGCTGCCGAGATCGGCAATGGTGCGCTCGACGTTGTGAAGATTAAGCCGGACATCCTTGCCCGCTTCGCCGTCCTCCTTGAGCTTCATCCATCGATCCTGCCAGAAGTCGATCTCCTTGGTCAGCCGCTCGTTGACGGCGTCTAGGGTCTTTTCGATGTGCTCGATGCGACGATGTGCGACCTCGCGGTAGTGCTCGGGGACCAGCGTTTGGGCGGCCAGGGCAAGCGCCCGGCTCTCCTGCCCCGAGGCGATCCAGGGCGCGGCGAGCGTCGCGTCCAGCACCGGACGTTCGGCATCCTTCAACGGCTCCAGATCGAGATGCGGCGCCCAGCCGGCAAACACGGCCTGCCCGTCCGCACCGACCCGCACGAATTGCAGACGCTTGGAGAGCACCGTGCCGTCGCCGGATTTGATCTCGTGGGTCAGCAGGAACAGCAGAGCGGGCTCGATGCCTTCGTCCGCCGGGTCGATCAGGACGGCTCCCTGGCGCAGCAGGTTCGCGTGCTGCTCCAGGAGCATGTCGGTCATCGAGAGCATCAGCGGATGGCCCGGATGCATCAGCAGCGCCCGTTCCAGACCAGGTTTGTCCATGGGCTGGATCGCCGCGCGCTCGAAACAAATCCGGCTGTAGCGTTTCAGGACCGGCTCGTTCTCGCGCCGGTTACGCCCGGTGAGGCGGCGGTCGCGCTCGCGGATCGCTGCCGGAACATGGGTGATCTCGAAGCGCCCGGCCTCGCGCGGATGGGCCGTGCCGCCGAGTGCATCGAGCGCCTTCGAGAAGAAGGCCCGCACGAAGAAGGGCTGCAAGCGGCGCGCTTCGGCCTTGTCCATCTCCTCTTTGACGGCAAAAAGCCGCTCGGCGCTCATCGTCTCCTGGGCAAGTGCGTTGCGGTTGAGCAGGGATTTCAGGTGCTCGTGATCGAGCGCCATGTCGATCTTTTGGCTCAAACGGTCTCGAACGTCTTGACGGTCCCCGTAACGGATCGCCTGCATCAGGAGATCCTTGAGACTGGTCTCCTCGAAGACCTCGCCGAGAATGTCGAAGACACGGCCCTTGAGCGCCTGGCTCTCGACTTCGAGCTTCATCAGCAGGCGGTGGTAGACATCGCCTTCGCGGGTCTCCTTGGCCACGAGGTTCCAGAGATGGCAGACCTCCTGTTGGCCGATGCGGTGGATGCGCCCGAAGCGCTGCTCGAGGCGGTTCGGGTTCCAGGGCAGGTCGTAGTTGACCATCAGATTCGCGTTCTGAAGGTTCACGCCTTCGCCGGCGGCGTCGGTCGCCACCAGCACGCGCACTCCGGGGTCGGAGCGGAACAGCGCTTGAAGGCGGCGGCGCTCGTCGCGATGCGTCCCGCCGTGAATGGTGATGATGGCGTCCGGATTGCCGAGGACCCCGGCGATCTTGGCGTGCAGGTAGTTGAGGGTGTCGCGGTGCTCGGAGAAGATGATGAGCTTACGCTGCCGTCCGGCGGCATCGCGCATCTCGGGATTGTTCTGAAGGATCTGCGACAGCTCGTCCCACTTGCGGTCCTGGCCCGACGCGACAATCACCTTGGCCTGCTCCTCCAGTCCTCGGAGGATGACGATTTCGGCCTCCAACTCCACGACGCTTTTCGCGGCGGTGGCCTGGTCGATCAGGGTCTCTTCGAGCCCCTCCTGCTCCTCGGCGGTGAGATCGTCATCGTCCTCGGGGACCCCCGCCAGGGTCTCGGCGAGGGCCTGCTTGCCCTTGATCCCGAGCTTCTCGTCGCGCAGGCGGTTCTCCAGCCGTTCACGGCGGCGCTTGAGCGACTGGAAGATCGCCTCCGGGCTGGAGGCCAGACGGCGTTGCAGGGCGGTGAGTGCAAAGCCGATGGAGCCTTTGCGTGACCCCTTGAGCTGGTCGGCCTTGCCCATCTCGGTCTTGACGTACTCGGTGACGGCTTCATAAAGCGCCGACTCGATCGGCGAGAGCTCGTAGTTCACGGTGTAGGCCCGGCGCTCCGGAAAGAGCGGCGTACCGTCGAACTTGACCAGCTCCTCCTTGACCATGCGACGCATCAGGTCGGAAGGATCGACCTTGTGCACGCCGTCGCGGAACTTGCCGTAGAAGCGGTCGGAATCGAGCAGCGAAAGAAAGAGCTGGAAGTCCTCTTCCTTGCCGCTGTGGGGTGTGGCCGTCATCAGCAGGAGATGCCGGACATGTGCGCCGAGCTTCTCGGCAAAGCGGAACCGTCCGGTTTTGTCCAGCTTCGCGCCGGAGTAGTGGGCGGCGAGCTTGTGCGCTTCGTCGAAAACGGCCAGGTCCCAACCCGGTGCGCAGAGCTTCTCCTGGAGCTCCTCGTTGCGGGCCAGCTGGTCGAGCCGCACGATCAGCCGCGGATAGTCCTCGAACGGGTTCCCGCTCGGCGAGATCTGATCGAGGAGTGTCGCGTAGACGTGAAACTCCAGCCCGAACTTCTCGTACAGCTCGTCGCGCCACTGCTCGACCAGGCTCCCCGGAGCCACGATCAGGATGCGGTGGGCGTCCGCGCGCATGATGAGCTCGCGGATGTAGAGTCCGGCCATGATGGTCTTGCCCGCGCCGGGATCATCGGCCAGCACGTAGCGCAGCGGCTGGCGTGGCAGCAGGGCTTCGTAGACCGCCGTGATCTGATGCGGCAGCGGATCGACGTTCGAGCTGTGCACGGCCATCATGGGGTCGAAGAGAAACGCGAGGTCGATGCGCTTGGCCTCGCAGGCAAGCTGGAAGGCCTCGCCGTCGCCGTCGAAGGCGAACGGGCGCTCGGCAGTGGCGATCGCGACCGTGGCCTCGTCGTCCCGCGCGAGCAGGCGCTCCTTGATCGCGCCGTCGGGGGTCTTGTAGATGAGCTGAAGCGCCCCGTCCCCGTGCGAGACCGTCGCCATGACCGACACGATCTGGCTGGGCTCGATGCCGGTCAGGCTTTGCCCCGGTGCGATGTCTTCGAGTTTCATGGATCCTTTCCCCGATTCCCTTCCCGAGAGCCCCATCCAAAGCGCGGAACATCATTCTCCGGGAACCATATTGCACAGAACGTGATGACCGGCAAGGAGCGAAGCATTCGCTTCCCGACCGGCCATAACCGGCACTCTCCGAAACGACTCGACCGGAAACCCCGCCACGGATCGGCTTCCCCGGCCCACCGTCATCGCCGGCCTCGGGCTGAGGTCCGGTGCAGAGGGCGATCATACAGGGGAGCAAGACGAGCCATGCCGGGCGCCGGGTGGATTGGAGCATTGAAGAGCACGGCATCGAGGAGGGCCTGCAGGACGGCGTTCGGATCATTCGAGATCCGCGATCAGGGCAGGGCGATCCGTTACGGGGGACGGTCAAGACGGCCATTCTCTTGCAAGGCAAGGGTCTTGATCATCGTCTCGCCCAAAACCCTATTCCAAGGATAGGCCATCACCACGCATGGCTTTGTATTTCAGAGTGTTACTTCCGGATGCCGCCCAACTTTCCCGCAGGTGGCCAAATCGATGATCAAGGCTCTTGCAAACAACGCTCGCAGCGATTACTTTTACTTGGCGTTTGAGCAGACGAAGGCTTGCGATTGCCGCCGGGGTTCCGGCGGCTTGAAAAATCTTAGCATCTCCCGCCTCCCTCGCTGTTCGGAGGATAGGCTTGCGATTGCCGCCGGGGTTCCGGCGGCTCGACAACTGCTGTTCCGGTATATCCCAGCGCTTCCCCACGACGTGCACGCATTCCTATTCTTGATGACCTTTACGGCGCGCCCTCTCCTTCCGCCCGCCTAACCGATCCCGGATCCTGATGAGCGTACGTAGCGCCTCGACATGGGCAGTGCGCTCGGCGAGGGTCGCGATGATCTCCTCCTCCTGCGCCACGCTGCGCTCCGCCCGCTCGGCGATCACCGCCTGAGCCTCGTGGAGCGCAGCATGCGCCTCCTCGCGGGTGCGTCGCTCCGTCGCAAACTCAGCGCGCAGACCTTCCGCATCGCCGCGCGCCCTGATCCAGATCCAGCTTCACCTCAAGACGCGCAGCGCCTCGAGCTCCCCGTCGAGCTTGCCGATCTCGGCAAGGCACGCTCCTGCTCCAGGTCGCGGTGTGCGGGGCGAGGGCCTCGCGCTCGCCGGTGAGCTGCCCTGCACATCCTGCCAGGCGGTCCCCCGGACCTGCCGCAAGACCGGCTCGACCGCCCGGGTAAACTGATAGGTGGCAATCTGTATGTAATAGTATGTTGTATTTTTCTACATATTATTTACAAAGTATCTCAACGACATAGACCTGAACCTGGAGACTACGGATCTGCTGCCCGATGAGGTCATCGAGGTCGGGCATCGGCTGCTCGGCCTCGCTCCACTCTCCATGCCTCGCGGATCTGGGCAACCCGTCAGGGGGACTGGGGTTTACGGGGCGCACGCGCGCCTTTGGTCGTGCTTGGGGATTCCAGGGTCGGAATGAGTGCCCGTAGATCGTCGAAGTGGGCGGTACGCTCCGTGAGCTGAGCCACCTGCACGCGCAGCTCACCCAACTGATCGCGCAGCTGCGCTGCTTGGTGTTCGAACTCGATCCTCGCCTTCCGCTCTGCCGTGGTCTGCTCCTTGGCGGCAGCCGCCTCCGACACTTTCAGCTTCACCTCACCTTGCAATTCGGCCAGCGCCGTCCGGGCCTGTGTGAGATCTGCCTGCAAACGTGTCCGCAGCTCCTCGGCGCTCTGCAACTGTCCATCCATTCGCCCCTTTTGCTCGCCTGCCGCGGCGAGTTCGCCACGCGCCGCGGCGAGTTCCGACTCCAGGGTCGTGACCTGACGCCCTCGCTCCTCGACCCGGGCCTCCAGCTCCCGACCTTTGGCAAGGACGCGCTCGATCTCCTGCCGAGCCTCCATCAGGTTGCGCTGTGTGTCGGCATGGGCCGACTGTTCCCGCTCCAGCGCCGCGAGGGTCTGCTCCAACTCCGCCGAGATCTGATCGGCCGCGTCCACCGCCTCGTTACGCTCGTTTTCGTAACGGTCGTGGGCATCCTCGAGCGCTTGGCGCTCCTCGGCGAGTTTGGCTGCATGCTGAGCAGTGGCTTCCTTCCAGACCAGGCGCCCCGCCTCCTCGAAGGCCTGTTGCAGCGAAGGGGGGATGTCGATGATCTCGGCGCGGATGCGCTCCTCTTGACGGGTCTGCCGCCAAGCCTTCAACGCCTCGCTGATGGTCGTGAAGCTGCCGCCGCCGAGCGCTTTGCGGACCGACGCCATGGTCGGATTCTGACCGGCGGCGACCAGGGCATCGGCAACCTCGATGATTTGCTCGTGGGTGATGGCCATTGTCGTAAATTGTATGTAGTATGTTGTAAAATACAACATACTACTACATACAAATTATGTCAACGACATAGACCCGAACCTGAAGACCACGCGCCCGGACCTGCCCGACGAGGTCCTCAAGGTCTTGTCAAACCGCAAAGCGATCAATCAAAGGCGGATCAGGGCGGCTAGGCCGAGGTCGGCCCCCCGCCCGCCCTCAGGACATCGTTCCAGTCCTGCCCTTCGCCGGGCTGGTCGCGGCAGATGACGAAGTCCTCCCGGCCCGTCTCGCGGGCGAGAGCCTCGATCCGGTCGGCGAGGGCGTGGCCGCCGGGATCGTTGTCGGTGGCGATCACGATCCGAGACCCCGGTCCCATCCGGCCGATGGCACTGCGGAGCAACTCCGGCTGGGTGGGGTTGAGGCTGCCTCCGGTGCTGGCATAGCGGGCGGTGTCGTCCGGATGCAGAACGGCATGGGAGAGCGCATCGATACCGCTCTCGGCGATCACCAGAGCGGTGTCGGTGCTGTTTGCCGCGGAGAACCACAGGCCCTTCTCGCCGCCGGAGGCGAAGCCCGTGAACCCGCGGTTCTTCACCTCGTAGCCGCAGGGACCCTCCTGGTCGGCATGGGGAAAGATGGCGTTGGAGCGAGAATCGACCTTGAGCTTGCCGGCAAAGCGCGGGCTGTTGAGAAAGGACGCCGGCAGGCCCCGCTCTTCGAGGTAGCGGTGAAACAGCAGGGGTTTCATGCGGGCGAGTTCGAGCAGCACACGGGCGCGGTCGCGGGAGATTCGGGCGATCTCGCGGGCGAAGAGGTCGGGTTGGGGCCGGACGACGTGACGCGCCCCGCCCAGCCACGGGCGCAGCTCCTGCCGGACCCCGCCGAGCGAGCAGTTCCGGCGCTTCTGCACGAAGTCGATGATCGAGCCGTTGTCGAGGTCGTTCTGCACCGAAAAGTAAATCCAATGCCGATCCTCGGCTCTGGCGATCACGATCTTCTCGCCTGCCCGGGTGCGCATGACGACGGAGTTCTTCGAGCTGGCTCGGCGATCGAGGACATAGCCCTGCGCCGCGGCATACTCCGAGAGATTGATGTGTGTTTTGAAGTCGTCGAGCTCTTCGTCCACGTTCGTCTCCCCTCCTCCGCCTGAGCTTCTCCTGGGCCATAAACTCCGCTTATATCTTCTTTTTCCTACTGCCCAAAGTCGTGTGAGGACAGGGGGGGACGGGGAAGCGTGAAATGCGGTTCTTGCCGTCTTGGCCGACGTCAGGAGGCCTTAAGAGAAGTCCGTAGCCGAAGGCTAGGACTCTTTTTGAAGGGCACATGGATGTGCCCGCAAGGCCGCCGTAGGGGGGGTGAAGCCAGGGATGGCGAAGGGTAGGTCTTTAAGTCCGGCCGTGTGAGTGCCGTCGTTTTTTAAGTAAGCGCGAGCTTGCGAGCGTGAGGGTTGGGGTAGACCCAACAGTCGTGTCATCAGCCGCCACTGGGCGTCGTCCCAACGCTGCTGCGGCCTGTCGAGAATCATCTGTTTTCCGACACCCATGACAAGCCGTGAAAATCGGACCTCAAACCCACGCATGGACCGCACGGAAAACCCTGTCGATAAGATATTTCTGACGGAAACCTTGGCCCGGAGGTTTTCCGTTGCGAAATGGCGGCTGATGACACGACTGTTGGGTCTACCCCATGTGGTGAAGACCGGCAAGACCCCGGTGCTCGACGCCGCGGAGGCGCGGCACCTGCTCGAGAGCATCGCCGCGGACACCCCGGCCGGCCTGCGCGACCGCGCACTGATGGTGTATTCCTTCGCCCGTGTCGGCGCGGACCTGCGCAGCGACCCCAAGGGCTGGCTGTTCCGCACCCTCGGGCGCGGCACCGGGTGTTTGAGCGAGCGTCCGCTCGCCCAGGCCAATGCCCATGCGATGATCCGCCGGCGCACCGCGGCGGCCGGGATCGCCACGCAGGTCGGCAACCACAGCTTCAGGGCCACCGGCATCACCGCGTATCTGACCCACGGCGGGACGCTCGAGCAGGCCGCGGCGCTGGCCAACCACGCCAGCACCCGCACCACCCAGCTCTACGACCGGCGGCACGGCGACCTGACGCTGGACGAGATCGGAAAGATCAGGATTTGAGACAACCGCCCCGCCGGCGCCGCGCTGCGCAGAGCCCGTTCCCGAACGGTGCCGGCCATCCCGAGCGCACTCGTCAGGTGCCTTATCCGGCCATAACGCGCCGATCGACCCACTGATGCAGAGGATGCATTTGGAGATTGCACATGGAACACGACCACAAGAAGCACCTCTTGGTCCCGCGGCCCGGTACCGACGTCGCCACGCCGGGCGGCCGCACCCGTCGCGTCATGGCGGAGGTGACCGGGGACATCCTGGCGCGTGCCCGGGCGCAGAGTCTCGGCGCGGCACGCGTTCCCGTCGGGGATTATCTGCTGCGCGCGCCCGATTATCGGCAGACCCTGCATTGGGCCGAGGCCGCGGGCCTGGCGCCGGAGGAGGTCCTGAAACGGCTCGCCTGGCCCTTGAGTTCGGTGGAATGGGCCGTTGATAAGTACATCGGCTTTGCCGTGGCGGACGGCGCCATGGTCGGCGTCGCATGGGACTTCGACGTCTTCCCTTTCATCCCCGGCAACTGGGAGTCGGGGTTGCTGATTCGTTACTTGGGTCTCAAGGGGGACTGGCCGGACACGGCCACCGCCCTCCGCCCGGTTCTGCCGAGACTGCGAACCCTACTCTGCGGTTCGCTCGGACTGAAATTGCTCGACCTCTCGCCGGTGCCCTGCTTGACCGAACTCTATTGCGGTGACAACGAGCTTGCGGAACTCGACCTCTCCCCGGTGCCGGGCCTGACCCAACTCGATTGCGGGGGCAACGGCCTCACCGAGCTCGACCTCTCGCCGGTACCGAGCCTGAGCAAGCTTGATTGTGCGTGCAACGACCTCGCCGAGCTCGACCTCTCGCCGGTGCCGGGCCTGACCGAGCTTTATTGCGGGGGCAACGAACTCGCGGAACTTGACCTCTCCCCGGTGCCCGGCTTGACCGAACTCCATTGCGAGTACAACAACCTCACCGAGCTGGACCTCTCGTCGTTGCCGCGCTTGACCGAGCTCCATTGCGGTGAAAACGAACTCGCGGAACTCGACCTCTCGCCGGTGCCGCGCTTGACCGAGCTCCATTGCGGGGACAGCGAACTCGCGGAACTCGACCTCTCGCCGGTGCCGGGCCTGACCGAGCTCCATTGCGGGGACAACGAACTCGCGGAACTCGACCTCTCGCCGGTGCCGGGCCTGATCGAACTCCATTGCGGGGAGAACGTACTCGCGGAACTCGACCTCTCGCCGGTGCCGAGCCTGAGCAAGCTTGATTGTAAGTTCAACGACCTCGCCGAACTCGACCTCTCGCCGGTGCCGAGCCTGAGCAAGCTTGATTGTGAACTCAACAACCTCACCGAACTCGACCTCTCGCCGGTACCGGAGCTGACCACACTCGTTTGCCGGAGCAACGAACTCTCAGCACTCGACCTCTCGGCGGTGCCGGGCCTGACCGAACTCCATTGCGGTCGGAACAAACTCACCGAGCTCGACCTCTCGCCGGTACCCGGCTTGATTGAACTCCATTGCGAAGGCAACAAACTTTCAGCACTCGACCTATCTCCGGTGCCGGGCCTGACCGAACTCCATTGCGGTTGGAACAACCTCACCGAGCTCGACCTCTCGCCTGTACCCGGCTTGATTGAACTCGGGTGCGACGAATTCCTGCGACTTCGCAACGCCCCGGCCGGCCTCAAGGTTATTAGCGTTTGAAATCATGGACTTCACAAACTGGATTCTCATCGACACCGAAACCTCCGGCATCAAGGCGCCCGTCTACGTGGCGGAGCTGGCTGCCCAACGCATGCGCGGCTGGACACCGGAAGGGCCGTCCTTTCGGCGCCTGCTCAACAACAATGCCGCTATCCCGCCCGAGACATCGCGCGTCAACGGCCACACCCGGGAGATCCTGGAACGCGACGGCGAGCCGCCGCTTCGTGTCTATGAAGCCTTTGCCAAATACGTCGCCGAACAGCCTCTGGTCGCCTACAACCTGCGCTACGAACTCGACGATGTGCTGCACTCCGAATGGCAACGTCTCGGCATCGAGCCCATCGGCCGTCCCGGCTTCTGCGCCCTTAGCCTGGCCCAGCGCCTGCTGGACCCGGTTCCGGCCGGGAACCACAAGCTGCAGACCCTGCGCCGGTACTACCGGCTGCCCGAGCGCGGCGCGCACACCGCGTCTGGGCATGTGGAGACGGTCGCCGACCTGATGCAGCAGGTCCTGCGGCCCCTGGCCGCGGAACGCGGCTTGGAGACTTGGGACGCCATCAGCGCGTTCGCCGCCGCGCCCTGGTTTCCCTCGCGCATCGCCTTCGGCAAGTACAAGGGGCGTCCGTTCCGGGAGGCCCTGGACGATCCGAACCTGTACGACTGGCTTGAATGGCTCGCCGGCGCCAACAACCCGCGCAGCGTGGAGATGGGTCGCTGGTACCTGGCTCAGCTGAGCGCGTCGTCGCAAGCGCTCGCGTCGCAACCCGATTCGGAGCTGGAGACGCTGCGTCGGCTGATTGCGGGCGCCCGAACCCGACTGGCGGATCTGGAGGTGGAGTACACCCAAGAGCACCACGGTGTGGAGGTGGTCCAGTCCCGGCTATTCTCCTTGCTGCGACCCCACTACGAGCGCCGGGACAGGCTGCGGTTGAAGATCCAGTACCGGCGCAAATACCTCGACGCCCTCGTGATCGAGGGCGAAGAAGAGGCCGAGGCGGTCACCCCGGAATACGAGGACGCACGCGCCGAGACCGAGCGCGAATACGCGGATGCGGCCACCCTGGCAGCCGAGAGCCGCGCCCTGAGCGACGACGAACACAAAGAACTCAAGACCCTCTTCCGCAAGCTGGTCCGCCTCTACCATCCCGACCGCTTCGCCCACGAGCCGGAGAAGCAGGAGATCCACGAGCGCCTGACCCTGGAGATCAACCAGGCCCGCGACCGCGGCGACGTCGAGCGTCTGCGGGAGATTGCCAACGACCCCAATGGCTTCCTGCTGCGCCGGGGACTGAGCAGTCTGGCTTTCGACGACCACGCGGACTTGGCCACGCTGCGGCAGCTGTACGTGACCCTTCAGGAGCGCATCCTGAACCTGTTGGATGAATTGGAACGGCTGCGCGTAAGCGGCGACTACGAACTCTTCACGCTCAGCGGGGAGCGCCCCGACTTTTTGCTGGAGATCGCGGGCCAACAAGCAGGGCAGATCGCCACCGAGATCACCGAGTTGGAGGTGGAAGCCGCGCAGCTGGCCGAGGAGATCGCGGGTTTGACCGGGGCCGAAGATCCGTTTGGAGACTAGGGTCGACCGGGGGCCGGGCTCCAGACCGACTGCGTGGACCAGCTCGCCCGATCGGCTCGAAACGGGCGCGACCGAGCAGATCGGCGCGTTGCACGGCCGGGGCCGTCGCGACAGCTTACCGGTCTACTGCCTTCGTGGCTTTGGGACTTTTGCCCCATCGTCACGGCGGCAACACGCTCGCACCTACCCGGTACGACCCACCTGCGCTGCGCTCGCCATGGACGGGGTCGCATATGTATTCGCGAGATAATGCCGTGCGGGACTTTCTGGACTGGTCCGAGTCCGTCGGCGTCGGCGAGCTCCTCGACATCGAGCCGATGCACGTCGCCACCTGGGTCGAGCTCAAGATGCGCGGCTACGAGGCGCAAAGCGTCAGGCGGCAGCTCTCGGCCCTGGGGCATTTCTTCGACTCGCTGGTCATGGGCCAGGTCCTTACCATCAACCCGGCGTCCTTCGTCCGGGGACCGAAATTCTCCTGCGCCGTCGGCAAGACGCCGATCCTCTCCCCGAACGAGACAAGGCGGCTCATCCGCGCGTTCCAAACCGATACGCTCGTCGGCCGGCGCGACCGGGCGCTTTTCACAATGCGCAAGGTCCGAAGAACTCCGCGCCCAATGCTTCCACGGTGGCGGTCACGAGTGCCCGGTCGAGGAATTCATTGCGCTGTTCGCAGGATGTTTCGGCAATCAGTAGGCAGCCGTGGCAGGCAGCTCCGTTCAACGGCTGGTGATCGTGCATGGCCGGATGATGGTAGGCGCAAACAGGATCGTTGGAGCAAAGTGCCGCCAGCTCGATGGCGCGGCCGAGATGCCTAACGATCTCCCGGCCCGCCTGCACAAGACCACCGAGGGTGCCTTCCGAATCCGGCGAGCCGGTGTAAAGCAGGATGCCGTAACATCCAGGAAGCGCATATATGCGCTCGCGCAGGGAGGATGCCGGATAGCCGCACTCCAGCGAGACCGCCGTCAGCAGCAGATGCGACAGCGAGTGAAGCAGGATGTATGGGAGGCCTGGGAAGTCGCGACTGGATTCCTCATGATCGCGCTTCCAGAGGGCGAAGCCGGCCTGGAGTACGGTTCCCCGTTCAATCACCTCGGGGCGCTTCAACCAGTCTTCGATCGCGGTGGCCCGAAACTGCAGGAAGATTCCCTCGCCGTGGTTTTCCACGGCGGGTAGCCAAGAGGCATCCGCTGCCAAGGGAGCCGATTTCACGCCCAGATCCAACTCGCCGTCGATGTCCGGTCCTATCGCTTCGAAGCGGGTGAAACCGACCAAGGCGGCGACCTCGCGCAGCCGGTGGACCAGCACGATCCTCTGAATGGACTGCGTTATGGTGCCCTGCCACTCTGTAGAGGGCAAGGCCCGCGCATAGAAGACGCCATCGGGCTGATCGACCCCCATTTCATCTTGGGCATCCGCCAGTGCCTCGAATTCGACTTCTTTGACGCTGCGCGCCGGACCGCTAGCCCCGGCGCGGATCCGGTCAATGGCCGTCAGGACTGCGTCGTCCGCAAGCCCTTCCAGGCGGGCGGCCGGGGTCGGCTTCTTGCGGACCTTCTTGAGGTCGGCGAGGGTGTCCACGTCGCACAAAAAATCCTCCCAGAGTGAGCGGACCACGTCATCAACTGGACTTCGTGTGTCCGGGATAGAGATCACCGACATGACCTGCGAGAAATAGGCGTTCGATGCCGTTCGGTTGAGCAGTCGGTTCGGCTCGCCACACGCTTCCCGATTGCCGGCGCCGAGCCAGGGTCTATCGCCGTTGCAGTTACCGAGCGCTCTCAACTGCATGCGTGCAGCCTGACTCATGGAGCGTTCCGCCCCGCAGGCACAGACGATGAAAATGGCGTCCAGATCGCCGCTGGTGCCGCGTTCTTCTACCCACATTTCCCGCTTGCACACAGCAGCGCCGTGGACGAAGGCTGGCCAGTCGATGTCGCCGATATGACCCTTGGTACAGGCACGCACGAAGCGAATCGGTACCACGCTCTTCGCCTTGCCGTCATCGTCGCGAAAACGGTCGCGGTCGAGTGCGTTGGCATGGACGAGCCGGCGTCGCCGGTACCCCGATTTGGACGTGACGGCTTCCTGGACGACATACCACTTCGGAAAGCGCCAGGCGACGATCGCCGGATGCAGCCCCTGGGGGCGGTCGTTGGCGGGTGGCGGTGCGCGGAGGGTGAGTTTCGGCCGGCCTAATTGGTCGGATAGCTTGGCGACGAGACGCGGTTCGTCGATCGGCAGGAGCTGGCTTGGGTCGTAGTTCCAATGGTCGAGTCCGGCGATCAGGACCGACGCCTCGGGGAGGTCGACCATTGCCCCCGGTCCGAAGGTGGTGATGAGTTGACTGGCGCGTAGCGTGGGCTTCTTCATGACCGCTCTCTCCATTCATCCAACTGGCGGATATCGAGTTCCACGCTGGGCTCCACGTCGCGCATCGAGCGATTGGCCCGGAACCGCTGCTGAATCGACGGCAGCGCCAGCAGTCCGGGGTCGAGCATGTCATAGAGCAAACGTTGCGCGCCCGGCGGTTCCCACTGCTGATACTGGAGCCGGGTGTGGGTCGCCTGCATCTGGTTGGCGATCTCGCCCCAATCATCGAGCAGGCCCTCGCAGGTGCTCAGCACCTGGTCGTGCAGCCGTTGGGCCTCGGCCGGATCCTTGTGTCCGTCATGGGTAAGGGCGCGTTCGGCGAAACAGTCGGCAACAGCCTGAAGCGCATGGCGGTGTGCCTGTATCTGCTCGGCCCCATCTGGGGGCGTCATCGCCGCCAGGCCCTGGCGAGCGAGCGAGACCAGGGCGCCGACCAGGGCGCGATCAAGGGCGCGCGGCGAGAAGGGCGTAACGCTGGTGGCTTCGACGGCCCGATAAAAGGTGGCGTGATAGCCACCGAAGCGCTCGTAGTGCGAGCGGTCGCGCGATTTGTGGATGTTGAGGAGGGTGACCACCAGACCGGGCCGCGTGGGATCTCGTCCAACCCGACTGGTAGCCTGGATGTATTCGGCGCTGGTCTTGGGCTGTCCCAGCACAACCATCAGACCGAGCCGGATGATGTCGAGACCCACCGAGATCATATTGGTGGCGAGAGCGACATCGACCCGCTCTTTCTCCTGGAAACCTAGGGACAATTGGCGTTTGGTTGCCGCGACCTCGGCGGTGGAGACCCGCGAGGTCAGTTCCAGCACGTCGTAGGCGATGTTGCGATGGACGAACAGACCATCTTCGGGCTCCAGCCGGCGACGACGCCCATACTGCGAGAGTCGCGCCCGTACCTCATCTTCGACGATCCGACGTGAGCCTCCTAATTCGCGCAGACTGTTGAAGTAACCAAGCAGTGTCATGTAGGGATCCGCCGGGTTTGGCGACGCCTTCTTACCTCCGGAGGCGTCCCAGAGCCGTTGCCCGGCCGACAGGAGGGCCAGGGCCGAACGCAACAGCATGACCTTGAGGCTGCGTCCCTGGGCGGCAACGCCGACATAGAGGCGGGCCGGCACCTCGGTCGACGGCTTCGTTACGGCAAAGAATGAGTCGCGCCGGTCGGGACACGGCGGCGGAAAGACTTCGACCGCAGGGCGTCCAAACAGCGCGCGAATCTGGCGATCGGCGCGCCGCACGGTCGCAGTGCTGGCGATAATCTTGGGACGTACGGTCTGGTCGGCGATCGTCCAGCTCGACAGGGCGTCGATGGCTGTCTCATAGAGTCCGGCGATGGTGCCCAGTGGGCCGGAGATGAGATGCAACTCGTCCTGGATGATCAGATCTGGTGGCGGCAGGCGGCCCCCGAAGGATTGGCCAAGAGTTGAACAAGGCCCGTAGAAACCGTCCTTGTCGAAGCGTTCGATGCGTCCAAACAAGGCTCCCGTCTCACCGGTCCAGGGCAGACTGGCAAACTTGTCCACCGTAGCAATCAGCAGCCCCGGCAGGCGTCGATAAATCGGCTCATCGACCGCGATGATAGGCAAGGCGCGAGCCGACGAGAAATCGCACTCGTGGTTGAGGCAGCGAACCTCTAGGTTGACCGGCTTATTAGGATTGGGGGCTAGACGAAACGAGTCCGGCCCCAATTCGGCGCCACACCAGGGACAATTTTCCAGCGGGATCGGGCGCGGATAGCGGCGGTGATCGCGCTTGTAGCGCTGCGTCTTGATATAGGCCGTGTCGTCCTTGCCAGGACCATCGTAGCCTTTGTGTCCAATGCGATTCGGGGTGGCCGCTTTGCCGACCCAGAGTCCGATCTCGAACGGCCATGGTCCCAGACGGGCATCGGCCTCACGCTCCAGTTCCAGGGCGCAAATCAGGGTCGCCGCGCGACCCATCTGATCCAGGGTCAGCAGGCGCAGAGTGTAACGCATCAACACGCTGACGCCCGCGCCGCGCAGCCCCGGGTTGCGCAGTCGGCGTAGCAGCAGGATGAAGGCTGCGAGCCCCAGATAGGCTTCGGTCTTGCCGCCGCCGGTGGGGAAGAACAGCAGATCGACGACCTCGCGCTCGGCGTGCAGCGGATCGGCCATCCCACGCAGTGTCAACAGGATGTAGGCGAGCTGAAATGGGCGCCAGCGGGGTGCGGCAACGGTGGCGGGCTGCGTCCCCGCGGACTGCGCTTCACGGCGCCGGGCAGCCGCCGCCATCGTCCGATTGGCGAGTCGGAACGCGGTCAGGATCTCGGGATCGGCCAGCAGGGCAATGCCGGCCTCGATGCGATCGGACGCCTGCTCGGCGGCTTTCAACAGTTCCGTGGCAGTGATGGACCGCTTCTGATTCAGTCCCTGACATTTCTGGCGTTGGACCGTGATCCAGTCCCGATACTGGCTGACGAGCGGACCCAGTTTGGCGTGGGCATCGGTAACATTGGCCAGGTCCGCCAGTGCTTCCATGCCGAGTTCGACTTGGGGGGTCGGCGCCGGCTCGACGCGCTCGACCTCCGCACTGGGGAGCCAGTCCGTGCGTGCCTCGAAGCAGCGATCCGCCTCGGCGAGGATTGCCTGTGCCGCGACGCCGTGTCCCACCGCGTACTCATGGACATCGCGGTACTGTAGATCACCCACCCGCGCGTCCCACTCTTCGGTAAGTTCGCCATTGCCTAAGCCGCGCAGATCGGGCCGTGCTACGAAGGGCAGTTGAGATTTAAGGACGAGGCCGGCCTGGAAGGCGAAGGCGCGGTAGCCATGATCCGGATTAGGTTGGCGCTCGTTGACCAGAAAGACCGAAACCGAGCGCGTCCCCACCGGGAGTCCGGTGGCAGCGGGTACCGAGCGGCAAGTGACCACCAGGATCAGGCCACGGCTTTGTGGCACTGGTACTTCGACCGGCTCGGCGCCGACACGCGGGAGAAGGATGGCGAGGGTTCGCGAACAGGGCGCGCGCCGGTAGCCTCTCGGGGATTGAGGTGGTGTTGCCGCTCCCCCCCGCGCCTCTGTCGCATGCTCCTCGCCCTCGGCTGGGAATTCCTGCTCGGGCGGCGGCTCATCCTCCGCCCCCTCGTAGACATACTCGCCCCAGACGACCTCGGCCTCCAGTCGTTCCGCATCCGGATCCACGAGGACCGAGAGACCCAGCGAGGACGGCAGATAGCTCTTGACCGCCGCCACGCGGTCAGGTGGCGCGCCGTCATCCGCTTCGGCATCTTCGCCGGAGTCGATTTCATCGGCGGCCTGGGGATCGGTGCGCTGCTCCTCGGGGGCGTGGCGCGGTACCAGAAAGCCGGTCAGATACCAGCGGGTCGGTGATTCCGGAAGTAGTTCGTTCGCAAATGCGTGGTCGTTATCCGGACCAACGAGATCAAGGCGCAGGGCTTCCACCAACCCGGACCTAACATCCAATGATTGCATTGTCGACATAGCAGTCGCCGCTACTCCCCAAGTGAATCTGCAAGCGTCTAAAGGGACCGTTTCAACCGAAAGCCTTGCTTAACCTCGTCCTTGGTGCATCAACTCCTCACGCGCTCTCCCTGCAAGATCGGAGAAGGCGTCATCCAGATTCACGTTCTGCCCTTCAAGATAAGAAGCGATCGTCAGCTTTAGTCCCTTCGGATTACGTACAACCGACACACGGTCACGCACACCCTTGAACATCTTCAAGACGAGAGAACGATTCGCTGAATCCAGCACGTCTGGAACCTTTTCGTAATTGATAATATTGAGTTTTACGGCCTCTTTATCGTCCCGAAACTGACGTACCCTGTCGTGCCATCGATCGACAACATTCTCAGTTTCTTCAATATAGCCTTCCCGGAAGTAGCCCGACACCTCGTCACAAAGTATCCGCTTCGTGTCTGCCAATTGCTTGTCGTTGGCGATACGCTTGATCTCGTCAACGTACTTACATACGTCACTCACCAGCCTTTCATCAATAACAGCTGCGACACTTTGGGGCACCCATCGGCCCAACAGGGTATCGACGCTATAATATGCCCAGAACATGCGGGGGAAGACCCTTCCTACATTTTCGAACACTTGGTTAAGTTGGATTGGTTCTCTCGATACAGTTTCTCGTTTAGATTCATAATCTGAGAATGGATTGTCGGACCTTATACTGGCGTTCCTACCCGCTTCGGTCAGGGTCAACGTGAACCTCCCGACGCTGCTCAGAGTGCTCGTCCATTTGTGATAGAAGACACCGCTTCCGAATAGCTCCAGAGCCACCATTAGATCAGCGTGACGCTGATCGTATTCCTTCGGCGGCCGGCGCTCGTTCTCAAGCGACTTTGCGATGCAGCTCACCTCCTCTAACAAATCCGCGTCTTGGGACACATGAAGAAACTCGACATTATGGTTTCGAACTAGGCCAAGCCCGCGCTTGGTCAGATTGCCTGACGTTAGTACAACGAAACCCTTCCGCCGGTTAGAGTCGTCTCTAGGGCCGATGAGTGCATAGCATTTCGCATGGAACAGCTTGCCGCCGAACCAGGCGGGGGCAATCGTTACCCGCTTAATCAAACCGGTCCGATCCCGAACTAGACGCTTCAACTCATTTCGATCAATACGTTGTTTCGCCCATTCACCCGCATCGACGAACAGAAGAACGCGAGCGAGGTGTCCACCTTGCTTGATAATGCTGCTCTGGACCGCACTGATTAATTCGTCGATAGCGTCTCGGTCGATATAGCATGTGAAGGCGACGAATGTTCTTTCTTCATCATTTGCGGTCGTTTTCTCGATCGCATCCTTAATGTGTTGCAAAAGTGTTGCGGTTTCCTCATTGACCAAAGAGGCCATAGCCCATCACTCCTCTCGAAGCCCCAGTTCAAGATTTAGGCAACCGGAAGATCGCTTTGCCGAGCCCCGCTGGGATTTTGCCGCTGGACTGCTCAGTCCTGCGCTCGCTTCTTCTGCCGCGCGTTTGGCATTCAGGGCGAGCAGGCGGGCGAGGACTTCGTCGCGGACGTCGTCGGGCCAGCGCAGGCGCCAGGGTTTCTTCTTGCGGCGTCCACTGGAGGTTTCGTCGTCCTCCTCGTCGTCCCAGTCGAGCAGGAATTCGCAGTCGGTGGGGAGGTCGGTCCAGCCGTAGGAGTCGAGCACAGCGCGGTCCATGGCGGCGTGCAGCTCGCGCAGTCGCAGGATGGCGGGTGCGGTTTCGTTCGGGTCGTGGAAGCGGTTGTAGGTTTTGGTCAAGCCCTCGTTGTTTTGGACCATCAGGGCGGCGCGGAAGGTGTGATAGGCGAGGCCGGCGGATTCGAGGGCGGGGTTGGTGCGCCAGTTAGGTGGGAAGGGGAAGGTCTCGAAGCAGTCGGAGGGATTGTAACGAAGGTCATCCTTCATCGACGACCCAAAGAAGCGTGACCAAATTTCATGCGGGCGGGCTTGGAGGCAGCAGGTAGTCGCTTGATTAAAAAAAGGAAATACAATCAGGGACTCTGCGAACACCGATGAAGATGCCATGAAAGTAGTAACCCACTGAGGCTGGTGGCGGCAGATGACCAACACCCGCTCCAGCCCGCGAATTGCTTGCTGCAACTCCCCTCGCGTCCGTAGAAACAGCCACCATTTCTCCTTGCCAATCTTGTCGTTAATCTTTAGCCGCTCCGGCTTTACCCTCTGCTCGATAATCTCAAGCAACTCTGGCCAATCCGCTGCCACCGGCTCGGGATAATCGAGTGGCACGATGCCGGTGCGTAGCCAGCGGCTGCGTTGCGTGATGTCGGCACCTGCCCAGCTTGCACCCACGTCCTCCCGACGCAGCGGAAAATCGGCAAAGTTGATGACATAACGATGATGGTCATGGGTCGGCGAGTCGTTGACCTCCTCGCCGCCGATGTAGGGAAAGATGCGCTCGGCGTTACGCGGATTCCGTTCGATCAGCCGCCGCATGTCGGCCAATGACGAGGCGACGCCCTTGGTATCGGTGTCGTCGAAGGTGAAGCCCATACCTAGCACGATGCTGCCCTGAAAGCTCTTGTCGGCATTGGCCTCCAGCCGCGCCGGATCCTCATCGCCGCCGGCATGGAAGAGATAGGCGCTGATGCGCTCGACGGCGCGACCATCAAGGATCGCTGATGCTTTCTCCCTTACTCCAGTTGCTCTCCCACTGGGAGAGGGGCTTTTTTTGATGTGGACGACACTGACTACAACCGCCGCCTCACCCGGCCATTTGTAACGCTTGCGCGCCCAATAGATCGCCCCGCCGTGGGTGCAAATCCAGCGCAATCCGGTCGAGCGTGTATCGCCCTGGCCGATGGTGTTCGTGGCGATAAGGCCGAAACAGCCGTCCGGGCGCAGTAGATCGAAGGCACGGCGGAAGAAATGCGCCACCAGATCGGCGTTGCCATGCGCGCCGGGGTGCATTCGCTTGAGCCAGTCGAGATAGCCGGCGGTATTGGCGCCGATCAGGGTGTTCTTCCCGGCAAAGGGGGGATTGCCGACGATGGCATCGAATCCGCCTTGAGCACTCTGGAACACCTCGGGGAATTCGATTTCCCAGTGAAAAGGGACAAACGGGTGCTCACTGCTGCGTAGGATGTAACTGGGTTTGGGTAAATTGAGCAGGTCGTTGGCGCGCAATCGCTCGGTCAGTTCCGCGCGCAGCGAGTCCCGCTTGATCTGCCGCACCTTGTCTTTATCGGCGCTGAAAAAGGCCGCCACACTCAAATCGCCGATCAAGCGCACCAATTCCAGTGACTCATCGGCAACGGCCAGCTTTTGCGCCTTCAACGAAGTTGTGAGGTCGTCGCCGCTGTCGATAATCACGCGCCGTGCCTCGGTCGCGGCGACCAGCCGCCGTTCGATCAAATCATCATCGAGGGCACGGTCTTTTGATGGCTCCCAGTTGAAGGCTATGATCTGCCGTCGGTTCAACCCAAGCAGCGAATCACCGGCGCGGATACTGTGATCGAGGAAGGTGAAGGGATGATCGCGAGCAAGGGTCGCCAGCCACAGCGAGAGCTTGGCCAGGTCAGCGGCCATCGGGTTCTTGTCGACCCCATAGAGACAGCGTTGGGCGACCAGCCGGCGGGCGAGCAGGACCTCGTCCTCGTCGGGCGGGATCGGCGGCAACTGGCCGTGATGATGCCAGGCGCTGACGAGCGCCTCGCCGAGCGCGCGGCAGGCGGCGACCAGAAAGGCGCCGGAGCCGACGGCGAGATCACAGATCTTGAGGTTGAGGATCTGCTCGGGCGTCGGGTGCTCCCCGAGCTGGGCCAGCACTGGCGCCAGGGTGCGCGTCACGATCGGCTCGGTGAGGGTGCGCGGGGTGTAGTGCGAACCGCTGCGACGGCGCTCGTCCGAGGGTTGTAGGGTCATCGCACCCTGGGCGACGGGACTGGGAGTGGCGCCGCGATGGATGCGCCGCTCCAGGGCGGCGAGCAGGTCATCAAGGTTGGCGGCCTCTTTCAGTGCCTTGGTTGCCTTGACATCGAGCTTTTGATCAGCGGTGTCGTTTAGCCACTTGGCCCGGTTGGAAGGCTTCTGGGCCAGTAACGCCGCCAGATTCACGGCTGGCGGCGCGCCATGCTTCTTGGGCGGCTTAAGCGCGATCGTCGGGCCGTGTGCTACCTCCAGCCGGAAGCCCATTATGGCCTCGTAGACGCTGCCGATCTGCTCGACGTCCAGGGTGCGGTAAGAGAGCCGTTCGCCCTTGAGCATCAGCAAGCGGTCGAGGACGTGGTAGAGGGTGCCGTCGGAGACCAGTGGGATGGACGATGATGTTTGCGGGTCGGATTGCGCGACACGACCCTCGAGGAAGGAAAAACGCTCGGGATCGAACAAATAGCCATGACGTGCGGGCATTTGGAGCTGGGGGTGGCGGCAGCCGCCATGCACTGCGCGGAACAAAGCGAGCAGGCGCGGCCAGGCGCCATAACGGTGGTCGAGGGTATCGGGATAGTTTTGGGCGTCGGTGCGCAGCTTCTCGAATAGGCCATGGACCGAATAATGCTGGACATAGAGCGCCGAGCCGGGCATTAGGCCCCGGTCCTCGGCGTAGAGCAGGAAAACTAGGCGTAGCAGGACGTTCAGCAGGCCGCCATAGACACTATCGGGATCGTGGGCGAGGACATCCTTGAGAAGTGCGCCGCTAGTGCGCTCATCGGCGGCCTGGAAGCCACGCAGCAGGTCATACAGGGCCTCCAGCACCTGGCCGGCGAGTTGCGTCGAGACGGTACCCTGGTACTCGCGGCTCTTGGCGAGCACGGCGGGCAGGCGCTCACCAACCGGTCCGGCCAACAGGCGCGAGCGTTTGAGAAGCATATGACAGGCGCCGAGGATGGGACGCCCGGTGATCTCGGTCATGGCCTGGACCGGGAACGTCAGGCTCCCGGCATTCTCGCCACGTGGGGCATACATCAGGCGCAGCTGGGTGCCGTTGGCGAGTAGCCCTATGGGGATCTGGGTCTCGCGCAAGAGGCGCTCAAACCGGCGCGTTGGGGAGGCGGACCAACCTCGAGGGTCGCCGGTTACGGCGGCGTCGAGGTCGGTGCCCAGCGGAAGCGACTGGATCAGCAGCAGCCAGGAGTGTTCAGCATCTTTGGGTTTGGCGTCGGCCAGCGCGGCGCTGGGTACCAGGGTCTCGCCGAACTCGCGCAAAGGGACCGTGAGGCACTCCGACAGTGGGCGGACGGGGTTGAATCCGTGCAGCAGGGTCTCGGGCCACTCAAGGACATCGTGCAGAAATGCCGCCAGATCGGCGATTACGGGAACCGGGTCGCCGTCGCCTATCCGCTGCTCGGTGACACACTCCAGGAAGCGTTGCTGCTCGACGCGGACATCGCGCGGTAGGATCACTTGCAGATCGACCAGCGCGGCTGGGGAAACAACCAAGCCGTCGGGCTGCAGATAGCCGAGCCAGGCTTGGTGATCGCGGAAGACGGGTTCGTTGGACACGGCAGCTTACCCCGTCACCGGCCAGAGATAGGCGATCCCGACCGGCTCGAGACGATGAGACGTCGGGGTGTAGAATTCGAGGATGCGTGCGGGTTCGCGCTCCAGTTCCTGATCCACGCCTTCCAGCCAGCGCTCCCAGTAGCGGCGGTTGGATTCTGCCTGGCGGATCTCTTCCTGCGGGGCCTCGTCCAGATCCAGCGTCATCTGGATCGGTTTGCCGAGTGCATCGGCGACCCGGCGGCGCTGGTCTTCCAGAATGTTCGTCAGGCTACCGGATTCCACTCGACCCCGGTTGATCAAACCCTGTTCAGCCTCGTCGCGGGCGAGTTGGCCACGTGCCTCAAGGAAGGGCAGCAACTCCTCAATGTCCTGCGCGAGGGAAGCGAGCAGTCGTTCGCGCGTGACTGGCGAAATCTGTCCGGCGGCATCAGGATTGGGCCGCAGTGCTTTCTCTAGGAGTTCCAGGGTGCGGTTCTCTGTGTCGCGGGCATAGGGTGTCAGTCCCTTGGCACGGCGCTCGGGTTCGATCCAGCGGGCGGCGATCGGGATCAACTCCTCATGCAGGCGCACGGCGCCACGCCCATAGAGCGCGAGCCGGCCGAGCAGAACGATTCGGGGCACTGCGTCTTCGGTCTGCGCCAGACAGGCGCGCGAGAGATCGTGATGGACGAAGCCTTGGGCAGTGAAGCGTCCGAGCAGCCGTTGCACCACCCGATGTTCCAGATGAAGCTGCACCACGTCGTCATCGATCCCCTCGGGGGCGGCGAATACCACGGGACGGATCGGCGAGGAGCGGCGCCAGGTGAAGCCCCGCACGCCGTCATCCGGAAGGACGCGCAGGGTATCGAGCGTATTGGACCAAGTGGGATCAGCGCCGCGCCGTATTTCGAGGTTCGGGAAGACCCATCGATGCGGCTCGCCGGGCGGTGATTGGGATGGACTGAGTGGCTCGGCCCCGAGCATTTCGAGCGAACAGGATAAGGCGTCCCGGAAGGACTCCATGTCCAAGCCGATCCATTTGCGGGCGTCGTTGATGCGACCGCGCAAGGTGTCGATCTGCTTGCGCAGCGTGTCCTGACGCTCGCGGGCGGTCTCCAGTTCCTCGTCGATCGTGGCTTGCTTGCCGGGATCGAGGCCAGCGTTGTCGATCTCCTGGGCGATCCGCGCGGCGTCGCGGCGTCTGATACCAGGCTTGAGAACGGTCGCAAGGCGAGCCGAGATCACAGGAGAGAGGCTGCCCAACTCCTGGCTGATGGTCTCGGTCTTGCGCACCAACGCGGCGAGCACCCGATCCTCGGGTCGCTGGACATAGACGAAGTAGTGACAGTAGACCTCCGGATTGGGTTGAAGCTTGCGGTCGATTCGGCCGTTGCGCTGCTCCAGCCTGGCGGGGTTCCAGGGCACGTCGAAATGGAATAGGTTCCAACAATGGGCCTGGAGATTGAGTCCCTCGCGCGCGGCGTCGGTGGCGACCAGGATGCGCAAGGGATGCCCGGTCGGCGGCTGATTGAAGGCTCGCTTGATTGCCTCGCGCTTGTCTGGTGGGGTGGGTCCGTGGAACACCTCGATACGGTGCTCGGCCAGGGGTGTCCCTGCGATTGCGCCGCGCAACATGTCCAGCAGATAGCGCTTGGTGTCTTCGTACTCGGTGAAGATGAGCAGCCGCAGATCGGTCCAGGGGGCGTCCAGATCAAGTGAGGGCTGTCCCGGCAGCCGGGCACCGGGGCACAGATGGTCACGAATCCAGTCGATCAGAAAGCGTACGCGGGTATCGGGTTGGCCCCGCGCTGCTTCAGCGATTGCGGTCATCTCATCCAGCAAGGCGCGCTCGTTGGCGATCTGACCAGGCTGACCGTCGCCAGCAGTGGCGCGTGTAGCGGCCTCAATGGCTGCCTCGGTTTCGTGGGCCTGGTCGTCCTCCGTCTGTTGAGAGCGGTCGTCGTCGGCGTCGGGCGTCTCGGTGAGAAGGTCGAGTGCCCGGTGGGCCGCAGGAGCGGACTGCTGCGCGGGAGCTTCGCCCGCCCACAGCCGCTCCATCGTCTGGCGGTGTACCTTGAGGGTGCGGGCAAAGGCTTCGATCGAGGAGAGTAGGCGCTGTTGCAGCCCGGAGACCAAAAGCGCTGCTTCGGCTTGCTGGCGCCGGGTCGCCCCGGCATAGCGTGTTTCGCGGGCGGTCCGGTAGTCTTCCAACAACTGGGACAGGCGAAGCTCCGGCGCATCAGCGGGGAGCCCCTGCAGATCGATCTGGACCACATTGCGTTTCGGGAAACCGCCGCTAATGGCGCGGATGTCCTCCTTGAGCCGCCGAACCATGGCCTCGTCCAGACGCGATTTAAGTACCTTGACTCCCCGGGTGAAGCGGTGTGGATCGAGGATCTCAAGCAGGGCGCTGAAGCTGTTGGAGTGGCCATTGTGGGGTGTCGCCGACAAGAAGAGACGATGCTCGAAGCGCGGGGCGAGATCGCGGATGGCGCGGGTGAAGCGCGAGTCGATTGCATAGCGGGACCCACTGGCCGGGGCTGCGTGGTGCGCTTCGTCGAAGATGAAGAGCGAGCCCGAGCGGAGATGGTCCAGCCAGTCCCGCAGGGGGCCTGCGTACGTTTCGTCTATCAGCAGGCGGTGGGAAATCAGAAAGCGCGGAAAGGTGGTCCAGGGATTGACGCCATAGCCGCGTTCCTGGCGGATGCGCTCGACATAGGCCCGGTCGAGGATCTGGAACGTAAGCCCGAAGCGCGTCTCCAACTCGTCCTTCCACTGGTAAAGCATTGAGGGTGGACAGGCGACGACGATCTCTCGCGCGCGGCGGCGTAGCAGCAGTTCGCTGGCGATGAGCCCGGCCTCAATGGTCTTGCCGAGGCCCACGTCGTCGGCGATGAACAGATTGACACGTGGCAGTCGCAGCGCCTTCCGCAAAGGCTCCAGTTGGTAGGCATCGATACGGATACCAGCCCTAAAGGGTGCCTGGAATAGGTTTGGATCGGTGGCGGTTACGCAGTTCCACCGCAGAGTATGCAGAAAGGCCCCGAAGAACCGGGGATTGTCGAATCCCTTCTCGCCGAGGTTCTGCCAACCTTCCGCATCGAGAATCTCTACGTCGAGCTCCAAGCCCCAAACGATCTCAAGCGGCTCTCCCTGAGCATCGTCGTCCAGGCAGAACGCACGCACGACGCTCAGTGCCGGGTCGCCCCCGGCTTCTTCAACAGACTCTACAATATACGTTCGAGTACGAACGCGGACAGTTTGCCCAGGCTTTGGTGAACCGTCGGGCTGAGACGTTACTTCCGAGAGCGCCATGCGCGTTTCACCTATTTGACCTGACATTCCGGGTGCTCATCACCTTCAGGGTTAGCAACCGACCTTGCGCTTGCCTCGCGCTTTGCGCACTTCCGCAAAGCTCGCAACGTCGGGTAAAAAAGATGCCCCCGATTCATGTCCAGATTCAACGGCAACGACAGCCCCGAAATCAGCCGCTCCTCCAACACCCAAGGCGCCGGATCCACAACCCAGGTCACAAACGCGTTCTCCGCCATCCATCCCGACAGCGTCATCTCCCCATCGGCAAAGGTCATCCGCTTACCGCTCCCGACCCGCCGCAGCTCGATCCCCAGAGTCTCCGAGAGCAGACACCCAAGTGTGAGCCGAAGAGTCGAGCCCTCTGCATTGCCGCGGTAGTGATAGCGAACGCGATCGACGAGCCGCTGGGTGCTGGGACGAGCGCCGTTCGTCGGCGGCGCCTTCGGGGCGATACCGATGTAGAGCAGCGTGAGATTTCTGCAGCGATGACAGTCGGCAGTCGGCACGCCAGGCGGGATGTCGCGGAAATACCAGGCGTAGACTCCCGGCTCGCGCGGAACCGGCGAGGGTGAAGCGAGCACCTCGGTGCGTGACCAGAAACGGGCGGGGGCAAGGAACTCGCGCGGCAACGTCATGCCGTCAAACCCGAACACAACCAAAGCCGGAACCGGCCGACCTGACGATCAGGATGCACGCGCTTGGCTCATCCATTGAGTGTGAGCCGTGACACCGTCTCGTACCAATGCTCCTCACCAACCAGCGCGATCGGATGCCCGCGTTCGCGCATCGCGACCGCGCTTTCGATCTTGCGGCCATGGGTCGAGTGGATCCAATCACGACTGCCGATGGAGCCAATGACCACGATGTTGGTCTTCAGGGTCGGCGCCGTGCAGATTTTTGCGCCAAGCGAGCGGACCACCTGCTGGACCTGGTTACGCGTGCCGCAAGCGAACTTGCCGGTGAAGCAATAGGCCCAGCCATCGAAGGTCAACGTCGGTGGTGGGACGTCGAGAGGCAGGGCAGTCGACATGCCGGCGGCCGATTCACCGACGATCGGTGCCCCAGTCAAGTCCAGCAAGGTGGCGAGCAAGTCGCGCTCCTCGTCGGAATCCATGACGCCGTCGGCCAAGACCTCCTGAATCCGCTTGTAGAGCACTACCGCGGGCCACTGGTCAGCGATATGGCGATGTCGATCAAGCCAGTCGGCGAGGAATCGCACCTCCGCTTCGGCCAAGACGCCATCGGCGAGAATGCCTCGACAGAGCCCGATGAGCTCGTCGATACCTCGATCGCTCAAGCGCGATTGACTGAACCGGCTTGGTGGTTGGCCATGTTCATCCTTCATGCCACGACTCCCTCTCGATGCATCATCCTGGTTGAGCTGTTCCCACTGTGAGCGCCCATTGTGCGCCTGCAGCCGGGTTCCTGCGATGTCGGCGTCGATCGGTCACGGACATCTCCGGCCATACCGTTCCACGCACGCATCAAGTATGGCCTTCGCCGTTCGCCGAATCCGCTCCCGAAGACCGAAGGTCGCCGCGGCGCGTTCGAAGCGCTCCATCAGGGTCCGCTTCGGATAGAGCGTCAGGTGCACCGCCATCTCGGCATCCGCATGGTCACGGTGATCGTGACCGGTCACCGGGAGTCTGAGGTAAATCAGCAAAGTGCCGAGCTGGTGATTCGGCGCCTCGGGCCGGGTGCGCCGGGACTGAAGGGTTACCGTGCTCATCGGCGCGAGGGTTGGCGATGGCCGGCAGGATGGCAAGGGGCGACCGGGCGAGATCAAGGATTCGCCCCGAGCGAATACTGCAGCAGCTCAATCACACGTCGGCCGCCTCCTTTACCGGTGGTGACCGACTTAACGCTGCGTTTTACCTCAGGCACGTACCAGGAGACATCGGTGCCGGGGATGCTCTCCCCGGAGCTTGGGTCGTAGAGTTCCGTTCGGAGGCTGACTTTGATGGCGCGGAAGGTCCCGGCTGGAACGGTGACCACGTCCCAGTCTTCGACCACGCCCGCGACCGTATGGGTGCGGACGGCGCCCGTGCGGATATCGGTCTCGGTCGTGGTCTGCTGCCAGGTCTTGCCCGGAAACAGCGGAAAGTCGTAGTACTTCAGCGGCGGGGCATAGTCCCGCCCGGAGCCGTCGGGGCTGCGGCTCGCGAGCAGATTCCACTGCCGATCGAAGCGCAACGTCCGCGGCTTTGCATTCTTTCTTTCGAGACTAAGCGACGATAGGACCACGTTCGGCGCGATCGCCGTGACGGTGCGGCGTGTCGTCAGGCTTGCTGCGGAATCGTCCGGGTTCTTGGACGCGTAGACGTAGGTGTCACCAACCCGAATCGGCGGAGGACCGACCTGCCCATGTTGACCCTGCGACGGCAGATGGCGCTGGGGCTGAGCCTGCTCCCGTAGCGGCGGGTCCCGCAACTCGGGCGTTGCGGGCGGCGGCACCGGCGACGCGATCAGCGACACATAGCTGACCTTGCCCTCCGAGAACGCGACTTCGCCTTCGGCGTAATGCCAGAGTTCGGCATCCGGCGGGATGACCTCTTTGCGCAACGGTTCGCCGCGGGCTTGCAGCACCTGCGGCATCGTCATGTCCTTCAGCACCGTGCCGGCTTGGATCGCCGCGACGATTTCGGCATCAGCATCCGCACCGGCGACCTCCGGCGCCGCCGGCGCATTGCCCGGATCGGCGCCAAGCCCATCCGTAGCCGATGGCGGCGCTGTCTCCTCAACGGTCGCCACGACCGGGCCAAAACCGAGCAGCCCGGCCACCAGCAACAACGCCAGGGTGCTGGGCAGTGCACAGGGGACCGATCTCGGGTGTCGGCAGCAACCCCGGGGGGTGGATGTGCTGGACCGGTTCATGGTGGACTCGGCGTCGTCGCGGCAGTTGCGCGGCCTTGCTCGGTGAGCTTGACCATCGCCTCCATCGCCGTCCTCACGGCTCTGGAGTGCCCTTCCAGTGCAAGGAAGGCCAGCACGAGCGCGACGGACAGAAAGATCCCAAGTGCTCCGCCGATGACCGATAGCGTCACCCAACTCTGCGCCCTGGCCTCCAGCACGCGGCGCTCATGCTGGTTCATCAGGTCTCGGTTCTGCGCCAATGCCTGCTCGCGCGCGTACTCGGCTGCCTGGCGCTCCGCCCAGTATTCCTCCTGTAGTTGTTCAGCTTCCGCCGCCTCTTGCTCGAGGACCGACTGCCAGGCTTCGCAAAGACCTAAATAGAACGCATCGACGTTGGACGCAGTCAGCCGCGGACGGACCTCGTCGAAAGCGCGCCGGTAATTCGTGAGGAAGCGCTGGTCGGACGCGTTCGTCCCGCAGCGCCCCGGCACCTGTTCTGCCAGCTTGTACGCGGCGAAGTGGGCCGGGTTGACCTCTGGTTCGACGGTGCGCGCAATATCCCGTGCTATCGCCTGCAGCGGCGTCGGCTCCGGTTCGAACGCGGGTGCCGAGGCCGCCACCGGCGCCGCAGGCGCCGCAGGCGCAAGCCTCAGCGCGAAAGACAGCTCCGCGGGGGCCGATGCGAGGCCGTACGTATCCCGCGCGACAACGCGGACGGTAAAGGAGCGGCTGGTGGGCTCGGTGATGTCGCGCAGCGTGTCGCGGATTTCGGTCACGAGCGCTGCCCTGGCCGCCAAGCCGACCCGCTTCTCGGCGCCGTCACGAACACGCTCGAACAGCTCCGCATCCGGTCCCCCGATCAGACTCACGCCTTCCGGAAATGGTGCCAGCCCATTGGGGGTCTCGGCGACGAAATGCCCGAGGACCTGACTCTCGGACGGCGGCGCGCTGAGAGTTCCAGCAGTGACGTTGAAGCGAACGGCGCTCGGCGGTTCTAGGCGCGCCTGCACCAAGGCCAAGTCGACGGCTCGATCAGACGCATCGAGGAGAGGCTCGCCGGCCTGGTCGGCTGGCGGAACGGCGACCAATGCGGGTTGGCCGACCGTCGACACCTGTAGGAAGACGACATATAAAATCCCGCCGATCACGACGACCAGGCAGGTCAGCGCGATCAGAAGATAGACGCCCCGCGCGATCGGCAACACCAAGGCGCTCTGCAGCCGGAGCAGCCAGCGCCGGCCTTGCCTGTCAGTCTCGTTCACCATGACCTCCATTTGCCCATTCCGTTGTAACGCCGGTTCATAAGCCGATCCGAATCGCCGCCGATGGACGCCATGGTCGATGGGACACCCTAACGAATCAGATAACGCTCGAACACCCAGCCGACCTCGCCCTGGAAGCCGGTCCTGCACCAACGCCCGTCGGCCTTGCTCGTGACGCATTCAGCTAGTGTCAGCACCGTGTTGTGCGGGATCTTCAACAGCCGTTTGCCGCGGCGAATGCTCGGCTCGCTGCGCAAGGCCAAGAAGCCATCGTCTGGCGTGTTTACGCTTGCCGTATCGCGGCCTGAATGCGCGTCTGCGACCGGCTGATCTTCAAGCGGCGTTAGCGTTGGACGCCTATCCGCCTGACCGTCTGGGGTGTCTCCAACCAGAGGCCCCTGAAGACCCACATAGCTCGCCTTGCCATCGGCGAATGCCACCTCGCCATCGGGGTAGTGCCATAGCGCCGAATCCGGCGGGATCACCTCGATCCGCGCGGGCGCGCCGCGGGTGAGCATCACCTGTTCCATCGTCATCGCCTTGAGTACGGTACCGGCGAGGATGGCGTCCGTGATCTCGGCACCGTGCGCGTCTACCAGCGCCCTTCGCCGTTCCTGCTCCGGCGTTTCAGCGGGCGCTGACGCCTCGGCGATTGGCGCGAGAACGGCGGGCGTGCTTGAGCCCTCCGGTTCAGCGGCTTGCGTCGGTCCAAAAACCAAGGAGAGCGCGACCATGATCGTGGCTAGACAGCCCTGGATCATTCGCATCGCTGGGACTCCTGCATCGTTGCCTTGCAACAAGGACCTACGGCAACCGCACATCGTGCGAACTGTTTCGCGTCGCAACCCGTCTGCGGCCCCCGGTTACGCCGCCTTGGCGGATGCCATCGCGCAACAAAGCCTGGTCGGGACCGAACTGACGCCGATCCGCGAGTCGTTCCACCATAGTTGCCGAAGAAGTCCGCAACCTCGGCCAATGAGCCGCTTTGCGGGAGGTGCTTCGCGCACAATGGTTTTGCAGATTCGGCTGAGGTACTGGGTGAAGGGGGGATGTGCAGCCCGGAGCTCATAAGGCTCTGGTACTGATCGACGAGGCGTTCGTCACGGATCAAGACGGCGGCGATCTCGGTCCCACGAGCCCCGTAATCCGGCGAGAGACCGGTGGTTTCGAAGTCGATGACTACGACAGGATCCATCCTTCGTCCTTATCTCCTTGTTGTGGCTGAAGTGCTTGCTGGTCAAAGATTCCGATCGGACCCGTGGCATCTCAAACGCACGCTCGCGTCCAATGGTGCGCGACTGCCGTCCACGGATCCGGAACACTGCCCGAAGCATAGCACTGTCGGTCATATTCCACCCATGACGATCCCTGATCTCGGTCAAGAACTCGACTCGACTCCGCGCGATGCTCCGAGTTGTCCCCGTAATCGGCCGCTCGGAGGGATTCGCCCTCAACCGTCATTACCGATCAATCGTTGACTCAGCAACCAAACGGTGGAGGATCCAAGATGTCACGAGAAGGCGATCTCATGCGCAAGGCCTTCGCAAGCACCTTGTACCCGCACTCGTTGCGGCCGGCTTCGTCGGCAAGTCCATCCACTTCATGCGCCTGCGGGACGACGCCCTGGATCTGCTGTCGATCCAGTATTGGAAGAACGGCGGCAGCTTCATCCTCGAGTTCGGCCGGAGAGGTCGCGGGCCGCTGCAAACCGCATGGGGACCGGTCATTCCCGAGGAGTCGCTCGATGTCGTCTACCTGCCGGTGCGCGATCGTGCACGGATCCAAGAGCGCGATGCTCCGCCGGACGACACCTTTGCGGGCTTCAGCTTTGCCGGCTTCGGGGAGGATGTGGCCAAGTACGAGCGCCTGGCATTGCGGGTGGCGAGATCCTTTCCGCAGGTGGATGCCTGGTTGTCGCGACGCGAGATCGGTCCGGATATCGCTAGGTTCATCGGGGCCTGAACCCGCAATAGCGAACTTTCAGCGGCGAGCCCTGTTCTATGGCAACGGATCTGGGACCGCACTGCCGGTAGGCTAGTCGACTAGGCCCACATCCTCGCCATGCTGCGCGCACAGTGCCTCGCCCGGCACGGCCGGGCTGTCGCAGACCGCGCAACGTGGGACCGACGAGCCGGCTACGGCGGTGAGGCGACGACGCTTGTGTCTGATGACGGGAGCTGAACTGCCCTTGGCCGGATCGGCGATCGCCGGTGGATGCGATGCTGTCGCCGGATCGGAATCGATGGTATCGGGCATGGCGCTTTGCGCGGCCAATCGGTGGGTGAACCCGCACTCGGGACAGCACAAGAGTGGATGTTTCGGGGTACTGCACTCGGGGCATGCGTTACTGATCACTGAAATCCTCTATGTGTACCCGCCATCGCGGGCGATGCGTCGGACCGAAGACGGAACCCGCGCGCGCCCAGGCAAGCGGGAAATGTCCCACACTCGTCCGTTCTTCGAGTGCGGCCGCAACGCATATCCGGTACAGCATCGTTCGAAATCTATTGATTAAGTTGCGGAAAAGACCGCCGTTAATTGCGGCTCACGAGTTTTTGTCTTCTAATCCGATCCCGAGTACCGTCAGTGCGGGACCAGGTGCATCGTCGATGACGAAGCCAGTCAGTATCATCTCGAACTCAGACTGAGTTATATCGCCTGCATGTGCCGCACGGTTACGCGCTTGAGTCAACTTCGAAAGCCATCTTAACCAAGCTTTGTCGCGAAGTTTAACAGCGCCAGACCACGAAATTTCCGCAAGGTGTCTTCGCCACGATATCATTAATGACGAATCACCCTGATCAGGTCGTAATTGCGCTGCCCAAAGCGCATGTTGAATCATACCTAAACTCGGGGTTCGTCCCCGTTCCAAAGCATATACGAATTCCCGGATCTCCGGTTCGATGCCCTGATTATCGAACTTACAGGCATTCGCGAATGGCTGTGCGATACGTAGATAAAACTCTCGTTCGAACACTTTCGCGAGCAAGAGCGTCACGGAGAGCCGCAGCCACCCCACATCCGCGGCTTGAGTGCCCGCGGCAGTGAGCCAACCTCGCGTCGGCTCCGTAAACTGATCTATCCACGGCCATTCTCGTAGCTTGATCGACCCGTTAGCCCCCGCTCGCCGGAGTGCCACTTGCTCACCCAGGAAAGCTGCAGTATCGCGGCGCCCGGATCCTTCAAGTACCGGCCTAAACTGTTGGAGGGTTTCCGCGGCGCGATCGATATCCTCCGCCTCCAGATGACGGTTCACGACCCATTCGATCAGTTGAGGGTTACCGGGATGACGCTGAAGGAGTCCCAACGCCACGGCCCTCGATTCCGACAGTGGTGCCGTTTGCTCAATGACCTGAACGCGAACCCAATCGCTAAAAGAGCCAGAATTGGCGTATGCGAGGGCCTCGGCTGACTCTTTATCTGCGAGTACCGCGTCACCCTGTTGGAATGCCACCAGTGCGCTGAGAGATCTTAGTACAGGCCCGCAGTTCCCCAACCAAAACTTGAAGTCCTCAGAATCCTGCCCGGGACACTCAGAGGGAATCTCCAACAATCGATTCGCCGCAGATGCAATGTCGTCCTCATCCAGCGCGAGCAGAATCCTCGAAATTTCACGCGTAATCTGTGCATTAACTTGATCAAGCACCGATCTCGCCTCATCCCACTTACCGCGCAACCGCAGAAATTCGGCTTCGAGAACCATGTGATCACCTGTCCGTAGGAACTTCCCAATCGGTGACTTCAAAAATTCAAACAAGTCCACGAGATCATGCCAGCGAGAGCTAACCAAGAGATGTTTGCCAAAGTTCCAGTACCAATCGGAGAGATCCTTGGCGGGATTATTAGGAATCAGAGTAATGTCATCGCTCTGATTGATACCTATGACAAACCTACCCTCTGGCGCAAGCTGACCCTGATAGATCTCCAGAGCACCTTCGACATAACCGCGATCCGCAAGTCTTTCAGCTTTGGCAATCATTAGGTTTATTGAGGGCGTTTCGAGACCATCGATCGCGGTATCAAACTTTTCCACTAAATCCCATCGGCCACATGAAGCGGCAATACTTAGCCCGTTTGCTATAGGAAGCTCGAAGCGAGCATCATGCTCTAGCGCTAATAAATACTGCTCGATCGCGGCCTCATCCAAACCTGCGGCGCGAAAAACATTGCCCTTCATCGTGTAGCTTCGATGGCCCTCCTCCATCGGCATGCGTTTCGCCGTATTAATGGCTTTCTCATGATCACCCCTGATGGAATAGCAAGCTGCAAGGTTCGCCCAATATGAAGGTTCATGAGGATCTAACTTAAGTGCTCTTTCCATGGCAGAAAGCGCCAACTCCCCGTCATCGGCGTTCTCCGCCCGAACGCCGATGCTTGTCACAAATGCAGCGCGTTCTTCTCGCGGGATCTTGTCCGACAGTTCGAACGCGCGCCAGAGAAGGCGAGAAAGCGAACGCCATTCAATGTTCCTATTCTGAACCAGAGCGTCGACAATCGTCAGCAGTGCGACCGGATCCTTAGAACCTTTGCGCGCAAAATCGCTGAAAAACTTAAGCAGTTCAGAATCAGGAACCTTGCTGATCGTAACGCGGTGCTGTTGTAGATATACCTCTTATAGGCACAAACTGCACTTTCCTCATGTCGACTCTCAGCAATGCTCGATAACATTTTGACTCCGAGTTAAACTTGTCGCTACCGA
>NZ_FNNZ01000028.1 GCF_900106925.1 Thiocapsa roseopersicina
GCCCACACCCCGGCCGCGCGAGACCGGGGGAGCGCTTCGCCGACCCCTATCACGCAACTTGATCGCGAAACCATCAAAATCGCTGACCGCACTCAGTAGAAAGGATCTATCGCCGACCACGGATCCGGTCGCGCTCCAGGATGACCAAGGCGATCCCGCCGAGCACCGCTGTCGAGGCGAGCACGAGACGCAGCGTGATCGGCTCGCCGAGCAGGGCGACACCGCCGATCGCGACGATCACCGGCACGCTGAGCTGGACCGTGGCCGCGCTCGTCGCCCGCAACATCGGCAGAACCCGATACCAGAGCGCATAGCCGAGTGCGGAGGTCAGTGCGCCCGAGGCGACGGCATACCCCGCGCCGATCATATCCACCGAGACGTCTGCGATGGTCAAGAGGCTCAACAGCACCGTGATCGGCACGGTCAGCAGGAAGTTGCCTGCCGTGACGCGGATCGGGTCACCCGCGCCCTTGCCGCGCACCGAGTAGACACCCCAGGCCATGCCGGCGCCGATCATCATCAGCGCACCGCCCAACGGCGGTGCCGACAGCCCCGGCAACAGCAGGCCGACCAGCCCGGCGAAGGCAAGCGCGACACCGGCGATCTGAATACCGTCGAGCCGTTCACCGCCGCGGAGTCCGAGTGTAATCATGGTCACCTGCACGGTGCCGAATAAGAGCAATGCGCCGGTCGCCGCGGTCAAGCTCAGGTAGGCGAATGAAAAGAGCGCCGCGTAGCCGAACAGGGCGAACGCCGAAGGCCAGTTGCCCGCACCCGCGCGTGCCTTGCTGCTCAGCCACACGAGCAGCCAGAGCATCAGCGCGCCCGAGATCAATCGGATCGAGGTGAAGCTGGCCGCGTCGATCGCAGTGTCGCGCAGTGCCGCCCGGCACAGCCAGGAGTTCGCGGCCAGCGGGATCATCGCGAACGCGGTCAGTCCGATGAGGCGGGGGTTGGTCATGGCTGTGTCGGCACCCTGCTCTTATGCCCGATGGTGATCTCTTTGGTCGGCTTACCCGCGCCGACCCAACTTGTTTACAACCGGGTGCCCCGTTGCCTCCGCGGTGCGCTTACTCTGGGATGGAGTCTCAAGCATCAGTCGACCGATGTTGCGCTACCGGCCGGCGCCAGGACTACATCGGTCTGCGTGAAGTGGAAGACGAAGCGCTCGCCAAGCGCACCATCAATGACCGAGAGATAGCGCCGCATCGTCTCCTCGACGAACGCTCGGCGCCGCGCCTCGGGCAACCTCTGGGTCCAAGCGCCGAACCCGGCGTTGCAGAAGCCGAAGAAGGCTTCCTCGGTACCGAAGTCCCAGCGCTTCGACTCACTGCTCAGCGACACCTGCTTCAGGCCCAGGCTTTCCGCCAGTGCTGCGTACTCCTCGGCGCTCAGGCGCAGATAGGGATCGCTGAAACCCGCGAAAGCGCCGGCCCAGTGCGGCTCTCGGCGAACCTCCTCGGCCACCTCTTCCAGGCTGGCGAGCGCGGCGCGCGTGACCAAGCGCAAGCGCGCCAGTCCCTCCGGCTTCAGTGCCCGGCAGATGCCGCGCAACACATCGGCCGCCTGCGGCACCCAGTGCAGGGCGTTTAACGAGACCACGAGGTCAAAGCGGGCTTCGAAACCAAGGCGGCGCGCGTCGGCCACCTCGAAGCGCAGGTTCGGCAATTGGTCGGCGCCGAATTGCCGTTGCGCGTAGGCGACCATGTCGGCCGATGCGTCCACGCCCAGCACGGCACCGCCGGCGAGCCGCGCGGCGATGCGCGCGCTGATCTTGCCGTCGCCGCAGCCCAGGTCGAGCACCTGCTCATCGCCGCGCAGCTGCATCTGCGCGAGCACTTCGTCGGCCATCGCCGCCTGTAAACCGGAGTGGTGCGCATAGTCGGTACCGTGCCAAGGATCCGGCGTAGGATGGGATGGCTTGCCGGCTGGATTCGACATGCTCCGTTTCCTCGTTTCGGTGAAACGTTCGCAAGGGCGCGTGCTGGCGGCGACTCAAAGTGGTTCGTCACCCACATCCGATGGCGGCCTTACGATAAGAACGCTGCATCAGGTATGGGGTTGCAATGGATCCTATCGCACCGGAAGACCCCATGCATCCGATCGCGTCCGCCGCGCGTCGAAACGACTTCTGCCGACCCTGATTTGATTTCATTGATATCAATGATTACGATGAAATCGTCTTCGAAACCGGGAATAGAGAGATGGCCAGCCTCACGATCCGCAACCTCGACGATTCAATCAAGGCGCAGCTGCGTATGCGTGCGGCCAGCCACGGTCGTTCCATGGAAGACGAGGCTCGCACCATTCTGCGCACCGTGCTCGGTCAGGAGAAGGCCGCAGGAGCCAATCTGGTCCAATGCATTCGCGCCCGGTTCGGGCCGCTTGGTGACGTCGAGCTCCCGCAACCGGAGCGCGAAGATATGCGTGAGCCGCCCGCTCTAGGCGGTTGAGTCGCCAGTGATCGTCCTCGACACCAATGTGCTCTCGGAGCTGCTGCGCGCAAAGCCGGAGCCTGCCGTCATCGATTGGACTGCCTCTCAGCCGCTTGAGACTTTGTTCACGACCACCGTTACTCAGGCGGAAATGCTCTTTGGTGTCGGGCTGCTTCCGAACGGACAACGTCGCCGACAGTTGGAGATGGCCGTAGCAGCCCTCTTTGCAGAGGACTTTAGCGGACGCGTCCTGCCCTTCGACAGTGACGCAGCGACTGCGTACTCAGTCATTGTGGCGGAGCGACAGCGAATGGGCCGTCCGATTTCGCAGTTCGACGCGCAAATCGCTGCCATCACCCAATCCCGGGGAGGTCGCTTGGCGACACGTAACGTCGTCGACTTCGAGGATTGCGGTCTCGACACGATCAATCCATGGCAGCCGTAATGTGGTTCAGGCGAGGGAAGGGAGCAAGCCTTGGCCTCTGAGCTATACTTTAAGTGGGAATAGAAGACAGGAGGACTGCCATGAAAACCAAGAGCAAAGCGATTGGCGAAGCGGTCCCGCGTCGTGAGATGACACTCTTCGACGAGATGGATCGCGCCTTCGACGACCTGATGCTGGGCGGCCCGCAGCGCGGTTGGCGTCACGGTTGGATGCACCCGTTCCGTGAGATGTGGCCGGAGTGGGTGCGCCTTGAGCATGCGGTTGAGATGACCCCGAAGGTCGACTTGATCGACCGCGAAGAGGAGCTTGTGTTGCGCGCCGAGGTGCCGGGCGTCGAGAAGAAGGATCTCGAGATCGAGCTGGTTGGCCAGGTGTTGACGCTCAAGGGCGAGCGCAAGCATGAGAAGACCGAAGAGAAGGGCACCTACTACCGGTCCGAGATCGCGCGCGGCAGTTTCGTACGGTCGCTGCGTCTGCCCGAGAATGTCGACCTGGAGCAGGCCAAGGCCGAGTTCAAGGACGGTGTGCTCGAGATCCATCTGCCGAAGACCGAGAAGACGGAGCGTCGGCGGATCGAGGTTGCGTAATAGACAAGGCGCCTGGAGCGCCCGATCGCACACCATCGCGTGTGCGCCGACCGCCCCCGGTCATCCGCGAGAACGGATGCCGGGGGCGGTCTTTTTGCGGATGCGTTCGAGGCGGCTTCCATGACCCTGATTGACTCTTCCCCCGGTCGGTTGACCCTCGGTGCGCCGGTCGCCGTCTGGATCGGCCTCGGCAGCAATCTGCAGGAGCCCGAGCGGCAGGTGAGGGCGGCCATCGGCGAGCTGGGCGCGCTGCCCGAAAGCCGTCTGCAGGCCGCCTCGCGCCTGTATCGGACGGCACCCGTCGGCCCGCCCGGCCAACCCGACTACATCAACGCGGCGGCCCGTCTCGAGACCCGCCTGGCACCCCAGGCACTCTTGGCGGAGCTCCATCGGATCGAGCTGGCCCACGGCCGTCGGCGCGACGGCACCCGTTGGGGGCCGCGTATTCTGGATCTCGACATCCTCATTTACGGCGACGCGCGGATCGACGAGCCCGGCCTGACGATCCCGCATCCGGAGATGGCCCGACGTGCCTTCGTGCTGGTCCCGCTGGCCGACGTCGCGCCACCGAATCTCGCGGTGCCCGGCGTCGGGATTTTGGCCGAGCTGCTCGAGCGTTGCGAGCGCGACGGGGTCGAGCCTTTCGACGACGCGGATCCAGCAGGAGACGCGTCGCGGAAAGGCTCGGGCTCCGGCGGGCATCCCTAGATTCGACGGGGCGAAGCGGCGGAAACCTCGAGTCGAGCTTCGGTTGCTAGGCTGCTTCGACGGGGTTGGATCGCCGCCGGCTGGATGTCGTCCGCGCGCAGGCTGGTGCCGGGCAGCACGCAGTCAGCGACGTTGGGTTTCTCGCCCGTGAACATCCACTCAACGACATGGGCAAGCTGATGGGAGATCAGCGGCGGGACCGCATCTCCGATGTGGCGGTACTGGTTGGACAAAGATCCGCCGCCGAACCGGTAATGCTCGGGGAAACCCTGCAGCAGCGCGAGCTCTCGGAGGGTGCAGAGGCGATCCTGCTCCGGATGGCTGTAGCGACCGTTGCCGACGTGTGCGCATTCGCGCTTGAGCGTGACTGCCGGTCGGTCCCAGGCCATTCGCCCGTAAACATCCGGGTGGGACCCGAAGTCCCGGGCCGCAACGTAGCGTTTCATCGCGGGCGTCATGAGAAGGTCCGCGTCCCGATGGTCCCGAAGGTCGATCCACGAGCCTCCGTCGACGGGGATCGCATGGATGCGGGCGAGCGTTGTGCCGTTCATCCCGGGCGAGACGTGGAAGGGGTCCTCCGGATGGCGCTCTCCCGCAGACACCGGCGGTAGGTGACCGATGCATCGGCGCACGTGGGTGGCCTTTCGATCGATTTCGTAGCCTTGCCAGAGGTCTTCGAGGCCCTTCGCGCCGATCGGAAGTCTGGTCGCGACCACCAACGCGCGCTCTCTACGCTGGGGAAGCCCGAACCTGTCGAGCATGTGGATGCTTGCGTGGACGTCGTAGGCCATTCGTTCGAGCTGCCGCCGAAGCTCGCGGAAGTGATGCGCGAAGTTGCCCTTCAAGAGCTCCCGCGCGTTCTCCATGACCAGAACCCGCGGCACAAGAAGGCGCACCCATCGCGTCGTGCGCACCACCAGGCTGTTGCGCTCGTCGTCATCCAGATGGTTGTTCGGATTGGCCCGTGAGAATCCGGTGCAGGGCGGGTACGCCGACAAGACGTCCAGATCCCGTCCGCCGAGGATGTCTCCTCGCGCTGCCTCGATGAAGCCATCGTCGACATGGGCGAGATCGGTCGAGGTCGGCGCGAGATCAAGGTTGTGCCGAAACGTCTCGTTGCATCCGGAGCGGCCCTTCCCGCTGCTCGGCTTGCCGCGCTCGCCGTCGAATGCGGCGACGACCCGGAACGAAGGGTGCGCGTGAAAGCCGTAGCTCATGCCACCGGCACCCGAGAAGAGGTCGATGAAGGTGCGTGGGCGGTGGTCGGACGGGCGCAAGCGGTTCATCGGGGGCGGCTCCCTGGTGTCGGGCGAGAACTTCAGCGGTCGGGACCCGAGACATCATGGGTGAAATCGGAGTGGCGACCGACCGGGCGAGCGATCAGGATGTCACGGAAGCCTGCTGTCCAAGGCAAGCTTTACGCCCAAGCGCCTCCAATTGCCGGATTCAGGTTGATGCCCCCCTGTGTACGCGAGTTTCCCTATCGCCCCGACAGCAGTCCCGTCTTCGAGACTCTGGTCCGCCGCGCTTGGCCGGTCTTTCTCGACAGTGGCCGGCCGGCGAGTACGCTGGGACGCTACGATATCCTAACCGCCGACCCGCGTGTCACCTTGGTGACGCATGGGGATCGGACCGAGATTCGCGACGCGCAAGGCGTGCGCAGCTCCCCCGCGGATCCCTTCGCGTTGCTGGACGCGGCGCTTGGGCCGCGGCGACCCCGCATCCCCGGTTTGCCCTTCTGGGGAGGCGCGATCGGCTACTTCGCTTATGATCTTGCCCGCCGTCTGGAACGTCTCCCGAGCGTGGCGGAAGACGCGGAGGGCATCCCGGATATGGCTATCGGGATCTATGACTGGGCCTTGGTGGTGGATCACGTGCGCGGCCGTTCCCGGCTCGTTGCGCAGGATTCGGCCTGTCTCGACGAAGTGTTCGGGCGTCTGATCCGCGCCCTGTCCGGGGCGGATCCCGCGACCGGTGCCTTTCGTGTCCTGGCACCCGTTCGGTCCAACCTGAGCCGCGCTCGGTATCTGAGCGCACTCGACCGCATCCGCCACTACCTGCACGAGGGCGACTGCTACCAGGTCAATTTCGCCCAACGCTTCGCTGCCCCGGCGCAGGGCGACGCCTGGCAGGCATACAAGGGTCTACGGCGACTGAATCCTGCGCCTTTCGGGGCCTATCTTGCGACACCCGACTGCAGAGTCCTCTGCTCCTCGCCCGAGCGTTTCCTGCGGGTGCGCGGCGACCGGGTCGAGACCAAGCCGATCAAAGGGACACGGCCGCGCGGGAGCCATCCCGCCGAGGATCGGAGGCTGGCGGAGTCACTGCGCCGGAGCACCAAGGATCGTGCCGAGAACCTCATGATCGTCGACCTGCTGCGCAACGATTTGGGCAAGGTCTGCGCCATCGGCAGTGTGCACGTCCCGACGCTCTTCGAGGTGGAGAGCTATACGCGGGTTCATCATCTGGTCAGCACGGTCCGCGGTCGTCTCGCCGATGGGCGCAACGCGGTGGATCTCCTGCGAGCCTGTTTTCCGGGCGGGTCGATCACAGGCGCGCCCAAGCTCCGCGCCATGGAGATCATCGAGGAGCTGGAGCCACACCGTCGCGGTATCTACTGCGGCGCGATCGGCTATCTCGGCTACGACGGCACCATGGACACCAATATCGCCATCCGCACCCTGGTCCATTCGGCCGGTGTCATTCGCCTCTGGGCGGGCGGCGGCATCGTGGCCGACTCCGACCCCGAGTCCGAGTATCGCGAGACCTACGACAAGGCGGCTCCCTTGCTGGAGCTTCTGGCACGGCTACACAGCCAACAGAGGCGGCGCTGAGTTCCGCGGGTAGACCTCGACGAGAATCCCGGGTCAGGTTTTACCTGTGTCCGGGGCTAGGCCGATCGTGACGCCCTGATCGGTGCACGTCCATCGCGCTTTGACCTCCAATGCGATCGGAACCCTCCCGACGCAAGTTATCGGAGCACATCGATGCGAGAGGCGAAACAATAGCCGTTGTGGCGGCGACTGTCGTCCACCACGACCATGACGCTCTTGTTCGTGGCCAGAGCAAGCTGTGCTTGGTCCAACATCCGAAACCCTCTGACCGCATCCGTGAAGTGGCCGCTGCAACTGAAGCTGACCCAGTCTGCAAGGCACGACGGCAAGTGGTTTTGCGGATTGGAGCTCAAGAATGCCATGCAGCCGCCATAAGTGCTGTCGGCTGAAATCAAGACCCGATTGACCTGGGACGTAACCATGGCCTCGGCGGCCAAGACCGAGCCGCTCGGCAACAGCATAAGCAGGACAGCTGCGACGGCTGCTTTCTTGGTGATCGAAACGAAATTCATCGGTGCCCCCGGCATTTTGCCGTGTTTGAAGGCATTGAAGAGCGGACGATGCTGTGCGTCGGCCCGTATACCCATATACGACTATACGGCGGCCGAAGCGCCCGGGTTTCGCACCGAAACCCGCATGATCAACTCATCAAAGCACGGTTCCGAATCCTTCGGCCTCGATTGGTGGCCCGATGTCCACGGGCTCCCGTTCCTGGTTTTGGTTCGGCCATGGAGAGTCGGCGTCGAGCTGGGTGCCGATCTCGATGACCTCGGTGGATGTTCGGGGAAGATACCAAACATCCGGTTCGTTCACGTCAAGGGTCCGACCGATCTGGATCGGCGCGGGTTCCGCAGCGTAAAAAGACTCGGGGGCGGGCGCATCGGCGTCCATGGGTTCTCCGATTTGGACAAGGTCGGTTCTGGTAGCTGGGCCTGTCTCTTCGACCGGGATCGGATCACCGATGTCGTGACTGCGCTGCGGCTCGGCTGGCTCCTTGATCCGGAAGGTCTCTGCGCCATGCTTCTCAGACGGGAATGCGGCCTCCGCTGTCAGCGGGATGACCGCGGCGACGGGCTCCGGCGTAGTCGCGTCGGTGTGCGCAGCGTCGCCCGGCTGCGCCATCGGCTGACGCTCGATCGCTTGCGTGATCGGCCGCGCCTGCTCGTCCGGAGTGAGTACGAAAGCGGCGGTCGTCGTCGCAGCAACGACGAGCAAGGGGAGATATCGACGAGTCACTGTTTCGGGTGTCGAGATTGTATCCGGTGAATGCGGTTCGCGTCCGCGAGTGCGGTTCGATGAACGTGAAGCGAGTCAGCCTCGACGCAGATCAGGCTCAATTCAAGGTGGCACGCCAGCCTCCTTCGTTCGGCAAGCAGGCCCAGCAGGGCTCTACCGGCAGCGCTTCCCCGTCGGCCGCGATGGCGGCAATGACTTCGTTCGAAAACTCACTGCATACAAGACCGTCTCGCGTGCAGGCGCGCACAGCGAGATAGTGAAGCTGACCGGGGGTGAGGCCACCGATGACGGCGGTCGTTTCGGTTGTGTCCACCGAGCCTGCGTATGTCCGGCTCGCTTGTCCGAAATGGACCTGGTATCTCGACGCTCGAGGGTCATTCACCGGATTCCAGGTGAGCCGAACGTCGGCCCCGAAGCAGCCTCCGGCAAACGCGAAGCCTATCAATGCCCACAGGAATGGTTCGGCGCGCCGCGCCGCGCCGCGTCGCCCCCGACGAACAGTGCACGGGCTGCCGCGCTCCTCTCTCGTCAATCCGAGACTGGACCCTAAAAGGATCCGAAGTAATCGCATCTTCGGGGCTGCGGCACGTCCGAGCATGGTCTAGATCCAGGCCCGATCGGCCTTGGAGGGATCGGCACCTTCAAGATTGATCGGATGTGAAGCAAAGGCGCCATCGCTGACGACGAAATGCCTTGCTGCTCAAATGCGAGTTGACGCGAGCTTTCGCGTTCAAGGACGCTGTTGCTACACAAACTGAAGGTTGGGGTAGTCGAGTCGGCTCGTCAAGCCCGGAGCCCTGATGGATCGGACGGACGGCAGGCTCGCACTGTCTCGGGGTGGCTGAACGGCCACGCGCATCACGCTCTCGCCCGGAACCTGATCCGCCGCATTGTGAAGAGCGGCCGTGTCTGCCATGAGGAGGGTATCGGGCAGACCCCGAGGTTTGCGCTGAAATCCCTAGCGCGACGGCCGAGCGGGACCTGATAGACTCGAAGTCGCGCGGCCGATGCCCCCGCGCGTGCGGGCCGCCACGACCCGCGCGGACATTCCGCGGACACCCGTATCCGATCCTCGTAACCCACAGCCCCGGTCCGAACCTGATGCCGACCCTCACGCACCTGCAACGCCTGGAATCCGAAAGCATCCACATCATGCGCGAGGTGGTGGCCGAGGTGGAGCGCCCCGTGATGCTCTACTCGGTCGGCAAGGATTCCGCCGTCATGCTCCACTTGGCCAAGAAGGCCTTCCATCCGTCCACGCCGCCCTTTCCGCTCCTGCATGTGGATACCACCTGGAAGTTTCAGGACATGTACCGGCTGCGCGAGAAGGCGGCGCGCGATGCGGGTATGGAGCTGCTCGTCTATCAGAATCCGGAGGCGATCGCGCGCGGCATCAACCCCTTCGATCACGGCTCCTTGCACACCGATCTGTGGAAGACCGAAGGCTTGAAGCAGGCGCTCGACGAATACGGCTTCGATGCGGCCTTCGGCGGCGCGCGTCGCGACGAAGAGAAGAGCCGGGCCAAGGAGCGCGTCTTCTCGTTCCGTTCGGCCAATCACCGATGGGATCCGAAGAATCAGCGCCCCGAGCTCTGGAAGCTCTACAACGCTCGCAAGGCCAAGGGCGAAAGCATCCGTGTCTTCCCGCTGTCCAATTGGACCGAGCTCGACATCTGGCAATACATCCATCTTGAGCAGATCGAGATCGTCCCGCTGTATCTCAGTGCCCCGCGCCCGACCGTGATCCGCGACGGCTTGATTCTGATGGTCGATGACCATCGCTTTCCGTTGCGGGACGGCGAAGAGGTCCGCATGCGCTCGATCCGCTTCCGCACGCTCGGCTGCTATCCCCTGACCGGCGCGGTCGAGAGCGAGGCCACGACCCTGACCGAGGTCATTCAGGAGATGCTGCTCACCACGACGTCCGAGCGCCAGGGTCGCGCCATCGACCACGACCAATCCGCCAGCATGGAAAAGAAGAAGCAGGAGGGGTACTTCTGATGGCCAACGACATCTACAAGACCGATGAGCTCATCGCGCGGGATATCGATGCCTATCTGGAGAAGCATCAGCACAAGACGATGCTGCGCTTCATCACCTGCGGGAGCGTGGACGACGGCAAATCGACACTCATCGGCCGGCTCCTCTACGACAGCAAGATGATCTTCGAGGACCAGCTCGCCGTGCTCGAAGCGGATTCCAAACGGGTCGGCACCCAGGGCCAGGAGATCGATTTCGCATTGCTGGTCGACGGTCTGGCCGCGGAGCGCGAGCAGGGCATCACCATCGATGTCGCCTATCGCTTCTTCGCCACCGACCGGCGCAAATTCATCGTCGCGGACACGCCCGGCCATGAGCAATACACGCGCAACATGGTGACCGGCGCCTCGACGGCGGATCTCGCGGTCATCCTGATCGACGCACGTAAGGGCGTGCTGACCCAGACGCGGCGCCACAGCTATCTGGCCCATCTGGTCGGCATCCGCAACATCGTGCTCGCCATCAACAAGATGGATCTGGTCGACTACGATCGGGCGAGGTACGACGGCATCATCGGCGACTACCGTGCATTCGCGGACCAGATCGGGGTCGGCAGCTTTCAGGCGATCCCGATCTCGGGTCTCAAGGGCGACAACATTACGTCCAAGAGCGACGCCACGCCCTGGTATCAAGGCCCGACCCTGCTCGAGTATTTGGAGACGGTCGAGATCGACCAGACCCGGATGATCGAGCGGCCGTTCCGCATGGCGGTGCAATGGGTCAACCGTCCGAATCTCGATTTCCGCGGCTTCTCGGGCCAGATCGCCAGTGGGTGGATCAAACCGGGAGACGCCGTGCGCATCCTGCCCGGCAGCACCACCTCCACCGTCGCGCGTATCGTCACCCTGGACGGCGATCTGAGCGAGGCCGGCGCCGGCCAATCGGTCACCCTGACCCTGGCCGACGAGATCGACTGCTCGCGCGGTCAAGTCATCACCCCGGCCGACCAACCGCTCGAAGTGGCCGATCAGTTCGAGGCGACCATCGTCTGGATGGCTGAAGAGCCGATGATCCCGGGTCGTGCCTACATCATGAAGATCGGCACGACGCAGGCGACGGTCACGGTGACCGACGAGAAATACCAGGTCAACGTCAACACGATGGCCCATGAGCCGGGCAAGACCTTGGCGCTGAACGGCATCGGGGTGTGCAACATCGCCACGAGCAAGGCGATCCCCTTCGAGCCATATGCGGAGAATCCGGACCTGGGCGGTTTCATCCTGATCGACCGGCTGAACAATGCGACCGTCGGCGCCGGCATGATCCATTTCGCCCTGCGACGCAGCCACAATCTGCCCTGGCAGACGATCGACGTGGACCGCACCGCCCACGCCGCCATCAAGAATCAGCAGCCGCGACTGCTCTGGCTCACCGGGCTGTCGGGCTCGGGCAAGACGACCATCGCCAACCTGGTCGAGAAGAAGCTGCACGCCATGGGGCGCCACACCTTTCTGTTGGACGGCACCAATGTCCGTCAGGGGCTAAACAAGGATCTGGGGTTCACCGATGCCGACCGGGTCGAGAACATCCGACGCATCGGCGAGGTGGCCAAGCTCATGACCGACGCCGGGCTGATCGTCCTGACGGCCTTCATCTCGCCCTTCCGCAGCGAACGGCGCATGGTCCGACAGCTCTTCCCGAAAGGGGAGTTCGTGGAGATCTTCATCGACACGCCGATCGAGGTGGCCGAGCGCCGCGATCAAAAGGGCCTTTACGAGCAGGCGCGTCGCGGCGATCTCAAGAACTTCACCGGCATCGATAGCGCCTACGAGCCGCCAGAAGCACCCGAGATCCGCATCGATACGACCCGGCTCTCGGCCGAGGAGGCGGCCGAGGCGATCATCGAGTCCTTGTCGATGTCGTTTTAAACCGCGCCCGGTGCGGTATGCGTAATTTGTTGGATGGCTTGGCCGCGCCGGCTCCGACGACTGTCGGAGCCGGCGCGGTTTAAAGTATTGAAAATCTTAAATTCTAAACCGCGTCCCACTGGGATCAAGGATATCTCCGAAGCTAAACGAACAATGAAAACTACGCATGTCGCTCTGGACGCGGTTTAGTCAGCGAACGCTGTAGATTTGGTCGAAGATGCCGCCGTCGGCGAAGTGCTTCTCCTGGGCGGCCTTCCAGCCGCCCAGGGCTTCGATCGTCACCATATCGACCTGGACAAACCGATCCTTGTACCGTGCCGCGACCTCGGGATCGGTGGGGCGATAAAAGTGTTTGGCGGCAAGCTCCTGGCCCTCGGGCGAGTAGAGGAATTCCAGATAGGCCGTCGCGACCTCGCGTGTTCCCTTCTTGTCCACCGTGCGATCCACGACCGTGACCGGCGGCTCGGCGAGGATCGACAGGGATGGAACGACGATCTCGAACTTGTCCTCGCCGAACTCCTCGAGTGCGAGGAACGCCTCGTTCTCCCAGGAGAGGAAGACATCGCCGAGCTCGCGCTGCACGAAGGTGGTGGTCGAGCCGCGGGCACCCGAATCGAGCACCGGGACATTCTTGTAGAGTCGCGCGATGAAGTCCTGCCCCCGGCCTTCGTCGCCGCCGTATTCCTTTTCGGCCCAGGCCCAAGCCGCCAGATAGTTCCAGCGCGCGCCGCCCGAGGTTTTGGGATTGGGCGTAATCACGGCGACCCCCTCGTTGACCAGGTCTCCCCAGTCCTTGATCCCTTTCGGATTGCCCTTGCGGACCAGGAAGACGATTGTCGAGGTGTAGGGCGAGCTGTTCAGCGGTAGTCGCGACTGCCAGTCCTTGGCCAGGAAACCGGTCTCGGCGATGGCATCGATGTCGTAGGCCAGCGCCAGGGTCACGACATCGGCTTCCAATCCGTCGATGACCGCGCGGGCCTGCTTGCCGGCCCCGCCGTGCGACTGTTGAATCCTGACCCTCTCGCCGGTCTTCTCCTCCCAGTGTTTGCTGAAGGCCGGGTTGAATTCCTGGTAAAGCTCGCGCGTCGGATCGTAGGAGACGTTGAGCAGGGTCGTCTCGGCGTGTGCCATGCCGAGGGTCGACAGGCCGAGCACGGCGGCGGCGAGTATGGATTTCGGGGGCATTGTGACGGTCATGGTCGGGTCCTTTTGGCTGTCGAAACGGGATCGTGTGACCAGGATTGAAGCACCGTCGTCGAGCCGTGCCCACCAACGAAATCCGCAAACCTTATCGTTTAAATTGCGTTCTGCGCGACGCGAGCGCATGCGCATCGGCTCGGCCTTGCAGGTCTCGCCGGCGGCGCAGCAGACGCGGCTCGGCGCGAACCCGCGACAATCGCTCTTATCGTCAAACCTGATAACCAAAGCAGGATTCGACGGTTCCGGAGAGGTGCGTCTTGCACTAGCCTGAAGGTGTACTCCGACTCCCGAGATCTGCCGCCATGACATTGGATTCCATGCCCTTCGCCGATGTCGGCACCCTCGGCCCGACCCCGGTAAAGCCATAATGGGCGTTGCGACCTTCTTTAACCCGACGCGCCAGACCCGCGTGCTACCCGGCTTCGGCCTCGCACTCGGCTATACTCTGGTCTATCTGTCGCTCGTCGTGTTGATTCCGCTGTCGGCGGTCTTTCTCGAGTCGGCGACCCTGTCCGGGAGCGAATTCTGGGCCATTGTTTCCTCCCCGCGGGTGGTGGCTACCTACAAGCTCTCGTTCGGTGCGTCGCTGCTGGCGGCGGCGATCAACGCGGTCTTCGGTCTGATGTTGGCTTGGGCGCTGGTTCGCTACAGCTTCCCGGGTAAGAAGCTGATCGACGCGCTGGTGGATCTACCCTTCGCGCTGCCGACCGCGGTGGCCGGCATCGCCCTCACCGCGCTCTATGCCGGCAACGGCTGGATCGGTAGCCTGCTCGCGCCGCTCGGCATCAAGGTCGCCTTCACCCCGCTCGGTGTGCTGGTGGCCTTGGTGTTCATCGGCGTCCCCTTCGTGGTGCGCACCGTTCAACCCATCCTCGAAGACCTCGAGACCGAGCTGGAGGAGGCCGCGGCGAGCTTGGGCGCCAACCGGCTGCAGACCTTCTCCAAGGTACTTCTGCCGACCTTGTTGCCGGCCCTCCTGACCGGTTTCGCGCTGGCCTTTGCCCGGGCGGTCGGCGAGTACGGGTCGGTGATCTTCATCGCCGGCAACATTCCGATGGTGTCCGAGATCACGCCGCTCATCATCATCACCAAGCTCGAGCAGTACGACTATGCCGGCGCGACCGCCGTGGCGGTCGTCATGCTGGTCTTTTCCTTTCTCATGCTCCTGGCCATCAACCTGTTGCAGGCTTGGAGCGCGAAGCGGACCGGGAGGAATCGCTGATGGTTGCCGTCGGCACCCTGTACGGGCGGGGCGATGCCCGTCGTTACGAGACAAATCCTGCAACCCGCGAGACGGACTGGGTGAAGTGGCTGATCCTGACGGCGGCGCTGACCTTTTTCCTGCTGTTCTTGCTGATGCCGCTGATCGCGGTCTTCACCGAGGCCCTGCGCAAGGGCTGGCTGACCTATCTCACGGCCATCACCGACCCGGATGCCTTGGCGTCGGTACGGCTGACGCTGCTGGTGGCGGCCATCTCGGTGCCGGTCAATCTGGTGTTCGGGGTCGCCGCGGCTTGGGCGATCGCCAAGTTCGAGTTCCGCGGCAAGCGTTTTCTCACCACCCTGATCGATCTGCCCTTCTCGGTCTCGCCCGTGATCGCGGGCCTGATCTTCGTGCTCCTGTTCGGAGCGCACGGCTGGTTCGGGGCCTGGTTGTTCGCGCACGACATCAAGATCATCTTCGCCGTCCCCGGCATCGTGCTGGCGACCGTCTTCGTCACCTTCCCCTTCGTCGCGCGCGAGCTGATCCCGCTGATGGAGGCGCAGGGCCGGGAGGAAGAAGAGGCGGCGGTCGTGCTCGGCGCCTCCGGCTTCCAGACCTTTTGGCGGGTGACACTTCCCAACATCAAATGGGGCCTGCTCTACGGCGTGATCCTGTGCAACGCCCGTGCGATGGGCGAGTTCGGTGCGGTGAGCGTCGTCTCCGGCCATATCCGCGGCCAGACCAACACCATGCCCCTGCACGTCGAGATCCTCTACAACGAATACAATTTCGCCGCGGCCTTCGCCGTGGCCTCGCTGTTGGCGCTGCTGGCGCTGGTGACCCTGGGGCTGAAGACCTTCATCGAATGGAAGGTCGAGCGAGGACTTCGGGACACCATCTAAGGACCCATCCATGAGCATCCAAGTCAAAGAGATTCATAAGCAATTCGGCGAATTCGTCGCGCTGGATCAGGTGTCGCTCGACTTCCCGACCGGTGCCTTGACGGCGCTGCTGGGACCCTCGGGTTGCGGCAAGACCACGCTGTTGCGTGTCATCGCGGGCCTGGAGACAGCCGACTCGGGCCGCGTCATCCTGGAGGGCGAGGATGCCTCCGATACCCATGTGCGCCAACGCCGGGTCGGGTTCGTCTTCCAGCACTATGCGCTCTTTCGTCACATGACCGTGCTTGAGAACGTCGCCTTCGGGCTGCGCGTGAAGCCGCGGCGCGAACGTCCCGACGACGCCGAGATTCGCCGGCGGGTCCATCGCCTGCTCGATCTCGTCCAGCTCGACGCGCTGGCCGAGCGCTTCCCGGCACAGTTGTCCGGCGGTCAGCGCCAGCGCGTCGCGCTGGCCCGTGCATTGGCCGTCGAGCCGCGCGTTCTGCTGCTCGACGAGCCGTTCGGTGCGCTCGATGCCCAGGTTCGCAAGGAGCTGCGCCGCTGGCTGAGGCGATTGCACGACGAGCTTCAGGTGACCTCGATCTTCGTCACGCACGACCAGGAAGAGGCCCTCGAGGTGGCGGATCGGGTGGTCCTGATGAACCGTGGCCGCGTCGAGCAGGTCGACACCCCGGCCGAGGTCTACGAGGCCCCCGCCACCCCCTTCGTCTACGGGTTTCTCGGCGCGGTCAATGTCTTTCACGGACGCATCGAGGGGCCGCATCTGCGCGTCGGCGAGGCGACCCTGCCGCATGAGCAGACACAGGTGATCCACGGCGCCGAAGCGGTGGCGTTCTCGCGTCCCCATGAGCTGAGGATCGTGACCGATCCGGACACGCCGCACGGGGTCGCGGCGGTCGTCGAGCGCGTCCTGATCTTCGGCGCCGACGTCCGGGTGGAGCTCGACAGTCTACCGGGTGCCGCGGTGCGCGGAGAGCCAGCCCATTACGAGGTCGTCATGCCGCGTGCGCAGGTCGACGCCTTGGCGCTGACCCGCGGGCAACGGGTGCGGCTGGTCCCGTCGCAGATTCGCGTCTTCCCGAGTCAGGCCGCCTGAGATGAACCTCCAACAACTGCGAATCGTGCGCGAGACGGTCCGCCGCAACTTCAACCTGACCGAGGTCGCAAACGCGCTCTATACCGCACAATCCGGTGTCTCCAAACACATCAAGGATCTGGAGGACGAGCTCGGCATGGAGCTCTTCGTGCGCCGCGGCAAGCGGCTGCTCGGTTTGACGGAGCCCGGCAAAGAGCTGCTGCCGATCGTCGAGCGCATCCTGATCGACACCCAGAACATCAAGCATCTCGGCGAGCAATTCGCGCAGCAGGATACGGGTCACCTGGCCATCGCGACGACCCACACACAGGCCCGTTATGCCTTGCCTGCGGTGGTGACTCGGTTCAAGCAGGCGTTCCCGAAGGTCTATCTGGAGCTCCACGAGTGCGGGCCGGGGGAGATCGTCAGCCTGTTGCGCGACGGTCAGGTGGACATCGGGATCGCCACCGAGGCGCTGGGGAGCGAAGAGGATCTGGTCAGCTTCCCCTACTACCGGTGGAAGCATGCGGTGATCGTCCCGACCACCCATCCGCTGACCGACGTCTCGCCCCTGATCCTGAGCGCGATTGCGGACTATCCGATCATTACCTACTATCCGGGGAACACGGGTCGTGCGCGCATCGATGCCGCCTTCGCCCGCGCCGGCGTCGTCCCGGACATCGTCATGTCCGCGCTCGACGCCGATGTCATCAAGGCCTACGTGGAGCTGGGGATGGGTGTGGGCATCATCGCCGCCATGGCCTTCAACCCTGCCCGCGACGGGGGCCTCTGCCTGCTCGACACCCCGGACATGTTCGAGGTCAATACCGCCCGCCTGGGCCTACGGCGCGGTCACTATCTGCGCGACTATGCCGTGCGCTTCATCTTGGAGTGCGCCCCCGCACTGACCGCGGAGCAGATCAAGGACGCGGTGTTCCCCAAGGCGGCGCTGCCCTGATCCCTGACGCGGCGATCAGGCGCCGCTGCGATAGAGCTGCGGGGGCTGATCGGTCAGGTAACGTGCGATCGCCTCCTCGATCGACACCGTCGGCTCGACCGCGCGGCGTGAAACGAACGTCGGCCGCGGCCGGGCGGATGGGGTACGGACACCCCTGGTCGCGAGACCGCTACGTGTCCGCATGACGCCAAACGTGCTCGGCTGTGCGGGATGCTGAATTGAAGAGGTGTTCATGGTTCGCGCTCCGGCGGTTGCCTTGAAGGGGTTTGATCGCGAGGAGTCGCGACCTTGGGTGCAAGGTAACGCAGGGGTGCTGACCATAGGCTGACTGCGTCTGTCAGCAAACGCATAGCCGGCGACCGGCCGACAGCTACTCAAGATCGGTCTGACCCCGCCGCGATAAAGACGTGCTCCCGATGCCACGCCAGAAAGGCCCGATGTTTGTCGTCGAGTCGGTGCACCCGAAGCGGTTTTTCGAGCCTCAGGATTTGCCTCGGGGCTGGACCGAGCAGGTCCGAGACGGTGACCCGGCCGGCGTCGTCGATGGTCAGGAATCCGCGGTCGAAGGCGGCGTCGAGCTGGGGGGCAAGCAGCAGGCCGTTGAACACGTCCAGGCGTTCGGCGTCGGTGCCGCAGTCCGCCCAAGGCTTGATGTGACTCGCGCGCAGGAGCTCGGGTACGGCGAGCCCGGTCACCGCGCAGACGCCATCCCAATAATCGAGCAGGCCGTTGCGGAACAGATCCTGACCCACGCGTTGGACGACCAGTCGCTCCGCCTCCGTCGTTCTCGGCAGCGACGCCGTCCATTGGAGGAACGCCTGCAGCGGCGTATCCGGGAGCGTCCGCGACAATTGAAAAGCGTGCCGGATCAGGCGGTGAAGCGACGCCACGTCGCCTAGGCGAAGCGCAGCACAGGCGCCCGGCGGCAACGGGGCCGTCCAGGGTGCTCCCGGGTCGGCCAGGGCCCGGCAGATCTCCCGACGAGAAAGGGCAACCCCGCAAAGCGGGCCGTCCAGGACGCGGAGCCAGATGCGCAGGCTGGTCTGACTGCTCGCGAAGGGAATTCAATTCCCCCTCCCGCTTCCCCTCCAAGTCGAAGCCGTTGTCCGTTGCCGCCTTCTCCAGCAGGGTGCCCCAAATCGGCATTGGGATCATAGGCGCGCCCTGCGAGCGCCATATCCGCCACGACGAACCGATCGGCGGATCGAGTGGCCGATAGCAACCGCCCGTGCAACAGGCAAAGATCGCCTTGAGGTCCCCAAGGAGGGCGCCGCCGAGCCGCATATGCTGGCTGACGATGTCAAAAGTGGGCTGCGACAAGCCGGACACAACCGGCACGGACAACCGCTGATCCGGCGTGTCGTCAACGCTCCCGCCACACGGTCGTATAGAGATCGTGCCGGCGATCTTTCAGGTTCTGGACCGTCCCCGAGTTGCGTGCGGCGCGCAGGGCTTCCAGGCGTAGATCGGCGAAGGCGACCGTCTCGACATTGGGCGTGGTGTCGGCCGCGACCCCGTCGCGCGCGAAGGGGAAGTCGCAGGGCGTGAGGATGCAGCTCTGGGCGTACTGGATATCCATGTTGTGCACGTTCGGCAGGTTGCCTACGTTGCCGGACATGGCGATATAGCACTGGTTCTCGATCGCGCGCGCCTGGGCGCAGTAGCGCACCCGCAGGTAGGACTGACGCTCGTCGGTGCAGAAGGGCACGAAGACGATGTTGGCACCCTGATCCACCAAATGACGGCCGAGCTCCGGGAATTCGGCGTCGTAGCAGATCAGGACACCGATGGGGCCGCAGTCCGTGTCGATCGCGTTCAGTGCGTGGCCGCCCTCGATGTTCCACCAGTAGACCTCGTTGGGGGTCGGATGGATCTTCGCCTGCTCGTGCACCTCGCCGCTGCGCAGACAGACGTAGCAGACGTTCTCGACCCGACCGTTGGGCATGCGGGTGGGGTGCGAGCCGCCGATGATGTTGATGTTGAAGCGCACTGCCATGTTGCTCAGCGCCTCCTTGAGCGGCTCGGTGTACTTGGTCAGGGCCTCGATGGACTCGGCGGGCGTGAGCTGCTGATCCTCCATGGACAGAAGCTGCAGCGAGAACAGCTCCGGAAAGACGACGAAGTCGGCGCGATAATCCGCCGTCACATCGACGAAATAGCGCACCAGATCGATGAATTCGTCGAAGGAGCCGACACGGCGCTGCATGTACTGCACGGTCGCGACGCGGACAGTATCCTGGAGTCGCGCGCCGTAGCTCTTCGCGCGCCGCTCTTCCTTCTCGTCCGGTGCATTGGGATTACGCCAGACCAGGTGAACGGCATAGCCGCCCGACTCCTTGTCCTCGGGGAGATAGCCCGGCAGCAGGCCGAGTACCTCGAAGCCGTTGCGTATCTGGAAGGTCAGCACCGGATCGCGCAAGCGGCCGGATTTGACCTCTTCGAGATAGGCTTCGGGTGTGCCGAAACGACGCAGCAGCTTGGTGAAATTGGGAATTCGTCCACCGAAGACGATCCCCTTCACGTCCCAAGCGCGGGCGAGCTTGCGGCGCTCGTCGTAGAAGCGTTGGCCGATCCGCAGGCCGCGGTAGGCGGGATCGACGCACACCTCCATGCCGTAGAGATAGTCGCCCTCCGGGTCATGTCGAGAGGCATAGCCGCCGCCGGTGATCTCGTGCCAGGTATGCGGCTTGAGCGCGATGTCGGCGTCGATCAGGAAGGTCGCGCAATAGCCGACGATCGCGCCTTCGAACTCGGCGACGAACTGGCCTTCGGGGAAGTTATGGATCTGCCCCAGGAGCATCGCCCGCGAATAGGAGCCCATGCCGCTCGCCCCGTAGACCCGCGCATCGAGTGCGCGGATGGCCGGGATGTCCTTGACACGGGCGTTGCGCACGATCAAGGGCGGTTTGGCGGGCTTTGTCTTGGCTGTGTTGGGCATGCAGGGTACTCCGGTACAAAGGCTGGCGATGGGGCGAGACTCGGCGTGGTCCTCGGATTGTGCCGGACCTGTCGATGGGGCTAGCATGCCGGTGAGTGCTGCCGTCGGTAGTGGATTCAGAAGACTTACGACACGAGGTGAAACGTCCATGAAGGCAATCGAGATGCGCGAGACCGGCGGACCGGCCGTTCTGCAACTGGTCGATCGGCCTCGTCCCGAGATCGGCGGGCCGGACGACATCCTGGTCAGGCTGAAGGCTGCCGGTGTGAATCCGGTGGATACCAAGATCCGCAACAACGGACCCCTGCTGCCAAACGGATTGCCGGCGGTCTTGGGCTGCGACGGGGCCGGCGTGGTCGAGGCGGCAGGCGACGCGGTGACGCGTTTCAAGCCGGGCGACGAGGTCTGGTTCTGCTGGGGCGGGATCGGCGGTCCGGTCGGCAACTATGCCGAGTATATCCTGCTCGACAACCATCTGGCGCAGGCCAAGCCGCGCGAGATCGGTTTCGTGGAGGCCGCCGCGGCGCCGCTGGTGCTGCTGACCGCCTGGGAGGCGCTGCACGACCGGGCGCGTCTCGTGGAGGGCCAACGCGTCTTGATCCACGCCGGCGCTGGCGGGGTCGGGCATGTGGCCATTCAGCTCGCCAAGGCGGCGGGCGCGCGCGTCTGCACGACCGTGAGCAGCCCGGAGAAGGCGGATTTCGCCCATGCGCTCGGCGCCGAGTATTGCATCAACTACAAGGAGGAGGATCTGGTCGACTCCGTGATGCACTGGAGCGAAGGGCATGGCGTGGATATCGCGCTCGATACCGTCGGCCCCGAGGTCTTCCGCAAGACCATCCCGGCGATGGCGCACTACGGGGACCTGGTGACCATCCTGGATCCGGGGCCGGATCTGGATCTGAAAGAGGCGCGCGTGCGCAATCTGCGGATCAGTCTCGAGCTGATGCTCACCCCGATGCTCCGTGATGTGCCGCGGGCGCGCACCCATCAGGGCGAGATCCTGCGCCGTTGCGCCAATCTGATCGACCACGGTGATCTGCGCATCCATGTCTCCGAGACCTTCCCGCTCGCGCAGGCTCAGGAGGCGCACAAGCGCATCGAGACGGGGCACGTGACCGGCAAGCTTGCGCTGACGATGGATTAGAACGATGGGCTCCGGCGCTGCGGGGGCGATCGCCCGGATACCCGGCCGCAGCCTGCGCCTCGCGATCCTGTCCGATACACACGGGGATCTTGACGCGCGTGTCGAGCACTTGGTCACGACCTGCGATCTGGCGATCCACGGCGGGGACATCGGCAATGCCGATATCCTCGCCCGGATGCAGCCCGGGCTCGGACGCGTCTTCGCCGTCTGCGGCAACAACGATGTCTCGCGCCGATGGCCGGAGCGGGATCATGACCTCTTGCGTCAGCTCCCGGAATGGGTCGAGCTTGCGCTGCCGGGCGGTTACCTGGTCGTGATCCACGGCCATCAGGGTCCGGCGCGCGACCGCCATGCTCGGCTGCGGGCCCGCTTCCCGAAGGCTCGGGCGATCGTTTACGGGCATAGCCATCGGCTGGTTCTGGACATGGATACGGCGCCCTGGGTATTGAATCCGGGCGCGGCAGGTCGAACCCGCACCTACGGCGGACCCTCCTGTCTCCTCTTGATTGCCGACGAGACCGATTGGCAGGTCGAGGTCCATCGGTTCGCCTTCCTGACAACCCGCCGTTCCAAGGTCCCGAACCTGAACCGCCAAAGCGCGCAACGCGCGAAGACGACCCTCGTATGAGCCCCTCCGACCGCAATCAGCCCAAGCCCCCGAAGTCCCTGTTGCGCCTCGTCGGTCGCGCCATTGCGGACTTCCGCATGATCGGCGAGGGCGACCGCATCCTGCTCGGCGTCTCGGGCGGGAAGGATTCGCTCTCCCTGCTGCACATCCTCAAGCACCTGCAGACCTACGCCCCGGTGCGCTTCGATCTGGCGGTGCTCACCGTCGATCCGCAGGTGCCGGGATTCGACCCCGAGCACCTGAAGGACTACTACACGAGTCTGGGCGTGACCTGGTTCTACGAGCAGCAGCCCCTGATGGACCAGGCCAAGGAGCACATGGACGGCGACTCCTTCTGCGCCTACTGCTCGCGCATGAAGCGCGGCATCATGTATCGCATCTGCCGCGAGCAGGGCTACGGCGTGCTGGCCCTGGCCCAGCATCTCGACGACCTCGCCGAGAGTCTCCTGATGTCGCTCTTCCACGGCGGGCAACTGCGTACCATGAAGGCCCATTATCTGAACAACGAGGGCGACGTGCGCATCATCCGCCCGCTGGTCTATTGCCGAGAGCGTCAGACCGCCGACTATGCCGAGCGTGCGTGCCTCCCGGTCGTCATGGACTCTTGCCCCGCCTGCTTCTCCATGCCCACCCGCCGCGAGCACATGAAGGCCCTGTTGGCCCGCGAAGAAGCCGAGCACAGCCATCTCTTCGCCAACATCCTGCATGCGATCAAGCCGATTATGGTTGAAGGCGAGCTGCCGCAACCCAGGCGGTCCGAGCCCTGACGCGGCTGGTTGGGGGTTCTCATTGTCGGAGCCGGGCGATTCCCGGAAAAACCACACACCCGCAAAACCACTGGGAGTGGGTCGATCTTCAGTGAGCGACCATGCGAGATTGGGTCAGTCCGAGCGTCGGGCGTTCCGGCAGGGGCTCATGAAATCCGTTCTGAAGCGAACACTTGCAGGCTGGCGGCATGGCAATCTACACTGCCCCATCGATGGCTACACACTGGACATCCTATGGCACTCAACATTCGCAATGCAGAGGCTGAACGCCTCGCCGAGCGGGTCGCCGCATTGACCGGCGAGACCAAGACGACCGCGGTCACCTTAGCCCTGCGCGAGCGCCTGGAGCGCCTTGAGCGGGCGCCTGGAAGGTCCCGACTGGCAGATGAGCTCGACGCGATTGCCCGCCATTCCGCCAGTCTGCCTCTGCTCGATCCGAGGTCCGCCGAGGACATTCTCGGTTACGACGCCAATGGCCTGCCACGCTGATGGTCATCGACCCTTCGGCCCTGCTGGCGATTCTGCAAGACGAGCCCGAGCGCCGGGCGTTCAATGAGTTGATCGAAGCCGCAAGCCAACGGCGCCTGTCGACCGCAAGCTTTGTCGAGTTGTCGATCGTCATCGAGGCACGCCGGGGTGCGGAAGGTATTCGCGATCTGGACCTCTTTCTGGCAACCGCCGGTACCGAGTTCGTGGCCTTCGATATGGCACAGGCACGGCTGGCTCGTGAGGGTTTCCGCCGCTTCGGCAAGGGCCGTCACCCGGCAGGATTGAATCTCGGTGACTGTTTTTCCTATGCCCTGGCCCGTGCCCTTGATGAGCCGTTACTCTTCAAGGGCGATGACTTTCCGCTTACCGATGTGAAACTCGCAGCGTGAGTCATGCCTGCGTGTAGAACCGGCATCCGCCGGCTTAGCGGCTTGGCATCGGACGGGCGGCTGGTGTTCCTTAAGCAGCAGGGCTAGCCTCGCTTCAGGGCAATCTGACTCCCGACTGAGCCCGATCAGATCCCCGGCGGCCCGATCCGGGTAAGCTGTCCCCTGATCCCCGCTGTCCGATCGCCCATGTCCGCATCCATCGACAACCCGCATTTCCTCCTGCGTCGTCTGCACTCCCTGCTTGGTCTGCTCCCGGTCGGCGCCTTCCTGATCTTCCATCTCTGGGAGAACTCTCAGTCGCGCTTCGGTGCGGAGCATTACAACGAGCATGTCGTCGCGGCGCTCAAGGGCATGAATTATCTACCCTTGATGGAGATCTTCGTGATCGCGTTGCCGCTGCTCTTCCACGCCGGATATGGTCTGGTGATCACGGCTCAGATGCGTGCGGAGCTCGCGCGCTACAGCTACACGCGCAATCGGCTCTACTGGATGCAGCGGGTCTCGGGCATCGGCATCCTGCTCTTTCTGCTGCTGCATGTCGGGATGACGCGTATCGCCGGTTTCTGGGATCCGAGCGTGGGCGACGATCTTTTCGCCCACATGCAGGCGATGTTGATCCAGCCCTGGATGCTCGGGCTGTATCTCGTCGGTCTGCTGCTCTCGGTGTTTCATCTGGCCAACGGGCTCGCCTCGATGGCGATCGTCTGGGGACTCACGACCTCGGTCCGTGGGCAAACGCTGTTCGGCTGGGTCTGCGTCCTGATCGGTGTCTTGTTGGCGGCGATGGGTATCCATGGCCTGATGGGGTTTCTGTCATGAGCACGCCGAACGTCATCGTCATCGGGGGCGGCCTTGGCGGGCTTTGGGCGACCTTGCGGATCGCCGACGCGGGTTTTCCGGTCACGCTCTTCTCGCTCTTCGAGGTCAAGCGCAGTCACTCGGTCTGTGCGCAGGGCGGCATCAATGCCGTGCTCGACACCAAGGGGCAGCACGACTCGATCCGTCAGCACATCATCGACACCATCAAGGGCGGCGAGTATCTGGCGAATCAGCCGCCGGTGAAGGCGATGTGCGAGGATGCACCGGGGCTGATCCGTACCTTCGAGCGCATGGGCGTGACCTTCTCGCGCACGCCCGAGGGTCTGCTCGATCAGCGTCTCTTCGGCGGCGTGAAGAACAAGCGGACCTGCTTTGCGGGCGCCAGCACCGGACAACAGCTCCTCTACGGCGTCGACCAGCAGGTCCGGCGACTGGAGTCCGAGGGCAAGGTCGTCAAGCATGAGTGGTGGGAGTTTCTGTCCCTGCTGCTGGATGCCGACGGCGTCTGTCGCGGCATCGTGGCGATGGAACTGAGAAGTCTGGAGGTGCGCGCCTTCGCGGCCGACGCGGTCGTCGTGGCGAGCGGCGGCATGGGCCAGCTCTATGCGCCCAAGAGCACGACCTCGACCAACTCGACCGGTGCCGCGGCGAGCCGCTGCTACCGACAGGGCGCCTGGATGGCCAACGCCGAGTTCTTCCAGTTCCATCCCACGGCCATGATGGGGCACGACAAGAACCGGCTGATGAGCGAGGCGGCGCGCGGGGAGGGCGGGCGCATCTGGGTGCCGAAGACGCCCGGCGACCGGCGTCCGCCCAAGACCATCCCGGAGGCCGAGCGCTTCTATTTCCTCGAGGAGTTCTTCCCGGCCTACGGCAACACGGTCGCCCGCGACGAGGCGGCGCGCGCCATCTGGACCGTCACCCGACAGATGGGTCTCGGCATCGGCGCCGACGGCGGCGACCGGGTCTATCTGGATCTGACACACCTGGATCCGGCTTTCATCGGCTCGCGCCTGGGCGCCATCCTGGAGATCTATCGCAAATTCGCCGGTGTCGACCCGATGACCGAGCCGATGGAGATCTTTCCGGCAGCGCATTACGGGATGGGCGGTCTTTGGGTCGACTTCGAGCGTTCCGCCGACGGCGGGATCCAACCCGACAGCCCGCGCAATCACGCGACCAACATCCCCGGACTCTATGCCTGCGGCGAGTGCGACTACGCCTATCACGGGGCCAACCGACTGGGTGCCAACTCGCTCCTCTCGGCAAGCTACTCGGGACGCGTTGCCGGGGAGTCGGTGGTGAGCTATCTCAAGGGGCTCGCCTCCGATCGCGGAGCGCTGGCTCCGGCGATCCCGCAGGCCGAGGTCGCGCGACAGAAGGCGATCAACACCGAGCTGATGCGGGCCGAGGGGGCCGACACGCCTTATCTCATCCAGAAGGATCTCGGCGCGCTCATGACGGCCAAAGTGGGAGTGGTGCGCTCGAACCCGGAGCTGGAATCTGCCCTCGGCGAGCTGCAGATGCTGCAGGAGCGCCTGAGCAAGGCCCGCCTCGGGGAATCGAGCACCTGGGCGAATCAAAGTCTGGCCTTCGCGCGCCAACTGCGCGACATGATCGAGCTGGCCGCCGTGGTGACCAAGGGCGCGCTGGCTCGCGACGAGTGTCGCGGCGCCCATTACAAGCCCGCCTTCCATATCCCGATCCCGGAGGGGACCTTTGCGGGCGACCCCGAGTTCGAGGCGTATCGCAATCGCTGGTACGCGAACAACGCGCAGTGGCTCAAGACCACCATCGCCGAGCACACCGAGGACGGGCCCAGACTCAGCTACCAGGAGGTCGACCTGAGCGTCTATGCGCCGACCGAGCCGAGGGATTACCGATGATCGAGCAGCCGATCCGTCTGCACATCCGCCGTCAGGATCGTCCCGACAGCGCATCCTATTGGCAGGAATTTGCGATTCCCGGCCATCCCGACCACAACATCGTCTCGCTGCTGATGGCGTTGCGGGAGAACCCGGTGACGATCTCGGGCCAGCGGGTCGATCCGGTCATCTGGGAGCACAACTGCATGGAGGAGGTCTGCGGCGCGTGCGCCATGCTCATCAACGGCGTCCCGCGCCCCTCCTGCTCGGCACTCGTCGCGGAGCTCGAGCAGCCGATCCGGCTGGAGCCCTTGCCGAGGTTTCCGATCGTGCGCGATCTGCTGGTCGATCGCAGTCGGATCGATCAGGGTCTGAAGCAGGTCAAGGCGTGGATCAAGATCGACGGCGTGTGGGACATACATGAAGGCGCCCCGCGCATCGGGCCGGGCGAGTGGGCGGCGAATTATCTCTACAGCCGCTGCATGTCGTGCGGCTGCTGCATGGCCGCCTGTCCGCAGTTCGGGCCGCATTCCGCCTTTCTCGGCCCCGCCCCGCTGGCGCAGGCGCGGCTGATGAACGCCCATCCGACCGGGCGTTACGATAAGACACAACGTCTGCACGCCATCATGGCCGAGGGCGGCTTGAGCGATTGCGGCAATGCGCAGAACTGCGTGCGGGTCTGCCCCAAGGAGATCCCGCTGACGACGGCGATCGGCGAGCTTGGGCGTCAGACCACGGTGCAGATGCTCAAGGATATCTTCGGGCCGCGTTGAGACGCGCCCGCGCCGCCACGTCGTGGCAGTGCCCCGCAGAGGTCAGGTGGTCTTCGATCTCGTGGAATGCCTTCGCGAAATCGCGATCCGCGCCCAGGATGTGGTCCAGGATCCAGTCGCGTGCGTCTTCCTGCGCCTCCTCGTGGAAGACGTCGATGCCCTCCGCCCGCCAATGGCGTAGCTGATCGGTGTACTCGGCCATCAAGAGTGCGTGCTCGGTGCGGTGCTCGGCGACGTCCTCGTAGCCGACCGTCTGCATCAGTTCTTCTTCCCGTTTGAAATGCTCCCGCACGGCTTCGCCGAGATCGGTCAGGGCATCGATGAGGGCGCAGGCGTCGCCGGAGCGTCGCGGGGATGCCTCGGGACCGAAACGGTGACAGATGTCCGCGAGGTGCTCGATCAGCCCTCGATGCTCCTCATCCAGGACGTCGATGTTGAGAGACCATTCGTCGTGCCAAGTCAAAAGCCTTGTCATCGGGTCCTCCGTCGTGCAGTCGGCGCCTCGGTATCGGGCACCGAAGGGTCGCGCCCGCCGGGAAATGGGTCGGGCGCAGGGTCCGCTGTGTCGTCCAGACCAAGGGACGTCTTGTTGTTGTCATGCTTCGGTCGGAGCCCGTCTTCGGGCTCGGTTGCGCTGCGGCTCTAAGCGGGGCGCCTCAGGGGCAACACCCGCGGGGCCGGTGTCGGTCCGCCGGTACTTCGCTGCCGTTCCAGCATCTGCTTGATGACCGGCTGGATCTCGCCGAGCAGTCGCGTCTGAGTCTCCCGCATATCCCTAAAATAATAGACGATCTCGCAATTGACGGGGTTCGAAATGGACTCCCGTCCGACCGCCGGTCGCCAGGCAATCCGGATCAGGCGACCGCCTTCTCCGTCCTGATAGGCATAACCGCCGTGACTGTCGACAAAGACCACCTCCTCGCGATCGACCACGGCCTGATATTGCATCGACCTGATCGGGATGAAGACGGCGCTCCCGGCGCTGCGTCGAAGGAGCAGCTGCAGGCCGTTGTAGAGTGCTGCCGGGATCCGCGTCTGCTCGTGCGCGACCGCTTCGTCGGGTCGAAAGAAGGTCTCGCGAATCAGATAATCGGCCATGTCGCGATGCCCCGTGGATCCGAATCTCGCTCGGCCGCTCCGAGGAGCTGCGTCCGCTCAGTCGCTGTCGCCGAGCTCCGGATCCCAGCCGGCTGCGCGTGCCTTTTCTATCGCTTCGGAATAGATCCGTGAGTGACGTTCCTGTAGATCGGGCGGGAGTCTGGAAACCATATGCCCGTAAGGGTGCCACGCCTCGGTGACCTTGTCGTAGAGGTCCTCTATCCCTTGAACGGTCCAGCCCGCGCAGGTCTGATCCTCCGGGATGATGCCGAATACCCAGGCGTCTCGGATGATGTTGGCGGTCGGGGTCATGGCGCCGCCTTCCTGCTTGTCGATGCCCTCGTAGATCTTGCTCTTCATAAGGTCTGTCCTGGTTGATATCCGCTACACTCTAGCGCCTTGCCTCTCCGACTGCCATGTCTGCCCATGTCCGAGATCCTGGTCGATCTGATCCGTCACGGCGAGCCTGTCGGCGGTGCGCGCTATCGCGGCAACGGGACCGACGACCGGCTCAGCCCGACGGGTTGGGCGCAGATGACCGAGGCGCTCGGCGAGGCGGCGCCTTGGGACCAGATCATCAGCTCGCCGATGTCGCGCTGTCGCGTTTTTGCGGCGGATCTCGCCGGGCGCAATGGATTGCCGCTTGTCGTCGACCCCAGCCTGATCGAGGTCGGCATGGGCGCCTGGGAAGGGCGGGCCCGCAGCGCGGTTGCCGAGGAAGAGCCCGACCGCTTCGCCGCCTTCTATCGCGATCCCGTCGGCGAGCGCCCGGCCGGCGCCGAGCCGCTGGAGCGCCTGCTTGCGCGCGTCTCCGACGCCTATGCGCGTCATCTGGCCGCCTATCCGGGCCGCCGTCTGCTGATCGTCTGCCACGCCGGCGTGATGCGCGCCCTGGTCGGACACCTGCTCGGAGCGGATGCGCGCCGCTGGTACCGCATCCGCATCGACTACGCCGGGCTGGTGCGGGTCCGCCACGGGCGTTTCGGTCCGAGCATCGAGTGGGTCAACGCCCGGAAGTTGTCTTAGGCGATTCCCGGGAAAGGAGCTACCGGCGTGTAGGTGCGAATTTATTCGCACGCACACCCCGTCATGCCTTCCGCGCATGGGCAGCCGGGATGCCTGCAGGGTGGTTGTTTCCGACTCGGCAATCACCTTGATCTGCCGGCGCGCGATCGCGCCCGTTTCCTGTGGTGTGCGCAGGCATTGCGTGAGCATCGAGACGAGGCGATCGGATCGATTGGGCTATACTCCGGGTCTTTCGACGCCGTTGTAACCCCAGCCCATGCAAAAGACCGACGATCTGCGCATCCGCGAAATCAAAGAAGTCCGCTCACCGAGCGCCCTGCACCGGGAATTCCCGATCTCGGAGGCGGCCGCGGAGACCGTCTATTCCACGCGCCGCGCCATTCAGCAGATCCTCCATGGCCGGGACGATCGCCTGTTGGTCGTCGCGGGTCCCTGCTCGGTTCACGATCCCCGCGCCGCCCTCGAGTACGCCGAGCGTCTCCAGATCCTTCGCGATGAATTGAGCGATCGCCTGTTGATCGTCATGCGCGTCTATTTCGAGAAGCCGCGGACCACGGTCGGCTGGAAGGGTCTGATCAACGACCCGAACCTGGACGGCAGCTTCGAGATCAATCAGGGTCTCGGCATCGCCCGCAAACTCCTGCTGGACCTCAACAGCATGCAGATCCCGGCCGGGACCGAGTTCCTCGACCTCATCAGCCCGCAATACATCGCCGATCTGGTGAGCTGGGGCGCGATCGGCGCGCGTACGACCGAGAGCCAGGGCCATCGCGAGCTGGCCTCCGGCTTGTCCTGTCCGGTGGGTTTCAAGAACGCGACCAACGGGGACGTCAAGGTCGCCATCGATGCCATCCATGCCGCGGCGCGTCCGCACGTCTTCATGTCGGTCACCAAGGAAGGTCAGTCCGCGATCTTCAGCACGACCGGGAACGTCGATACCCACATCATCCTGCGCGGCGGCCAGCGGCCGAACTACGACACCGAGAGCGTGAGCACGGCCGCGGAGCAGATCATCGAGTCCGGCCTGAAGCCCAAGATCATGATCGACTTCAGCCACGCCAACAGCCGCAAGCGCCCGGAGAAACAGATCCGCGTCTGCCAGGATGTCTCCGGTCAGATCGCGCGCGGGGATCGCGGCATCATGGGCGTCATGATCGAAAGCCACCTGGTCGGCGGTCGGCAGGATCTGGGGAGCAGCGACGGGATGGTCTTCGGTCAAAGTGTCACCGACGCCTGTATCGGCTGGGACGATACGGTACCGATGCTGCATGAGCTTGCGGATGCCGTGATGCGCCGACGCGTGCTGTAGCTTGAAATCACCTAAACCGCGTCCAGAGCGAGATGCTCATTGTCGAGTGACCTCGACGTTTGGAGCATCCACAACCTTATAGCGGGGACGCGGTTTAAAGCCGATTCAGGTACCGGGTTCCACCGAGTCGGCTCGCCTGATCGGTGATCCAGGCCGCGCGTCGTTCCAAGCGCTCCGATGGCCTGTCCAGACGATAGTGTCCGGGCGCAGGCAGCACGCCGATCAGGAGCGATGCCTCGCGCATCGTCAGCTCGCTCGCCGGCCGATCGAAATAGCGCAGGCTCGCCGCGCCGATCCCGTAGGTGTTGGGGCTGAACTGCACGATGTTCAGATAGACCTCGAGGATGCGCTCCTTCGGCCACAAGATCTCCATCAGCAACGTGAACCAGACCTCGAGCAGCTTGCGCGGCAGATCCGATCCCGGCCAGAGAAAGAGGTTCTTGGCCGCCTGTTGGGTGATGGTGCTGGCCCCGCGCAGGCGACCGCCGTTTTTGTAGTCCGCCCATGCCAGGCGGATTTCGATCAGATCGAACCCCAGGTGGCTCGGAAAACGCTGGTCCTCGCCGGCGATCGCCGCGAGCCGCGTCGGCAGGGAGATCCGATCCCAGGGAACCCATGTCTGGTGGTAGAAGGGCGGCGACTGGTCGAGCCGCCAAAGGTTGTAGGCGTGCCGCAGCATGAAGGCGGATGCCGGCGGGTCGAGCCAGCGCAGCGTCAAGACCAGTACGATCGAGAGCAGTACCAGATTGCCGAGCCCCTTGAGCAGGAACCGGCCCACGCGCTTGAGTGGGTGTCGGTCATGGCCGATGGGCTGGACGCAAAAAACGTGCGATTGCGGCGTCGGCTCGCGTGGCGTCGCCGGGGATCCATCCTCGAATCCGGCGTCCACCCCGGTCGTCTCCGGCGCTTTTTCCTCGTCCTTCATCAATCCTCGTGGTGTGCAGCGATCGAGGCCGCAAGGCATCTGCCCCCCGAACCCCGCGGTCCGGCGTGCTCGGGGCCGGCCTGCGCTGGTGCGCTCGGCGCCCCTGCGCCTTCGAGCATCCGATGAACCATCGAAAAGGTCGTGCAGGCCCCCGCAATCACCTCGGTCGGATCCATTCGGCCGTGCGCAGGTAGGCTGTCGAGGATGCTCGCGAACCGTTTCCAGGCCGCCGAGGATTGCTCGCCGTGGAAGTCGAGGAAACCGGCCGAGCCCAGCGCCGGACCGAGACAGCGTCGCAGATGTTTCGCGATCACCCGACCGCCGAGCGTCGCGCCTTCCAGGACATAGAGACCGCCGAGCGCGGCACCTGAACCGGTCGGGGCGAGCTGCGTCGATGGGTGCGGAATGTGCGGCTGACCCTGCTCGGCAAGATCCTCGAGGATCGCCGGCAGCTTGGGCCGAACCCCCAGGTCATTGCGAATCGCCTCGTCCAGGGCGTCGAGCAGGCTGCCTTCCAGGGCCGCGTAAACCTCGGCCAAGGCATGCAGATAATCGAGATAGTCCTCGCGGGTGACGCTCGGCGACGTGAGTCGGGCCATCAGGGGCAAGCGTTCGACCGCATCATGTGTCTCGGCCGTCGCGTGGCGCAAGAGGATCGCCAGTCGTGCGGAGGTCGCCGGTCGGGTCGTGTCGTGGATGTCGTGCATGGATTTTTCGGGCTCGGTGCGCTCTGCGCTCGCAGCCAGTCTAACACCCGTCCCTGTTCTCCCCGAAAAACACCGAATCGTCGTTCGGCGCGACGCCGACGGCGCCCGGCCGACGAACGGTCGCGCATCGGGGTCCGCGGGCTCACGTTTTGAGCCACCCCTCGCGGCATGCTGTGGTTCCGTCCAGTGCAAACCCCGCGGAGCCGACGATGAATACCCTTGCCGACCTCTTTGTCATCCTGTTGTGCCTTTCCGGTCTCTTCGTGATCCTGAGCCTTGTGTGCATGGTCTTCGAGCGCGTCCCCGACGATGCCGATGGGCGGCCGCGGCGCACGCGTGTCCGGCCGCAACGCCCGCCGCGTCGCTCCCGCGTGGTCCGGCCTCGGCGCAAGCCCAAGCAACCTGTGACAGACGCGCCGAGTCCTTCGGTCTGCCCTGCGATCGGTCGGCCGGGGCATGGCATCCGAGGGGTCCTGAGCTGACCCCCGATGATGGCTGGCGCGTTCCGGCGCGACGAGTCTCACTCGGGGGGCAGCCAATCCACCTCGAGCACGTCGGCCAGCCGCCACGGACAGTCGTCCGGGAACGCCGAGAGCCCCGTCTCGCCGACGGCGTCGGCAACCGCGTCGGCCCAGATCTCGTCCAGCCAAGTCGCGTCACGCAACATGGCCTTGAGGCTGGGGGTTCGGTCGAGTCTGGCCTTGATGGCTCGGCGCTGCTCGCGGATCGTGCGCTGCCAACTGCTGCCCCGACGCTCCGGCTGGAATTGCCACTTCAGCAGATGAGCAAGCAGGAGCGACAAGCGATTGGCCAGCTCGCGTTGTTCACTCTTACCCACGTCTTCGATCTCCTCGGCGAGATGCTCGAGGTCGAGCCGGTCCAATGCGCCGGCCCTCAGCCAGTGCGCCTGTTGTTCGGCCCAGGCGACGATGTCGGCGTCGTAAAGGTCGTTTTTCGGCATCGGCATCTCCCGGTAAAAGTGCGGGGCCGGGCCGAGTGCCCGGTGCCTCGATTTCAACCCTAAACGTCAGGCCGCAAGCCCGCGTCCCTGCAACTCCTTGATCTTATCCCGAACGGCGGCGGCCTGCTCGAACTCGAGGTTCTTCGCGTGCTGGTACATGGTCTTCTCCAACGCCTTGAGCTTCTTGGCCATCTGCTGCGGTGTCAGGCTGGCGTATTCGATGATCTCCTCGGCGACCTTGGCATACTGGCGCGCCTTCATGGGTGCGCCCGGGATGGCGCCTTCCATGATGTCGGCGACCGCCTTGCGGATGGTTTGAGGCGTGATGCCCTCGGCGGTGTTGTGGAGGATCTGCTTGGCGCGGCGCCGTTCGGTTTCGCCGATCGCGCGCTCCATGGAGCCGGTGATGCGATCGGCATAGAGAATCGCCTTGCCGTTGGCGTTGCGCGCGGCACGTCCGATGGTCTGGATCAATGAGCCTTCCGAGCGCAGGAAACCCTCCTTGTCCGCATCCAGGATGGCGACAAGCGAGACCTCCGGCATGTCGAGCCCCTCGCGCAGCAGATTGATCCCGACCAGGACATCGAACTCGCCGAGCCGCAGGTCCCGAATGATCTCGACACGCTCGACCGTGTCGATGTCCGAATGCAGATAGCGGACCTTTACGCCGTGCTCGTTGAGATACTCGGTCAGGTCTTCGGCCATCCGCTTGGTCAGGGTGGTGACCAGCACACGCTCGCCGACGGCGACCCGCAGCCCGATCTCCGAGAGCAGATCGTCGACTTGGGTCAGGGCGGGGCGAACCTCCACCTCCGGGTCGACCAGGCCGGTCGGGCGCACCACCTGCTCGACGACGGCGCCCGAGTGCCGGATCTCGTAGTCGCGCGGGGTGGCCGAGACATAGATGGTCTGCGGCTGGCGGGCCTGAAACTCCTCGAAGCGCAGCGGGCGATTGTCGAGCGCCGAGGGCAGCCGGAAGCCGTAGTCGACGAGGTTCTCCTTGCGCGACCGATCCCCCTTGTACATGCCGCCGAGCTGAGGGACGGTGACATGACTCTCGTCGATGACGACGATGGCGTCCGCAGGCAGATAGTCATACAGGGTCGGCGGCGGCTCTCCGGGTCCGCGTCCGGAGAGATAGCGGCTGTAGTTCTCGACCCCGGAGCAGTAGCCGACCTCCAGCATCATCTCCAGATCGAAGAGGGTGCGCTGCTCCAGGCGCTGGGCCTCGACGAGCTTGTCGTTGTCCCGCAGCCAGGTCAGCCGCTCTTTGAGCTCGACCTTGATCTGCTCGACCGCGTTCAGGATGGTCTGGCGCGGGGTGGCATAGTGTGTCTTCGGAAAGACCGTGTAGCGCGGGACCTTGCGCAGCTGCTCCCCGGTCAGCGGGTCGAAGAGCGAGAGAGACTCGATCTCCTCGTCGAACAGCTCGACCCGCAGCGCCTCGTCGTCGGACTCGGCCGGATAGATGTCGATCACGTCCCCGCGTACCCGGTAGGTGCCGCGCGAGAGCTCGATCTCGTTGCGCCGGTATTGCAAATCGGCAAGCCGGCGCAGCAGGGCGCGTTGATCGATCAGATCGCCGCGGTTCAGATGCAGCACCATCTTCAGATAGGCGTCCGGGTCACCCAAGCCGTAGATGGAGGAGACGCTCGCCACGATGATGACATCGGGACGCTCCAGCAGCGCCTTGGTGGCCGAGAGACGCATCTGCTCGATGTGCTCGTTGATCGAGGAGTCCTTCTCGATATAGGTGTCGGTCGAGGGGACGTAGGCCTCGGGCTGGTAGTAATCGTAATAGGAGACGAAATACTCCACCGCGTTGTGCGGGAAGAATTCCTTCATCTCGCCGTAGAGCTGGGCGGCGAGCGTCTTGTTCGGCGCCAGGATCAAGGCCGGGCGCTGCACCCGGTCGATGACGTTCGCGATGGTGAAGGTCTTGCCCGAGCCCGTCACGCCGAGCAGGGTCATGGCCGACTCGCCGTCGTTCAGGCCCTCCACCAAGCGACGGATCGCCTCGGGCTGGTCGCCCGCGGGGGCGAACGGCGAGACCAGTTGAAAGGGGCGTTCGGACATCGGAGTGCGTGCCGGGTGTTTGCGGTTTCGTTATGATTGGGAGCGAGACACCGCATGTCCAGTCACAACAACGACGACCCTCACCACACGAGCCCAGAGAAGACACCCGATGACCATCAAGCTTGCCGCGCGCGTTCAGGCTGTCAAACCCTCCGCCACCCTGGCCATCACGGCCCGCGCCAAGGCCCTGCGCGCCGCGGGCAAGGATGTCATCGGGCTCGGCGCCGGCGAGCCGGACTTCGACACGCCCGATCACATCAAGGAAGCGGCCATCGCCGCGATCCGCGCCGGCTTCACCAAATACACTGCGGTGGACGGCACCACCGAGCTCAAGCAGGCCGTGATCGACAAGTTCAAGCGCGAGAACGGGCTTGAGTATAACCACGACCAGATCCTGGTCTCCTGCGGCGGCAAGCAGAGTTTCTTCAACCTCGCCCAAGCGCTCCTGGATCCGGGCGACGAGGTCGTCATCCCGGCGCCCTTCTGGGTCTCCTATCCGGACATGGTCCTGCTGGCCGGCGGTGCGCCCGTGCTCGTGCACGCCGGGGCCGATCAGCGCTTCAAGATCACCCCCGGACAGCTCAAGGGCGCACTCACCGACAAGACCCGCCTGGTCGTCATCAACAGCCCCTCGAACCCCACCGGCATGGGCTACAGCCGCGAGGAGCTCGAAGCGCTCGGCGAGGTCCTGCGCGAGTTCCCGCGCACACTCATCGCCACCGACGACATGTACGAGCACATCCGCTGGAGCCCCGAGCCCTTCGTCAACATCGTCAACGCCTGCCCGGAGCTCTACCCGCGGACCCTGGTCCTCAACGGCGTCTCCAAGGCCTACTCCATGACCGGCTGGCGCATCGGCTATGCCGGCGGCCCGGCCGAGATCATCAAGGCCATGAAGAAGGTGCAGGGCCAGAGCACATCCAACCCGACATCCATCTCGCAGGTCGCCGCCCAAGCCGCCCTGGAAGGCCCGCAAGAGTGCATCGGCGTCATGCTCAAGGCGTTCCACGAGCGCCACGACTTCGTGGTCGAGCGCCTCAACCAGATCCCCGGCATCGAATGCCTGCCCACCGACGGTACCTTCTACGTCTTCCCGAAGGTCCAAGGGGCGATCGATAAGCTCCCCGGAATCGCCAACGACCTGGACTTCGCGGAATACCTGATCGAGAAGGCGGGCGTGGCCCTCGTGCCCGGCTCCGCCTTCGGCCTCAACGGCTACGCGCGCATCTCGATCGCCACCAGCCGCGCAAATCTGGAGCAGGCATTGGAGCGGATCGCCGCTGCGGTTGCCTGAAAGCGGCCTCTCGCCGAAGTTGACTCTAATCGGGCGCCCGGCTAACATTACGGGCTCCCATAGATCCCTGGTAGCTCAGTCGGTAGAGCGGGTGACTGTTAATCACTAGGTCGGCGGTTCGAGCCCGTCCCAGGGAGCCAATAAAACAACGGCTTAGGCGAAATCCGCCTAGGCCGTTTTCATTTGAGTCACCATAGAGTCACCGGCAGGATGGATTTCGGGGCCTAGCCTCGGTTGTGGCTGGTGCTCGGCAGGCTCGCCGGGGCTGCGTCCGCGCCCGAAGTTGACGCGCATGTTGCCGCCCGTCGCCCTAAAAAAAGCGGGGCCTCGAAGTGGCGAAGTGGCCGGGCTGGTGGCCGGCGGAAACGCTAAAAAAAGCCGCCTCCCCTCATGCCTCCGATCCGGTGGCCGGGTCAGTTGCAGACTTGGTTGCAGGCTTGCCGTCGAAAATCGCCGCCGCATGGGTCGCCGCACTGATTCAAGAACCAATGGTTTTCCTCGATTCTGAATCAATGCCGGTGGTGTCCAAGTGATAATCGCGCGCGTCCAGACTGAGACGCGGGCCGCCGCGCCTGGTGAGACAGGGCGCCGCCCGGAATGATTTAGGCTCAATTCCGGGCGGGTTTCGCGGGTGTTTTCCGTCTACGTCATAGCCGCTCGGGTGGCGTGCATCTGCGGGATGTCCTCTTGAGAAAGCGCCAGCTTCGCCAGTGCGAGCAAGCCTTGCTCGGCCGCCGCGCGGGACGGATAGCGTCGTTCCATGCCCCACGCGCGCCCGGTGTCCTTGTCGAGTACCGCGTACAGTGCGCCGGTGGGTGCGACGGTCACGGGCGTCGGCTCCTTGCCTTGGATCGCCCATGCAAGGATGGGCGCCTCGACAACGCTCAATGCGTTGCCGTCGATCTCGACGTGAAGCGCGACAAGGCTCGGGGTCTGGTTGGGAAGGGTGGTTCCTCTTGGTTTGTGGTGCCATTGCGGGCGGTTCTTGGGGGTTTCGGCCCTAGTTCACTCGTTAGTTCCGGATACGTATCCGGAACTAGCGCATTGCGGGCGGTTCTTGGGGGTTTCGGCCCTAGTTCACGGCCGCCTGTCGCGTCCAGGTCGAAAATCGTCCATCGGCCAGCGTCTCGAAACTCGCGAGCAACAGGCCGTGCAACATTGCGTTGTCCTCATCGTCGCGAAACACGATCCTGTTCCGGTCGATCGCCTCGATCAAATGCAGCGCGCAAACTGAAATTGCGGTCTTCAAGTCCTCGGCGTCGGTCGCGTCAAGCGGGAACGTGTGGGACATTCGGGCCAGCCTTTGAAACGTAAGCGATCCTTCAAGGGCGTCGATCTCGGCGGGTCGGGTCATTGCGGGTGCCTCGGTTTGGTTGGGTGGTTGTGCTCGGTGGCTCGCGGGTCGCGATCCCGGCCGCGATGCACGCCTCATGCATTTGAAGGATCAGCCTCTGGTCGGCCGCGATGGTCGCCTGATACTCGGCTCTCAATGCCGGGTCGTGTTCCGCGATGTGGTCCAGAAAGGCCGCCGCGAGCCGGGCGTCGTCCGGGTGTAGGGTCTTCGGCTCGGGTGTGGTGCTGGCGTGCTCGATCGCTTGGGCCGCCAGCGTTCGCAAGGCTTGAAGTCCACTCATCGGCCGTGCGCCTTGCCGATCGCGACCGCGAACCGATCGACCAGGGCGGGCGGGATGTCGCCGGCTGCGAGGATCGTCGCCAGCTCCCCGACCGACACGCGGGCCTTGGGCGTTGTGGGGTCAACCGCAAGGTCTCGGCATAGGTCGGTCAAGGTCAAAAAACCGGGGGCTTTTTGATTAGCCAAATTTGCCAGATTAGCCAGCTCGGGCGTTTCCGGGTTTCGCGTCGCTTCTTTTCTCATAAGGCTTTCCCGGCTAATTTGGCTAGGGTGGCTAATTTTGGGTGCACCAGATAGATCGGGCGCCTCTTGGGGGGCTCGGTTTGGGCTCGAACCCATCCGAAGTCTTCCAACAGATCAAGCGTCGCGATTGCTTCGCGGGCCTTGGGCCGGGGCCGGGGGCCGGTCTGCATCAAGTCGGTCGTGTTGACGGTCTGCCGCCGCTCGGCCGCAAGCCAACGAATAACGCGCCTCGCCGCGTCTAGGGCGGGGTCTTCGTCGGCGAGCCGTTGAACGCGGACGGCTTCCTCGAAGAACCATGTTCCGATCGCTTGCGCGGTCGCCCACGTGGCCGCGTCGATCGCGCTTGCGGGCCGGGAAAGGATCTCGGCATCGGCAGCGAGGTGCAGGACAAGGGCCAGTTTGGCAGTCTGCGAAACCGCCTTGGCCGCGATGTCGCGCACGTCCGAAAGCTCGCCGCCCTCGCCCATCAATTGCTCTATCGCGTTGTGGTACAGGCGCCGGGCCTCGGCCGCTGCGGGGCTTAGGGTCGCGCGGTGCGGGGCGGGTCGGCCGTCCTCGTCCTCGGGCGGGTTGTGGGATAGCAGGCGTCGAATCAAGGCGTTGAAAGGGGCCATTGCCTCGCCGGATAGACCGGCCTCGTCGGGGGCCTCGATGCGTGTGCCGACCAGGGACGGCAGCCACACGGGCCAGATCCGGGCAAGTGCGCCGCTCGATCTCAGGGCAGGATGGGCCGCCGCTTCCAAAAATTTATCGGGTTGGATAAGGATGCAAACGCTGAGACAGGGCCGCGATATGACTCGATCCTCGGGGCCGCCCTCGCCGCCTACTCGGTCTCTGGTGATTGCGTCGCCGGACACGCCAGCCAAATAGATCGCGTCGCCCGTGCGCCCGTCGCCCGAGTATTTCCCGTTGATTGCGTCGACCACGGGCCGCCCTTCGGCGCTCAGGACCGCGAAGGCGCCGCCGCGCTCGTGCATCAATTGAAATAGGCGTTGCTCGGTGCAATCCGTCGTAAAAAGCCGGGGATAAGGCGGTATTTCCTCGCGTTTCGCGTCCAATTCCTCGATCTCGCGCGTTGCCGCGTCCACGTCCGAGCCGGCCTGTTTCTTGACCTTGGCAACGGCCGCGTCAATCGCCGCGTTGCGGGCTCGGGCTCGGCGGGCGTCGGCTTCCCATGCTTCCGCCTGTGCCTCGGTCCAGTCTTCCAACGGGCGAGCCATTGCCCGGAAGACTGGGCTTTTCCGCTCGCCGCTCGCCGCGATTCCGACCAGGAAAAGCGCGGGGTAGTGAAGCAGTCCGGGCCGTTCCTCGATCATCGCGCGTTTACCGATCGCCGTTGCAAGGGCGCCGATGCCGACCAGTGCGGCCGACGCCTCGGGTGCCTTGCAGAACCGCGATACCTCTCGGGCCGCGTCTCGCAAGGGGGCAGGCAACAAATCAAGGGGAAAGGCCGCCGCCTCGGCCATGTCGCCGCGCTCGGGCAGGGGTCGGGGCGCCGGCCATGCGTCGGGGCTCGGGGTCGTTGCGGGTGGGGTCGCCGTGTCGGGGCCGATGTGCGGGTTCCAGCGTGCCGCGCCGGCCAACGTCTCGGGGGTCCAGCCGTCCGCCGCCGCATCGGCTGCGTCCCATCCCGCGGGCAGATTGCGCACCTCGCCGGTGCTCGGGTCCATAGCCAGACTCGACAGGTCCAGGATCTCGACGGCAGCCGCGCCGGCTTCGGTGGCGAGCCGTGCCGCGGTTTCGGCGTAGGCTGCGCCGGGTGCGTCGGCATCAGGCCAGATCCGCACCACGCGCCCATTGAATGGCGACCAGTCGGCTTTCTGGGGGGATTGGGCGCCGTTCATTGTCGTCACAGTGACGCAATCGGGCATCAGCGCCGCCGCCGCGTCGGCCGCCTTCTCGCCCTCGGTCAGGATTGCCGGGGCATCGGGCCGGGCCGCCAGCCGATCAAGTCCGTAAAGGGGCCGCGGTTCGGGTGGTGCGGTCCAGGTCCAACCGTCCGGGCCGTGAGTCAGGGGGCGGTATGTCTTATCGCCGCCCGGCAGATCGAACCGACAAACGAACGCGATCGGCCGCCCGGCAGTGTCCCGATATGCCCAAGTCGCGATCGGCCGCCCGAGCGTCGGGTGAGCCTCGGGGCGGGCCGCCAGTGCCTCACTCGGGATCGGGGCATGGGTTGCTGCGGTCTTTCGGGTCGGGCTCGCTGCGGGCCTTTCGGTGCCGTTGTGGCGCGTCGCCGGGTGGTCGGTCGGGGCGATTCCGAGCCAGCTTGCCAGCTTGCGCGCCGCTTCGCCTTGGGTCGGCAGGCCGTCCAGGTAGCGCACGAGGCTTACCAAATCGCCGCCGCGGTCGTTGGTCGCGAAGTCCGACCACGCGCCGGTGGTGATGTTGACCAGGAAAGAGCCGAGCTTGGTGTCGTGGCGGGTCGGGTTACGGGAAACCCACTCGGGGCCTTGGCGCTTGCCCTCGGGTAGCCACGCAGACAGGACCGATTCGGCGCAGTCCAGGGCCGCGCGGGCGGTCGCCGCGATGTCAACGAAACCCGTGTTGTCGGCGGGGGGCTCGCGTGTCGTTGCGGGTGCTGGCGCCGCGGGGGCTGTGGTCGCCGCCTCGAACAGATCGGGCGGGGCCGCCGCGGGTTCGGCATTGGCCAGCGCCGCGAGTCGATCGGTCACGTCGGCCGATAGCCGATACCGGCCGTGCCGCGCGCTCGAAAGGTGGGCGCCGCTGATGCCGATGTGTGCCGCCAACGTCGCGCCGGTCATCCCGTGGCGCGATTGCGCTCGGGCAATCAAATCAGGAACGGGGGTGGTCTGCATGTCGGCCGCCTACTGGATCGCTTCGCCTTGGTCGGCCGTGTGGCGTCGGGCGCGCGTCGCGAGCCATTCGTCCGTCTTGCGGGGGTCATAACGAACAGCGCGCCCGAGCTTTAGAAACGGCGGTCCGTCGCCGCGGGTCCGCCACGCCTGTAAAGTGCGCACGCTCGCGTTGAGCCGGTCGGCTTCTTCTCGCTCTGTGTTCAGTCGGGTAATGGGTGCTGCGGTCATTGGCTGATGCCTCGTCGGTTACATGACGGGGGCATCATTTGCGATAGAGGGGCACCGTGTCGGCAGAAAGAAGGGCGGGGGGTTACTTCGGTGGTTCGCTTGCGAGGATGTTCGACAGGCGGGTTTCGATGCTGGCGGTCCTTTCCGAGTAGTCGGCAGGCAAGGGGGTCCATGCCAAATCCTCGAAGGCTACGCCCTTGAACTGGTCGTAGATCGCTTCCAGGGCACCGCCCTTGCGCCCGTCCATGTTCGCCGCACGCCCGACTTTATCCAGGGCATCTTTCCGCGAGTGTCCGCAGGCTCTTAGGTCCGAGACATACCGCGCAAGCGTCCAATTCAACAGTTCGCGTTTGATGGGCGGGCGGTTGCCGACGGTCCAGCCGAATGCTCGGTTGGGTTCCTCGCCGGCCGCCACGCGCCCGAGACAATCCATAAGCCAACGGGTCAGGTCCTCGCGTTCGTTCTTCAATCTCAGGCTGTGCGCCGCGTTTTTCGCCAGCACGCGCACGGCTTCACGATTGCCGCGGGCCGCTTCATCGAATAGGCCACAGTCAAAGAAGACCTCGGGCGCGGTATGCTTGTCTTCGGCCATTGCCTAGCCTCTGCATCAGGTTGGTGATGGTGGGCCGCGGGGCGGGTGGTGCCGCCTCGGGGCCTATTGCGTTGCGGGCTATGCCGTGCGCTTGGTCTTGATCTCGGTCACGTCTGCGGTGGGAGTGAGTCCCGCCGCGCCCATGATCCGGGCGCCGTGTTGCTCAAGGGCCGCCCGTACCGAGTCTTCACCGAATCTGGCATAAACCGCGGTGGTTGACGTGTTGGAGTGATTCAGAATGCGGCCGATCAGGTGCAGCGAGTTACCGGCTTGGGCTAGCCAGCTTCCGACCGTCCTTCTCAGATCGTGAAGGCGAACATCATCGATCGCCGGGGGCAGCTCCACGCCTTCGGCCGCCGCCGCCGCTCGGATCTCGGCTAGGCTCGGGGTCGGGCTGTAATCCTTGGCCGTGTGCTTGCTGCGGGTGCGGGTACGCTCTGCGGTCAACCGCTCGATCAGTGCCGCCGCGCGGGCGTCTTCTCGCCATGCCGACAGCGTTGCCGCGGTCTTTACGCGCGCCCACGCCTTTTCGACATTGATCAGATGCGCCGGGGCTTGCGCCTTTTCTTCGGTGGTCGCCTTCCGGGGGCCGCGTCCGACCAGGATAAAGGGGTTGCCCTCGGTCCGCGGGATTGCCCGCAACAGGGCAAGGGCCGGGCCGCTCAAGGGGATGTAATGGACACGTCCAGCCTTGGTGTCCGGTAGCTTCAGTTCGGCGCGGTCCCAGTCCACATGATCCCATCGTGCGGTCAGTAGTTCGGTTTTCCGGGCGCCGGTCAGCAGGTAGAGCCACAAAGCCGCGCGGGCGGTCTCGTTGGGTTCTGCGTTGATCGCTTCCGCCAGCCGGGGCAGCTCCGCGGGGCTTACCCAACGGTCGCGCTTTGCTTCCCGGAATCGGTCGATGTCGCGCGCCGGGTTCGGGTGTCCGTCCGGGACGAAACCCCAGCGCCGGGCCAGCTCGAACAGCTTCGACAGCAGGGCAAGGGTCCGATTGGCTTCGTAGGGGTGGGCCTTGCCGATCTTGGCATGAAGGGCCGCCACGTCCGCGCGGGTGATCGCCTTCGCCTTGCGGGTGCGCCACAGGGGCAGGATGTGTTGATCGATCCGCCGTTGATCCGCGTCGGCGCTTTTCTTGGCGTTGCCGTGTCGCTCCATGTAGGCCGCGCAAAGATCCGCCACGGTCTCGCCGCGCCGCTCTTTCTCGCGATCCGCCAGCGGGTCCGCGCCTTGGGTCTCGACCTTCGCCAGCTCGGAACGCGCCGCCTGTCTGGCTTGTTCCAGGGTCAAGACGCCATAGGTGCCGATGGTCAACAGTCGCTTGGTTCCGCCGCCAGTCCGGTAGGACAGGATGAAAGACTTCTTGCCGCTCGGGTAGAGGCGCAGGCCGAAACCGGGAACCTCGTCATCCCACAAGACGTGCCGGGCGTTGTTGTCGCCGCTGTAGGTTGTCGCGTCGATGCCGCGCTTGGTCAGTTTCATGTGGGTCCGCCCGCCGTTGAGTTTGAGTCACCAACTGAGTCACCATTGAGTCACCAGGAAGCATGGTTTTCGGTGGTGACTCAGCGTAAATCATAGCACAAGGCGGGGGCGGGTGGTTCCGTAAGGTGTTGTCTAATCGTAAAATATCGTAACCGATGGGGTGTCGTTCATGTATCGGCTTCGTGACTGTTAATCACTAGGTCGGCGGTTCGAGCCCGTCCCAGGGAGCCAATAAAAAGAAGGGCTTAGGCTAAAAATAGCCTGAGCCCTTTTTGCGTTAGGGCCTGGTGTCGGGTTTCGGTTGCCGTTCGATTGCCGTTACTCAGCCGCTGTACACCTCCGCGAAGGCTGGTCGGCCCTTGGCGTGACTGTTCGCTCCTGAGCGTCCGCCTTTATGCTGGACCCCACCCATACTCCTCCTCTTCGCCCTGCGCAGGATCTCCAGACCAACCTAGGTCGAGACAGGTCACCTCGCCGACTGAAGCAGATTGACTAGCCCCCGCCCGTATCGCGCAAGCCCGTGCGGGTGGACTTACCCCCGGCGGTGGGGCCGCCGAACCGTTCAGCGTGGGTAGGGCCTCAGAAATCTGAGGTAAAACATTTGGACGTTCCACGACGGTCACCGTCTCCTAGCGGGCTCACCTGCCAGCGACAGCGACAGTGGGACAGCGGTGGTGGGTGGTCCGCGACGGTCCGAGACTGCTCAGTGGCTACGGGCCCCTGCGCATGGACTTGACGTGACGACCAGCCGTCTGGCTACCACGCCTGGAGCCTGTGCTATGCTCCCCGCACACGTCACGAAGGAATCCAAGGTCATGGACTCGACGACGAGAGCGAAAGCCGCACTGCCTGAGTACGGCCACCTTCCCTGATGGGTTTTTCCTCTTAAATCGTCAACTTGTATGAGGGAGAGCGGTGGGCCTCCCTCGGGGTGCTTGAACAACA
>NZ_FNNZ01000043.1 GCF_900106925.1 Thiocapsa roseopersicina
CCAAGGTGGTGAGCCGCGAGCCGGTCGTCTACGTGCGCAACATCTACAAGTACTACGTGGCCTACAAGCTGCTGAGCGAAGGCAAGGTCGGGGATAGGCGTCGGGACCGTCGCGATACTGCTGATACTTGCCCAGACCAAGAAGGCATCGCCGGTCAGGACAAGCAGGACTGCAGACACGAGGGGTGACACGCCGGCCATGTCGGCGTCCGTGTGGCATCCAGATCAGGAGCGTCGCGCCGGTCACCCAAGATCCGATCCCCGACCTCATCGTCGACCGAGTGGCGGCAGCTACAGCCACTGCGCCAGCTCGACGACCAGGCCTTCGGGCCCGACCAGGAACACCAGCTTGCGGTCGTGGAACTCCATGACCCGATTGCGCAGCTGCACTCCAGCGGCGGTGAGCCGCGCGACTTCGGCATCCAGATCGTCGACCGCGAAACAGATGTGGTTGAAGCCCAGCCGGCACAAATCGCCGGCCTGCGGATCGCTGCGGGCGGCGGGATGTCTGTAGGTGAGCAGCTGCATCTCGAAGCGCGGCGAGGCATTGGCCAGGACCAGCGTGCGGTGCTCGGCTTCGATGCCGGGCACACCCATGTAATCGGCGAAGTTCTGGCCGGCGATGACGACCGACTTGATCTCTTTGAAGCCCAGCAGTGCGAAGAAGCGCAGCGCGGCGATCGAGTCGTGCACGGCAACGGTGACGTGATCGGGATGCTTGACCATGATTCCTCCTGCGGTTGCGTGGGTGGGGCTCAGCGCGGCGGCAAGGTCCGGGGCTTGGCCTCGCACGGTATCTACTCCACGGTCAGTCGCCCGGCGCTCCCACCATCCCGGCCCGGACCGGGTTCAGCATTACGTAACGGGCCAGCTCCAGAAGGTAACTCTCACGCCCCACCAGGATGGCCTTGAAACGTCCCTGAAACAGGTGTCCGACGCGCCCGTGGGCGCGGTTCGACGTACTGCGTGTACACGCAGTTGAGCTGGCGCATGCCCTTGGATAGATTCGTATCCGGCGTTTCCAACAACAGATGGTCGTGGTTCGTCATCAGGCAGTGGGCGTGACAGATCCAGTTGAATCGCTCGCAGGTCTGTCCTGGGATTCCGAGATACGCTTTCCGGTCGCCATCGGCGTCGCCGAGAAGGATGCTGCGCCGCTCGTTACCGCGTGCCGTCACGTGATAGAGCGCGCCGGAAGATAAAACCCGAGGGATATTCAATGTGAGACCCTTGAACTTGCGTAAACTGTCCCCGGAACTCGGTCCCCGGAGTTTGAGAGTCGAGTAAACTGTCTCCGACACTCGGCCCTCGGCCCTCCAGCGCCCCGATACCGGGCTCGTCCAACAAACGGTTCAGATCGTCGCTCGCTGCGCTCGGACGATCTAACCTTATTCGTTAGCCGTCTAAACACACTTGATTGCAAGAGACATGCTCGGCAATTTGGTTCACTAAAGGAAATAAAATGGTCCAAAGGATATGTTCTGGAAACTCTGAGCTGCCATGAAAGAGGGCATTGCGTCCTTTTGTAATTTTGTTAATTATCTCTTCCGAAATTTCTAACTCTTTCGTCCCGTAGTCTGTCCTAATGCTATTAATGCCGATCTCGTTCAAAATTCTAAGTAGCTTGTAGTTTCTGGGCTCCTTGGTTCTTGACAATAATTTCAAAACAGCACTTTTCTTTACTTCATTGCTCATTTTGTCTGCAACACGGCTAAGTTCCGCGGTCTCGTGTTTGTCAAACAGCGTATTGGAACTAAACTGCGTCTTGTAGATTTGCGAATTCTCAAGATACTCCAAGATCAGAAACCAGTGAAAATACTTTGACTTCTTATGCTCTGCCCTTAGTCCGTCGAAATGGAATCGCAATAAATCATGATAAGTTGCGCATTCCTCGTGCCCGGTATCAAGAGCGACCGTTCTCGTTGATGTCATAGCAAGCGCGGCCGAAATTGTAGAGCATCATGAAATTGCTCAGTGCAATCCTGAATAGGGATTGCGTTGAACCCAAACCACCCAATTTTAACAAAGTTCGTGCCGTAATGTGGGCTATGCTCATTTCTGTTGATGAGAAATGAAAGATACTCCGCCACCATTTCCAGATACCTAACTTGCTTTTCTGTCGTATCCAGAGAATCGCTTACAACAAAAAGGTAGTATTTTCCGTCTTTATTCCGATTGATTTCAAGTGTTGTTCCTATGCTTCCCAAGAAGTTATCCTGCCGAAATGGAAGTGTCAGCTCAATAGCGTTTCTTCCGTGAAACCGTACCACATGGATGTCGTGGGAGCTTGGCAAAGAAAATGGACAGGTTATTTTGAATGGCATGGTTCGTTCATTTCTCGGCTAACGATATTTCGCCAGACGGCAGGCGTCGATTTCATGGAGCCGCCGAGGTTTTCCGAGTGACAGGGGGCAGGTCGTTCATTAACCCAACCGCCGCTCGGATTGCGGACGGAAGTAGCCCCTACGACGCGTCGTCCTCCGCGGGATAACCGGGGACGACCCGCGGGATAACCGGGGACGTACCACGGTTTCCGCCCCAGTTCCCGCCGCGGTCCCCCATGTCCTGGTACTTGGCCGCCGCCAGCGGGGGGCAGGGTCTCTAATGTTACTCAACCGCCGGTCGCACTGCCGGGCGAACTAGCCCTTGCGACGCGCCGTGGCCCACGCCTTGACCTTGTCCGCCAGGAGGCCGACTAAGACGCCGCCGGCGCCGATCAACATCCACAGCGGGAGCCCGATCCCGCCTCCCAGGGCTACGATGCCTGCACCTCCGTTCTCGGCCGCGACAAAGGTGGCGATGACTGCCCCCACGCCAAGTCGGAATGTCCAGGAGCGGGCGTCCCAGACGATGTGTTTCAAGGCCAGAGCCAACACCTTGAGGAGTGGCCACGTGGCCTTGCGATCGCGGGTCAGCGCCAGCAGGGCCGCTACCTTCTTGAAGCCGCGCAAGGTTCCGTAACGAATCTCCCCCAGGCCACGCGACCAACCCAGGAGCCGTTGCTGCTCGGCCGGGGGAAGACGCAACACGGCTTGTACGATGGCGGGTTGAGCGGTGGTTTCTTGTACTTCGGACATTGATCTCTCCTGATCGAGGCGCCGAGTCCGACCGGACCAATGAGGTGCCGCGGTCAGGGTCTCGGATGTGCCCGGATTCTAGTCCGATCGCGCTCCCCGTTCACGCCGCGCCGCGGTCGAGCGTCTGCTCGAGGATGCGACCTAGCTCGGGCAGACAGGACCCGCAGTTGGTACCGGCCTGCAGGCAGGCGCCGATGGCCTCGGCGGACCGCAGGCCTTCGCCGCGGATCGCCTGCTCGATACGTGTGCGCCCGACGGTGAAGCAGGCGCAGACGATCTCCCCGGCGTCGACTTGGCCACGGGGCGGTCGGCCGGCGAGGATGCCGGTGCGGGCGCGGGTATCGAGCTGCGCCGCGCCAAAGAGCTCGCCGAGCCAGCGGCTGCTCGGCAGGTTCGGGGTCGGAGCGATGAAGAGACAGGCGGCGAGGCGTCCGTCGAGGATGCGGGCGCCGCGGTAGCGGCCGTGGGCGACGTCGGCGAAGTCGAGCCATTCGCCGTCCGCGCCGAAGAGGTCTCGGGCCCGGTCGGCCCAGGCGGTGATGGGCTCGCGGCCGGCGATCTCGGTGCGCCAGAAACCTTGATCCGGGATGGCGACGCAGTAGTCAAGCTGCGGTGGGGCACCGTCTTGGGGCATGCCGTCGGGGATGGGAAGCCGCTCGCGACTCAGTGCGATGCCGTACCAGGTCGCTCGAAAGAGGCGTACCTGCACCGGCGTGTGTTTGAACTCGGGCTGACCGGAGACGGGATCGGTGACTGGATTCACCAAGGCATCCGCGCGCGCCTGGCGGGCCAGCATGTCGCTCCAGTGCATGGGGACAAAGACGGAGCCGGGGCGCTGATCGGCATCCACGTCGATGCGCGCCAGCATCCGACCCCATCGGCTGGTCAGCTCGGCGATGCCGCCCCGGCCGAGCCCGTGCGCGGCGGCGTCGACCGGATGGATCTGCACGAAGGGCTCGGCGATGTGGCTGCTCAGGCGCGGCGCCAGGCCAGTGCGGGTCATGGTGTGCCACTGGTCGCGGATGCGGCCGGTGTTGAGCACGAGCGGATAGTCTTCGTCCGGCGCGGTCGCGGGCGGACGCGGTGTGATCGCGATGAAGCGTGCCTTGCCGTTCGGGGTGTAGAAGCGGCCGTCGGCGAAGAGGCGTGCGGCTTCGCGTCCGGCCGGGAGCGGCCACTGGACCGGGGGCAGTCGGTCGTAGTCGGTTGCCGCAAGATCGGCTATGGCACCGATGTCGAAGTCGCGTCGTCCGTCGTTCTCGAAGGCGGATAGTGCTGCGTGCTCGCGGAACACCTCGGCTGCCGAGCGATAGGGGAAGGCATCGGCAAACCCCATGCGGCGCGCGACCTCGGTGAGGATCCACCAGTCCGGACGCGCCTCGCCGGGCGGATCGAGGAAGGCACGCTGCCGCGAGATGCACCGCTCCGAATTGGTGACGGTGCCGTCCTTCTCGCCCCAGCCCGCGGCGGGCAGGAGCACGTCGGCACAGCGGGCGGTGTCGGTGCCGGCGAAGAGATCCGAGCAGATGACGAGCTCGCAGGCCTGCAGCGCGGCACGCACCCGATCGGCGTCGGGCATGCTCACGGCCGGGTTGGTCGCCATCACCCAGATCGCCTTGATGTTGCCTTCCTCGACCGCCCGCATCATCTCGACCGCCTTCAGACCCGGCTCGCGGGTGATGCCGTCGGCGTGCCAAAAGCGCCGGACCCGATCGACGTCATCGGGCGCGAAGTCCATGTGCGCGGCGAGCTGATTGGCTAAGCCGCCGACCTCGCGTCCGCCCATGGCGTTGGGTTGTCCGGTGATGGAGAAGGGCCCCATGCCGGGTCGCCCGATGCGTCCGGTCGCCAGATGGCAGTTGATGATGGCGTTGACCTTGTCGGTGCCGAACGACCATTGATTCACGCCCTGGCTGTAGAGCGTCACCACCCGTTCGGTGCGGGCAAAGCGTCTGTAGAAATCGGCCAGGTCGGACTCCGGGATTCCGCAGGCCGCGGCGACGCGCGGCACGGAGCCGGCCGACTCGCGTGCGGCGGTGAAGGCGGCGGCAAAGCCCTCGGTGTGCGACTCCAAGAAGGTCCAGTCGAGCGCGTCTTCGCGTCTGAGCCAGTTGAGTAGGCCGTTGAAGAGGAGGGTATCCGTACCGGGTGCGATCGACAGGTGCAGGTCGGCGATCTCGCAGGTCGCCGTGCGGCGCGGGTCGATTACGACGATCTGCCGGTCCGGATGGGCCTGCTTGGCCTGTTTGATCCGCTGGTAGACGACCGGGTGGCACCAGGCGGTGTTGGAGCCCACCAGGACGATCAGCTCGGCGGACTCCAGATCGGCATAGTCGCAGGGCACGGTGTCGGCCCCGAGTGCGCGCTTGTAGCCGGCGACACTGGAAGCCATGCACAGCCGCGAGTTGGTATCGATGTTCGCGCCGCCGATGAAGCCCTTCATCAGCTTGTTGGCGACATAGTAGTCCTCGGTCAGGAGCTGACCCGAGACATAGAAGGCGACCGCCCCTGGCCCGTGCTCGGCGACGATCTCGCCGAGACGCCCGGCGACCTGATCGAGCGCCTGATCCCAGCTCACCTGCTCGCCTGCAACCGTCGGATGGAGGAGTCGCCCCGCGGTCCCGAGCGTCTCGCCCAAGGCCGCGCCCTTCGAGCAGAGACGCCCCAAGTTCGCCGGGTGATCCGGGTCGCCGCGTACCGAGAGCGTTCCGTCGGTCTGCGGCGTGACAAGCACTCCGCAGCCCACACCGCAATAGGGACAGGTTGTTTTGGTCGGTTCGGTCATTGTCCTGTCTCCGTGATCATCGCGGCTCCGCGAGGTCTTCAGTTGCGGGTATCGAAATTCCGGCAATCGTCAAAAAATGGATGAGCGGTGACTGGCCGCCGCTAAACCGCGTCCAGAGCAGGATGTTCATTTTCGGGTGAGCTCGATGTTTGATGTATCCGCAGCTTTTTGCGGGAATGCGGTTCAAAAATATTAATTTTTCAATATCTTAAACCTCGCCGGCTCCAGCGCTAGTCAAGTCAGCCAAGACCGATCCCATCCACAAACATCGCATACCGCGCTGGGCGCGGTTTAATTGGGTTCCGTGCAGACGAAGACCCGACCCGCCTCGATCCGTGTCGCATAGGCGGGGGCACAGCCCTCGTCCGGCTCCTTTGCTTCGCCGCTCGCCAGATCCAGACACCAATTGTGCAGGGGGCAGACGATGTTTCGCCCGTAAAGGATCCCCTCCGATAAGGGCCCCCCGCGATGCGGACAACGATTGAGCAAGGCGAACACCTCGTCCGCCGCGGTCCTGAAGACGGCGATGTCACCCCCTTCGCGTTTGAGCACACGTGCACCCTGGCGCGGGATCTCATCGAGTGTGCCTACTTCAAGCCAAGTTTTATCGTCGACTGCGGTCATTGTCTAAGCCTCGTGTTGTTGCGGTGTTTGGCGGGGCTTGTTGCCCCCAGCCTTCAAGTGATTTGCAGGGAATAGACATCCCGACCGCGCGAGCCCGGGAGACCTGAATGGCTGTTCGTGCGAATAAATTCGCACCTACACGCCGGTCGTTTCTCTCCCGAAAATCACCTTGGCTTCTGACCTTTAACCTTCACCCATTCACCTGCTTCAACGCCGTGAACTCATGCGCTTCTGCGCCGGCCGCGCGTTCCTTCCAGGGATCGACTTGGGCCTGCTTTTGGGACTCCAGGAATCGTTTGTAGAAGGCGCGGCGGCCGATCTCGTCCTCGACGATGCGTTTCTTGATGTAGGCGAGGCCGACCCGTTCGACCCAGGGTGCGGTGCGCTCCAGATAGCGTGCCTCTTCGCGATAGAGCTGCATGAAGGCGCCGCAGTATTCCTTGACCTGCTCGGGTGTGGTGACCCGGCAGAGGACATCGGTCGCGCGGACCTTCACACCGCCGTTGCCGCCGATGTGCAGCTCCCAGCCGGATTCGATGGCGACGACGCCGAAGTCCTTGATGGTTGCCTCCGCACAGTTGCGCGGGCAGCCCGAGACGGCCAGCTTGAACTTGTGCGGGGTCCAGGAGCCCCAGGTCAGCTCCTCCAGCTCGATGCCCATCTTGGTCGAGTCCTGCACGCCGAAGCGGCACCATTGGGATCCCACGCAGGTTTTGACCGTGCGCATCGATTTGCCGTAGGCGTGGCCCGAGACGAAACCGGCGTCGGTCAGATCCTTCCAGATGTGCGGCAACTGCTCTTTGGTCAGGCCCAGAAGATCGATCCGTTGGCCGCCCGTGATCTTGACCGAGCGCACGGCATACTTTTCGGCCGCCTCGGCGATGGCGCGCAGCTGGGCGGGCGAGGTCTCGCCGCCGAAGATGCGCGGGATGACCGAATAGGTCCCGTCCTTCTGGATGTTGGCGTGGACACGCTCGTTGACGAAGCGCGACTGGCTGTCGTCGATCGCCTCCGCCGGCCAGGTGGAGATGAGGTAGTAATTGAGCGCCGGCCGGCAGACGTGGCAGCCGTCGGGCCGGCGCCAGTCGAGCTTCTCGAAGCAGTCGCTCAGGCTCGTGAGGTGTTGCTCGCGGATTGCCGCGCGGACCTGATCGTGGCTGTAGTCGGTGCATGTGCAGATGGGTTTGGCCTCGGGGGTGGAGTAGTCGCTCCCGAGCGTGCTCGCCAGGATCTGCTCCACCAGACCGGTGCAGGACCCGCACGAGGCCGCCGCCTTGGTGTGCAGCTTCACGTCTTCGAGCGTGAAGAGACCCTTGCTCGTGATCGCCTTGACGATCTCGCCCTTGCACACGCCGTTGCAGTCGCAGACCTGCATCTCGTCGGTCATGAGGGCTGCCTGGGTTTGACCGCCGTGGCCGGAGTCCCCGAGATGGGCCTGCCCGAACAGCAGATCCTCGCGCATCGCCGAGATGTCGGTTGCTTCGCGCATCAACTGGAAGAACCAGGCCCCGTCGATCGTGTCTCCATAGAGCACGGCGCCGGCGAGCCGGTTTTCTCGGATCACCAGCTTCTTGTAGATGCCCGCGCCCGGATCCTGGAAGAGGATCTCCTCGCAGCCGTCCCCGCCCTGATACTGACCGGCCGAGAATAGATCGATGCCGGTGACCTTGAGCTTGGTCGAGGTCACTGAGCCCTGATAGCGCCCGTAGCCGAGTTTGGCGAGATGATTGGCGCAGACCTTGGCCTGCTCGAAGAGCGGCGCGACCAGCCCGTAGCACTGACCGCGGTGCTGCACGCACTCGCCGATCGCGTAGATGCGCGCATCGTAGGTCAGCATAGTGTCATCGACCACGATCCCGCGCTCGCAATGGATCCCGGCGCTTTGGGCAAGCGCCATGTTCGGGCGGATGCCGACCGCCATCACCACCAGATCGGTCGCGATCTCGCTGCCGTCGGCGAAGCGGACCGATTCGACCCGGTCGCGCCCCTGAATCGCCGCGGTTTGGGCCTCCATGAGAAAGGTCAGGCCGCGTTTCTCCAACGATGCTTTGAGGAGCGCCGCGGCGGGTTTGTCGAGCTGCCGCTCCATCAGGGTGTCGAGCAGATGGACGACGGTCACCTCCATGCCCTGCTGCTGCAACCCGTAGGCGGCCTCGAGCCCGAGCAGTCCGCCGCCGATGACGATGGCGCGCTTGAAACCTCGTGCGGTCTCGATCATCGCCTCGACATCCGCGATGTCGCGGTAGCCCAGGACGCCGGGCAGATCCGCCCCCGGCACCGGGATGATGAAGGGGTTGGACCCGGTGGCCAGGATCAGCCGGTCGTACGGCACCTCCAGACCGAAGCGGCTGCGCACCAGCCGCTTGCGCCGGTCGATGTGCTCGACCGGATCGCCGGTGTGCAGTGTGATCCCATGCTCCGCGTACCAGTCGCGGCTGTTTAAGATGATCTCGTCGATCGTCTTCTCCCCGGAGAGCACCGGCGAGAGGAGGATGCGGTTGTAGTTCGGATGCGGCTCGGCGCCGAAGACCGTGATCTCGTAGAGGTCCGGCTCCAGCTTCAGCAGTTCCTCGATGGTGCGCATCCCGGCCATGCCGTTGCCCACCAGGACCAAGCGTTCTTTGTTCATTGTGTTCGGTTCTCCGCGTTCGGAATGCATGTGTCGGGGCATGTAGCCGCCGGTCTCAGACCGTCGCCGCTTCGGCTGGCCCGCCGTTGGCCGCCGCCAGCGCATCCATCGAGCAGGCACGCCGCTGGACTTCGAAACCGGCGATGTACCCGACCGGATCGGCGGGATCGAAGGTCGATCCGTCGAAGAAGCGATCCGGCCCCATCGCGAGCGGGATGCTTGCCTCTTCGAGCATCCAGCCGCGGGCGTGCAGGCCCTCGCGCTTGTGGTCCAGAGCGGGCGAGGCGAGACCCAGTGCATCGGCCGCCTCCCGATAGAGATCCGGCCGATAGACCTCGGCGGCCACGGCGGCCAGATCGATCGGCTTCTCGATCTGGCCCCAACGCACCATCTGGGTCAGGAACCAGAGGGCGTGGGAACGCCAGGGATAGGTCGCCGCGAAGCGGAAGAAGACGTTGAAATCGGGCATCGCGACCGGCGCCTCGTCGAGCGCATAGCGGAAGGTGCCGGTCATGGACTGACGCACGATCTCGACCGGGGCATTGATGTAGCGGCTCGGCGCGATCAGCTCGGCGACGCTCGGGCGATTCTCGGGCGCATCGGTCCAGCGCGCCGCGTCCAACAAGGCCATGAGCAGGGCACGGTGTGTATTCGGATACTGCTCGGCCCACTCCAGATTAACCCCGAAGACCTTCTCGGGATTGTTGTTCCAGAGCTCATAGTTGGTGATGAGCACTCGCCCCAGGCCCTCGGCGACGGCGACCGAATTCCAGGGCTCGCCGACACAGAAGCCGTCGATGTTGCCTGCGCGCAGCTGGGTGACCATCTGCGGCGGCGGGACCACCAGCAGTCGCACGTCGGTATCCGGATCGATCCCGGCCGCGCCCATCCAGTAGCGCAGCTCGTAGGCGTGGGTCGAGACCGGGAAGACCACCGCGAAGGTCAGCGGCTTGCCGCCGTGTGCCCGCCGCTCCTCGATCACCTGCTTCAAGGCCACCGCCGAGTAAGGCCGATGGTTCATGGCGCCAGGATCCAGCTCGCGCATCCGCTCGTAGAGTGCCTGCGAGACCGTGATGGCGTTGCCGTTCAGATCCAGGCTCAGCGCAGTGACGGTCGGCTTCTCGACCGGACCGATGCCGAGCGTGCTCGCTATCGGCATGGGCGCGAGCATGTGGGCGCCGTCCAGGATGCCGATGCTGACCTTGTCGCGGACGTTGGACCAGGAGGTCTCCTTGGAGAGCTCCACGTCCAGGCCGAACTTCTCGAAGAAGCCGCGCTCTTTGGCGATGACCAAGGGCGCACAGTCCGTCAGCGGGATAAAGCCGAGGGTCAGGCGCGTCTTTTCCAGTCCGTCGTGTCCGCCGGCGTGGGCGCTGCGTCGGAGCCAGTTGGGGATGATGCTCATGTGTGTGCTCCCTTAGCCGTTGGCCGCGAGACGCAGCGTCGGACGCTCGCGCGCCGGCCGGGCGGACTGCGTCACCGCGGGCGCGTGGCGTTCGTGGAGGAACTTCACGACCTCGGCGCGGTAGTGGTGATAGGTCGGATCCTCCGCGAGTGCGAGTCGGTCGCGAGGGCGCAGCAGGTCGACGTCCAGGATCCGCCCGACCGTCGCGGAGGGGCCGTTGGTCATCATCACGATGCGGTCCGAGAGCAGCACGGCCTCGTCGACGTCGTGCGTGATCAGGATGACGGTGTTGTTGAGCCGGGCCTGGATCTCCAGCAGCGAGTCCTGCATGTGCGTGCGGGTGAGCGAGTCCAACGCGCCGAAAGGCTCGTCCATGAGCAGGACCTTGGGCTCCATAGCCAGGGCGCGGGCGATACCGACGCGCTGTTTCATCCCGCCCGAGATCTCCGAAGGGCGACGTTCCAACGCGTGGCCCATGTGGACCAGATCCAGGTTGTGCAGGGTCCACTCATGCCGCTCCTTGCGGGTCTTGCGGCGACCGAAGACCTGGTCGACGGCCAGGCGGACGTTGTCGTAGACGCTCAGCCAGGGCAGCAGTGAGTGCTGTTGAAAGACGACGGCGCGGTCCGGTCCCGGCGACTTCACCTCGCGCTCTTCAAGCAGCACGCCGCCCGTGCTCGCTTCGAGCAGACCGGCGACGATGTTCAGCACGGTCGATTTGCCGCAGCCCGAATGGCCGATGAGCGAGACGACCTCGCCTTGGGCGATGTCGAGCTTGATGTCCTTCAGGACCTCGAGCGGCCCCTTCGGTGTCGGGAAGGTGATCCCGACCCGATCGATGCTCAGATAGGCAGACATGGCTTGGTTCCTCGTGCGACGGTCATGGGGTCGGAGCAATCGACAGGGCGCGTCATCTCAGCACCGCCGTCTTGTCCCAGGAGACGCGGCGCTGGAGCAGGAGCATGCCGCGGTCGAGCGCGAAGCCGATGAAGCCGATCACGAACACGGCAACCATGATCCGCGCCAGCGAGTTGGAGCTGCCGTTCTGGAACTCGTCCCAGACGAATTTTCCGAGACCGGGGTTTTGGGCCAGCATCTCCGCGGCGATCAGCACCATCCAGCCGATCCCGAGACTCAGGCGCAGACCCGTGAAGATCATCGGCAGGGCCGAGGGCAGGATGATCTTGACCGTCTGCTTGAACCAGGACAGACGCAGGACACGGCTGACGTTCATCAGGTCACGATCGACCGTCGCGACCCCGACGGTCGTGTTGATCACGGTCGGCCAGAGACAGCACAGCGTCACCGTCATCGCCGAGATGATGAAGGACTTGGACATTAGCGGATCCTCGCTCACGTAGACGGCGCTGACGATGATGGTCACCAGCGGCAGCCAGGCGAGCGGCGAGACCGGTTTGAAGACCTGGATCAAGGGGTTGACCGCGGCATAGACGGCTGCGCTCATTCCGCAGAGGATGCCGAGCGGGATCGCAATCAAGGACGCGAGCAGGAAGCCGACCATGACCGTCACCAGGCTGGTCCAAATCTGGCTGACGAAGGTCGGCGCACCCGTGTAGCCACGGGCACGGATCTTGGCGATCTCCTCGGCGGAGGCGCCGCTCGCGACGGCACGCTCGACGCGCTGCTCAATGCGTTCGTTGAAGGCGGCCTCGCGGGCGCGCTCCTCGCGGTGCTCCCCCCATAGCGCGACGGATTGGGACCAGACCTGGGTCGGCCCGGGCAACTGGCCGAGCGAGGTCTGGATCTGGGAGGCCGCGGCAGCCCAGAGCATAAGAAATAGGCCGATCCCGACCAAGGGCAGCAGCAGGTGTCGGATCAAGCCCCCGGCGGCGCGCTCGGCGCCGTCCCCGGCGAGCCAGTCCATGGCTTGCGCCAACCAGGGCAGGTCATAGGTCTTCGCGGTGACGTCGATGTTCGACATGGTCTTCTCCGAAATCGATGGGCTCGCGTCCGGCTCGGGGCTCCCCCGACACCGGACACTTAAGGCTCTGCGTTACAACTGCGTGTCGCCCTTCAGCCCGATCGAGAACTGCTCCAGATAGGCGTTTGGCCGGGTGCCGTCGTAGTCGATGCCGTCGATGAATCCGGTCTGCGTCGGTTTGAATCCGGTTTCCGCGTCGAAGTCCGGGAAATCGGACGCCTCCATCAAGCCGTCGGCGATCAGCGACTCGGCCGCCCGGCGGTAGAGATCGGGCCGATAGACCTGCTTGGCCGTCTCCATGTACCAGTCGTCGGACTTGGGTTCGGCGATCTGGCCCCAACGGCGCATCTGGGTGAGATACCAGACGGCATCCGAGTAGTAGGGATAGCTCGCGTTGTGGCGGAAGAAGACGTTGAAGTCCGGGACATCGCGGCTGTCGCCCTTCTCGTACTTGAAGGTGCCGGTCATGGACGCGGCGATGACCGCCTCGTCCGCGCCGACATAGGTCGGCCGCGAGAGAATCTTCACCGCTTCGGCGCGGTTGGCGTTGTCGTTCTCGTCGAGCCACTTGGCGGCCCGGAGCATCGCCTTGACGATCCGCACCGCCGTGTTTGGATTGGCCTCGACGAACCCGGCGGTCATGCCGAAGACCTTCTCCGGGTTGTATGGCCAGATCTCGTGATCGGTGATCACCGGGACGCCGATGCCCATAAAGACAGCCTGCTGATTCCAGGGCTCGCCGACGCAGTAGCCGTCGATGGTTCCGGACTCCATGGTGGCCGGCATCTGCGGGGGCGGAGTGACCGACAGCAGCACATCGGCATCGATCTGCCCGTCGGTGTTGTTCTTATGCGGTGCGTAGTAGCCGGGGTGCAGTCCGCCGGCGGCGAGCCAGTAGCGCAGCTCGTAGTTGTGCGTCGAGACCGGGAAGACCATGCCCATCTTGAAGGGCTTGCCCGCGGCTTTGTAGCTCTCCACAACCGGCTTGAGCGCATCGGCCTTGATCGGATGCTCGGGACGGCCGTCGGCCATCTTCGGCACGTGCGGCTTCATCTGCTCCCACACCGCGTTCGAGACGGTGATGGCGTTGCCGTTGAGATCCATGCTGAGCGGGGTAACGATCGCCGCCTCGGTCCCGAAGCCGATGGTCGCGGCCAAGGGCTGGCCGGCCAGCATGTGGGCGCCGTCGAGCTGGCCGTCGATGACGCGATCGAGCAGTACCTTCCAATTGGCCTGAGCCTCCAAGGTGACGAAGAGATCTTCGTCCTCGAAGAAGCCCTTTTCGTAGGCGATGGCGAGCGGTGCCATATCGGTGAGCTTGATGAAGCCGAGCTTGAGATCCTCTTTCTCGGGCGGGCCGAGCGGCTCCGCCGAGGTGCCGGCCGCAAGGCCCAGCATGAGCGCGGCGATACCGGCCGCGGCAAGGCGTGTCGGCGGGGCGCTTCGGGTCGGATGTTCGGGTCTGTCTTGATCGCGCATGGTGACCTCTGTCGATAGCACTACATGAAACGGAAATCCGAAAACGAAAAAAGGCGTCCACCAGGCAACGCTGCGCGTTGCACGATGGACGCCTTTGTCCGTTGGCATGGCCGCCATGACCATGCCGAAACTGTTTTTGGATCCGAGGACCGGGTGTTGCGACCACACATTGGCCGACCTGGTCATAGTGGGGACGCCGCTCTCTCCGATAGTCTGGAGGGACGTCTTCCGTCTGGATCACACTCTTCCGATCAGCCCGCCGTTGGACGATCGATGACGAACCCCTACGCAGAAGTGATGCCAGAAATCCTTCAGCCGGTTGCGCATCTCGATCGAAAAGCGCTACTTCCTTGATTCTAAAAAGGCGTTTTGCCGGCATCCGAGAGCGATGTGGTCGACACCGGCGACGCAACCGACTCGCGCTGCCGTGCCGACCCGCCCACCCTTGGTGCGCAGTGGCCTCCCATGCACCAAGACGAACGACTCAAACCGAATCTCTAGACATCTCTACGGTGCGTCGCTTACAGATTCAAATTCTTATCAATTACTTAAACCGCGCTGACTCCAACGGTCGTCAAGTCTGCCGAGACCGCTCTCGTCCAAAAACATCACACATTCCGCCGGGCGCGGTTTAAGGCGCAAAGAGTTCGGACGCCGAAATCACACTCTCGGCAATCTCGGCCAACCTCTTGTTCTTACGCATCGCCAATCGGCGCATCGCTTGGAAAGCCGCGTCCTCGGACAACCCCTGTTGTTTCATGATGATCCCCTTGGCGCGCTCGATCAGTTTACGCTCGGCCAGCTTGCCCCGAGTCTCCAGAAGTTCCTTCTCCAACGCCTGAAACTGGCTGAAGCGCGCCATCGCCGCTTCGACGATCGGCCGAACACGCCGCCGTTCGATCCCGTCGACAATATAGGCGCTCACGCCCGCCTCGATTGCACGACGAATGCTCTCGTTGGCGTCGTCCTGCGTGAACATCACCATGGGGCGAGGCTGATGCGCCTGAACGGTGCGCAGGTTCTCCAGGGTATCCCGGCTCGGCGAGTCGATATCGATCAGCACCACGTCCGGCGCAAAACGCACCACGGCACTCAAGAGACCCTCTTCCGGATCCACGCAGGCCACCACGTCGAAACCCTCCGCACTCAAGGCCGGCCCGAGCACCTCGCGCCGGTCCGGGCGGGCATCCACAAGCATGATTCGGATCGACATCGGGGACTACTCCGAGAGAGAACCAACGATCGGCGGACAGTTGGCTGAACAGCACACTACAGCAAACAACGCGCCAGACTGGTCCAGGCTGCATTGTCCTCTATGGATTCCCCGCCCCGACGAACGATGTCGACCGACAGGCATACCTCGCGCGGTGTGTTCCGGCCCCGCTTCCGGACGCTCGAATCATTCACTCGTGATTCTTGATCGGAATCAAGGTTCCTCGACAGCTGCGGCGCTAGCGTCCGGAGTGATTGAGCCGGCGTCGTCCATCAGTCCGGCCCGCGTAGGGTGGACGCGCGAGAGCAAAGTCCACCCGACCACTAGGATCAGCCATGCGGCCGGGTTTAGGCGCAAAGCCACAAGCCCCAACCCAGCCCGGAGACCCACCGATGAATATCTCAGGAATCCTGGTCGTCGTCCCGCCCGCCCGAATCGAAGACGCCACGCGCGAGCTCAACGCGCTGCCGGGTGTGGAGGTTCACCACACCGAGCCTTCGACCGGGCGGATCGTGGTCGTGCAGGAGGCCGAGACGGTCGAGCAGGAGATCGCAGCACTCTCTCGCATCAAGGCGTTGTCCGGCGTGATGCTCGCCGAGATGGTCTACCACGTCTTCGACGAAACACCCCCCGAATGGGATGCGACCCCCGCCGAAATGGCCGCGTCATAGGCTACACACTCGCCCGACCCGCGCGGGCGAGCGCTCAAAAAATACAACGAGATCGAGGAGGAATCATGGAGCTCAGTCGCCGCAACTTTCTGAAGTCGGGCGTCGCTGCTGCGACAGCCATGGCCGTCGGAGTCCCCATCAGCCGTATCGCCAGCGTCGCGGCGGCCGAGACCGAGCAGGACTGGCGGTGGGATAAAGGCGTCTGCCGCTTCTGCGGTGTGGGCTGCGGGATCATGATCGCGACGCAAGACGGCAAGATCGTCGCGACCAAGGGTGATCCCGACGCTCCGGTCAATCGAGGTCTGAACTGCGTGAAGGGTTACTTCAACGGCAAGATCCTCTACGGCAAAGACCGCCTGACGCAGCCCTTGATGCGGATGACGGACGGACGATTCGACAAGAAGGGCAAGTTCACCCCGGTGACTTGGGATCAGGCCTTCGACGAGATGGCGATCCAGTTCAAGAAAGCCTACGAAGAAAAAGGACCGACCGGGATCGGCGTCATCGGCTCCGGCCAATGGCTGATCCAGGAAGGCTATGCGATGACCAAGCTGATGAAGGCCGGTTTTCGCAGCAACAACATTGATCCCAACGCGCGCAATTGCATGGCCTCGGCGGTCGCCGCATTCATGCAGGTCTTCGGCATCGACGAGCCGCCCGGCAATTACGACGACATCGAATACACGGATACGGTCGTCGCCTGGGGCGCCAATATGGCCGAGGCCCATCCGGTCCTCTGGCAGCGTGTCATCGACCGCCGCCTCGGTCATTCGGACATGAAGATCGTCAACATCACGACCCTGCGGAACATGACCTCCGAAGGGTCGGATCTCGAGATCATCATCAAGCCGAATACCGACACGGCGCTGCTCAATTACCTGGCGCGCGAGATCATCCAACGCGATGCCGTGAATCAAGCCTTCGTCGATGCCCATTGTGTCTTCTGCGCCGGCCCGACCGATATCGGTTACGGGATGCGTGCGACCGACAAATTCGCGTTCGAAGCCGAGAAGGATATCCAGGCGCGCGAGGTCGAGGTGACGCTGACGCGGGACGAGGCGATCGGGCTCGGACTGGATCCCGAGCAGGTTCACACCATCAAGCAGGCCAATGCGGCCACGGCCGACCGACACTGGCTGGTCGGTTTCGAGGACTTCAAGGCCGGGGTCGCGCCCTACACGCTGGATTTCGTCGCCGAGCTGGCCAAGGGCGATGCCGAGGAGTCCTTGGATGCCTTCAAGGCCAAGCTCATGCGTCTGGCGGATCTCTACGCCGACCCGAAGCGCAAGCTGGTCAGTTTCTGGACCATGGGCTTCAACCAGCATGTGCGCGGGACCTGGGTCAACGAGCAGATCTACAGCGTGCATCTCCTGTTGGGAAAGATCGCCGAGCCCGGCAACAGCCCCTTCTCCCTGACCGGCCAGCCCTCCGCCTGCGGGACCGCGCGCGAGGTCGGCACCTTCAGTCATCGTCTGCCGGCCGATATGGTCGTCAACATCGCCAAGCATCGGGATATCACCGAGCAGACTTGGAAGCTGCCGCCCAAGACGCTTAATCCCAAGGTCGGGAGTCACATCACCAAGATCATGCGTGATCTGGAAGACGGGTCCATGTCCTGGGTCTGGGTCCAGGTCAACAACCCCTTCCAGCATGTCGCCAATGCCAATCATTGGTTGAAGGCGGCGCGCGAGAACGACAACTTCATCGTCGTCTCCGATGCCTATCCGTCCATCTCGGCCAAGGTGGCCGATCTGATCCTGCCCGTCGCCATGATCTTCGAGAAATGGGGCGGCTACGGGAATGCCGAGCGCCGTACCCAGCTCTGGCGCGAGCAGGTTCCACCGCCGGGAGAGGCACGCAGCGATCTGTGGCAGATCCTGGAATTCTCCAAACGCATCACCCTGGCCGAGGTCTGGAAGGAGCAGGCCATTCCGGGTCTCAAGGACGAGGGATTCGAGGAGGGGAAACTCCCGGATGTGATGGCGGCGGCCCAGGAGATGGGGTACCAACCCGAGATGACACTCTACGAGGCGCTCTTCGAGACACCGGAGAACAAGGCGTTCGCCTGGCCCGATCCGGTTTCCAAGGGGCACGACAATCACACCGTCAAGCATCTCGGTGTCGATTGGTTTGTCGAGAAGGCGCTCTTCGAGGAATACGCCGGCTTCGGCCGTGGTCATCACCACGACCTCGCGCCTTTCGATGTCTATTATCAGGACGATGTGCGCGGGCTGCGCTGGCCGGTGGTCGACGGCAAAGAGACGCCGTGGCGCTTCAACGCCAAATACGATCCCTACGTGAAGAACGGCGAGATCGAGTTCTACGGCGGCGCCATGAAGGAGCTGACGACCGGCAACTTGACCGGTCCAACGACCGAGGAGAAGACCAAATTCCCCGGCAAGGCGAAGATCTTCTTCAGACCTTACGCCGCGCCGGTCGAGTCGCCCGACGGGAATTACGATCTCTGGCTCTGTACCGGGCGGCTGCTCGAGCACTGGCATACCGGCACCATGACGCGACGCGTCCCCGAGCTGCACCGCGCCATGCCGGCGGCGGTGCTGGACATGAACGAGAAGGATGCCGAGGAGCGCGGTCTCAAACGTCAGGATGCGGTCTGGATCGAATCACGACGGGGCAAGATCAAGGCGGTGATCGAAACCACCGGGCGAAATCGTCCGCCGCGCGGCTATAGCTTCATGGCCTTTTTCGACGAGTCGGTGTTCGTCAATAAGCTGTGCATCGATGCGACTTGTCCGATCTCCAAGGAAGAGGATTTCAAAAAGACTGCGATCAAGATCTATAAGGTATAGCGCGCCCTTATCGGGTTCATCGACAGTGCTCGGATGTGTCGCACCCATCCGAGCGAGCCGAGTGCTTTCATCACGTCCGGCGACTCACCGATCATGACCACGCGGCGCGGTTTCATACAGAAGACCATTCAAGGCGCGGCCGTCGCGACCAGCGGCGGCATGCTCTGGTCGTATCTCGTCATTCAGAACGCCCGCGCCGAGCCGTTGGCCCTGCGCCCGCCCGGTGCGCTTCCGGATGCGGACTTCAATGCGCTCTGCATCAAATGCGGACGTTGCGTCGTCGCCTGTCCATACGACACCTTGACCCTAGCCGCGTTGGCCGACCGCGCCCCGCTGGGCACACCCTATTTCGAGCCCCGACAGATCCCCTGCTATCTGTGTCACGACATCCCCTGCAAGGTCGCCTGTCCGACCGGTGCGCTCTCCCCGACACTGGAAAACGTGATGGACTCGAGGATGGGCCTCGCCTTCATCGACACCGAGCATTGTCTCTCCTGGCAGGGCCTGCGTTGCGAGATCTGTTATCGGGTCTGCCCGCTAAGGGACAAAGCGATTCGTGTCGAAACACGGCGGCGTGAATTGAGCAAGCACGCCATGCTCCTGCCGATCGTTCTCAGCGAAGGCTGCACGGGTTGCGGCATCTGCGAGAATGCCTGTCCGACCGAGATCGCGGCCATCAAGGTGCTCCCCGCCGAATTGATTCAAGGCAAGATCGGCGATCATTTCAGGATGGGCTGGAAACAAGCAGACGGCGCGACGCCCGGCTCGGGACCAGGCGACACCTGGAAGGGACAGATGGACGCAGCTCCGGCGCAAGGTCAGGCACCCGGTTTGGATTATCTGAACGAGCCGGAGTTTTAGATGGCGACCAAGCGGCAGACAACGCCCGCCCTCTGGAACTGGCGCTACTTGATTCTGCGGCGGGTTGTTCAGATCGGCGTTTTGTTGCTGTTCTTCGGCACGCTGCATTGGGGCTGGTCTTTGTTCGGTCTCCCCTTGTTGAGCGGCAACCTGAGTGCATCGGAGGTTCTCGGGCAGGTGACGCTCGCCGACCCCTTCGCGACACTTCAGATCCTATTGACCGGGCACGGCCTTCAAGCCGAAGTGCTCTTGGGCGCAGCGCTGGTCCTGGGCGTTTTCGTGATCTTGGGCGGCAGGGTCTGGTGCTCCTGGGTCTGTCCGGTAAATCTGGTCACCGACGTTGCCGGCGTTCTGCATCGCAAGACTTGGCGCAAGAACCTCTTCGCGCTTCCCCATCATCTGCGTTACACGGTGCTGGCGCTCGCACTCCTGCTGTCGGTCTTGATCGGTCTACCCGCATTCGAATGGGTCAGCCCGATCGGAGCCATGCATCGCGAGATCATCTTTGGTTTGGGTTTGGGCTGGACCGCATTGGTCGGCCTCTTTTTATTCGATTGGCTGGTCGTCAAGCACGGTTGGTGCGGCCACCTCTGTCCACTCGGAGCCTTTTATTCATTGGTCGGGCGGCACACGGCGCAGATCAGGGTCAAATTCGACCAATCCACCTGCAATGGCTGCGGGGACTGCCAAGCAATCTGCCCGGAGCCTCAGGTCTTGAACCTCAAACGTCTGGCCCGCGATGGCCAGGTCCTTTCGGGTGAATGTACGAATTGCGCGCGGTGTATCCCGATCTGCCCCGAGAAGAGCCTGGCATTCGGTTGGCGCTTAACGCAACCCGGGTCCGGCTCTGTTCCGGCACAGCATCGGCTCATAATGAAGGAGGATAACCCATGATCATGCTTCCCCGTTCCCTCGCGGTCGTCGCCGGGGTCGTTCTGGCCGGCAGCTTTGCCCTTGCACAAGACCTGTCATGGATCGACGAGGATCTTGCCGGGACCGTTTTCGATTCCCCCGATCCGGTGAGCTTCGAGTATCTTTCGATCGATCCCGAGGATGCCGATTCGACCTTGCCGACCGCGTTCGAGGATGCCCCGCCCTTGATCCCGCACAGCATCGAGGAGTCCGGCCTGATTACGCTGAAGAACAACAAGTGCCTGAAATGTCATCACGACCAGGATCTCTGGGATCAGGACAAGGACGCGGACGAACCCTCCCCGATGCCCGAGAGTCATTACGTGAGCCTGCGCAGCGCTCCGGGTACGGTCGAGAAAAAGATCATCGGGACCCGCTATTTCTGTACCCAGTGCCACGTTCCGCAGACCGAGGCGAATCTGCTGGTCGGAAATGATTTCGACGCCCCTTGACCCATCCCATTACACACATCTCATGAATCATGAGCCTGTCGAGCATATCTGAGCCCCGCGGCGAAGTCCGTGACGCGTTGCAGGCCGAGCCAAAT
>NZ_FNNZ01000029.1 GCF_900106925.1 Thiocapsa roseopersicina
CGCTTGGGGCGAACCCTGCCCGACCTGGACGCCGAGCTGTTCCTCGCGCCCGAAGAATGGCAGGCCGCCTACATTCTCTCCGAGAAACCCCTGCCCAAAGAGCCGCCACGCCTCAACACCGTGGTCCGCCTGATCGCCGGCCTCGGCGGATTCCTCGGGCGCAAGGGCGACGGGGAGCCCGGCGTGAAGACGATTTGGCTCGGCCTGCAACGCGTCACGGACTTCGCCGCGGGTCTCAGATATGCGCGACAGGCTCATGATTCATGAGATGTGTGTAATGGGATGGGCCTAACCCCTCGCTTAACCGGAGAGCCAACGGCAGGCCACCAGACCCGCGCTGGTGGTACGCGGTACATTTTCACCAGCCCTGGGCTGGTGGCCTGCCGTTGTCTCCCGGTTAGCTCGAACGTTAGAACTCATCGCCTCTGAGCACCTTGGAAATGTCCGATACCTGCATACTCTGCCTTGAGTCAAGTAAGCCGCTGACGGAAGAACACATCTTTCCAGAAGCCGCTGGGGGAAGCATTTCGAAGTATCTGTTATGCAAGACATGCAATGACAAGCTGGGCCATCGGGTTGATGCGCCCTATGTGGACCAAAAACATATTCAACTAGCCCGTGCTACCTACAAGATTCAAGGAAAAACGGGAAAGGTGCCCCAGCCATTTTCCGACACGTACTCCATTGATGGCTCAGAGTCACCGCTACAGATAAAGCTGGATTCAAACTTTGCGCCGAGGGTAGTACCTCAAGCACCAAAGGTATGGATCACCGAAAACGGTGAAATTGGTCTTAGCTTGTCCCGCGACGTAAGGGACATGAATGACATCCCCAAAATCATCAGAACAACCCTCTCCCGATTTTTCAAGTCAGAAGATGGTATGCAGCTTGGGTGGTCGGAGGAAGAAAAAGAAAAAGCGATCCAGAAGTCGATTGAAGGAGCCAAACAAGTTTCCCCTAAGTCCGAGCCGATACAGTCATCCTTGGGCGGTAGCTGGACGATTGATCTCAAAGTACTGTTTGTTGAGCACGTTAAAGTCATTTATGAAATTTGTTGCCTTGAGTTCGGCAATCACTTCCGAGATAGCGCATCCGGGCAACGACTCCGAACTTTTCTTCTAGCCCAATGCGCTGATGACCCGGAGCCGTGGGAATGGATTGAAGCTGCCAAGCATCTGAACGTTGCTCCGCAGGTTCCGCCCGCTCTTGATGGTTTCATCAAGCACCTGACCAACCATAACCAGCATACGTACCATGTTGCTGTAGTTGCGCATACCGGTGTGGTTTGCTCAATGCTTGGTATGGGCGCCGTTTTCCACGCCAAAGACCTCGAACGAATAGCCGCTGCCTCAGATGTTACGAAGGTCTATTTAAGTAGCATCAATGGTGGAAAATCGGGGATATTCACGCTCGGCGAGTTGCTCGGCCATGTTAATGAGTTCTAACCTGTCGTTCCAGGGGACGCTCCGCCTACCGGCGGCGCGCCCCTGAACTCCACGTTAGATTCAACTAGAGGGAGATCTCAGTTCCTCAGTTCCGGGGACAGTTTACTTATTTCTGGCGCTTACCCGGTAGAGAATAGAGGAGAAACAGCCTAACACGCCCACCAGCCCCGACGCCAAACTGCGAGTTCCGCGAGTTCCGGGGACAGTTCCGGCAGTTCCGCAGTTGCAGTTCCGGGGCAGTTCGGGCAGTGGCAGTTCGCAGTTGCAGTTCCGGAGTTCGGAGTTCGGAGTTCGGAGTTCGGAGTTCGGAGTTCGGAGTTCCGGGGACAGTTTACTGAGTTCCCTGAGTTCCCTGAGCAGTTCCGCAGTTCCGGGGACAGTTTACTTAATTCCCTAGACGAGATGCTTCGGATCGGTTAGAACACGAAGTGACGTTTCCGTGGCGAGGGATTGATCGACCGATGGCCAGACTTCCGAGAGTGGTTGTCCCGGGACTTCCACATCATGTGACACAGCGCGGTAATCGACGCCAGCGAACCTTTTTTGGTGACGAGGACTACGCCGCGTGTTGGCGATTGCTGTCGACGTCTTGTCGAGCGTGCGGCACGCAGGTGCTTGTCTACTGCCTTATGCCGAATCATGTGCACCTAATCCTGGTGCCGGGCGATGAGCTCGGTTTGCGTGACGCGCTGGGCGAGGCGCATCGTCGCTATACGCGTATGATCAATTTCCGGGAAGGCTGGCGAGGGCACCTTTGGCAGGAGCGTTTTCACTCGTTCGTGATGGACGAGCGGCATCTGATTGCCGCTGCGAGGTATGTGGAGCGCAATCCCGTCCGTGCACTGCTCTGTGCACGGCCGCAGGACTGGCCGTGGTCGAGCGCCCGGGCCCATCTGGCCGGAGCTGACGACGCGCTCGTGAGCGTGCGTCCGCTGTTGGAGCTGATATCCGACTGGGCTGGCTTCATCGGCGAGCCCGACGCGCCGGACATCGCTGACCTGCTGCACGCGCATGCCAGCACCGGCCGCCCGCTCGGTCCGGACTCCTTTGTTGAAGATCTGGAGCAACGCCTTCGGCGTGCGCTCAAGCGACAGAAGCCCGGGCCGAAGGCAGCGCGACGAGACTCTCACACCCGGGACCTCTTTGAGCTGCTGGAACGGGATTAGGTAAACTGTCCCCGGAATTGTCGAATTGCGTCCCCGGAATTGCCCGGAATTGTCTTGTCCCCGGAATTCCCGGAATTCCCGGAATTCGTCCCCGGAATTCAAAAGATCGGGCGGGTGCGATTGACGAGGGTCGTGTCTATCGCGATAGGCGTTCCGTCAGATCGCTGACATCCTGGATGATGCGATACACGGCGTCTTCGACGGGCTCGGGTGCGTACCGATCATCGTAGGGCGTCGCACTGCGGTAGCCGTCGTCGTAACGATCGTAGTCGCTGTAGCCGTAGCTGTCGTAGTCATAGTCGTCGTCATCGTCATCGTCATCGTCATCGTCGTCATAATTATCGTCGCCGCGGCCGTAGCTGAATTGCCCCGCTCGCTCCCTCCAGGCTGGCGGGAGGGTCTCACCGCGATCATGCTGAATCTGGAGCCCGGGCGGCAAGCCGCCTTGGTGTGGTGGGTCGGCCAAGACGGTCGTGGCGCCGATCGTCATCAGGAGCGAGGCGCCGAGAAAGAGGGGGGCTGCGGACATGGCTCGGATCTCCGTCGGTCGGATGTCGGTTGCGTGAAGTGGCCGTGCTGAGCTTGGTGTCCGTACCGGGGTGGGGCAAGGTTACACGGGCGAACCTGAACACTGGCTGAACGTGCAGGCGCGGATGTGATTCGATGATGATCGCTGGATGGGACGACCGACGACGCCAAGCGCTTCTTTCAGACCCGCGGACTGAATCTCCTCCCGACCGTCGGTGCCTTCTGTGCGGTCTATTTTCAGTCGGCCGCGGCCTCGTCCCTGGATGACGAGATCCAGGTCGATCTGTCAGGAGAGGCCGCACGCCGCATGCCGCTGATCCGCCACGGCATCCAGCGCATCCTGGTCGATGCCTGCAACGACCAGGGCTGGGAGATCCCCTTCACCCAGATCACCCTGCATCAGGCGCCCGGCCGAGGCTGGACGCGACGGGCGTTTCGGCGAGGCACAAGTCGAGCCCTGACCTTGGCTTATGATCCTGGTTCTCCGGCTCGTGACGACCCGAGCCGCGGCACTGTTATCATTGAGTCGGAGTCGCTGGAGGCCCCATGGCGGACTATCATTTGCTGACGATCTGGCGTATCGAAGCACCGCTGGAGCCAGTGTACTCCGCGATCCAGAACTCCCTGGGTTGGCCGGACTGGTGGCCGGGTGTTCAGAAGGTTGAGCAGGTGGTAGCTGGGGATGCCGATGGCATCGACAATGTCCGGCGCTACGTCTGGAAAGGGAGTTTGCCGTATCGGGTCGTGTTCGAGGTGCGCGCGACCCGCATCGAGAATCTCGATCTCATCGAGGGCACTGCCGAGGGTGACCTCGAGGGGATCGGCCGTTGGCACTTCGCTCGCCAGGGCACGTTGAGTATCGTCCGGTACGAGTGGCACGTCCGCAGCACACGCTGGTGGATGAATCTGATCGCCCCGTTCGCCCGTTCGCTGTTTATCCGCAACCATACGCGAATCATGGCTCGGGGCGCCGAGGGGTTGGCACGGCGACTCGGTGCGCGCCTGGTGAGCCAAGAGAGTATCGATTTGACGGCGGACACTGCCCTGTCGCGGGGAGCTCTCTAGCAGAGTGCGTCGTCAGGTCTCGGGGACCCCGTCGAGTTGGGCCCCGAGTTGGGCCAAGTGCGCCAAGTCGCCCTCCCTCTGTGCGACGCGCCGCAAGTAGCTCGCCTGGTTCTTGGTGCAGCGCAGGGTGTGCGGACTGCCGCGTCGTTCGATGACTAGATCCAGGTCGCAGCGATCGGTTCGCACCGAAGCCTCGAGATGATCGCGATGGCGTTGAGCCGCTCGGAAGGCCCATTCCGGTCGGGTCGGATCGGCGAGAAAGCGGCTGAGCTCTTGGCAGTTGGCGCAGGCGCAGGTCACCTGAGCGGGTCGCCGCCAATCCTCTGGGGGCTCCAAGGGTTCCGCGATCCGCCGGCGAAGGTGCGCGAGCGTCAGGCCACGCAGCGCTTGTGCGGAGGGGAGTGCTCGAGTCGTTTCGCCGGCGTGTAGCGTAAGCGCTGCGGGCAAGAGGACACGGTCGATGTCGTAGCGGTCGGGATGCTTCAGGAGATGCTCGAAGGCCTGTCGCGCCAGATCGGGGTCGATGTGCTCGAGCCCGCTCAGGAGATTCGCCACCATGGCATCGGTCGGCTCCGAGCCGGTCGATTCGCTGAGATACCGGTAGGCATCGACAGGGGATTGCGTGGCGCGTGGGCCGGGGAGGGCGCGTACGAGTGCCTCGGCGGCCGGACGCAAGTTCTCGGCCGTCCCTGTCCTGCGCTCGATGACCTGGTTTGCTGCGCGGGCAAGCAGATCGGCGCAGGCGACCGGGTTGGTTTGTGCATTCCCCGCGATGATGTCGTGGATCAGCCGGTGCGCCCGCTCGGGCGCGAGGCTTGCGAGCGCCTCCACCAGTGCGAGATTGTCGTTTTGCCCGTAGGCCCCGGATACGATCGGTCCGCCCGCAAAGGCGTCGATCTCGGCGAGGTCGCCCAGGGCCGTGAGGTGCCTCAAGTAGGCCGCCGCGGCGCCGTCTGCGCTGGCCTTGCGTCGGTCCCAATCCGCGTCGGGCCAGTCGATGCGAATCCGTTCGGCGAGCACGTGCGCCTCCTCCCGGAGCGGCGCCTGCGGATCGGCACCGGCCTCTCGCCACTGCCGGACCAGCTCGCCGAGGAAAGGAACGCTGACCTCCAATCCGCCTTGGCTGAGGACGGCTGCGCGATGGGTGCGTGGCCAGACGACGAGTGCGGCGCGCTGATAGAGCCGATCGAAGCTGGCCCCTTCGTTGCCGGTGGCCTCCTGAAACTCGAGCTCGTCCGGCTCCAAGTCGTCGAAGGCGCCTGGCGGGGAAAGCTCTTCCAGCTCGAAGGGCAACGGACCCAGGTCGGGATGGCTGCCGTCGGGATGGCGCCAGGTCTCGACGATCCGGCGGCTCTCGTCGACCTCGCCGACCTCGAAATCATCCTCGTCGTGACGGCCCCAGTAACCGCCGCCGGTGTGTTCCGCCCAGCCGGATTCTTCGATCGAGACCAGTGCGAGATAGAGGTCGCAATCGGCCTCGCGCGCGGCCCCGACCAAGAGACCCGCGGCGGCCGCATCGGCGCCCTTGAGCCGGTTGAACCCGATCTCGGCCGGGGTGTAGGCGTGCTCCAGCGGATAGATGAGCTTCGTGAGGGTCGGCTCGGCCGACTCGCCGACCGAGGGCGTGCCCCAGGCCTGCAGCAGCTTGACCGCCCATTGGTGCTCGCGATCATAGTCCGGGGGTCCGAGCGGCTGATCCTCTCCGGTGCGGATGAGGTTGTAGATGAGCGCCAGTCGATACCCCGAGACGACGGGCAAGACCTCATGGAGGCAGTCCGCATAGAAGGCCGCGAAGGCGACCTCGGAGGGCTCGTCCCGACGCAGATCCAGGCGAACCTCGCGACCTCGATGACGCACCAGCAGCTCGCCGCCGCGGTGCTCCGAAGGCGGGACGACCACCAGCGTGGCGAACATGCCGGGCGCCTTCTCGCTGTCGCGGTGGCTGATGAAGAAGCTGCCTGTGTCGTAGACGAGCAGCTTGTAGAGCTCGGCCGAGACCGCTCCGTTCACGCCGAGCCCGGACTTCGCTCGGGCGACCATGGTTTCCAGATCCTGTGCCCACGCCTTGCCCGAGATGAGCACTCGCGCGCCGTCGATCTGCCAGGTCCGGCGCACCCCGGTGTCGACCAGAGTTTCGGTGCCGCGGCCGTAGGGGGCCTGCTCCGCTCGGGCGACGAGGGCCTCTGCCTGGGAGGCCAAGAGCGGGAGCGACAAGGTCCCGACGCCCTCGACCTGGATGCGCGGCGGATGCATGTCGATGGTGCCGGTCGCGTGGAAGTCGCCGGGCCGTTCGACCTCGCCGAGAAGTGTCCCCAGTGATCGGCTGAGTTGAACGCTTATGGAACCCCATTGAAGAGGGATCGGATCGCTGCCTCGGATAATTGCCTTTGGTGCCGATCCGAACAGGTCGAAAACGGATGTGGATTTTGCCACCGACCGCATCGGGTTTCATCCCTCGCGCGAGGCGGTCCGGCCGCTTCGCTCGGGGTGGCAAGCCGGCATGCATGGGTTATCATCGGCCCGCCTTTCATGCTCGGGCAGCAGCGTCGGTCGACAGGCGGGGCACTGGAATTTGCCCCTGAGCTCCCCCATGTTGCGCCGGGCGGGGAAATCAAACCAACATGGAGACAGTCGAATGAACCGAATCCTAGCCAGCACCCTTCTCGGGCTTGCCGCCCTGGGCGTCGCCAGCACGGCACTTGCCGACCTCAAGCCCGAGGAGCAGATCCAGTTCCGTCAGGCCGGTTACAGCTTCATGAGCTGGAACATGGGCAAGATCAAGTCGAATCTGGAAGGTGACTATAACTCGGAGCAGGTCGCCGCCGCCGCGAATGCGATCGCCGCCATCGCCAATTCCGGCATGGGTGCGCTCTTCGGGCCGGGCACCGACAAAGACGTTGGCAACGTCAAGACTCGGGTCAAGCCTGAGCTCTTCGAGAACATGGAGGATGTCGGAACCATTGCCGGGAACTTCGTGTCGGCGGCCGACAATCTTGCGAAAGTCGCTGCCGGGGGCGACGAGGTCGAGGTCTCGACGGCATTCGGCGAGCTCGGGCAAGCCTGTAAGGCGTGTCACGACAAGTACCGCATGAAGGACTGATCCGCGATCCTCGTGGATTTTCGACAAGGCCGCCGCGTTGGCGGCCTTTTTCATGATGCCCGCGGAGGGCTGACGATGCTTGGCTTCAAGGCACTCATCTTCGACGTCGACGGGACGCTCGCCGACACCGAGCGAGACGGACATCGCCCGGCCTTCAACGCCGCCTTCGACGAGGCCGGTTTGGACTGGGACTGGGACGTGGAGCGCTACGGCGAGCTGCTGAGGGTGACGGGCGGCAAGGAGCGGATTGCGACCTACATCGTGGAGGAGGGGATCAGTCTGGATCCGTCGCTCGACGCGGCGGCTGTAATTGCCGGTCTGCATCGCGCCAAAACCCGCCACTATGTCTCGCTGCTCGAAGGCGGCGCCATCCCGCTGCGGCCTGGAGTGCTGCGTTTGTTGCGCGAGGCACGCGAGGCCGGCGTGCGGCTGGCGATCGCGACCACGACGACACCCGAGAACGTGAGCGTGTTGCTCGACAACGCCGGGGAGCCGGGCCTGCGAGATTGGTTCGAGGTGATCGCTGCCGGCGATGTCGTGCCTGCGAAGAAGCCGGCGCCCGATATCTTCCTGCTGGCGCTCTCCGAGCTGGGGCTCGATGCCGCCGATTGCGTTGCGGTCGAGGACTCCGACAACGGTGTCCGCTCTGCCCTCGGTGCCGGTTTGCGCGCCCTGTTGGTCACGGTGAACGACTACACGGCTGCGCAGGATCTGAGCGATGCCCCGCTGGTAGTGGATCACCTCGGGGAGCCGGATCGTCCCGCACGCGCCCTGATCGGTGACTTGGGCGACAGCCCGATGGTGGATCTCGAGACGCTCGATCGGCTGCATCGAGCCGCCTTCGGTCGGGTCTGAGTCGAGCCTCATGACACCGACCACCGCCGTCAGCCGGTTGTCCGGGCAGGCCCGTCGGGTCGAACCCTTCCATGTCATGCGCCTGCTCGCCCGTGCCGGCGAGCTCGAGGCGCTCGGTCGCTCGATCGTCCATATGGAGGTCGGCGAGCCGGATTTCCCGACACCCGGCCCCATCTTGGAGGCCGGCCGACGCGCCTTGGCCGACGGCCGTACCCGCTATACCTCGGCCGGCGGGCTTCCCGCGCTGCGCCGGGCGATTGCCGCCTATTACGTCGAGCGGTACGACACCCCGGTCGCACCCGAGCGGATCCTGATCACGCCCGGGGCCTCGGGTGCGCTTCAGCTCGTCTTCCTGGCCCTTTTGGAAGCCGGCGATCGCGTGCTCATCTGCGATCCGTCCTATCCCTGCTATCGGCAGGTGCTGCAGCTCATGGGGGTCGAGCCGATCGCCGTTCCCGTGGGTTCGGACACCGATTATCAGTTGACGGCCACGCTGGCCGAGGCCGCTTGGGTGCCGGGAGTGCGTGCGATCGTCGTCGCCTCGCCGTCCAATCCGACCGGCTCATCGATCGCGCCCGAGGTGCTGACCGAGCTTTATGCGCTCTGCCGAGACCGCGGTGCGGCTCTCGTCGTCGACGAGATCTACCAGGGTCTGACCTACGATATCCCGGACCGTACCGCGTTCTCGCTCGGCTCGGATGATCTCTACGTGATCAACAGCTTCTCGAAATACTTCGGAATGACGGGCTGGCGGCTCGGCTGGCTCGCCGGTCCGCGTGACGCGGTCGAGGTCATGGAACGGATGGCGCAGAACCTCTTCATCGCCGCGAACACGCCGGCTCAGTACGCCGCTCTGGCGGCCTTCGACCCGGCCACCATCGAGATCCTGGAGACGCGCCGTCTGGCGTTTCAGAGGCGACGCGATCGTCTGCTGCCCGCGTTGCGCGATCTCGGGTTCGGGATCCCGGTGCAGCCGAGCGGTGCCTTCTACCTCTACGCCCGCTTGCCCGAGGGTCTGGAGATCGACTCCATGACCCTCACGAGCCGGATCCTGGAAGAGGCCGGTGTTGCCCTGACGCCCGGTCACGACTTCGGCCGACACGCCGCGGGGCGTCATGTCCGTTTCGCCTACACCCGCGAGATCGAGGATCTCGACGAAGGGGTCCGGCGTATCGGCGACTGGCTGGCGAGGGTCTGACCCATGGCCGATTTCAAACCGCTCGATGCCGCCCAGCGCGAGGCAAGCGAGCTGCTCCTCGCGCTGCATGAAACCCTTCTGTACACACCGCCACGTCAAGCCGATCGAGGCTTTCTCGGACGCGGGCTGATCGGTCGTCTGGCGGGCCGGCGCGGCGGCCCGGTGACCCCGGTCCCGGGCCTCTACCTCTGGGGCGGGGTCGGCCGCGGCAAGACCTACCTGATGGATTGGTTCGTTCAGGATCTCGCCCTGCCGGGCAAGCGCCGCATCCATTTTCATCATTTCATGCGCGACGTGCATGACCGGATGTCGCGCCTGCCGAAACAGCCCGATCCACTCGAGGTGATCGCTCAAGGTCTGTGCGCGGAGGTCCGCGTCCTCTGTCTCGACGAGCTCCTGGTGACCGACATCACCGACGCCATGCTGCTCCACGGTCTCCTGAATGCGCTCTTCGCCCGCGGTCTCACGCTGGTCACCACCGCCAACACCCGCCCCGACGATCTCTATCGCAACGGACTGCAGCGCGGGAATTTCCTTCCCGCCATCGATCTGCTCAAGCGCCACACCCGCGTGTTCGAGCTCGACGGAGGCAACGACTACCGATTGCGCGCACTGACCAGGAACGGCGTCTTCTTCGTCGTCGAAGAGAATGGTTGGGAAGAGACCGAGCGCGGTCTGGCGGACTATTTCGATCGCCTCACCGGCGGACATCAGGGCGGATCCGATGCCTTCTCGGTCAACGGTCGAACCTTTCCGGTGCGTCGCCAGAGTGCGGACGTGATCTGGTTCGATTTCGACGCACTCTGCGGCGGTGCCCGATCCGCGGCGGACTACATCGAGATCGCCCGCGAGTTCCACACCGTGCTGCTGTCCGGTGTGCCCGTCCTGGGGCCAAAGCACGAGGCAGCGGCGCGTCGTTTCCTGCATCTGGTCGACGAGTTTTACGACCAGCGTGTCAAGCTCATCCTCTCCACGGCCGCCCCCATCGATCGTCTCTACGCAGGTGGATTGATCGATTTCGCCCACGAGCGGCTGCTCAGCCGCCTCACCGAGATGCAGTCCGAGACCTATCTCGCCGCGCCGTCCGCCTGAGTCGCCCGCAACGCCGACGAGCCGTCCGCACCTGTAGCTGATCCTTGCCGTTGGAATCCAGCAGGTTCACCACGATCTCGCCCTTGAACCAGTTATCACAAGGAGCGGGAAAATGAGCGTCGTGCATCTGAGCGCGCCCACGATCGATCCGGACGAGGTCGCCTATTTCGAACGACTCGCACACCGTTGGTGGGATGCGGAGGGTCCGTTCTGGCCCTTGCATCGTCTCAACGCCTTTCGCGTCGACTACATCCGCCGACATCTCGCCGCGTCGTTCGGGCTGGATCCGGCGGCCGAGCGCCCGTTCGAAGGGTTGAAGGTGCTCGACATCGGGTGCGGCGGCGGGATCCTGAGCGAGTCCATGGCGAGGCTCGGTGCCTCGGTAACGGGTGTGGAGATCACCGAGAAGAACGTGCGGGTGGCGCAGCTCCACGCCGAGTGGAGCAGCCTAGCGATCGATTATCGCTTGGGCACGGCCGAGGATCTGGTGCGCGGCGGCGAGCAGTTCGGCGCCGTGTTGAACATGGAGGTGATCGAGCATGTCGAGCATCTGCCCGAGTTTCTCGCCGACTGCGGGCGTTTGGTGCGACCGGGCGGGGTGATGTTCATTGCCTCGATCAATCGAACGATCGCGGCCTTCATCGTGGCCATCTTCGGTGCCGAGTATGTGCTGCGCTGGCTCCCCAAAGGCACGCATCACTACCGTAAACTGGTTCCGCCTCGGGAGGTGGAGGCGCTGCTGGGCAAGGACTTCGAAGTCAAAGACCGCACGGGAGTCCTGGTGAATCCATTCAATCGTGTCTTCAGCTATACGCGTTGGATGGGCGTGAACTATATGTTGTTCATGCAGCGTCGCTGACCGCGACGTGGTGAAACGGATGAAGCGGCGATCTTGTCCAATGTAAGGTTGTCGAGGCAAGTCCCTTGCGGGGGTGATTGGGTTTGGAGGGCAGGAGATGAGCAGAGAAGATGAATTCGAGGGTTGGGTCGCCTCCGTGTCCCGCGGGGACTGCGGTTTTACCTACATTCGGTTCTATGCCGACGCCCCGGAGTGGGTCCGCGATACGGCGGTGAACCGCTTCGGCAAGGGAACGGTGTTCCTGCCCCCTGCCGAAACCAAACCGAAGGCAGCCGCGGCCTAACCCGCCGCGATTGCGAGCACCTCGCCGAGGCCACGGTCGATGACCTCGACAGGTGTGTAGAAGTGGGGTGAGAAGCGAATGCCACCGCCGCGTTGGGCGCAGAGAACGCGGCGCTGCATCAAGCCGGCGTAAAGCTCGGCCGACGGTGTCCCGGGCACCCGAAAGGTGACGATGCCCGCGCGTCTCTCGGTGGGGCGCGGCGACAAGAGCTCCAAGCCATGCCGATCGATCGCCTCGATCAGATGCGCCGTCCGCTCTTGGAGCTGGCTCCGGATCTGCTCGATGCCGACCTCTTCGATGAGCGAAAGACTCGCCTCGAGCGCATGGACGCCGAGCAGGTTCGGGCTGCCGCACTCGAAGCGCCTCGCGTCCTCGGCGGGCTGCCAGTCCCGGCGGTCGAAGTCCCCCGAGTGCTCGAGCATGTGCCATCCGAACTGGTGCAGGGTCAGCGTGGGCCGCAGCGAGGGGCGAACATAGAGCAGGGCGACGCCCTCCGGACCCAACATCCATTTGTGTCCGTCGGCCACGACGAAGTCCGCCTCGGTGCGCGAGAGGTCGAAGGGCAGGGCACCGAGGCCCTGGATGGCGTCGACACAGAAGAGGATGCCCTTGGAACGGCAAAAGGCACCGATACGCTCCAAGTCGAGCCGCAGGCCGCGCGCATATTGCACCCAGCTGACGGCGATCATGCGGGTGCGCGGGGTGCAGAGCGCGAAGATGTCGGCCTCGGGATCGGTGGACCTGTCCAGATCGAGCGCCTTCCAGGTCACCCCTCTAGGCGCCAGCGACTCCCAGACGACCCGGTTGGACGGAAACTCCTGCGCGACGCCGACAATCTCGTCGCCGGGTTGCCACGTCAGGCCGTAGGCGATGATCGAGAGTGCCTCGGAGGTGTTCTTCGCGAGCGCGATATCCGCCGTCGACTCGGCCCCGACGAGACGCGCCAGACGTTCGCGCAGTCGGCGCTCCGTCGCCAGCCACTGCGAATAATGCAGCGACCCCAGCAGCCTGTTCTCTTCGGCGAACCGCGCGACGGCCTCGGCTGCGCGCCGCGGCCAAGGTCCGACGGCCGCGTGATTCAGGTGGCAGAGACTCGGGTCGAGGTCGAATTCGTCCGGAGCGAGACTCAATCGTTGCTCCCCGTTGCCGCGGCAGCGGGTGCCTGTTGTGCTTGGGCCGGCGGTGCAGCGGGCGCGGCCGGTGGTGCTGCAGGCGCGGGAGCGGGCGACGCTGCGCTGCCGCTGGTGGGCGGACTTTGCGGCGCCGGATCCGACTCCGCGGCTGCCGCCGGGGCTGCCTGTGTCGGTGCCTGTGTTGCTGTCGACGACTGTGCCGGCGGGGCGGCGACATCGGCCGGTCGTGCCGTCTCCGCAGTTGCCGTTGTCTTCGCTTCGGGCGGCGCAGCCGGGTTGGGTTCCGCTCTTGCCTGCTCAGGTGCTGCGACCGGTTCCGCGACGGTCTGCGGTGCCCTCTGGGGCGACTCCATCGCCGCAGCCGGTGCAGTTGTAGCCGACGTTGCCGGTGGGACCTCGGCCGCCGTGGAGGCGGATGTCGGGCTCGGATCCCGAGGTGCAGCAGACGCGGTCGACGTCTCCGGCGTAGATGCCGGAGCCGCGCTGGCTGGATCGGCAGCCGGCGCAGCCGCTTCGGTAGCCGGGGACGACTCTGCGGGCGCGGTCGTCGCCGCTTGTTCGGTCGGGCCCGAGCTGGCGCTTGGGCGCGGCGTTGTCGTCGCGGGCGCGGCGCTGGCAGTGGCGGGCGTCACATCGGAGCCGGTCGCTGCCGCCTCTGCTGCATTGGCTTGGGTGATACGCCGCTGCTCGGCCTCGCGTTTGGCACGCGCGGCTGCAATACGCTGTTTCTCGACGTAGTTGCCATAGCTCGGTCCCGATCCGACGATCGTGACCTGCGTCCCGTGCGAGACGTGTTGGAAGAGGACCGGGGCGAGCGTACTCGGCAGACGGATGCAGCCGTGCGAAGCCGGTTGACCGGGGCGCGGTATAGGGCCGGCATGCAGACCGATTCCGTCATAGGTCAGGCGCATGAAATAGGGCATGTGTGCGCCTTCGAAGCGCGCGCCGGCCGGGATCGGGTCGCGACCCGATTTGGCGTTCGAGCGGACGACCTTGCCGTTTTTGACGACCTTTCCGTAGAGGTTCGAGCGCTTGTTCTCGACCTTCTCCATGACGGCGAATTTGCCGGTCGGCGTCGGGTGCTTGGGTAGACCGCTGGCGACGGTGCTCCAGCCGATCTCGTCTTCGCCGACGAAGAAGCTTGCCCTCTGCTTGTCCGTATCGATGACAATGTGCGAGACCTTGCGCCCGTCGCCGTTCCACTCGTAGAGCTTGGAGGGTTTCGGTTTCTCGACGGGTCCTTCGACGCGTTCTTCCGTCTGCGCAGGTGCCGCCTCCGCGGCGACGACTGCATCGTCCGGCTTCGCGTCGGCCTTGCCGATGAAGCGCGCCAGCTCCGTACAACCCGTGAGGGTCAGAAGCATCGCGCAGGCACCCAGGGCCGTGATGAAAGTGGAGAAGGTGTGGGGCGAGCCCCGTCGTTGCATCTGGCTCATAGCGTCGTGTTCTTTGCCGGGGTCCCGGCCAAGCCCGGGACATTGCGATTGGTCAATTCGGGTCAAGGATAACGCGATGAAGGGCGAAGGGCACGCCGATCGGTCGTTTCTTGACTTCCTCGTCTTCGCACCGACCTAGCCCGCAAGCGAGGAGGTTTGTTTTCCGAGCCGACATGCGGTCGCGGTCCGAATTCCGTAAGACCGGTCATATAGACGCTCTGACCCGCCGATGCGGCGGTCATTTGTAAGGGAGTATCGGATGCTGACGGATCGCGCCTCGAACCCCAGGCACGTCACCGGACCCGATGGCGTGGAACCCGATGAGGCGGTGATGTCGCGCCGCCGCGCCCTGTTCTTCTTCTTGGTCGTCGCCACGACCGCATTCGCGATCGCCCTCATGGTCGCCACCCTGTCGAGCGGTGGCTTCGACCTTCTCGATGCGGTGCTGACCCTGTGCTTCGCGTTGACCTTGCCCTGGACCGTGATCGGATTTTGGAACGCCGTCGTCGGCTTTGCTCTGATGCGTCGCCACCGCGACCCGGCCGCCGCCGTCTGTCCGCTCGAAGCCGACCCACCGAACGCCGTCACCGCCAAGACCGCCATTCTCAGCTGTATCCGCAACGAGGATGCGGATCGGGTCGTGCGTCATCTCGATCGGATGATCCAGGGTCTTCAGCAGTCGGGATATGGACAGGCATTCGAGATCTTCGTTCTCAGCGACTCGACCTGGTCGGAATGTATCGAGGCTGAAGAAGCCGGCATTCGGCGCTTGCGCGAGCGCTGGTCGCCACATATGAGCATCCGCTATCGACGCCGCCCGGACAACCCCGGATTCAAAGCGGGAAACATCCAGGATTTCATGACGCGCCGGGGTGACGACTTCGATTTCGCTCTGGTCTTGGATGCCGATAGCCTGATGGCCCCGGAGACGATTCTGCGCATGGTCGGCATCATGCAGCGCAACCCGCGTCTGGGGATTCTGCAGAGTCTGGTTGTCGGCTTGCCCTCGACGAGCGCATTTGCACGGATCTTTCAGTTCGGGATGCGCCTGGGCATGCGTTCGTATTCGCTCGGCAGTGCTTGGTGGCAGGGCGACAGCGGGCCTTACTGGGGACACAATGCGCTCCTGCGTGTCGAGCCCTTTCGCGCCTATTGTCGACTCGACCCGCTGCCGGGTCGCCCGCCGCTCGGCGGCTGGATCTTAAGCCACGATCAGGTCGAGGCCGTGCTGATGCGTCGCGCCGGCTATGCCGTGCGCGTGCTGCCCCTCGAGCGCGGAAGCTGGGAGGAGAACCCGCCCACCCTGGTCGAGTTCGTCCGACGCGACCTTCGCTGGTGCCAGGGCAACCTCCAATATCTGCGCCTTCTGGGGACGCCGGGTCTGCGCCCGATCGGGCGGGTTCAACTGGTCTTGGCGATCCTTATGTTTATCGGCTCGCCGGCTTGGGTCCTCTTCATGACGCTCGCCGCCTTGCAGATCGGCCGCGTACCCGAGTCCGGTCCCATGTTCGATCCGGTCCTCGGCTGGCTGCTTTTCGCGCTGATCATGACGATGGTCTTCGCGCCCAAGCTTGCGACCCTGGGCAGCCTGCTCCTGTCCCGACAGGGGCGCGCCGACTTCGGCGGCGGGCCGCGCCTGCTGGCCGGCGCCTTCGGCGAGATCCTCTTCTCGACCCTGCTCGCGCCCGTCATGGCCTTGGCGCACTCGCTCTTCATGGGCGGGCTGCTGTTCGGCAAGGCGATCGTCTGGTCACCCCAGCGTCGCGACACCTATCGACTGAAGCTCACGCAGGCCTTGCGGCGACTCTGGCCGCAGACGCTCTTCGGGCTCGCGGCGTTGCTCTGGCTGATCTCGACCGATGCCGCCGGGGCGGTCTTTCTGTCGCCCTTCATCTTCGGCGCCTTGCTCGCCGTGCCGATCGCCGTGCTGACCGCTTGGCCTGCGCTCGGCGCCTGGCTGGCCCGGATCGGTCTCTGGCGGATCCCGGAGGAGGTCGATCCGCCGGCCTTGATTCAATCCCTCGGTCTACCCTTGGTCGGCCGAAAACGTGCGTCTGTTCCGGCCTCGGATCAGGTCGCGGCGGATTCGATCGGTGTCGACTGATCGCGGCAACGCCCGCGGAGATGGCCTGCGGGCCGCCCTCGGCGTCGCGCGATCCTTGAAGATCTACTATCTGCATGGGCGTCGGTCGCGTATGGACGCCTTCTATCGCGCCTTTCTCGCCCCGCAAGATCTGGCCTTCGACATCGGCAGTCATGTCGGCGATCGCATCGGCTGCTTTCGGCGGATCGGCGCCCGTGTGCTGGCTGTGGAGCCGCAGCCGGTGTTGGTGAGAACACTGCGCTGGCTCTACGGACGAGATCCGGCGGTCCGGATCGAGGCAACGGCGGTAGGGCGCGCGTCGGGTCGGGCGGATCTGCGCCTCAACCGCGCCAACCCGACGGTGAGCACGCTCTCGACCGGGTTCATCTCGGCGGCCCGGGAGGCCCCGGGCTGGGAAGGGCAGCATTGGGACGGTGCGGTCGAGGTCGCCTGCACCCGGTTGGACGATCTGATCGAGCGCCACGGCATGCCGCGCTTCATCAAGATCGATGTCGAGGGTTACGAGGCCGAGGTCCTCGGCGGTTTGACCCGGCCGGTCGATGCCTTGTCGTTCGAATTCACGACGATCCAGAAGGACGTCGCACGCAGCGCCTTGGCCGAGTGCTCGAGACTGGGCTATGTGCGATTCAACGCCGTTCTGGGCGAGTCCTATGTCTTTGTCCATGACGTCTGGGTCGACGCCGCCGCGATCGGCCGCTGGCTGGAAGCCTTGCCGCACACCGCCAACTCGGGAGACATTTATGCCCGGCGAGTCGATTAGGAACGCGAGCCGATCGGCCCGGACGCCGTCGCAGCGAGAGGCCCCGACGTCCGCCCGCGCCTACTGGGTCACCGGCCCCCTGCAGGGCGAGCTGCGCGATGAGCCGCTTGCGCCGCCCGGCCCGGACGAGGCACTGGTGCGGACCCTCTACACGGGTATCAGCCGCGGGACCGAGGCACTCGTGTTGCGCGGCGAGGTCCCGCCGAGCGAATTCGCCGGGATGCGCGCACCCTTTCAGGTCGGCGACTTTCCTTGGCCGGTCAAATACGGCTATTGCAACGTCGGCCGGGTCGAGGACGGTCCGCCCGATTGGGTCGGGCAGTCGGTCTTCTGTCTCTATCCGCATCAGAGCGCCTATTGCGTCCCGATCGAGGCCCTGCATCGGATCCCGGACGCGGTCCCGCCGGGGCGTGCCGTCTTGGCGGCGAACCTCGAGACCGCCGTCAACGGTCTCTGGGATGCCGCACCCCGGATCGGCGATCGCATCGCCGTCGTCGGTGCCGGCTCGGTCGGCGTGCTCTGCGCCTGGTTGGCCGCGCGGATCCCGGGCTGCCGGGTCGAGCTGATCGACATCAATCCGCGCCGCGCCGAGATCGCCGAGCGGCTCGGGGTGGATTTTGCCTTGCCCGCGGATGCGCGCGGCGATGCCGACCTCGTCATCCATGCCAGCGGCTCCTCGGCGGGCTTGGAGCAAGCGCTCGCGCTGGCCGGCTTCGAGGCGACCGTCCTGGAGCTGAGCTGGTACGGCACCAAGCCCGTCACCCTGCCGCTCGGCGCGGCCTTCCACCGGCGCCGTCTCACCCTGCGCTCCTCCCAGGTCGGCCAGGTCGCGACGGCACAGCGTGCGCGGTGGGACTATCGTCGGCGCCTCGGTCTTGCGTTGGCATTGCTCGTCGATCCGGCGCTGGATGGCTTGATCAGCGGCGAGGACGACTTCGATGATCTGCCCGCGGTACAGGCGCGTCTGGCCGAGGATCCCGGCGATGCCCTGATGCATCGCATCCGGTATCGATGATCAAACGCTCAGGGTTTCGACCTCGAATCCGACCACGGTGCGTTTCTCGCTGTGGATCCCGCCTGCGGATCACTGCGCCGAAGAACGCCGTTTCGTTTATTCTTGCGGCGTGTACAAAAACCGGGACGGGAGACACCATGTACAGCGTCTGTGTTCGCGACCACATCATGATCGCGCATAGCTTTCGAGGGGAGGTCTTCGGACCGGCACAGCGGCTGCACGGGGCAACCTATGTCGTGGATGTGGAGTTCCGTCGTCCGGAGCTGGATGCGGACGGGCTGGTGGTGGACATCGGGCTCGCGAGCCAGGCACTGCGCGCGCTCTTGGCCGATCTGGACTATCGGAATCTGGACGAGGAGCCTGTCTTTCAGGGCCGCAATACCTCGACCGAATTTCTCGCGCGTGTCGTCTTCGATCGCATGGCCGAGCAGTTGAGCGCGGGCGCGCTCGGCGAGGGAGCACGCGCGATCACGGCCCTGCGCGTGCAGTTGAGCGAGTCGCACGTTGCTTGGGCGGCCTACGCCTCCGATCTGCCGCAGCAACAGCACGCATGAAACACGCAGGCCCCATCTGGTTCCTGATCCCCGGTAACCTGACCACGCCGACCGGCGGTTATCGCTACGATCGCCGGATCATCGACGGTTTGATCGGCTCGGGTTGGCGAGTTCAGGCCGAGCGTCTCGACGACAGCTTTCCCGAGCCGACCGCGGATGCTCTTGCGGATGCCGACCGGCGCCTCGCAACCATTCCGGACGGCGACACGGTGATCATCGACGGCCTGGCCTTTGGTCTGCTCGGGGATGTTGCCGCACTCCACGAACGTCGCCTGCGTTTGATCGCGCTCGTCCATCACCCCCTCGCCTTGGAGACGGGTCTGTTTGCCGCGCGGGCCGAAGCGCTGCGCATGAGCGAATCACGGGCGTTGGTGGCCGCCCGCCGAGTGGTGGTGACCAGCGCCGCCACAGGGGATGTCCTGATCCGGGACTACGGGGTCCCGAAGGAGCGGATCAGCGTCGTCGAGCCCGGCACCGATCCGGCACCGCTCGCGGCAGGCTCGGAGGAATCCGTCCTGAACCTGCTCTGCGTGGCCGCCCCGACACCGCGCAAGGGTCACGACACCCTCTTGCGCGCACTTGCACCTTTGGTCGACCGGCCCTGGCGCCTGGACTGTGTCGGCAGCCTGACGCGTTGCACGCGCACTAGCATCGCCTTGCGGCGTCTCTCGGAACGCTTGGGGCTGTCCGAGCGCGTGAATTTCACGGGTACGGTCGACGAGCCTCGGCTCGAGGCTTTTTATCATCGGGCGGATCTGTTCGTCCTGCCGACCCGCTTCGAGGGCTACGGCATGGTCCTGGCCGAGGCATTGGCCCGCGGTCTGCCGATCGTCAGCACCAGAACCGGGCCGATCCCGAACCTGGTGCCTGCGGATGCGGGGCTCTTGGTGGAGCCCGACGACCAGCCGGCGCTCGAGGTCGCCTTGACACGGGTGCTGGACGACCCGGGGCTGCGCCGCAGTCTGGCCGCGGGTGCTCGGTCTGCGCGCGCTCGCCTGTGCGATTGGGATGCTGCAAGCGCAGAGTTCGGACGCGTCTTGGAAGGGTTGCACGATGGGTGATTTCGACGCCGACTGGTTGCGACTTCGCGCGCCCGCGGACAGCCGTGCACGAGCCGCAGATCTGCCGCTCTTGTTGCGTCCGCACCTTCCGAAAGGGCAGATGCTTCGTGTCCTGGACCTGGGGTGCGGAACCGGTTCCAACCTGCGTGCGCTGGCGTCGGCCTTGGGCGGCGAGCAGGCATGGCTTTGTCTGGATGCGGATACCGACCTCTTGGATCGAGTGGCGGGCGAGACCCAAGCCTGGGCGCAGGCATCGGGTTTTGATTGGGACGCGTCGAATCAACGGGTCACGGCGGCCGAGCCTCATCTAACCTACACTCCTCATTTGACCTGCACTCTGGCGACCCGTCGCTTCGACCTCGCGCGCGACCTGGCCGAGCTTCCGCTCGAAGGCATCGGGTTGGTCACGGCCTCTGCGCTGCTCGACCTGGTATCGGAGTCCTGGCTTGCAGGGTTGGTCTCGCAGTGCGCGAAGGTTCGCGCGCCGATCCTGACGGCCTTGACCTACGACGGGCGTGTCGCCTTCGAGCCCGCCTTGAGCCTCGATCGCGAGGTGATCGAGGCCGTGAATCGCCACCAGGGTCGCGACAAGGGATTCGGCCCCGCGCTGGGACCGAGCGCGAACGGTCGCTTGGCGATCCTGGCGGCTGCTCAGGGTTATTGGATCGAGGTGCGCATGAGCGACTGGCGGATCCGACGCTCGGAGCGGGAGCTGCAGGCGGCCCTGATCCGCGGCTGGTCCGGGGCAGCCCGCGAAGAGGCGCCCGCATCGGATCAGGCGGAGATCGCGCACTGGGAGGCGGTTAGGCTTGCCGCCGTGGAGCGTGGTTGCTCCCGAATCATCGTCGGTCATCGCGATCTTCTCGCCATCCCGCGGCGGGCTTAAACCGCGCCCGGCGTGGTATGCGATTCGCTCTGGACGCGGTTTAGCGGATGCGGGAAAGCTCCGCTCGGCTGAGCACGGCCTGGGTGACCGTGTCTTCGTTGATCGTATTTTGGGGGATCGCATCGGCGGAAGGCTCGGGCACTCCCGCGCCCAGCTCGAAGTCATAGAGCACATCCTCGCCCATCCGGAAGATGCGCGTCGCCGGGCGCAATGCATCCGCCAAGCGCTCGGTCGGCGGCAGTCGCACACCCGGCCGGCCGCTGCCGATCACGAGCGGGGCGACCGCGATCTGCAGGCGCGACAGTCGTCCGGCCTGAAGGAACCGCGAGACCGTGGTCCCGCCGCCTTCGACGAAGATCCTGAGCAGACCCCGCTCGGCGAGGGTGCCCAGGAGCGCGCCCAGATCGAGTCCGTCGGACACGGCCGGCAGCCCGATCAGCTCGGCCTGCCCGTGGTGCTGCTCGCCGGGCTTGATGCGGGCGCGATCGCAACAAAGCAGTGTCGCGGACGCGCCGTCGTTGAACAGATGGCGCTCGGGGGAAAGACGTCGGCGCGGGTCCAAGACCACCCGCACCGCATTCGGTCCGAGGACCAGCCGAGTGGTCAGGCGTGGATCATCCGCGGCGACCGTCTCGGCCCCGACCAGCACGGCATCGCTCAGCGCACGCATCCGGTGCAGGTGCCGAATGTTGGCCTCGCCGGTGACGAAGCGGGCATCCCCGTTGGCCGTGGCGATGTAGCCGTCGATGCTCTGACCGAGATGGGCGATGACCTCAACGGAACCCGGATGCGGGCGGCACAAGGGCAGGTAAAGATCGAAGAGTGCGCGCGCCGGATCCTCGCGATGGCAATCCTCGGCGTGATCCCCTGCTCGGTTTCCGGGGCGCCAGCCCGCGTGCGGCAGCCAGAGCAGGTCTGCTTGCGAGCGATGCGCCGGATCGACCGGCGACACCCGTCCGTCGGGGTCGGCACGCAGGGCGAGCGGATGGTCGAGTGACCAGGACGCATTGCGCGCCAGTCGTGCGGCACTCAGAATCAGCGACCAGGCGCGAGCGGCGTCGGTGTCATGGCGACGCGGCGGGTCGGATCGCTCGCGCTGAGTGATCTTGGGTCGGATCATCGGCGGCCTCTCCTGGTTGAGTTGATCCCGGCACAACGCGCATATGGCGCTGTGCGCCGGGAAATCGAGCCGAGCGAATCGGTCTTCGCCATCGACGCGCCCTCGGTGAAACGGCCAAAAACCACGGAACGAGGAGATCGCCTTGAGATTTCTGCATGCCGCCGATGTGCATCTCGACAGCCCGCTGCGCGGACTGGAACGCTACGAGGGCGCACCGGTCGAGGAGATCCGCGGGGCGACCCGCCGGGCCTTCGAGAATCTGGTCGCACTGGCGATCGAGGAGTCGGTCGACTTCGTCCTGCTGGCCGGCGACATCTACGACGGGGATTGGCGCGACTACAACACCGGACTCTTCTTCTCGGGCCAGATGGGTCGACTCAACGATCACGGGATCCCGGTCTTCCTGATCGCCGGCAACCACGACGCCGCGAGCCAAATCACCAAGGCGCTGCGCCCGCCGCCGAACCTTTCGGTCTTCGCCACGCGCGCACCCGAGACCCGGATCCTCGAGCACCTCGGCGTGGCCATTCACGGTCAAGGGTTTCCGAGCCGCGCGGTGACGGACGACCTGAGCCGGTCCTATCCGCAAGGCGATCCCGCACTCTTCAACATCGGGTTGCTCCACACCTCGCTCGACGGGCGACCCGGTCATGAGCCCTACGCGCCCTGCACTTTGGACGGTCTGAGAGCGAAAGGGTACCAGTATTGGGCGCTCGGGCATGTCCACCAGCGCGAGCTGCTCGCCCGGGATCCCTACGTCCTCTTTCCCGGGAACATCCAGGGCCGCCATATCCGCGAGACCGGCCCGAAAGGCTGCTCCCTGGTGCGGGTCGAAGATGGACAGGCGGTCGAGGTCGAGTCGCGGGCCTTGGACGTGGTGCGCTGGGCGACGTGTCGGGTCGAGGTGAGCGAGGCGCGGACCCTGGATCAGATCCTCCCGCTGGTCGAGCAGTCACTCGCGGAGGCGACCGAGACGGCCGAGGGCCGCCCGCTCGCCGTGCGTGTGCAGCTGGTCGGACGCAGCCCGATCCATTCGCGGCTCCACGCCGAGCATGAGCGTGTGACGAACGAGTGTCGTGCCTTGATCTCCTCGACAGGCTTGGCGGACGTCTGGATCGAGAAGCTGGTCGTGCAGACGCATCCGTCGGCGCCGGTCTCGGACCCAGCCCCTGCGCAGGTCCGCGAGGATGCCTTCGGCGGCCTGTTGCGCACCCTGCACGATCTGGAGCTCGACGGCGAGAGTCTCTCCGCGCTGAGCGGGGAGGTCGAGGCGCTCGCGCTCAAGCTGCCGCCCGCCTTGCGGGCCGGCGACGATGCGTTCGACCCGACCCGACCCGATTATCTGCTCGGTTGTCTCGAAGACGTGAAGGCGCTTCTGGTGGACCGACTCCGCGGGCAGGGCACGCAATGAAGATCCTGGAGCTGGACCTGCGCGCCTTCGGTCCATTCACGGATCGCCGGCTCGATTTGAGCGCCGGCCGCGAGGGCCTGCACCTGGTCTTCGGACCGAACGAGGCAGGGAAGAGCTCGGCCCTGCGGGCCCTGCGCGCCTTGCTCTTCGGAATTGCGGAGCGCACCCGCGACGATTTTCGGCACGGCAAGCAGGAGCTGCGGCTCGGTGGACGCCTGCGCAGCCGACTGGGCGAGGAGCTGGAATTTGTCCGACGCAAGGGACGCAAGAGCACCCTGCTCGATGTCGAGGGCAAGGCGATCGGCGAGGACGCATTGGCGCCCTTTCTCGGCGAGGTGGACGACGGCCTGTTTGAGCGTCTCTTCGGGATCGATTACGAGGGTCTGATCGACGGCGGTCAAGCCTTGCTCGAAGAGCGGGGGAGGGAGGCCGAGGCCCTGTTCGGGACGGCCCTCGGTGCGACGGCGATCCACCGGGTTCTGGACCGGCTCGACCAAGAGGCCAACGGGCTGTTTCTGCCGCGCGCCTCCAAGCCGAAGATCAATGCACTGATCGGGGACCTTGGCGAGACCGAGCGTCGCCTGCGCGAGGCAAGCCTGTCGGTCCGTCAGTGGGAGCAGGCCCGCGAGTCGCTCGATCGGACGGTCCGCGAGCTGGCCTCGATGGATCGCGAGATCGAGCGGATGACGCTCGAGCGCAACCGACTCGAGCGCATCCGGCGTACGCTTCCGGAGCTGGTGCGCATGGCGCGGGTGCAGGCGCAATTGGACGGGATCGGCGAGGTGCCGGCGCTGGCCGAGGACTTCGCGGCGCGACGCGAAGAGGCCCTCGCGAAACAGACCCGGGCCGGCGAGGCGCGCGCGAATGCGCAACATCGCCTCGAAGGGCTGCGCGAGAGCATTCGCGACCTGGGCAAGGATGTTTCGGATGACCTTCTGCGCGAGTCAGAGTCGATCGACGATCTTCGGGAACGTCTCGGCAGTTATCGCAAGGCCGCGCGCGATCGCGCCGACCTCATGGCCGAGCAGGCCCGGCGCGAGGCCGAGGCCGTCGCCTTGCTGCGACAGGTGCGGCCTGACCTGACCCCCGATCAGATGCCTGCCGATGTCGCCCGTCTGGCGCCGCTCCTGGCACGGCGTCGGCGCGCGACGGATCTCGGTACCCGACAGGCAGCCCTGAGCGAGGCGGTGACCAAGACCCGCGCCGATCTTGCCGAGACGCAAGCGCGCCTCGAGCGGCGGACCGCAGCGCTGGCCGAGCTGCCCCCGACGGTCGTCTCGCCCGATCTGCAGGCGGCGCTGGATGCCGCGCGTCGAGCCGGAGACCTGGATCAAACGATCGTCGAGGAGCGACTCGGGCTGACCGCGCAACTGAAGGCCTGCGAGCAGGATCTGGGCGCGCTCGGTCTCTGGTCGGGCGGGTTGGCCGACCTCCTCGCCGCACCGCTGCCGGACGAGGAGAGCCTGCGACGCTTCGCGGACGAGACGCGCGGATTGCAGGAGCAACGGCAGGTCCTGGCCGCGAAGCGCTCCGAGGCGATGGCCGAACGATGGCGCTGCGAAGAGGCCCTGCGGGTCTTGGAGCTGAGCGGCTCGGTGCCCTCCGAGGATGACCTGACGCAGACCCGCGCGCATCGGGATTTCGGTTGGCAGCTGGTGAAGCGGACCTGGCTCGACGGCGCTGACGTGAGCGCGGACGTCGCGCAGTACAGTGCGCAAGCCCCGCTTGCGGATGCCTTCGAAGGGGCCGTCACCGGGGCCGACGAGGTCGCCGATCGCCTGCGCCGCGAGGCGCAGCGCGTCCATGAGCGCGCGATGACCCAAGCGCGATCGGAGGCTTCGCGGCATGAGCACGACGAGGCGGAGCGTGCGCTGGCCGATCTGGAGCTGCATGCGGGCCGGTCGCAGCTGGCCTGGGGTGCCCTCTGGTCGGGCTGCGGCCTGACCCCGCTGTCGCCGCCCGAGATGCTGCCCTGGCTCGCCCGAGCCGCACGGCTTCGCGACCGGATTCGACAGACCGATGAGCTGCGCGACCGGATCGAGGCCCGCGAGGCGCTCCGCGACGCGCACCGTGCGGCCCTGCTGAGCGTCTTGAGTGCCCCGGGCAGCACGGCCGACCGCGCATCGACGGCGATCGACGCGCAGGATCTCGGCGGGCTCATCCGCTTGGCGGAGGGTCGGCAACGCGCTGCCGAGGAGGGCGCCCGCGCCCGTCTTGCACTGGAGCATGATGTTGCGGAGCTCCAAGAGCGGGTCCGACGGCTGGGGCGGGCGCTCTCCGACGCCGAGACCGCGCGCGCGCAGTGGCAGGCGGACTGGACGGTCCTCATGACCGAGCTGGGACTCGCGCCGGATGCCACGCCGGGCGAGGTCTCGGACGATCTTCAGGCGATCGCGGACGCGGTGGCGAAGGTCGAGGCAGGCGCGGTCTTGGGGGCACGCATCGCGGGCATCGATCGGGATGCTGTGGCTTTTCTCGGGCAAACGCGCGACCTCTTCGGTCGGCTGGCCGTCGATCTGCTGGATCGGCCGGTCGAGGAGGCAATCTTGACCCTGCATGCGCGTCTCGGCGAGCAACGGGCGCTCGGGACACGTCTCGAAGAACTGCGTACTCAGGCGGGCCGAGCCGAGGAGGAGGTGCGCGAGGCCGAGACCGCGATCGCGGTGGCCGAGCGCGTTCTCGCGGAGCTCTGTCGCCAAGCCGCGTGCGAGGCCCCGGAGCAATTGCCCCTGATCGAGGAGCGCGTGCGCGAGCGGCGGCGACTCGCCGCCGAGCTGACGGCAATCGAGCGCGCACTCATTCAGGCCGGCGACGGTCTGGGGATCGATGCACTCGCACGGGAGGCGGACGCCGTCGATCAGGAACGGGTCGTCACGCGGCTCGCCGAGATCGACGCGTGCCTCGAGCAGGAGCTGCGCCCCGCGCACCGCGCGCTGATCGAAGAGAAGGCCGACGCCGATCGTACCCTGAAGGCGATGGGCGGCGAGGGCACTGCCGCCGCGCTCGCCGAGGAGGTCCAGCAGCTCCTCGCCGGCATCCGCACCCATGCCGAGCAGTATGTCCGGCTCAAGCTCGCGGCGCGCATCCTGCGCGACGAGATCGAACGCTTCCGCCGCCAAAACAGCGACCCGATCCTCGGGCTCACCAGCCGCTATTTCGCGAGCCTGACCTGCGGTGCCTTCAGTGCGGTCGAGACCGATTTCGACGAGGCCGACCAGCCCGTCCTGGTCGGTCTGCGCAACAGCGGCGAGCGGCTGCGCGTCGAGGCGATGAGCACGGGTACCCGCGATCAACTCTACCTGGCGCTGCGTCTCGCCAACCTGGAGCACTATCTGGCAAACGCCGAGCCGATGCCGTTCGTCGTCGACGATATCCTCATCCAGTTCGACGACGCGCGCGCGCTCGCCACACTCGCGACCCTGGCGGACTTCTCGGCCAAGACCCAGGTGATCCTCTTCACGCACCATGGACGCGACATCGAGCAGGCCCGGCAGCTCGATCCGCGCCGGGAGCGGGTTTGGGTCCACCGTTTGGCGTGACGCCCGCAGGGCGTTTGCCGACGGGATCCAGCGCCGCTCGAGGGTTCGCAGGCGTCTCTTGCTTGCTCTGCGGGTGCGAAGCCCTATTTAATGTGATTGGCGGCGAGCGCGCGACCGGCGGCTGCTCGCCGGGGGCAACAGGAATCGATGCAATCAGGAGTCAGCGTTGGAAATCGAAGCAGTCGCACAACTCATCCGCCAGGGCCTCCCCGGCGCGGAGGTCCAGGTCTCCGGCGACGGGAGTCATTTCGACGCCGTCGTCGTCAGCGAGGTCTTCGAGGGCCTCACGCCGATCAAAAAGCAACGGCTTGTGATGGACACCGTCAAATCGCAGATTGCAAGCGGGGAGCTTCACGCCCTGTCGATCAAGACCTTGACTCCCGCGCAACGCGCCGAGCAAGGCGGCTGACTACGGCCGATCCGATCCGATCCGGTCCGGTCCGGTCTGGGATGCTCCAACCTTGCCAAGGGCGGACCCGCTGTCATACTTGAAAGTGACGGATGAGCGCCTTGCGCAGGAGGTCAAGCCATGTTTCTCAAACATCGCACTACCGGCAAGATGATCGAGGTCCTGAGTCAGCGGGACCTGTTCAACCCGATGCACCCGAAGATCGTCGGGCGCTATCACTATGGCGAAGAGGCCCAAGAGCCGGAGACGTTCGACAAGACCGAGCTGATGTTCATCTCGGACGAGTTGCTGCCGCGCTGCTGGACCGACAGTCATTATCGCGACGACGAGATCCACCACTACTACAAGAAGGCATCCTGAACGGATGCGGACCGGCCCGAGCCTGCTCGGGCCGGTATCTTCACGTCTTAGCTTCCCTCCGCACCGGATGCAGGCTTGACCTGCACCAAGACGCGCCCATGCGTCTTCCCCGCGAGCATGTCCTCGAAGATCCGGGGCAGGGCATCCAGATCGACGGTCTCTCCGAGTAGCAGGTCCACGTCGGCCGGGCGCCAGTCGCCGGCCAGATGGCCCCAGAGCTCGGTACGCAGGGCCTGCGGGATATCCACCGAGTTGCAGCCGAGCAGACTCACCCCGCGCAGGATGAAGGGCATCACGGTGGTCTCGAGCAGATGGCCGCCGGCGAGCCCGATGCTGGCGATGTTCCCGTTCGGGACTGTGGTGCGGGTGATCTGTGCCAGGATCTCGCCGCCGACATTGTCGATCGCACCGCCCCAGAGGGCCTTCTCCAATGGTCGTTTTGCCTCGGCCAGTGCATCGCGCCCGATGATGCGAGCCGCACCGATCGCCTTGAGCCAGTCCGCAAGCTCCGGTTTGCCCGAGAGCGCGACCGCCTCGTAGCCGAGCCGGGCAAGGATTGCGATGGACATGGAGCCGACCCCGCCGCTGGCGCCCGTCACCAGGATCGGACCCGTCTCGGGTCGCTGACCGTTGACGCGCATCCGATGAACCGCGAGTGCTGCGGTGAGTCCGGCGGTGCCGAGGATCATGGTGGAGCGCGGATCCAATCCGACCGGAATCGGCGTCAACCAGGTCGCAGGCACCCGCAGATACTCGGCATAGCCGCCGTCGTGATCGAAGCTCAGACCCCAGCCCGTCGCCACGACCGCATCGCCTGCCCGGTAGGCGGGATCGTTGGATTGCTCCACGATGCCGGCTGCATCGACACCGCCGACCAGCGGGAAGGTGCGCAGGATCTTGCCGCGTCCCGTGCCTGCGAGTGCATCCTTGTAATTGACGCTCGAATGGGTGACCCGAACCAGGACCTCGCCTGTCTCGGGGGCCTGCTTCGGCAGCGCCTCGAGACCGGCGCGGTGACCCAGTTCGTCCTGATGAATCCGGAATGCGCGATAGGTTTCCACTAGATCACCTCCGCTACATGATCTGCACTGGGATCAGGCCGATCTTGCTGCGCCACTTGGCCGGCCCCGTTTGATGAACGGACTCGCCTCGGCTGTCGACGGCGACGGTCACCGGCATGTCTTCGACCTCGAATTCGCGGATCGCCTCCATCCCGAGGTCATCGAAGGCGATGAGTCGCGACGACTTGATCGCCTTGGCGACCAAGAAGGCCGCGCCGCCGACGGCCATCAAGTAGACCGCTCCATGCTTCTTGATGGCGTCGATTGCCGCGGGACCGCGCTCGGCCTTGCCGATCATCCCGATCAGTCCGGTGCGCTCGAGCAGCTGGTCGGTGAACTTGTCCATCCGTGTGGCGGTGGTCGGTCCGGCCGGACCCACGACCTCGTCCCGCACCGGGTCGACCGGGCCGACGTAGTAGATGAACCGGTCGGTGAGATCCACGCCCTCGGGCAGGCGCTCGCCCCGATCCAGGAGATCGGCGATGCGTTTGTGCGCGGCGTCCCGGCCGGTCAGCAGCTTGCCCGAGAGCAGAAGACGCTCGCCCGGCTGCCAGGTCGCGATCTCCTCGCGGGTCAGGCCGTCGAGCTGGACGCGACGCGCCCCGGCTGCCGCGTCCCAGGTGATCGGAGGCCAATCGTCCAGACTCGGCGGAACGAGCGCAACCGGCCCGGAGCCGTCGAGCGTGAATTCCAGATGCCGCGTCGCCGCGCAGTTCGGAATCATGGCGACCGGGAGCGAGGCGGCATGGGTCGGATAGGTCAGGATCTTCACATCCAGCACCGTGGTGAGCCCGCCGAGACCCTGCGCGCCGATGCCGAGCCCGTTGACCTTCTCGTGCAGCTCCAGGCGCAGCGCCTCGATGGGGTTCGCCGGTCCGCGAGCCTTGATCTCGTGGATGTCGATGTCCTCCATCAGCGACTCCTTCGCGAGGAGCATCGCCTTCTCGGCGGATCCGCCGATGCCGATGCCGAGCATCCCGGGCGGGCACCATCCCGCACCCATGGTCGGCACCGTCTTGAGCACCCAGTCGACCAGGCTCTCACTCGGGTTCAAGACCGCGAATTTCGCCTTGTTCTCTGAGCCTCCGCCCTTTGCCGCCAGACGCACCTCGACGTGATCGCCCGCAACCAGCTCGACATGCACGACAGCCGGCGTGTTGTCCCCGGTGTTCTTGCGCTCACCGATGGGGGGCGAGACCATGGATGCGCGCAGTACATTGTCGGGATGGCAGTAAGCCCGGCGCACACCCGCGTCGACCATCTCCTGAATCCCCGAGGTCGCGTCCCAGCGCACATCCATGCCGATCTTCAGAAAGACCACCACCATGCCGGTGTCCTGACAGATCGGCCGGTGGCCCTCTGCACACATCCGGGAATTGACCAGGATTTGCGCCATCGCATCCTTCGCGGCAGGTGATTCTTCGATGGCGTAAGCCGCTGTCAGGGCTTGGATATAGTCGCGCGGGTGATAGTAGGAGATGAATTGCAGCGCGTCGGCGATGCTTTGGACAAAATCGGTTTCGCGGATGATGGTCATGGGTCGGCGGCGTCTCGTTGCGGACATCCACGCAGTATAGCAAGTGGCCAGGAGCCGGGTTCGGAGCGCCGCCGTGCGAGGCGGCAAAGGCGGTCGATGCTTCAGGCGTGATCCGGCAGGAAGGTTTCCGAGAGGATCTCGTCGGAGCTCCACGGACAGGTTGCGGGGAAGGTCGATTCATCGATCCCGGTGTCGCGCTCGGCCATGGCACTGGCACTGCCGTAGACGTCCGCGACGATCTCCGGAAGAGGTCGACGTAGGCTCGGGTTCTGACTCAGCAAGCGCTGCACCTTGCGTCGTTGCTCTTTGATGGTGCCGGTCCAAGAGCTCGATCTCGCCTCGGGCTGGAATCGCCACTTGATGAGATGGGTCAGGAGAACCTCCAGCCGACTCTCCAATGCACGCCGTTCGCTTCGTCCCATGTCCTCGACCTCTTCGGCGACGGCATCCCAATCGATCCCTGCAAATCGACGTGCACGAATGGCCTCGGCGGTCTGGAGCGCCCAAGCATGAAAGTCGGTATCGGGTGAGGTGGCGGGTGCGTTGATCGTTGCCGCGCGTGTCATGTCGGAGTGCTCTCGGGCATCGCCTCGTGGTTTGGTCGAGTGAAGCATAGACCCGATCCTCCGTACAGGCAGCCCATGGTCGATTAAAAAAGGCTTGGCAAAGATCGTAGGGGCCTGTAATATTCCGGGCTCGCAACGACAGGCGCGTAGCTCAGTTGGTTAGAGCACCACCTTGACATGGTGGGGGTCGTTGGTTCGAGTCCAATCGCGCCTACCAAACATCAGCCGCCAGCTCCGGCCGTTGGCCGCTCGACATCTTTCGAGCAGCCCCGCGCTGGGGCTGGCGGTTTTTTCATGTGATCCCTCGTATCGATCACCACTGAGCACTTTGAAGGTTTCGTTATGCCCGTCGTGACCCTGCCGGATGGTTCCAAGCGTCAGTTCGATGCCCCCGTGTCCGTTCGGGACGTCGCCGCCTCCATCGGTGCCGGCCTGGCCAAGTCCGCGCTCGCCGGTCGGGTCGACGGGACGCTGGTCGATACCTCCTTCATGATCGGACAGGATGCGGACCTGGCGATCGTCACCGTCAAGGATGAGGAGACCGCGCTCGAGCTGTTGCGTCACGACGCTGCGCATGTGATGGCCCAGGCGGTGCAGGAGCTTTATCCGGGCACGCAGGTGACCATCGGCCCCGCTATCGAGAACGGCTTCTACTACGACTTCGCTCGCGACGAGCCCTTCACGCCGGAGGATCTCGAGGCGATCGAGGCGCGTATGCACGAGATCGTCAAGCGCGATCTCCCCATCGTGCGCGAGATCTGGGATCGCGAGCAGGCCAAGCAGGCTTTCGCCGAGCTCGGCGAGCATTACAAGGTCGAGATCATCGAGGACATCATCCCCGAGGGCGAGGCGGTCTCCGTTTATCGTCAGGGCGATTGGTTCGATGTTTGCCGAGGTCCGCATCTGCCGAGTACCGGCAAGCTCGGCAACGGGTTCAAGCTGATGAAGCTGGCGGGTGCCTATTGGCGCGGCGATTCGAAGAATCCCATGCTCCAGCGCATCTACGGCACCGCATGGCGCGACAAGAAGGAGTTGGCGGCCTATCTGCATCGCCTGGAAGAGGCCGAGAAGCGCGATCATCGCAAGCTCGGCAAGCAGCTCGATCTGTTCCACTTCCAGGACGAGGCGCCGGGCATGGCCTTCTGGCATGCCAAGGGGCGGGTGATCTACCGTCTCGCCGAAGGCTATATGCGCGAGAAGCTCGACGAGTACGGCTATCAGGAAGTCGAGACTCCGCAGGTGCTTGATCGCTCGCTTTGGGAGCGCTCGGGTCATTGGGATAAGTTCGCGGGCGGCATGTTCACGACTCATCTGGACGATCGCGACTATGCGATCAAGCCGATGAACTGCCCCGGTCATATCCAGCTCTTCAATCAAGGGCTCAAGAGCCATCGCGATCTGCCGCTGCGCATCGCCGAGTTCGGCGTGGTGCATCGCAACGAGCCCTCGGGCACCTTGCACGGTCTGATGCGTGCACGCCGCTTCACCCAGGACGACGCGCATGTCTTCTGCACGGAGGCGCAGCTGCAGGACGAGGTTGCGACCCTGATCGACATGGTCTTCGAGACCTACCACGACTTCGGCTTCACCGAGATCGATCTGGCTCTCTCGTTGCGTCCGGACAAGCGCGTCGGCAGCGACGATCTTTGGGACAAGGCCGAGGCGGCGCTGGACCAGGCGCTCAAGGCGAAAGGTTTGGAGTTCAAGGTGCAGCCGGGCGAGGGCGCTTTCTATGGCCCCAAGATCGAGTTCACGCTGCACGACAGCATCGGTCGTGCCTGGCAGTGCGGCACCATTCAGGTCGACTTCTCGATGCCTGGGCGTCTGGGTGCGCACTACATCGCAGAGGACAACAGCAAGCAGGTCCCGGTGATGATCCATCGCGCGATCCTGGGCTCGGTGGAGCGCTTTATCGGCATCCTGCTCGAGCACTATGCGGGTCAACTGCCGGTTTGGCTGTCGCCGACTCAAGCGATGGTGATGAATATCACGGACCGGCAGGCGGATTACGTGAATGAGGTCGCTAAGACCTTGCGCGGGAAGGGCTTCCGCGCCGACACGGACTTGAGAAACGAGAAGATCGGCTTTAAAATCCGCGAGCACACCCTGCAACGAGTACCCTATCTGCTCGTCGTCGGTGATCGGGAGGTCGAATCCCGCTCCGTTGCCGTCCGCGACCGTGCGGGCCAGGACCTCGGAATCCTTCAGCTCGATGCCTTCATCGACCGTCTGAGCGAAGAGATCGCGAACCGGACCCACTGACGCCCGCCCTGAACAGCGGGGCCGCGCGATCGTCGCGCGCGTCGTGTCTATCAGCGCTTTTGGAGGAACCTGCTATCGCTGCACCAAAGAGAAACCGCGTCAACAAGGAGATCAACGTACCGGAAGTACGTCTGATCGGCGCGGACGGAAACCAGGTCGGAGTCGTCAATACGCGCGAGGCATTGGAGATGGCCGCGGAGGCCGCCCTCGATCTCGTGGAGATCGTTCCAACGTCGGAACCTCCGGTGTGTCGTCTCATGGACTTCGGCAGATTTCTCTTCGACCAGAAGAAGAAGAAGAACGAAGCCAAGAAGAAGCAGAAGCAGGTTCAAATCAAGGAAGTGAAGTTTCGCCCGGGAACGGACGAAGGAGACTATCAGGTCAAACTACGCAGCCTGATGCGTTTCCTCAACGAAGGGGATAAGGGCAAGGTCACCATGCGGTTTCGCGGGCGCGAGCATGCGCATCGCGAGCTCGGTCTGGAGCTGTTGAAGCGGATCGAAAACGACCTTGCGTCCGTCAGCATCGTGGAGCAACAACCCCAAATGGAAGGACGCCAAATGGTCATGGTGCTGGGCCCCAAAAAGAAATAGCGACGCGCATCGTCAAGCCAACGGGCGAATCACACTGAGTGTCTCGAGGAGACGATTGTCGGTCGATACGACCGATGCCGTCTTGAAAAAACCTCGGCTCGACCTGCGTCGCAATATAATCATTCGGCAAATCGCGGAGTAAAAAACCCATGCCCAAGCTGAAAACAAATCGCGGGGCGGCGAAGCGCTTCAAGCGCACTGCCTCCGGTTCGGTCAAGTGCAATTCCTCTCATCGGCGTCATATCCTGACCAAGAAGAGCACCAAGCGGAAGCGCCAATTGCGTGCGCCCAAGCGGCTCCATAAGTCGGACGTGCGGGTCGCGCTGCGGATGATCCCCTACTGCTGATCTGCCGATCGCAGTGCACTTGAACGAATCTCAGGAGTCAAACAATGCCACGCGTTAAACGGGGCGTTACCGCCCACGCTCGTCACAAAAAGGTCCTTGATCAGGCCAAGGGGTACTATGGTGCCCGCAGTAAGGTCTATCGAGTCGCCAAGCAGGCCGTCATCAAGGCCGGTCAATACGCCTACCGTGATCGTCGCCAGAAGAAGCGCCAATTCCGCGCGCTCTGGATCGCGCGCATCAATGCCGCCGCTCGCGAGAACGGTCTCTCCTATAGCCGGTTCATCGACGGGCTGAAGAAGGTCGGGGTCGAGGTCGATCGCAAGGTGCTGGCCGACATCGCCTTCCACGACAGCGTCGCCTTTGCTGCGCTGGCCGAGCAAGCGAAGACTGCATTGGCCTAAGCCGTTTCCTTTCTCGCCCGGGTTTCACGGCGATACAAGAGGGAAAGGCCCCGGTCTTTCCCTTTTTCGTTTCACGGCCTCGCGGCGGACCAGACACCCAGCCGGAAGACTCGACTATGGCTGAACACACCGGACTCGGTCTCGCGGCTCTGCAGGCCGCGGCGCTCGAAGCGATCGCGGCCGCGGCCGATCTTGCCAATCTCGACCAGGCGCGCGTGCGCTATCTCGGCAAGAGCGGGGAGCTGACCGCACTGCTCAAGCAGCTCGGCACGCTGCCGGCCGACGAGCGCCCCGCCGCAGGTCAGGAGATCAATCAGGCCAAGGTTGCGGTACAGGATGCCATCGACCAGCGCAAGGTCGTCCTGGAGGAGGCATCACTCACGGCGCGACTCGCCGCCGAGCGGATCGACGTGAGTCTGCCCGGACGCGGCCGGCGGCCCGGCGGGCTGCATCCCGTGACCCGTGCGATGCGGCGCATCGAGCGTCTGTTCGCCAATGCCGGGTTTGCCGTCGTGGAGGGGCCGGAGGTCGAGGACGCCTATCACAACTTCGAGGCGCTCAACATCCCGGAGCACCATCCCGCGCGGGCGATGCACGACACCTTTTATTTCGATGCCGAGCTGCTGCTGCGCACCCATACCTCGCCGGTCCAGATCCGGGTCATGGAGGAGCAGGCGCCGCCGCTCAAGATCATCGCGCCGGGTCGGGTTTATCGTTGCGATTCCGACCTGACCCATACACCCATGTTTCATCAGGTCGAGGGTCTTCTGGTCGACGAGCAGGTGAGCTTCGCCGATCTGAAGGGCGTGCTCTACGACTTCTTGCGGAATTTCTTCGAGCGCGATCTGGAGCTGCGTTTCAGGCCGTCTTACTTCCCCTTTACAGAGCCTTCGGCCGAGGTCGACATCCAGTGTGTCATCTGCGGCGGCAGCGGGTGTCGGGTCTGCAAGCAGACCGGATGGCTCGAGGTGCTCGGCTGCGGCATGGTCTATCCGGAGGTCTTTCGGCACGTCGGCATCGACCCCGATCGCTATCTGGGATACGCCTTCGGCATGGGGGTAGAGCGCCTGGCCATGCTCCGTTACGGAATCGACGACATCCGTTTGAATTTCGAGAACGATCTGAGATATCTTCGCCAATTTTCATGAAATCGGCGTCAACCCATTGCAATCCAATCGATTCTCGTCTCGTTGAACGGGATAAGAACTAGCGTACAGGGCAGCAGCAGATGCGATTCAGCGAGGCGTGGTTGCGGGAGTGGGTGAACCCACCGGTCGACACCCGGCAATTGGCCGACCAGCTCAGCATGGCGGGTCTCGAGGTCGACGCGGTCGAGCCCGCGGCCCCGGCCTTCAGCGGCGTGCGGATCGGCTGGGTGCAGTCCGTCGCGCCCCACCCGGATGCCGAGAAGCTGCGGATCTGTCGGGTCGATCTCGGCGAGGACGCACTTCTCCAAATCATCTGCGGGGCCGCCAACGTCGCCGAGGGCATGAAGGTCCCGGTCGCGACGGTCGGCGCCGTGCTCCCCGGCGACTTCAAGATCAAGAAGGCCAAGCTGCGGGGTGTGGAGTCCTTCGGCATGATCTGCTCGGCGAAGGAGTTGGGACTTGCCGAGTCATCGGAGGGCATCCTGCCGCTGCCCGCGGATGCCCCGGAGGGCGAGGACATCCGTGCCTGGATGGCGCTCGACGACCACTGCATCGAGGTGGATCTCACCCCGGATCGAGGCGATTGTCTGAGTGTGTCCGGACTCGCGCGCGAGGTCGCCGTGATCAACCGTGCGCCGCTCGCGACACCCGCGATCCAACCGGTCGCGCCCGTCCATGACCAGTCCCTGCCGGTGCATCTCCAGGCTCCGACGGCTTGCCCACGCTATGTCTGCCGGATCATCCGCAACATCGATCCGAGCGCGACCACGCCCTGGTGGATGCAGGAGCGCCTGCGCCGCGGCGGGATCCGAGCGATCAGCCCGGTCGTCGACGTGACCAACTATGTCCTGCTCGAGCTGGGCCAGCCGATGCACGGATTCGATCTCGCCAAACTCGACGGCGAGATCCGCGTGCGCATGGCGGCCGAGGGCGAGCGCATCGCCCTGCTCAACGGCGAGGAAGCGACCCTGCGCGCCGACACCCTGGTGATCGCCGATGCCGGGCGCGCCGTCGCGCTGGCCGGGATCATGGGCGGGTCCGCGACCGCCGTCGGTCCCGAGACCCGCGATGTACTGCTCGAAAGCGCCTTCTTCGCGCCGCTCGCCATCAGCGGAAAGGCGCGCTCTTACGGTCTGCACACGGATTCGTCGCATCGCTTCGAGCGCGGTGTCGATCCCGAGCTCCAGATCCGGGCAATCGAGCGCGCGACCCGAATCTTGATCGCGATCGTCGGGGGCGAGCCGGGACCCGTGGTCGAGGCGATCTCGGAGGCCGATCGGCCCGAGCCTCGGACGTTGACGCTGCGCCCCGCGCGTGTGGCCCAAGTGCTCGGACTCGCGCTACCCGAAGAGACCATCCTGGACATCCTCGTCCGTCTCGGAATGCAGACCGAGCCGACCGCCGAAGGGTGGCTCGTCACGCCGCCGAGTGCCCGCTTCGACCTGATCCAAGAGGTCGACCTGATCGCCGATATCGGCCGCATCTACGGTTACGATCGAATCCCGGTGAGCCACGCGAGTTCGGCATCGGTCACGCGATCGACCCCGGAGACGGATTTCGATCTGGATCGCGCCCGTCTGGCACTGGTCGACCGCGGTTTCCACGAGGTCATCACCTATAGTTTCGTCAGCCCCGAGATGCAGGCGTTGGTCGATCCCGATCAAGAGGTGCTGCGCCTGTCGAACCCGTTGAGCGCCGAGCTCTCCACCATGCGCACCAGCCTTTGGCCGGGCTTGATCCAGACCGCGCGCTACAACCAGGCGCGACAGCTGGAGCGGGTGCGGATCTTCGAGTCCGGTCTACGCTTTCGGATCGGCGCGGATGGTTTGACCCAAACACAGGGTCTCGCGGGCCTTATCGTCGGGAGCCCGGAGCCGGAGCAGTGGGGCCTGACGAGCCGCGCGGCGGACTTCTTCGATCTGAAGGCCGATGTCGAGGCCCTGCTGGCGCTGACCGGCGCACCGGGGCGTTTCAGCTTCGTTCCGGGTGCACATCCGGCGCTGCATCCCGGTCAGACGGCGCGTGTTGAGTGCGACGGTCAGTCCGTCGGTCTGCTCGGAATGCTCCATCCCAGCCTGGCCGCACAGCTTGACATCACGGGCGATGCCTATCTATTCGAGCTGGATATCGCGCCCCTGAGCGTCGGTGCCCTGCCCAAGCACGCATCCATCTCGCGCTTCCCGAGCATTCGCCGCGACATCGCGATCATCGTCGACGAGGCAGTAACCTACGCCGCGATTGCGGACTGTATCCGCGCCACAGAGACCGAGCTGCTGCGCGACCTGGTCCTGTTCGACCTCTACACCGGCAAAAACATTGAATCGGGCAGAAAAAGTCTCGCTCTTGGATTGATTTTACAGGCTTCTTCTCAGACACTTACAGACGCTGTCATTGAAGACACCGTGAGGCGGATCATAGCCCGCCTCGCTTCGGAATTTGACGCAAGATTGAGGGATTGACCCCATGGCATTGACCAAGGCCGATATGGCCGAACACCTGTTCGATGAGCTTGGCCTGAACAAGCGTGAGGCCAAAGACATCGTCGAGATGTTCTTCGAGGAGATTCGCGCGGCGTTGGAGCGCGGCGAGCAGGTCAAGCTCTCCGGGTTCGGCAACTTCGATCTGCGTGAAAAGAAGGAACGGCCCGGCCGCAACCCCAAAACGGGAGAAGAGATCCCGATCACGGCGCGGCGCGTGGTGACCTTTCGTCCGGGGCAAAAGCTAAAACAGCGAGTGGAGGCCTATGCTGGAACCGACCGATAAGGGCGAGGACAACGGCCCCGGCGATCTTCCTCCGATCCCGGGAAAGCGCTACTTCACCATCGGCGAGGTGAGCGAGCTCTGCAGCGTCAAGCCGCACGTGCTGCGGTATTGGGAGCAGGAATTCCCTCAGCTCAAACCGGTCAAGCGGCGCGGCAATCGTCGCTACTACCAGCGTCACGACGTGCTGATGGTGCGCCAGATCCGCAATCTGCTCTACGAGCAGGGCTTCACGATCGGCGGCGCGCGCCTACAGCTCAGCGGCGAGGGCGCCAAGAACGACTTGAGTCAGACCCACCAGATCCTGCGCCAGATGCGCGCAGAGCTCGAAGACGTCCTTCAGCTGCTGCGACGTTGACAGCAGAAGGGCTTGCCCCTACTATTGCCCGTCTTATCGGGGCGTAGCGCAGCCTGGTAGCGCACCTGAATGGGGTTCAGGTGGTCGGAGGTTCAAATCCTCTCGCCCCGACCAATAAAATCAACGGCTTAGGCTTATCGAGTCTAAGCCGTTTTCATTTGAGTCACCATAGAGTCACCACCCGGACGGGTTTCGGGGTTTCCGGGCTTCCAGGACCAGCAGGTCAACCGCGGTCGGGGATCCGGCCGGCCAAACCTGATCGAGACTGCCGGGCCTTCGGGGCTCACGGCGAACCGGGAAACCGGGAAACCGGGTCGAGACCTCGCTCAGGTTCAAGGGCTTGGGGCGGTGTCGGGCTCCACCTCGGGACCGCCCGACCGGCTCGGGTCGTTACCGTAACGCCCGGACCGCGATTCGGTAACCGTTACCGAATCGGGTACCCGTTTCCGGATCTGATCAAGACGGCGGGGCCTCAAGGTCTCCGTGCGGGTCCGGACCGCTGGGCAGATGCTCGGGAGCGCTATCGTCCACCATGGCACCAGAAGGGATGAGCGATTCCCTTAGGGTGATGAGGACAAGGAGAACACTGCATGTCCCCGGATGACTTCATCGCCAAGTGGCAGGGTGTAACGCTCACCGAGCGCGCCTCGGCTCAAGAGCACTTCATCGACATCTGTCGGATGCTCGGAGAGCAGACCCCGACCGAGGCGGACCCGACCGGGACGCGCTACGCCTTCGAGAAAGGTGCCGACAAGGCGGGCGGCGGGGACGGTTGGGCGGATGTCTGGAAGCGCCGGCACTTCGGGTGGGAGTACAAGCGACCGGGCGGCGATCTGAAGAAAGCCTTCAAGCAGCTCCAGCTCTACACCCCGGCGCTGGAATACCCTCCGCTCCTGATCGTTTCCGACATTCAGAGCATCGTCATTCATACCGCCTTCACCGGCCTGGTGCCGGCGGTCCATGTCCTGACCCTCGAAGACCTCCGCGACTCGACCAAGCGGCGGCTACTCAAGGACGCCTTCACCGATCCCGATCGACTCCGGCCCGACCTGACCAGGGCAGCGCTCACCGAGACGGCGGCGGGCCAGTTCGGCGACCTCGCCCAAGTCTGGCGATCCCGCGGTCACGACCCCTTCCAGGTGGCGCACTTCAGCCAACAGGTGCTGTTCTGTCTGTTCGCCGAAGACATCGGGCTCCTTCCGAGTCAGCTCTTCACCCAGCTCGTGACGGCGGGGCTCCGGGATCCAGCCGGCTCCAAGGCGATGCTCGAAGACCTCTTCGGGGCGATGGCCACGGGCGGGCGGATCGGCTTCACGTCGATCGACTGGTTCAACGGCGGCCTGTTCGCGGCACGCGATGCCCTGCCGCTGGAGAAGGCCGATCTTCAGCAGCTCCTCGACCTTGCGGCGCTCGACTGGTCGGCGATCCAGCCGTCCATCTTCGGCACCTTGTTCGAGCGGGGGCTTGATCCGGAGAAGCGGGCGCAGCTCGGCGCCCACTACACAGACGAGCCCTCGATCATGCGTCTGGTCGATCCGGCCGTGCTCGATCCGCTGCGGGACGAGTGGGCGGCGGTACGCGAGCAGATCGCCGCACTGATGGAGAAGGCTGCCGCGGCTACCAAAGACGGCGGGGCGGCAACCAAGGCGCGGTTCGCGGCCCAAAGTCTATTTCAGGGCTTCCTGGAGCGACTGCGACGGTTTCGCGTGCTCGATCCGGCGTGCGGGTCCGGGAACTTCCTCCTGCTCTCGCTGCTCGGGCTGAAGGATCTGGAGCATCTGGTGTTGCTCGAAGCCGAGGGTCTTGGCTTGCCGCGGGGTTTCCCGATGGTCGGACCCGAGAACGTGCTCGGGATCGAGCTCAACCCCTACGCGGCGGAGCTGGCACGGGTCACCATCTGGATCGGCGAGATTCAATGGATGCTCGGTCACGGCTTCTCGCTGTCGAAGAACCCTATCCTGAAACCGCTCGATACCATCCAACAGCGCGACGCGGTCGTGAACCCCGACGGGACGGAACTCGAGTGGCCCGACGCGGATGCCATCGTGGGGAATCCGCCGTTCTTGGGCGACAAGAAGATGCTCGGGGCACTCGGCGAGGAGTATGTGACACAGCTTCGCAAGCTCTACAGTGGGCGCGTGCCAGGCGGGGCGGATCTCGTCACCTACTGGTTCGAGAAGGCGCGCGCGCAGATTGAGGCGGGTAGGGTCCGATACGCCGGATTGGTCGCAACCCAGGCGATCAGGAAGGGCAGTAATCGCGTCGTGCTGGAGCGGATCTCAAACTCCGGAAGAATCTTCCAGGCATGGTCCGATGAGCCGTGGGTCAACGAAGGTGCTGCCGTGCGGGTGTCTCTGGTGGCTTTCAGCCGAAAGGATCACCCGGGGCTGGCACATCTGAACGGCTGCGCAGTCGATGGTATCGAGCCGGACCTGACTGCAATCGCCGAAGGATTGCGTTTTGGTGCCGCCTCAAAGCTCGCAGAAAACGCACGCACTTCTTTTCAGGGCTCTAAGAAGGTCGGCTCGTTCGATATTCCTTACCATGTCGCAAGGGACTGGCTTAGGAAACCAAACCCCAACAATCGTTCAAATGCCGAGGTACTGTTTCCATATTGCAATGGCATTGACATAACACGCCGCTCAAGGGATGTCTGGATCGTTGATTTTGGCCTTATCCTTTCCGTGGACAACGCTTCGCTATATGAACTGCCGTTTGAACATGTCCTAAACGTGGTGAAGCCTGAGAGGGATGAGAATCGGAGAGATACCAGACGAAAGAACTGGTGGCGACATGGCGACGGGCAGCCAGCGATGCGTGCAGCGGTCTCCCGACTTCGAAGGTTCCTCGTCACGCCAGAAGTTTCACGGCACCGGATCTTCGCCTGGCTACCGCAACCGGTGTTGGCGGATTCGAAGATCATGGTGATTGCGAGAGAGGACGACGCTACGTTTGGAATCCTTCAATCTCGCATCCATGAGCTTTGGTCACTTCGACAAGGTGGAAGACACGGCGTCGGCAATGATCCGAGGTACTCACCGTCGAAAACATTCGACACTTTCCCCTTCCCCGAGGGCCTTACGCCTGCCGACACGGCCGGCCCGACCGAGACCCTGGATACCGGGGTCATCCTACCGACTGTCGCCCCGGAGCGGCGCGCGGCGGCCCTGGCAATCGCCGACGCGGCCCATCGGCTGAATCAGCTCCGCGAGAACTGGCTGAATCCGCCCGAGTGGGTCGATCGTGTCCCCGAGGTTGTGCCCGGCTATCCGGACCGGATCATCCCCAAACCCGAGCATGTGGCGGAGCTGAAGAAGCGCACCCTCACGAACCTCTACAACGCGCGTCCCACCTGGCTCGACAACGCCCACAAGGCGCTTGATGCTACCGTTGCGGCGGCTTACGAGTGGTCCGATTACTCGCCCGACATGTCCGAGGAGGAGATCCTCGCGCGGCTCTTGGCGCTCAACCTGGAACGATCGAGCGGCGGGTAAGCGAGGGGAAGCGCCAGCTCGACCGGCTGTGCTCTGCTGGCAAGATATCAGCCGATGGGCTACCGTCTCGGAGCCCCTGCGGAGCGGGTCGAAGTCGGGTCGAGACCATCGTCTCGAACAGTCGAGTCTACCCACCAAGCCGCAGGGGCTCCCCTTGACCGATTGCGCCTTGTTCTCGGTCGGTCGTTGATCTACGGTTCACTCACCCCTGCGGAGCGGGTTGAAGTCAGGTCGATGCCGGCGGCGTCGGCAGATGCGTCAACCCACCAAGCCGCAGGGGCCTCTTCTGCTCATGCCGCCGATGCCGCCTCGGATCTGAAGCGGCCGACCCAAGCCGTTACGTGACGGCTTTTCTCCGCCTGGTCTTCGGGCGGATCGGCTCCTCGGTGGTCTCGCTCCCGTCTTGGGCCTTCCAGCGGGCTACTCGGCTCCGAAGATGCTCCAGATCCTTGACCAGCTCATCCTGGCGCTTGCGCAGGCGGATGTTCTCGCGCTGCCCGGCTTTCAGGTCGCGGGTGAGCCGATCGACCTTGTAGGCAAGGGCGTCGCTCTCCCGGTTCAGCCGCGAGACCTCCTCCAGCGCATCCGCCAGCTTGCGGTTCAGCTCCACGGTGCGCGCCTCGGCCTTCTCGTCACGTAACGGAATGGCCGGCGCTTCTGCGAGCTTCGCCTTCTGGCGTTCCCGGTAGAGCTTCTGGCGCTCGGCGGCCGTCAAGGCGGTGCCGGAGGGCTTCCGACCGCGGGGTTTGGGAGTCGATACGGGTGCGGTCATGGCGTCACGTTACGCGAATTCGGGATGCTCCGATTATGCGTCACGTAACGGGAAAGGCAAGGGGACCGGCCGGCTTCGTCCGCATCCATCTTCTTCGGTTTCCAGTTTTTTCTTCGGCTCGAACAGGGTCACGGCGCCGATACGGAGCATCATTGCGACCTGTCCGGTGGCACTCAGGATTGCGGCCGAGTCCAGGGTGTCGGCCGGGTGCCTCTGTCCACGGCCCGCATCGTAATCGTGAGGCACGTCACAAGAAAACATTGCGTGCATGACCTACAGTTGTCCCGACTCTCCCCGGCGCGCGGGGCGGGCAGCGAAGGAAATTGCCATGAAACGGACTTTTTTTATCCTGCTGGTTGCCGCGGCTGCGGCTATCTCTGTCGGCTCAACAAGCGCCGACGAGTTGATAACCTACCCCGACGACTCGACCGCATGGCGCGGCGCGAACGGGAATGTTTGGGGGCATGCCGGAGGCCGATCGAGCGCGCAACGCGACTCTTCCCCGCGATCCATCAGCAACGGCATGGATGTGCAGACCGGGCAGACCTTCTCCAGGTCAGGCCGCGATCTGATCGGCGGCGACGGGCGGCGGTACGAGTCCAACGGCGCCGGCGGCGTGGTCGACCCGTGGAGCGGGCGGACGATTCCAACGTATCGAATCACATTAAGACCGGGCTGTTAGGACGGGGGGCAAGATCGCGTTCATCCTCTCGGCGTCGGGAACCTGTTGGGCTTAATACCGAAGGCGTTGCACGAGGCGACGTCCTCAATCGCCGTCGAGATGGACGGCGAGACCCGCTGCGGATTGCATGTTCGCCGCGCGGACCAGCTCCAGAGCGGTTCGCAGCTAATCGATACGCAGACGGGTGGTCAGATCGCGGCTGTTTCACTTAACCGACGCATCCGTTTGCTCCTTGAGTGCGGTCAGCGATTTTGATGGTTTCGCGATCAAGTTGCGTGATAGGGGTCGGCGAAGCGCTCCCCCGGTCTCGCGCGGCCGGGGTGTGGGC
>NZ_FNNZ01000069.1 GCF_900106925.1 Thiocapsa roseopersicina
GGCCGGCTTGAACCGGAACGAGTGGCCGGTTTGAACCAGAATGGGTGGCCGCTTTAAATCAGAATGGGTGGCCGGATTGGGCCGGAATACGCAGATCGTGAGCTGACCCCTTCTAGAATTCGCCCACCTCGCCATCGCAATCGGCCATCTATCCTCGATGCGACACAGCCTAACGGGTGGCCGCAAGGGCTGAAATCGACTCGTTGCAATCGCTCTTGCTTCCGGCAGCAATTTCCGGTTTGCCCCAGGAGCGGTCAGTCGCGGTCGCTCGGCCTTGAAACCCAGGGTGGTTGTTGTCGACCCGTTGCAGTCACAGGCACCACAAGATCGAGCGCCCGCTTCAGCCAGGTCAGCGGACGTTACGACTCTGGCCGTCGGTTCTGGTGGGAAACAGGGAAGGTCCGACCCCGCAGATTGCTCGCCGATAGCGATTCCGTGTTACGTCCCTTATTTACCCTGGCCGGCAAGGGGTCAGAGCAGACGCGCTTCACGCCGAAGTGAGGTCAGGGCAGGCCCTATCGCAAATGACGCAAATGTCATCCGTGGGTCAGCTTGTAGTAGGCGTCGGACCTCCATGCTGAAAATTAGTTGGAGGTGACACATGCTTGGATCTGAACACTTCGGCATGGGATGGGGCGGACTGGGCATGGTCCTGGTCTGGGTCCTGCCCATTCTTCTGATCGTCTTGTTGGTACGTTATTTCACCCGTGATCGCGAGGGAAAACGGGAATCCAGCGCCATGGAAATCTTGGAAGCGCGCTATGCGCGTGGCGAGATCGACCGGGACGAATATCTGAAAAGGCGCGCCGATCTGACCGGTCGATCCGGTGACGAAGCACGCTGCAAGACCTGAGGGCCGACTGGATGCGGTGGCGGAGACAGCGCGTCGATTCGCCGCTTGCGTCCGGGTCAGGGCGAACCCAGGACCCCCGCGATGTTAACTTTTTCCGTGGCCCCTCAACATCCGGTGCCAAGGGCCAGGCAAAAACGCTTTTAGAGAAACAACTCCATGAAGATGCAATGCAGAGACCTGGCGGAGCAAGCTCAAATCGCGGAGCAAACCGGCTGGAAAAGCCCGGCCCTAGCCAGAGGGTTCGCTATCACCGCCATCGCCGCTTCCCTCGCCTTCGCCACTTCCGCATTCGCCGACGATGCCCATCATCCGCAGCAAGCTCCGGAGCCCGGGGCCGTGCCCACCGAGCCGGCGGCACCGGCCGTGCAGAAGATGAAAGACAACCTCAAGAAGATGCAAGCGCAGCTCGACCGCATCGCTGCGGTGAAGACGGACGAGGAGCGGCAAAAGGCGACGGCGGAGCACATGCGGACGATGCAGGAGAACATGAAGATGGCCAGCGGCATGCGGGCCGGCATGACGGACTGCTCGATGATGGAAGGCGGCATGATGGGCAAAGGTGGCATGGGCATGATGGGCGGCAACTCCTCGGATGCCATGGCGAAGCACATGGAGCGCATGGAAAAGCGCATGGACATGATGCAGATGATGATGGAGCAGATGACCAAGTCCCCATCGATGCCCACGCCGGCCAAGTAAGGCCGCCGGGCAACTTCGTTGAAGAACCGCTGGCGACCTTCACCCGGTCGCCAGCCTTGATGGGGAATTGTCATGAACGATGCCGAGCATTCCCGCGGCACACATCATCACGAGCATCCGAAGTTCGATCTGCAACCGGAGGCCCCGCCGGCACCGGCCACCGCCGGTACGATCTTTACGTGCCCGATGCACCCGGAGATTCGCCAGTCCGAGCCGGGCAACTGCCCCAAATGCGGCATGACCCTGGAACCGATGCTGCCGGAGGCGGGGGAGGGCGAAAACCCCGAACTTGCGGACTTACGTCGCCGTTTCTGGTGGACGCTGCCGCTGACCGTCCTGGTCACCCTGATCGCCATGTCGGGCGGCCTGTTCGGCGCCGCCCGACCCTGGGTGGAGCTCGCCTTGGGTACGCCCGTCGTGCTGTGGTCGGGCTGGCCTTTCTTCGTGCGCGGCGTGCAGTCGGTGAAGAACCGCAGTCCGAACATGTGGACCCTGATCGGACTGGGCACGGGCGCGGCCTACCTCTACAGTCTGGTGGCCGCTGTACTGCCCGGCATCTTCCCGTCCTCCTTCCAGGTGGATGGCCAGGTCGCCCTGTATTTCGAGGCTGCGGCCGTCATCGTCTCGCTCACCCTCCTGGGCCAGGTGCTGGAGTTCAAGGCGCGCTCGGAAACCGGGGCCGCCATTAAGGCGTTGCTCGGGCTGGCGCCGAAGACGGCGCGGCGCATCCGCGCTGATGACAGCGAAGAGGACATTCCGCTGACCCATGTCCATGTGGGTGATCGCCTGCGCGTGCGCCCGGGCGAGAAGGTCCCGGTCGACGGCGTCGTCCTGGTGAGTACGGCCACCTTCCCTGATGGGTTTTTCCTCTTAAATCGTCAACTTGTATGAGGGAGAGCGGTGGGCCTCCCTCGGGGTGCTTGAACAACA
>NZ_FNNZ01000031.1 GCF_900106925.1 Thiocapsa roseopersicina
GCTGCCTGAGCCTTCGTAAGAGTTTGAGTGTTTTTCAGGCCGCCGGGCGGTCACGGGCGGGTTTGTCTCCCGCGCAGAGCATCTTTCACGGTAACGGCTAACGGCTAACGGCTAACGGCTAACGGCTAACGGCTAACGGCTAACGGCTAACGGCTGGACGACCGCCGCCTCAGCCCGCCGCAGGAGCCGCCGCGCCGCCGGCGGGTGCCGCAACGACTGCGGCCTTGGCCTCTCGTTCAGCCGCGCGCCGCTTGACGCGCTTGTCGATCAGGTTTTTCAGCGCGATCAAGAGACCGAGGCCGATGAAGGCACCGGGCGGGAGGATCGCGATGAGAGCGCCCTGGAATCCTTCGCCTAGACTGATGCTGAGGCCGGACGCGGCCTGTCCCAGCAGAAGATTGGCCTGGTAGAAGAGGGTGCCCTGACCGAGGAACTCGCGCACGCCTCCCAGCGCGACCAGCACCAGCGTATAGCCGAGCCCCATCGCGATCGCATCGAGCAGTGCGCGGTCGACGCGATTCTTGGAGGCGAACGCCTCGGCCCGGCCGATGATGGCGCAGTTGGTCACGATCAGCGGAATGAAGAGCCCCAGCACCAGGTAGAGCTCGTAGAAATAGGCTTGGATGCTCAATTCGACCGCCGTGACGAAGGCTGCGATCACCAGCACGAAAACGGGCAATCGGACCTCCGGACGCACCAAGTCGCGGATCAGTGAAACGGTCACGTTGGAGAGGATGAGCACGGCCGTCGTGGCCAGGCCCATGCCCAGGCCGTTCGTCGCGCTGGTGGTGGTCGCGAGCAAGGGACAGAGCCCCAGCAGAGCGACGAGGGCTTGGTTGTTGTTCCAGAATCCGTCGCCGATGATGCTGCCGTAGGGTTGCGGTGCCGCCATCAGCCGGCCCCCTTCGCCGCGGTTGTCACGCCTTCGGCGGGCTCGAAGAGCGTGTCGCCCTGTTGTTGAACGTAGATGAGCGTGTTCTTCACCGCATGGACGATGGCGCGCGGCGTGATGGTCGCGCCGGTGAATTGATCGAATTCGCCTCCGTCGCGCTTCACGGCCCAGCCCTCGAGCGTCGGATTGGAGAGTGACTTGCCGTCGAAGCTCAACACCCAGTCGGACTTGCGTTCCTCGATCTTGTCGCCGAGTCCGGGCGTCTCGTGGTGAAACAAGACGCGCACCCCGCCGACGCTGCCGTCACGCAGGACCGACACCAAGAGCTGGATCGGACCGGCATAACCGTCCGGCACGACCGGGTCGAGGATGACCGCTGTGGGTTCGCCGGCCTTGCGCACGCGATAGACCCGCGTGTTCTCGGCGCCGAGCAGGTCTCGCGCACTGACCTGGATCAGATCCTCGAGCGGCTCGTTGTCGAACTGCCCTGCCGGGATGATGGATTCGAGCTTGCTCTGCATCGCGACCCGTTGGTTCTCGGCGATGCGCCCGTCCATCAGATGATGGGTCACGGCGACAAGTGCGACGCCGGTGACGGAGAAGGCGCTCAGCACGACGGCGGCCAGAATGATCGGTGCTTTCTTCATGGGTTTGCTCGGTTTCCGGTGTGCCCGAAGACCCTGGGCTGGGTGTAGTGGTCGATCGTCGGGGCGGCGATGTTCATCAACAAGACCGCGAAGGCGACGGCGTCCGGATAGCCGCCCCAGGTGCGGATCACGAACACCAGCAACCCGATCGAGGCCCCGAAGATGAGCTGCCCGGTCTTGGTCGTACAGGCGCTCACGGGATCCGTCGCGATGAAGAAGGCCCCCAAGATGGCCGCTCCGCTGAACAGATGGAAGGCCGGGAAGGGGTGGGTCGTCGGGTCGAGCAGCCAGAAGGCGCCTGCCGCGACGGCCAGCGCCGCCAGCATGGAGACCGGGATGTGCCAGGTAATGATGCGCCGCCACAGCAGGTAGACCCCGCCGAGCAGGAACCCGTTCGCGACCCATTCCCAGCCGCGCCCGCCGAAGTCACCCCACAGCGGACTGAGTCGAATCTCCTCGATGAGCATGCCTTGATCGAGCTTGCCGCGCATCTCGTCGAGCGGAGTCGCGGCGGAGATGGCATCCCACTCGACGCCGCTCGGCAGGGCGCCCCCGAAGATCAGACCCAGCGATTCCGTGAAGGAGACAGCATGCTCGGCCAGCATGTCGGGCGCCAGCCAGGTGGTCATGGCGACCGGGTAGGACACGAGCAGAAAGACGTAAGCGGCCATCGCCGGGTTGAAGGGGTTGTAGCCGATGCCTCCGTACAACTGTTTGACCAGAACGATGGCGAAGAGCATGCCGAGCAGGGTCATCCACCAAGGCAGCGTAGGCGGGACCGAGATGGCGAAGAGCACGGCCGTGACGACGGCGCTGTAGTCGCCGATCGCCGGAGCGATCGGGCGTCGGCGTACCCGCATGACCGCCGCCTCGGCGGCTACGGCCACCGTCACGGCGAGCGCGATGTTGATGAGCACGCCCCAGCCGAAGAACCAGATCATCGCCAGCACGCCGGGCACCAGGGCGAGCAGGACCTCCTGCATCACCCGGTCGACGCGGTTCGGCCGTGACCCGTGGGGCGAGGAGACGAGCACCGCGCTCATGTCCTTCCCCGCCGCGCTGCTGCGGCGTAGGGCAAGGCTGCAGCCGACCCTGCCGGCAAGCCGGGCCGCTCCGCGTCGCTCTCGGTCTTGCGGCTGGTGTGCCGGCCTGTCTTAAGCGTCATCGGTCTCCTCCGCCTTGGCGGCCGCGGCCTTCTTGGCCGCCGCGCGTTGTTTGGCCGCCTCGATCGCGGCCTTCTTCGCGTCCTGATCGGTTTGGCTCTTTCCGGGGCTCGCTTCGAGCGATTCCTTCTTCTGGCGCAGCCGGGCCTTGCGCTCGCGCTCCTGGCGTTCGATCCGAGCCTGCTTGGCTTCGTGGCGCAAGCGCGCGAGCTCGGCCTTGCGCTTGTCTTCTTCGCGTGCCCAAACCTCGTTCTTGGCGTACCGGTAGTACTGAACCAGCGGGATGTGGCTCGGACAGACCTGTGCGCAGCATCCGCATTCGATGCAGTCGAAGAGGTTGTAGTCCTGGACGCGATCGAGATCCTTCGCACGCGCATGCCAGTAAAGCTGTTGCGGCAGGAGCTTGGCCGGGCAGACCTCGGCACAGCGCCCGCAGCGGATACAGGCGAGCGCGGGCCCGGGGTCGGGTGCCTCCGCCTCGGTCAAGGCCAGCACGCAGTTGGCCGGCTTGGTGACCGGGATCTCGGGATGGGCGATCTCGAAACCCATCATGGGTCCGCCGCAGACGAGCTTGCGCGGGCGCTCGCGATAGCCGCCGCAGTGTGCGATCAGGTCCGACACGGGTGTGCCGATGCGAACCTCGAGGTTGCGCGGCTCGGCGATCGCCCGTCCGGTGACGGTGACGACGCGCGAGATCAGCGGGCGACCCTTGAGAACGGCGTCGGCGACCGCGGCAGCAGACCCGACGTTCTGGCAGACGATGCCGATCCGCGCCGGGATGGCGTGGGTCGGTACCTCTTCACCGGTGAGGATGCGAATGAGCTGCTTCTCCCCGCCGCTCGGGTAGAGTGTCGGGATGGAGCGGATTTCGGTATAGCCGCGCATGTCCGTCTCGGCGAGGGCGAAGTGCATGGCTTCGAACGCCTCGGGCTTGTTGTCCTCGATCCCGATCAGGATCCGCGGCTCGCCAAGCAAGTGATGCATGATCCGTGCGCCCGCGAGGATGTCGCCGGCGCGCTCGCGCATCAGCAGGTCGTCGCAGGTAATGTAGGGCTCGCACTCGGCCCCGTTGATGATCAGGGTGCGGATGCGTTGATCCGGGCCGGGGTTGAGCTTGACGCTGGTCGGAAACGAGGCGCCGCCGAGTCCGACGACGCCGGCCCAGCGGATGCGCTCGCGAATCTCGGTCGGGTCCAGCTGCGCGTATTGCGTCATCCGCTCCGGCAGTTCGGCCCAGGTGTCCTCGCCGTCGGTCTCGATGACGGCGCAGAGCGCGGAGAGCCCCGAGGGGTGCGGGACCGGATGCGGTTCGATCGCGACCAGGGTTCCCGAGCTCGAGGCATGGATGCAGGCGCTGACATAGCCTTCGGCCTGCGCCAAAAGCTGGCCCTTGAGAACGCGTTCGCCCACGTTGACGACCGGCCGGGCGGTCGCCCCGATATGCTGCTGCAGCGGGATCACGAGGCGCTTGGGCAGCGGCATGACCTCCACGGCGCGGCCGTTCGAGAGCGCCTTCTCGTCGGGCACATGGATCCCGCCGTGGAACGTCCACAAGCGATCGCGGCGCAGGAGTGATTGGATGGCTGCCATGGCAGGGCTCCGGTCAGGCTGCCTCGGTCTCCCGCTCGGGCGATTCCGTGCGGGACCTGGGCTCGCTGGACGGATAGGGCCAGCGCCAATGGGGGATGTCGGTGGCGATCGGCACCATATGGATGCATTCCACCGGGCAGGGCGGCAGACAGAGCTCGCAGCCCGTACATTCGGCGGCGATGATGCCGTGGAGCTGCTTGGCGGCCCCGACGATGGCGTCGACCGGGCAGGCTTGCAGACACAGGGTGCAGCCAATGCAGGTCAGGGGGTCGATCACGGCGACCGAAGGCGGTTTCTCTTCGACCTCGAGTGCGGCGGGCTCGCGCCCGAGCAGGTCCGCCAAGGCGAGCAGGGTTGCTTCCCCGCCGGGGATGCACTTGTTGATCTCGTCCTCGCCGCGGGCCAGGGCCTCGGCATAGGGTCGGCATCCGGGGTGGCCGCATTGGCCGCACTGGGTTTGCGGCAGGAGCGCATCGATCTGATCGGCGATCGGGTTGCCTTCGACGCGAAAGCGGATGGCCGAGTAGCCGAGCAGCAGTCCGAGGACGGCGGAGAGTGCGGTCATGGCGAGGATGGCGGTCAACATGGCGATCGTCCGGTCAGCTCGACACGAGCCCGGCGAATCCCATGAAGGCCAGAGACATCAGGCCCGCGGTGATCAGGGCAATGGCGCTGCCCTGGAAAGGCTCCGGGACATCGCCGACCGCGACACGCTCGCGTACCGCGGCGAACAGTGTGAGCACGAGCGAGAAGCCGACTGCCGCACCGAACCCGTAAAGCGTCGCCTCGACCAGGCTGCGCTCGGCCTGCAGGTTCAGCAAGGCAACGCCGAGCACGGCGCAGTTGGTGGTGATGAGCGGCAGAAAGATCCCCAGCACCTGATAGAGCAGCGGGCTGGTCTTGCGCATGATCGTCTCGGTGAACTGCACCACCGCGGCGATCACCACGATGAAGGCGATGATGCGCAGATACTCGATGCCGAGCGGCACCAGCATGTACTCGTTCACGAGCCAGGAGGTCACGGAGGAGAGCGTCATCACGAAGGTCGTCGCCAGACCCATGCCCGCGGCCGTCTCGAGCTTCTTCGAGACGCCCATGAAGGGGCAGAGTCCGAGGAACTTCACCAGCACGAAGTTGTTGACCAACACGGTGCCGATCAGGATGAGCGCGTATTCAGTCATGCTCTCTTTGGCTTCGGGGCGTGCGACGGGCGGTTGATGCGCTGTAGGTGCGCGAAACGGGTCGCGAAATGCTGCAAGCGCGAAATCGCCGAAGGATACGCCTCGGGGGCGGTTTGCTACAACACCGGGACTGAAGGGTTATCGGGGGATCGCCTCCGGCGTCCAGCCTCCAGCCTCCAGCCTTTAGCGCAACTTGTGCCTTCTATCGTCGGCACAACCGGGTTGCCCTCGGTCCGCAGGCTGCGATCTCCGGTCTACTTCACCCGCATTCCGGGCTCGGCTCCCGCGTCGGGGCTCAGAATGAAGATGTCTTTGCCGCCGGGACCGGCGGCGAGCACCATGCCCTCGGAGACGCCGAAGCGCATCTTGCGGGGGGCGAGGTTGGCAACCATGACCGTCAACCGGCCTTCCAGGTCGCTCGGGTCGTAGGCCGAGCGGATCCCGGCGAAGACCGTGCGGGTCTCGCCGCCGAGATCCAGCTCCAGCTTCAGGAGCTTGTCGGCGCCCTCGACCACAGCGGCCGAGCGGATCCGGGCGATGCGTAGATCGAGTTTGCCGAAGGTCTCGATGTCGATCGTCTCGGCAATCGGCTGTCCGCTCAGGTGCTTGCTCGACTCATCCATGGCCGCCGGCGGCGGTGCCGTCGTGCTCAGGTCTTCCTTGGATGCCTCCAGCATGGCCTCGATATGGGCCGGCTCGACGCGGGTCATCAGCGGCTTGAAGGGGGCGATCTCATGGTCGAGCAAGGGCTCGGCGATCGCGTCCCAGGTCAGCGGCTCGACCTGCATGAAGGCTTCCGAATCGGCGGCGGTCCCCGGCAGGATCGGGCGTAGATAGCCGATCAGGATCCGGAAGAGGTTGATGCCCATCGAGCAGACCGCCTGAAGATCGGCCTCTCGAGCCGGGTCTTTCGCGATCACCCAAGGCGCCTGCTCGTCGATGTATTGATTGGCGCGGTCGGCCAGCGCCATGATCTCGCGCACGGCGCGGCTGAGTTCGCGTCGCTCGTAGGCGAGGGCGATGGATTCGCCGGCCTGCACGAAATCGGCATGGAGCTGCGGATCGGCCAGGGTCGGCGAGAGTCTGCCCGCAAAGCGCTTGGCGATGAACCCGGCGCTGCGGCTGGCGATGTTCACGACCTTGCCGACCAGATCCGAGTTTACGCGTGCGGTGAAGTCCTGGAGATTCAGATCGATGTCGTCGACGCCCGGCCCGAGCTTGGCCGCGAAGTAGTAGCGCAGATATTCGGGATTGAGATGATCCAGATAGGTGCGGGCCTTGATGAAGGTCCCGCGCGACTTGGACATCTTCTGTCCGTCGACCGTCAGGAAGCCGTGTGCAAAGACCGCGGACGGCGTGCGGAAGTCCGCACCGTGCAGCATCGCCGGCCAGAAGAGGGCATGGAAGTAGATGATGTCCTTACCGATGAAGTGATAGAGCTCGGCGGCGGAGTCCCGGGCCCAGAACCGATCGAAGTCCAATCCGGCGGCGCGCCCGCGGGGGCTTTCGCAGAGATTCAGGAAGCTCGCCATGTAGCCGATCGGGGCATCGAGCCAGACATAGAAGAACTTGCCCGGATGGTCCGGGATCTCGAAGCCGAAGTAGGGCGCGTCGCGCGAGATGTCCCATTCCTGCAGGCCGGCGTCGAACCACTCGTCGAGCTTGTTCGCGACCTGCGCCTGCAGACCGCCGCCGCGGGTCCAGTCGCGCAGCATCGGCTCGAAGTCGCCGAGGCGGAAGAAATAGTGGTCCGATTCGCGCTGCTCGGGCACGGCGCCCGAGACCGCCGAGCGCGGGTTCTTCAGCTCGTTCGGCGAATAGCTCGCCCCGCAGACCTCGCAGTTGTCGCCGTACTGGTCCGGTGCGCCGCACTTGGGACACTCGCCCTTGATGAAGCGATCGGGCAGGAACATCTCCTCGACCGGGTCGTAGGCTTGGGTGATGGTGCGCCGGCTGATGTGGCCTTTGTCCCGGTTGCGTTCGTAGATGAGGTTGGCGAAGTGGCGGTTCTCATCCGAGTGCGTCGAGTGATAGTTGTCGAAACCCACCCGGAAGGCCGCGAAATCCGCCGCGTGCTCCTCGGCGACCCGCGCGATCAGTGCCTCGGGCGTGATGCCTTCCTGGCGAGCGCGCAACATGATGGGCGTGCCGTGGGCGTCGTCGGCGCAGACATACCAGCAGGCGTGCCCGCGCATCTTCTGGAAACGCACCCAGATATCGGTCTGGATATATTCGACCAGATGGCCGATGTGGATCGGCCCGTTGGCGTAGGGCAGTGCGCTGGTGACCAGAATGTCTCGGGGGCTGCCGCCCCGGATGTCGCGGGTTTGACTCATGGATGGGCTCAAGTGGCTCGGCTTTAGGGTCTCGAACGATGTCCCAGTATCTCACGGCCCGTCGCGCTCCGGACAGAGCGGCCCCGGCCGGCCGGTTTCATGTCGAGACTTGATTTAAGGCATGTCCACACCAAAAGTCGGAGGGAACTTTTCCGATCCCGGGCGCATCATCGCAGCCCATCGAAAAGCATCTGTCTTACGTGACCCGGCAGCGCCGGGCGCATCCATCTATCCTGGAGTACCTCATGTCCGAACCCACGAAAGAAGCCGTCGAAGCCGCCATCAAGGGCTACAAGGAACCCCATCTCGGGCGCGATCTCGTGGCGGCGCATTCGATCAAGGGCATCGAGATCGAGGGCGGTCAGGTCCGCATCAAGGTCGTCTTGGGGTTCCCGGCCAAGACCATCTGCGCCGGCATCGCCAAGACGCTCGAAGAGGCTGTTCTCAAGGTCGAGGGCGTCGAGATGGTGCAGGTCGACGTGACCTGGGAGATCAAGTCGCACTCCGTTCAAAAGTCGCTCAAGCCGATCGACAACATCAAGAACATCATCGCCGTGGCGTCGGGAAAAGGCGGCGTGGGCAAGTCTACGACTGCCGTCAACCTCGCGCTTGCGTTGTCGGCCGAAGGCGCGAGCGTGGGCATCCTGGACGCCGACATTTACGGCCCGTCCCAGCCGCGCATGCTCGGTATCTCGGGCAAGCCCGAGTCCAAGGACGGCAAGAGTCTGGAGCCGATGAACGCCTACCACCTCCAAGCCATGTCCATCGGCTTCCTCATCGACGAAGAGACGCCGATGATCTGGCGCGGTCCGATGGTCACACAGGCCCTGGAGCAGCTGCTCAACGACACCAATTGGTCGGATCTCGACTACCTCGTCATCGACCTTCCGCCGGGGACGGGCGACACCCAGCTGACCCTCGCGCAAAAGGTGCCGGTCTCGGGCGCCGTGATCGTCACCACTCCCCAGGACATCGCCCTGCTCGACGCGCGCAAGGGTCTGAAGATGTTTCAGAAGGTCGAGGTTCCGGTGCTTGGCATCGTCGAGAACATGAGCACCCACATCTGCTCTGCCTGCGGTCACGAGGAGCACATCTTCGGCGAAGGTGGCGGGCAGAAGATGTCCGAGCAGTACGGAATCGATCTCCTCGGCTCGCTTCCGCTGAACGGCCACATCCGCGAGGAGACCGACAACGGCAAACCGACCGTGGTCGCCCAGCCGGATTCGCGCGTTGCCGAGATCTATCGCGAGATCGCCCGCAAGACCGCGGCGAAGCTGTCGTTGCAAGCCAAGGATTATGCTTCGAAATTCCCGCGGATCGTGATCCAGAACAACTAAACTGCGCCTTTTGGGGTATGCGAGGGCCGAGTTTGTTTCGGCCTCGTAGGCTCATGTGAGTGTCGTGCCGGGCGCAGTTTAGGATTTTTCGCCACTTGATTGATGCGAGCTGCCCGGTGAAACGCCGCCGTTCTGCGTTACCCTACTGCTCCGCTTGTTTGACAGACGGTCTTGCCGTCTTGCCGAGCCGGCTTGTTGTGCTCGGCTCCGCGGTGTAGCCTTTCCGGCTTTGCGCGCATACCGAGATTTCGCGATGGCCATCAAGTCCGACCGTTGGATCCGCCGAATGGCCGAAGAAGGCGGCATGATCGATCCCTTCGAGCCCGTTCAGGTCCGCGAAGGCGAGCAGGGGCGGGTCATCTCCTACGGAACGTCGAGCTACGGCTACGACGTGCGCTGCGCCGACGAGTTCAAGATCTTCACGAACATCAACTCGGCCATCGTCGATCCCAAGAACTTCGACTCCAACGGATTTGTGGATCTCAAGTCCGACGTCTGCATCATCCCTCCGAACTCGTTTGCGCTGGCGCGCACGGTCGAATATCTCCGTATCCCGCGGAATGTATTGACGATTTGTCTCGGAAAAAGCACGTATGCGCGTTGCGGCATCATCGTGAATGTTACGCCTTTGGAGCCTGAATGGGAGGGCCATGTGACCCTGGAGTTCTCCAACACCACGCCGTTGCCGGCGAAGATCTACGCGAACGAAGGCGTGGCTCAGATCCTCTTTTTCGAGTCGGACGAGGTCTGCGAGACCTCGTACAAGGACCGCGGCGGCAAATATCAGGGCCAGCGCGGTGTGACCTTGCCGAAGTCGTGATGTCCGCTAAACCGCGTCGTCTGTCTTCGGGGTTGATTGAAGCACCGGATCCGTCGCCTGATTGCGCACCCGCCGCTCGATGACCTGTCCGTAGAACTGCAGCATCCGCTCCGCGAGGACGGGAGCCGACCAGGACCGGGCGTGCTCGATCGCCTCGACGGCGAGTCGCGCACGCAGCGCGGGATCCGTGAGTAACCGGACCGTCTTCTCGGCGAAATCGGTCTCGTCGTCCTCCGCGATCAGCGATCCGCCGCCGCCCGCCAGCACCTCCTTGGTGCCCATCACCGCCGTCGAGACCACGGGCACGCCCAGCGCCATGGCCTCCAGGAGCACGAGACCTTGGGTTTCCGTCTTCGAGGCGAAGACGAAGGCGTCCCCCGCGCAGTAGCAGTCTTCCAGGGAGCCGTCGCGCTCCAGATACCCCGTGAACATGGTGTTGTCGACCAGCCCGAGATGGTTCGCCAGGGTCTGAAGTCGACGGTGTGCCGGACCCTCGCCGGCGATGACCAGGAGCACGTCCGGGACCTGTGCCTTGACGCGCGCGAGCATCCGCAGGATGAAATCGATGTTCTTCTCGAAGGCGAGGCGGCTGACATGGACCAGAAGGGGGCGCGTGGACGGGATGCCCCGAGTGTTTCGGAAGCGAGCGCCGTCGCCTTGGCTGAATTGGACCAGCTCGATTCCGGTCGGGATGACCGTCGCGGGCGTCTGCACACCGTAGCCTTTCAGGACCTCGAGCATGGCGTGCGAGGGCACCGCCAGTGCGTCGACATCGTTGCACTGGGCGGTCGAGAAGTCGCGCGCGAGCCGCTGCATCCAGGCGGCGGGGACGAAGGGGACATAGTGGTGGAGGTACTGCTCGAAGAAGGTGTGGTAGCTTTCCACCACCGGGACACCCAGTCGCTTGGCGATCCCGAGGCCCAAATAGTGGGCGAAGAAAGGCGTCTGGATGTGCACCAGATCGTATCCGCGGCTCGCCAGCATGCGGTCGTGGCGACGGACCTCGCGCGGGCGCAGCATGCGATCTTCGGGGTCGATCACCAGATAGCGCGAAGGGATGCGCAGAACCTCGAACGGCTCCGACGCGGATTCGCCCCCGGCCGCCGAATAATCCGGCGCGATCAGTGTGACCTCATGTCCTTTTTCGACGAACTCCCGCGCAAACGTCTGAATCGACGTCGATACGCCCGTGATGCGAGGGAAATAGACGTCCGAGATCATCAGGATGCGCATGAGATGGACTTGCGGGCTGTCGGCAAATCGGCGAATCATACCCGCAGTCGATCACCAAGCCCATCCAATGAAGGATTCATGATATGACCGATCGTTTGCGCCCGAGCTCGCCTTGTGGGCCGATGTTTCCGATCCTGCTCGGCGTTGTACTGGCTGTCGGACCGTTCGGGAGCGCACGCGCCGCCGGTGCGCCCGTGCTCTGGGGCGCGGGCGTGAAGCCGTGCACCGATTTCCTGGCCACCGCACCGGCCGATCCGACCGCGCAGGCGATCGCGGGCGAGGGCTATCGACGCTACCAAGAGTGGCTGTCGGGGCTCGTCACCGGCTTGAATCTCGCAACGGGGCGCGACGTGCTGAAAGGCGCCGAGCTCGATGCGGCGATGATCCGTATCCGGGCCAACTGCGAGCGCCACCCGACCGACGACTTCTTCAACGCCGCCATGCGTTTGGTCCGATCGCTCGGCGAGCCGAACAAGAATTGACCCTCGCGTCGGCGGCGCCCGCCGCGGCGTCGTCATCGAATCGTCACATGAACTTCATACAATCGGCATGATGCAACGTCACAATTCGGGCTCGCTTATCAACGCCCTCCCGGAGGTCATGTCATGAACAAGACTCTTATCGCCGCAGCGGTCACACTCGCCGCGGCCTCTCTTTCGGCCCAGGCGATGGCCCGTGATTCCATCTGGATCGCCGGCTCCTCGACGGTCTTCCCCTTCTCCACCGCGGTCGCCGAGACCTTCGGGCGAGAGTCGTCCTTCCCTACGCCCAAGGTCGAGTCCTTGGGCACCGGCGGCGGCTTCAAGCTCTTCTGCTCGGGCGTCGGTGTCGACAAGTCCGACATCAGCAACGCCTCGCGCGCCATCAAACTCTCGGAGTTCGAGCAGTGTCAGGCCAACGGCGTGACCGAGATCACCGAGGTGAAGATCGGATACGACGGGATCGCCATCGCCAACTCCAAATCCGGCCCGACGATCGACCTGACCCTCGGCGAGCTCTGGCAGGCACTGGCCAAGGACGTCCCGAACGACGCCGGCGAGCTGGTTCCGAACCCCTACAAGAAGTGGAGCGAGATCAACAAGGATCTGCCCGATGTCGCGATCGAGGTCTTGGGGCCGCCGCCCACGTCCGGCACCCGCGATGCCTTCGTTGAGTTGGCGATGGAAGGCGGCTGCGACAGCTTCGATTCCGTCAAGGCGCTCAAGAAGGACGACAAGGACAAGCACAAGGCGGTCTGTCACGGCATCCGTGAAGACGGCGTATTTGTCGAGGCCGGCGAGAACGACAACCTGATCGTCCAGAAGCTGGTCGCCAACCCCAATGCATTGGGTATCTTCGGTTACAGCTTCCTTGATCAGAATGCCGACAAGGTACAGGGTGCGAAGATCGCCGGCGTCGAGCCGACCTTCGAGACCATCGCCGACGGCTCCTACCCGGTCTCGCGCTCGATCTATTTCTACGTTAAGAACGCCCATGTCGGCACCATTCCCGGTATCCAGGAATACGTCGCCGAGTTCACCAACGATAAGGCGTGGGGTCCCGAGGGTTATCTGGCCGACAAGGGTCTGATCCCGCTGCCCGACGACATGCGCTCCAGTGTGGCCGAGCAGGCTCAGGCGCTCACGCCGATGGCGGCTCCCGCCAAGTAAGCGGCCTCGCTCGGCAGAGCGAGTCCGACCGGTCAGCGGCCTTCGGGCCGCTGGCGTGTTTTCCCCGCCACGGCACAGCACTTCCATGCATTCATCGACGTTACTGATCGTGTTGCTCGGGTTGATGGCCTTCGCCTACCACTTCGGGCGTAAACGTGCCATCTCGACCGCGGGCGGAGTCGCGCGAATCAGCACGCTGCACTCGCTCCCCGCCTACTACGGGCTCTACGCAGCACTCTGGGCCGGGATCCCGGCCTTGCTGCTGATGGGGCTCTGGATCGGCTTCCAGAACGAGATCCTCATCTCGATCGTCAAATCGGAGCTGCCCCCGGCGATCCTGGACGGGATGTCTTCCGGTCAGATCGGCTTGGTGGTGAACGACATCAAGAATCTCGCCTCCGGGGCGATCGTCTCCGGCGCCGTGACGCCCGAGATGCAGGCCGCCGCGGATCGCTACACCCAGCTCGATCACATCGCCCGCTGGGCCATGTGGCTCGCCGTGCTCGCGCTCGCCGTCGGAGGCATGGCCTATGCCTGGGCCAAGACGAAGCCGACCATGCGGGCGCGCAACCGAGTCGAGACCATCTTCATGGTCATCCTGGTGATCTTCTCGTCGATCGCCATTCTGACGACGCTCGGGATCATCCTTTCGGTGCTGTTCGAGTCGCTGCGCTTCTTCCAATCCGTTTCGCCGCTCGACTTCTTCTTCGGCACGCTCTGGAGCCCGCAGACCGCGCTGCGTGCCGATCAGGTCGGCGCCTCGGGTGCCTTCGGCGCCGTGCCGCTCTTCACCGGGACCCTCATGGTCTCGGCGATCGCCATGTTGGTGGCGGTGCCGATCGGGCTCATGTCCGCCATCTATCTGTCCGAATACGCGCCGCGTAACGTTCGCGCTTACGCCAAGCCGACGCTCGAGGTGCTTGCCGGTGTTCCGACCGTGGTTTACGGATTCTTTGCCGCACTGACCGTCGCGCCCGTCATCCGGGAGCTCGGCATGTCCATGGGCCTGAACGTCGCATCCGAGAGCGCACTCGCTGCCGGACTCGTCATGGGGATCATGATCATCCCCTTCGTGTCGTCCTTGTCGGAGGATGTGATCAATGCCGTTCCTCAGGCGATGCGCGACGGCTCCTACGCCCTAGGGGCGACCCAGTCGGAGACGATCCGGCGGGTCATCATCCCGGCGGCGCTGCCCGGCATCGTCGGCGGAATCCTCTTGGCCGTGTCGCGGGCGATCGGCGAGACCATGATCGTGGTGATGGCCGCCGGTCTCGCGGCCAACATGACCGCCAACCCGCTCGACAGCGTCACGACGGTCACCGTCCAGATCGTCACCCTGCTGACCGGCGATCAGGAATTCGACAGTCCCAAGACGATGGCGGCCTTCGCGCTGGGTCTGACCCTCTTCGTCGTCACCCTGACGCTCAACGTGATCGCCCTTCAGATCGTGCGCAAGTACCGGGAACAATATGAATAATGCGCGTGCGGCCGGTGCCCCGCCTCAACGCACCATCGACATCGTCAATGCCAGTCTGAAACGACGCTATGCCAAGGAGCGACGCTTCCGTCTGCTCGGCGCGAGTGCCGTGGTGTTGGGCTTGTTGTTCGTCGCCCTGCTGTTCGCCGATATCGTCGGCAAGGGCTACACGGCCTTTCAGCAGACCTACATCCAGATGCCCATCACCTTCGATGCCTCCGTCATCGATCCGGAGGGCACGCGCAGCCCCGAGACACTGCAACGGGCCAACTATGCCGCTCTGATTCGACAGGGCCAGCGCGAGATCTTCCCCGACGTCAAGGATCGTCGTGCGACACGTACATTGGCGTCGATGATCAGCGTGGGTTCCGCCTCGCATCTGCGCGACATGGTCATCGCCGATCCCGACCTGATCGGGACCACGCGCGAGGTCTGGCTGCTTGCGGACGACGACATCGATATGCTGGTCAAGGGTCATATCGACCGCAGTGCCCCGGAGAGCGATCGGCGCGTGAAAGACCAAACCGTGGGATGGGTCGAGCGCTTGGAGTCCGAGGGGCGCATCGAGAAGCGCTTCAACACGATCTTCTTTACCCACGGAACCTCGCGAGAGCCCGAGCTCGCGGGGATCGCGGGCGCGCTCATGGGATCCTTCTACACCCTGGCGTTGACCCTGCTCTTCTCCTTCCCGATCGGGGTCGGCGCGGCGCTTTATCTCGAGGAGTTCGCGCCCAAGAACCGCTGGACCGATCTGATCGAGGTCAACATCAACAATCTGGCTGCGGTCCCCTCGATCGTGTTCGGGCTCCTGGGTCTCGCGGTCTTCATCGGTATCTTCGGCGTACCGCGCTCCACACCCTTGGTTGCGGCCTTGGTTCTGAGCTTGATGACCCTGCCGACGATCATCATCGCCAGCCGCGCGGCACTGAAGTCGGTCCCGCCCTCGATCCGCGAGGCGGCGTTGGGCGTGGGCGCATCGCCCCTGCAGACACAGCTGCATCATGTCCTGCCGCTGGCGATGCCCGGCATGCTGACCGGGACCATCATCGGGATGGCGCAGGCGCTCGGCGAGACCGCCCCGCTGCTGATGATCGGCATGATCGCCTTCATCGTCGATATTCCGAGCGGCTTCACTTCGCCCTCGACGGTGCTGCCGGTGCAGATCTTCCTCTGGGCCGACAGCCCCGAGCGCGCTTTTGTCGAGCGCACATCTGCGGCCATCATGGTTCTGCTCGCCTTCCTGATCCTGATGAACCTGACCGCGGTCCTGCTGCGTCGTCGCTTCGAACGGCGTTGGTAGGCGCGCCTCCACACATTACCGGATCCCAACGTCGAAGGGCGTTGGGGATACACTTGAGGTCAGTCATGAGCACCACGGTTGATGAGATGAGTCGACGCACCGGCGCGATGAGCTCGGCGGAGTTGGCCGGAGAACGCGAGTCGCGTGCGACGGTCGGGGATGTCACGGTTGCGAACCCGCGCATGGTTTGCCGCGGCGTCGACGTCTGGTACGGCGCCAAACAAGCCATCAAGGGCGTGAGCCTGGATATCGGCAAGAACGAGGTCGTCTCCATGATCGGGCCCTCGGGCTGCGGCAAGTCGACCTTCCTGCGCTGCCTGAACCGCATGAACGACACCATCGATGGTTGTCGCGTCACCGGATCCATCCAGCTCGACGGTCGGGACATCTACGACAAGGGGCTCGACCCGGTGCCGCTGCGCGCACAGGTCGGGATGGTCTTCCAGAAGCCGAACCCCTTCCCCAAGTCGATCTACGAGAACGTCGCCTACGGTCCGCGTATCCACGGCCTCACCAACAACAAGGCCGAGCTCGACGAGCTGGTCTCGGCCAGTCTTCAGAAGGCCGGTCTCTGGAACGAGGTCAAGGATCGTCTCGATCAGCCGGGTACGGGGCTTTCGGGCGGACAGCAGCAGCGGCTCTGCATCGCGCGCACCATTGCGGTTTCGCCCGAGGTGATCCTGATGGACGAGCCCTGCTCGGCGCTCGATCCGATCGCCACCGCCATCATCGAGGAGCTGATCGACGAGCTGCGGGCCAACTACAGCATCGCCATCGTCACTCACTCGATGCAGCAGGCCGCCCGCGTCTCGCAACGCACCGCCTATTTCCATCTCGGGGACCTGATCGAGGTCGGCGAGACCAATCAGATCTTCACGAACCCCAAGCACAGGTTGACCGAGGACTACATCACGGGGCGGTTCGGCTGATGGCCGGCGAGAACAGCCTCACGCCCGCGGGCGACATCGCGGGCGGTCACACGGTTCGCCGTTACGACCAAGAGCTCGCGAAGCTGCGCGGGATCATCCTCGACATGGGGCAACGGGTCATCGAGCAGACCCAAGCCGCCGTTGCCGCGGTCGTGGACGGCGAAGAGACCCAGGCGTACCGCGTTCTCGATCGCGAGCCGCAGATCGATTTTCTCTCGCTTGATGCGGACGAGGAGATCTTCCGGGTCATCGCCCGTCGTCAGCCGACCGCGGTCGATCTGCGCATCGTGCTCGCGCTCTCCCGGATCGCCGGCGACGTCGAGCGGGCAGGGGACAAGGCGGTGCGCATTGCCCGTCAATCATTGGTCCTGCGTGAAAGCGGCATCGGCCCAGGCGGCATCCCGTCGGATGCACTCAAGGAGTTGCTCCGACGCCTCGACGACCACGCCTGCTGCATGTTCGAGCGCAGCATCCAGGCCGTCGCCGGCTTCGACGTGGAGCTCGCGCTCGGCGTCTTCGAAGACGAGCCGCGACTCTTCGACGCCTCCGACGAGGCACGCGATTTCCTCGGCCAAGAGGATCTCGCCGGATTCACGCCCCGCCAGATCGTCTGTCTCTTGACCAGCGCGCACGCCCTGGAGCGCATCGGCAACCACGCCTCCAATATCGCCGAGCAGGTCATCTATGTGTCCGAGGGCAAGGACATCCGCTACCGCAATCGCGAGATCCTGATCGAGACGCTGCGTCGCGACCGCGCGTCCTAGGCGGCGGTTGTGTTTCGCCGCTGCACGGCCGACAATCGACGGGGTGCGGACGATGCGCACGACCGGTCAACCAAACGATTCGGAGAAGTGTCAATGGCGAACGAGGGCTACCACGAGCCGACCGAAGAGCTGTCCGACGAGACCAGGGACATGCACCGGGCCATCATCTCGCTGATGGAAGAGCTCGAAGCGGTCGATTGGTACAACCAGCGGGTCGACGCCTGCAAGGACGAGGATCTGAAGGCGATCCTGGCGCACAACCGCGACGAGGAAAAGGAGCATGCGGCCATGGTGCTCGAATGGATTCGTCGCAAGGACGCCACGTTCGACAAGGAGCTGAAGGACTATCTCTTCACCGAGAAACAGATCGCCCATCACTAACTGAACCGCGTCCGGGGATTCATGTCCGGGCGGCGCGAGTCGTCTGTTCGAGGCCATCACGACTCTTGGCGGCGACGCGGTTCAGGTGAAAGCAGCGAACGGTTTTAAGATGGAGATGTTTTGCCTCTTGAACCGCGTCCGCTCCAACATTCGGGGGTTCATGTGAAGCGTCACACGTCCTCGCGCGGCACACGTCGAGCCGAACGCGGTTCAACCCGGCACGGTTCAACATGAGCCGCGCCAAGCTCGATTCCGAAGCGATCGCGAGGGCGCTCTCGGAGCTCAATGCCTCCGCCGCGGCACCGTGGAGTGTGGCCGAGGGTAAGCTGCACAAGGCATTTCAGTTCAAGGACTTCGTCGATGCATTCGGCTTCATGAGTCGGGTCGCGCTGGTGGCCGAGTCGATGGATCATCACCCCGAGTGGAGCAACGTCTACAGTCGGGTCGTCGTCGACCTCTCGACCCACGACGCGGACGGGATCACCGTACTGGATTTCACGCTGGCGAGCCGGATCGAGGCTCTGAGCGGTTAGGCGCCCCGACGCGTGCCGATCCTGAGCTTGGCTTGGAAAAGCCTTCTGAATCGTCGCGGCACGGCGCTGCTGACGATCCTCTCGATTGGTCTGAGCGTCGCGCTGCTTGTCGGTGTCGAGCGCCTGCGTACCGAGACGCGCGCGAGTTTCGCCAACACCATCTCGGGAACCGACCTGATCGTCGGCGCGCGGACCGGACCGGTTCAGCTGCTGCTCTACGCGGTCTTTCGGATCGGTCACGCCACCAACAACATCTCTTGGGACTCCTACCAGGACATCGCGGCCCATCCCCGTGTCGCCTGGGCCATTCCCCTCTCTCTGGGCGATTCGCATCGCGGATACCCCGTCCTCGGCACAACGCCGGCCTATTTCGAGCACTATCGCTACGGCCGCGGTCGCGCGCTCGTCATGTCCGAGGGTGCGTCCTTCTCCGACCTTTACGACGCGGTGCTCGGGGCCGAGGTGGCCAAGGCGCTGGGCTATGGCTTGGGGGATTCCGTCGTGATCGCGCACGGTGCATCGGACGTCGCCTTCGCGCGTCATGACGACCATCCATTCCGGGTTGCGGGGATCCTTGCGCCGACCGGCACCCCGGTGGATCGCACGGTCCACGTGAGCCTGGGGGGCATCGAGGCGATCCATGTCGGCTGGGAAGGCGGGGCGCCCTTGCCGGGCCGGGTCGTGGATGCCGACGAGGCGCGTGCCATGGACCTTGCCCCCAAAGCCATCACCGCGGCCTTGGTGGGCCTGACATCGCGTATCTCGACCTTCCAGGTGCAGCGCTTCGTCAACGATTACCGAGCGGAGCCGCTGATGGCCATCCTGCCCGGCGTGGCGCTCGCCGAGCTGTGGGGTCTGATCGCGGTCGGCGAGCGAGCCTTGCTGTTGGTTTCGGGATTCGTGGTTGTCGTGGGTCTCTTCGGTCTTTTGACCGCGCTGCTGACGAGTCTCGGCGAGCGCCGGCGCGAGATGGCGATCCTGCGCTCGGTGGGCGCGCGTCCGGGCCATGTCTTCTCGCTGATCCTGGGCGAGGCGCTCGCGCTGACCCTTCTCGGGATCCTCGTCGGCCTCGGTCTTCTTTACGGGGCGCTGCTGGTGGCCCAGCCGCTGATCCTGTCGGCGATGGGGATCTTCGTCGCTGTCGGAACCCTTTCGGCTCATGAGATGATGTTGCTGGCGCTCGTCCTTGCCGCCGGGTTCCTGGTCGGTCTGATCCCCGGTTATCGCGCGTATCGGTTGTCTTTGGCGGACGGGCTGTCGATTCGCGTGTAAGTGATCGATCCCTCGTGGTAGAAGCTTTCCCGGCAATCCCCCCAATCCTCGAGAGTCCAACGATGCGACTGTTTGCACGGCTGTTCCCGGTCATTCTCGCCCTCTGGCTCGTGGGTTGCGGCGAAGAATCAGCCGGGCCCGACTCCGGTGCTGCCGATGCGGTGCAGGCCGAGGAGATCGATTGGGATCGCTTGATCCCGGTCGAGTGGCAGCCCGAGACTCTGCTTGAGGACTTCGACCTCGACGCGCTCGATGAGATGGACGACGACGATCCGCACGCAACCGAGTTGATGGACAAGCTCATGGCGCTCTGGGCTGATGCCCCGGTCGTGGAGGAGCTGGATGGCCTCGTGATCCGTCTACCCGGCTTCGTCGTGCCCTTGGAGCTGGACGAGCGCAAGATGTCCGAGTTCCTCTTGGTGCCCTACTACGGCGCCTGCATCCATGTTCCGCCGCCGCCTGCGAACCAGACCATCCATGTGGTTGTGCCCGAAGGTCGCGAGTATGTCGGCGAGCTCTTCGATACCGTCTGGGTCACGGGGACGCTTCGGGTGATCCGCACCAGCAGCGACCTTGCCGAAGCCGGCTATCGGATCGACGTGACCGAGATCGAGCCTTACGACGGCGAGGTGGAGCCCCTTTAAACCACGCCTCCGGACGATATGCACTGTTTCGGCCGTGAATCGGTCTCGCGGGAATCAACGGCCATTGCAGCCGGCGCGGTTTAAGTCTTTCAATTTTCCCTGAACCGCGTCGACTCCAATCGTGTTGGTGTCCTCGAAAGGGCGATTGGACTCAAGCATCATCGTGCACCGCGGACGCGGTTCAGCTTGGATTCGGTTGAGTGACCCCACATCCCCAAGTGTCGGATAAGCGCGGCGAGCGATCGCGCCCTTCACCGACAGGTGCTCCGGGCCCGGTGCACTCGATCCGCAGCGGAGACGACCTTGGATACCGACACCCTGACCCGAATCGAGATCAGCAAGGAATTTCTCAATTTCAGCGCCGGCCACTTCACCATCTTCTCAGCGACCGAGCGGGAGAATCTCCATGGCCACAATTTTCGGATTCGCTGCAATGTGACTGCGCCGGTCGGGGCGGACGGCATGGCGTTCGATTACGTCATGCTCAAGCGGGTGCTCAAGGCGCTTTGCGACGAGCTCGACGAGCGACTTCTGCTGCCGGAGCTCTCGCCGCATCTGCGCATCGAGCGCGGCGACGGGATGGTGATCGCTTGGTTCGGCGAGGAGCGGCTGACCTTCCTCGAGCGCGACGTACTGCTCCTGCCCATCCGAAACGTAACGATCGAGGAGCTGGCCGAGCTGCTGCTTGCGCGCCTGCGCGTGCGACCCGAGCTGGCCGGTCGGGATTTACGCGCCATCGAGCTCGGTGTCTCGTCGGGCGACGGACAATGGGCCTTGTCGTCTTGGAGGACACCATGAATCTACTTGTCGTCACCGGTGCGAGCTCGGGGATCGGTCGCGCCATCGCGACCCGCTTCCTGTTGGAGGGCAGCGTCGTCGTCAATCTCTCTCGCCGTCCCTGCACGGAGCGTGGGGTGGAGAATCTGGCATGCGATCTTGCGCAGCCCGACGCGATCGATCGGATCGCCGCCCCGCTTGGGACCTGGTTGGCCGACGCCGAACGCATCTGCCTGGTCCACAACGCCTCGATCATGCGTCGCGACAGCATCGACGCCTTGCCGAGCGATGATCTGCGTTCCGTGCTGGAGCTCAACCTGGTGGCCGCCAACGGTTTGAACCAATTGGTTCTGCCGCACATGGCCGCCGGGTCGAGCATCATCTACATCGGCTCGACGCTGGCGGAGAAGGCGGTTCCCGGCGTGGCGAGCTATGTGATCGCCAAGCATGCCTTAGCCGGGATGATGCGCTCTACCTGCCAGGATCTTGCCGGGCGCGGGATCCACACCTGCATGATCTGTCCCGGTTTCACGGATACCGAGCAGATCCGTGCCATGATCGGTGGCGATCCGGACACGCTTGCTGCCCTGACGGGGATGTCGGCGTTTGATCGATTGATCGAGCCGGAAGAGATCGCCGAAACCGTAGCCTTTGCGGCCCATGCCCCGGTGCTGAACGGGGCGCTGATTCATGCCAACCTCGGGCAGCGCGAGCGATGACCGCAAAGGCGCCGCGCATCGTCTGCATCAGCGGCGGGACATCCGGGATCGGTGCGGGGCTCGTCGCCGCCTTCATCGAGGCCGGCGATCGGGTGGTAACCTTCGGGCGGGATCCGGAGAAGGTCGCCGCGCTAGCCCAGCTGTGGGGTCAGGCCGTTGACCGCGGGAACTTACGTCTGCTGGTGGGCGACGTGACGCATGCGGACTTCCGCGAGCGTCTCGTCGCCGAGATTCGGGACACGGACGGGCGTCTGGATGTCTTGGTGAACAACGCCGGCGTGATTTTAAGCCAGGGCGATATCGAGGAGACGGTCGATGCCTGGCGGACGACCCTGGAGGTCAACCTGATCGCGCCCTTTGCCCTGACCCAAGGCTTTCTCGGTCTGCTCGAGAATAGTGCCGCCCCGGTCGTCATCAACATGTCGTCGGCCTGTGCGCAGCACCCCTTCGAGACCTGTACATCGACGAGCTATTCGGCCAGCAAGGCGGGTCTGGAGATGGTGACGCAGCGACTGGCGATGGCGCTGGGGGCGCGCGGCATTCGGGTGAACGCCGTGGCTCCGGGCGTGGTGGAATCCCCGATGTGGGGCGGGGCGAGCGATCTGATGGAGTCGACCGTGAAGCGCCGTCACCGCCTGCGCCAAGAGGCCGTCGAGCCGAGCGATGTCGCGCGTGCAGTTCTCTTTCTCGCGTCCGAGGACGCGCGCCGGATTACCGGCGCGTGCCTCAATGTCGACGCGGGCTATGCGCTCGGTTGAACCGAAAACAGCCGTCATCAAGCCAAGACGCCAAGTGCAGGAAGATGTTTCAATCAACCTGAACCGCGTCCCGCCAAGCTCGTTGTTCGAGGTGACCTTGCAGTCACCTCGAAACGACTCATGTCACTGCTGACGCGGTTCAGCCGAGCTCGTCGGTCGGGATCTGCTGCATGAGCCCGAAGCTCTTCACGAAGGGATTGGCCATGCGCGGGTCCTTCAGCATCGCCTTGTAGTCACCTTCCTTGAACTTGAGCTTGCCGGTCATGAAGGCGGTGCCCATGCCGGCCATGCCGATGCCTTTCTCGACCCACTTGAGCCAGTCCTTGAGGTCGGCGCGCATGTCCCAGTTGGCCGGCGGATCGGTTTCCGACCAGGCGCCGGCGCGCACGCATTCGCCCTTCTCGACGACGAAGACCCCGCGCGGGGTTTCCTCGTTCTTGAACCCACAATAGATGACCGAGTTGAAGTCGATCTCGGCCAGCTTGTCCTTGACCTCCGGCTCGGCGTTCCAGGCGTCCTTGAGATGGCTCATCCAATCGGCGGAAAAGAGTGCGGCCATTGTTGTTGTCCTCCAGTTTAGCGGCGTGGAAACCGCGCGCGATACCGCGGCGGCAGGTAGTTTTCGTTCCGGGGTCCGCGGTGCCGAGCCCCGTTGCGTCTACGATTTTACCAGGATAGGGGGAAAAGGATACGGGCCGGCACGAGGTTCCATCCGGGGCGGACCCGGCAGGCTCAACCGAAGCCCAGACGAATCCCCGCGGACGCGAGGCGCTCGGCCTCCTCTTCGAGCTCCAATCGCGTCAAGGGGTGATCGGCGAGCCAGTCGTCCGGGAAGCTCAGAACGAGGTTGTCGCCTTCGGTCGTCAGAGTCGGATCCGGCTTGCTTTCCGATGAGCGTCCGCGATGCAGCAGGACCGCCAGCCGTAGGATGATGCAGAGCCTGCGTGCTGTCTCCCCGGTTCCTTGGGGTAGGACTGCGAGTTCTTGGACGGGAAACTTCCGCCTGTGTCCGAGCACCAAGACGGCGAGCAGCGTTTGTTCCGGTCGCGTGAAGCCGGCGAGATCGGCATTGCGCAGCAGATAGGCCCCGTGTTTCTGGTGCTGGCTGTGGGCGACCATGACGCCGATCTCGTGGAGTCGTGCCGCCCACGCCAGCATGAGCCCGTGGTTGGGATCCTGCAGCGACCAGGGTGCGGCGAGACGGCGCAAGAGGGCCAAGGCCGTCGCCCGGACACGCTGGGCGTGGTCCTGATCGATCTGAAAGTGCCGGCCGAGGGTCTCGACGGTGCGCTCCCGGACATCCACGTGTTGGCTGCGCCCCATCATCTCGTAGATCAAGCCTTCACGCAGTGCGTATTCCGACACCTGCAGATGCTGGATCCCGAGTGTCTCGAAGACCGATCGCAGCACGGCGACACCGCCGGCGAAGACCGGCTTACGCTCCTCGGCCAGGCCCTTGAGCGTGATGGCTGAAATTCGGCCGGTTTCGACGAGCACCTCGCGTAGCCGCAGCAACGCCGTCGCGGAGATCCCGTCCTCGCACCAACCTTCGGCCGCCACGACCGCGGCGATGGATTTGATGGTCCCCGAGCTGCCGACCGCCGTCTGCCAGCCGGTGCGACGAAACAGCTCGCGCACGGGTCGTACCTCGAGCGCACCCGTGAGCTCGGCCTTTTCCATGGCTCGTGCGGTGATGCGCCCGTCGGCGAAATAGCGACGCGACATGTCGACGCAACCCATGTAGAGACTCTCGCGCAGGCGTGGCGAGAAACCGAGTCCGATGATGATCTCCGTGCTTCCGCCGCCGATGTCGACGACCAGACGACGCTCGGTCCCGGCGGCCAGGTCATGGGCGACGCCGAGGTAGATCAGACGGGCCTCTTCGCGTCCCGCGATGACCTCGATGGGGTGGCCGAGCGCGACCTCCGCACGGGGCAGAAAATCGCTGTCGGGCGCGAGCTGACGCAGTGTATTGGTCCCCACCGCACGCACGCTGCCGGGAGGGAATCCACGGAGCCTCTGGCCGAATCGCTCCAGACAGGCCAGCGCCCGCTCGGCGACCTGCGGGTCGAGCCGCTTGTCCTCGCCCAAGCCTTCGCCGAGCCGGACCATCTCCTTGAGGCGATCGGTGACCTGCATATGACCGTTGCCGATGCGGGCCACGATCATGTGAAAGCTGTTGGATCCGAGATCGACGGCTGCGACGACCTCTGGCAGCATGGTCTCGACGGCGGCCTGGACGGGCTCTTCAATCATGGCAGGGTCCAACGCTGAACGGCGCGTAAATGGTACCAGAAGCAGGCTCCATCGCGGGTGTCGACTGTCGATGTCGCCGGGGATGGCCGAACGCGCGACGTCAGAGGGTCGCGCGTACACGAATAGGTTAAAATGCGCAGCGCAACCGATGCGGTTGCGATGGTGTGGAGTGACAGGATGAACGAGACGCCGCTTCAGGTCCTCAACCGCGTCTTCGGCTACGACCGTTTTCGCGGTGCACAGGCGGAGATCATCGATCGGCTGATCGCCGGCGGAGACGCCCTGGTGTTGATGCCGACGGGCGGGGGCAAGTCGCTCTGTTATCAGATTCCGGCGATCCTGCGCCCCGGCGTCGGCGTGGTGGTCTCGCCTCTGATCGCATTGATGCAGGACCAGGTCGATGCACTGCGGCAGCTCGGCGTGCGCGCGGCCTTTCTGAACTCATCGCTGACACCGCAGGAGGCCCGGTCGGTCGAGGGTGCGATGGTCTCGGGCGATCTGGACCTGGTCTATGTCGCCCCGGAACGGCTGCTGACCGAGCGTTTCCTGGGGCTGTTGGACCGTGTCCGGGTGGCCCTGTTCGCCATCGACGAGGCCCACTGCGTCTCCCAGTGGGGCCATGATTTCCGCCCCGAATACATCCAGCTCCACCAGCTGCACGAGCGCTGGCCCCAAATCCCGCGCGTCGCACTCACGGCGACCGCCGATGCGCCGACCCGTGCCGAGATCCTCACCCGCCTGGGTCTGGAGCAGGCCGGGCAGTTCGTGTCCAGCTTCGACCGACCGAACATCCGCTATCGCATCGTCGAGAAGGCCAACCCGCGTCAGCAGCTCGTCGCCTTCCTGAGCAACGAGCATCCCGGCGATGCCGGCATCGTCTATTGTCTGTCGCGGCGCAAGGTCGATGAGACGGCGGCCTATCTCGCAACCCGGGGCATGACCGCGCTGCCCTATCACGCAGGACTTCCGGCCGAGAGCCGTCGCACGCATCAGGCGCGGTTCCTGCGCGAGGAGGGTGTCGTCATCGTCGCGACCATCGCCTTCGGGATGGGGATCGACAAGCCGGACGTGCGCTTCGTCGCCCATCTGGACCTGCCCAAGAGTCTGGAGGCCTACTATCAGGAGACCGGACGCGCCGGCCGGGACGGTCAGGCCGCGGATGCCTGGATGACCTACGGCCTGGGCGACGTGGTGATGTTGCGTCGCATGATCGAGGACTCCGAGGCCGAGGAGCGCTTCAAGCGCGTGGAGATGCAGAAGCTCGACAGCATGCTCGGCTTCTGCGAGACCACCGAATGTCGGCGTCAGGTTCTGCTCAACTACTTCGGCGAACCCCTGCCCAAGCCCTGCGGCAACTGCGACACCTGTCTGGAGCCGGTCGCCACCTGGGACGGGACGCAGGCGGCGCAAAAGGCGCTCTCCTGCATCTATCGTACGGGCCAACGTTTCGGCAGCAGCTATCTGGTGGATGTCCTGCTCGGCAAGGCCAACGAGCGCATCCGCCGCTTCGGGCATGACCAAGTCACGACCTTCGGCATCGGCCAAGAGCTCGCCGCGGATCAATGGAAGTCGGTCTATCGCCAGCTCGTCGCGGCCGGGTTCATCAGGGTGGATTTCGAAGGGCACGGGGCGCTCTGCCTGACCGAGCAGAGCCGTCCCCTGCTGCGCGGGGAGCGCACGCTGCGTCTGCGCCAAGACCCGGACCGCAAGAAGTCGACCGGAGCGGGTCGCAAACCCGCCGTGGAGCTGCCGAGCGATCCCGAAGCGCTCGCCTTGTGGGAGGCCCTACGCGACTACCGGCGCCAGCTCGCCCTGGAGCAGGATGTCCCGGCCTATGTCATCTTCGGCGATGCGACCCTGCGCGAGATCCTGACCTACCGCCCGCGCGATCGCGACGAGCTGAGCCGGATCAGCGGCGTCGGTCAGGCCAAGCTCGAGCGCTTCGGCGATGGCTTTCTGAAGCTGCTTGCCACGCACGCGGCCAAACACGGCCGACCCTCGACAGTACCGAAGCTGCCGGTCGCGAGACCCGCCTCGGTCGGTGTGCGCGCCCGCGAGTCCGGATTGACCGACACGATTCGAGAAACCCTTGAGCTCTTTCGCGCCGGCCAAGGTGTCGAGGCGATCGCTGAGCAGCGTGCCTTGAAGCCCAGCACCGTCTACACGCACTTGGAGCGGTGCATCGAGGAAGGGCAAGTTGCCGTGAAGGATGTCGTGCGCCTCGATCATGACACCGTCCGGGCGATCGAATTCGCCATCGAGCGACTGCCCGAAAACGCGCTTATGAGCCTTAAACCAATCTACGAAGCCTTCGACGGCCGCTACGATTACGGCCTGCTGCGATGCGTACGGGCCGGGATGGGGATCTCGGCCGGGGATTGAATGGTGCGCGTCGAGGAGGAGCTCAAGCACCAACGCGAGCTGATGCGTCAGGGCTTCGAGCAGATGGACAAGCGTTTCGACGAGATGATCCGCCGCCACGACTGCCACTTCCTGTGGCTCATCGCTTTTATCACGACGGTCGGCGGCCTTGTCGTTGCCGCGGGTAAGCTGTGGTAGCGTGCCCGCCGCCGAACGCTCTTACCCTGTCCGATATCGAAGGCGGCCGGCGCGGAACGCGATCAACGTACTCTTAATTTTTTGAATATGTTAAACCGCGCCGGCTCCAACGCTTGTCAAGTCTGCCGGGGCCGATCCCATCCAAAAACATCGCATACCGCGCTGGGCGCGGTTTAATCCGCCTCGTACGCCAGATTCGGCGCCAGCCAACGCTCGATCTCGGGCAGCGGCATGCCTTTGCGCTCGGCGTAGTCCGCAACCTGGTCGCGGGCGAGCTTGCCGACGGCGAAATAGCGGCTGTCGGGGTGCGAGAAATAGAGCCCGCTGACCGCCGCCGTCGGGACCATCGCCTTGGATTCGGTCAGCCAGATGCCGGTATTGCGCTCGGCATCCAGGGCCTGCCAGAGGAGATCCTTCTCGGTGTGGTCGGGCGAGGCAGGGTAGCCCATTGCGGGGCGGATGCCCTGGTAGCGCTCCTCGATCAGATCTTCGTTGCTCAGGCCCTCGTCGGAAGCATAGCGCCAGTGGCGGGTGCGTACCCGTGCGTGGAGCATCTCGGCCAGCGCCTCGGCGAGACGGTCGGCGATCGCCTTGAGCATGATCGCGGAGTAGTCGTCGTGGTCGGCCTCGAAGGCGGCGACCCTTTCATCGATCCCGATCCCGGCGGTGCAGGCGAAGCCGCCGACATAGTCGGGGATGCCGGTCTCGGCGGGGGCGATATAGTCGGCCAGACACTCGTTGTACTTGCCGGGCGGCTGCTTGCCCTGCTTGCGCAGACAGTGGAAGGTCAGCAGCGTTTCGTTGCGGCTCTCGTCCGTGTAGACCGCGATATCGTCGCCGACGGCGTTGGCGGGGAAGAGACCGATGACGGCGGCGGCGCCGAGCCACTTCTCGGTGATGATCTGGTGGAGCATTGCCTTGGCGTCGTCGAAGAGCTTGCGGGCCTCGACGCCCTTCTCGGGGTCGTCGAGGATCTGCGGGAAGCGCCCGCGCAGCTCCCAGGCGTGGAAGAAAAAGGTCCAGTCGATGTAGGCCGCGATCTCCTCGAGCGGGATGTCGCGGAAGGTCTGCACGCCCGGCTCGGCGGGGACCGGCGGCTGATAGTGCTCCCAATCGATCGGTGTGCCGTTGGCTTGGGCCTTGGTCAGAGGCACCAGGTCGCGGCTCTCGTCGCGCGAGGCGCGGCGCTCGCGGATCTGCACATATTCGGCCCGCACACCGGCGACATACTTCTCCTTCATCTCCTTCGACAGCAGGCTTCCCGCCACGCCGACGGCGCGCGAGGCGTCCTTCACATGGATGACCGGGTGCGCGTACTGAGGCTCGATCTTGACCGCCGTGTGCAGCTTCGAGGTGGTCGCACCGCCGATCAGCAGCGGGATGGTGAAGCCCTGACGCTGCATCTCCTTGGCGACATGGACCATCTCGTCGAGCGACGGCGTGATGAGCCCGGACAACCCGATGATGTCGGCATTGACCTCGCGGGCCTTTGCGAGGATGCGATCGGCCGGCACCATGACGCCCATGTCGATCACTTCATAGCTGTTGCACTGGAGCACCACCCCGACGATGTTCTTGCCGATGTCGTGCACGTCGCCCTTCACCGTCGCCATGAGGATACGGCCCTGGGTGTCGCCCTCGCACTTCTCGGCTTCCAGGAAGGGCTCCAGATAGGCGACGGACTTCTTCATGACGCGCGCCGATTTGACCACCTGCGGCAGGAACATCTTGCCCTCGCCGAAGAGGTCGCCGACCACGTTCATGCCGTCCATCAGCGGGCCTTCGATGACGTTGATGGGCGCGCCGAGCTTCTGGCGTGCCTCCTCGGTGTCCTCGACGATGAAGTCCGTGATGCCCTTGATGAGCGCATGCTCGATGCGCTTCTCCACCGTGGTCTCGCGCCAGGAGAGATCCTGCTTGTTCTCGATGCCCGAGCCGTCGCCTTTGTATTTGGGCGCGATGTCGAGCAGCCGCTCGGTGGCGTCGGGGCGGCGGTTGAGGATGACGTCCTCGACCGCCTCGCGCAGCTCCGCCGGAAGGTCGTCGTAGATGGCGAGCTGGCCGGCGTTGACGATGCCCATGTCCATCCCGGCGCGGATGGCGTGATAGAGGAAGACCGAGTGGATCGCCTCGCGCACCGGGTCGTTGCCGCGGAAGGAGAAGCTGACGTTGGAGACGCCGCCCGAGACCTTGGCGTAGGGCAGCTCACGCTTGATGCGCCGGGTGGCTTCAATGAAGTCGACCGCGTAGTTGTTGTGCTCCTCGATGCCGGTGGCCACGGCGAAGATGTTCGGATCGAAGATGATGTCCTCGGGCGCGAAGCCGATCTCCTCGACCAGGATCCGATAGGCGCGCGCGCAGATCTCGAATTTGCGGTCCTGGGTGTCGGCCTGCCCGACCTCGTCGAAGGCCATGACCACGGCCGCCGCGCCGTAGCGCTTGACCTTCTTCGCCTGCTCGCGGAAGGCCGCCTCGCCCTCCTTCATGCTGATCGAGTTGACGATGCACTTGCCTTGGACGCATTTGAGCCCGGCCTCGATCACCGACCATTTGGAGGAGTCGATCATGATCGGCACGCGCGCGATGTCCGGCTCCGCGGCGATCAGATTCAGGAAGCGCATCATGGCGGCCTGCGAGTCCAGCATCGCCTCGTCCATGTTGATGTCGATGATCTGTGCGCCGTTCTCCACCTGCTGGCGCGCGACATCGAGCGCGGCGTCGAAGTTGCCGTCGAGGATGAGTCGCTTGAACTTGGCGGAGCCGGTGACGTTGGTGCGCTCGCCGATGTTGATGAAGGTGGCTTGTGGGGTCATGGCATCGATTCGCTGTGGCGGGGGGCGGTCGCGTTGTGGCTCGGAGCCGTCGGACGCGAGCGCTCGGGCGGGCAGGATTCGTACATCATACGTGGCAATCTTCAGGATCGCGCGTGACCGCAACCAACCAGGAGGCATGTGCCTGCGCCACCGCAAGCCGGTCGAGCGTGTCGCGATGATGCTTTGGCACGCCGGGATCGGGCGTCAGACCGGAAACCTCGAGCCCATCCCTTGACGAGGATGTTCCGGCCCTGGCTGGCCTGCTTGATGACCCCGGAGAAGCGGGTCTCGCCGTCTGTTGCGTTTGGAATGGCATTCATCGTGGACGATTTCGCCGGACAGACTATAAGGTTTGGGCCGAGAGTGAGCAAGTCCGTGCGGCCCGGGGTCCGGTACGCCGTTACGCGTGGGGCGTGCGATGCGGCGAGGAATCCGCGTGGTCTCGGCATCGACTCGGACAGGTCCCTTTTTTGCAGGGACGACACGCATCGCCGGACCATCCTGTCTCCGCATGTTCGCGAATCTCCACCACCTTTCCCACCACGCGGCCTGGCGGCGCCAACTCGAGATGTTGCTCGAGTCAGCCGGCGAAGGCATCTACGGCATCGACCTTGCCGGGCGCTGCATCTTCATCAACCGGGTCGGCGCCGAGCTGCTGGGTTACGAGCCCGATGAGGTGCTCGGGCGCCAGATGCACTATCTCATCCATCACTCGCACGGAAACGGTGCACGCATGCCGGTGGAGGACTGCCGGATCTTCAAGGCGTTCAAGGAGGGCTGCAGTTGCCGGGTCGAGGACGAGGTCCTGTGGCGGCGCGACGGCAGCCCCTTCCCGGCCGAATATGCCTCCTACCCGATCCGCAACGGCGAGGAGGTCGTCGGCGCCGTCGTCACCTTCACCGACATCACCGAGCGCAAGCGTACCGAGGCGGCGCTCCATGCCGCCCGCGCCGAGTTGGAGCGGCGCGTCGTCGAGCGGACCGCGGAGCTGTCTGCCGCGCACCTGCAACTGAGTCAGGCGCACGACGGACTTCTGCGCCTCTCGGCCCATCTCAACGCGGTCCGGGAAGAGGAGCGGGCACACATCGCACGCGAGATTCACGACGATCTGGGTGCCTCGCTGACCGCCATGCAGCTCGAGCTCAATTGGTTGCGGCAACGCCTGACCGATGACCCGCTGATGCGCCGCCACATCGACGCGGCGCTCGAGATCGGCGGCGGCGCCATGGACGCCCTGCGCCGCATCCTCAACGACCTGCGCCCCGGTGTCCTCGATCACCTGGGTCTCTGGGCGGCCCTGGAGTCCTTGCTGGAAGAGACGGAGGCCCGCTCGGGCCTCCGCTGCAGCTTCATCTGCCCTGGCGAGGTCGAACGCTGCCGGCTGGGCCGGGACGCGGAGATCGTCGTCTACCGCATTGTTCAAGAGGTGCTGACCAACACGCAGCGTCATGCCGAAGCACGCCGGGTCTGTCTCTCGACCCAAGCGCAAGACCGGGATCTGCTGATCGAGATGTCCGACGACGGCCGGGGAATGCGGCTGCCGGCACAGCCCATCAGCTTCGGATTGCTCGGGATGCAGGAGCGGGCGCGTGCCATCGGGGGCGAGCTCGCCATCGCCAGTCACCCCGGCGAGGGCACCTGGGTGTCTTTGAGGCTGCGGGGCGTGCTCGCGTGATCAGGCTCCTCGTGGTCGACGATCACATGATCATCCGCCGGGGTCTCATCCAGATCCTGTCGGAGGAGGCCCGGATCGGCTCCATCCAGGAGGCGTCCGATGGACCCGGGGCGCTGCGGATCCTGCGCACGACCGCGGTCGATGTCATCCTGCTCGACATCGCGCTGGGCGACCGCGATGGGTTCGAGGCGCTGAAGCTCATCGGGAGCGAGTTTCCCAAGGTCGGGGTGATCATGCTCTCGGTCTATCCCGAATCACAGTTCGGTGTGCGCGCCATCCGCGCCGGTGCCGGCGCCTATCTCAACAAGGGCTGCTCGCCCGAGGAGCTGCTCGGGGCCATCACCAAGGTGGCCGCAGGCGGTGTCTTCATCACGCAGGGCATCGCCGAGATGCTCGCGCGCAGCGTCCGCGAGGACAGCACCCGCCTGCCTCACGAGAGCCTCTCCAACCGAGAGTTTCAGGTGCTCAACCTGCTCGTCCAGGGGCGATCCGTCTCCGAGATCGCCGAGCAGCTCGTCCTGTCCTCGAACACCATCTCGACCTATCGCAGCCGTGTCTTCGAGAAGCTCGGCATCCGGACCCTGGTCGAGCTGGTGACCTATGCCAATCGTCATGGTCTGCTCGAGCCCTGAGCCCTACCGAGCGACGACATCCCTGTAGTGATTCCACTACGACGAAATCATGCGTTTCGCGATACCGGGTGCGATCGTCGGTCCCGAGAATGGGACCATGGAAAAGCGCCGGAGACAGCATGAGATGCGCAAGGCCGGATTCAGGCTCGGGGTCTACGTCTTCAAGGATGCGGAGGTCATCGACTACGCCGCACCCTGCGGAGTGCTCTCGGTGGCGCGACGGTTCGACCCCGAGATCGATGTCTTCCTGGTCGCCGAGACCCTGCGCCCTGTCCAGACCCAGGCCGGAATCACGGTCTTGCCCAATTACGGCTTCACCGACCGACCGGCGATGGACGCCTTCCTGATCCCCGGGGGATTCGGAACACGTCAGGAGATGCACAACCGCAATCTGCACGCCTTCATTCTGGGGCTTCCCGACGCCTGTCTCCTCACGAGTGTGTGCACCGGCTCCTGGATCTACGCCTGTATGGGCCTGCTCGACGGACTGCCGGCCACCAACCGCAAGGAGCCCGATCGGCTCGAGGCATCCCATCTGGGCAAGACGCCGATCGCCCGATTGGCCGAGCTGGCCCCGGCCTGTCGAATCAGTCACGCCCGTGTCGTCGATGCGGGACGCATCGTCACCGCAGGCGGCATCAGCTCGGGGATGGAGCTGGGATTCCATCTGCTGCGGCGCGCCGGATATGACGCCGCGTTCATCCAGGGCGTCGCTCGGGTGATGGAATACCAGCGCGCCTACGCGCTTTACGAGCACGACATCGAGTACGCGAATCCCACCGCTCGGCTCTCCCAAGCTGATCTCGGCCTAGATCCGACCATTCCTGTCGCAACGCACGTCTGAGCTCCCCATCGGAATCCACTATCGGAACGAGGTGCCTCCCATGTCCCTGCCCAATCCCTTCGATCCCGACGTCAAACTGCACCGCGGCGGCTGCTCCTGCGGACATCATCGCAACCAGGCCGAGCATGATCAGGCCCATGCCCAAGACCAGCGGCAGCAGCAGGATCGTCTGGTCGAGGGCGCCGTCATGCGCGCGCTCTTCCCTCGGGATGCCGAGCGGCGTCGCTTCCTGAAGACTGTCGGGGCAGGGACGGCCCTGGCCGCGATCTCGAGTATCTTCCCGCTCGGGCTCGCGAAAGAGGTCTTCGCGGAGACCAATGGGCCACTCGAGAAGACCAAGCTGAGCGTCGGCTTCATCCCCATCACCTGCGCGACGCCTATCATCATGGCGCATCCATTGGGGTATTACTCGAAGTACGGGCTCGACGTCGAGGTGGTCAAGACCGCCGGTTGGGCCGTCGTTCGCGATAAATCCCTGGCGAAAGAGTACGACGCCGCCCACATGCTCTCGCCGATGCCCTTGGCCATCACGATCGGCGCAGGATCCAACCCCATTCCCTGGACCATGCCGGCGGTCGAGAACATCAACGGCCAAGCGATCACGCTCGCGATGAAGCACAAGGACAAGCGCGACCCGGCCGACTGGAAGGGGTTCAAGTTCGCCGTCCCCTTCGATTACTCGATGCACAACTATCTGCTGCGCTACTACCTCGCCGAGCACGGCCTGGATCCCGATCGGGACGTGCAGATCCGCGCCGTACCGCCGCCCGAGATGGTCGCCAACCTGCGTGCCGACAACATCGACGGCTTCCTGGCGCCCGATCCCGTGAATCAGCGCGCGGTGTACGACGGTGTGGGCTTCATCCACCTCCTCTCCAAAGAGATCTGGGACGGACACCCCTGCTGCGCCTTCGCGGCCAGCCGCGAGTTCGTCACCGGCATGCCCAACACCTATCAGGCGCTGCTCAAGGCGATCCTGGATGCGACCGCCTATGCCCGCAAACCCGAGAACCGCAAGGAGATCGCCGCAGCGATCGCACCGGCCAACTATCTCAACCAGCCGGTCACGGTCGTGGAGCAGGTTCTCACCGGGACCTTCGCCGACGGCTTGGGCAATATCGTGCGGGATCCCGATCGGATCGACTTCGACCCCTTCCCCTACGAATCCTTCGCGATTTGGATCCTGACTCAGATGAAGCGTTGGGGGCAGATCGAGGGCGATGTCGACTACTCGAAGGTGGCAAGCGAGGTCTTCCTGGCGACCGATGCGGCCCGTCTCATGAAAGAGGTCGGCATGGACACACCGACCGATCCGGTGATGGCCTTCTCGGTCATGGGCAAGCCGTTCGATCCGTCGAAGCCGGAGGCCTATGTCGAGAGCTTCCCGATTCGGAGGACGTGACGGATGAAGCCAACCAGCTTCTGGGCAGCACCGATCCTCTCGGTGCTCTTCTTCGGGCTCTTCGTCGGTATCTGGCACTTCTCGACCCAGCAGACCCTCGGCGAGGTGACGGTGGATCCCGAATACGCGGCCCTGATCGGCGCACAGGCGGCCACGGGCGGGCAGTCGGCGATGCCCGGGCCGCTGGATGTCGGAGCGAAGCTCTGGGAGCACATCCGGGACCCCTTCTATGACCGGGGGACCAACGACAAGGGGATCGGCACCCAGCTGATCTACTCGATCGGGCGCGTCCTGATCGGGTTTGCGCTCGCGGCGCTGGTCGCGATCCCCTTGGGCTTCGTGATCGGGATGTCGCCCTTGATCTATAAGGCGCTCGATCCCTTCATCCAGGTCCTCAAGCCCATCTCGCCGCTCGCCTGGATGCCGCTTGCGCTCTACACCATCAAGGACTCCAACATCTCGGCCGTGTTCGTGATCTTCATCTGCTCGCTCTGGCCGATGTTGGTCAACACCGCCTTCGGTGTCGCCTCCGTGCGTAAGGATTGGCTCAACGTCGCCCGGACGCTCGAGGTCTCCTCGCTGCGCACCGCCTTCCAGGTCATCCTTCCCGCCGCCGCGCCCACCATCATGACCGGGATGCGGATCTCGGTCGGCATCGCCTGGCTGGTCATCGTGGCCGCCGAGATGTTGGTCGGTGGCACCGGGATCGGCTATTTCGTGTGGAACGAATGGAACAACCTCTCCATCACCAACATCATCAGCGCCATCCTCCTGATCGGTTTGGTCGGAATGATGCTGGACACCATGCTCGCGCAGTTGGCCCGCGCGGTCACTTACAAGGAGTGAGCAGCATGTCGCAGCCCTTTCTGAAGATCGAGGGATTGACCAAACGCTTTGCGGGCTCAGGCGGAGCGCCCGACTTCACCGTCTTCGAAAACATCTTCTTCGGGATCGAGAAGGGTGAGTTCGCCTGCATCATCGGCCACTCCGGATGCGGCAAGACCACCATCCTGAACGTCCTGGCCGGACTGGACGAGGCAACCGAGGGCGGCGTGGTCATGGGCGGTCGGGAGATCGCAGGTCCCTCGCTCGAACGCGGCGTGGTCTTCCAGAGTCACGCCCTGCTGCCCTGGCTGACCGCCCTGGGCAACGTCGCGTTCGGCGTGCGCTCACGCTGGCCCCAATGGTCGTCCAAACAGATCGAGGCCCACAGTATCCGCTACCTGGAGATGGTCGGCTTGGGAGGGGCCCTCCACAAGAAGCCGGCCGAGCTCTCCGGCGGGATGAAGCAGCGTGTCGGCATCGCGCGGGCCTTTGCGATCGAGCCCAAGATGCTCCTGCTCGACGAGCCCTTCGGCGCGCTCGACGCACTCACGCGCGGCACCATCCAGGACGAGCTCCTCTCGATCGTCCAGGCCACGCACCAGACCGTCTTCATGATCACGCACGACGTCGACGAGGCCATCCTGCTTGCCGACAAGGTGCTGCTGATGAGCAACGGCCCCTACGCGAAGATCGCCGAGATCGTCGAGATCACCATGCCGCGCGACCGCACCCGCGCGACCGTCCATCACGATCCCCAGTACTACAGGATTCGCAACCACCTGGTCGACTTCCTGGTGAATCGCTCCAAGACCTATGCAGGCGAGCAAGGCGACGACCCGGTGCACCCGCCGGTCGTGCGCCCCGGACTCGACGGCGGTGCCCAGGTTGTCCCGCTCGCCAAGACACCGACCCCATCGGACCAGGCCAGCCCTGGACCCGCCCTTCGCAACGCATCCAACTGACGGAGACCACACCATGACACGCGACGACGTCACCGCCCTCATCCTGTCGGCCAAGCTCGAGAAAGGACTGAGCTGGGCCCAGCTCGCCGAGATCATCGGCCACAGCAAAGAATGGTCGACCGCCGCCCTGCTGGGTCAGATGACCCTCACCGAGACACAGGCCAAGGCCGTCGGCGCCGCGCTCGGGTTGCCCCATGAGGCGATCACCCAACTCCAGATCGTCCCCTACAAAGGGTCCTTACCCTCTGCCGTGCCGACCGATCCGCTCATCTACCGCTTCTACGAGCTCGTCAATGTCTACGGGACATCCATCAAGGCGTTGATCCACGAAGAGTTCGGCGACGGCATCATGAGTGCCATCGACTTCACCATGGATATCCAACGCGAGCCCGATCCCAAGGGAGACCGCGTGCGGATCCAGATGAGCGGGAAATTCTTGCCTTATAAGACCTATTAGCGCATCGCTCGCCGGGCGCCGGTGTCGGAGCCGCTCGCGGGGCCACAGTGCTCGTCCGCGGCGATCCGAGGAGCAGGCGATGCGGCTGCGATTCGGGGCGAGAAAGAAGCAGTGTAGGGGCGACTTTAGTCGCCCAGCGGTCCTGCGTGGCAATGGCGTCAGGTCCGGAAATCACTCATCGGGTCGCTCGACTCCGGCGCTAAATCGTCTCGACCTCGAAGCCGACCAGGGTGCGCCGCTCGCGGCTGAATTCGATGCCGATCAGATGGATGGGCTGACCGGCGGCACGGTATTTGTCCGCGTAGCCGCGATCCTTGATCTGCTGCAGCGCGCGTCCCTCGGGTGCGAGCTCCACCACCTTGAATTCGAACAGCCAGATCCGGCCGTTGAACTTAAGGGTCAGGTCGATCCGGCCTTGATTACCGGAATCCTCCGGCGTCAGGTCCAGCCCCAGGGCGGCAAGGTGGCTGTAGAAGACGCTGGCATAGAAGCCTTCGTACCGGGCGATCGGGTGGCCGTCGTGCCACTGATGCGGGATGGCCGCAAAGAGCGCCTCGATATGGGCGCGCAGGGCCTCGAAGTCGCCACTCACCAGCACGTCGTAGAGCCGGCTGACGGCGCGCTCGGCTTGCATGGGATCGCCCATCAGTCCCTTGAGCAGCGCGTCGTTCAGTGCCGACTCGACCTCCAGGTTCGGGTACCCCAGGCTGTATTCGAGCCGTGCGCCGATCCGTCGCGAACCGGTAAAGGTGAGATAACCGCTTTGCCACAGCAATGCCTCGGGAGACATGCTGTCCACGTCGAACGTCGACAGCAGTGCCTCCGATGCACGCACGCCGGCCAGGTCGGGCGTGAAATAGCCGCGCGCGGTAAGCAGATCGACCAGAAAGGTCGGCGTGCCGGTCTCGAACCACCAGGAGCGAAATTCGCGTTTCTGAAACAGCAACAATAGATCGAAGGGGTTGTAGACGGCCTCCCCCGTCCAGTTGTAGCCGTTGTACCAGTCACGCATCCGATCGCGATCGACGCCTTCGAGCTCCGGTGCGAAGACGGTTTCTACATCCTGCTCCGTATAGCCGCAGATGGCGGAGTAGGTTGTGTCCACCGTGACGTCATTCAGGTTGTTCAGCCCGGAAAAGATGCTCACCTTGCTGAATTTGCTCACCCCTGCGTATTCCGGTGAAAGTGGCCACCCGGTCCGAAGGAAAGTGGCCACTGGTTCTGATTCAATCCGGCCAGTCAGTCCGAAGGAAAGCGGCCGGT
>NZ_FNNZ01000054.1 GCF_900106925.1 Thiocapsa roseopersicina
GCCCACACCCCGGCCGCGCGAGACCGGGGGAGCGCTTCGCCGACCCCTATCACGCAACTTGATCGCGAAACCATCAAAATCGCTGACCGCACTCAGCCTAAGGCGCGGAGGGTTTCGACGGGGGTGATCGCGTAGCTTTTCCCGCCGGCGAGTTTGGTGAGAGTGCGGGTGTTGCGGTCTTTGAGGGCTGTTCCAGATAAATTTCCGAGAAGGCTGGCAAGGGCATGGCGGGAGAAATATTCGGAGAAGGCTCTGCGCGGACTGGCCAAGGATTTTGGAGGGGACATCGAAGCATATATGCGAGCGCTAATGCTGAAGAAGAGATAACGATTTCTAATCGTGATGCGGAACCCCGAGTAGGGATGCTCGGGGTTTTTTTGTTGCGGGGGCGGGTGCGAGCCGGCCATCAGGGGGAGAGGATGGTGGTTCCGGTACGCAGGGCGTTGGGAGGCGTACTCGAAGAGGGGCATGCGGGGCGTGAAGGTCGAGAGCCGGTGGAGGCGGGAGCCCAAGGGGTCACGGTACGCCTCAAGTTCCGAGAGCCAGAAGTGTCCTACACGCGTTACGCGATCCTCGTCGTCGAAGAGGCCGTAGGCAAGGTCGGGTGTCGGGGTCAAGACAGGCGAGTGTCCATGCGCGCCATTCCATCAGGGAGATGAGCTTTGCGACGGGCTCGAAGTCCAGGAGGAAGTCGTGGCCATGCGCCTCGAATGCGCGTTGGGTTCTGCCGTGCTCGAGGAGCTGTTCGAGATCCTCGGGAGTAGGGGTAGACCCGACAGTCGTGTCACAAGGGGCCATTTCGGCTCAGTCGGGGGGGGCCACCTCCATTGGGTCTACCCCTTAGCGGCGGGCACGCTGGGCCAGTTTCGGTGGGCGTCCGCCGCGCTCGGCGGACGCCCGCGGGCCTGCCCCGGTCGGTGTGGTCCATGAACCGCGTAGGTGAGGCTCCCAGTCGGGCCAGTGGCCGAGTACGGCGGCGATCACACGGACCGTGCGGTAGTAGTGGTAGCGGGTCGCCGGCCCGACATCCGGCAGCCCGTGCTCGAGGACCCACCGCACATGCTTGAGGCGCCATTGCTCCGGGCGGCGAAGGTGCCAGCGCTCTGCGATCCGCTGCCGTAGGATCTCGCCGCGCCGGATGTGCTGCGCGACGCCGCCGTGCGAGCCGGGTTGTGCCCGTTCCAGGAGACGGTGGATGGCGCTCATCGGCTGGATCCCACATAGGCGCGTGCGACATCCGAGCGGCCGTGTCCGAGCTCGCCGGCGATCGTCAGCCGGGCGGCGCGGTCGTCGGCCTTCGACGCGGTGCGTTGTCCTGCAACAACCGGCGCCGGCCGGCCCGTCAGCTGAGCGTACCGTGCACAGGCATATGCCGCGCGGGCGTCGTGATAGCCTTTGATGCCGTGGGTGTGGAGGATCTCGCGACCGGCGCGCAACTCGCCCGATCGCCATGCCTTGAAGCTCTCTCCGGGCGCCAGGAGGTTTTGGGATCCGGCGGGTCGGGCTGCAATGGCGGCGGCCAATGCCGCGCGTATTCCCTCCGTCACCGGTACCCATCGCGGGGCGTCTCTTCCTCCTTTCGTGCCGTCCTGAATATTGATTGAACCCACTGTCGCAGCCTCATTAAGGAGACGGCCAAGGTTTGCCTTCACGGCCTCTTCGGAGCGCATACCGCATTCCCGACCCAACGACAGCACGGCTGCGGCGCGGTTCAGGCCCGTCGCATGTAATTGCGCCAACGCGCTCTGATAGCGCGACGGATCAAGCGTGGCCGGCGCTTCGGTGCGTACCTGCGAGCGGGACTCGCCGACCGCCGCTCGCGGTGAGACGGTGGTCCAGCTGCCTTCCCGTGCCTGGCGCATGACGGTATTGATCGCGCTGATTCGATTCTGTCTTGTACTGACGGCGAGTCCCTGCCCGCGCATCGCGTCGGCATAGGCGAAAACGCACTCCGGTGTCACGTCCCTCATATCCTTGATCCCCTGTTCTTTGGCCCATCCTGAAAAGGCGCTCCAGCGCGCGCCTTGCGTGGCGACCGTGGAAAAATGACCACCGCCATAGCGTGCCTGCAAGGCCTGTTGTCCTGCGTAATCCATTTTTCGTCCATAGCCGTGATTTCTCGTGCCGACGCCGCCGTATAGCCCCATGTGAATCGGGCTCCCGTCATTAAATTCTCGAATGATTTGAGGTCCAACTTAAACGTTTGCGGATGGCCGGAATGCCTGCCGCCATTGGCGGAACGCAAGATCATTGCCGGCTTTTGCTTCGCGATCCGCCAATCAGCGACAGGTAAGTGATAACGAGGGTATAGCTCCTCGCGAGCTGGCGAAGCAGGCGCATCTGCAGGCGCCTTCAGTAGAGTGCGCGGTACTCGCATCCGCAGTGCCTGATCGGCTGGCGGGGGATGCCGATGACGTCGCTGTCACCGTGAGACCGTGTGATCGCGATGGGATCGCGAGTGCGCATCGGGAGATCCGCAGTGCCGATATCAGACGTGGCAGGATGCCGCCTGCTGCCCTGGCGGGCGCCTGATCGGAGATGTGCGGGGGTTTTGATGCGCGAATTGACGCGGCCTGAAGCCTCGAGCTGCCTGTAGCAGGGCGGGCGGGCGGCGTGTTTGTCCTTGCGGTCTCTGTTCCAGAGACCGCAAGGCGACGGCGGCGAGAGCCGATCAAAGCGGGAGCGCCGAGGCGCGGGACGCGACCGTCGGCACGGGGCCGAGCGGATGTCGATTGCCGGCCTGCTGCCGCAGTGGCAGGTGGCGCGGTCAATCGGGGTTGGGTGGTGGCAATCGCCGGAAGCGATTGCAGCGCATAACGTAATGCGTGAGGTCTAGCCGCATCGAGTGATGGCGGATAGCAAGGGCATGGCCGATGGAGGGCGGAGGCGTGAGCGAGAGGCGCACGGATGTCCGGAGATGGGGCAGCACATGGTGCCGGACCCCGCACAGAGGCAGAGGATGTCTGTGCGTGACGCTGATTGGAGCCAGCTACTCGCGACTTCCGGTCGCACGGTTTCACGATAGATTACTGCTGCGGACACGCCGGTGCAAGCTTCGAATCGGAGTTCGGATCTCGAGCACTATGGAGGACGTGCTTGTCGTGATATACGGATGTTTCAAGACCGCTTTTCGGGAATGACGTTTCCTTGCAAACAAATGGCGACTTATTGTCGGATCACTAAAACGACGCTTTTACTTCTAACGTCGACGTTGTCGCTGACATCATCAAAAGCAAGTTCCAGGTTTCGCAACCCGCAATCAGCGATGGCATTTTTATTCAACTTCAGCAAAGAGGAGGTTGCGAGACGGGCAGTCGGACCGTGATCGAAACGGTGTCGTGCCTCCCCGATCCGGAGTTCGGGGCTCTCGCGGTATAGTGATGAGTAATATCGATCAAGTGTTGTATCCCGGCGAACAGGTCGAGGTCGTCGGTGCGTTGCACGGGTGGATTTACGTGGATGCCGTCGTCATGGGGCTGATCTGCTTTATTCCCGCTTCGGCCTTCCTTGTGCCGTCTATGGGGATGATCGGAGCAGCGCCTGCACTTCTCGTCTTCTTTATGTTCATCCTCGACGCCCATCTCAACGTGATCGGCACCGAGCTGACGATTACCGATAGGCGCGTCATCTTCACGTATGGATTTTTTGGTCGCCGTACGATGGAACTCGACCACGCGAAGGTGGAAGGTTTCACTGTCGAGCAAGGCATCATCGGTCGCATGATGAACTTCGGCCAGGTCACGGTGACGGGCGTCGGCGGTATGCGTATGGAGATTCCGCTGGTTCGCGATCCGCTGCGGTTTCGGGCTCGGACGATGCAATGTCTCGCGAGGACAGACGCGAACCCGTCCATGGCGAGCGCAGCGGGGGTCGGTCGTCCCGGGTAGGTGCGAGCGTGTTGCCGCCGTGGCGACGGGGCAAACGTCGCACGGCCACGCAGGGGGCAGACCGGGAAGCGCGTTCTGGAATTCTTCGCCGCGCAGATCCGACCGCAATACCCTCGCGGTCTATTTGCTCCCGGTCAGTCCCGTGGCCAAGGCAGGGAGCGGTAGAACGCCTCGACGACGTCGTAGACCGCGTCGAACGGGGGCAGGTCGCCTTCGATTTCCGAGGCGAGTTCATGATAGCGGGCCTTGGACCGGCGACGGATTTCAGGGTTGGACATGGCCAACCGATCGATCGTCAAACCGCGGATCCGCGATTTTTCGAGCAACCTGTCCAGAATCCGCCGTTTGGTCGGCGCGTCATCGCGCAACGGATGGTCGCTCAAGACGTAGTGCAGATCGAAGATGTCCTGCCGGCGGATGCGGTTGCGGGCCTCCTGCTGGAGCAGGGCGCGAAACTTCTCCGCCACCATCTCCACCAGACTGTAGGTGCGGATGGCGCTGCCGTCCCCCAACTCGAACAGATCGGTCTCCTCGACCGGTTCGTTCAGGCTGTAGTCGATGTCCACGACCTGCGGAGCCGTCCCGGCTTGCAGCCGTCTGTGGGCGGGGGTGCCCTTGGCGGCATAGCCGATGCGGATTTTGAAGGTCGGGAACGTCGCGTCATCGTTTCTGGGCTGTTGGATGCAGCTCTGGACACGGCAATCCAGACCGTAATCCAAGCTCTCCACGGTGTCGCTCAGGCTGTCTTCGAGGTATCGCCGGAAATTCACCGGATCGAAGTCCGGGCGCCTGATGGCGGTCGAGAAGTCGATGTCCTTGGTGTAGCGCGTGCTGCGGTAGCTCAAGGCCAGCAACACCCCGCCCTTCATGATCATGGTGGCTTGAAGAACGGGTGTGCCGGCGATGGCGGCAAGAATGGTGTGGATGGCCCGACGGAACTGCTGGTCGTCGGGATTTTGGTTGACCCATTCCCGGATGTCGGATGTCTGCAATCATTCCTCCGCAGCGGTGTCGTCTGTTTCTTCGATGTTGAGCGATAAACACCACTTTTCCGAGAAGTTCGGGCTGTAGGGAGCTTTGGGGTAAAGTTTCTGCGAACCGCCGCGCTGCGCCAGCGCACGCCACGTTTCGATGGTCGGATGAGGCAGTCCAAGCCGCTCATCGAGAAGATAACCGACCCGCACCTTTTCGATTTTGTTGCCGTGGCGGTCAACGGTGTCCACGATCTGCCGCAGATAACGGCCGGCGTGGTCGGCATAGACCTCCAGCACATGGTAGATGCCGCCGCACAAATCCGGCTCGCGGATCATATCGAGAAAGGTGCGCCCAATCGTGGATACGCGCAGGGAGCGCTCCTGCACGTTCACATAGGCCCCGGGGTTGCAATGCACGCTCGAATGACTGTTGACGGTCTTACGGTGAATCTTCGCAAGCCGCAACCGGCGCAAGAGCGGCAGGGATGCTTCGCGGTAAAGCGCGTACCCCTCCGACCCCAAGTCTTTCTGCATGCGCTCGACCGCGAGAATTCCCCAGCGTGTGGAGGGCGGCGTGGTCAGGAACAGCAGTTTGGGAAGGCGGTCGGTGAAGCCGTGATACGCCATCGCACTCAGATGCGAAACATAGCAGAAGGGGTCGACGCAGCAGGCAATGTCTTCCGCCCCGGCGGCGGCCCGTCCCAGCACGGCATAAACCTCGCTGTTGGGCACCGCCTTGCTGTTGTGCAGGATGCCGTCTTGCACGAGAGAGGAAAGTAGGCGCTTGAAATCGGCGCGGGCGGGAACGTCCTTCTTGATGCCTTTTAAGGGTTCTCCGCGATAAACCTTTGCTCGGTATAACTTGAAGACCAGGCAGCCAAGCTGGTAGCTGGTCACGACCGGATGATGCAGCTGGCCGATTTCGAGGCTGAGGGCGGTCCTGAGTTCCATGTTGCTGCTAGCGTTATATGTCCTAAGGACATATAACGCTAGCAGCGTGAGTTGTCAATGCTTGATTGAAATACAGGAAATTGATTGTCAGCGATGCGGCATACAGTTATAATTCGTCCTGAGGACGAATTATAACTGTATGCCATTATAAGATTATAAAAATCAACGCTATGCAGGTCGGCCTGCACCGTGACCCGAAAGCCATCATAGCCGTTCCTGCCGTGTCGATCGTCCCGTCGTGAAGTTACAGGGCGGTCTCCTCAAATCCGGATCTTCTCGATCTCGTCGAGCGTCAGGTCGCCGCGCCGTCGGTCGTAGAGCTGGGTGGTGCGGGTGCTGGCGTGGTTGGCCATCGCCGCGGCCTGCTCGAGCGTCCCGCCGTGGGTCAGATACGCGGTGATGCCGGTGGCCCGGAAGCTGTGGTTGCCGACCCGGGTGGCGATCCCGGCCGCCGCGGTGCGCCGGCGGATCATCGCATGGGCATTGGCCTGGGCGAGCGGACGCGCGCTCAAACACCCGGTGCCGCGCCCGAGGGTGCGGAACAGCCAGCCCTTGGGGTCGCGGCGCAGGTCCGCGCCCTCGAGATAGGCCTCGAGGATCTCCTCGAGACGGTGGTGACAGGGCATCTCGTGGCGCTTGCCGCCTTTTTCGTGCAGGCGCACCCACAGGCGCCGCTGCTGGGTGAAGACGTCCTCGACCCGCATCCCCAGGGCCGCGCCGACGCGTGCGAAGGAATACACCATCAGGGCGATCAGCGCGCGGTCGCGCAGGCCGGCCGGGGTGTCCGCGGCGATGCTCTCGAGCAGGTGCCGCGCCTCCGCGGCGTCGAGCACCGGGGTCTTGCCGGTCTTCACCACATGGGACGGTCCGCGTACCGAGGCCGCCGGGTTGACCGGCACGATCTGGCCCGTCACCAGCCAATCGAACAGGTGACGCAGGGCCGCCAGCTGCTGCTTGACCGTGGGCGCCGACAAGCTCCGCGTCTGCCCCTCGATCCAGGTCGCCACGTGCAGCGGCTGTACGTCGGTGATGGACGGCACCCCGACGCTCGTGCACCAGTCCAAAAATTCCGCCACGGCCCGGACATAGGCCCGCCTTGTGTGGGGGTTGCGGATGGCGGAGGCGAAGAATTCCAGGAAACGGAACTGGGCTCGCTCGCCGGCGGCGGCGATCAGGGCGGGACACGGGGCGGCAGGAAAAAGAAGGGTAAGCGCGGTCATGATAAAAATCCGCTCGTTCCATTGAGCAAGGTTCCGAGAATGACCAACAGCGGACCGCTGAGCTGAATCGCCTGGGCGTCACGCCGTTCCTCCAACTCGGCCTTCTGCTCCTCGGGAGTTGGCGCAACGTGTCCACCGTCGATAATGCGTGATTGCCGTAACCATTCGTCATAACCCAAGCGCAAAAGCGGGCGCCCCAGGGTCAGCACGCCGAGAATGGCCATGAGCGCTCCCGCCAGAGCCGCATACGCCGACAGCTCGTGCCGGTCATAGCCGATGCGCGTCAGCACGACAACGACGGGCACGGCAACCCAGGCTCCGGCCCAAGGGTGGAGCATGGTTGAACTGTGACGATTCAGAAACGCTCTCATGACCGGACTCCCAGTTATATGTGATAAAGGACATAATCACATTAAAAGACGCCGCAGGCGCGACCCTGGGGTTTGCGCCACGCCCGGCCGGAAGATCCCTCTGCTCGGCTACGTCGCCGCCGGCCGCCCAGTCGAGCCCCCCGGAGGACCGCACGAGCGTCACGGTCCCGCGCCACATGGTACGCAAGAACAGCGCCTTGCAGGTACGCGGCCACTCCATGACAGACGACCAAATCCAGGACGGCGACATCATCATCGTCGAGAAGCGCCAGACCGCCGAGAACGGCGAGACCGTGGTGGCGCTCATCAAGGGCGAGCAGGTCACCCTCAAGCGTTTCTATGTCGAGCCCGACGGGATCCGCCTGCAACCGGCCAACCCGGGGATGGTGCCGATCACCCTGCGGCATGACGAGATCGAGATCCTCGGGATCGTCTCGGGGGTGGTTCGGATGACGCGCTGAGGGTCGCGGGTCAAGCCCGGTCGGCGGACTGCCCGAGCAGGGTCAAGGTGCGCCCGTCCGGCGCGCCGCCGAAATAGACCTCGATCAGGCGATGGAACACCGATCCCTCCGCAGACACCTCCGCAAACAGCGTCGCACACGAGCGCAGCTTCAAATCATCCGGCGTCCCGAAGATCTCCCGCGCCGAGCGTCCCTGAACGGCGAGCACCGCCTCGGCAAACTCGACGAGCCGCGGCCCGAGCACCGGATGGCCGAGATACGCCCGCGCCTCGTCGAGACCGCGGATCGCATACCGCCGCGCCGTCACGCTGAACCCGAGTCCGTCGAGCTGCGGGAAGATGTACCACATCCAGTGCGTGCGCTTGCGGCCCGATCGGATCTCGGCGAGGGCACGGGCGTAGTCGTTCTGCTGCGCTCGGACGAAGCGGATTAGGTCGTGGGGATCGTCGGTGGTCATCACGCCCCCGTTGTCTGAGTGCCCGATACCATTCGATTCGCTGCCTTGAATACCGCGGCGAGGCGGGCTTGCCTAAGATCCGCCTCACCGTCGAGACGAGACATGTCCGGAAACTTGCCAGCCATTGCTCCGACACCTTTGGCTTTCATCACCAGGCGCGCCACGTAAAGGACCTTTGACCCCATCCATAGGTCGATCGAGCCCATCACACGAGATCCCAACGGCGTTCGTCAATCAGGCGCGTAAAGGTCATCACCGCATCTACTATGAACTGAAACTGTCGCGGCCAATCCTCTTGGTCGTCCGGATCGGCCCGCAGGGTTCGCACGATCCAATAGAAGGCCCCATCTGAGCGGACCATCCAGACCAAGGGTGCACCGAACGCGCCCTCGAGCTCGGCGCGCAGCTCCAAGAGATGCTCGTAACGCTCGGTGGCATGCTCGCCATGCACGCGCAGGAAGACCCCGATTTCGTCCACAGAACGATAGAGCTTTAGTGTCAGGCCCGGATGCGCGGTCGGGAAGCCGAGGTTCGCACTCCCCGCGACCCGGTCCAGAGTCAACCCGCATGGATGCTCAGCCAGGAACTGCTGGAACCCGGTCCAGTACGCCAGCCGTCGCCGCCCGACCTCCGAAAGTTCGCCGGACTGAACGCTCCTAACCACCCGCGAGGCGGCTCGGCTCCAGTCGTTTGGCTTCACTACCAGGTTGAAACGGGGTGCCGGGAGCGAGCCGCCGATGCGCCACAGCTCTATGGTCAGCCCGAAGAAGTGATAGCGCTCGTCGGTAGCATCGTTCAGCCAATCGAGCGCCGCGCGGTGCTCCTCGGTGAAGGCTGCGGCGATCCAAATCGTGGTCTGGGCCTTCAGCCCCGCAACATAGGTCAAGATCTGACCGAGATGGCTGTGATCGGTGCGCTCGAGCTGGTTCTCGATCAGCACCAGGCCATCATCCTGATCGCGGCACAGCAGGTCGGCACGGAAGATGCCGACGTTGACCTCACTGCCGTCGAGCACGAGGCGCAGCCCTAGGGTGTCGCCGAGCAACGCGAGGTTCTCGGGGGCTGCGAGCCAGGGCGTGAAGGCTCCGGCCTCGTGCGGCCATCCGCAACGCAGGTCCATCGGTTCGAGGCGAGCCAGACGGAGAGGATTGTCAACGGGCATGCTGAGGTCTCATGTCATCAGGTTAGGAGATCCAGTCCAGATTACAGCCTCACGACGCAAGTCGAATCAATCCTGCCACCATCTCCTGCCACCGCCGATCCTCTCCCCCCGCCGTTGCCCGCAGCAGCCCATCCAGACCAAATCACATCGACCACTCCGAACGCGGTTTAGAATCCTCTCAGGACGTCACATCGACAGCACGGGAGCCCGCGATGACCCCCTCGGTTCGTATCCTGACACTGGTCTACGCCGCTCCACCCGCGGATCGGCTGCCGCCGAATCATCCCTGGCAGCAGCTCGACACACTCGGCCGCACCCTGAGACGCCATCTGCCCGCGGCGACTGCGGCTGTATTCGCTCGACCCGAGATCGCCGTCGACGGCTCGGGTGCAGTCACCTGGACCAGTGCGCTGGCCGGACAACCGCGGCCTTTACTGGATCTTCCCGACGAGGAGCAGGCGGTCGCGCGGCGCATCCTCGCCGATCACCTGAAAGCGATCGCCCGCCTGGCCGACGAGCTGGCTCGCCGCGAGCCGGACGATCCCGAGCCCGCGCAGCTCCTAAAGCGCGCCATCGTCTACCCAGGCGACAAGTCAGTCTATGTGATCGGCGGCGCCCCGGTCCTGATCTCTTGGGGCGGCACCGACCCCGGCCGGCCGCCGGGCCCCGCCGGTGCGCCGGATCCCGCGACCTTGACGCCCCCGCCGCGGCGCCCGGCGTGGATCCTGACGGTCCTGGGGTTGCTCGCACTCGCAACGCTGGGACTCGGTCTCGGAGGCATCTGGCTCCGGCAGTTGCAGGAGACTGAGCAAGGTCTGCGCGAGGATCTCGCCGTCGCGCTGGCGAACCAATGCGACCCGGTTGCCCCTCTGGTAGAACTCGCCTCCCGCTTGGAACGGATCGATCGGGAGGACACGCGCTACGCGGACATCCGCATGGCGGTCCTGACCGAGATCGGCATCTGCGAGGAGGCCGCGCTCTTTACCGAACGGCTCGCGACCGAGCCGCCC
>NZ_FNNZ01000017.1 GCF_900106925.1 Thiocapsa roseopersicina
GGGCGGCTCGGTCGCGAGCCGTTCGGTAAAGAGCGCGGCCTCCTCGCAGATGCCGATCTCGGTCAGGACCGCCATGCGGATGTCCGCGTAGCGCGCGTCCTCTCGGTCGATCCGCTCCAGGCGGGACGCGAGTGCCACGAGCGGTGCAACCGGGTCGCATTGGTTGGCCAGCGCGACGGCGAGGTCCTCGCGCAAGCCTTCCTCGGTTTCCTGCGCCTGCCAGAGCCAGACGCCCAGGCCGATCCCGAGCCCCAGAGCGGCGAGTGCGATCAACCCCAGGACCGGTATGATCCACGCGGGCCGGCGCGGCGAGGGCGGGACGGTCGCTGGATCGGGCCCACCGGCGCGGGGCGGCGGGCGGCCGGGGTCGGTCCCGCCCCAGGAGATCAGCACCGGGGCGCCGTCGATCACATAGACTGCCTCGTCGCCCGGATAGACGATGGCGCGGGTCAGCAGCCGTGCGGGCTCCGGGTCGTCCGGCTCGCGGCGGGCAAGCTCGTCGGCCAGGTGCGAGATCGCGCTCAGGTGATCGGCGAGGATGCGCCGTGCCGCCGCCTGCGCTTCGTCCGGCAGGTCCGACAGAGGCTGCGGTTGTCCGGCGAGCTCGCTGGTCCAGGTGATCGTGCCCGAGCCGTCCACGGCGATCTCTGGCCGGGCGAAGACGGCCGCGGTCGCCCCAGGCAGATGGCGTCGCAGGGTCCGGCCGAGCGCGTCGAACTGCTGCCAGGGATGATCCGGCGCCAGCCGATCCGCGGGCGGACCGGCGTAGATCAGGGTCAAGAGACGAACCGAGGGTGTCATCGCGGGCTCCCGAGCAGTCGGTGTGACGTCCTGACATGGATTCTAGCCGGTTCGGTACCGAAGGCGGCCTATGCGATAATCATCACCTTCCCGCGTCGGGTTACGGCGCGCATCGACCGTGGTACGGATCGTCCGATCTCGGAGCGGCGTGCCCAACCCGACCTCCGCGCAACAGCGTCCCGTAGGTCGGGTTGGCGCAGCGAAACCCGACGTTCGGCGGCTCGACAGCCTGCCGGCGTAGCGTTACGGCGCGCCTTGACCCTGGTGCGGTTCATCGGATCTCGGAGCGGCGCGCCTAACCCGACCTACGCCGTGTCGGCATGATCGGATCGCCTGATGACCTCTCGGAGCGCGGATTCACTGGAGCCCGGATGATTGGAGTACACCTGAAGCGACGGTTGAGTGTGTGGCTGCTGCTGGCCGCGGTCGTCCTGGCTGCGGTGCCTGTCTTCGCCGAGCCGCCGACCGATCGCGCACCCTTGCTGCAGGCCGGGAAGAAGACGCTCTTTCAGCGGGTGCTGACCCGCCCGGGGGCGATGCTGACCGAGCAACCGGGCGGCGATGCCGGGCGTCCTGTCGATGCCTTCTCGCGCTTCTACGTCTATGCCGAGACCGAGCGCGACGGGCAGCGTTGGCTCGAAGTCGGCGTCGGCACCAAGGGCAAGATCAGCGGCTGGCTGCGGGCCGGTGACACGGTGCCATGGCTTCAGCAGATGGCCTTGGCCTTCACCAACCCGGGCGCCGCGCGCGAGCGCGCCTTGTTCTATGATTCCTGGGATTCGCTGAACGGCCTGCTGGCGCTGCCGGATCCGGCCGCCGAGGTCGGTCCGCTGACCCGCAAAATCGCCGAGGGCGGGCGCGATCCGCGCGTGGTCGCGATCGAGCCGGATCGCTTTATCGACATCAACTCGCGCTTCTATCTGCTGCCCATCCTGGACTTCGAGGAGGTCTTCACCGATTCGGGCCATCTGATGCGCGGTCTCAAGGTGGCCTCGGTCACCGAGACGGCGGCCCCGACGAGCACGCCGCCTCCGGACGAAAGCGCCGAGCCGGTGACCCAGCTCGGCAGCTTTCGCGCCGCGGTGGTCTTCATCATCGACTCCACCGTCTCGATGCAGCAGTACATCGACGAGGCGCGCGCGGCGGCGCAGCAGGTCTACAAGCGGATCGAGGGCTCGGGGCTTCTCGACAAGGTCGCCTTCGGTCTCGTCGCCTTCCGTGCGCCGACCGCCGATCCGGCCAAGGCCAAATCGTTGGAGTATGTCGCGCGGATGTTCGTCGATCCCGCGGAGGTCTCCACGGGGCTCGAGTTCTTGAACCGCGCATCCAAGGTCACCGAGGCGAAGGTCTCGACCGATCGGTTCGACGAGGATCCTTACGCCGGGGTGATCACGGCGTTGGAGGAGATCCCCTGGAACCGCTTCGGCGCACGCTATGCCGTCCTGATCACCGATGCCGGCGCGCTCGAAGGCGACGCCTCCACCACGGGTCTGCATGCCGAGCAGGTGCGTTCGGAGGCGGCCGAGAAGGGGGTTGCTCTCTTGGTGCTGCATCTGAAGACCGCGATGGGCAAGACCAATCACGCCGCGGCCGAGGCGCAGTATCGGACCCTGGCCAACAACGCCGCGATCCAGCGCAGCCTCTACTTCTCGGTGCAGGACGGCTCCGCCGCGGCACTGGGCAAGGCGGTCTCCGCACTGTCCGACACGGTCATCGAGAGCATCGAGGCGTCTGCACGCGGCGATCTCGCGGCAGGCAGTGCACGCGCAGCCACCTCAATCCCGAGCTCCGCGACCACGACGGCGAGCCCCGCCGTTGCGCAAGACCCGGAGACCGCCGCGCTGCGCGAGGCGACGCGTGCGCTCGGTCATGCCATGCAGCTCGCCTATCTGGGCCGGGAGGAGGGCACTCGGGCACCGTCGGTCTTCGAGGGCTGGATCAGCGACAGCGACCTCGCCGACCCCACGGTGCGGACGGTCGACGAGCGGGTGCTGATCACCAAGGACCAGTTGAGCGACCTGCACGGGATCTTGAAACAGATCGTCGATGCCGCGGATGCCGGGATGTTGAAACCCGACGCCTTCTTCGACAGCCTGCGCTCCATCGCTGCCCAATACGGACGCGATCCGGCGCTCGCCGCGAGTCCGCAGGCGACCAAGCTTGCAGACCTCGGCCTGCTCGGGGAATACCTCGACGGCTTGCCCTACAAGAGCGACGTCATGACGCTGGATCAGGACACCTGGTCGCGCTGGGGCACGCAGCGTCAGTTCGAGTTCGTCAGCCGGCTCAAGGGCAAGATCAAGCTCTACGAGCGCTACAACGCCGACACGGATCGCTGGGTGAGCCTGGCCGAGGGCAGCCCGGCGGGCGAATGGGTCTATCCGGTGCCGCTGCGCGATCTGCCCTGATGGGTTCGCGGATGGCGCCTGTCGATAACGCATCCGCTCTGGCGATATCGCTTGATGTTCCCGATTCACCGACCGCCGGCCCTCTGATCGAGGCGACCCGATTGGGCTATCGCTATGGCACCGGGAGCGGGTCTTTCGAGGTCAGTGTGCCGCGCTTGAGCATCGCCCGCGGCGAGACGCTGGCGATCACCGGGGAGAGCGGCAGCGGCAAGAGTACGGTGCTCGAGCTACTCGGGCTCGCCGCGCCGCCGCTGCCGGGGGCGCACTTTCTCTTGTATTCGGCCGCGCCGGTGGATGTGGCTAGGCTGTGGCGCGCCCGTGCCGATGGCGCGCTCGCACGGATGCGCGCCCGGTCGATCGGATTCGTGATGCAGACCGGCGGACTCCTGCCCTTTCTCACCGTGCGCGAGAATATCGGCATCAACCGCCGCCTGCTCGGGCTTCCGGCCGAGGACGCGCGGATCGCTCATCTGGTGGCGGCGCTCGAGATCGGTTCGCTGCTGGACCGGCGTCCGGCTCAGCTCTCGGTCGGGCAACAGCAGCGTGTGGCGATCGGTCGCGCACTGGCCCACGGACCGGCCCTGGTGCTGGCCGACGAGCCCTCCTCGGCGCTCGATCCGCGGCTCGCGGACCGGGTGCTCGGACTGCTGCGTGATCTGGCGGTCGAGAGTGGGGCGGCGGTGGTGATCGCGACCCACGAGCAGGGGCGTGTACGCGCGCTTGGCCTGCGCGAGATCCGGGCGCGTCCGCTCGATGCGCCGGACCGGCTCGGCTCCTGCTTCGAGGACGCGTCTTGAACGGCAGGGATCGCTCGGGGCGCGGGTTGGCGACGGCGTTTACCGAACCGCGTGCGTCCTTCGGCCCTGCCGCCGCGGAGGTCTGGGCCTTGGCCTGGAAGGATCTGCGTCACGATCGGCACACCACATTGGTATTCGTGCTGACCGTCGCCGCGATCCTGGCCCCGTTGCTCCTGCTGCTCGGACTCAAAAACGGTGTCGTCGAGACCCTGCGCGAGACCCTGCTGCGCGACCCGCGCAACCTGGAGGTGGTCATCTACGGCAGCGCCCGGCTGGATCGCGACTGGCTCGCCGAGATTGCGGCGCGGCCGGACGTCGCCTTCCTGATCCCCAAGACCCGGACCATCAATGCCAGTGTCGATCTGCTTGACCCGGCAAAGCGCCTGCTGCCGGCGGTCGAGGTGATCCCGACGGCGCTCGGCGATCCGCTTCTACCGCCGGGCACCGCGCTGCCGAGCCATCCCGGCGAGGTCCTGGTGACCGCCACACTGGCGCGTCGGCTGGGCCTGATGTCCGCCGAGCCAGGGCCGGGGGCGCCGGCCTCGGGAGCGGAGGAGGGCGTTCCGACCCGTTCCGATCCGGCCGCACTGGTCGCCGTCGTCAAGCGCACCCGCGACGGCGTCTCCGAGCATCTGCGTCTGCCGCTCTCGGTCATCGGGATCGTGCCCGAGGCGCGGTTTGCGCGCGATGCGCTCTTCACCAGCCTGGATCTTTTGGTTGCTGCCGAGGATTACCGGGACGGTACGCTTGATCTGCCGCCCGACGGTGCCGTCCCGAACGGCTATGCGGAGCGTCAGACGCGCTTCGCCAACGCCCGGCTCTATGCGACCGGGCTGGATCAGGTCGGCCCGCTGGCCGCGGCGGTGAGCGCCGAGGGGATCGAGGTCCGCACCCAAGCCGAGCGGATCGCCTCGGTGCAGGCGGTGGATCGCACCCTGTCGTTCCTGTTTCGGGTCATCGCGCTGATCGGCGGGGCGGGCTGTGCGCTCGCCTTGGGCGGTGCGCTCTGGGTGGGCGTGGAGCGCAAGCGCCGTCAGTTGGCGTTGCTGCGGCTGTTCGGCTTCGGACCCGGCGCGGTCGCGGCGCTGCCGGTGATCCAAGGGTCGCTGATCGCCGGGCTCGGTCTGCTCTTTGCCGGTGTAGGCTATCTCGCGGGCGCGCATGCGTTCGACGCCGTCATGGGCGAGAATCTGGCCGGCGGGGGTTACTTGACCCGACTCGGCATCGCTGACCTGGGAGTGGCGGCCGCGTTGGTCATGCTGGTGGCATTGGTCGCGTCGACGGCCGGGGCGATACGGGCCGGGCGCGTGAGTCCGGCGGAGGGTTTGCGTGAAGCGATCCGTTGATTCAAAGGGTGCGGAGCGGCTGAGCCGTCTGTTGGCGATCGCGCTGGTGTTGTTTGCCTCGCACGGCGTCGCGGAGGTCGCGGTGACCTGGCCCGAGGCGCTCTACAACCCCAAGCCTGCCCCGGAGGACGTCATCGTCCCGCTGCCGTGCGGCGGCGCCGTGGCCTTCCGGCCGGTCGGCACGGCGGGCACTGACCCGCTCGCCGATACCGAGGTGGAGCTCGGCAGCGAGACCGAGAGTCAGGGTTATGCCGAGCATCGTTATCTCGATTATCTCGCCGGCAGTTTCGAAGCACCCGAGAGCGAGCGGCGCCGCTTCTTGATCGGTAAGTACGAGGTGACCGCGCTGCAATACGACGCTGTCATCGCCGCCGCGTCCGGCGCGGACTGTCCGGAGCCGGGCAAGGGCGCGACGGCACGACTTCCCAAGGGTGGTATCGGTTGGCACGACGCCCTGGACTTTGCGCATCGTTATTCGCTCTGGCTGCGCGCGCAGGCCGAGGCGATCGCGGACTGCGACACGACCGCGACGCCCTGTCTGCCGCGCGCCGACGGGGTGCCGGCCTTCGTGCGTCTGCCGACCGAAGCGGAGTGGGAATATGCGGCGCGCGGGGGCGATCGGGTCAGCCCGGCAGTGTTTCGCGAGATGCTCTATCCGATGCCTGACGGACCCGCGCGCCATGCCTGGTTCAACGAGAACGCACAGGGTCAGGTGCGCCCGATCGGCGTGCTCGAGCCGAACCCGCTCGGCCTTCACGACGTGATGGGCAATCTCGAGGAATATGTCCTTGATCCCTTTCGGCTGCACCGGGTGGAGCGTCGACACGGACAGCCGGGCGCCGCAGTGGTGCGCGGCGGCAGTCTCCATTCCAGTGCCGAGGATCTGCGCAGCTCCCTGCGGCGCGAGGTTCCCCTTTACGACGATCGCGGTGCCGTGGGGACGGCCGACACGGGCTTTCGCGTCCTCCTCGCAGCACCTGTCCTGACCTCAACTCAGCGCATCGACGCCGTGCGCGCCGCCTGGGAGCGGCTCGGCAGCGATGTCGCCCGGCCGCAAGAGACGCCGTCGCCGCGTCCGGTGCTGTCCGATCGTCCCTTCGAGGACCCGGTGCTCGAGCTGACGGCACTCGCTCGGGCGAGCGGCGAGCCGGAGATGAAGCAGCGCTTGGAGCGGTTGCGCAGCGTGGTTGCCGGCACGAACCAGCGGCTCTACGAGCAGCGCGCCCGCAGTGCTCGCGAGGCCCTGCGCTTCGGTGGACTGCTGTGCGAGAAGCTTTCGGTCGAGGGCTTCAACATCGCTCTGCTTCGCCAGCGCTACGACCTCTGCAAAGAGAACGAGGACACCGAGCATCCGCGCTGTCGCCGGCTCGCCGAGGATCTGGCGCGCGACGACGCGGTGCTCGCAGCCAACATCGGCGTCTATGCCGACTCGATCGTGCGCACGGCGCAGACCTATCCGGACGACCTGGCCGTTCTGGATTCGGAGCTGGACGGACTGCGCGCGGAGCTGACCGCGCGCGGCTACGGGGATCTGGGGATCTATCCCGAGCGCTTCCATCGGCAGGTCTTGGACTATGCGCGAGCGGGTGCCGTCGCGCGCGACGACTGGTTCAAGGGGTGTCGCGGGCTGCGTTGACCCGCCGATTATTCAGCGCTTGAGTAGCGGCTGATCGGCTAAACTCAGACGACGGACGTGCAGGGTTGCATACCCGCGGAGCCATCAGAGCCGAACCATCCACAAGGAGCATTGAGATGTCGATCGAGCGTCGAACGGGCAAGAGCATCGTCGTCGTCAGCGTGTCGTTGGCCCTCCTCCAAGCCGGTTGTGCCGGCTACCCGACCATGAGCGGCGGGACCGCCTCTGGCGTGCCGCTGACGCCCGCCGAGCAGCGCATGCGCCAGCAATCCTCCCAGCTCGACGCCAAGACCTCGCTCCAAGGCTGTGCCGCCGGTGCGGTCGCGGGGGCCTTGCTCGGGATGTTGTCCGACGGCAAACGCAGCAACAACATGATGATCGGCGCGGCCGCGGGTTGTGCGGTCGGGCTGGCGGCCAACGCCTATGTGCAATCCAAGCGTCAGCAGTATCAGAACGACGAGCAGCGCATCGCGGCCATGACCGCGGACGTGCGGGCGGAGAACGCGCGCATCTCGAGCCTGATCGCGACCAGCGAGGAGGTGATCGCCGCCGACCGCAAACGTCTTGCGCAGGTTAATGCGGCCTATCGCAACAAGGCCATCTCGAGCGAGCAGGCAAGGCGCGATCTTGCCGGGGTCAAGTCCAATCGCGATCAGCTGCGGAGCACGGTCGATTCGCTAAAGGCCAAGCAGCAGGACTGGGTGGACATCTCCAATCTCGAGCGACAGTCCGGGACCAATACCGCACAGTTGGACCAGGAGATCGGCTCATTGAAGAAGCGAATCTCGGGCCTGGAGCAGGAGGTCGCGCTCATGGACAAACAGATCAACGCCTCCCCTGTGGCCGGGTAAGCAATCATGGCAATCGAGATGATTCGAATCACCGGCTTGTCGCGCGCGCGTCCCGTCCTTCTCGCCTGTGCGCTCGCCTTGGCCGCGAGCATCGCCGGCTGTGCCACGACGCCGGGCGAGTGCGACCCGACCGCGCGTGATTTCTTCAAGAACACCGGGTGTCTTGCTTCCGGCGCCTATGGCGAGCGTCAGCGTGCCATGCAGGCGACCTTGGACCAAGAGCAGCGTCTGAACGCCTCCTTCCGCTCGGTGCTCTCGGAGCTTCAGGCCGAGCAGTCCAAGGTGAAGGGCGACCTGAGCAGCCGGCAAGCCGACTATGCCCGGCTCGACGCCGCCTGGGGCGATCTGAAGCGAAGCCTCGCCGCCGAAACCAAGGCCAACCGCGAGCTCGCCGCGCGGGTGTCCGCGATCGACAGCGGCGTTCAGTCCCGCAAGGCAGCCGACGCCGGCACCGATGTTGCGGCGAAACAGGCGGCTCGCGACGATCTCAAGCTCAAGGTTTCCATGTTGGAGAAGGAGTTGGCGGCGGGGGTTTACGAATAACCTGATTCACCGGTCGCGGTGCTCCTCCTGCATCTCGCGCATCAGAAAATAGTTCAGCGCCGTGCGGATGACCACGATGGCGCCGAGCTTGCCGATCTGATCCCAGCTCGGCGCGACCGCGGTGGACAGGATGTCGGCGCCGACCTGGAACTCGAGCGCCAACGCCAGGTAGCGCGCGAGCGTGAGCCGAATCGGGTTGTAGTCCCTGATGCCGGATGAGAACAAGGCACGGATGAACTGGTAGATCGCTACGAGGACGCCGATGCCGATGATCAGCGCCCCCATCGCCTCCACGCCCAGCTTCAGCCACAAGACCGCAGTCAGCACCCACTCCTCGACGCCGAGCGCAGCCGGATCGGGAAGCCAAATGTCCGCGGCCGATTCCGAAAAACTGTTGACGCCCTCGCTCATGGCTCGACTGACTCCTCGGTACAAGGGCGGTGCGAGGTAGGGGCGACTTTAGTCGCCCAAATGACCCAGCTGCGGTGCGGGCGACTAAAGTCGCCCCTACCGCGCCCCGACAGTCGCCCCCACAGCTTGCGGGCGTGGGCAGTCGGGATGCCGAGCCCGGGAAATCACCCTAAGTCGTCGCCGCTTCCTCCATCGGAAAACCGTAAGGTGGCGCCTCGAGCCTTACCGGCGGTCCGTCTTCGCTGAGTCTGACCTCGCTTGATTCGGCCGCCTTGATCTCAACGACCGCGAGCAGCGCGTAACGGCCTTTGTCGAGCGGGCTGGCCGCGACGACAGTCCCGCTGCCCTGCTGCGAGGTGCTGTCGGGCGAGAAGAGCGCGTCGCCCGGGCGCGGCGGCGTCTCGCTCTCGACCTCGCCGACGTACATCCGGCGTTTGAGCTTGCCGAGGTACTGCATCCGGGCCACGATCTCTTGGCCGGTGTAGCAGCCTTTGTGGAAGCTGACGCCGTCGATGAGCTGCATGTTGGCCATCTGGGGGACGAAAGTGTCTGCAGTGTCGTTGTAGACGCTCGGGATGCCGGCGCGGATGTCGAGCAAGGTCCAGGCGTCGGTGTTTGCGGGCGCGGCTTGGGCTTGCAGTGCGTCCCAGAGCGCGCAAAGCGGCTCGGGCGGGCCGATGATCTCAAGGCGCGGCTCGGGTCCCGGTAGGCGAACCACGGCGATCCCGTCGGCGAGCGCGAGGCCGTTCTCGGACGTGGGCACCGGGAAGCCGCAGTCGCCCACGGCCGCTGCGGCACAGTCGCCGGCGATCGCGATCCGGACCAGTTCGTCGCTCGCCTCATCAATGGTCACGCGACTGCGCAGTATGAACATGCGCAGCCGTTTGAGGAGATCCGGGACGCGTTCCGCCGGCAGTTGAAGATAAAAGGTGTCGCCGACCCGTATCACCAGGAAGCTCGCCAGCATGCGTCCCTTCTGGCTGCAGTGACTGCTCCAGTGCACATGGCTCTCGGAGAGCTCGCGGATGTCGTTGCTGAGCTGACCTTGGAGAAAGCCGAAGGCGTCCTCGCCGCGCACGGCGAGGAGTCCGAGATGGGAGAGATCGAAGAGGCGACAGTCGGGTTTCGCGCCGGGAGCGGGCTCCGGGAAGCGGGGGATCCCGTCCTCGTCGATACGCACGGAGGTCGCGGTGAGATGGTCTCGCCAAACTGGATGCATGCTGTTTACCTCGGGCTGGAATCCGGGTGGCCGCATGATGCTGCGTCGAGAGGCGGCCGGTTCCGGTATCATAACCAAAGGTGCCGCGAAAACCGCGCTCGACAGGGATCGATCGCGCAAGGCCGGTTTAGATGGTGCAGTGGAGATCACAGCAGCTTGTCGACATATCAATCCAGTCCGCCGGTCAATAGCCTGGTGCTTTACAAGGTCCGCCCAGCGCGCGTGGTCAGCGTGGGCGAGAAGATAGAGATCGAGCTCGACGGTGGGAACAAGCGCGTTCGACCCAAGGATGTCGAGCTGCTGCATCCCGGTCCACTGCATCGTCTTGCCGATCTCGCGCCGCAGGAGGGCGAGCTGCACGCGGCTTGGGAGCTGCTGGAGGGTTCGGAGACCAACCTCAAGGATCTCGCCGAGCTGGCGTTCGACGCCTTCACGCCGGCCACGGCTTGGGCGGCCTGGCAGTTGGTCTCCGAGGGGCTGATCTTCAACGGGACCCCGGCACAGATCCAGGCACGTCCACGCGAGGCGGTCGAGCGCGATCGCGCGGAGCGCGAGGCCAAGGCGGCGGAGGAGCGCGATTGGCAGGCGTTCCTGGAGCGCATGGCCGCGGCGGCGCCGGCCCCCGAGGATCGGGATCGACTCCGCGAGGTCGAGCGCCTGGCGCACGGGCAATCCGAGCACAGTCGTATCCTCGCCGCGCTGGGTCACCAGCAGACGCCCGAAAACGCTCATCGCGCACTGGTCCAGGTCGGTTATTGGCACGCCACCCACAATCCGTATCCCACGCGTTGCGGGGTCCCGACCCGGGATCCCGACCTGTCTGTTCCGGCACTCATCGAGGAGGAGCGTCTCGACCTGACGCACCTTGCGGCCTACGCCATCGACGATGAAGGCAATCAGGATCCGGACGATGCCATCAGCGTGGACGGCGATCGACTCTGGGTCCATGTTGCGGACGTCGCTGCGCTGATCGATGCCGAGTCCGAGATCGAGCGCGAGGCGAGGGCGCGCGGGGCGAACCTGTATCTCCCCGAGGGCGTGGTCAACATGTTGCCCGCGAATGTTACGGATCAGCTCGGGCTCGGGCTGCAGCCGATCTCGCCGGCGCTCTCGTTCGGCATGCTGTGCGACGCGCAGGGCGAGCTCCTGGACATCCAGGTCCATCGTACCTGGGTGCGCGTGGAGCGTTTGAGTTACGACTGGGTCGAGGAGCGCCTCGACGAAGGTCCCTTTGCCGCCATTCGGGCCTTGGTCGAGCCTTTTCGCGCCCGTCGGCATGCCGACGGTGCGACCGGCCTGGATCTGCCCGAGGTGAGCATCCGGGTCGAGGACGGGAGGGTGCGGATCCGTCAGCTCCCGCGGCTCGGCAGCCGTGCCATGGTGACGGATGCCATGCTGATGGCCGGCGTGGCTGCAGGGCGGTTTTGTTTGGAGCGCGGGATCCCGATCCCCTACGCGACTCAGGCGCTACCCGACGGACTGGATACCGCCACCGATCTCGCAGCCATGTACGCGCGGCGACGCCGCTTCAAGCCGACCCGACTGACGGGTACGCCGGATCTGCATGCCGGGCTGGGTCTCCCGATTTATACACGGGCGACGAGCCCGCTTCGCCGTTACTCGGATCTTTTGGTTCACCAGCAGATCCGGGCCGAGTTGACCGGCCGACCCGGCCTCTCCGAAGAGGAGGTCACGGCGCGCGTCGCTCAGGCGGAGGTTGCCGCGGCATCCGTTCGACGCGGGGAGCGGCTTTCCAACCAGCACTGGAAACACGTCTTCCTGCGTGAGAATCAGGAGTGGCGGGGCGATGGCGTCGTCGTCGACTGCGACGAGCGGAAAGTGACGGTATTGATCCCGGACCTGGCACTGGAGGCGCGGGTTCGCTCGCGCGATGCGCCCGGGCTGAACGAACGACTGCGACTGACGGTGACCGAGGTCGATGTTCCGGCGCTCACCTCCGGATTCCGGATTCTCGGTTGATTGGCTCGGGCCGATCCGGCTTGGGTCTGTTTGACTTGACCGGTGCGCCGCGAAGCCTCGGAAGTCGCCGATTCCGCGAGCGACGATCGGCCGCTCGCGGAATCGACGCGGACAGGTCCCGCTCAGGCGCCCCAGCGCCGGACGGAACCCGTGTCGAGGTGGACGAAGTCGGAACGACGATAGTAGCCGACGCCGCCGCGCCCGAGGGCGATCGCTGCATCTCGGATATAGCGTGTCGGAAGGTCGGGGAAGCGCACATCGATTGCCTGTCCGGTGAGGTGCAGGCTATTTTTGGCGACGCCGCCGGAGGTTTCCCGGAGCATCTTATTGGTGCGCGGCGACCGGTATCCGCTCAGCACGTCGAAGCGGGCATCGGGGTCGCCGAGGTAGGTCTTGACATCGTACAAGAGGTCGAGCAATTGCGGGTCGATCGAGACCTGGTCACCGGTCCGAAAGTCTCGGAAGAAGTGATTGATCTCTTGCAGGGCACTGCGTTGGTAGCGGTCTCCGACCCGATAGGTTACCGCAAGGCGTTCGTCGGTGTGGAGATGATTAAAGGCCAGGACTCGCGGGCGATCCGCCGGTTTCTTCGCGAAAGCAGGAGCGGCGACAGCAGACAAAGCCACGCCTAAAAAGTAACGTCGATTCATGTTCCCCCCGGTACATTGGACGTTCTAGCCTGTAGGCAAGGGGAGAGTATAGGAAGTGGTCGCCGAAAAGCAATCGAAAATTTCTCATCGTGTCGATTCGGTGTCGCACTTAAAATGTTACACAAGAGAGAAATGATAAGATACTGTTGAAAATGCTCATTTTTTGATTATCTAACAGATCACGTGATGACTCATGAGAGGCATTTTTCAAACGGATCGGGCTTTATTTGGACTCTATTTCGACCACATTTCGAACGCCGATTCGAAGATTCTCATGTGCGTCTTATCAATCGCGCGCGCCCGGCGATAATTCGTCTATGCTGGTCCTGTGAAGCCATTCGGGGGCCGGATGTATTGCGAATCGGCAGGCGAGGTGCTCGCCGCCGAGGCGAAGGGGCTGACGATTCCGCCGTCTTGCTCTAGCATGCACCGCCGGGATGCACCGGGTTCGGCACCGTTCGAGGGGGATGAGATGCGAGGACTCCTGGCGACCTTCGTGGTCCTGGCGGCGTGCGGCGTTGCAGGCGTGGCTCAGGCCGATATCTACAAATACGTCGATGCCGCGGGCAAGGTCTATTTTACGGACGCGCCGCTGAAAGGCAGCAAGTATCGGCTCGAGTGGAAGCGCGAGTCGAAGAAACTGGTCCACGAGAGCGAAACGCGCTCGGCCGGCCTCAAACAGCCCAAGCTACTCACCGGGGAGCGGGCCAAGGCGGCTGCACCCATCACGGGATCGCTGGCGACGCGCCGTGCCGCCTACGAGAAGCTGATCGCCGCCAACGCCCGCCGTTACGGGCTTTCCCCAGCGCTGATCCATGCCGTCGTGCGGGCCGAGTCGGCCTACAACGCGACGGCCGTCTCGCGCGCCGGCGCGGAAGGGTTGATGCAGCTGATGCCCGGCACCGCGGCCCGCTACGGCGTCACGGACAGCTTTAATCCGGTCGAGAATATCCGCGGCGGGACGGCCTATCTGCGGGATCTGATGGACATGTTCGATTGGGACCTCGAGCTTGCTCTCGCCGGCTACAACGCGGGCGAGGGGGCCGTGATCAAGCACGGACGCAAGATTCCGCCTTATGCTGAGACACAGGCTTACGTGCGCAAGGTCCGGCAGTTTCTCTGGGCCGAGAAGGACGCCGGCACCGGGGTGGTGATGTCGGTGCGCTGACTTGCGGGCGAGGTCGTCGGGTCGTTTGCTCGAGATTGCGTCCGACGCTGCTGGCTAGTCCTCCCCGATGACGCGGTTGTCGCGCGGGGTCGAGAGCAGCTTCTCCGCCTCGCCTTGTTGACGTGCAAAGACGAGCCGGTACTGGATGTCGCTCCCGGTGCCTTCCTCCTCGCGACGGCGACGTACCAGTGCGCGGGCATCCTGATAGCGTTCAATGGTGTCGACGTATTCCAGTTGAAGGGGCGGTGAAATCTTGTAGACGAAGTAGGGCATGGTGGGTGTGTCCTTCGCGGTGTCTGTGTGCCGGGTTCCGATCGTGTGGTCGTGGCGGAAGATGGGCCCGCCCGGGCGGGGCGCAAGTCTAGCGCACTCGACGCCCCGCAGCGCCGACTTGCGCACGCCTCTATGCAAAGTGAATTTGTTCGTTGCATAAAGATCCTCTGGGCAAGGGGTTTCATGGTCCGTGGTATGGTTTTGACGATCGGTGGAGCGGGTCGGTCGGTTCCGGCAAGCGCGCCGAGAGCAGATCGGGGTTGCCGCGTCACCACTGCCGGCCGAACCTTGTCGTGTCCGGCGCGGTGCGAGCCGCCAGCGCACGAACCCCGACAACACGTCCGACAAGAATGCAGTTCCCTCAGTCGTTTCATCGTCCTCCTCGGTCGAGCATCGACAGGCGCGCGATGGACCCCACCACGAGAGGCAGAAGATGATCAAACCCGTCGGTTCCGAGGCGTTGAAGCCCTTGTTCGTCTACGACCCGGATTCCCACCATGCCTTGATGCGCGAGGCCGAGACCCTGCCGTCGGTCATTATCAGCTCGCAGGCAGCCGCCAATGCCGTGATGTTGGGCGGCGGGTATTTCAGTCCGCTGCCCGGCTTCATGAATGTCGCGGACGCCGTCGGCGTGGCGGAGGGGATGCGAACCGCCGACGGGCTCTTCTTTCCGGTCCCGGTGCTTTGTTTGCTCGAGAGTGCCAACGGGATCGCCGGGGCCAAGCGGATTGCCTTGCGCGACCCCAATGTCGAGGGCAATCCGGTGCTCGCCGTGATGGATGTCGAGGCGATCGAGCAGGTGAGCGATGCGCAGATGGCGCTGATGACCGAGAAGGTCTATCGCACTCTGGATCCGGAGCATCCCGGCGTCCAGACCTTCAACAGCCAGGGCCGATTCGCGGTCTCGGGTCCCATCCAGGTCCTGCATTTCTCCTACTTCCAAGACGATTTCCCCGACACCTTCCGCACCGCGGTGGAGATCCGCAACGAGATCGCCGAGCGGGGATGGAAGCGCGTCGTCGCCTTTCAGACCCGCAACCCCATGCACCTCGCCCACGAGGAGCTGTGTCACATGGCGATGAAGCGGCTCGACTGCGACGGACTGGTGATCCACATGCTGCTCGGCAAGCTCAAGCCCGGCGATATCCCCGCCCCGGTGCGGGATGCGGCGATTCGCAAGATGGTCGAGCTCTATTTCCCACCCAACAGCGCCATGGTGACGGGCTACGGATTCGACATGCTCTACGCCGGACCGCGCGAGGCAGTGCTGCATGCCTATTTCAGGCAGAATATGGGCGCAACCCACTTCATCATCGGCCGCGATCATGCCGGAGTCGGCGATTATTACGGCGCCTTCGATGCCCAGACGATCTTCGACGAAGAGGTTCCCGCAGACGCACTGCAGATCGAAATCTTCAAGGCAGACCATACCGCTTACTCGAAAAAGCTCAAGCGCGTTGTTATGATGTGCGAGGCACCGGATCACAGCAAGGATGACTTCGTCCTGCTGTCCGGCACCAAGGTCCGCGAGATGCTCGGCAACGGGATCGCCCCGCCGCCCGAGTTCTCCCGACCCGAGGTCGCGCAGATCCTGATGGATTACTATCGCTCGCTCGACTGAGTCGAGCTCTCGGCGATCCGCGTTGCCCGCAGGGTGCTCGTGCGCCCGCGCGGTCAGCGCGTTTCGGCGTCGAAAGGGTTCGGGGAGCGGATTCTTCAATGAAGCTCAGACGGTGTCGACGCAGGGGTCCGTGATTCCTGCGAGGCCGAGAAATCAATGTCCACGTCCAATCATCCGCACCAAGAAGGACCCCGCGATGCGATGTCGGGGCACGAGTCCATCCTGACGCTCGCCCTGCTGACCCTCGCGACACTCGCAATCGGGCTACTCTTTGCGCTCGATCCGCGCTGGGGCTACGACGAGGCTTGGCACCTCTATCTGAGCAGCGTCTCGCCCTGGACCAAGGCGCTGGAAGAGAGCCTGGTCGACGCCCATCCGCCGCTGCATCATCTCCTGCTAGTGCCGATGGCCCGGTTCGGCCCGGATCCCTTCTGGTTCCGGCTGCCATCGGTCTTGGCCGCCGTCGCGACTGTTCCGCTCTGGTATCTGTTGCTGCGGCGTCTGCGTGTCGTCCCGGAGATGGCCTTGCTCGGGGTGGTGCTGCTGGTGACGAGCTTCGCCTTCCTCGAGCTTGCGGTCTCGGTGCGCTCCTCCAGCTTCGGACTGCTCTTCCTGACGGTCGGTCTGCTCGCTGCGACGACGCTCGTCCCGCGTGCAGGATCCGACACGACCGGTCTCGGGACTGGACCCAAACCGCAGCCGCTGATCGCGGCGTTGGGACTCACCATCGCCTTCGCCTTCATCTACTCGGCTCTCTTCGTGACCCTTGGTTTGATCCTCGCTTTGGCGCTGGTCTGGGCGGATCGAGCCGGACCCCGGCTGCGGCAGACGCTCAAATGGCTGCGGACCTGGCGCTTCTTGGATTGGACGGCACTCCTGGTCTGGGTGCTCGGATCACTCTCGGTCTTGTTGTGGTTCGCCGTCGGATACGGACGGGGTCTCGGTACGGCGCCGCCCGTGCACCTGGAATCCTTCATCCTGTGCGAGGGCGATTCGATCCTCGAATTCGCCTGGTGCGGCCTGGTCGGCAACGCCGGCTGGTTGATGCCGCAGTTCTCGGCGACGACGCTCGGGCAGACGCTCGCCGTGGCGGTTTTCTGGACGGCCGCGGCCCTCGTTCTTGCGTCCGCGTTGTGGCGGAGGGACAACGCCCGGTCCCTGATGGTTCTGGCCGCAGTGATCGCCACCGCGATGGTCTTTACGGCCGGTGTTGCCGGGGTCTATCCGTTCGGCGGACTCATGCGGCATCAGGTGATGCTGTTTCCGCTCTACCTGATCGTCATTGTCCTGGCGCTCGATGCCGGCTGGTCGCGGCTGCGCACGCCGCGTGCGCAGCAGGTTGTCGGATTCGCCATCGTGGGGTTTGCGTTGCTCGGGCTCTATCGCGCCAACGCACTGGACCCGGTCGGCGAGGCCCACACGGGCGGTATGCGCCCCGAGATCTCGGCCGCGCTCGCGTGTGATTCGGGCTCGACCCTTTATGTTGAAGGGCAGATGTTCTATCCCCTGTACGCCGCAGCCTATGCGAAGGGGATCGCATTCCGCACGACCCTGACCGAGCGAGACGGCGTGCCGATCGAGATCCCTTACGGAGCGGGTTGGTTCAATGGCCTGATCTCCCCTCGGGACTGGGATGTCTTCACGATGAAGGACGCTTGCGGAACGGACCGCACCCTCATCCGGGACCGCCGGCGTTGGACCTTGCCCGACGCCCCCGACGCACGGCTCGATTCACAGCTTGAGGCATTGAGGACGTCCCTCGGGGTCGAGTCTCCGCAGGTGATCCGACTGTCTCCCGAACCCGGTGCGACGTCGGCGGACGAGCCGCCCACGGCCCGCTGCCCGATTCGCCGTTAAACCGCGTCCAGAGCGAGATGCTCACTTTCGCGTGAGTTCGACGTTTGGTGCATCCACGGCCTTTAGCGGCGACGCGGTTTGGAACTTTATATTTTTTAATACCTTAAACCGCGCCGGCTCCGACAATTGTCGGAGCCGGCGCGGTCAAGCCAATCCAAGAAACTACGCATACCGCGCTGGGCGCGGTTTAGGTTCTTCTCACCTGAGATTTCTCTTGTAAGACGGATAGACGGCGTTGCGCGCCTTGGAAAAATTCGCGAACTCCATCGTGACGCTCGCCAGCTCGACGCCCGAAAAATCGGCGTTGGTCACGTCGGCACGGCGCAGGATGGCCCCCCCGAGAACGGCGTTGGTCAGGTCGACGTCCGTCAGGTTCGCATTGCGAAAATTGGTCTCCTGAGCCGAGACGCTACGCAGCTTGGATCCGCGCAGATCGGCGCCCTCGAAGTTGGCCAGATTGATGACGGTGAAGCCGCCGGGGAGTGCGCTGGTGAGGTCGGCTCCATGCATGCTGGCGCCCGCCAGATTGGCGTCGTTGAGGTGACAATCGCGCAGATCCGCGCCGCACAGATTCGCCTCGCGTAGATTGGCGCGGATAAAGAGTGCCTTGGGTGCGACCACGTGACAGAGATCGCTGCCTTGAAAGTCGGTGCCGCGCATGTCCGCATGGCCCAGGTTGGCGCCTCGCAGGTTGGCGCGTCTGACATCGGCATGACGCAGATCGGCGCGCTCGAGCTTGGCCTGCGACAGGTTTGCGCCGTTGAGGGTCGCCGCACGCGAGGGTCGCTCCGCGCCCAGGTGGGCCTGGGTGAGATCGGCGGCGCTGAGGTCGGCGTCGGTCAGGTCGGTCGCGACCAGGACGGCATCGGCCAGCCGTGCACCGCTCAGCAAGGCGCCGACCAGATCGCTGGACTCGAGGTTCGCACCCGAGAGATCGGCGCCGCGCAGATCCGCGCCGTTTAGTTGCATGTCGCGCAGGTCCGCACCCGCCAGGGTGTCCGCGTCGATTCGTTCGAGGACCTGTCCCGTCTCGCGATGCTTGATCTCGACCATCTCGTCCATCCTCCGCCGTTGTTGTGTTTTCGGTACCCGAATCGCCGCAGCCGACCCGCTCAATTTAACAGAAGCCGCCGAGTCGAGGGATGACCTTGCTCGGCCCTTCGTGTCTTGGATCCCGATCGATCGACAGTTTCGGACCCGATGGATACCATCGGCGGGCCTTACCGCGAATACCGCTCGGCGGGGCGGACGAGGCGTCGTGACGATCCTGATGCCCGAATCCGAGGCATGGGCTCGTAATGGCGCAAAGAACACAACGAAAACAGCGACGCTAGCCCAGCCGACGGCCGCGCCAACCAGGGCGCCCATCGGAACGACACCACCATCAGGAGCCACCATGAAGATCGAGACACTCGCGATTCACGCCGGATTTGCGCCGGACCCGACCACCAAGGCGGTCGCCACACCCATCTACCAGACCACCAGCTACGCCTTCGACGACACCCAGCACGGTGCCGATCTCTTCGACCTGAAGGTCGCCGGCAACATCTACACCCGCATCATGAATCCGACCAGCGACGTGCTGGAGCAGCGGGTGGCCGCTATGGAGGGCGGGGTCGGGGCCTTGGCGCTCGCCTCGGGCATGGCCGCGGTGACGGACGCCATCTTTACCATTGCCCAAGCCGGGGACAATCTGGTCGCGGTCTCGACCCTTTACGGCGGGAGCTACAACCTCTTCGCCCACACCTTGCCCCGACTCGGCATCCAGGTGCGCTTCGCTGCGCCCAACGACATCGACGGCATGGCCGCGCAGATCGACGACAAGACCAAGGCGGTCTTCTGCGAGTCCATCGGCAACCCCGCCGGCAACGTGGCCGATCTGCGCGCGATCTCGGACATGGCCCATGCCCACGGCGTGCCCGTCATTGTCGACAACACGGTGCCCACGCCCTATTTGTGCCGCCCATTCGAGCATGGTTGCGACATCGTCGTCCACGCCGCGACCAAATACATGGGTGGCCACGGGACTACGATCGGCGGCGTCCTGGTCGACTCGGGCAAATTCCCCTGGGCCGAGCATGCGAGCCGCTTTCCGATGCTCAACGAGCCCGACGTCTCCTATCACGGCGTGGTCTACACAGAGGCGCTCGGAGCAGCGGCCTACATCGCCCGCGCCCGCGTGGTGCCGTTGCGCAACATGGGCGCGGCCATCTCGCCCTTTAACAGCTTCCTGATCCTGCAAGGCATCGAGACGCTGCACGTGCGCATGGATCGGCACTGCGAGAACGCGATCGCGGTGGCCGAGTACCTCAAGGCCAAACCCCAGGTCGAATGGGTCCGCTATGCCGGCCTGCCCGACAGCCCGGATTACCCTCTCGTGCAGAAATACATGGACGGCGCCAAGGCCAGCTCCATCCTGTCCTTCGGCATCAAGGGCGGACGCGAGGCCGGTGCGCGCTTCATCGATGCGCTCAAGCTCACCGTGCGTCTGGTCAACATCGGCGATGCCAAGACGCTCGCCTGTCATCCGGCCACGACGACCCACCGCCAGCTCTCGCCAGAGGAGCTGGCCCGCGCCGGCGTCTCCGAGGATCTGATCCGTCTCTCGATCGGCATCGAGCATATCGACGACATCATCGCCGATCTGGAGCAGGCGCTGGCAGCGGCGGGTTAAACCGCGCCCAGTGCGGTATGTGATGTTTCTGATGGGATCGGTCCCGGCAGACTTCACGATCGCTGGAGTCGGCGCGGTTTAAGATTTTGAAAAATATATCATCTTAAACCGCGTCGGCTCCGATGTTGGTGGATACGATCAAGGCAGATGCAATCCGACCACCATCCAAATCACTCCGGACGCGCTTTAATCATGACGCGCATCACGACATGGTTCCCGCTCTGGGCCCTCTCGGGCGCGCTCTTCGCCTATCTCTTCCCGGAATCGCTCGTCGGACTCAAGCCGGCGATCCTGCCCCTGCTCGGGCTGGTGATGTTCGGGATGGGCGTCACCCTGACCCTGAACCAGTTCGCGGCTGTCCTGCGCCGCCCCGGTCTGGTCGGGCTCGGATTGGCGCTCCAATTCGGGGTGATGCCGCTCGCGGCTTGGTCGATCGGCATGGCGATGGGACTCCCGCCCGAGCTGCTGGCGGGTCTGATCCTGGTCGGGACGGCCCCTGGCGGGACGGCCTCCAACGTCGTCTGCTATCTCGCCAAGGGCGACGTTGCGCTCTCCATCACGCTCACGACCGCCTCGACGCTCGCCGCCGTGCTGCTGATGCCCGCCTTGACCTGGCTCTATCTCGGCGAGCGGGTCCCGGTTCCCGCCCTGGAGATGCTGATCTCCATCGCTCAGGTTGTTCTGGCCCCCGTCGCCATGGGGCTTGTCGTCAACCATTGGCTCGGAGCCCGGATCGGACCGCTCAAGGCCGTCTTCCCGCTGATCTCGGTCGCCGCCATCGTCCTCATCATCGCCATCATCGTCGCGCTGAACGCAGGCAACCTCGCGCATGTCGGCGCGGCACTGGTTATCGGGGTCATCCTGCACAACGGGATCGGGCTCGCCGCCGGCTACTGGATCGCGCGTCTGCTCGGCCAGGACGAGACCACGGCGCGCACGCTGGCGATCGAGGTCGGGATGCAGAACTCCGGGCTGGCCGTCGCGCTTGGGGTCAAGTTCTTCGGACCGGCTGCGGCCTTGCCGGGGGCTGTTTTTTCAATCTGGCACAACCTCTCCGGTGCCGCGCTGGCGTCCTGGTGGTCACGTCGCCCGCCGAGCGAGCAAGCGGAGCGGGCAGTAACCGAGCAGGTCACCTCCGATTGAGTTCTTTGCAGCTCAGAGTGGCGCAGCCCCGCGCCGGACGGGATGCCCTGGTTAATTCTGGCGCGGCATCGCTGCGATCTGCGCCTAGTCTTGGGCCTCGAAATCCATCGCTAACGCCGAGCACTCGCGAACCGGCCGGTTCCGTCCCCATCTAAACGGCATGAAAGAATCCGGCGCCGTGCCGGGTCTATTGAACGTGCGATCCGATGCCGAACGGCGAGGGCGCATCCCCGAGCACTGGAGACGATATGCTGATCAAGAAGCCCGCCGACATTCTTCCCTCCGAGATCACCCCGCAGCAGTTCTGGCAGCGACGACGTGAGTTCCTGAAGGCGTCCGCATCCGGGATCGGTCTCGCGGCGATCGGGCTGGCGGGCACAGCGCCGCATCGGGTGCTCGCCGGGGATACGATTCCGAATGTCCGCCCGAGTCCCTTCAGCACGGACGAGCCCCCGACCAGCCTTGAGGACATCACCAGCTACAACAATTTCTACGAGCTCGGCACGGACAAGACCGATCCGAAGGCCAACGCCAGGTTTCTCAAACCGCGCCCCTGGACGGTCACCGTCGACGGCGAATGTGCCGCGCCCGGCGAGATCGGCATCAAGGATATCCTCTCGTCCTTCACGCAGGAGGAGCGCATCTACCGGCTACGCTGTGTCGAGGCTTGGGCCATGGTGGTGCCCTGGGTCGGATTCCCGCTCGGTGATCTGATCAAACGCTTCGAACCGACCTCCAAGGCCAAGTATGTCGCCTTCGAGACGCTCTATGACCCCGAGCAGATGCCGGGACAGAAGCGTCGCGTGCTCGACTGGCCCTATCGCGAAGGGCTGCGCATGGACGAGGCTATGCACCCGCTGACGATCCTGTCTACCGGGCTTTACGGCGAGCTGCTGCCGAACCAGAACGGAGCGCCCTTGCGTCTCGTCGTCCCCTGGAAGTACGGGTTCAAGAGCATCAAGTCGATTGTGCGGATCAGCTTCACCGAGAAGGAGCCGCCGGCGACCTGGACCCGCATGCAAGCGAACGAGTACGGGTTCTATGCCAACGTCAATCCGGCCGTGGACCATCCGCGCTGGAGCCAGAAGACCCATCGCATGATCGGCGACGGCTGGTTGGCGAAGAAGCGCGAGACCTTGCCGTTCAACGGCTACGGCGACCAGGTGGCCGAGCTGTACGCGGGCATGGATTTGAAGCGCTTCTTTTGATGAGTCGAAACGACATGTCGGTCCGTTACGGTAAGCCGCTGGTGTTCCTGCTCTGCCTGGTGCCGCTCGGTGTCTTGATCGGGCGGGGGGCGAGCGGTGCGCTCGGGCCCAATCCGGTCGAGGCGATCACGCATTTCACCGGTGATTGGACCCTGCGACTCCTATTGGTAACGCTCGCGGTGACCCCTTTACGGCGTCTGACCGGGCAAGCCTGGCTCGTACGATTCCGCCGCATGCTGGGTCTGTTCGCCTTCTTCTATGCGGTCCTGCACTTCACGACCTACCTTTGGCTGGATCGGTTCTTCGACTTGGGGACCATCGCCGAGGATGTGCTCAAACGGCCCTACATCACGATCGGCTTCGCGGCCTTCGTCTTGATGGTGCCCTTGGCGATCACCTCCACCCAAGGCTGGATCCGCCGTCTCGGGCGGCGCTGGAAGACTTTGCATCGGGCTGTCTACGCTATTGGCGTGCTCGGCGTGCTGCACTACCTCTGGCTGGTGAAGGCGGATCTCTTGGAGCCCGCGATCTACGCGATCATCCTCGCGGTCTTGCTCGGCCTGCGCGTGCCCTGGGCCGATCTCTCCGCGCGGCTCCGCTCGGCAATGCGTCGGCGCTCCTGGATGGCTCCCGAACGCCGGTAAGATCGACTGATCATCGCTGGCTTTTCGAGGACCCGCCGGGGTCCGGTATCCGGCATAGCTGCTCGACCTGAAACGCGATGCGCTGAATCGAATCCGCCGTCAACGCAGGCTCGCCGTTGCGGGGCTTCAACATGAAGCGGCAAGTCTTGGGATTGATCGCAACAACATCGCTTGCCTTCGTCACCCTGACATACCAGCCGGGCAGGGCAATCACCGGCCGCGCAGCGACGGGGATTCCGGCGGACTTGGTGAGGCGCTCGGACAGCCAGCGTCCTTGGGCGCGTGCCTGCTCTGCTGTCTTCACATCCGTCCAACCGGGGAAAGTCAGGGCGGTTCCGTCGAAGGCCACTCGGGTCTGTTCGGCCGCCTTTCCTTGGGTGGACTTGAGTCGGTGCTTGGTCTCGACTGAAAAAACGCCGCCGGGGGCGACGACCACATGGTCGATGTTGAACCCGGGGGCCTGGATATCGTGCAGGACGCGCCCGCCACCGGCGATGATAGGCTCGAGGAGTTGAGCAGTCGCCAGCTCGCCATCGAGGCCCTCGGCGTATTTCTGCCGTTTTGCCGCCTGACGAACGATCTTCAAGGTCTGATAGGCGATAAAGGCGACGGCAATCCCGGCGTACACCCAGGGGATCCAAGGGCTCACTGATGGATCCGCGCTCGATTGCACCTGGTAGGTCGCCCAGAGGAGCAAAGGGACCCAGGAGACGACCATCAGATCTCCGTGCATATCGAGCGTAAGATCCTCAATGCGTTGCCGTAGCCCGAAGCCAGGGGTTCTGAGAAGCTCCGAGGTCAGAGGCGAACGCCGATTTCGGTTGCGCACGAACCGCTTCCAGGCGGTCAAGATCAGAACGACGATCAGCATGGGTATCAGCACCATCGCGATGATCAGCGCGATTCCCTGAATTGACTGGATCGATGACATGATCGGTATCCTTTCAGTCCTGCAGCAATAGCTCGAATTGTTCGGGTTCGGAGCGAAGTCCCGGTGCGGGTGATTGCGCCTCGGGTTCGAGATCCCCTTGCAGCCGGTCTGCTTCGAGCAGCCGCTTCAGCCGCTTCAGCCGCTTCAGCCGCTTCAAGGCAAGGTCGATGGTGCGCTGATGAACCGCGATCGCCGTCAACACCTCCTCGGGGGTACGGTTGTCGCGATCCGATCGGGCGCGCGGGTTGACGGCCTTGAGATCGAAGACGGCCGCGTCGATTGCATCCGCTTTGGCCTGGGCCTCGCGCGCGGCGCGCTCCGCAGCCGAGAGTCGGCTCAGGATTGGTTCGATCGTTTCGTTTGGCGCCTTGGCTCGCCGCAGCACGGCAAGCTCGCTCCGAATGGTGATGGCGAGAGCCTTCTGGCGTGCTGCCTCTTTGAGATGCGGCGCCATCTCCTCGCGCGCCTTCTCCCGTCGGGCCGCGATGTCGAGCGTCCAGGACAAGGGGCTCTCGCTGTCCGCCGTTCCGCGCGAGGCGAGCAGCCGTGCAAAGGTGGGGAAGGGCTGGCTCCGCGCCGCGTCGGCTGCCGGTATCGGCGTCGTGTCGATCGCCCCGCTATCCTCGGTCGATTCGGCCACGCCCTCCGCCAGAAGCCGGAGCAAACTGTCGGGCAGCTGGTCGTCGTCGAGCACGGCGCCGGTCTTGTCGAACCCGAAATGGGCCAGCGTCATCGGCTGCTTTTTGCCGACCTTCACCCCGGACAGATCGTAATACCAGATGCGTTCGGTCGGTCGGCCCTTCGTGAAGAACAGCAGATTCGTCTTGACGCCTGCGCCTGCAGTCGAGCGCCCGACCATCTGATAGAAGAGGATGGCCGAGTCGAGATAACGGAAGAAGCAGACGGCATTGAGGCGCTCGATATCGACACCGGTGGCGAACAGGTCGACGGTGCAGGCGATGAAACAGCGCTGACCCGAGCCGCGGAAGGTCTCTATCAGCTCGGACCCGCCTTGCTCGGTGCATTTGAAGGCATAGCGGTCCTTGGGGGTCTGCTCGTGCGTCTTGCAGCACTCGGCATAGCGGTTGTTGAGCTGCATGGCGACCCGGTCGGCGTGCAGGTCGCGGGTGCAGAAGACGATGACCTTTTGCTCCGGGCCGCCGTTCGCGCAGAGCTGCTCGAACAGGTCCTTGCACATGGCCGCGATCCGCTCCGGTATCACCAGGTCGTTGTCGAAGCGGGCGGCGTCGTATTTGGGCTTCAGCGCGTCGCGCTTCACCCGTTTGCCGGTGCGGATGTCGACGCCCTTCTTGAGAACCACCTCGGCGTCCGTGAAGGTCTCCCCGTCCAGGCTGACCGCGCGGCGCACGATCTCGCAGGCGGCCAGATAGCCGTCCTCCTGCGCCTGGATCAGGTCGTATTCGTAGACCGGCCGGCCGAAATAGGCCAGGTTGTTGGCGGTGATGTCTTGATCCTCGCGGCGTTGACGCTTGGGCTCGCGCAACGCGCGCGGGGTGGCGGTGAGCCCGATCTGGATGGCGTCTGGGTTGCGCTCCAGGACCACGCGCCAGCGGTTCCAGGCTGAACGGTGGCATTCGTCGATGATGATGACGCTGAAGCTGTTGGGCTCCGGATAGTGTCGGGTCAGAAAACTGGCGACATCCTTGGCGTCGTCGTCGAGCCCGAGCGTTTGATAGGTCGCGATCTGGATCCGGGCGTTGCGGGCGCTGTTCTCGCCGCGATCGGAGGTGACGATCCGTGCGCCGTCCTTGAAGACATTGCGCAGCTTGCCGAGGGCCTGCTGGCGGAGCTCGTCGCGATCGCAGAGGAGGAGCGCGGGCTTGGCGAGCCGTCCGGCCTGATTCAGACGGTGCAAAAGATTGGCGGCCACGATGGTCTTGCCGGACCCGGTTGCCAGGACCAGCAGGGCGCGTGCGGGCTGGCCGTCGCGCTCGCAGTGCAGGATCTTGGCGATGACGGCGCGGATGGCGGCGCTCTGATAGTAACGCGGGTTCTCGGCATAGGCCGGGCTGTCGGAGGTGAAGAGGAGGTTTGCCGCGGGCTCGCTCAAGTCGATGCCGGTGTCGCGGGCATAGCGCTCGGCCAGCTCGGCGTGGGTGGGGAAGAGATCGAAGTCGTGCGGGCCTGTCGTGAGGCCGCTGATCCTGTTGAATTCGCCGTAACGGTGGCCGTTGGTGGCGAAGACGTAATGGATGCTGAAGCGGCGGCAGTCCCCGTATCCCTTACCTTGCTCCATACCGCTCAAGGGATCGGCAGCCTCCCGCTTGGCCTCGATCAATCCGACCGGGAGCGGCGCGGGCATGGCGCCGATTTCGATGCAGATCAGATAGTCGGTTCGGCCCGGGACCTTGCGCCGACGCCCCTTGGGGCCTTCGATGTCGACCGGGGCGGGCGTCTCGAGCTTGAGGCGGGTGGGGTCGTCGTAGCCCTTGGCGCGCAGCTTGGGGTCGATGAGATAGAAGCGGGTCTCGGGCTCGTTGTAGGGCATTTCCGGTCCTTCGGCCGCGATGGGGTCACCCCCCGGTGGTTCATGTCGTCTCGTTCGCACCCGGCCAAAATTGATCGTCCATGATCTCGTCGAAGCTCCATGGATTCAGCGACGGAAACGCCGATTCCGCCAGTCCGGTCTCGTTCGCCGCAAGCAAGAAGGCATCGCCGTAGGCGGCCGACAGGATCTCGGGGAGCTTCGCTTTGAGGCTTGGATTGTCCGCCAAGTGACGGGCGATCTCGCGGCGCTGAATCTTGATGTTGCCGCGCCACGAGTTGCCTCGCAGCATCGGTTGCGCCTGCCATTTGAGCATGTGCATCAACAGGATGGCGAGTCGACTCAGGAGCTCCCTTTTCTCGCTGCGGCCCATGCTTTCGATCTCCTCGGCGATGTTCTCGATGTCGGCCGCCGCGAGACGACCGGCACGAAGCAATGCGGCCTGCTCGTTGGCCCAAGCGAAGAAATCTCGATCGTAGAGAGACATCGGGTTCTCCTGCTCTTTGCAATGTGCTTGTGATCCTAAACCGCGTCCAGCGCGATATGCTAAATTTTCGAGTGAGTTCGACGTTATGGTGCATCCACGGCCCTTAGCGGGGACGCGGTTTAAATTTAATTATTTTTTAATGTCTTAAACCGCGCCGCCTCAAGCGGTCGTCAAGTCTGCCGGGGCCGATCCCATCCAAAAACACTGCATTCCGCGCTGGGCGCGGTTTAAGCCGTATCGATCTCCGGGCGTACGCCGCCGATGGTCCGATGCTGATCCGGCGAAAGCAGCATGTAAAAGGCCGGCACCACGAAGAGCGTGAAGAGCGTGCCGATGCCCAGTCCGGTGATGATCACCAGCCCGATGTCGAAGCGGCTGACGGCGCCCGGGCCGGTGGCGATGAGGAGCGGGATCATCGCGACCAGCATCGAGACCGTCGTCATCAGGATGGGCCTGAGCCGAATCGCCGAGGCTTGCTCGACCGCCTCGCGTTTGGAGAGTCCCTCGCGCTCGCGCAGCTGGTTGGAGAACTCGACGATCAGGATGCCGTTCTTGGCGATCAGGCCGATGAGTGTGATGAGCCCGACCTGCGTGTAGATGTTGACGCTCGCGAATCCGAGGAAGAGGAAGGCGAGGGCGCCGGCGATGGTCAGCGGCACCGACATGAGGATGACGAAGGGGTCGCGCCAGCTCTCGAACTGGGCGGCCAGCACCAGATAGATGATCAGCAGCGACAGGAAGAAGGTGACCTCGAGCGCGGCTCCCTCGGTTTTGAACTGACGCGATTCGCCCTTGAAGTCCCAGCGCACGCCGCGCGGGAAGAGGGCGGATGCCTCCTGCTCCAGATAGGCGAGCGCCGCGCCCAAGGGGACGCCGGGCGTCATGACGCCGGAGAGGGTGATGGCGTTGAGCTGCTGGAATTGGACGCGCTTGGAGGGCTCGACCTGGTCGCGGATCTCGACCAAGGCCGACAGCGGGATCAGATCGCCCGCGGCGTTGCGGACATAAAAATCCTGCAACTTTCCGATATCGTTGCGGAAACGCTGTGCGACCTGAGGAATCACTTGATAGCTGCGGCCTTCGAGGCTGAACCAGTTCACATAGTCTTCGTTGAGCATCACCGAGAGGCTGCGGCCGAGATCGGCCATACTGATCCCCAGATCGCCGGCGAGATCGCGATCGACCTCGAGGACGGTGCGGGGCCGCTCGTACTTGATGTCCTTGCTCAGAAACATGAAGTTGCCGCTGGCCATCGCCTTGCCGAGCAGCTGGTCGGCGAGCCCGTCGAGCTCGGCGACGGGGCGATCGGAGAGGACGACGAACTCGACCGGAATCCCGTTGCCGGGTGTCGGCAGGCTCGGCCGGGGGAAGACGACCGTCTCCATCCCGGTGATCTCGCCGAGCATGCCTTGGAGCTGCGGTTGGATCTCCATCTGGCCGCGCTCGCGCTCCGAGGGCGGGTACATCTTGAACCCGCCGAAGGTCATGCTCTGGTCGCCGCCCATGCCGGCGATGATGAAGCTCTCCTCATGCTCGGGAAAGGACTCGAAGATGGGCAGCATCTCGTCGATGTAGCGCAGGTTCAGGTCGACGGTCGCGGTCTGGGGCGTGGTGCCCATGAAGAAGAGGATGCTCTGATCCTCGGTCGGTGCCAGCTCCTTCTTGGTCATGCTGTACATACCGTAGATGGCGGCCAGGATGACGATGGCGACCAGGAGCGTGACCCCCGGATACCTGAGCCAGCCGTGCAGCAAACGCCGATAACCCTCTGCGAGCTCGGTGAAGACGTGCTCGACGCCGCGCTCGAAGCGGCTCTGATCGCTGCCGGCACGCAGGACGTGCCCGGCCAGCATCGGCGACAGGGTCAGGGCAACGATTCCCGAGACCACCACGGCCCCGGCAAGGGTGAAGGCGAACTCGGTGAAGAGCGAGCCGACCAGCCCTCCCATGAAGCCGATGGGCGCGTAGACGGCCGCCAGCGTCAGGGTCATGGCGATGATGGGCATGGCCAGCTCGCGCGCACCGTCGATCGCCGCCTGCGTGCCGCTCTTGCCCATCTCCAGATGGCGGTGGACGTTCTCGACCACGATGATGGCGTCGTCCACTACCAGACCGATGGCCAAGACCATCGCGAGCAAGGTCAAGAGGTTGATGGAGAAACCGAAGAGGAGCATGAGGAAGCCGGCGCCGACGATCGACAGGGGCACGGCGACCGACGGCACCAAGGCCGCACGGATCGAGCCGAGCGACAGGAAGATGACGAGCAGCACGATCAGCACCGCCTCGGCGAGCGTCTTGAAGACCTCCTTGATGGATTCCTCGATGAACTCGCTGGCGTCGTAAGGCACGAACGCCTTGAGCCCTTCAGGGAACTGGGTCTCGAGCTCGGGCATCAGGTCCTGCACCCGTCCCGCCACCTCGAGCGGATTGGAGCCGGGCGCGGGCTCGATGCCGATGAAGATGGCCGGGATGCCCTTGTAGAGCGTCGCGGAATCATAGGTCTTGGCACCCATCTCCACCTCGGCGATGTCGTCGAGACGGATCAGGGTGTCGTCTTGGGTGCGCACGACCAGGCGCTGGAAGTCCTCCACGCGGCTGACGTCCGTGGTCGCGGAGAGGTCGATCTGGACCTGATCCCCGCGCAGGCGCCCGATGCCGGCGAGATAGTTGTTCTCGGCGAGCACGCGGGCGACGTCGTCGCCGCTCACGCCGAGCGAGGCCATGCGTGCGGGGTCGAGCCAGATGCGCATCGCAAAGGTCTGGTCGCCGAAGATCTCCGCCTTGGCAATGCCTTCAAGGGCTTGGAGCTGGGGCTGCACGACGCGGATCAGGTAGTCCGTGATCTGCGGGAGCGTCATCTCCTCGCTGTAGAAGGCGAGGTACATGAGTGCCGTGGAGTCGCCGGTCGTGGAGTCGATGACCGGGTTCTGCGCGGCTTCGGGCAGGACGTTGAGGCGGCTGGCGACCTTCGCCTGGATCTCGGCGACGGCCGCGTTGGGGTCATAGTTGAGGCGCATGTTCGCCTCGATGACCGAGAGCCCGGCCGTGCTGGTGCCGACCAGATACTCGATTCCGTTGGCCTCGGCGATCGCCTGCTGCAGCGGGGTCGTGATGAAGCCCTGGACCAGATCGCTGCTGGCGCCGGGGTAGGCGGTGGTGATGGTCACCACGGTGTTCTGGGTCTCGGGGTACTGGCGGATCTCCAGATCCATGAAGGCGCGGATGCCGAGGATGAAGATCAGCAGGCTGACCACGGTCGCAAGGACCGGGCGGTGGATGAAGATGTCGGTGAACTTCATCTCGCCGCGTCCTCGGAATCAGGTTCGGGCGCGCGCTCGGAGGTGTCCGCCGCCGGCGCATCCTGTTGCGCATCGACGATCCGGACCTCCTGCGCGTTGCCGAGCTTCACTTGGCCGGAGGAGACGACGCGCTCACCCGCGACGAGTCCCTCGAGCACCGCGATCTCTTCCCCGCGCACGGCGCCGGTGCGCACTTGGCGGCGCTCGACAAGGGTCTTGCCGTCCTCCTCTCGGACGACGAAGACCGCGTCCCCGTAGGTGTTGAAGGCGATGGCCTCGCGCGGGATGGTCAACACCGCCTCCTCGCGCGGCAAGAGCGTCGCCACGCGGGCGAACATGCCGGGGCGAAGCGCCAGATCCGGATTGCTCAGGCCCGCACGGACACGGACGTTGCGCGTGCCTCGGTCGATCCCGGGGCTGATGACCTGGATGACCCCGTCGAAGGTCCGATCCGGATGCGCGGAGACGCGCACCTGCACCTGTTGCCCGACCGAGAGGAGTCCCAGGTGCCGCTCGGGGAGTGCGTAGTCGACATAAATGGGGTCGAGGGTCTGGAGCGGGACGATCGGCGAGCCTTCGGCGAGGAACTGCCCGAGGTCGATCCGACGGATGCCGAGTTGTCCGTCGAACGGCGCGCGGATGGTCTTCTTCTCGATCGTCGCCTGCTTGGCCTTCACCTGTGCGCGGGCCTGATCGAGCTGCGCGCTGATCTCGTCGAAGTCGCCTTGGGCGACGGCCCGGCCCTTGAGCAGCGAGCGGTTGCGCTCGACCTTGATCTGCGCCAGCCGCTCCGCGGCCTGCAGTCCCTCCAGGTCTGCTCGGTCGACGTCATCGGCGAGCCGGACCAGGATATCGCCTTCTTTGACCGTGGCACCCGATTCGAAGGTGATTGCCGTGACCTGTCCGGCTACCTCGTTGTTGACCTCGACGCCTTGGATCGCCTGAAGGCTACCGACCGCCTCCAGGGTCGGCTCCCAGGCCGTCGTCTCGACCGTCACGGCGTTCACCGTCGGCGCCGGCATGGGCTGCGAGAACATGGCGATTTCGGACTGGATCTGACTGTACTTGACGTAGGCGAGGGCGCCGATCACTGCGGCCAGCACCATCAACACAAGCAGGATACGGACGAACATGGGCGAGCTGTGCCTCTAGCTGTGGAAACGCCGTTGAGTTGATATCGGGTCGTTTGTAAACCGGATTCGGGGCTCGGCCGGACGCCCGATCCGAAATCCGATCCGATATAGTCAGCCCAACAGGACCTGTTTCGCCTCGTTGATCTTCGCGGCCAGATAGTCCGAGCCGCCGCGGTCCGGATGCAGTCGCTGGATCAGTCGCCGATGCGCGCCGCGAACCTCTTGCGGACCGGCGTCCGGGCCGATCCCGAGGATGGCGCGGGCCTCCTCCGGCTGCATCTGCTCGATTGGTGAGTGCGGTATCTCGGCGTGCCGGCGGCGCGGTGACTCCGCGGTCTTGCGTCCGCGCTCCCGATCGAGATAAACCTCCAATGCTTCGGCCGACTCGGGGTCGCTCGCATAGCAGGTCTCGAGCATCTCTACGAGATCCTCGGTCGGCACCTGATCGAGCGACCGCCCGGCGTGCGGTCCGGCCAGTACCTCGCCGCCGATTCGGCCCGAGAGGTGGTCGATGACGAGCAGGACCCAGCGCGTCGCAACGCGGGACTGGGTCGCGCCTTGGTAATGATTCGCGCCCTTCAACTCGCGAACCCACATGGCGGTGGCGCCCGCAACGGCGCTCGGCATCAGGATGAAATTGACCACAGGCACCATGCTCAGCATGGCCGCAGAAGCGCCGAAACCAAGGCTCATCCCGCGCTGTCGACCGAGACGCCGACGCATCTCCCGAAACTTCATCCCGTGGTTTCCCATCGGATAATCCGAATACTGAACCGCAAGCACCCAGGCAATGTAGAGAAACCAGAGGATCTGTCCGACGACTGGAACAAACAGCAGGAGAAGGAAAGGAATTGCCAAAACCACGGCATAGAGAAGCTTTTTGATTTCGTCGATGAGCGTCGGCAAGCTCTCTGCAATTACGCTTGCGAATGAGCTCCCCTGATCGAGCGGGCGTCCCGTGAGCATCCGCTCGACTTTTTCGGCCAAGAGGCTGTTGAAGGGCGACGCGATGAGGTTGGCCACCAGGGCAAAGAGGTTGAAGACAACGACGAGCAGGACCAAGACAAACATGGGCCAAAGGATCCAGTCCAGCCAGCCCAGCCAGCTCGGAAGACGCGCGTCGAGGGTGGCGAGGAAGTGCTCGAACAGACGCACGCCCAGGGCGATGGCCGCCGAGAAGATCAGGATGTTGACCGCGAGCGGGATCACGACGAACCGCCGCAACCCGGGTCGGGCGATCAGCCGGATGCCTTCGAGCAGATATTCGGCACCTGAGAGAGGGTTGGTTGCCATAGGGATCACGGATGGCCGCAGCCTTTAACTAATCGGTTGAGTGCGAGACCGGATCCCCGATCCACGGGTCGGCACGGGCGTCGGAGCACGTCTCGGCGGGCCGGCGACATCCGCAGCAGTATATCCGGGGCGCCCGGTACGCGGCAGTCGATCCGCGTATCCCCGCGACGATCGATAGGGAGTTTAGGCGCCTGGGTCTGCCGATGAGCCGTTCGCTTGCCTGACCGGGCGTGCGGCTCTCCGAGCCGGAGCCCGAGCGCGACATCTTCGTGGCACGGCCGATCGCGGCTCGATTGTGGTTCTCCCTTGAACCCGCGCGCCTATTCAGGCAGCCTAAGCAGGTTTTATGACCAAATCCATTTTTTAACCGTCCCACACGAGGATCAACCTGATGAAAGAGGTCGTGGCCACGCTCGCACCAGCACGAGCAAAACTGGCGACTATCGATATCGGTAAGACGTCCGTCTGGACCGTGGCCGTTGTGACTGTTGTCGGAACCCTGTACGTCACGCTCGCCGACCCTTTCGCGGAACCAGCGCCACTCTCCCCGATTCAAGTCGCCGCCAATCTCGTCCCGATCGGGACTGTGACCGTGACGGCGCCGCCCGAATCGGTGGCTCCGGCTTCGGCTGCCGCGTCTGAGCCTGCGTCGAGCGATGCCCAATCGGCGCCTGCGTCCGAGCCGGTAGCGCCAGCCGCTGCCGTCGAGGCGATACCGGAGCCCGAGGCCGTTCCTTCGCAGGCGGCCGGCGCGCCGCATTTCGCGCCTCTGCCGGCAACGCCCGCAGCCAGCGATGCTCGGCCCGCGCCTGAGGCCGAGACATCGGTGGAAGCTCCCGCCGAGGAGGCACCGGCGAAGCTTGAGGCCGCTCCGTCGCCGGTCGCCGGCGCAAGCCATTTCGCGCCTTTGCCGGTTGCTCCCGCGGCGGCGCCTGCATCCGCTCCGGTGGAGGACTCTCCTGAGGTCGAGCCCGCTTCCGAAGCTGTCCCGGAGGCCGAGGCCCTGTTGTCGACGCCTGCTTCCGAGTCGGACGCCGAGGTATCCGCCGAGCCGGCCCAGGAGGCGCCCGCATCTCCCGCGCCTCTCCCGCCGAAAGAGTACCGGATGCCGCATTTTGCCCCTCTGCCGGGGTCGGCTACGACCGCTCGGCCGAGCGCCGAGGCGGCCCCCGATCTGGCCCATCCCTCGCTTCCGGCCATTCCGGATGTGCCTGCTCCGGTCGGCTCGGCCCCGTCGACTGCTGCACCCATCGTCGAGGAGCCTGCGGCCGCTCCGGCCATGTCCGAGGCTCCGGCTGCGCCCGTCGAGTCTGCCGAGTCCGTCGCGCCTGCCGAACCCGCGTCGGCGCCCCCCGAGTCCCTCATCGAGGTTCCGGTGGTTGTGGCGCCGGTGGAGGTCGAACCTGTCTCCGAGCCTTCCCCGGCAACGACGCCGGTGGCCGAGGTGCAGACGGTCGAGGCCGAGGTCGTCGAGGCGCCGGCTCCTTCCGAGCCCGCGGCCGTGCCGAGTCAGCCGGCGGTGGAAGCTCCATCAGCGCCTGTTGCGGCAGAGGCGCCCGCCTTGACTCCGGCCCCCGCAGAGCCACCTGCGGCGACTGCACCGTCGAATGAGCCGGCCGCTGTCGCTCCGGTGGTGTCCGATCCGGTTGCGCCTGCTCCGGTTGCGCCTGCTCCGGCAACGGGGGCGGCTCGGACGACACCGCCCGTCGTCGAGCCGATGCCGCGTTGGATGAATCACTTTAGTCCCATGCGTTAGGCCGGGATCCCCGCACCGGACCCGCTCGAGGGGCCGGTGCGGACCTTAGCCCGCCAGGCGCGCAACGGCGCGGCCGCGAGGCCGGAATCGCCCCGAGGTTCCTGAGCGCCATCGCACGCCTGCGAACGCACAAGCCCCCGAAAACACGGAGAATGTGATGGAAAAGCCACAACTCAAGAAGACGGTGACCGGAGTCGTCAAGTTGTACGACCCACGGACCTGGCGCGAGAAGGGGCTCTGGTGGACAGCGGGGTTGTTCGTCGTGACCTACCTTATTGTGATCGCGATCCTCGCGATTTTCTGGTCACGTTCGCCGGCGACCTTCGACATCCAGGAGAAGGCAGCGAGCTTGGCCGGCGCGAACGGGGCCGATGCGGCGCAACTCATGACCGGCAGCTATACAACCGCAGCCGCTATCGGTATCGCCGAGACGCTTTTGAACAAACCCGGCGGCTATCTGAGCAACGATATGACCCCGCCGGGCGTCCTTCTCGACAACATCCCGAATTGGGAATTCGGTGCCCTCACCGAGCTGCGGGACTTGTCCCGAGCGATGCGCAACGAGTTTTCCCGCTCCCAGACCCAATCGGTCGAGGACAAGGATCTTCAGGTGGCCGAGCCGCAATTCAGCTACGATTCCGAGTCCTGGATCCTTCCGTCGACCGAGTCCGAATATCGCACCGGCATTGCTGCCATGTACCGGTATTTCGAACGTCTCAGCGACGGCAATGCCTCGGACGGGCAGTTTTTCGCGCGATCCGACAATCTGAGATCCTATCTCGCGGTGGCGGAGAAACGTCTGGGCAGCCTGGCGCAGCGTCTCTCCTACGCCGTCGGGCAAGCGCATTTGGATACGTCGCTCGCGGGTGACCCGAGCGCTCGACAGGCACGTCCGGGCGCGGGCGTAACAGAGAACAAGACCCCGTGGATGGAGATCGACGACGTCTTCTTCGAGGCACGCGGCTATACCTGGGCCTTACTGCACACCCTGGAAGCCCTGTCGATCGATTTCGAAAAGGTGCTGGAAGACAAGAACGCGCTGGTCTCCCTCCAGCAGATCATCCGCGAGCTCGAGAACACCCAAAACCCGATCTGGAGCCCGATGATCCTCAACGGCACCGGATTCGGTCCGATGGGTAATCATTCCCTCGTGATGGCGTCCTACATCTCGCGTGCGAACGCGGCGATCATCGATCTCCGGAGTCTCTTGGAGAAAGGCTGAGCGCCGCGCGCGGGAGCAGCGGGATCCGACGGTCGGGGTCTCAGGACCTCGGCAGGATGATCCCGCTCGAGCGAAGGTAGGCGATCACCTCGTCGGCCAGCACATCCGGCGAGCTCCGCCCGGCATGGAGCTGCAGTTCCGGCGCGGTCGGTTCTTCGTACGGATCATCGATCCCGGTGAAGCCCTTGATCTCGCCTGCACGTGCCTTTTTGTAAAGCCCCTTTGGGTCGCGTGTCTCGCAGATCTCGATGGGCGTGTCGACGAAGACCTCGATAAAGTCGCCCTCCGGCATGGCGCGCCGGACCCGCTCGCGGTCCGCGCGATAGGGACTGATAAAGGCGGTCAGGGCGATGATGCCGGCTTGCGCAAAGAGGTGTGCGACCGCGCCGATGCGTCGGATGTTCTCTTCGCGATCGATCGCGGAGAATCCGAGGCCAAAACGCTGCGCGAACTCCTCGCCATGAACATCGCGGAGCATGGCCGGGCCTGCGTTGAGGGCGTGGCGGACATTATCTCCGTCCAGTACCGCACTGTGGATCCCCAGCTGGTGGAGTCGATGGTCCAGCGTATTGGCGATCGTGCTCTTTCCCGAGCCGCTGAGCCCGGTGAACCAGAGCACGCAGCCCTTGTGTCCTTTCATCATTTCGCGATCCACGCGAGAGACCTGATGTTCGTGCCAGGTCACATTGGTGTCGTTCATGGTCTATCCTCGAGGTTTTTTTTAGGGTTAACAGCCCAAGAAGGCAAAAATAATGCCGTGTACGCGAGGCCGGGAGCGCGGCGGACTGGATATCGGTCGATGCGATGCAGCGGTTCGGGACGCCCGGTACGGTCGACCTCGCGGTGACCTCTAGGCGGACGGCTCGCGAGTACAGGCGAGCCGGAGAATCGCGTCTGCGGTCTCAAAATCGATCCGAGCGCCCGAGGTCAGGTTCCGGGCACGCGGGGCATCGAGAACCGTTTCTCGACGGTGCCGCCGCAGCCGACGATGCATTCCTCGTACTGAATCGTGCAGATCGTCATCTCCGCAGCCGGACAGGTGTCGGGCCTGACGCAGAGCGCCCCCGGCGTGGCGAGACAGGTCTCGTGATCCGCCGACAGCCGCTCGTAATGCATCCGACACTCGTCCTCGCGCACGCGTTGGCGCTGCTCGCACTGGCCTCGGCTCAGGTCACAGCTCGCCACGCAAGCCTGTGCTCGCGGGTCGGTGGGCGTGATCAGCTGTCGTTCCTGCAGGTGATTGGTGCATCCGGCGGCGGCAAGAAACGCCAGGACGCCGATCAAAAGGTGTGGAGCGCGCGCGGAAAGGATCCAGGATGCCATCGGTGATCTCGCGTTGGTCAAGAAGGCGATTGTCGTCTGCGCAAGCGGCGACCGAGAAGATAAAGCAGCGCACCGTTGATGCCGACGCCGATTGCAAGCAAGGCAAGATTGAGTGCGGCGGAGCTGATTCCCAGCAGGCCGCTGACCTGACTTACGAACAGGCTCCATGGTAGCGCAAAGAGCACGAGAAATATCCCGGACGATGGATCGCTGCCGAACAGCAACAGGGCGATTGCACCGACCGATACGGCCAAATAAAGGGCGATGAGGGTCCGCATCGCCGCCGGGATCTCGGCGTGCGCGGCACTGGCCTTACGGGGGGCTTGTGGCATGATAACCTCCTGCCGATTCGAGGATTGAACGCCGACGATCATCGGGCAGAGCCGGGCCGGTACTGGGCCCATCCGACCAAACCATTCGATCGACCCGACCGATCACCCGATCGATCGACGACGGGCCGTGGAGAGACGCAGATGAGCAAGGGCGAAGACAAGAAGAAGGAAGCCAAGAAGCAGCCGCTGAAGAACATGAAGGAGAAGCGGGCCGAGAAGAAGGCCAAGAAAACCGGCCGAAGCGGCTGAGCCCCGGGGGTCCTGCATCGTCGGGATCCGACGCCATTTCCGGATCAAATCCGCGCCGGAGGTTCGCTGCTGATTGCTGCGTCTTCCGGCGCATCCGGCTCGGCGCTTGCGCAGGGAAAGACCACGAGATGGTCCGCTTCGAGTCGGATCCCGATGTCATCCCCGACCGCATGTTGATGATGGCTCGGGACCAAACAGAGCACCTCCGTTCCGCTCGCCAACCTGAGCTGATAGAGATACTCGGCACCTCGAAACGCCCGTTCGATCACGACCGCGCGCCTCGGGCTGGTCTCGTCGTACAGCATATCGTCGGGTCGGATCAACACCTCCGCCGCCGTTCCCGGTGCCAGACCATGCGGCTTGCTCCCGGCGACGCGCCCGAGCTCCGTCTTCACGCGTGTCTCGTCGACCACGACGGCCGGGAGCAACACGCCTTGGCCGATGAAATCGGCGACGAAGCGATCCGCCGGCTCATGGTAGAGCCCGAATCCGGTTCCCCATTGTCGAATGCTGCCGTTTGCGATCACCCCGATCTGATCGGCCATCGCGAAGGCCTCGAGTTGGTCATGCGTGACCAGGATCGCCGTCACGCCCTCGCGTCTGAGTAAATCCCGCACCTCGCGCGCCAGCTGCTCGCGCAGCTCCGCGTCCATGCTGGAAAAGGGCTCGTCCAGCAAAAGGATGTCGGGGCGCGGCGCCATGGCCCGGGCGAGGGCGACCCGCTGCTGCATCCCTCCGGAGAGCTCGTGCGGATACTGGGATGCCGCGTGGCGCAGGTCGACCAGTTCCAGGAGCTCTGCGATGCGCCGCTCGCGCTCGACGCGCCTGAGTCCGCGCAGTCCGAACCCGACGTTGCGTGCCACCGTGAGATGGGGAAACAAGGCGAAGTCCTGAAAGACCATGCCGACCCGACGTTGCTCCGGGGGGAGGGTATTGCCGGGTACCGAGACACGCCGCCCGTGCAACAGGACCTCGCCGCCGCTGACGGGCTCGAACCCGGCGATGGCACGCAGCAAGGTCGTTTTGCCGCAGCCGCTCGGCCCGAGCAGACACCCGATGATGCCTTGCTCGAGGACGAAGGACACATCGCGCACGATCGTGGTGTCACCGTAGGCGACGCTGACGTCTCTGACCTCAAGCTGTGTCGGCATTGCGGGACTTGGTGATGGAACGGCTCAGCAGGATAACCGGAACCAAGCCTGCAAGCACGATTGTCAATGCGGCAGGCGCGGTGTCCGCCAGGCGCTCGTCGGAGGCCAACTCGTACGCGCGTACCGCGAGTGTGTTGAAATTGAAAGGTCGCAGGATCAAGGTCGCCGGGAGCTCCTTGAGCACGTCGACGAAGACCAAGAGCACCGCGGTGAGCAGGCTGCCCCTGAGCATCGGGATGTGGATGCGCCGCAACACCTGCCCGGGCCGATAGCCCATGGCACGACCGGCCTCGTCCATCGACGGCCGGATCCGTCCGAGCCCCGCCTCGACCGTCTGAAGCGCAACGGCCAGAAAGCGCGTCAGGTAGGCGAAGATCAGCGCGGCCAGGGTCCCGCTCAACAACAAACCGGTCGAGACATCGAAGCTACGGCGCATCCAGGCATCCAGGGTGTTGTCGAACCAGGCGAAGGGGATGATGACACCGATGGCGATGACGGTGCCGGGCACGGCGTAGCCCAGACCGGCGACCTTCACGGCTCCGGTCACGGCACGCGTCGGATGCAGACGTTTGCCGTAGCCCAGCACCAAGGCCAGCAGCAAGGCGATCAACGCGGCGATCGCCGCGAGCTCGAGGCTGTTGCGCACCAATCGCCAGAAGGCTGCATCGTAGGCTCCCTCGGCGATCGTCAGTGCCCAGATGGCGAGTTGTCCGGCGGGGACCAGGAACCCGAGCATCAGCGGCAAGGCGCAGAAGAGGATCGCCGCGACGGCGCGCCAGCCGGTGAGGTGGTAGCGGCGGATCGATTGATGCCGTCGGCCGGTGTCGTGGTAACGGGCCTGGCTGCGTGAGATCCGCTCCAACGCGATCAGCACCAGGACGAAGCCGAGCAGCATCGCCGAGAGTTGGGCGGCGGCTGCGGCGTTGTTCAGACCGAACCAGGTGCGGAAGATCCCGGTCGTGAAGGTTTGGACGCCGAAATACTGGACCGTACCGTAATCGGCTAGGGTCTCCATCAGGGCCAGGGTCAGGCCGGCGACGATGGCGGGACGCGCCAGGGGCAAGGCGACCGAAAAGAAGGTGCGCCAGGGGCCGTTGCCGAGTGTGCGACTGACGTCCAGCACGCACAACGACTGACCGAGAAAGGCGGCTCGGCTGAGCAGATAGACGTAAGGGTAGAGGACCAGGGCGAGCATCAGGGCGGCCCCTTCGAGCGAGCGGATCTCGGGAAACCAGTAGTCTCCGAAACCCCATCCGGTCCAGTCGCGGAGGGTACTTTGAACCGGTCCGGCGAAATCCAGCATGCCGGTGTAGGTGTAGGCGATGATGTAGGCGGGCATCGCCATGGGCAGGATCAGGGCCCACTCGAACAGGCCGCGTCCCGGGAAGCGACACATGCTGGTCAGCCAGGCCGTGCCGACGCCGCCGATCAGGGTTCCGAGGGCGACTCCGAGCATCAACAGCAGCGTGTTGATCACATAGTCGGCGAGGACCGTGTCGACGAGATGCTGCCAGACATCGCCGGCGGGAACCAGGACGAAGCCGACGATCACCAGCACCGGCAGGCCGGTCAAGAGCGCGATCGCGACGATGCTCGCCGACCAAAACCCCCGGCGCTCATGCGTGCTCACGATCGCCTCATGAAAGGGGCTGCCTCTGCGTTGCGGAGGGCCACCGAGAGGGCCCTTTCGGGCCCCATTATCGCTTCTCGAGCGGCCGCCCGTCTATTTCCAGCCCGCGCGGTCCATCAGACGTACCGCTTCCGGCCCGAATTCGCCGAGCTTCGAGAGCTGCAGGTCGTCGGCCTTGAACTCGCCCCAGGATTGCAGAAGCTCACTCACTTCGGCGCCCGGTAGCACCGGGTACTCGCCGTTGACCTCGGCATACCAGGCTTGGGATTCGGGACTGACGAGGAACTCCGCAAGCTTGACCGCCGCCTCCTTGTTTTTTGCCGAGTGGGTCATCGCGATCCCGCTCACGTTCACATGGGCGCCGCGACCGTCCTGGTTCGGCCAGAAGACCCGCATCACCTGCGCGGCGTCCACCTGACTTTGATCGCCCGAGGTCAGCATGCCGGCAAGGTAGTAGGTGTTGGCGATGGCGAGGTCGCATTGTCCGGCCGCAGCCGCTGCGATCTGATCGCGATCGCCGCCTTTGGGCGGACGCGCCATGTTGGCGACGAGACCTTTCGCCCAGGTCTCCGTGGCTTCGACGCCGTCGGCGGCGATCATGGAGGCGACCATCGACTGGTTGTAGATGTTGTCCGAGGAGCGGATGCAGATGCGCCCTTTCCAAGCCGGGTCGGCCAGCGCCTCGTAGGTCGAGAGGCTGGCGGGGTCGACCTTGCCCTCGACATAGAGGATGGGGCGCGCACGCAGCGACAGACCGAACCAATGACCCTCGGGGTCGCGGTAGGCCTCCGGGATCGCCTCGACCAGCACCTGACTCTCGATCGGCTGCGTCACCCCGGCCTCTTTGGCGCGATAGAGGTTGCCGGCATCGACCGTCACCAGCAGGTCGGCGGGCGAGTTGATCCCCTCGCTCTCCAGGCGTTTGAGCAAGGTCTCGGCCTTGTCCGTGACCATGTTGACCTTGATGCCGGTCTGTTCCGTGAAACGGTCGAGCAAGGGCTTGATCAGCTCCTCCTTGCGTGCGGAGTAAAGGTTGACCTCCTCGTCGGCTGCGGCGACGCTCGGCGGGACGGCGAAGATGAGCGCCGCGGCGATCCCGCAGGTGATCGAGGAGATGAGACAGCGTGATGGTTTCATGCGGTTGGGCCTCCCGATGGGCCGAATGTCGTTTGAGGTGATTCGTCCGGCACTCAGAATAATGGGAACCGTTCGCATTAACAAGTCCGCGCTGAATGCGCTGCGAAAATTCGAATATAATCCCGTCATTATTTGAGTTGCTGCGCAAAAGCCCTTGAAACCGGGGTGCGGCGCTCGGACATGGGTCACGTCAGGAACCAAATCCCAACCGATCCGATCGATTCCGAACGTCCCGCGGGATGTTGAAACCCGCCGCGAAGGGCGTATAGTAAATACCTAGTAAAACGCTCAAGAAAACGGAGCCAGGAGAGATGACCTCAACCCAAGCTGTCGACGATATCGTCCGATCCGAGTACGAGCATGGGTTCGTGACCGAGATCGAGTCCGATACCCTGCCGCCCGGTCTGGACGAAGGGGTGGTGCGTGCCATCTCCGCCCGCAAGGGCGAACCCGAGTTCATGACCGAGTGGCGACTCAAGGCCTACCGGCATTGGCTCACCATGCAGACGCCGCACTGGGCCTCGGTCCACTATCCGCCGATCGATTTCCAGTCGATCTCCTACTTCTCGGCCCCGAAACGCCCGGAAGACATGCCCAAGAGCCTCGACGAGATCGATCCGGCCTTGCTTGAGACCTACGAGAAGCTCGGCATTCCGATCGAGGAGCAAAAGGCGCTCGCCGGGATCGCCGTGGATGCCGTGTTCGACAGCGTCTCGGTGGCCACGACCTTCCGCGCCGTGTTGGCCGACGCGGGCGTCATCTTCTGCTCCATATCCGAGGCCGTTCACGAGCATCCGGAGTTGATCAAGCAGTACCTGGGCTCGGTAGTTCCGCATACGGACAACTATTACGCCGGCCTCAATGCCGCGGTCTTCAGCGACGGCACCTTCGTCTATGTCCCGAAGGGCGTGCGCTGTCCGATGGAGCTCAGCACCTATTTCCGAATCAACGCGCGCAACACCGGTCAGTTCGAGCGGACCCTGATCATCGCCGAAGCCGGCAGTTATGTCAGCTATCTCGAAGGCTGCACGGCGCCCCAGCGCGACGAGAACCAGCTCCATGCTGCGGTCGTCGAGTTGATTGCCATGGACGATGCCGAGATCAAATACTCGACCGTCCAGAACTGGTATCCGGGCGATGCTCAAGGGCGCGGCGGCATCTACAACTTCGTGACCAAGCGCGGGGAGTGCCGCGGTGCGCGCTCCAAGATCTCCTGGACCCAGGTCGAGACCGGTTCGGCGATCACCTGGAAATACCCCAGCTGCATCCTGCGCGGCGACGATTCGGTCGGCGAGTTCTACTCGGTCGCCGTTACCAAGGGTCGTCAGCAGGCCGATACCGGCACCAAGATGATCCATTTGGGGCGCAACACCAGCTCGACCATTGTTTCCAAAGGCATCTCCGCCGGCGAAGGGCAGCAGACCTATCGCGGTCTGGTGCGGATCAGCCAGCGTGCCGAGGGTGCGCGCAACCACACCCAGTGCGACTCCCTGCTGATCGGCGACCGCTGCAGCGCCAATACCTTTCCGTACATCGAGGTCAAGCACCCGAGCGCCAATCTGGAGCACGAGGCGACCACCTCGAAGATCAGCGACGACCAGTTGTTCTACTGCCGCTCGCGCGGACTCACCGAGGAGGACGCGGTCTCGATGATCGTCAACGGCTTCTGCAAAGAGGTCTTCAACGAGCTGCCGATGGAGTTCGCGGTCGAGGCCCAGAAGCTCTTGAGTATCAGCTTGGAAGGCGCGGTGGGTTGAACCTTATTGAACCGCGTTCGGATGAGCATTCACGCTTAGTGCACGCATCCGGTCTTGCGGCGATCAATAGCATCCGCGCGACGCGGTTCAAGTCTTTATAAACGACATTAAACACATCGATCGCGTCGGCTCAGACGTTCTTTGGCCGGCTCTCAGGCCGATCCAATCCGGGGATCGCGCATGTCACGCCGGACGCGATCGATCAGGAGACTTAATGATGTTGTCTGTCAAGGGCCTGCGGGCCAACGTGGGTGAAAACGAGATCCTGACGGGACTCGACCTGGAAGTCGGTCCCGGTGAGATCCACGCCATCATGGGTCCGAACGGCTCTGGCAAGAGCACCTTCTCGCATGTCCTGTCCGGACGCGAGGGTTATGAGGTCACGGCTGGCTCAGTCACCTTCGAGGGGCAGGATCTGCTTGCGCTCGAGCCCGAAGAGCGCGCGCACCGGGGCGTCTTCCTGGCCTTTCAGTATCCGGTCGAGCTGCCCGGCGTCAACAACACCTATTTCTTGAAGGCCGCACTCAACAGCATCCGCAAGGCCCGCGGCGAGAGCGAATTGGACGCGGTGTCGTTTCTGCGCCTCATCAAGGAGAAGCTGAAGATCCTGCATCTGAACGACTCTTTGCTCAAACGCGCGGTCAACGCCGGATTTTCCGGCGGCGAGAAAAAGCGCAACGAGATCTTCCAGATGGCGCTGCTCGAGCCCAAGCTCGCGATCCTCGACGAGACCGATTCCGGACTGGACATAGACGCCCTTCGCGTGGTGGCCGACGGCGTCAATGCGCTGCGCAGTCCGGAACGTTCCATGATCGTGGTCACCCACTACCAGCGTCTGCTCGACTACATCGAGCCCGATCGTGTCCATGTCTTGGCGAAAGGCCGGATCATCCGCTCGGGCGGCAAGGAGCTGGCGCTGGAGCTTGAAGAGAAGGGATACGGCTGGATCCTTGAGCAGGAGCAGGCGGCATGAACGGTGCTGCGCCCACCAGCTTCGACACCTGGCTTTCCGCTCGTGCGGACGGCGAGGTCGGCGCCGGGCTCGATTGGCTCGAGGCGCAGCGGCGCAGCGCCTTGGACCAAGTGCGCGAGCAAGGCGTGCCGGGTACCAAGCAAGAAGCTTGGCGCTATACCAGTCTGAAGAGACTGATCGAGCAGGGGTTCGCTCGGGTCGAGGACGAGGTCACCGCGCTGCAGTTGCACGACTTCGAGGAGCTCCTGATCCCCGAGCTGGACAGCCATCGTGTGGTGATGGTGAACGGCCGTTTTACGCCGTCGCTGTCCGCGCTCGGCGACCTGCCGCGCGGTGTTCGCGTGACTGGTCTGCGGGCCTTGTTGTCAAGCGACCCCGATGCCTTGCGCGAGCGCCTCAACGGCGTGGCGGGCGAGAGTCAGCCCTTGTTTGCTGCCTTGAACACGGCAGGTCTGGACGACGGCCTTGTGGTCTTGCTGGACCGCGGTGCGATCCTCGAGCGGCCGATCGAGCTGATCCATCTCTCCGTCGGGATGGACGAGCCGCGCGTCGCACAGCCGCGCCATGTGGTTTCGCTCGCGGACGGTGCGCAGGCAACCCTGATCGAGCGGTATGTGAGTCTCGGCGAGTCGCTCTACTGCACCAACTCGGTGTTGGAGCTGTCGCTCGGGCGCGACGCCGTGCTGAAGCACGACCGCATCCAGGTCGAGAGCCCGAACGCCTTCCATATCACGGGTCTCTATCTGAGCCAGGACGCCGGCAGCCGTTATGTCGGCGTCAATATCGGCCTGGGCGCCGCCTGGGCGCGCACCGATCTGGTGACCCGCTTCAGCGGCGAGCATGCCGAATGCGACCTGCAGGGGCTCTATCTCGCGGGCGATCGGCAGTTGATGGACTACCACATCGACGTGAATCACGCGGTCCCGTCCTGCTCGAGTCGCGAGACCTTCAAGGGCATCCTCTACGGCAAGGGTCGGGCGGTCTTCGACGGCCGGGTCGTGGTGGCCAAGGACGCGCAGAAGACCGACGCGGCCATGTCCAACAAGAATCTCATGTTGTCCGAGAACGCGGAGGTCGATACCAAGCCGCAGCTCGAGATCAACGCCGACGACGTGAAGTGCAGTCACGGCACGACGGTCGGCCAAATCGAGCCGGAGAAGCTGTTTTATCTGCGCTCGCGCGGTATCTCCGCACCCTTTGCACGCCGCATGCTCTGCTTGGGATTCGCCGAGGAGATCATCGACGCATTGCATAGCGATGCACTGCGCGAGGCGGTGTCGGAGGAGGTCGGGCGCCGACTGGAAACCGCTCCCTTAACGTAAACCGCGTCCGAAGGCAGTGGGCTCGGCGATGGTCGAGTCGAAATGAAGGCATCGCATGTCGCACCGGACGCGGTTCAACCGGAAATTGCAGTCAAGAGGTCGAGCATGAACAGACTGGCCCGCTTTGCCGGCTTCGGCAAGCATGACGAGGAGAGTGCGAGCACGGCCGTGCTCACGGAGGATGTCGCGGTCGAGCAGATGGACGCCGAGGAGCTGCGCGAGCCCATCATCGAGGCGCTACGCAGCGTGCAGGATCCGGAGATCCCCATCAACATCTATGATCTCGGTCTGATCTATCGGGTCGACATCTCGCCGGTCGGGGATGTGTCGATCGACATGACCCTGACCGCGCCGGCTTGTCCGGTCGCCGGCATGATGCCGATCATGGTCAAGGATGCCGTTTCGAAGGTCGAGGGTGTGGGCCTGATTCAGGTCGACTTGGTGTGGGACCCGCCTTGGAGTCAGGCGAACATGAGCGACGAGGCACGTCTCCAGCTCGGTTTGATGTAACGGCGCTCGGCATGTTAAACCGCGTCCGGAGCGACATGCGTCATTTTCATTTTGCGTTTGGCTTTGGCGTTATCCTCGATCTAGGTGAGACGCGGTTTAAAATTTAATTTTTTAATACCTTAAACCGCGCCAGCTCCGACAGTCGTCGGAGCTGGCGCGGCCAACCCAATTCAACAAATGACGCATGTCGCACCGGGCGCGGTTTAAGTACGCAGCAGACACAAGGGAACCCGAAGCTCGGCGTCGCTGAGTCCGCCGTGGACCCCGATCTGACGGTGAGGCTCCTCGAAGGGCAGCCACTGTCGGACGACGTTGTTGCCCTTCGGGAGCAGACAGGCATCCCCGACACGCTCCATGAATCGCGGGTGCTGTCTCCCCGTTCCGAAGAATCCCTCCTCGACGAGCTGCTCGCTGGCCACTAGCTCCACGCGGTCCGCGAGCACATCGTTGCAGTAGTCGCGAAAGGCCTCCGCATGGCCGGAGCGCAGATAGCAAAAGGCCGCACGCGGCTCGCCGCACAGCGGAAGTAAGAGATGGGTTTCGAGCTCCGGATGATCGGCGAGGTCGATCGCATCCGCGGGCCGAATATCCAATTGACCGTGATCGGCGCTGACCAGCAGCAGGCTGTCCGTATCGGCGATCTCCTGCATGAAGGCGGCGATCTCCTGTTCGATCTCATGCAGGTGTGCCTGTGCAGCCGGACTCTCCATTCCCTGCTCGTGACCGATGGCGTCGAGTCTCGGCCAATAGAGATAGAGATATTTTGGCTCCCGGCGACGTCGCCCCCAACCGCGCAGAACCCCGGCAGTGCGGGTGAACATGTCGCGCAATCCCTTGAAGGTCACCAGCTCGCCGCGCCCCAGATGTGCGCGATTGAAGTCCGAGCGGGCGATGTGCGCCGGCGAGACCAAGATGCTGCGGGTGGCGATCCGGTCGGAGACCGGTGTGGTCCCGAAGAGCTTGACCGGATCGATCCCTGCCTGCCGATAGGGTACGCCGCCGAAGCGCGGCGTGCCGGGGAGCACCGTCATCACGCACCCGAGCTCGCCCAGATAGGTATGCCAGCCGGTCAGTCCGTGTGCCGACGGCGCTTCCCCGGTCAGAAATGTCGGGATCGCGGCGGCCGTCGTCGAGGGGAAGACCGAGGTGAGGGTCGCGCGCCGCGCTCGGCTCAGGATCCCGTCGGGAGATCGCTTGTCGAGCCAATCGGCGCCGAGACCGTCGATGACCAAGAGGATCAGATTGGTGGCTCGCGCCAGCTCGTCCGTCGGCAGATCCCGCAGGCTCGGGGCGTCGGACCGCCCGCCGCGGGCCTGGATGATGCTGCTCATCAGATTGAGGATGCCGCCGCCGTCGTAGTCCGGCCGTGTCATCTCAAGCGCGTCCGGTGGCTGGGGATTGATCATGCTTCCGCCCCCCGTTGGTTGTTGCTCAGGTCATGGCCAAGCCCGCCGTGCGACTTGCCGCGGCTCAGGCGTGTTGGCCGGCCGATTTACGGCGCACCAGGAACCAGATGAACGCCAGGATCAAGACCGCCGAGAAGGCAAGCACATAGGGTCTGAGCGGCTCGATGACGTCGGTGATGCGTTGGAAGTCCTCCTTCAGGGTGTAGGCCCCGAACCCGAAGGCGCCGACCCAGAGACTGGTGCCCAGGATGGTTCCCGTGAGGAACCGCAGCCAGGGCATCTGCAGCGCCCCGGCTGCAATATTGCTGGTCTGACGCAACCCGTCGAGAAAGCGTGCGACAACCAACAACCCGATCCCCCAACGCGCGAAGGCCGCCTCGGCCTTATCCAGGCGTTCGCGATGCTTGGACGCACGTTTGAGCAGCCCCTTCAACCCATAGCGTCCGATCAGATAGCCGATGATGTCGCCGAGCTGGGTCGCCGTCCACGCCACGATCAGGACAACGACGATGTCCATCTTCCCGGTCGCGGCCAAGAGTGCGCAGGCGATCAAGAGGGTCTGTCCCGGCAGCGGGATCCCGAATCCTTCGGCCATGCAGGCGACAAAGAGTGCCCAGAGTCCGTAGCGATCGAGGATCGGCTGCAGGCTTGCGATCCCGGAGGTCAAGGTCGTCGCGATTTCGGCTTCGAGACTCATAGCGGATCACCACACCAGTATCAGGATGACGGCGCCCAGCAGGATCCGGTAGATCACGAAGGGGAGCATGCTGATGCGCTCGATGAATTTCAGAAAGTAATGAATGGTCAGGTAGGCGACGATGAACGAGAGTGCCGCGCCGAGCAACAGCGACATCCAGTCGACCGGCTCGCCGGCCTGCAGCAGATCGAGCGTTTCGAGCCCGCCGGCCATGATGATCGTCGGGATCGCCAGCAGGAACGAGAAGCGCGAAGCCGCCTTGCGGGTCAGCCCGAGCATGAGCGCCGCCGTGATGGTGATGCCCGAGCGCGAGGTCCCCGGAATGATCGCGACCGCCTGCATGACGCCGACGAACAGGGCCGCCTTCCAGCCGACGCTGTATTCGTCGCGCGCGCGTTTTCTGCTGAAGTCCGCCCACCACAGCAGCAACCCGAAGCCGATGCTGGTGGCCGCAACCACCAGTGCAACCAGGGTCGCGTCTTCGCGCAGCACCTCGAGCACCGATTTCAGCGGCAGTCCCAGCACGATCACCGGCAGGGTGGCGAGGATGATCATCCAGCCGAGTCGAGCGTCGGGCGCGTCGAATCTGCGCGTGCGCAGCGACTGCAGCACGGCGATCGTCATGGTCACGATCTCGCGTCTGAAATAGAGCATCACCGCGGCGAGCGTGCCGAGATGCAACGCGACATCGAAAGCGAGACTCTGCAGCTCGTAGCCGAAGAGGAGCGGCGTCAGGATCAGATGTCCCGAGCTCGAGATCGGCAAGAACTCCGTAATGCCTTGAACGAACGCAAGTAAGACGATCTGAATAGTTTCCAACGAACGGCGCTCCTCGGGATTGAAGGCGCGGATTATACGCGGCGTGCCGGACCTTTCGCTGCGATCTTGCGCGACCTCATCGACCGATCGACGACGCTCTGGCAGGCGCCGATCATGCCTGCGGCAGCAGATAGAGCGTCGACCAGTCCGACACCGGCGGCAGGGTCTCGCGCGCAATCGCAGCGATATAGCCGGCTTCCGGGATGCAATGCAGAACGGCCGGCGGTTGTGCGCCGGCGGGTCGGGGCCGGAAGAGTCCGCGACCGTCGGCCTTGGCATCCGCCTCGAGTGCGGTCCAGGCACGGTAGAAGCGTGCGAGGCGCTCGGGCGGCGGAGCGGCCTTGATGGCGTGCACGGTCTCGGGCGCGAACATCCGCTGCGCAACCGCCTCGATATCGCGTCGCGGGCGGATCAGCTCGCAGTCCACGCCGATTTCCTCACTCGGCCCGCTCCCGGCGCAAACACCCACCAAGGCCAGATCGCCGGTCGTCGTCAGATTGAACGAGAGCGGCAGCACTGCGCCTGCAAGAGCGGGCTTGCCGGCCGCACCATAGTCGAAGCGGAGCGACCCCGGCGGCGCGTCGAGGTAGCGCGAGAGGATCTCGCGCAGTCCGGCGTGGGCGCGGACATAGCGCTCGCGATAGGGCAGATGGCGCATCCGCGCCGCGCGCGCGCGCTGGTGCTCGCCGAGCAGGCTCAGAGCGTGCTCAAGCTCGATCCCGTGCGCATCCGTGCGGATTCGCCATAGATGCAGGGCACCCGATCGGATCTCGCAACGGCTCGGCCCGGCCGTCCAATCGATCGTCGGAGGGGCCGTTATCGCGCCGTCTTCATCCTGTCTTTGCGTCGACATGCGTTGTGACCTCCGTCGTCATCTTCCTATAATCGACAAACACTCGACAAACTGGGCGCCCCGGTCTCTCTGGGTATACGCCCGGCTGTCGGACCATCTCGCTCCCCGCCGGAGGCCAGGGCCTTGCAGACTCATGAGCAGTGTCGTGTGGATGCGCGCATCGAGGCGGTGTGCACGAAGGGTTGCAATCAGGTCAGGCAAGACATCGCCGCCTTGGAAGCCGGGGTGCAGCTGCCCGAGACACGTGATCTGAGCGAGGAGGAGTGCCGAACCCTGCTGCGCGAGCTCAAGCAGATCATGGCCGTCTACGGCGATACCTGTCGACTGCCGCCGTCCTGAGCGCCTGCGCCCTTCGCGTCGGGGGTGTATGCTGCCGCCGCCATCCATCCTGATCCGCCGCATCGGAACCTATCGCGCATGACCGACATCACCCGGACCCTCAGCCAGGAGCTTGCCGCTCGACCCGAACAGGTCGAGGCCGCCATCCGACTGCTCGACGAAGGCGCAACCGTGCCCTTCATCGCACGCTATCGCAAAGAGGCCACGGGGGGGCTGGACGACATCCAGTTACGCTTACTCGAAGAACGCCTGGTCTATCTGCGCGATCTGAACGAGCGTCGCGCGACCGTGCTCAAGAGCATCGAGGAGCAGGGCAAGCTGACGCCGGAGCTCCAAGCCGAGATCGTCGGCGCCGAGACCAAGCAGCGCTTAGAAGACCTTTACCTGCCTTTCAAGCCTAAGCGGCGCACCAAGGCCCAGATCGCGCGCGAGGCGGGGCTCGAGCCCTTGGCCGATGCGCTGCTCGCGGATCCGAGCGCGTTGCCCGAATCGCGCGCGGCGTCCTATGTGGATTCGCCCAAGGGCGTGGAGGACATCGCCGCGGCATTGGAAGGCGCGCGTCAGATCCTGATGGAGCGTTTCGCCGAGGATCCCGAGCTGACCGGGCGTCTGCGCGATCACCTCTGGCAGCAGGGCATTCTGGTCTCCAAGGTGATGCCCGGCAAGGAAGAAGAGGGCAATAAGTTCTCGGATTATTTCGACTATCGCGAGCCGCTTGCGCGCATTCCATCGCACCGTGCGCTGGCCTTGTTCCGCGGGCGCAACCAAGGCGTCCTGCACCTGGAGCTGTTGGCCGGGGAGGGCGATGATCCGGACGCCGTCTGTCGCGGTCTGATCGCCTCGCGCTTCGGGGTTCGCCAGGCCGGGCGCCCCGGCGACGACTGGCTGATCGAAACGGTCCGCAAGACCTGGCGGATCAAGCTGCTGACGCGTCTCGATTTAGAGTTCAAAGGCCGGATGCTGGAGGCGTCCGAAGAGGAGGCGATCCGCGTCTTCGGGCTCAACCTTAAGGCGCTCTTGTTGGCGGCCCCGGCGGGCCGGCTTGCGACACTCGGGCTGGATCCCGGACTGCGCACCGGGGTGAAGGTCGCCATCGTCGACGGCACCGGGCGTGTGGCGGCGACCGACACCATCTATCCGCATGTGCCGAAGAACCAATGGGATGCCTCCATCGCGCGTCTCGCCCAGTTGTCGAAGCAGCACGGGGTGAAGCTCGTGAGTATCGGCAACGGCACCGGCTCGCGCGAGACCGACCGGCTGGTGCGCGAGCTGATCCAGCGCCACCCGGAGCTCGGCCTGCGCTCGCTCGTCGTGAGCGAGGCGGGCGCCTCGGTCTATTCGGCCTCCGAATTCGCCTCCAAAGAGCTGCCCGAGCTGGATGTCTCGCTGCGCGGCGCGGTCTCGATCGCACGCCGGCTGCAGGATCCGCTCGCCGAGCTGGTCAAGATCGATCCCAAGGCGATCGGTGTCGGTCAGTACCAGCACGACGTGAATCAGCCCAGACTCGCGCGTGCCCTGGATACCGTGGTGGAGGACTGCGTGAACGCCGTCGGGGTGGATCTGAACACCGCCTCCGTGCCGCTGCTGACACAAGTCTCGGGACTCAACCGCACTCTGGCCGAGAATATCGTTCAGTTTCGCGAGACCAACGGGGCCTTTCCCAACCGCAAACGCCTGATGGCGGTCCCCCGCTTCGGCGAGAAGGCGTTCCAACAGAGTGCGGGTTTCCTGCGCGTGCGCGACGGCGACGAGCCGCTGGACGCGTCTGCCGTTCACCCGGAGGCCTATCCGCTGGTGCGCAACATCCTTGCGGAAACCGGCAAACCCATCACCGCGCTGATCGGCGACAGCGCGACCCTGCGCCGCCTGGATCCCGCCCGCTTCACCGACGAGCGCTTTGGCCTGCCCACCGTGAAGGACATCCTCGCCGAGCTGGAGAAACCCGGCCGCGACCCACGCCCCGAGTTCAAGACCGCTCAGCTCAAGGAGGGCGTTGAGACGCTCAAGGATCTCAAGCCCGACATGATCCTGGAGGGTACCGTCACCAACGTGACCAACTTCGGCGCCTTCGTGGACGTCGGGGTCCATCAAGACGGCCTGGTGCACATCTCCGCCTTGGCCGATCGCTTCGTCAAGGATCCGCATGCGGTGGTCAAGTCAGGCGACCTCGTGAAGGTGAAGGTGATGGAGGTCGATCTCGTGCGCAAACGCATCGCGCTGAGCATGCGTCTGGGCGATGTCGCGCCCGAGCGCACGGCCGGCGACGCCTCCGACAGCCGGTCGCAGGGTCGCGAACCGCGCCCGAGGGCACACATCCCGCCGGGTCGGCCCGGCCGCTCGGCCGATGCACGCCCGGCATCCGACGGACGAGGTGCGGCTCGCGCGAAGGCGCCCGCAGCGTCCGAGGCCCCCGGCGGCGGAACGATGGCGGATGCCTTCGCCAAGGCCAAGCGCCGTTGAGGCCGCGTAACGCGACGCGATCGAGCCCTGGATGGCCCGCTCTTCCTCCGCCGACGACCTGCTGCACACACGTGTCTACCGCGCCGCCTCGCCGATTCACGGCCAAGGCTGCTTCGCCAAGATCGCGTTTCGCAGCGGCGACTTCATCGGCACCTTCGAAGGCCCCGAGGTGGACCGAGATGGTACCTACGTGCTTTGGACCTACGACAGCGAGGGCAACGTCCTCACCGGTCGCGAGGTGCGCAACCTCCTGCGCTGGTTGAACCACAGCGACGACCCGAACGCCGAACTCGACGGCTTCGATCTCTACGCCCTGCGCGCAATCGCAGTCGACGAAGAGCTCACCTTCGACTACAGCGGCGCCGGCTGACGAGTTGCTTTGGGCACAGCGTGCCCCGACACTAGCCACCCTAGCCGTAACTCCGCGAGCCACCGTGAAGCGCCTGTCCAAGTTTTTCTTGCCCGTCCTGATTCTCGCCGTCGGTTTCGGAGTTTTTCAGTATCTCAAGCAGACCCGGCCCGAACGTCCGCCGGCGGAGATCAACGAGCGCGTCTGGCGAATCGAGGCCGAAACGGTGGAGCCGCGTCGGCTCTCGCCTGGGCTCGAGCTCTACGGCAGTGTCCAGACGCCTGATCTCCTGCGCGCGGCGGCTTCCGCACAGGCGCGGGTCGCTCGGGTGCTGGTGCGCGAGGGCGATCGAGTCGAGGCAGGACAGCTTCTGGTGGAGCTCGATCCGCGTGACTTCAGCTTCCGTCTCGCACAGGCCCGGGCCCAGCTCGACGAGTTGGAGGCGCAGGTCGAAAGCGAGCGCACCGGGCACGAGACTGATCTCGCCGCGCTCGAGCAGGAGCGCAAGCTGCTCGCCATCGCCCAAGACGGCGTCGAGCGCGCCTCGCAGCTGACCAAGCAGAGGGTCGGCTCCCAAACCGACCTGGATATCGCCGAGCAGGAATTGGCCCGCCAAGCGCTGGCCGTGAGCAACCGCGAGATGAGCATCGCGGATTTTCCGGCGCGTCAACGCGCCCTCGAAGCGAGACTCTCGAGTGCCCGGGCCCGTCTAGAGGAGATCGCGCTCGAGCTCGAGCGTGCTCCGGTGGTCGCACCCTACGATGCCATCATCGCCAAGGTCTCGGTCACGGCGGGTGATCAGGTGCGCAAGGACGATGTCCTCTTGACGCTCTATGCAATCGACAGCCTGGAGGTCCGCGCGCGGATTCCGGCGCCCTTTCAGGCGGAGCTGACCGCCTCGCTGCAGGAGGAGGGCCGACTGCCCGCCACCGCCACCATCGGGGAGCGCTCGCTCAAGCTCTCGCTGGAGCGGCTCGCCGGGGAGGCAAGCGCCAGCGGCATCGACGGTCTTTTCGATGTCGAGGACGAGGCAGGCCTTCTGCGCGCCGGTCAGATGATCTCGTTGCGCCTGGACCGACCGCCGCAGGATGGCGCGGTGCCGGCCCCCTTCGGTGCAGTCTACGGCGGTGATCGCGTCTACAAGCTCGTCGACGGGCGGATGAAAGGCGTGCCCGTGCGCAGTCTGGGGAGCTGGTTCACCGAGACGGGCGAGGAGCGTCTGCTGGTGCAGGCGCCCGATCTCGCTGCCGGGGACCGCCTGATCGTGACCCACATGCCGAACGCTATCGATGGGTTGCGGGTGGAGACGGTGCAGTGACGAACAGCAGACCCGCCAAGGAGAAGGTGATCAAGGGTCATCAGAACGACATCATCGGTCTGTTTGCCCACCACAAGGTCGCGGCCAACCTCCTGATGGCGATCATGATCCTGAGCGGGATCTTCGCTCTGGATCGCCTGAACGTACAGTTCTTCCCGAGCTTCGATCTGGACGTGGTGACGGTGCGGGTCGTCTGGACGGGCGCGAGCGCCGAGGACATCGAGGACGGTATCACCAATCCCCTGGAGCAGCGCCTGCGCTCGGTCGACAGCCTGCGCAAGATGACCTCCACCTCCACCCAAGGGATCTCGGCGATCACGATCGAGTTCGAGGAGGGCGTCGATCCCTTGCTGGCGTTGGACAATGTCCGCCGCTTGGTCGACGATTTCCGCAATCTTCCTCAGGACGCCGAGAAGCCCGAGGTTGCGCTTGTCAACCGCTACGAGTCCGTGGCGCGGTTGGTTCTGACCGGGCTCGAGCGTCCGGACGAGATGCGTCATCTGGCGCGTCGCTTCGAATCGGAGCTGTTGGAGCGCGGGATCGACAAGGTGGAGATCCGCGGCCTTCCGCTCGAAGAGATCAGTATCCAAATCGAGCAGGCGCGACTCGAAGAGCTGGGGCTGGGTCTGCCGCAGATCGGCGAGCGAGTCGACGCCTTCAGCAGGGATCTGCCCGCCGGTGCGATCGGGCGCGGCGAGGCGACGCGCGAGCTGCGCAGCCTCGACAAGCGGCGCGACAGCCTGGAGTTCGGCGAGATTCCCATCAAGACCGAGGAGACGCTGAATCTGCAGCTCGGCGACATCGCCGAGATCGAGCGGGTGCCGCGCGACTCCACGCTGCAGCTCTCGATGAACGGCAGCCCGGCGGTCGAGATGGTCCTGCAGCGGGCCGAGACGGGTAACTCGCTCGCAGCGGCAAAGGTGCTCGACGAGTGGCTCGCCGAGACGCGTCCCTTGCTGCCGCCGGGGGTCGAGCTGGTCGTCTACGATGCCTCCTGGGAGCTGATCCGCGATCGCATCATGCTGCTCGTCAACAACGGCGCGACCGGTCTCGTCGCCGTGGTCGCGATCCTGTACCTGTTTCTGAGCGGTCGCGTCGCCTTCTGGGTCGCCTGGGGCATCCCCGTGTCCTTTCTCGCGACCCTCTACATCCTCTATCTGGCCGGCGGCAGCATCAACATGATGAGCCTGTTCGCGCTCATCATGGCGCTGGGGATCATCGTGGACGACGCCATCGTCGTCGGCGAGGACGCCATGGCGCATCATCAGATGGGCGAGGACCCTCTGCTCGCGGCCGAGGGCGGTGTGCGTCGGATGATGGCCCCGGTGGTCGCCTCCTCGCTGACGACCATCGCTGCGTTTCTCCCGCTGATGTTGGTCGGCGGGACGATCGGCAACATCCTGAACGTGATCCCGCTGGTCATCGTCGCCGTCATCCTCGCCTCGCTCCTGGAAAGCATGCTGGTGTTGCCGAGCCATCTGCGCAGCGCCTTCGTCCATGCCCACAAGGTCACGCCGGATTCGTTCCGGGGGCGGCTTGATCGGGGCTTCGAGTGGTTCCGGGATCGGGCCTTTCGCCCCCTGGTGACCTTGGCCGTGCACCACCGCTTCGTGACCATCGCCGGGGCAGTTGCGGCCTTGATGATCGCTGTCGGATTGTTGGCGGGAGGGCGACTGGCCTTTGTCTTCTTCCCGACCCCCGAGGGTCAGATCATCACGGCGAACGCAACCTTCGTCGCCGGCACGCCGCGTGCCCAAGTCGACGCGCTGATCGAGCAGCTCGAGGACACGCTGTGGGAGACCGAGCGTGCCTTCGATCAGGGCAAGCTGGTGAACCTGGCGATCGCGCTGCACGGCTCCAAGGCCGACAGCGGCAGCGGCTCGGCGGCCGACCAGCTCGGTGCGCTGCAGGTTGAGCTGATCGCACCCGATGCCCGCGACGTTCGCAACGAGGAGTTCATTCGGGCCTGGCGTGAGCGCATCACGCTGCCTGCCGGGCTCGAAGGCTTCACCATTGCCTCGCGACGCGCGGGACCGCCCGGCCGCGACTTGACGGTGCGGCTCTTCGGGGCCGATGCCGAGACCCTGAAGGCCGCCGCACTCGACATCTCGGAGGTGATCAAGGGGCTTCCCGGCGTGACGGCCGTCGAGGACGACATGGCCTTCGGTCGCGAGCAGATCATCTACTCGCTCACCCCCGCCGGGGAGGCGCTGGGTCTCACGGTCGCGGAGTTGGGCACCCAATTGCGGACCGCCTTCGAAGGACAACTGGTTCAGATCTTCCAGGACGGCGCCGACGAGGTCGAGGTCCGGGTCAAGCTGCCGAGGAACGAGCGAGAGCGTCTCGGGACCCTGGAGCGCATCAATATCCGCCTCGCCGACGGCACATCGGTCCCGCTGACGACCGTCGCCGAATGGCACTCGCGGCGTGGTTTCGAGATCCTGCGGCACGCCGAAGGCAAGCTGGCGGTCGAGGTTTCCGCGGACGTCGACTCGGACGTGAACAACGTCGGCACCATCATCGAGGGCCTGATTTCGTCGACGCTTCCGGAGCTTCAGTCCGCCTACGGGATCAGCTACTCGTTCGAGGGCCGTTCCGCGGATCAGCGCGAGACCTTCGCGGATATGCGCAAGGGGCTGATTCTGGGTCTGATCCTGATCTACGTGATCCTGGCCTGGGTCTTTTCGTCCTACGGATGGCCCTTGGTGGTCATGACGGCCATCCCGTTCGGCTTGACCGGAGCACTCTTCGGTCACTGGCTGATCGGAATCGACGTGACGATTCTCTCGCTCTTCGGGATGTTCGGCCTGTCCGGAATCGTGGTCAATGACTCCATCATCTTGGTCAAGTTCTATCAGGAGCAGCTCGACCAAGGTGTTGCCAGCCGCGAGGCGCTGATCGAGGCCGCTTCGCAGCGACTACGGGCCGTGCTCTTGACCTCCTTGACCACGATCGCCGGCCTGACGCCGCTGCTCTTCGAAAAATCGGTCCAGGCGCAGTTCCTCATCCCCATGGTGACGTCGATCGCCTTCGGGCTCGGCTTCGCGACGATTCTGGTCCTGCTCGTCATCCCGGCGCTGCTCTCGATTCACGACAGCGTGCATGGACGCTTGGGCCGGTTCTTCAAGGTAAGCCCCGCACGGGCGTGATCCTTGCCGTGGGTGTCGCGTCTTTCCCGGCGCTCCGCGCGCGATGCCGCGCGCAGTGCGAAGCGACCATCAAGCCTCCTCGCGCCCCTGGCGACGCCTGATCGCATCGTCGCGCGCATCGTCGATCTCTCGCATGATGCTGTCGATGTCGACTTCTTTATTGGTGCCTTTGAAGTGCCCGGTCAATTTGATCTCGGGGGTCAGAGCGCCGCTCTCGTAGATGTACCAGATCTCTTTCGCATAGCTGGTCGAGAGCAGCTCCGGGGCAAATTGACCGAAGTAGGACGCCAGGTTTCCGACATCGCGCTCCAGCATTCGCGCGGCATTGTTGTTGGCCGCCGCATCGACCGCTTGCGGAAGGTCGATGATCACGGGGCCATACTGGTCCACCAGGATGTTGAATTCCGAGAGATCGCCGTGGACGAGCCCGCTGCACAGCATGCGCACCACATCCTTGAGCAGGATCTCGTGGTAGCGAAGCGCCTGCTCGCCCGTCAGGTCCAGATCATTGAGCCTTGGCGCCGCATTACCCTCGTCGTCGGTGACGAGCTCCATCAGCAAGACGCCTTCGACATAGAGGTGAGGCTTGGGAACACGCACACCCGCAGCGGCCAGGCGGTATAGGGCATCGACCTCGGTATTCTGCCAAACGTCTTCCTGCTGTTGGCGTCCGTAACGAGAGCCTTTCGCCATGGCGCGCGCCTGTCGACTGTTTCGCACCTTACGTCCTTCGCTGTACAAGACCTGCTTATGAAAACCCCGTTGATTGGCTTCCTTGTAGACCTTGGCACAGCGCACCGCGCCATCGGCATGCACGACATAGACTGCGGCTTCCTTGCCGCTCTTGAGCGGCCGGATCACCTCGTCGATGAGACCGTCGCGGACCAGCGGCTCCAGCCGTTTTGGGATTTTCATAGACATCCTGATGTGAAAGGGCAAAATCCGGGCGACATCGGCACCGCCCAAGAGCAGTTTCTCGGTGCTCTAATGACCGTCGACGGCGTTCGAGCGATATTCGTTGAGTTGATGACCGGGAATTGCGACGGACGCTCGACCCGACAGCGCGGGAGGAGGGGCTCGATCGGGACGGCCTCGGCCAAGATTAACACGTTGGCCCGCGCTTCCTGCGCCGGGGTCTTCGCATGAGGGGCGTAGGCGTCCGAAGAAACGAGCGCATCATGAAACCGGACACCCGAACCGCCATGCAACGGCTCATCGAGGAGGTGCGCGCCGCGATCCCGTTCGACGCGGCGCAGGCGCGCGTCTGCAGCGGCGACTGCTCCGGCTGCTCGCAAAAGCTGCTGGACTATCTGGAGGGAGAGCTGGCGGCATGGGAGCAGCGGCTCGCCGAGGGAGACCGGCCGAGTCTTGCAGACCTGTCGCGTCTGGCCAAGACCGCCCGCAAGATCCATCGTGTGTTGGTGCGAAACGGCATCCTGGCCGAGGAGGCCGAGCCGAGATGAGATGCTGTTGCTTTCAAAAGGTCTTCTCGGTCACCCGGCACGCTGTCTCGTGGTCGGCAATGGCCAACGCCGCTTGGCACCTCGGTCGCCGGCGCGCATCCGCTGGTGCCGCGGGACCGCTTCAGCGCCTGAGGGCGAACCGGATGTGGCGATAGAGTCACCCGCCGTGGCTGACCTTGGACCGGTCCTTGTCGCGAATGCGACACGTCGCCCTCGCAACGGGCCGTATTTCCCGGTAGGTCATTGAAAAATAGTTCACGATTATTGGCCCGTCGTTTGCTGTTGGCAGCCTAAGCAAACAGCAGCGCAGATCGATCGCATGGCACCAACTCTCACCCGGAAACCGAGAGCGCAGACGGAAGCAGTCCCGGTCTTACGCAACTCGAGCGCGGATGTCTCCGATGCTCGAGGCGATGCCCTGCGGTACGCCCGGGCCCGCTGCTGCAGCGTAGGCCGGCAGGCATTCGCCACCCGACTCGGAGTGAGGTGAGCCATGGCCCGTTTCGTACCCTGTCATGGCAAGAACGCCTGCCGCGACAATGGCGAGCGCTGTCTGACTTGCGGCCGAGAATCGAGCGAGATCGCCCGACTACGTGCATCCATCGACGAGCTGGCGAATCTGGCGATGGACTATGGCTACGACAACAGCGAGGAGTTCGCCACCTACGTCGCGCGCAAGCTGTTCAAGACCATCGCCCATCGCCGGGAGCAGCAGCAATGAGCGGGCTCCCGATCGATCCCGTCGACACCCGCTTCCGCCCGGGTGTGCGGGAGATGGATCGCGTTTATAGCGAGCTCAACGCCATGGGCCGAGTCGGTGTGTGCGACCATTTGCCGGGGTGGTTTACCGTGCATGCCGTGACCCTGGACAGCGCCCTGGCCGCCCATCTGAATGCGAACCAGGGGTCCTGAACGGTGAGCACGACACCAACCCCGGGCGCTTCGGCGCTCGACAAACGCAAGCTGCTGGTCTGTGCCAGCGCTGATCTGACGGATCGTCAGCATCGCATCATCCCCGTGCTGTTCAAGCACGAGCCGCAGAGCGCCATCGTGCTGCGACATGGCGGCCAGGTCTTCGCCTACTTGAATCAATGCGTGCACATGGTGCGGCGTCTGGACTGCATGCACGACGCGGTGTTCGATGCAGAACACGAGCACCTGCGCTGCTCCATGCACGGCATTGTCTATGACCCGACGACCGGTGAATCCTTGAGTGTGTTGTGCTCGGGCGAACGACTCGAGCCGTTGCGCTCCATGGAGATCGACGGTCAGGTCTACCTCGTCGACAAACGCGTGACGAGCCCGACTTGATCTGACCCCGGCGAGTCTTGATCTCGCAGGCCACTGCCCGCGCAGGGCAGGGAACCGACCACCGACCTCACTCAGCGAGCAAGCCAGATGAAAACCACCGATAAGATCCGTCAACAACTCGCGGAGAACCCGATTGTCCTGTACATGAAGGGCACGCCGGGCGAGCCACGCTGCGGGTTCTCCGCCAAGGCTGCGGCGGCGCTTCAATCGACCGGGGTCGAGTTCGCCTATGTCGATGTCTTGGCAGCGCCCTTGTTCATGCAGGCGCTGCCCGAGGTCTCGGACTTTCCCACCTTCCCGCAACTCTTCATCAACGGCGAGATCATCGGCGGCAGCGACATCATCGAGGCCATGCTCGCGAGCGGCGAGCTGCTGCCGATGCTGAAAAGCGCGACCGGCTGACACGAGACCGAGGATCACAGATGCACCAAGACGACAGCGTCAAGCGCGTGCGGGCCGAATACCCGGCGGCAATCATCGACATCGCCGGGGCCGACTGCAACTTCGAGCTCCACATCGTCAGCGAAACCTTCGCCGGCCAGGGTCTGCTGCAACGACAAAAGGGCGTATTGGCCCTGTTCAAGGACGGGCTGAAGTCCGGCGCACTGCACGCCTTGACGATCAAGGCCAAAACACCGCAAGAGAAGGCGGCGGAGTCCCCCTGATACGATGCCAGACCGCCGCAAAGGTCAGCCGAAGCCATCCGCTCTAGTCAGGCTGGTCCGACCGGGGAAAGAGTTTCCGCAATACCCTCTCCGGCAACAGGAGTCGATCGGGTCGGCCCGGAGGGGCCACAAAGCCGAAGTGCCGATAGAATGCCGCCGCCGACGGATCCTTGGCATCGACCAACAGTGCAGCCACCGCCAGAACACGGCTGGCCTGAATGACTGAGGTTCCCCCGAAATTTAGTCTTCCAAGGGTGACGTAGAGTGTCTGTCACACTGGAGACGATGATGCAGAAGATTCCGAAGCAAGAGTTCACCGCCGAGTTCAAGGAACAGGCGGTCAAGCGAGTCAAGGACGGCAAGCGCGTGAGCGCGGTGGCCAAGGAGATGGGTCTGGTCGAGCAGACCCTGCGCAACTGGGTGAAGGCGTTCGATGTCGGCACGCTCATCGGTACGGGCGCAGCGAAAGTCACGCCGGAGGCGATGGAGCTGTCGCGTCTGCGTGCGGAGAACGCGCGGCTCAAGCGCGAGGTCGAGATCTTAAAAAAAGCGACGGCGTACTTCGCGCGGGATGCGCTGTGAAGTACGCCTGGATCGCTGCGCACCGCGACAGCTTCGCCCTGAACGAGCTGTGTGATGCCCTCGCCGTGAGTGTCGGCGGCTACCGGGCCTGGCAGTGTGGCGGCACACCGGATCGCCGTGGGCTGACGGATGCGCAGTTGCTGGCCCTGATTCAATCCATCCATGCCGAGTTCAAGGGTGCTTACGGCAGCCCGCGGATGGTGCGTGAGCTGCGCGTACGAGGCTTCTCCGCGAGCAAGGCACGGGTGGAGCGCCTGATGCGCGATCACGGCATCCGGGGGCGCCACAAGCGCCGCTACAAGGCCACGACCGACTCCAAGCACGGCCTGCCGGTAACCGAGAACCTGCTCGCGCGCGACTTCGCCCCGAGCGGCCCGAATCAGGTCTGGAGTGCCGACATCACCGACCTGTGGACGGATGAAGGCTGGCTGTACCTGGCCATCGTCCCGGGCCTGTTCAACCGCGAGGTCGTGGGCTGGTCGCTGAAGCCGCGCATGACGGCCGATCTCGTCGGCGACGCGCTGACCATGGGTTGGTTTCGGCGCAAGCCGGCCCCGGGGCTGATCCACCATTCCGATCGGGGGAGCCAGTACGCGAGCCAGGCGTTCCAGGAAAAGCTGGCGCAGTACGGCACGATCTGCTCGATGAGCCGCAAGGGCAATTGTTGGGACAATGCCCCGACCGAGAGCTGGTTCAACAGCTTCAAGAACGAGCGGATCTTCGGGGAGCGCTTCGCCACCCGCGACGCCATGAAGGCCACCGCCTTCGAGTACATCGAGGTGTTCTACAACCGCAAGCGTCTGCATTCCACCCTCGGTTACACTTCCCCGGTGCAGTTTCTGAAAGACTGGATCAACCCCGGACAGGGAGAAAAGCAGGTCGCATGAACCCCTGCCCTTGGAAGACGAAAAAATGAGGGAACCTCAGCTAAATGGTGACCCCTTTTTTCACCTTTTTCAGCCTATTTCAGAGTTTGCAAAAACAGTGAATGCTTTGACATGATTGCGTTAATCTGATTTTGCTTCTCGGCGCTAAGTAGTGCATCGATGTTCGCTTTGCAATCAAATGCCCACGCTGACACTTCCTCGGGAATGTCTAAACCCCGTTCCTCAAGTGCTACAAGCGCAGTCGCAGCACAATACTCATCGTCGAACGTCCCATCCGGCCCGCGTTCAGGAACGACCCCATTAACATCTAAAACATATAATGCAGCTGCGAACGCGGTAATTCGGTCATCAAGAGACTCCTCATGAACCGCAGAGCGTAATAAGACGGACATCGCTTTAAACAAATCGTCTCCCTCAAGTCCATCATTAAAGCTATGAAAGCCAGTGCCCTTCGGTGAATATGTGCCTTGTTCGTTGAGAAGTCTAATTACTTCTAAGCCGATATCAAGATTGCGCGAAAACACGCCTAAAATTGCCCTAAACACGCAAGATGTCAGCATGGTCATCATGCTTAATGAACGCTCCATGCTCTCACGGCTAGGCATTACGCCTCGGTTTACGACTTTTTGAGCCTGTGAGAAAGTCTGATCAAAAGCGTCCGGAGTCGACTTGGCGATCAGGTCCGCAAGTCGGTCCGTAAGACGATCAAAAATGTCTCCAGTCGTAGGATTTGGAGTAGCTGTAAACGATTGCGCCGATCCCGTAACCTCACGCTCCCACTCCGTAGAGTAATCGTGTTCTGTTTGGTCGGTCGAAGATAGATCCAGCGAGTCTGCCTTCTTTAATAGGTAATCGCAATGTTGCTTAAGCGACTCCCCCGCATCAACCAAAAATGATACGTTGCCGATCCGGTGTCTTATCAGGTCAGCTAAATCACTGGTGCTGGGCCATGTAAATCTCTCTTGTATAGAACCTTTTTCACCGTCGCTTCCGAAATCGAAAAGCGTTCCAAGTGCGTTGAATTCATTCTCTAATCGAATGTCAGCCCCAGGGGGAAAGATCAGGTGCCTTTGTATGAGCGAAAAGAACAGAGGGGAGTTTGTTTCCGCGTCAATCGCTTCACCGTCATTGGAGCGAAAGCTGCACTCTTCATACAGGAGCGCTCTTATCCGTCGGCTGTATGCTTCAAGGAGTTGATACCACTCCTCCCCGCCATTAGTAAGTATGATTAGGGCTGACGCAGGGATTCTGGCTCGCGAGTCCGATAAACCGAGCCAACCGAAGCAATTATCAAGGAAGGTTTCAGCGCTCTCCGCAGTAGCTCGTACGGCACTTGGGCAATCTGGAATTGCTACAATCGAAGTGATTTGTTTGCAAATATCTTCGCCGATTTCATGTCGGTAGTTCAGCTCAATCTGCTCGACCGCGTCCCACTTCAAAAGCAGAGCAAGCCAAGTCGGGAAGTCGCCGCGAAGCATGCGTTCAGCATCATCCTTCTCTGTTTCGATGATTCGACTCTTCTGGTCTAAAAATCCTATCCTCGCTTCTTTCGTCTTGTATGTTGTACGAAGGCCGAAAGGGATTTTTACGCAATTTTCGAACTCTCTATAATCATCCCTTTGTATACAATTAACCTCATTGTATAGCCTGACGCGCAAACGTGGATCTTCGCGCTGGGTGACCGGTGTGAAAATGATAGATTCGACCCTGTCTACATGTTGCCAAGAATCTGCTGGAATGCCTAATAAAGATCGTGTGGCCAAAGCCCAACTTTTCCCAAGAAGAACGATTGGAAGCCAAAGATCTCTGAAGCTCGTATTTGACCGACTCGCAATGGATCGATACTCACTATCGAGAATCCTTTCGGTCGAGCGGATAAAGCTTCGTAGTGGATCGAGATCCTGCGCAAGCGAGCCCGTTTCGACCGACTCCAATGCCTGAAGCAATTGCATCAGGGGGTCGTCGCTAAGACTCGGCTGCGGCAAGGTTTTAGCCAATATGACCGCAGCTCGATTGTAATGATCAGAGAGTCCTCTTAATGGTCTCATCAGCGGATACCTCTAGCCATCGAGCTGCATTCCTTTTCGATAATTCGAATCTGAGATCCGATGTCGGAAAACAAACGATCGAGATCCTCAGAAATGTCATCACCGGACTGAATTAGTGGCTTAATCTCATTTTCAAGTATTTCCCGAATGTCATTCTCAAAGGTTTTGAGCTTGGCATCGACATCCGGCTTAACGCGGTCACTAATATCGGCCCGCCGATTTTGTTTACGCGCCTTTTCTTTTACTTGCATTGCAGTCATCTCTCGGGCACGTTTTACATTGCTCCAGCTAATAGCGAAAAGTGTGAATACGCCGGCTGCAAAGATAAAGTATTGCAGATACTGGACGCCAGTCGCAAGTTTATCTCCGACTAACCAAATACCGCTGAGCCAGCCAGTTATTGCGGGTAGTATAAATATCGCTGCAAGTATTAACAATGCCAAAGGCAGGTTTGTCGTAAATAGGGTTTTCAGGCCATCGAACAAAGCGCTGCTTACGTTTTTTGCAAGATCAGTTACACCCTGCGGAGGGTTAAATGGACTCTGTGATGTAGGCTTACAAAGGTCCTCGGTGAGATCTCGGCAAGCGTCATTGACCTGCTGCTTCATGCGTTTGATTTTGGATTTTTCAATGGGGTAGTCATTGTCTAGGAAGCGTGTAATACTTCTTTTCACGCTGCGCTCAAGGGTGCGGTCAAGGCGATCGGGGAGAGTTTCCTTAATTAGGCGATGTGTCTCTATATTGACGTCCTTTGTGATCTCGCTCAATTGTAGACTCAAGTTTCCGGTCGTTGATATTGCAGCAACGCGATCCTCGACTGTCTCAGCGGCTTTATCTATGATGCGATCATACTCGCGAGTTAGTTCATCCTGAATTCTCTGAAATGCCTCTTCTAGTTCTTCTTCGTATGCTGCTTTTGGTCTTGTCGCCTCTAGCTCCGACTTCAACGTATAGTTAAGGCTGTTGTAGGTGGAGCAGAGGTTGCTGCACCCTTCGATAACGCGTCTTTTCCGATTGAGCTCTAGGTCGGACTGCTCCGAACGCATCGACTGTAGAACGATGACTTTGCTGCTAATATAGTTAGTGAGTGTAGTCCTGACATTGTCGATATTCCAGTCTTCCGTATAAAATTCACGTGCATTCGTTTCATACGGATTGGTCTGGTCTCGATAGTTTTTCGCCGAAACGAATGTAACCCTTCCGTCCTCAACTGCATCCGACATCGCGGGGAAATACTTTATCAAGTCTTCACGGGCTTTCTGGCGTGCATCTTCCTCTGTGCTAATTCCCTTGTATGCGTCAGATTGTTGCCATAGGTCCCAGAATGTAACGACGGGAATGATAGGTCGTGTAGAGTATTTCAAAAATGGATTAACGGAATCGGCAACGCGTTTATTGATAGCGTCAGCTTTTACAGCCACGATAAGCAGCATAAACTCCTTGATCCAACTCTGTAGTGCTTGCTCATCTTTCCAGTAAGGCCCTCCAAGTCCGGGCGTGTCAAGTAATTCGATATTTTTGTCCGCCATCGACTGGAAGACGCCGGGATTGAGTTCGGATGTATTGAGCTTGATCCTAAAATGATGAACGCCTTGCAAAGAGCTCGGTCGCTTACCTGAGACTTTGCTTTGGTATTCTTCTGCTGGAATTGGTGACTCAACGCCGTCGTATTTCACCTCATGGAATTCATGGCCCTGGCGGTCATCCTTAAAGCCAACTAAAGTACACATGGCAGTCACTACGCTATCGCCGGTGGGTAACAACTCTCGGCTTTTAGGCGGGGATAATAGAGCGTTTAAAAGGCTAGACTTTCCGTGGGAGTAATGCCCGACAACGCCAACGTAGACTGGGCTATTGATTGCCCGGTCACATTCTTCAGCCGCGCGTTGAACGTCTTGCTTGAAATCTGCAAACCGTTCTTCAAATTTATCGAAATGACCAGTTTCCTTAAAGCGTTTAAGATAGTTTTTAATGCTTGCCCTGCTTGCTTCTTCGGCAATATTGTTAATTGTGTCGCTAAGTTTCTGATATTCGTTCACGCTAAACTCCGCTGGTTTTTATATTGTCATAGGGGGTTCAAGATAACAACTAAGAGGCTAAATATTGTATGTATGTTTCTGCCTTTAAGGACGTTGTTATCGGTCGAACGGTGTGTCGAAAAGTCAGTTTTCTTATTGCTATGGTTAGTGTTTTTTTACGGGTGTCTCAGGTAATTGATGGGCTTTTTGTTTGCGCAGTTTAAGGGCCGTTTTCAATGGAGCTACAGCAGTCGCTCTTGTCGCTCTGCATTCCCTACGGCCACGACCGTATCCGGTTTGCGGGGGCGATTCCACTGACTCTTCTCACAATGCGGTCCGATCCTCGGCTCGCTGTCTGTTTAGAGCCGTTGGTTTCCCCGCTCGGTAGGCTTTGATCGAGCGCAATGGCATCACGCGACCCCCAACCGCTTCCCAATTCCGCTCCCCCCCTTCACCAACACATCCACCCGCACGGTCGCCCGCCCCATCCCGCAATAGAGCAATCGGTCGCGGCGTTCCGTATCCTTCTGATCCTCGACATCGGTCAGGATGATCGCCGGGGCGTCCTGGCCTTTGAATCGGTAGAGGCTGTCGAGCGTGATGTCGCCGTCGGTCCAGGTCTGCACGCCGTCGGGTTGGTAGGTGCCGGTGAAGCGGCGGATCGTGTGGCGGCCGATGCAGTTGTGTTTCCAGAGCGGGGACTGGTCGACGCCGCGCAACGAGAGGATGACGATCTCGTCCGGGGCGAAACCGAGGGCGAGCAGGTCGGCGACGACCGTATCCAGGTGCTTGGCTTGATCGTCGGCATCGCGATAGGGGTGCACGCCCACACCCAGTCCGGGCAGCGGGTTGGCGGGCTCGAAGTCGAAGGGCAGGTGGCTGCGCATGAAGCGGGCGATTCCGTAGGGGGAGCGATAGTTGTGGCGCGAGTGCAGGCGCACGAAGCCCGGGAGATCGACCGGTGGCTTGCCGAGCAGGTTTTGATCCGGGTCGTCGAGCCAGAGGATGCGGGCGTCCTCGGTGAGGAAGAGCTTGAGGATCTCCAGCCAATCGGCGTCGAAATCCTGTCCCTCGTCGAGGATGAGCACATCGAAGCGCCAAGCGTCCGGGATCGGGGCGGAGAGGACGCGGTCCTGCATGGCGCTCCAGAAGCCGGGCTGGTTCATGCCCTTGTAGTCCAGGGGCTCGCCGCGTGCGCGCAGGAACTGGTCGCAAAAGCCGTAGAAGGTTCGGGCGTGGACCTCGGGCAGCAGGTTTTGCAGGCGATCGGCGAGCGGTCGGTTGAAGCAGATCATGAGGACGCGCCGCCCCTGTTTGACCTGATCGCGGGCGAATACGCCGGCCAGCAGACTCTTGCCGCAGCCGCCGGTGCCGGAGACGCGCACCCGAAACGGCGTCATCTCCAGGGTGCGGACCAGTTCGGCGAGGCCGCCGCCGTGGCGCACGAAGTGTTGCTCTTGGGCCCGTCGGTATACGTGGATCTGCGGGACGACCTCGAAGGTCTGGCAGAAGAAGTCTTCGACCAAGGTGCGTCGAGCGGGATCGGGTTCGCCGGGGCCGAGGATCCGTTCGATCCGCCGGGCCAGTCCGTCGGTGGCGGCGGCATCGAGGATGCGACTTTGGTCCAGGCCGGCCGCGTTGAGATTGCGGACGCGGTAGTCGGGGCAGTAGAGCAGATAGTCGAGGTCGAGCGGCGATGCGCTCCCGTGCTGCCACTGAAACTTGTCGCGGACCTGGTCCAGCGCGCGATGAATCTGCGCACCGACCGACTTTCGACGCTGACAGTAGACCTTGACCAGGCCGTCCGGCGTTTCGTTCAGGACCCCGTTCTTCTGCTCGATGCAGAGTACGGCGCCCGCGCGGTTGACCAGGATGAAGTCGATCTCGCCGAATCGGGTGACCTGGCCTTGGCTGAAGCTCCAATGGACACCGTGGAACACGGCATAGTCGGGGCCGAGTTGCGCCTTGAGCAGCGCCAGCGTCTCGAACTCTCCCGAATGCGCGCCCGCGAGCGCCAAGGGGCTGATGTCGGAGGGGATGATCCTGGCCATGAGCGTCCGTTCTCGATGCTGGCGATCAGCGTTTGCCGATGCCGACGACGCGCCCGACCGGATAGCGATCGGCTGGGCGCTCGGCCTCGTCCTTGGCTGCTTCGGGTCCGGCGGAACGGACGACCTTGCTGCGCGTGCTCCGACCGCCGTGATGGGCGGTGTCGCTGATTTGAGCGCCGTAGGTGTCCATCGTCGGGGACGTTCTCCATGAAATCGCAAGGACGTGTTTGAGTGTAGACGCGGCGCGGGTTGCGCGAGTTGATGGGCGTCATGGTTTGCGACGGAGGTACGGCCCGTGGCGGGCGAGTGCGCGCAGCGGGAAATGTTCGATGCTGCGTGCCCTGCAGGGTCTGAAAGGACCAGGAGGATGCCGCGGTATGTCGAGGGGCGGAACGACGAGGCCGTGGGGCGGCGACGGATGCCGTTCTTATCTTCGTCGGGCGATTCCCTTTAGTCTGCCCCGAAGCATTGGTTACTCTGCCACCTTCTATGTTCCGGAGACATTTCCTCCGCTCAAGGATCCCGGTTCCGATGACGGTCTCCCTGATTCTGCTGTGGCTATCGGCTGCGCCGCTCTTCGCCGCGCCTCGAGCCATCGAGCCCTTGACCAATCCGCTTCGCCCGCCGGATACCTCCAGTCCGCACGGGGGCGCGGGTAAAGTAGAGAGCAGGCGTCCCGCGACGTTAGGTTTGGCCTATCTGTTGCCGCCCGTTTCGTTTGGCGGTGCCTCACTGGTGAATTGGCCAAGGTAAAAGTGTCCGGCAAGGTCAGCGTGGACTCCGAGAAGGACCGCGAGGCGTTTCAGGAGCCGCCGTCTTGGTTGACTGTCTCGGGTTTGCGATCTCTCAACGCACCCTGCAAGCATCGTGGACCTATAATGCGCCCCCGGTATGCTCGGACACCCCGCGTGAAGCACTCCGGGGGCCCTTCAACCGCCGGATCCAGGCCACAACACGACAGAGAGACCCATCATGCCGACTCCAACGCAACAGGCCATCGACGAGGCGTTCGCCGCGCTCGTCTACGATCGTGACGAGCGCAAGGCGCCGGATGCGCATCGCAGCAGCAAGTTCCGGGTCGGCTGGGCTGCGGCGCTGGAGGGCAAGGTGTACGAGGCCGAGAAGCTCGAGCGCTTGACCTGGCTGAACCTCGGCTATCGTCTGAGCCACCACTTCGGCGCCCTGACGCCGGAGCAGATCGATGTCGTGTATGACTACCTGGCGGCGAGTTGGCGGGAGCCCTGCGCGGCTTGAGCGAAGCGCCGCAGCCGTAGGCTGTTGGTGACGACGAAGAGACTCGACACGCTCATGGCGCCTGCGGCGAGCATGGGGTTGAGCAGCCATCCGGTGAACGGGAAGAAGACCCCGGCGGCCAGCGGGATGAGCGCGACGTTGTAGGCATAGGCCCAGAAGAAGTTGATGCGGATGGTGCGCAGCGTCTTGCGCGCCAGCGCGATCGCGGTCGCGGTGCCGCGCAGGTCGCCCTGCATCAGGATCACCTCGCCGGCCTCGACCGCGATATCGGTCCCGGTGCCGATGGCGATGCCGACATCCGCCTGCGCAAGGGCCGGGGCGTCGTTGATGCCGTCCCCGACGAAGGCGACGCGCCGCCCCTCGGCTTGCAGACGCTTGACCTCGGCGGCCTTGTCCGCCGGCAGCACCTCGGCAAGGACGCGCGTGATGCCGACTTGCCGTGCGATCGCCTCGGCGGTCCGGCGGCCGTCGCCGGTCAGCATCCCGACCTCGAGCCCCAGCGCACGCAGCTGCGCAATGGCCTCTCGACTGCCTGCCTTGACGGGATCCGCAACCGCCAGCACCGCGATCAGGCGTTGATCCGCCGCGACGTAGATCGGAGTCTGGCCTTCCGCGCCGAGTCGCTCGGCGACCTCGCTCGCTGCGTCCAGGGGCACCTCCAGACGCTCCATCCAGCGCCGCGCACCGACCGCGATTCGTTGCTCGCCGACGTGTCCCTGAATGCCGAACCCGGGCTCCGCCTCGATCTGCGTGGCGTCCGGCAGGGTCAATCCCCGTGCCTTGGCCGCCGCGACGATGGCCGCGGCGATCGGATGCTCGCTGTGGTGCTCGACCGCCGCCGTCAGGGTCAGCGCCGCGTCCTCGTCCATGGCGTAGGCATTGAGCGCGGTCAGGGCAGGATGACCTTCGGTCAAGGTCCCGGTCTTGTCCAGGACGAGGGTGTCCACGCGGGCCAGCGTCTCCAGCGCGGCGCCGTTGCGGACGAGGATCCCCAAGGCCGCGCCGCGTCCTGTAGCGACCATGATGGCCGTCGGCGTCGCGAGCCCCATGGCGCAGGGACAGGCGATCAGCAGCACGCTGACCGCGGCGACGAAGGCATAGCTCAAGGGCGGTTCCGGACCGAGCCAGAGCCAGACTGCGAAGGTCACGAGCGCGACGATCATGACCACGGGCACGAAGATGGCCGCGATCCGGTCGGCGACGCGCTGGATCGGCGGTTTGCCGGATTGGGCGTCCTCGACCAGCCGGATGATCTGCGCCAGCACCGTCTCGGCGCCCACGCGGGTGGCGCGGTAGCGGAAGGACCCGGTCTGGTTGAGCGTGCCGCCGATGACCTCGTCTCCCGGATCCTTGCGCACGGGCACCGGCTCGCCGCTGATCATGGATTCGTCGACCCGGCTGCCGCCCTCGGTCAGGGTGCCGTCGACCGGGATGCGCTCGCCCGGGCGGACTTGGATGACGTCGCCCGGGACGACGGCGTCGGCGGGGATCTCGATCTCGCCGTCCGGGCCGATGATGCGGGCCGTCTTGGGCTGGAGGTTCACCAGACGTCGGATCGCCTGCGAGGTCCGTCCCTTGGCGACGGCTTCCAGATAACGTCCGAGCAGGATCAGGGTGACGATGACCGCGGCGGCCTCGAAATAAAGATGGACCGTCCCCGCGGGAAAGATCCCAGGCAGGGTGAGCGCGAGCAGCGAGTAGAGATAGGCCGCGCCGCTGCCGAGCATGACCAGACTGTCCATGCCCGGGCTCAGATGCCGAAGCTCGGTCAGACCACGCGTGAGGAAACGCCGCCCGGACCAGAAGAGCACCGGCGTGGCCAGCACCAGCTCAAGCCATGCCCAAAGGCTCATCGGTGCCAGCCTGTCCATGAGGGTATGGAGCCCAGGCACGACCATCGGTCCCATGCTGATCAGCAACAGCGGCAGGGTCAGGGACGCGGCGACGCGCAGATCGCGTGCGAGCAGGCCGAGCTCGTCCGCCTTGCGCATCTCGTCGGTCTCGGTGCGTTGCTCGGGCGCCGCCGGCTCGTAGCCGGCCGTGCGGATCGCTTGGGCGATGCGCTCCGAGCTCACCGAGGCGGGGAGATAGCTGATGCTCGCCGATTCGGTGCCGAGATTGACCGTCGCCTCGATGACGCCCGGTACGGCCTGAATGGCCCGCTCCACGCGCGCGACACACGACGCGCACGTCATGCCGCCGACGCGCAGGGTGACCGACGCGACCACCGGCTCGTAACCGGCGCCGCGCACCGCATCGAGCAGGGCCGGCACGGTCGCCTGCTCGAAGCGCACGATCGCGGTGCCGGCCGCGAGGTTCACCGTCGCCGAGTCCACGCCCGGCGCGCGGGCGATGGCGCGCTCCACCCGCGCTACGCAGGACGCGCAGCTCATGCCGCCGACACCGATCCGCACCTCTTGTGTCATGCGTCGACCTCGCTCCAGTCACCCGGCAGGGCCAACGGGTCGGCAACGAGGTCGCCGAGAGCGCCGTCGATCACCGGCGTCAAGAGCCCGTAACCCACCCGCCAGCGGACGGTACCGACCTGCACCGAAGCGGTCTTGGTATTCAGCTTCACCACCTGTCCGAACCGCTCATGCCCCTCGCAATCCTTGAAGGCGACCCGGTCGCCGACGCTCAGACGATTGCGGTCGACCGCTTGGCGCTTCTGTGTGGCGATCGTCACGTCCTCGCCGTCGAGATCGATCTGATGGAAGAGAATGCTCCAGCGTTTTCCGTCGCCGAGATTTTCGATCTCCGCACGGGTCCGGTTGATCCGCAGCAGCTTGGCCTCCTGCAGCCTGTTCTCGACGTGGTCGAACCAACCCACCGTCTGACCGACACGCAGAGCCTTCTTCACGGCACTGATCCGCTTCGGATCGTCGAGCTGGTTGCTGATGGCCGCGTTCAAGCGATAGAGCTCGAACAGACTGGCCCGACCCAGCACGTCCATGACCTCGGTGTAGTTCATGTCGGCATCTCCGGTATCTGCAAGGATGCCCGCCCGCCTGCTGCGGCAGGACTAGATGTGGGATCGGTGAGGGTCATTCCAACGAGGATTGCATGCACTCCGGCACAAGGGATTGCCGCGCGATCGGTCGGGTTCGACGGCTCCGACTTGAGTCATGGCGTAGATTGATATTCCGCGGCTCGCGATGGGTCGAATCGCTCGCCCGGCGCGGGAGCCCTCAGAGCTTCGGCTTCAGCTCATCCGGGGGCAACGCGGAGGCGGCGGCCCTGAATCCGGGCGTGGGTTCGAGGCGACGCAACGCGTGTTGGGCGCCGCCGAAGATGTCGCGACCGATGACGCGCAGTGCCGCGAGCCGGGCGGTGGAGCTCGTGCAGGCGGCGGATTGGTCAGCGGGATCGCGGCAGGTGGTCACCGTGTCGCCGTCGCCGATGAAGTGCATGCCGGGGAGCGGGCGGATCGCCGGTGAGCCGGGCTCGGGGGCGGTGAGGGCCATCATCGAGGGACGCTGGTCCTCCAAGAGACGCAGCAGTAGTCCGGGCAGTTGGTAGAAGGGCAGGTCGCCGGTCTTCACGACGCCGCGTCGTCCGTCGATCAGGATCAAGGGCGTGGCGACGAGCGTTCGGAACATCGTATCGCTGAACTCGGCGCGGTTCGGCGCCAGCAGTCCGGATTCGCGGAAGCCGCCGAACTGGTTGCCGAGCGCGGGCAGATGGTCGCCGAAGAGGACGATCAGGCTGTCCGGGTCGCGCTGTCGCAGCTCATGCAGGAAGTCCATCAGCTCACGCGATTTGTAGTACATGGTGTTGGCGTAAGCCTCCACCGTCGCGTGTCCCTCTGCGGCGCCGACGACGTTCTGGCGCTGCGCGTTGAGCGGATAAGGAAGATGTCCGAAATAGGTCAGCACATAGTTGAAGATCGGTGTCGGCCCTTGAATCTCAGTTCCGAGTCGCTCGAGCACCTGACGATAGAGCGAGGCGTCGCTCAGAAAGCCCTCGTTCATGTCGTCGAGAGCGAAATCGCTGTCGGACCAATAGGTGTCGAAGCCGATGCGACGGTACGCATTGACCCGATTCCAGAAGGACGCCGCGTTGGGGTGCGATGCGAAGGACCGGTAGCCGGCGCTCGCCAGATGGCGCGGCAGACAGGGGACGTCGTTGCGCAGTCCGCCTTCGAAGAAGACGTTGTCGCGCTCCACCGGGAAGCCGCAGAGGATCTCGAACTCGGTGTTGGCCGTGTAGCCGCCGAAGACCGGAGCGAGGGCGTGGGCATGTCCCGATGCGGCCCAAAGCTCGCGGAATGCCGGATCGAGCGGATCGGCGGAGAGCTTGGATGCGCCGAGCAGCATCGGATCCCAGAAGGATTCGAGCACGATCATGTGGAGATTGCGCTTCGGGCCTGCCGGGCTTGCGACCTTGATCAGGTCGCTCCGGGCGGAGGTGCCGAGCCGCGCGATTGCCGCTTCGACCTCGTCGGGCGTCGGGGCGGGCTCGCGCCGGGCGCGACTGCGCACGCCTTCCTGCAGGAGCTGCAGCGGGAGACCTCTGGACTCGAAGTTGCCGCGTTGATTCCAGACCGAATTTCCCAACTGCTTATCCAACGCGAGACTTGCCGGCTCGGGGAAGGTGACGAGCAGTGCGACGGCGAGCGCGATGCCGCCGACATTGACCCAGGACCAAGCCCGACGCCAGGCGATCATCCACCAGAGCAGGATCGCCGGTACGGCAACCATGAGTGCAGCCCCCGCGAGCTGCCATCCCTCGAGCAGCAGAAACATGTTCTTGGCGGCGACGAAGTCGTCGGGCATCAGGGGGCCGCCCAAGATCGACATCTTGAGCGCGTTGCCGAGCGTCAGCGCGGTAAACAGGGCGGCCGTGCCGAGCGCAAAGCGCGCGAGGCTGCTCGACATGCCGTAGAGCAAGGCGCCGATCACGAGGTGCGCGATCAGGTCCGCCCGAAAGGCATCGGGTCCGGGCTTGACCTCGAACAGGAGATCCATTGCGGCCTGTGCAGCCAGATACCAGGCCGCGACGAAGAGCATCGCGCCGGTCCAGCCGAGTGCACGGCGGAGCCCGCTCGAACGAGGGGTCGGAAAACGGAGTCGGTTCATCGGTACTCGGATCATGCCAAGATCCCCTCTCCCCGGCGGGGCGACGGAGCATCAAGGACGCAAATGAAACGTCATGGGATCGACATGAAAGTGTAATGCACGCGATTGCCCCTGACCAGTTCGGGGACTTGGGTGAGGGCACTTAAAGGATGTTTTGCGCGGGCTTTGTCCGGCATCACGCCGTGGGGCGCGCCGCTCGCCGTCCACGCACCCGGTTGTTCGAATCGAGACTCGCTCCTTTACCCCGCGCGAGTCTGGACCTGCCGAGGTTGTTCTCGACCCGGTTCAAAGGGAACCCGTCACGCCGGGCGAGATCCGCTCCGCTTCGGCGCGTGGCTCGGGATCAGCGCCCGGAGATCCGCTTGGCACTGGCGAGCAGATCGTCGATCTCACGTTCGGCTTCGGCCCAGTCCTCGACCTCATGCCCGGGCGCGAAACGACGTTTTTCCGCACGGTAATAGGCCGCCTCGTGGATCATGTGCAGTCGCTCCTCGTCCGAGACATTGGCGAGCGATCTCAGACTGATGGATTTGCCTTCCAGTGCGGTCGGGGCAGCGCGCGGCGCGGTGGCTCCGGGCTTTGCGGGAGACTTCTTGGCGGGTGTCTTTTTTGCGCCCGCGCTCGCCGCGGCCGCACTGACGCTTGCGGGTGCGGCCTTCTTTGTCGCGGCGGCCTTTGCTGGAGCGGCCTTCGCGGGAGTGGCCTTTGCGGGAGTGGCCTTTGCAGGAGCGGCCTTGGCCGGCGCGATTTTGAGCCCGGCGCTCGGGCCGGCGGTCGATGTCGTGACCGTCTTCTTCGCTGCGGTCTTCTTGATGGCTGTGTCCTTGTTCTCTGCAGCCGCTTTGGGTGCCGTCTTCTTGGTTACGATGGTTTTGTCGTCGGCCATGTCGCTCGCTCGCCTCTTGGATTCCGGTGTGGACTCTTCGGGGTTTTTACTGAGGCCCCGTCGGTCGTTCGACCTCTTGATTCAACAACGGCGGTTTTTTCTCGTCATCGCCGATAAGGATACACGGGATTTTCGCTTCCGTGGCAAGAACGCACGCATGGATTTCAACCGACTTATTCCGACCTTAAAGCCTGCGCCGGATCCGTGTTGGCCGAACGATGAGCCGGGTAGAGACCAGCCAGCAAGGCGGCGCTCCAGGCGAGCAGCACACCCTGGATCAGGGTCAGGGGCGGGATCCGCATCTCCATGGTCCAGCCGAAGGATCGCAGATTGACGACCTGGATCAGAAGGTCTGCCATGACAAGTCCGAGCGGGATCGCCAGCAGGCCGGCCGAGAGGCCGAGAATCGAGGTTTGGGTCAGGATCAACAGGGTCAGCTCGCGCCGGGTCATGCCGGTCGCGCGCATCACGGCGTAGTCGCGACGCCGCTCCAGCTCAAGCGCCATCAGGGCGCTCAGCACGCCGATGAAGGCGACACCGATCGCAAGCAGACGCAGGACATGGGTGATTGAGAAGGTGCGGTCGAAGATCTCGAGCGATTGCTCGCGGATCTCATCGTTCAAGGCGACGAGGACCGGGGCATCGAGCGCCTCCGTCAGGTCGCGAACCCGTTCGAAGACCTCGGCGCGATCGGTGTCGTCGCGCACCATGATGCCGATGGAGGACACCGCGTCGTCGTCCCAGAGCGCGGCGTAACGGCCACCAAACATGACCAGCATCCCCGCATCCGAGCCGTAGTCGCGAAAGACGCCGCCGATCTCGAAGGACTGCCAGCCCCGGTCGGTGAAGAGGGCAACCCGGTCGCCGACCGCGACGTCGTGGTGATAGGCGTAGGGCTCCGAGGCGAGGATCAGCTCGCCGGCCTCGAAACGGGTCCAGAGATCCACGGCTTCCCCGCCCTCGAAGCTGAAGCCGCTCGGGCTGACCGACGAAGAGGTCAACCCGAGCAGGAGCACCGAGCCGGTTTCGGCCTCGACCCGCACGCTGCGCCCCATGCTGATCTCGGCGATGCCCGCAAGTCCGGCCAGGCGCTGCGCCAGCCCGGATGGCAGGTCGCCATCGGCGCGATTCCCCGTCTCCGATGGCGCGGAGACATAGATGTCGCTTTGCAGCGTCGTGTCGAGCCAGACGATCAGACTGCTGCGGAAGCTGTCGATCATCACGCCGACCCCGAGGGTCGAGGAAATGGCGACCGTCAGGGCCGCTGCGGCGATGCCGGTACGGGTAATGGATGCGGCCACACCGCGCGCCGCGAGCACGGCCGGGATTCCGCCGATCGGCCCGACGACGCGCGTCAAGCCGAGTGCAATCGCGCGGAGCAGGGCGGGGACACAGAGGCTGAAGCCGAGAATCAGGATCAGGATGGCCAGGAAGCCGAGAACGATCGAGCGACTCGGGATCTGGGCCGCACCCCAACCGACAACCATGAGGGCCAGACCGACCGCGCCCAGCCAGAGCACCCAACGCTGTCCGCGACGCTCCAGGCTGTTGGCACGGAGCACGTCGCGCGGTTGAGCCCGGGCGGCCTCGATCGCCGGGCCGAGTGCGGCGACGAGGGTAATCAGGAGTCCGGCGGCGATGCCCTTCGCGAGCGAGATTGGCGTGACGAAGAGCTCGCGCACGGTCAGCGTGAAATAGATGTCGTTGATGGTGCGCGTGACCAGTTGCACCAATCCCCAGCCGGTCAGGATGCCCAAGCCCAGCCCGAGCAGAGCACCGGCCAACGCGAAGAGCAACGCCTCGGACAGGACCAACGCAAAGAGTTGACCGCGCGTGCAGCCGAGCGTCCTCAATGAGCCGAGCAAGCTGCGCCGCTGCAACACGGCGAAGGTCATGGTGTTGTAGATGATGAATCCGCCGACCAGCATGGCGAGCAGGCTCATGGCGGTCAGATTGGTGTGGAAGGCCCGCGTCATCTGACGCAGGGTCTCGCTGCGTTGCTCGGATGCGACCAGGCGCAGGCCGGGCGGGAGTGCTTCAGCCAGAACAGGCGCCTCCTCGGGCGAGAGCACCAGATCGATCCGGTCGATCGTCCCGACGCGCCCGGCGATCTCCTGCGCGGTCGCGATGTCCGCGATCGCCAGACCCTCGAAGCCGCCCGCTTGATCGGAGGTGAGGATACCGACCAGCTCCGCCGAGATCTCGCGGCCCCCGATCCGCAGTCGCAACACATCGCCGGGTGCGACGCCGAGACGCTGCGCGTCGCCTGCGCTCAGCAGCAGTGTATCGGGCTGTGTGAGCATTCGGATCAGCGAGGCGCCTTCGACCGAGAGGCCGGTGCCTCGGATGGAGGAGAAGGCCAGCAGGTCGAGCCCGATCAGCGTGAAGGTCACCTCGCCGATCCGTATCGGGGTCTCGATGACCGGAGTGGCATCGGTCGCCGCGAGGCCGCCGCGGCGACGCAGATCGGCATAGACCGCATCCGGGATACCGCCGGAGGCCGATTCGATGCGGTGCGTCGCGCGACCGGCGACCCGCTCGATCGAGAGGTCGAAGGCGCGCCGCGCGCTCTCGTTGGCGATGTCCACGGCGATGACGACCGCCACGCCGAGTGCGATGCCGATGATCGAAAGACCGGTCTGCCAGCGGTGGCGTGCCAGATAGCGCAGGCTGGCGCGGACGAGGACCGGCATCACCAGGCGAGATCCCGGGCCGAGTCGACCAACTGCCCCTTATCGAGCGTGAGCACCCGGTCGGCGATGCGCGAGACCGCCAGGCTGTGCGTCACCAGGATCAGCGTCCGGCGCCGATCCGCGAACAGCTCGGCGAGGAGCGCGAGGATCTGCTCGCCGGTCTCGACATCCAGGTTTCCCGTCGGCTCGTCGGCCAGGACCAAGGCGGGTGAGTGGATGAGCGCGCGGCCGATGGCGACGCGCTGCTGCTCGCCGCCGGAGAGCTGATCCGGGAAGGCCCGGGCGCGAGCACCGAGTCCGAGGCGCTCCAACATCTCGGTGATCCGCGGCATGCCGCGTGCGAGCGAGGTGCCGTTCAGCTCGAGCGGCAAGGCGAGATTCTCGGCGACCGTCAGCGTCGGGATCAGATTGAAGAACTGATAGATAAATCCGACCTGGCGTCGTCGCAGGAGCGTCAGGCCGGGCTCGCCGAGCGTCGAGAGGCGATGTCCCATGACCTCGACCTGTCCTTGGTCGGGCCGATCGATTCCCGCGAGCAGGTTGAGCAGGGTCGACTTTCCCGAGCCGCTTCGCCCCAGCAGAGCGACGCACTCGCCGCGGCCCACATCGAAGTTGATCCCATCCAGGACGCGGTGCTCGGTCGTGCCTTCGCCTTCGCGATAGAACTTGTGCAGATCCCGGATGCGCAGCACCGGGACGTCTGCGGACGGCTGGTCGAAGGTCGGTGCGCTCATTCGAGCCAACGCACCAGATAGTAGAGCCGCTGACCTTCCGATGAGCTCGACGGTCCGTAAACGATCGCCGGGTGGAGCCCCCGCTCCGCATCCGCTCCCGCGAGCGCCGTCGCTTCATCCTCGACGACTGTGACGCACCCCTCCGGATAGCGGGCACGGTCGGTTCGTTTTGTCTTGATGATCGCGAATCTGTGATCCAGCGACGTCGACTCGGGGTCGATGAGAATCTTGGGCATGCGATATCCAGTCTGGGAGGTTTGGATCGGCGGGGCTGTGCGGCGCGATCGCCCGGCGGGCGAGACGTCCGTCCCTCCAAGCCAAATTGTGCGTCCGCTCGGCGGGTGCAAGTGCGAATCGACATGAGGAGTCGGGCTTTTGGGCGTTCGTCGCGCTTCTGTTATCCTCACGTTCCTCATGCTATCGCTCCTCCATGCCATCCCTTTAATGCCATCTCGGAGTGCCGTACCGTGATCGCCCAGCATGCGCTTGTTCTGAACCTGCATCAGCCCGCCGGCAATCTCGAGGAGCTCCTCGACAACGAGAGCTGGGAGGCGAAGGAGATCCTCTTCGCCCTGGATCGCATCCCGCGCAGTCTTTGGGGTCACGAAGACCTGGCGCGCGTCCATGTCTCCCTGTCCGGCACCCTGCTCGAGACCCTGTCCAATCCAGAGTTCCAGAAGCGCGTCTATGGCACCGTGGATTGCGGATCGCTGCTGTGGCACTTCCAGAACGAAAAACTCTTCGAGGTCTTGGGTACGGGTTACTACCACCCGGTGTTGCCCCTCATCCCCGAGGCCGACCGCGAGGAGCAGCTGCGCCGCTGGCTTGGCATCGCACATCACCTGCTCTGGCGTCCGCGCTTCCAAGGCTTCTGGCCGCCCGAGATGGGATTCTCGATGGAGCTGATCCCGCTGCTGCGCGCATTCGGCTATCGCTATGTCATGGTCGACAGCGAGCACGTGGAGCCGATTTCCCCGATGAGCTGGCAGGAGCTGCGCTATCGGCCGCATATCGCGCGTTTCGGCGGCGAGGCGATCACGGTGATCGTGCGCGATCGCGATCTCTCCGATGCCCAAGAGTCCGGGATGGAGCTGGACTGGTTCCTCGGCGAGGTCGCCGAGCGGACCAAGTGGTGCGACTTCACACCGCTGGTGACCACCTGCACCGACGGCGAGAACGGCGGCTGGTTCAGGAACGTGACCGAAGGGGCCAACTTCTGGAGCGCCTTCTATCTGCCGTTGCTCGAGCGCGTCGCTGCCGGCGAGGCGGCAATCGCGCCCACCTTCATCAGCCGCTATCTGGACACCTACGGCGCCCACGGCGAGGTCCGGGTGCGCACCGGCGCCTGGAACACCGGCTGGCACCACGGACGCGACTTCACCCAATGGACCGGCTCGGATCGGCAGAAACAGGCGATCGACGCCTTCGCCAAGGCGAGCCGGACGGTGCATGACGCGCGTTGGTTCGCCACCGAGCGGGGCGTCTCCGAAGGCCCCGAGGCCGAGGCGATCGAGGAGGCGATGTGGCGACTGCTGCGCGCCGAGACCAGTTGTCATCTCTACTGGGGCGAGGCATGGGTGCCGCGTGCCGAGGCCGATCTCGAGGCCAGTCGGGCGGCGCTTGCGCGTATCGGGATCCGCGCGGAGCCGGCGGACGCGGATTCACCCGCGCCCGAGTCAGCCTCCGAGCCCGAATCGGTCGAAACGGACGTACGCGCCGAGGCTGCCGTGAACGCCGCGCCGACCCCGGCTCCCGATGGGTCGGCCGTCTCCGAGGCACCTGCACCGAAAGCATCTTGAACCTCTCCGGCAACCCCGGAGCCACATTTTTCTAAGGAGTCCAGAGTGAAACCGCTACCCGAGTACGTCGATGACCTTCCGAATATCTGCGGCCATGAATCGGAGGTCGAGGCCGTCGTTGCCGAAGGGCGCACGCGTACTCTGTTCGCCGATCGCGGCGGAATCGACTTCGGCTCCATCCGCTCGGCGACCGCCATCGCCCTGCATCAGCATCAGCCCCTGATCCCGGCCGGCGGCGGGGAACTGCGCAGCGCCGCCTTGATCAGCAACCTCCAGTACATGATGGAGAACCAGCACATCGGGGACAATTACAACGCCCCGGCCTTCGTCTGGTGCTACAAGCGGATGGGCGAGTTCATCCCGCAGTTGATCGGCGAGGGCAAGTCGCCGCGCTGCATGCTCGAATACTCGGGCACCCTGCTCCACGGTCTGCGCAAGATGGGCGAGCATTATGTGATCGATGCGCTCAAGGGCATGACCTGCAACCCCGACTACAACTGGGCCGTGGAGTGGCTCGGTATGCCCTGGGGCCACGCGGTCGCGCCCTCCACGCCGGTGCAGGATTTTCGTCTGCATGTGAAGGCATTCCAGCACCACTTCGCCGCCATCTTCGGCTGGGAGGCGCTGGAGCGGGTGCGCGGATTCTCCCCGTCCGAGATGGCCCTGCCCAATCATCCCGACGTCGCCTACGCCTTCGTCAAGACGCTGGTGGACTGCGGCTTCCAATGGGTTCTGGTGCAGGAGCACACGGTTCAGCAGGTCGACACCGGGCGTCACCCGGAGCGCCCGCACATCCCGCATCGACTGGTCGTCACCAACTCGCACGGCGAGACAGCGAGCATCATCGCCATCGTCAAGACACAGGGCTCGGACACCAAGCTGGTCGCCCAGATGCAGCCCTGGTACGAGGCGCAAGGGTTGCAGCGCGTCGCGCTCGCCGGCAAGTCGATCCCTCCGCTGGTCACTCAGATCGCCGACGGCGAGAACGGCGGCGTCATGATGAACGAGTTCCCGGGCAAGTTCATGGAGGTGGTCGGGGCATCGAGCCACACCGACACACCCATGATGAACGGGAGTGAATACCTGGAGCATCTCTTCGCGCTCGGGATCAAGGAGTCCGATCTCCCCGAGGTCCAACCCCTGTTTCACGATCGCATCTGGGCACGCATACAGCCGGGCGACGGCCCGGAGAAGCTGGAAAAGGCGATTGCGGAGCTCAAGCAGGAAGACGGCCGATTCCACATGGAAGGCGGCAGTTGGACGTCCGACCTCTCCTGGGTGAAGGGCTACGACGATGTGCTGGGTCCGATGGAGGAGGCGAGCGCCAACTTCAACCAAAAGGTGCTGATCCCCGGCGTCGCCACCAGCGACCCGCGTTATCGCAACGCGCTCTTCCACCTGATGGCATCCCAAACCAGCTGTTATCGCTACTGGGGACAGGGTCTGTGGACCGACTACGGGCGCGAGATCTGCAGACGGGTCAATGCGATCCTCGAGCAGGATTTCGGCTGACAACACTTTGGGAAACAATCTTGCAATGAACGCATTACCGAACGCAGAGGATCTCTCGGGCAGTTTCGACCTGCCGGGTGAAGAGCGCTACATCGCATTTCTTGCACGGGTCACGCAACAGGGCCAGGTCTGGACCTTGAAGGGAGATGATGGTTTTATCGCCTTCTCAGACGATGAAGGGCGGGAGTGTTTTCCCTTCTGGCCCGACGCGGCATGTGCCACGGCGCTGGCGACGCATGATTGGGCCGATTGTCGCGCCGAGCCGCTGGCGCTCGACGTCTTCATGACCCGCTGGTTGACCGGCATGGCGAAGGACGGCCGGATGGTCGCCGTCTTTCCCGCACCGGATGGCTCGGGTGTGGTCATCGCGCCCGAGACCCTGTTGGACGATCTCCGGGAGGAGGGCGAGCAGGGCGATTGAAGGGACTGCTTTGAAGGGAATGATCCGAGGCCCGTCACTCGCGGGCCGGACGGATGCTTGCGAGCTCGTCGAGGTCACTCGTTTTGGTCACGAAGGGATGAACGCCGTGAACGATATCTTTCAGGTCTCGGTGATCTCGCAGACGATCCGGTCGTCGGCAACGCCTTCGCTGCGGAGCAATTCCGTCAGCCGATTGATGGGCGCTTCCGGACCGGCCAGATAGAAACGCAGTCCGCGTGGATCCGGGTGATCGGCGCGGATGACCGCAAAGACATCTTCCGCCCGGCCGCTCATCAGGGGGGTTAGCTGGAAGTTGTCCAGCGCGTCCGTGAGCGCGCGGCCCCAACGTCCCTGATAGTGCCCCTCCGAATATTGCGTATCCCAGTAGAGGTGGAAGGACTCGATCACATCGATCGAGACGGCGTGCTCGATCAGGCTCTTCACAGGCGCGATGCCGTCGCCGAAGGCGATGAAGACCGCGGGCTCCGGCGCGTCCTCGGTCAGGACGAACCCCCCGTAGGGCCCCTCGACCGTGATCAGATGGCCGGGGCGCAGTGGTTTGAGGACCGCGTCGGAGAAGGCATCGGCGCCCCGTCTGACATAAAACCAGAGGTTTCGGGCGTTGCAGGGACAGCTCGCGATCGGTAGCTCGCGACTCGCGCCGTCTTCGAGCGTGAGTCGCACGCGCTGGCCCGACATGAACCGCAACGTCTGAGTCCGCGGGGTCTGGACGTTGATCGAGACGAGATCCTCGGAGATGTGCTCGAGCTTGCGTAGACTAGCCCGAATCTCCTGATGCGGTAGATCCGTCACCGTGAGCGCCTCCGCCGCCTCGATGACGACGTCGGTCACGGCCGTATGCGAGCAGGTCAAAAGATAACCCATCGCCTTTTCGCGCTCGCTCAGGACATAGTCGTGCTCGCGGATTCGCCGCGTCTCGCCGCTGATCAGTCGCGCCTTACAGGCCCCGCAGTTGCCGCTCGCGCAACCGTAGTTGAGGTTGATTCCGGCGCGCACGGAGGCGTCGAGAATCGACTCGTTGCCCTCGACAAAGTAGTCGTGACCGCTTGGGATGAGCTTGACGTTGGCTGCCATGATGCGAAGAAACGTGTCTTTGGCGAAGAGTTGTGCGCGCTCGTCGTTCAAGGTGTCCGTGTCCAGCGCCGCGCGTGCCGACCGGAGCCAATCGCGTAATTCGCGAGCCCGGGTCCGAGCCGTTTCCGTGGATGCGTCCGCAATCGAATCCAGCCGCTCGCCGACCTGATTCAAAAGGCCCTCGGCAGCACTCAAGGCCGACATACGCTCGACCAGCGTCTTGCTCATCGCCCGCAGGCGTGCGACCAGGACCTGCGGGCTGGGCAGCGCCGCGTCGTGACCGTCGGTCTTGGGAAGCGCATCGCTCTTGATGCGCTCGACCCGCTCAAGCGCCGCGTCGTCCGCGAGACTCACCGCCGGAAAGGCGCGCAGGAGATCGCTGACGGCGACCGAGCCCTCGAAGGTGGCGATCTCGCCGCGTCTGATGCGCCGCTGCAGCTCGGCGCGGGTGACGCCGGCGAGGCGTGCGGCGCGGGACAGGCTCAGGTAGTCCATGGACGCGAGGTCTCCGATGTGGCCGGCGGGTCGGGTTGTCGTACGCAAGGTGTTTGCTCGGGTAGAACGCGCAAAACCTCCGCGTCACCCCGATATCATTTGCTCCCGAGTATCCGCGCCTCACGGTGCGACTTCAATCCATCGGACCAACCCGCCTTTCGAAGGAGAGATGACGTGGACGACAACACCAAGATCCAGATCGAAGCCGCGGCATTCCGTGGTTTGGTCGAGCACCTGCAACGCCGTACCGACGTGCAGAACATCGACCTCATGAACCTGGCCGGCTTCTGCCGAAACTGCCTGTCGAAGTGGTACATGAGCGCCGCTGCCGAGCGCGGTGTCGAGATGTCCTACGACCAAGCACGCGAGGCGATTTACGGCATGCCCTACGCGGACTGGAAGACCCGCTATCAGCAGGATGCGACCGCAGAGCAGTCGCGTCTGTTCGAGGATACTCAGCCGTTGCACGCCTTCGTCAGCGGCCACGGCGGAAAGACTTAGGCGCTCGGGATCGGCCGCGATCGACGGCGATTCGGAAGGAGGCGGTCGAACAGGTGCAAGGCACATCGGAAGTCGATGAAGCCTCCGCGCCCGGACGTCCGCGCTCCGTTCGGTCTTCGATGGGCCGGCATGCCGGGTTTTAGAGGTCGCCCGTAGCGCCCGCGGTCATAATCTCCTCGATGGTGTCGCGCACCTTCACGGCGTTCTCCATCAGGTTCGGCGGCAGGTCGGCCATCTCGATGACCTTGTTGAGGTCGAGCGTCGTCAGCCATGCTTTGCCGTCCTGATCCTCGATCAGGGTGATTCGACAGGGCAGATAGGCGGAGAAGTCGATGTTTTCCTTGATCATCTCGTTGGCGATCCGGGCATCGCAGAACTGGAAGATCTCGATGCGTTTAGCCTCCACACCCATCGACTCCAGCTCCTTGTAGAGCGGCAGGTGAGCGACGAGTTTGAAGTTCAGCGTGTTGGCCCGAAGTTTCATGGATTCGACGGCGTCATCCATCGAGACGCCCTCGGCCAACGGCATCTTGAGCACGGTATCGGCGATAGTCATGCTTTGGGCATGCGTCTGAGTGGCAAGGAAGGTCAAGGGCAGCAGGGCGATGAGCAGGGACAGCAGGATCTTTCTCATTGTCGTCTCTCTCCAGTTGGGTTTTTGTATTTATGGGTTTAGTCGAATCGGTAGTGCTTCTCGACCGGCTCGACGACCTCCCAGGTGCATTCCATGCCGGCGGGGAAGGTGATGAGGTCGCCGCGGCTGAATGACTGGGGCGCGCCGCCGGTCGGGGTGACATGAAAGCGCCCGCGCACCACATAGCAGGTCTCGGCACGATCGTAACGCCAGGGAAAGGTCGAGGGCTCTTTTTTCCAGATCGCCCAGTCCTCGACGCCGAGAACGTCCAGCTTGGCGGGGGAGGGCTTATGCTCGCAGTAAATCTGAAGGTCGGTCATCCATCGGCTCCGGGGTCGGCCGCCGTGATCGGCGGGTCTGGCTTTGATGGCTCGGCATTCTGGAGCTAATCCGTTGGATTTTCCACCCGAGAGGGCAAACTTCGGGACTCCTTCGAGCCGCGGCGGCCCGCGGGAGAGATCCATCGGTACGCCTGAAAACCTTTGCGTCCTCTGCGCGTTTGCGGTTTGATTCCGTTATGAATGAGACTGAATCCCCCTGCGAGCGAGAGCCGAGCGCAGCCCTGCTTGCCGAGCTGATGCTGCGCTCGGGCCTGCGGCTTGCGGTCGCGGAGTCCTGCACCGGCGGCTGGCTGGCGAAGGTCGTTACGGATCTCGCCGGGAGCAGTGCTTGGCTCGATCGTGGTTTCGTCACCTACAGCAACGCGGCCAAGCAAGAGATGCTCGGCGTGCGTGCCGAGACGCTTGCCGCGCAGGGCGCCGTAAGCGAGGCGGTGGTTGCGGAGATGGCGATGGGCGCCTTGAGTCGCAGCCAAGCCCAAGTTGCCGTCGCCATCAGCGGTGTGGCCGGACCCGGCGGGGGAAGCCCCGAAAAACCCGTCGGGACCGTCTGTCTGGCCTGGGCTTGGCCCGAGGGGCGGGTCGAGAGCCGGCGTTTCCACTTCGACGGCGATCGCGATGCCGTGCGGCGTTCCTCGGTACAGGCGGCGATCGACGGCTTGGTCGAGCGGCTCGGCGACCTTGTCTGAACGCTGGTTCTTTGCCCTTTGGCCCGATGAGGCGGTCCGCGACGCGGTGGCTGCCCGCATCCCCGCGCTCCTGCCCGTCGGCGCACGTGCAACCCACCCGAGCGACCTTCATCTGACGCTTGCTTTCCTCGGCCCGCTCGCATCCGATGTGCTCGGTTGTGCGGAGCGTGCCGCGGATCGGATCCGGGCCGCGGCATTCGACCTGGAGATCGATCGGGTCGGTCATTTCGCGCGGGCGCGCGTGCTGTGGTGCGCGCCCGCATCGCCGCCCGATGCATTGCCGGCGCTCGTCGCGGATCTTCAGGAGCAGCTCTCGACCTGCGGTCTCGCCGCCGATCCGCGTCCGTATCGGCCGCATATCACACTCGCACGCAAGGCCGCGGCGGCGCCGGTGTCCGAGTGGCCGACGCCGATTCGTTGGTCGGTCCGCGAGCTTGTGCTGGCCGCCGGATACGGCGGTCCCGGTCCGCGTTATCGGGTACGTCGCCGCTGGACGTTGATCTAAACCGCGTCCGGAGCGAGATGCTCGTTTTCGAGTGAGCTCGACGCTTGGTGCATCCATGATTCGCCGTGTTCCCGCGCGTGCGACCTGCGCGATTTGAATCGCTTGCGCACCCGGACCCTTGGCATGCCTGTGACGTTTTCCGATTCGCTATGCGATAATCCGCAACTTGCCGTGTGGGACGACGGGTGTTTTGCGGACACCCGGGCGCTCGCCGGTCGCGTCGGAGCCGAACGTTGCAGAGCAAGCCCCCCTTACGAACGATCAAGCCGATCAGGTTCAACGGAGACCCAATGGACGACAACCGCAAGAAGGCACTGGCCGCCGCGCTGACCCAGATCGAAAAACAGTTCGGCAAGGGCTCGGTGATGCGCATGGGCGACACCGGCGTCATTCGCGAGGTGGAGGCCATCTCGACCGGCTCGCTCGGTCTGGATCTCGCGCTCGGGATCGGCGGCGTGCCGAAGGGCCGCGTGGTGGAGATCTACGGACCCGAATCCTCCGGCAAGACGACCCTGACACTGCACATCATCGCCGAGGCGCAAAAGGCCGGCGGCACGGCGGCCTTCGTGGATGCCGAGCATGCCCTGGACCCGGGATATGCCGAGAAGCTCGGCGTAAACATGAACGATTTGCTGGTCTCCCAGCCCGACACCGGCGAGCAGGCGCTCGAGATCACCGACATGCTGGTGCGCTCCGGCGCGGTCGATGTCGTGGTCGTCGACTCGGTCGCAGCACTGACCCCGAAGGCCGAGATCGAGGGCGAGATGGGCGACTCCCACGTCGGTCTGCAGGCACGCCTCATGTCCCAGGCCCTGCGCAAGCTCACCGGCAATATCAAGCGCTCCAACTGTCTGGTCATCTTCATCAATCAGATCCGCATGAAGATTGGTGTCATGTTCGGCTCGCCCGAGACCACGACCGGCGGCAATGCGCTCAAGTTCTACGCCTCGGTCCGGCTCGATATCCGGCGCATCGGCAGCATCAAGAAGGGCGACGAGGTCATCGGCAACGAGACCAAGGTCAAGGTCGTCAAGAACAAGGTGGCGCCGCCCTTCAGGCAAGCCGAGTTCGACATCCTCTACGGCCAAGGCATCTCGCGCGAAGGCGAGATCATCAGCCTGGGCGTGAACGAGGGCTTCATCGAGAAGTCCGGCGCCTGGTACAGCTACGAGGGCAATCGCATCGGTCAGGGCAAGGACAACGCGCGGGTCTTCCTGTGCGAGAACCCCGAGATCGCCAAGGCGATCGAGGCGAAGATTCGCGAGAAGCTTCTGCCCAAGATCGGCGATCCCCTGCCCGGCACCGCTGCCGCACCGCTCGCCGATGACCCGATCGCCGAAGCTCCGGCGGAGATCTAGGCCGAAGCCCCTCGTCGAGCGATGGAAGAACCCGACCCCGCGGCGCAGATCGCCGATCGAGCCCGTCGGCTGCTGGCCACGCGCGAGCACTCGCGCGCTGAGCTTCGGCGCAAGCTCCGCTCGCGCGGCTTCGACGACGCAGGGATCGCGCAGGCGCTTGACCGGTTGGTCGCCGAAGGCGCGCTCGATGAAGGTCGTATGGTCGAGCAGTATGTTGCCGAGCGCGCCGCCAAAGGGTTCGGTCCCCTGCGAATCCGCTCCGAGTTGTATGAAAAGGGCCTACCCGATACCCTCGTCGACCCTCATCTCGATGCCATGCGGGATGATTGGGTCGCTTATATGGCAGAGATCTACGATCGCCGTTTCGGCAGCGAGCCGCCGCCAGACCGTGCCGAGTACGCCCGGCGCGGTCGTTTCCTCGAGCAACGTGGATTTCCCCCCGAGATGATCCGCCGCTTCCTGCGCTGGCCCGATTGACCGGCCGGCGTCCGCAGTCCAACCGAGCATACCCATGACCACCAGCACCAGTATCCGCACCAGCGCAGAGCTTCGAGCGAGTTTTCTCGACTATTTCGCGCAACGCGATCACGAACCCGTGCCGTCCAGCCCCCTGGTGCCGGGCAACGATCCGACCCTGCTCTTCACCAATGCCGGGATGGTGCAGTTCAAGGAGGTCTTTCTCGGGCGCGAACGTCGCGCCTACAACCGCGCGGTCAGCTCGCAGCGTTGCGTGCGTGCCGGCGGCAAGCACAACGATCTGGAAAACGTCGGCTACACCGCTCGGCATCACACCTTCTTCGAGATGCTCGGCAACTTCAGTTTCGGGGACTATTTCAAGCGCGAGGCGATCGAGTACGCCTGGGACTATCTGACCCGCGTCCTGGCCCTGCCGCCCGAGCGGCTCTGGATCACGGTCTACACCGAAGACGACGAGGCCGCCGACATCTGGCTGAAGGAGATCGGCGCGGACGACTCGCGCTTCTCGCGCTGCGGGGCGAAGGACAACTTCTGGTCGATGGGCGAAACCGGACCCTGCGGCCCCTGTTCCGAAATCTTCTACGACCACGGCCCCGAGATCCCCGGCGGCCCGCCCGGCTCGCCGGAGGAGGACGGCGACCGTTACGTGGAGATCTGGAACCTGGTCTTCATGCAATACAATCGCGACGCCGAGGGTAATCTGACCCCGCTACCGCGCCCCTCGGTCGACACCGGGATGGGTCTGGAGCGCCTCGCCGCCGTTATGCAGGGCGTGCACAGCAACTACGAGATCGATCTGTTCGTGCGTCTCATCGAAGCGGCCGCACGCTTCACCGGCTGCGCGGACCGCGAGAACAAATCTCTGCGTGTCATCGCCGACCACATCCGCTCGGCCGCCTTTCTGATCACCGACGGGGTGACGCCCGGCAACGAGGGCAGGGGCTATGTCCTGCGCCGCATCATGCGTCGGGCCATCCGACACGGCTACCAGCTCGGCTGCACCACGCCATTTTTCCATCGATTGGTATCTCCGCTGGTCGCCGAGATGGGAGCGGCCTACCCCGAGCTGGTCGCTGCTCGCGAGCATGTGGAGCGTATCATCCTGCTCGAAGAAGAGCGCTTCGCCGAGACCCTCGAGCACGGCATGCGCCTGCTCGACGAGGCCATCGCGGGTCTGAGCGACGCGCGGATCCCCGGCGAGACCGTCTTCAAGCTCTACGATACCTACGGTTTCCCGACCGACCTGACCGCCGATATCGCCCGCGAGCGAGGCCTGACCCTGGACATGGACGGCTTCGAGCAGGCGATGGCGCAGCAACGCGAGCGTGCACGCGCCGCCAGCCAGTTCGGCGGCGCGGCCGCTCTCGAGATCGATGTCCAAGGCGAGACCGAGTTTTGCGGCTACGAGCGGCTGCAGGAGGAGGCGACGGTAGTCGCCATCTACTCCGCCGACGGCTCTCGCGATCAGCTCGCTGCAGGCGAGGAAGGTCTGGTCGTCCTGGATCTCACGCCCTTCTATGCGGAGTCCGGCGGCCAGGTCGGGGATCGCGGTTGGCTCGTCGGCGAGGGCGGCCGGTTCGATGTACTGGACGCACAGAAGAAAGGCGAGGGCGCCGTCTGTCATCTGGGACGTGTCGCCGAGGGCGTCTTGAGCGTCGGCGACCGGGTCGATGCGCGCGTCGACGGCGAGCGTCGGCGCGCCACCGCGCTGAACCATTCCGCGACCCACCTGCTGCACGCGGCCTTGCGCCAAGTGTTGGGCGAGCATGTGCAGCAGAAGGGCTCGCTCGTCGGTCCGGAGCGGCTGCGTTTCGATTTTTCGCACTACGAGGCGGTCTCGCGCGAGCAGCTCCTGGAGATCGAGCGGATGGTCAACCGCGAGGTTCGCGAGAATCATCTCGTCGAGACCCGCATCATGAGCCTCGACGATGCCAAGGCGTCCGGGGCCATGGCGCTCTTCGGCGAGAAATATTCCGAGCAGGTGCGCGTGCTGCGCATGGGTGACTTTTCCACCGAGCTGTGCGGCGGCACCCATGTCAAGGCGGTCGGCGATATCGGTCTAGTCAAGATCATCGGGGAGAACGGCATCGCCTCCGGGGTGCGGCGCATCGAGGCCGTCACGGGTGCGAACGCGCTCGACTGGATCGAGGCCGACGAGGATCGACTCATCCGTTTGGCCGGACTCCTCAAGGGCGGACGCGACGACGTCGATCAGCGGGTCGTTGCGCTGCTCGAGCGCAGCCGTCGGCTCGAAAAAGAGCTCGAGCAGCTCAAGGCCAAGCTCGCAAGCTCCGCCGGTCAGGACCTGGCGTCGCAGGCGGTATTGATCGACGGTATCAAGGTGCTCGCCGCGCGGCTGGAAGGGGCCGACTCCAAGGCCCTGCGCGTCACGCTCGATCAGCTCAAGGACAAGCTCGGCTCGGCGGTCGTCGTCCTCGCGACCGAGGGCGACGGCAAGGTCAGCCTGATTGCCGGCGTGACCAAGGATCTGACCGACCGTCTGAAGGCCGGCGATCTGATCCGCGAGGTCGCGGAGAAGGTCGGCGGCAAGGGCGGGGGACGTCCCGACATGGCGCAGGCCGGCGGCAACGATCCGGCGGGTCTCCCGGCGGCCTTGGCGCTGGTCGACGGATGGGTGCGGCAGCGGATCTAGCCCGTATGTCCGGGTGAGCTGCCGTCAACCCGGCCGATCCCCACTTGCCCGGTGCTACTGGATTTAGCGCGGCGAACCATCGGGACTGTTGAAACAAGCGTTTACTTTGCGTCCTTTGCGCCTCTGCGGTTCATGGGACTGAATACATCGGGAGAGATCGAGACGTGCGTGCCGGGAGAATTCGATGGGGCTGATCGTTCAGAAGTACGGCGGCACATCCGTGGCGAATGCCGAGCGGATCAAGGCGGTGGCCGAGCGCGTCAAGCGCTGGCGTGACGAGGGGCATCGGGTCGTAGTCGTGGTCTCTGCCATGTCAGGGGAGACCGATCGACTGATCGGGCTCGCCAAGCAGATCCAGGAACGCCCGGTCCCGCGGGAGCTCGACGTGCTCCTGTCCACCGGTGAGCAGGTGACGATTGCGCTCTTAAGCATGGCGCTCGACGCCATGGGTTGTGCCGCGCGCTCCTACACGGGGGGGCAGGTGCACATCCTTACCGACAGCGCCCACAACAAGGCGCGCATCCACGACATCGACGCCGCCCGTGTCGGTGCCGATCTCGAAGCCGGACGGGTCGTCGTCATCGCCGGTTTCCAGGGTGTCGATGCCCAAGGCAACATCACCACACTCGGGCGCGGCGGCTCCGATACCTCGGCCGTCGCGATCGCCGCAGCTCTCAAGGCCGACGAATGTCAGATCTATACCGACGTCGACGGCGTCTACACCACCGACCCGCGCGTCGAGCCCAAGGCGCGCAAGCTTGATCGCATCACCTTCGAGGAGATGCTCGAGATGGCGAGTCTCGGCTCAAAGGTGCTGCAGATCCGCTCGGTCGAGTTTGCCGGCAAATACAAGGTGCCCCTGCGCGTGCTCTCCAGCTTCGAAGAGGGCGAGGGCACGCTCATTACGTTCGAGGAAGACATCGTGGAAGACGCCAAGATCTCCGGAATCGCCTTCAGTCGCGACGAGGCCAAGTTGACCGTGCTCGGTGTGCCGGATCAGCCCGGTGTCGCCTACCGGATCCTCGGGCCGATCGCCGACGCCAACATCGAAGTCGACATGATCATCCAGAATATCGCCGCCCAAGAGGCGACGACCGACTTCACCTTCACCGTGCACCGCAATGACTTTCCGCGCGCGATGGAGATCCTGGATCGCACCGCCAAGGAGTTGGGTGCACGGCAAGTGCTCGGCGACAACCGGATCGTGAAGATCTCGCTGGTCGGGGTCGGGATGCGCAGCCACGCGGGGATCGCGAGTCTCATGTTCTCGACACTGGCCAAAGAAGGAATCAACATCCGCATGATCTCGACCTCCGAAATCAAGATCTCGGTCGTGGTCGACGAGAAGTATCTCGAGCTCGGGGTGCGATGCCTGCATGAGGCGTTCGGGCTCGGCGTACACGAATCAACCTAGCCCGTGATCGCAAATTGCGTCGACCGTCGGTCGGCTCGAACCCAACGAGGGCTCTTGGAATCGGGTCTTCAATGACAATTGTCTTTGGCGCGGCGCGCAAAATTTTCTGGTTTTTACGTGCAGGTGCTAATATCCTGCAATGAGACTAGGTTTCTCATGCCCGACTTAGGTCTGGTTGTGCGATCGAGACAATCGATCCGCGGTACGTCTGGTTGACGGTTCGGGTACTATCATTCAATCGGAAAAGGGAACTGAAGGGAGATTAAGCGATGTTGATTCTGACTCGACGGGTTGGTGAAACCCTCATGATCGGAGACGAAGTCACAGTGACTGTCCTCGGTGTCAAAGGAAATCAGGTACGGATCGGGGTCAACGCACCTCGCGACGTCGCAGTGCATCGTGAAGAAATTTACGAGCGTATCAAACGGGAGCAAGCCGAAGGTGGTCCGATCGCCGGAGCGGTTCCGCCAGGCACTCGCCTCGACTGAGTATGTAGCCAAGGACGCGTAGGCAGGATAAACTACGCGTTCGTCGGAGAGATGGCCGAGTGGCTGAAGGCGCTCCCCTGCTAAGGGAGTATAGGCTAATCCCCTATCGAGGGTTCGAATCCCTCTCTCTCCGCCACTAATTATACTTAAATACTTGATCTAAAAAGAAAAATAATAGCAAGACAGTCGATATACCCACAAACGTACCCACAAAATGCTTCGGGCTTTCCCAGGCCGTCCTTGGACAAAGTAGCCGATCCTGAACGGCCGCCGTCGGCAATACATGTTCTCTTCGTCCAGCGTGTTATCTTCCATGTGAGATCCCTGCACGCCGTAGGGCCACCTCGACGTTGACCTCCTGCGCGTTTGGCAATCGTCCCCGCTAATGGTTACCCCCAATGTCGATGCCGATTGCATACCGACCAAGCGACCCTGCCGGCTGAGCGACACGCGCATCAGGTTCGTCGCGAGGGGCCACTTCTCCGATCTCGCCTTGTTGTTGTCGCTGGTGTTGGATGACGGCTTGCACAAGACCGCGCCGTGTCGACGCGGACGGGTGCGATCCGCAGCTTGCAGCCGTCGGTCGACCTCGCGTATGGCTATAGGCGCCGGTGCCCGAAGGTGCATCATGGCGTCGGCGCGTCCTCGGCCACGTTCGTTCCGGTAGCCAGCTTTAGGCTATACCCGGCGCGTCGCCGATCGCGCTGGCGGCTCGACCACCCAAAGGCGCATCCCGTACTCTCCGAAGACCCGCTAGCGCCATCGCGTCGTAGGCGACACCGCGGGCGGTCGAGTCGATTGCGCCGTCGAGGAAGATAACACGGGCCGCCTCCGCTCGCCGTCACTGAACGGCGGTGTGTGCGCGATCTGCGCCGGTCCGCCGTTGCTTCGCATCGAATCGGAAAGACGCCGCCGGTTTCAGCCTGCTCTGCGCAGCGCGTGCGGCTTTGGAGTGGGCGAAGAAGCGACGGCCGCACCACCGACGACGCCGGAATCGCCGCCGAGTCCGAAGGTCGATCTCCTGGAATGAAGGCCGTCGACCAGGGTGCGCAGGTCATCATCGCCGATGGTACGGATCAGCGCGGCGATCACCGCGTCGATCTCATGCTCCGGCCAGGCGGCCGCGCGTGCACCGAGCGGGATCGGACGCGGAAACAACCCGGCGGCGATGCGGGCATAGAGTCCGGAGCGACTATAGCCGGTACGCTCCAGGACAGTTCGTAAACGCAGGACGCAGGTTGGCATGCGGGATCCCCATTAAGTGGTCGATGCGAGCGAGCGGACACCCGCACTGTTGTGAGTCCGAAGACGGTTCGGCTGCAGTTGATTGCGGCGCGTCGAGCGCAGCGGTCGGTGGTCAAGAGTGTGTTTTCACGTACCGATTCGGTTTGCCTTGCTTGGGCGTCGAGGAGGCGAGGGGCTTCGGCGGTGCGTCGTTCTTGCGATCACGCCCCGTCCGAGACACTTTCAACGCACAGATCGGGCAATCCACGGACCGGCGCGAGAACGCCCCTGCCACGTAGGGGATCGCGCAGCGCTCGCAGGTGCGAAAGAGCACGAGCCCCGTAGTCAGGTCCCGGGCAATCACCCAGCCTTGATTGATGTCGAGGGGTGGGCCGAGCGTGCCGGATGCCGCCAGCCGCGCCATCTGCTCCAGATAGAGGCGATGTCCCGTGAGCAGTGCCTCGATGTCGATGCTCCGCTGAACCGCCGCGCCGCCGAAGGTGCGGTACAAGCCCGCGAACACCGACGCGTTGGCCTGCCGACGCGCCGTGCCGAGCAGACTGCCGGTGCTCGGCAGCTGACCGGGCAAAGGCTTGCAACCGTGGATCTCATGGTGCAGTTCGCGCAGCACGGCCGGCCGCAGACCGCTGATCCGCCCCACAAGAGAGGTGCGCATGCCGCGCCGGATCAAGGCGATCGCCAGCTGCGTCCTGGCGTGATGCTGAAGTCTCATGGCTGCGCGACCTCCTCGGCGGCAAACAGAATTGCCTGCAGCCCCAACCCGAGTGCGGACGGCCCGGTCATCCGAAGACGTTCCTGCAACCAGCACACGCGAAAGCGCGGTCGAAACAACAGCACGCCCGAAGCGGCCAGCTCGCGCAGCATCGTGAGCGAGGCGTGCCGCAGGATCTCCAGCACCTCCCGGTCGAGACCATAGACCAAGATGGCCTTCTCCTCGTCCGAGCGCGCCAGCTCGCGTGCCCCGAGCAGCCACATCAGATTCAGGGTATCGACCTCGCAATCGAGGTCCGGCGCAGGGTCTGAGCGGGGTGCCTCCACGTCGGGGGCCGAGGGTGTGCGCATCATCTTCGTTCTCACGACAGAAAAACAGGTTGACGGTGCTATAATCGTGCGTATAAATCGAACTTGTCAAACAAAAAAGCGTAATAAGCGACTTAAAAACCGCTATAGCGCGATTTCGCGGCACTCGACTCGGGTGGTATGACCATGACGACGGACAATCAAGATTCTGATTTAAATAGCGAAGCCTTCTGGGATGCCGCCGGATTCGCGACGCGCCTGGCGCGGGCCAAGGGTGTGCTGTCCACGAATGCGTTCGCACAAAAGTGCGGTATCTCCGAGAGCATCTTCCGCAAGTACCTCGCGGGCATGAGTGTTCCCGGGGCGGACAAGCTGGTCGATATCGCCCGCGTGGCCGGCGTGTCCCTGCTCTGGTTGGCGACCGGACAGGGGCGTCCCGAAGACGGGACGGACGCGATGGTCCGGGGTCCGGTCGACGTGACTTTGCTCGAAACCCTTCTCGAGTCGGTCGAAGCCGGACTCGACGAAATCGGCTCAACCTTGGCCCCCGCAAAGAAGGCCAAGCTGGTCGCGGCGCTCTACAGCCTCTATCGCAGCAGCGAGGATGTCCGCAAGGCGCCGGTGTTGGAGCTCGTCAGGCTGGCGAGCTGAGCGTGACCGAGTTCACGGTTCCGCGAATTCACCCCGGAATAACGGTCGCACGACGCGTTTTTGCGTTGACCCGGTCGATGCATCAAGCGACGATCCGACGCGTGCGACGCAATGTACAGACTTCGGATCACGGAACAGCGGAGGTTTATCGATGGTTGAGAACAGAGATGAAATCCGTTCGACAATTCGCGGGATCATGGGCGACAGCGTGCCCAAGCCGAGGCCGTCGGAGGCGGCGATGCCCGCGTTGAGCATCGATATCGGCGGCATCAATCTCAAGAACGAGAACGCATTCGAACACGCGCATGCGGATCGCCCGATCGATCCTCCCCTCATGGCGGCCGCGCCGTCGGCCGTTCGACTGTGCCATCGACAGCAACTCGGGGTGATGCGGATGCTCGGCATTGTTCTGATGTTTGCCGCCATCGCCCCGCTCTACGTGGTTCAGTTCCTGTCCGTCCCGCACGACGACATCATCCTGACCGTCGGGTTTGTCGTGCTGATCTTGAGTCTGATCAGTTTCACGATTGCGTCGATGCTCGAGGCCTCCTGATCCGAGGACGGCTGCTCGTGCGCGAGCGGCCACGTCTCTGCGGAAACGCACCGACCGCTGCCGACGCAGCGCGGTCGATACGGTGTACCCGCACGGCCGCGCGGGCCCCCGGCAGGGCCTACCTGCCGGGATCGCGCGGGCGATCGAGCGGTCCGTCAATCCTCGCCGCATGGACCGGCGGAATGCGCCAAGCCCGCGCCAGCCTTCATCCCCCCGATTCGTCCACGTCTGTGCGGGTGCCGTGCCGCCCCGACGCGCTGCGCCACATTGCTTCCGTTGGCCGATAAGAAACCCAAAACACGCGAAAGGCGACGAAAAGCGTCATCTTGAGCGGCTTCGCCCCGCATGCGATCGGCCTATCATCTGTTCCGCGTTCGAGGACGCTTTCCGCACCGGCCTAGGTTTCGGCCACGCTGCCGGCGGGACGATCTCGAGCGCGTTCCATGTCGGCGGCGGCAGCGTCACGGTCTGGCCGGTCCGCGGGCCGGGATATGACAGACAGCGATTCGGAGCCCGGAATGAACAGCACCATCGGAGGAAACCTCCGTCACCAGCGCCGGCGATCCGGTCGGACCCAAGCCGAGGTGGCCAAGCGCGCCGGGGCCTCGCAAGACTGGATCTGCCGCATCGAGACCGGCGACGCCAACCCGACCCTCGCCAGTTTGCGCCGCATCGCCCGCGCTCTGGATGTCGATGTGGTGGATCTGCTGCAACGCCGCCCCGACCAGGGGCGCCCGACATGAGCCGAGCGGCACGCGATTGGGCTTGGGACTGCCGCGGACTGACGCCGGCACAGCGCTTGGTCCTGCTGGCGTTGGCCGAGCATGCCGACGAGGCGGGTGGCTGCTGGCCGTCGTTGTCGCGCCTGGCCGCGCGTGCCGAGGTCGATCGGCGCACCGTCACGCGCTGTCTGGCGGCACTCGAGGCGCGCGGTCTGATCCACCGCGCGCGCAGCCGGCCGCAGCGCACACTCTATAGCCTTGCGGTTGGCGCATCCCCCACGCAGGCGCCCGCCCGCGACGAGGAAACGGCGTGGGGGAGCGAACCCATGCCCCTCGACGACGGACGTGCGATCGCCTTGGATCTGCTCGACTCGACGGTGCGCAATCCCCGAACCGGGGGCGTCACGCCCCTGGACCGGGGGCAACAGACCCCGAAACGCAGATCCGATCCGGCGCGCCCGATTCCGCCCGACTGGGGACCCGGTGCCCGGGTCCTGAGTTGGGCCGCCAAGCAGGGCATCGCACGCGACTGGGTCCAGGACCAGGTCGAGGAGTTCGTCGCCTACTGGTCCGACACCGGGTCGCACCGCACGAGTTGGGACGCCACCTTCATCCAGCGCCTGCAGACCCTGCAGGCCCGCACGACGCAGAGGCCACCGCATGAGCCGACCGGACGACTCGCCGACAAAGACTACGCCCGCGGAGCGACCCCGCTCGATCGCATCCCCTGGCTGCTGCCGGCTCATGTCGCTTGAGGAGTTGGCGGAGCACGGACGCCGCGAGATCCGACAACTCCTCGCCGCTCGCCGGGACGAGGCGCAACGCCGGCTCGAATCGGCCGTCGGACGCTGCGGAATCCCCCCTCGCTTTCGCGCGAAGACCTTCGAGAGCTATCGGGCCACGACGCCGGAGCAGCGGCAGGCCTTGAGGGTCTGTCGCAGCTACGCGGCGCGCTTTGCGGCCGGCGCCCGTCACGGCGATAGCCTGCTCCTGCTCGGCGGTCCCGGCACCGGCAAGACCCATCTCGCCTGTGCCATCCTCGCGGGTGTGATCCGGGCCGGCCACACGGGGCTGTTCATGTCCGTCCCGGCCGCGCTGCGCACGGTGCGCGACACCTACGCGACGCGGGCGGCGTGCTCGGAAAGCGAGGCGCTGGCCATGCTGACCGACCCCGACCTGCTGGTGCTCGACGAGGTCGGACTGACGATCGGCAGTGACGATAAACGCCGCGCGATGCTGTTCGACGTGCTCGATACCCGCTATGCGAACCTGCGTGCCACGATCCTGATCGGCAACCTGACCGACGAGGAGATGGAGCGTTACCTCGGCGAGCGGATCATGGACCGGCTCTGCGAAGGCGACTCCGCCGTGGTGTCCTTCACCTGGCAGAGTTATCGCCGCAGCGGCGGTGCGGTTTGATGCGCTCCATCGGGCACGTACGGTTGCGGATCTTGTCGGGGAGGTGATTCACGCTGTCGCACGGAGGTCGCTTCGGGAGCCGCCGGCCGTGCAACGCTCTACGGGTGCATGATGCACGTCGGCCTACGTGCTCCGACCGTCTGTCGTGGCGGAACGCGTGGCCTCGATCGCTGCCGCGTCGATAGACGCGCTCGTGCATCTCCTCCGGCAAACCCAGGCTGCCGTACAGCGCGTTCATACCGCCGAAGAGCAAGCCGATCCGGCGCTTCAGGTCTTCCAAATCGTCGAGCGTGAGGTCATGGATCCATGTCTCGTCGGTCGAAGCATTCATGCGGGGGTCGGCGCGCCAAAAGGAACACGACCGGATCCATCCCGATTCAACACCGCACCACCGCCAACTCATCCCACCGCGTGGTGTAGTGCGGCGAGCGAATGGACTGGCGCATCGCCCAAGGCTTGTTGAGACCGGCGCCGCCCAGGACCAGTGTACCCCGACCGTAGCTGCGGTTGATCCGGTCCATGACGGCCATGAGCCGCTCGCCTCGGTCCCGGCGGCCGGGATCGCCGAAGAGGTCGCCTTGGCGCTCGCCGGCGGGGCTCAGGGCAAGCAGTGCAACGCCGGCTTTGGCATAACGGAAACCCGGACGGTAGAGCCGGCGCAGACCATGCCGGGCAGTTCGGGCGAGCCTGCGGGTATCGGCCGCGGGCTCGCGCAGCGGCAGGACCAGACTGTTGCTGTACTGCGGCTCGTCGCTGCGGAACAGATTGGTGCGGATCATCACCGACACCATTCCCGCCTCGCTCTGCTGCGCGCGGAGCTTCTCGGCGGCACGCGCCACATAGGTCGTCACCGCCTCGCCCAACGTCTCGAACGTGGTGACCGGCATGCCGAAGGAGCGCGAGCACTGGATCTGCTGCTTATCCGGCGTGACGTCCTCCACGTCGAGACAGGGCACGCCGCGCAACTCCAAGGCCGTGCGCGCGAGCACGACCGAGAAATGCGTGCGCAACCACGCGCTGTCGGCCTGCTTGAGCGCGAGGGCGGTGGTCACCCCGAGCGCAGTCAGACGCGCGGCAATACGTGGTCCGACGCCCCAGATGTCGCCGACCGGGATCTCGGCGAGTCGGCGATCGAGGTCCACCTCGGACAGGGTCGCCAGATCGCACACGCCATCCCCGTCCGCATCCTGCTTGGCCAGCCTGTTGGCGAGCTTGGCGAGGGTCTTGGTCGGGCCGAGTCCGACGCACACGGGCAGTCCGGTCCAGCGCGGTACGGTGGCCCGGATGCCGTGCGCGATCGCCGACGGGTCCGCCAGCCCGGTCAGATCGAGGAAGCATTCGTCGATCGAATAGACCTCCTGACGCGGTGCGAAGCGCGCCAACAACCGCATCACCCGGTTGCTCATGTCGGCATACAGGGCATAGTTGCTCGACAAGGCGCTCACCGGCCGTGCCCCGTCGAGACGCAGCCGCACCTGAAACCAGGGCTCGCCCATGGCAATCCCGAGCGCCTTCGCCTCGCGCGAGCGCGCCACCACGCAGCCGTCATTGTTGGAGAGCACCACCACCGCACGGCCGAGGAGATCTGGGCGAAACACCTGCTCGCAGGAGGCATAGAAGCTGTTGCAGTCCACCAGGGCAAGGATCGCCATCTCAGACGCTCTTGATGACGCGGGTCACTACTCCCCAAACCGACAGCTCTTGACCCTCGCTCAGCAGGATCGGCGGATAGTCCGGGTGCGCGGCTTCCAGCGCGATGCGTCCGTCGCGACGATGCAGGCGCTTGACCGTGAATTCGCCGTCGACCACGGCCACAACAATGCGCCCGTGGGCGGGCTCGAGTGCCCGGTCGACCACCAAGACATCCCCGTCGTCGATTCCCGCCTCGCTCATCGAGAGACCGCTGACGCGCAGCAGGAAGGTGGCCTCGGCGTTGGGGGCGAGCAGCGCGTTGAGATCGATCGCTTCCTCTTGATCGTCCTCGGCCGGCGACGGAAATCCGGCCCGCACCGGCCACACCATTCGCGCGAGCCGGCGCGGCGGCGGGATGGCCGATGCCTGCGGCCGACCGAGGAGCACGGCACCGGTGCCGTCGGCGCGCGGCGGGAGTGCGTCGAGATAAGCGCGCACGGCCTCCACCCGACTCTCCGGCACGCGCATGACCCGGGTCGGCTCGCGATAGCGCCCGGTGCCGCTGGGGCGTCCGCGGCCTCGTGCTGGGTTGGACATGAGCATACCTCGCATCGAGAATTATCGTAACGATAATTCATGCGGACGCGAGCGTCCATGGGGCAGAGGCCCGATGGGCCGGATCTCCGGCCGGTGACGTCAAGCCATGTCCCTATCCGTGACCGCCGGTATCGGAGACGATGCGAAGGGTAAGTACGGCAGTTCCACCAAGCGTTATCGATCCGGCAAACGGGCCATCGACTAGCGGAGCAGATGACGACACGGTTGGAGTGTTTGCTGTCTTTGTCGAAACACCGCGCGTCGCCAAGGATGTCATGCCAGCCCGGTCGGATCGAGCCCGCCGAGATCGATCCCGAGCGTTACGCGCACCCGATTCCTCAACGGCACCCAATCGGCCTCGTCAAGCCCCGCGGTGATCCCGAGACGCCGCAGATTGGCGCGCAAGTCCGACTCGCTTCCCATGTGCAGGGCGTTGCCTCGAAGACATTGTATTATATGACGATCGACGACTTCGACGACTTCGACGACTTCGACGACTTCGACGACTTCGACGACTTCGACGACTTCGACGACTTCGACGACTTCGACGACTTCGACGAGATCGGCAATCGAGGAATGGGAACGAACCTCGGGACCTTGAACAAGACGTTCCGCTCCTGCGTCTGGTCATGCGCGCTGTAGGCGCGGGCATGTCTCGCGTGGCGCTCGCGAGCGCAACGGCGCTCCTTGGCGTAGGCCGCGGGGCGGCGGCGCGCCTCCCGGCCAGCGCTCGGCCTTCCTCGGCGACGTCTCCCAGCTGGAGCCGGGCACGGGCGACGAGCCGTCGCTTCTCTACATCAGCTCCACAGCCGACTCCGCTGCGTACGAGAGGGTCGTGATCGACCCGGTGACCGTCCGGCACGGGAGCAGATCGCCCATGGCCCGCCTACCTGAAGCGGAGTTCCGTGCGCTCGCCGATCGTGGGCGGGTATGGACGAAGCTCGACCTCGCGCGAACGCAGGGTGCGATCGCGGACACGACCGGATATCTCGGCGCCGACACGCTCGCGTTCCGGTACGGCGCGCTCGAGTTGGAGATCGTGGACGCCGTCACCGGGAGGTGCTTGGTCTCGGAGGAGAGGGTGAGAGCCCTGCGCGGGTCGGGCTTCGGCCCAGACCGACCATGAGCGACCGGTCCCGGAACGGCGACGACCTGAACCGCCAGTCGACGGAGGAGGATCTCATCCGCCTACAGGCGACAACCTTACTGTACTATCTGCACGAGTCCAACCCGGCCAACGGCCTGATCCGCGACAAGACGAATCCGTCCGCTTCCTGGACATGAAGACCGGCCGCCGCGTGCGGCAGTGCGAGCTGTCGACGATCGATTCCGCCTTCCTCTTCGCCGGCATGCTCACCTGCGCCGCCTACTTCGATGCCGACACCCAAGAGGAACGGGAGATCCGTCATCTCGTCGACGAACTCTATGGCCGCGCCAATTGGCAGTGGGCGCTGAGCGGAGGCGCCGCGGTGTCCCACGGCTGGCGTCCGGAGACCGGCTTCATTCCGCATACCTGGCGCGGCTACGACGAAGCGTTGCTGGTTTATCTGCATGGTCTCGGCTCGCCGACCTTTCCTTTGCCGCCGGAGAGCTACACGGCGTATTGCTCGACGTACCGGTGGAAGCAAATCTACGGTCGCGAGCTGCTCTACTCGGGGCTGCTGTTCACCCACCAGCTCTCGCATCTCTGGATCGACTTTCGCGGCATCCGCGACGCGTTTATGCGCGAGCACGGCAGCGATTACTTCGAGAACGGCCGTTAGGCCACTTTCGTCCAACAGGAGTACGGGCGGCGCAATCCGCTTGAGTTCGCCGGCCATGGCGAGCACTGCTGGGGGATCGCGGCGACGGACGGCCCCGGCTTCGAGACGCGTCGCATGAACGGCATCGAGCGACAGTTCTACGGCTACTACGCGCGCGGTGCGCCCTACGGTCCCGATGACGGCTCCATCGCGCCGTGGGTCGTGGTGGCGTCGCTGCCGTTCGCTCCGGAGATCGTGATTCCCACCGTCCGCGCCATGGTGCGGCTCGATCTCGACGCCGAGAAGCGCTACGGCTTTAAGCCGTCGTTCAACCAGACCTGTGCGGTGCCCGAGAGCCCGACCGGCTGGTGGGTAACTCCCTACCACTTCGGCATCGACCAGGGGCCGATCATCCTGATGATCGAGAACTACCGCACCGGCCTGATCTGGAACCTGATGCGCCGATGCCCCTACGTGGTCGCCGGATTGCGCCGTGCCGGCTTTGTGGACCGGTGGCTCTGACCAGCCGGAGAAGCCGTCACCATCTTTCGGACGTCGCCGCGTTCGACAGGACCGTCGGAGGTGCGCGTGTCGGTCTTGAACCGCTCGACTGAATCTGTTCCCGCGGGTAGGTAGGGCGCTTGCACCAAGGGACAAGCCGCTGCGGTCACGAGTCGGGTATATTACCCGCAGTCATGACGTCGGTTCCCCTGATCGACCCACTACGCGACGAGGATGTCCGCAGCCCCTGATCGCCCACCCGTCGCCTGTCTGTGCCTCGACATCGAGACGGCCAAGCAGGATGCGCTCTGTCTGCGCGAGATCGGGCTCTACCGCCCCGATCTCGATGCCCGCGCGCGGATCTCCGCTCAGGCCCCCGATTTGGTGTCGCGTGTCGATGCGCTGACCGATGGCGCGAGCTTCGCGTTGGGTCACAACATCATTGCCTTCGATGGACCGACGCTCGCCGTGTTGCACCCCGGCCTGGCTCTGCACCGGCTGCCGCTGATCGACACGCTCGAGCTCTCGCCGATCGCCTTCCCGCAGAACCCGTACCACCGCCTGGTCAAGGACTACCACCTCTGCACGACCTCGCGGAACGATCCGGTGCGCGATGCCGAGCTGGCCTACCGGTTGTTCCTCGACCAGTGGGAGACCTTTCGAACACGCGTGGTCGAGCACCCCGATGAGATGTTGTGCCTGCACTTCCTCCTGGCTCCGCAGAACGGCATCGGTGTGGCGAGTTTCTTTGCCACCCTGCGCCGCGCCCTGCGACCCTCGATCGACGAGGCAGCTGCGGCCTGGTCGCGGGCCACCGCCGGAAAGGTCTGCATCACGGGGCTTCGGCGGATCATCGAGCAGTGGTTACCCGACCCGCAGTGGCATAAGCCGTTGGCCTATACCCTGGCTTGGCTGCGGGTGGCGGGCGGTAACTCGGTGCTGCCGCCCTGGGTGAAGCTGAGCTTTCCCGAGACCGGGGAAGCCATCGCCGCGCTGCGCGACGTACCCTGTACCGATCCGGCCTGCGCCTGGTGCCGCGAGCAGCACGATCTGGAGCGGATGCTCCCGCACTATTTCCCGGGCATCACCGACTTCAGGCCAACGCCCGCAACTCCCGACGGACGCTCGTTGCAGCGGGCGATCGTGGAGAACGGCTTTGCCGGACGCTCCACCCTGGCCATCTTGCCCACCGGCGGAGGCAAATCGCTGTGCTTCCAGTTGCCGGCACTGGCGCGCTATTACCGCACCGGTAGCCTCACGGTGGTGATCTCGCCGCTGCAATCGCTGATGAAGGATCAGGTGGACAACCTGGAGGCGCGCGGAGTGACCTGCGCGGGCTATCTCAACAGCCTGCTCACTCCGCTGGAGCGTCAGGCGATGCTGGAGAAACTGCGCCTCGGCGACCTGGGATTGATCTTTGTCGCCCCCGAGCAGTTTCGCGGCACCGCCTTCGGCAACGCCCTGCAACACCGCGAGATCGGCGCCTGGGTCTTCGACGAGGCGCACTGTCTGTCCAAGTGGGGGCACGACTTTCGACCGGACTATCTCTACGTCTCGCGCTTTATCCAACGGCGCCGCAAAGCGCTGCCGGAGCCGGTGTTCTGTTTCACCGCCACCGCCAAGCCCGATGTGGTCCAGGACATCCGAACGCACTTCGAGCAACGGCTCGGCCTGTCGATCGAGCTCATCGAGGGCGGTGTCAGCCGCGAGAACTTGATCTACGAGGTGCGGGCTGTCCCGGCACAGGTGAAGTACGGCGAGGTCCTGTCGTTGTTGCGCGAGACCTTGCGCGAGGATGGCGGGGCGATCGTGTTCTGTGCCCGCCAGAAAACGGTCGAGGAAGTTGCCGCCTTCCTCAAACAAGCCGGCCTGGACTGCGGCTATTTCCACGGCGGCATGCCCCCGGCCGACAAGCGGGCGGTCCAGGAAGCCTTCATCGGCGGCTCGCTGCGGGTCATCGCCGCGACCAACGCCTTCGGGATGGGCGTGGACAAGCCCGACGTGCGGTTGGTGATCCATCTGGATACGCCCGGCTCGCTGGAGAACTACTTGCAGGAAGCCGGCCGGGCCGGACGTGACCAGGCGCCGGCGCGGTGTGTTCTGCTCTATGACGAAGCGGATCTGGATGTGCAGTTCCGCCTGCTGCGAAACTCGCGCCTGACCCAGCACGACATCCACTCCATCTTGAAGGCCCTGCGCATCATCGAGCGCAAGGATCGCAGCGAGGGGGAGGTAGTGGTCACCAGCGGAGAGATCCTCCTGGAGATCCCCGAGCAGCACCGCATCGACCCGGACGCCAAGGATGCCGAGACCAAGGTCCGCATCGCCGTGGCCTGGCTGGAGGAGGCGCGGCTGCTGGAGCGCCACGAGAATCATACCCGCGTCTTTCCGGGCAGCCTGTTGGTCGGGAGCCTGGACGAGGCACGCGACGTACTCCGCAAGAAGCTCGGACCCACGGCCGACATCGATCCCTATCTGGCCATCCTCGCGGAACTGCTTGCCGCGGACGACGACGAAAGCCGCTCGACCGACGATCTGATGCGCGCCACCGGCAAAGACTCGCGCACGCTGCAAGCCATGCTGCGCGAGCTGGACCAATGGCAGCTCCTGTCCAACGAGACCGAGATCGGTGTCACCCTGTATCGCGACCCCGATACCGTCGAGCGGCTGGCGGAGCTGACCCGGATCGAGGCGGCGCTCCTCGGCCAGCTCCGCGAAGCGGCGCCGGACGCCGATACGGAAAGCTGGCAGCTCCTGAATATGCGCCGACTCTGCGACACCCTACGGCGCGATACCGGCGTGGAGATCGATCCGCATCGCCTGTCGCGTCTGCTCAAGTCCTATGCCGAACCGTTCGGTGAAGGCGTCGAACATCGGGGCTTTTTTGCGCTGCGTCCTGCCGGAATGGACAACCGCGCTATCAAAGTCCTGCGGTCTTGGCGCGATATCGCGCACATCGGTGAGCGGCGTCTGCGCGTGGCACACGCCCTGGTGGCCATATTCCTCGCGGCACGACAGGGCAACACCCTGCTCGTCGTCCTCAAGCTCGGGGAGCTGGAGCGCAAGCTGCGCGCCGACCTGACGCTCCAGGATCTGGACATCCAACGCTGGGACACAGCCCTCTCCGCGGCACTGCTTTACCTCGATGCCAACGAGGTGCTGCATCTGGCGCGCGGCAAGGCGGTGTTTCGTGCGGCGCTACGCATCGAGCTGAACCCCGAGGCCCGACGACGCCAGTTCAAGAAGTCCGACTATGCCGAGCTGGCCCTGCACTACAAGGACAAAATCGTTCAGGTCCACGTCATGGCCGAGTACGCCAAGCTCGCACTCGGCAAGGTTCAGGCGGCGATGCGATTCATCGTCGACTATTTCAGACTCGATCGCGACGAGCTCATCCGGCGCTACTTCGCCGGCCGCCAAGAATTGCTCGAGAACGCCACCACCGAGGAGGCACATCGACGCATCCTCATCGACCTGCGCAATCCCGGCCAACAGGCCATCGTCGCGGCACCCCTCGACGGCAATCACCTGGTCCTGGCAGGGCCCGGCTCGGGCAAGACCCGGGTAATCGTGCATCGGGTCGCCTGGTTGTTGCGCGAATGCATGGTGCTGCCGCAGACGATCATGGTCCTGGCCTACAACCGCTCGGCCGCCGCCGAGATCCGGCACCGCCTCTGGGCACTGGCCGGACCGGATGCCGCCGGCGTCACCGTGCAGACCCTGCACGGGCTGGCGATGCGACTCACCGGCACCAGCTATGCCGTGGCGATCGAACGGGGCGACACCCTGGATTTCGGGGCCGTGATTCGCCGGGCCACCGCCGACCTGAACCGGAGCGATGAGGGTACCGGAATCGGCGCGTCCGTCGTGCGCGATCGCATGCTCGCCGGTCTGCGCTTCCTGCTCGTGGACGAATACCAGGATATCAACGGCGACCACTACGAGCTGATCAGCGCCCTTGCCGGACGCACCCTGCAGACCGAGGAAGACCGCCTGTCGCTGCTCGTGGTGGGCGACGACGACCAGAACATCTACGCCTTCGACGGCGCAAGCGTGCGCTACATCCGCCGGTTCGAGCAGGACTATCAAGCGCGCCGCTACCAGCTGATCGAGAACTACCGCTCAACTGCTCACATCATCCACTGCGCCAACCGGATCGTTGCGCGGGCACGCGACCGCATGAAGGCAGGACAGGAGATCCGCATCGACCATGCGCGCCGCGAGCAGCCCGAAGGCGGCGACGATTCCGCACGCGATCCGGTCGCCTCTGGCCGGGTGCATGTCCTCGAAGTGCCCCGCGACGCGCGCTTGGAAGCTCAGCTGGCCCTCGCCGAGATCCAACGCCTGCACGGTCTCGCGCATGCCGGCGGGGCAGGGCAGTGGGGCCGCTTCGCCGTCATCTCCCGGCGCTGGGACGATCTGGAGCCGTTGGCCGCGCTGTGCCGTCGCCGGCGCATCCCCGTCCGCATGCTGCTGGATCAGCATCAACCCAATCTGCATGTGACGCGCGAAGGCCGTGCGCTGCTCGATCTGCTGCGCGGACAGCGTCGCCGCAACCCGCGCTCGCGTCTGCTGCTGCGTACCGGTGTGCTGTCGCGCTGGTTTCGCCGCCGCTACGGCGTCCCGGTCGACGGCCTGATCGAACACCCGTTTCAAGCCGCACTGGCCCGTTTCATTGCGGACACCGAGGGGGCGGTCCCCGCCGGCGAGCAGGTGATCGGCGATCTGGTGGAGTCTCTCTACGAGATCGGAACAGGCATCAAAGCGCTCGCGCAGGGCGGCGCCAATGGCCCGCTGGTGCTGATGACGGCACACCGGGCCAAGGGACTGGAGTTCGATCATGTCCTGATCCTCGACAGCGGGGGCTGGCAGTCCGGCAGCGACGACGAGCGCCGCCTCTTCTACGTGGCGATGACCCGCGCGCGAAAGACGCTGACCCTGTGCGAGGCGCTCGGCGGCAAGCATCCCTTCATCGCCGATGCCGACGGGCTGACACTGCGCTCGCGAGCGGCCCAACCCGAGCCCGAGCCGGGCCTGGGGAACCGAACGCTGATTGCCGACCCGGAGAAGATCGTGCTGTCCTGGCCGGGTTACTTCCCGGCGGGTGCCCCGCTGCATCGCGCACTGGCTGCGCTCGACGTCGGCAGCGAGCTCGTACTGCGCGAGCGCGTCGACGGCAAGGGCGGATGGGAGATCGCGGACACGCAAGGGGTTGCCGTGACGCGCATGTCGTCGAAGTTCCGGCCCCCGGTCGGGCGGATCATTGCGGTCCGTGTCGCGGCAATCCTGGTCCGTGACGCCAAGGCCGAGGAGCGACAGAACATGCGCTGCTCGCGCTGGGAGTTGGTGTTGCCGGAGATTGAGTATGAGCCGAAGCCATCCTCGGTTTAATTGAATCGGTTTTTGGCATGCTGGCTTAGCGTGTACCATCGCACCGCCCTTCAACGGATCACCGATCACATGGAGTTTCCCCGATGAACGAAGTCAACAACCGCGTCACCGTCGTCGACATCCAGATGCCCTTTTGGTCCATGGTGGCCTTCATGGTGAAGGCGGCCATCGCGTCCATACCGGCCATCATCATCCTCTCCATCCTGTTTGCGATTGTCATGGCGATCTTCACCGCCATGTTCGGCGGCATGGGCATGATGTAGGTCGGCCGACTCGTCTCTCGCCGTCACCCTAGGCGAGAGACTCGCATCAGCTGCTCCTCGGCGGAATCTATCTCCTTGCACAGATCCAGAATCCGCGCAGCAAGCGCACGTACCGCCCGATCAGGCTTCTCGAGCGCCAAGCTCGCGCTGCCGGTCTCTATGCCGTCGATCACCGCCTCGTGATCCGCACGGGTGAGGCGGATGCCGGCCCTGACGCGCGCCAAAGCGGCGAGCAGAGCGGGAAGGTGGGCGTGATTGCGCCGGCGGATCTCTTCCAGCAGGGCCTTGCGATTCATGAGGTCGTTATCGATGTGAGGTCGGAGACCTGACCCTTCCGGTCACGATTCGCGCTCCGGGAGGGTAGCGCAGATCCGGGATCGGATGCGTCTCTTGCCCGAACCGAACGATACCCTTATCAGTCTTCGAGATCAGCCAACGGCCAGTCGTCCGGCTCGACATAGGACCAGGATGTCTGATCAAAAGGGATATTCCAGATTTTGGGCGTGAGCTGTCGTCCCTCGAATTGCCCTGTCAGGGTGATGCGAAGTGGAAAAACCGTTGCGCCGATATTGATGGAATCCACCTCCAGCGTGCTCTCGATGTCGGTAACCGGACAGATCTCGCCGCCTTCTCCGCAAGCGCCGACATTGTTCCATGCCGCATGAATCGGTCCCAGGTCACGGATGCGGCGACCATGGGGCGCCAGGATGCTGTAGGACTCGACGAGAACCCCTTGACCTAGAAAGCCATCGCGGTTCACCCAGCCCCAATAATCGCTGGGCGCTAGCTTGATCAGGCGCCAATCGGTCGGGGCGCCCCCCCAGCCCCCCGAGCTCAGACGCGGCTCGCCGGCGATGAGCTCAACACCGTCCGGGCCAAAGCCGATCACCAGGGCGCCCACGAGGCCACGGGTCACATGCGAATCGATATTCTCGCCGGTGCGCGGGTCAAAGGCCCGCCCTGTCAACAGAACATACAAACGGGGGCCGGTGTCGGCCTCCACGCGGTCGACCCGATCGATCTTCAGACAATCGGCACGTCCGGGATCATCCGCACTTCGCGCCACCCAACAAGCGTTGGTCCGATCGTATCCATCATAGAGACGGTTCAGTACCTCGCGCACGATAGCGTCATCTTCCGAGGACATAACCGTTACCGCCACGGACGCCAGCACGACAAGCAACACCATCCGTTTCATGAATGTTCTCCTAAAAGCCCCGATCTCCGATCGTAGAGTTCTGTTCTTGACGGTTCCCGCAACCTCACCAACGAGAGACCCCGATGCCCATCCTCCTACAGATCGACTTCCCCTTCCAAGGCCCTTGGGGCGCCGAGATGAGCGCCACCATGCAGGGACTCGCCGCATCCATTGCGCAAGAGCCCGGCCTACTCTGGAAGATCTGGACCGAGAACCCCGAGACGAGCGAGGCCGGCGGAATCTATCTCTTCAAGGACCGCCCCAGCGCCGAAGCCTATCTGGCGATGCACACCGAGCGACTCGTCGGCTTCGGTGTATCGCACGTCAACACCAAGCTCTTCGAGGTGAATCGGGAGCTCTCGGCGATCGACCGGGGACCGATTGGATCGTGAGTAACATAGATCCGGAACGAAAAGCGTCTCAGGCAAGCCTACCGCAAGATCCGACGGACGACTCCGCGGATCTCCCGGACCATGGGGTGACATGATGGAAAAGGCAGAGCGAATCGCAGTCATCGGCTCCGGTATGGCCGGGCTCGCCTGTGCGCGGCGCCTGACCGATGCCGGATGCATGCTGATCGTGTTCGACAAAGGCCGAGGGATCGGTGGGCGGCTGGCCACGCGGCGGGCGCCGGACGGTCGGCAGTTCGATCACGGTGCGCAATACATCACCGCGACAGCGCCGCGTTTCACGACGCTGCTGAACGAGGCAGAGACCGCCGGGGCCGCCGCACTCTGGGCCGACGGGTCGGACCGACCGCATGTCGTGGGCACACCGGGCATGACCGGGCTGGCGAAGTATCTGGCACGTGGCCTCGATATCCGACAGGGTGTGGAGGTCGTCGCGCTGCACGAGACGAAACATGGTTGGAGGGTCACCCTTGCCGACGGCGCGGAGTTGTTCGACCGCGTTGTCCTCACGGTGCCCGCCCCGCAGGTCTCGAACCTGATCGGCCCCGAGCATCCGATATCCCGCGAGGTTGCCGGCGTGCGCCTTGATCCCTGCCTCACGCTGATGGCCGCCTTCGATCCGGATGCCCTGCGGCCTTTCGTCACCCGCGCCGATCCCGACGCACCGCTGGCCTGGATCGCGCAGGACAGCAGCAAACCGGGGCGACCCGCACCTGCCTGCTGGGTGGCACAGGCCAGCCCGGCGTGGAGCGCTGCGCATCTGGAGCTCGACCCCGACGCCCTCACCGCGCTGTTGCTGCCCATGCTGTGCGAGCAACTCGGCACGGATGCGGATGCCGTGCGCTACGCCGCCGTGCACCGCTGGCGCTACGCACGCGTCGCCGTGCCGCTTGGCCGCCCCTTCGCCCGCGATGGATCCTGCACGCTCTACGCGGGCGGCGACTGGTGTCTCGGTGCGCGGGTCGAGGCCGCCTGGATCAGCGGGGATGCCATCGCACAAGACATCCTTGCCTCTATGGACGAGCTACGCATGCCGTAGCCAAAAGCATCCCATTACACACATCTCATGAATCATGAGCCTGTCGCGCATATCTGAGACCCGCGGCGAAGTCCGTGACGCGTTGCAGGCCGAGCCAAATCGTCTTCACGCCGGGCTCCCCGTCGCCCTTGCGCCCGAGGAATCCGCCGAGGCCGGCGATCAGGCGGACCACGGTGTTGAGGCGTGGCGGCTCTTTGGGCAGGGGTTTCTCGGAGAGAATGTAGGCGGCCTGCCATTCTTCGGGCGCGAGGAACAGCTCGGCGTCCAGGTCGGGCAGGGTTCGCCCCAAGCG
>NZ_FNNZ01000033.1 GCF_900106925.1 Thiocapsa roseopersicina
TGTTGTTCAAGCACCCCGAGGGAGGCCCACCGCTCTCCCTCATACAAGTTGACGATTTAAGAGGAAAAACCCATCAGGGAAGGTGGCCGTACTCACTTCGGCGATCCGAGAGGGTGATTCCGATGACACTTTGCTGCGATCCCAAGACCGTCCAGGGTCCTTGGAAATCGGTCTCCAACGTACAGGTTATCTACGACGGCGGTGCCGATGACTGCGCGGTCGCGACGCTGGTCTGGGAGGGCAGACCGGGCGTGGGCATCCGATGGAATGGCAACAACGGGATCAGCCCCTCGGCAATCCCCAAAGCCGTGGCCACCCGATGTGGCTTCTGGTGCCGCCGGACTTCGCCGATCTGATGCTGCAACGTGCGCTTGAATTGGCGCCGGAGAGCGAGTTGGATGTCGCTTACCGCGACATGTCCACCGACTCGGTGCGCGAGCAGGACGCCACGGCATGGGCGGATACGCTGATCGGAGATGTGAATGATCCGCCCCGATGAGGTCTGGTGGGTGAGCTTCGCCCCGGCCCTGGGCGGCGAGATCAAGAAACGCCGCCCGGCGGTCATCGTCAGCAACGACTCCGCGAATCGCTTCCTGAATCGAGTGCAGGTCGTGCCCTTGACCAGGAATACGGGTCGGTTGTACCCGAGCGAGGCACTGGTAGGACGCCGGCGGCAAGGCGATGGCGGATCAGCTCTCGACCGCCGACAAATCGCGCCTGACCGAGAAACTCGGAGCCTTGTCTGCAACGGACATGCAAGCTGTCGCTCAGGCGATCCGTGTCCAACTCGGTTTGTAGGCGGCATAGGCGGCCGCATTCTAGGCTGACGGTTCTCGCAGGCGCTCAGACCGCCACCGCCGTCTACATCTCCGAGGCATATCGATCGGCGTTCAGCCCGAGCGGCAGCTGCAGCACGCCTCCCCCGATCGGTATGACGTCTTGGACACCGGCCGCATCGAGTGCACGCTCGTCGTGCTCGTCGGTGTCGGCGCGCGTGATCCATCCCCGTGTCTCGCCCCCGCCTCCCACGAGATACACGCCGGTCGGCAGGGGCCTGTCCGCCGAGACCGAAGAACCCGCCGCGGCGGGTCCGAGGAGCACGGCGATCTTGGTCCCTCACCTCGGCCCTTACTAAGGTGCCGCCGCTCGCTGGCCCGCAACCCCGACCTGACCCTGCGGCGCGGACCCCGGCCGCTTAGCGGGGGATCAAACTAGTCTCGCCGCGACAGGTGTTTCCCTGGTGACGAAGTCCCAGTTTCCGCACCCGGATCTTGGAAGCTTAAGCCCAGCCCGCCAGCGCCGAGACCAGCGCACGCTCGGCGTGCTGAAAGGCGCTAAGGCGCCGCAGCGGGCCGTAGTCCTCGATCAGCTCCCCGAGCCTTAGCGCCATCCGGCCCGGCTTGAGCTTCTGACGGCGTCGCCCGGGGAGCTCGCTGGCATCGAGCAGCAGCCGGTGGAGCACGTCCTTCGGGTCCGGGACCGCTTCCAATCGGTCGATCGACGGCATATCCAAGGGGAAGCGACCGCCGGGGTTGCCAGCGGCCCTGCGTAGGGCTGCCTCATCCAGCAGGAGCCAAGCCTCCTGCATTCGGATCGGTACCACAGGGATCACTCGGCCCTCACGCCCGGACACCGCAGCAAGGATCTCGCGTAGCCGCTTTTCGTGGGGCTCTCGCTCGGCGTCCCGGTGCACGAAGAGCAGGTCGCAGGGATAGAGGTCGAGGGCCGCCTCTATCCGGGTCCTGATGTCCTTGGGCGGGTCGGACAACCGACGCAGGTCCGCCCAGGTGCCGTCGATCGGGCATGTCAGGTGCTGGCGTAGCAACCAGGTCAGGGGCCGGATGAGAATGGCGTCCGAGCTGCCGTCGGTGAGCAGCGTGAAGTCGAGTCGATCCAAGGACGGTTCCAATTCGGTCGCGACTCAGAGATCCAGCAAGAGCTGGAGGTCGTCGCGGTCCATCACCCGCCGCTCGGCACCCTTGCGCTTCGCGTCGCCCCGCTCGGCGATGGGCTGGAGAAAAGCGATGGCTTTGCCCTTGGCGATCTCCGGCATCCCGGCGGGACTGGAGCGCCAGGTCCCCGAGAGACAGCGAAACGAGACCCCCTTGACGATGCTTCCCTGGACGGAGCGCTGCTCTGGCACAGCAAAGATCACGGCATCCTCCGGCACCTGGCGCACAACGATCGGCGAATGGGTGTTGACGATGACCTGGCGCAGCGGATTGTCCTCGCCCACGGGCAAGGAGGGGTCTACTGCGATGTCCCTGAGCAGATCCAGCATGGCGGCGATCCGCTCCGGATGGATGCCGTTCTCCGGCTCCTCCATACAGATCAGGCCCGTGAGGGTCGGATCGATCTCCACGCTGGCCAGCGCCAGGAACCTCAAGGTCCCGTCGGACAGCGCCTTGGCCGGAAGCTCGGTGCCGTAACGGTCGGTGAGAAGCACGGTGAGGAGCTCGCGGCGCTCGTCACGATCCACCCGCACCTGCCCCACGTGGTCGATCAGCTCGCCCAGGCGGTTCGATAATTCCGCCATCGTTTGCTCAGCGGACCTGGCCGAGAGCCGAAACAGCGTCGCCGGCAGGTGGGCCCCGCTGGGTGCCAGCACGGTCGGCGCGTCGAACCTGTCCGGGGTGCGCAGTGCTGAAGGCTCGAGCTGCAGCAGGTGCCAGCTCAGGATCTCTTGGCGGGCCAGCACCGCGGTGGGGCTCTCCTGGGCATTGACCGCGGAGAGCACGGTCCGTGGCAGCTTTTCGGCCTGGAAGAGCCGCGCCCGCCCGCCGCCAGCCGGGCTGTCCTGGTGCAACTTCACCATCCGCCGGTCGCCGCTCGGCTCTTGTTGGGGGGGCTCGGATTTCGGGTCGGGCGTCTCGGTGGAGATGTAGGGACTGGTCCGTCGTCCCCGGACAACGGACGCCCGCCACTGCTGGGTGTGGGGGAAGGGGAGATGATTCTTCGCCTCGCCCGGGGCGATGCCGATCAGGGTCTCCTCGACCAGATCGACCCGGGATCGGGTGGATGTTGCGTCCGGTGGACGATGGCGGAGCACCACCCGATAGGACAGAAAGGTCGTCTTGGCCTGGGCGGGCTGGCCCAGGTAATCGCTCCCCTCGCCTGGGACCAGCATCTGCGCCTCGATCTCTATGGGGAGCGTGATGCCCTTGGCGGTCTGAGTGAAGAGATGGCCCACATCGGACACGGAGCCCCGGTCGTCCCGGACCTCCATGGCCGCGTCCATGATCGGCGCATCCATCAGCGCTTTGAGGAATAGGATGGCATCGAAAAGGTTCGACTTGCCCACCGCGTTGATGCCCGCGATGCAGGTAAAGGGGCCGAAGTGGATATCGACCCCGATCAGGTTCTTGAATCCGTTGACGCGTAGCCGTGTGAGCATGGCTGCCAAGGGTAGGCCCATCGAGCCGCGAAGGCAAAGGGCCAATCGCCCGCCTTGGGGCTTGGCGGTTTTCCCTGGTGACGAAGCCCCAGCTTTGTCACCAGGGTCTTGGACGCTCCAGCCTCCGGAGACCCGCCACCTCGGCCACGAAAGGGGCGCCGTGAAGCTGGCCGACAAGCTGCGCGAGCTGCGTGTGCGCCGGGTCATCGCGCCGATGTTGGCCGGGACCGCCCTGGGCGAGGTGCCCGAGGACGACATCCAATACCTCATCGATCTCGGTCTCTGTCGGATGGCACCGGGTCGGGGCCTGACGATCGCCAATCCGATCTATCGCGAGGTCCTGCCCCGAATCTTGGCCTTTCGCCGCAGGCATCCTTGCCGCAGATCGCCCCGACCTGGCTGAATCCCGACGCGAGCTTGAACCCCGACCGCCTCCTGAATGCCTTCCTGGCCTTCTGGCGCCAACACGGCCAACCACTCTTGGGCAGCGCCGCCTACCACGAGATCGCCCCGCATCTGGTGCTCATTGCCTTTCTGCATCGCGTGGCCAACGGCGAGGGTACGCTCGAGCGCGAATATGCGATCGGCTCCGGCCGGATGGATCTGTGCTTGCGTTACGGGGCAGTCACGCTCGGCATCGAGCTGAAGGTCTGGCGCGACGGTGCGCCCGATCCCTTGGCCGAGGGGTTGGTGCAGCTGGATGGGTATCTTGCCGGTCTCGGGCTCGACGCGGGCTGGCTCGTGATCTTCGACCGTCGCACCGGCCAACCGCCGATCGCCGAACGCACGAGCAGCGTGGAGACGCGCAGCCCGCAGGATCGACATATCCGTGTGGTGCGGGCTTAAACCGCGCTCAGCGCGGTATGCAATGCTTTTGGATGGGATCGGCCCCGGCAGACTTGACGAACGCTGGAGTCGGCGCGCTTTAAGATATTAAAGAATATATTATTTGGTGATTAGCGTCGTGCCTCAGCCGGCGATTTTCGAGCCGGCAGGCTCACGGATTGAGCCACCCCCCGGCGCACACTGCGGGCATCTCCACCCGCAGCGAGGCGACGGCGATGCCGCAGAACCCGATTCAATTCCAGCCGGGCATGTCCCTGGACGACTTCTTCGCACGCTACGGCACCGAAGCCCAGTGCGCGGCGGCCCTGGAGGCGTCGCGGTGGCCGCAGGGGTTCGTCTGCCCGCACTGCGGAGCGACCGCGCACAGCCGGTTCCAGGCCGACGGGCGGGAGTACTGGCAGTGTGCACAGTGCCGGGTGCAGACCTCGCTGACCTGCGGGACCCTGTTCGAGAGCTCCAAGCTGCCGTTGACCAAGTGGTTTCAAGCCATGTACCTGGTGACTCAGAACAAGAACAACCTCTCGGCACTGTCGCTCAAACGGCATCTCGGGGTGTGCTACCGCACCGCCTGGCGGCTCAAACATAAACTCCTCGAAGCCATGGCTGAGCGCGAGTCCGGGCGCCTGCTCGCCGGCGTGGTCGTGGCCGACGATGCCGTGGTCGGGGGCAAGCGCCGCGGCGGCAAGCGCGGACGCGGCGCCGAAGGCAAGGCCGTGTTCATCGCCGCGGTGGAAGTCGACGACGACGGCCATCCCCGACACGTGCGCTTCGACGTGCTGCCCGATCTGAAGGGCGACACCCTGCGCGCTTGGGTGCGCAAGGCGCTGGATCCCGACACGCACCTCGTCACCGACGCCTTCGCGAGCCTCGGCTGCGCCGGTGCGCACGTCGCCGCCTACGGGGCGATCGTGGTCAGCCCGCGCAAATCCAGCGAGATCGATGCGTTCCGCTGGGTCAATACCGTCATCTCCAACCTCAAGACCGCGATCCGGGGCACCTATCACCATGTCAATGTCCACAAGTACTTGGCGCGCTACCTCGCCGAGGCGCAGTATCGCCTCAATCGCCGCTTCGATCTGCCCTCGCTGGTCGGGCGACTCCTCCATGCCAGCGTCCGAACCGCGCCCAGCCCCGAGAAATGGCTGCGCCACGGCGCCGTCCGCACGGCGTGTAATGATCTGGCTGAGGCACGACGCTAATCACCTATTATTTTAAACCGCGTCTCCGCCAAGGGTTGTGGATGTAGCAAACGTCGAGCTCACTCGAAAACGAGCATCTCGCTCCGGACGCGGTTTAAAACTGCCGCATCTTGATGTTCAGCGTCTGGATCCGGTAGGCGATCTGGCGCGGTGTCATGTTCAGCAATCGCGCGGCCTTGGCCTGGACCCAGCCGGCCTCTTCCAACGCGGCGATGACGCGCTCGCGCTCGTCGATGTCGGGGTCGTTGAAGTCGATCGTGGAGATCTTTGCGGGCGTGCTCGGAAGCGGCTCGCTTGCGAGCGCCGCCACGTTCAGGCCGGTCAGCTCGATCACGTCGCGGTCGATGATCCCCTGCTCGCTCATGACCGCGGCGCGCTCCATGCAGTTCTCGAGCTCGCGGACATTGCCGGGCCAGTCGTGCCGCATCAGGATGCGCAGGGCGCTGTCGGTAATCGAGAGCTCGCGCCCCTGCATGCGCGAGACCTTGTCTACGAGAAAGCGGGCGAGGTCCGGGATGTCCTCGATGCGCTCGCGCAGCGCGGGCATCCGGATGGGCATGACGTTCAAACGATAGTAGAGATCCTCGCGGAATTCGCCGGCGCGTACCTCGGCCTCGAGGTCGCGATTGGTCGCCGCGATGACCCGCACATCGACCTTGAGCGTGCGACCGCCGCCGACCCGCTCGAACTCGCCCTCCTGCAGAACACGCAGCAGCTTGGCCTGGAAGGCGGGCGTGATCTCGCCGATCTCGTCGAGAAAGAGCGTGCCGCCGTCGGCCTGCTCGAAACGGCCTTTGCGCTGGCTGATGGCGCCGGTGAAGGCGCCCTTTTCGTGACCGAAGAGCTCCGACTCCAGCAGATTGTCGGGCAGGGCCGCGCAGTTGAGCTTGATGAAGGCTGCGCGGGCGCGCGGCGAATTGTAATGGATGGCGTTGGCGATCAACTCCTTGCCGGTGCCCGATTCGCCGCGAATCAGCACGGTCGTGTTCCATTTCGCGACTTGGCGCACCTGATCGAAGACCAGGCGCATGGCGTCCGTGTGCCCGATGATGCTGTCGAAGCCGTGGGTACCTTTGACCTCGCGGCGGAGCTTGTCGCGCTCCTCGCGCAAGGCCTGCTGCTCGGCCTCGACGGTGCGGGCAAGACGAACCGCTTGGCCGATCAGATTGGCGACCATCTCCAGAAAACGTGCACGCTCTTCGAGCAGTCCGTCGGCGACGGGTGGCTGGGCCGCGAAGACGCCGATCGCACCCCCTTCGCCGAGTCGGATCGGCACACCGATGAAGGGCAGGTCCGGATCGTAGAGACCGAGTCGGTCGAGAAAGCGCGGCTCGTCGCCGATGCGCGGCAGGATCCAGGGTCGATTGCGCGACAGGATGCTGCCGATCACGCCCTCGCCGGGTTGATAGGCGATCCGGTCGGCGGCGTGGGGGTCGTCGGTATGGAGCGCGCTGATCAGCAGCTCGCCGCGATCCTCGCTCAGGAGACTGACCATCCCGTGTCGAAGGCGTCCGCGCTCATGCAGAACGCCGAGCACCTCGCGCAGGGTCTGGCGCAGATCGAGCGAACGGCTGAGCACGGAGCTCACCTCGAAGAGTGCGCTGAGTTGGGATTCGAGCAGATCCAACCGGCAGGCCTGCTCGGCGCTGCCGGGGACGGGGTAGTCGGCATTCATGAGGGTTCGTGCAAGCTCAGTCGTAGGCGGGGACGGCAGTCAGTGACAGGCGAATTCGGCAGCCATCGGTCATCTTCGGGTCGACCTCGATACTGCCTCCGTGGGCGTTGACAATCTCTTGACTGAGGGCGAGGCCCATACCGGCTCTGCCCCGCCGGTTGCGCCAGCCGATGTAGAAGGGCTCGAATACGCGATATCGGTCTTCGGCCGGAATCCCTCGGCCGTTGTCTTCGATCTCCACCTCCACAGCCTCGTCGACCCGGCGGGTGGTCAGACGCAGCTCGCGGTGCGCGCGGCTGGATTCGCAAAGCGCCTGAATGGCATTGTCGATCAGGTGCTTGAACAAGGCGCGCAGCTGGTTTTTGTGGCCCGGAAGCTCGGGAAGGACATGCGCCGGTCGCCAGTCGACCACGATTCCCGTGGCCAGGAGGCGGTCGGTCTCCAACTCCAGGACCTGGCGCAGGAGCTCGTTGACGTTGACCATGACCCCGGCCTCGCGCGGCTCCTCGGGCAGTGCCGAGGTCAAGGTCGCGAGCGCCTTGGCGCCGGACACGCTGATCTGGTCGAGCATCCCGGCGAGCGTGTCGACGTTGCCGGCACCGCCGCGCACCATGGCCGCGGCGGCATTGATGACGTTGAGCGGAACCTGGATCTGATAGATGGCCGCGGCGAGCGCCTCGCGCATACCGTGCATCAGCTGTTGCTCGGCAAGCCTGGCGCGCAGATTTTCCAGATGGGCGCGCTCGATCTCGCGGCGCCGCGCGGTGACCTCGCTGGCCAGGAGCAGTAGACGTCGGTCACCGGGGGCCTGGCGACCGAAATAGGTCCGAGCACTGGCGTCGGTCTCCTCGACCGGTGTCCCGGAGCAGGCGAACCAACGTGGCCCCATCGAGCCAGGAATCTCGATGGCGACCTCGACATCCTTGAAGCCGCGCCCCTCCAAACAGGCGGCGAAGGCATCCACGCCGAGCTGCTCGCTGACCGCCGCACGCAGGACATCGGCCGGCTCCTTGCCGCGCAGGTCGCCGAGCAGCTTCTTATACTCCTGATTGTCCAGGATGATCCGGCCCTTGCTGTCGAGCAGAACGACGATCACGGGGGCCGCATCCAGAACGGTCTCGATGCGGGCCTTCTGTTGACGCAACGCCCCTTCGAGCTCGTGGACTTTGGTTGCGTCGCGATGCATCCCGAGGAAGTACTGAAGATCCCCGTCGCGATCCAGGACCGGGGAGATGATCAGCTCGGCCAGATAGTCCAGGCCCGCCTTCGTGCGGTTGACCAGGGTGCCGGTCCAGGTCTCCTTGCGCTGGATGGTCCGCCATAGCTGCTGGTAGACGCTTTGAGGCGTCGCGTTGCTCGAGAGGATTGACTCGTTCTGGCCGAGAACCTCCTCGCGGCCATATCCGGTCAAGGTTTCGAAGGCGCGATTCGCATAGAGGATCGCCGCTTTGTGGTCCGTGATGGAGATGGCCACGGGCGACTGCTCGACCGCCTCGAAGAAGAGACGGGGGGGCAGCGGATCCAACGCATTGCCGCCCATCAGAGTCAGCGCTTCGACGACCTCGATCGGGGTTCCGTCCGGCGGGGAGGCCAGAAACTCGCCGAGTGCGTTGATGACGACCTGCTGGACGGTGTCCGGGGCTTCTCGGACCGGCACGGCGCTCTCCTGAATACGGATTTGGGTCAGTTGACGAGGCAAGGTTGATGCCGTCGGGCGTCAAGACGATCAGGCGGCTCCGGCCGGACCGCCGATCGATCCCTGTCGGCCGCTCCCACTCGATACCCCTGTGAGTTTTACGACATTCGCCGCGCAGTGCAACATGGATTTCTGTTGCCACCGCGACAGCCTTGCTCTCGGCGGTGCTTCGACAGGCATGTCGGTCCCCGGCTCGGCGCGGCCTCAAGTCTCTGAGCGCTCGCCGATATTGGCCCGGTGATGGCGTCTCCGCGGTGCCCCCGGCTATCCGCTGCGGACTCCCCGCGCAGCAGGCCCCGGCACATGGCACTGCATTTGCTGAAGGTCCGACATCAAGGTCGCGACCCAAGGGCGTTCTCTCGATGGGCGAGTATGTCATGTTGATTCTCGGCACGGCGTTGGTCAACAACGTGGTGCTGGTCAAGTTCCTCGGACTCTGTCCCTTTATGGGGGTGTCGAACAAACTCGACTCGGCCTTGGGAATGGGCCTGGCCACTACCTTCGTCCTGACCCTGGCCGCAGTCGCGAGCTGGCTGCTCGAGTACTTCGTGCTCCAGCCGCTGGACATCGGCTTCCTGCGCATCCTGACCTTTATCCTGGTCATCGCCGCGGTCGTGCAGTTCACCGAAATGGCGGTGCGCAAGCTCTCGCCGGGGCTTTATCAGGTGTTGGGGATCTTCCTCCCGCTCATCACCACCAATTGCGCCGTGCTGGGCGTGGCCCTGTTGAACGTCCAAGAGGAGCATGGGTTCCTCGAAAGCGTCCTCTACGGGTTTGGCTCGGCGCTCGGCTTTACGCTGGTCATGCTGTTGTTCGCCGGGTTGCGCGAACGCTTGGCGCTCGCGCAGGTGCCGGTTGCCTTCGCCGGAACGCCGATCGCCTTCATCGCCGCGGGGCTGCTGTCGCTGGCCTTCATGGGCTTTGCGGGGCTGGCGTGAAACTCCGGAACGCGCTCAGTGCGACAAGCAAGGATTGGTGTATCCCTGGGCGTCCGGTCCAGTCAACGGCACTGGTGGGACGCGTTCCGGAGGATGAACACTTTGGGGATGCGGCTCACTGCATGGGCTTGGCGGTTTTCGAGACAGATGCCGAGAGGGTTCGGGCCGGGTTTCGGCAGGCAGCGGACTGCCCGTCCCTAGGGCACGGACCGGACCGCAACCGACACGACCGATTCTTATCCGAGATCAGAACACGATGATTGCAGCGATCTTCAGCCTCACGACACTCGGCCTGATTCTCGGCTGGCTCTTGGGCCTCGCCGCGCGCTACCTGAAGGTCGAGGGCAATCCGCTCGCCGAGCGGGTCGCCGAGCTCTTGCCCGGCTCGCAATGCGGGCAATGCGGCTATCCCGGCTGCGGACCGGCGGCCGAGGCGATTGCCTCGGGCGCGGCCCCCGTGACCAGCTGTCCGCCCGGCGGCCGTGTCTTGGCCGAGGAGTTGGCGGGTCTCCTCGGGGTCAGCGTCGATCTGTCGGGCGTCGCCGACAAGGCGCCGGCGATCGCGCATATCCACGAGAACCTCTGCATCGGCTGCTGCAAATGCTTCAAGCGCTGCCCGACCGACGCGATCATGGGGGCCAACAACATGATCCACAGCGTCTTCGCCGACGCCTGTACCGGTTGCGAGCTGTGCTTCGACGTCTGTCCAACCGAGTGCATCGAGATGCGCCCGGTGACGCCCACGCTGCAGACCTGGTACTGGGCAAAGCCGAGCGCGCTGGCGGCTTGATCAAGGGCCTGAACCACAAAGGCACAAAGAACCCACATGAAACTCTTCAAGATCCGCGGCGGCGTGCATCCGCACGACAACAAGCACCTTGCGGCCGAGCAGGCGATCGAGGATCTGCCGATGCCTGCGCTGCTGCATATACCGCTGCAACAGCATATCGGCGCGCCGGCCAAGCCGGCCGTGCGTCGTGGCCAACGGGTGGCTAAGGGCGATCTGCTCGCACTCAGTCAGGGTGCCATCTCCGCCCCCGTCCATGCTCCGACCTCGGGTCGCGTGATGGGGGTCGGCAGCTACCCGGCGCATCATGCCTCGGGACTCTCGGTGCGGACCGTGACGCTGATGCCCGACGGCGAGGATCGCTGGTCGGACGAGATCCAGGGCGTCCCTGACCCCTTCGCCCTCTCGCCCGAGGAGATCTCGGCACGGGTCGCGGCGGCCGGTGTCGTCGGGATGGGCGGGGCGACCTTCCCCTCCGCGGTGAAGCTGAACCTACGCACCCGTTATCGCCTTCACACCCTGGTCATCAACGGGGCGGAGTGCGAGCCCTACCTGACCTGCGACGATCGTCTGATGCGCGAGCACGCCGATGCGGTCGTCGACGGGATCCGGATCATGGCGCACGCACTGGGCGTGGAGCGCATCGTCATCGGCATCGAGAACAACAAGCCCGAGGCCCAAGCCGCGATGGCCGTCGCTGCATCGGTGGATCCGCGGATCCGTATTGCGCGTCTGCCTACGCGTTATCCGATGGGGTCCGAGAAACATCTGGTGCAGGCGCTGACCGGTCGCGAGACCCCCGCGCGCGGACTGACCGCGGACATCGGCGTCGTCGTGCACAACGGCGCCACCGCCTTTGCGGTCCACGAGGCGCTGCGTTTGGGGCGGCCGCTGGTCTCGCGCGTGGTGACCGTCAGCGGCGCCGCCATCTCCCGGCCGCGCAACCTCCGTGTTCCGCTGGGTGCGCGCGTCCAGGACCTACTCGACTATTGCGGCGGTTTCACCGAAGAGCCGACGGAGTTGATCAGCGGCGGTCCCATGATGGGTCAGCCCCTCCCGAGCACCCGGGTGCCGATGGTCAAGGGCAGCAACGGCGTGTTGGCGCTCACGGCGGCCGAGGTCGCGCGGCACGAGCCCATGCCATGTATTCGCTGCGCGACCTGCGTGCAGGCCTGTCCCTGCGGACTGGTCCCGCTCGACATGGCCGCGCATACCCGCGCCGGGGACCTGGAAGGCGCCGTGAGCCTCGGCCTGATGGACTGTATCGGCTGCGGCTCCTGCGCGTATGTCTGCCCGGCCCACATCCCGTTGGTGCAGTTCTTCAACTACGCCAAGGGCGAGATGGCTGCGCGCGGGCGTACCAAGCAGAAGCTCACCGAGACCAAACGACTCGCCGAGCAGCGCACGGCCCGGATGGAGGCGCTGAAGCAGGCCAAGCGCGAGGCCATGGCCAAACGCAAACGCGAGGCCGCGGCACAGAAGGCAACCCCAGCGTCCACCCCAGCGTCCACCAAAGCGTCCGGGGCCGAGCTGCCCGCGACCGAGCAACCAGCGGCCGCCGCGGAGGCCTGAGATGCAAATCGAGACCCCGGCAGCACTCGCCGGCCCCTACGCCCACGCCCGCACCAGCATCCAGCGCACCATGGGTCTGGTGATGTTGGCGCTCTTGCCGGCGACGCTCTTCGGCTTCTGGCAGTTCGGCTGGCCGGCGATCTTTCTCTTCTTCGCCACACTGGGTACCGCGGTCCTTGCCGAGGCGGCCTGCCTGCGGATCGCGGGCAAGCCGCAACGTCCATACCTGCTCGACGGCTCGGCCCTGCTGGCCGGCTGGATCCTGGCGGTGAGTCTGCCGCCCTGGGCACCCTGGTGGATCGGTGCGATCGGCGCCCTGCTGGCCATCGTGGTCGCCAAGCAGGTCTTCGGCGGCCTCGGTCAGAACCTCTTCAATCCGGCCATGGTGGCTCGGGTGGCCCTCTTGATCTCCTTTCCCTTGGAGATGACCAACTATGTCCAGCCCATGCCGCTGTTTTCCGCCGATGCGCCGGGATTCCTGCAGAGCGTGGGGATCAGTCTCGGCCAGCCGGGTTTCGATGCCGTCAGCGGCGCGACCCTGTTGAGCCATGTGCGCACCGATCTCAGCCAGGGCCTCACCCTGACCGAGATTCTCCCCGACATGGGTTACCTCTTCTCCGGCGCCGTCGGAACCATCGCCGGCAGCATGGGCGAGACCTCGGCCCTGCTGATCCTGCTCGGCGGGCTCTTTCTGCTGGCCAAGCGGGTCATCACCTGGCACACGCCGGTGGCCATGATCGGCAGCCTCGCGATCCTGGCGACCCTGATGAATCTCTATGACCCCGAGCACTATGCCGGCGCCCTCTATCACATCGTCTCGGGCGCGACGCTGCTGGTGGCCTTCTTCATCGCGACCGACCCGGTGACCTCGCCTGTCTCCAAGATGGGTCAGATCATCTTCGGGGCCGGCTGCGGCGTCCTCGTCTATGTCATTCGGACCTGGGCCGGCTACCCGGAGGGCGTGGCCTTCGCCATCCTGCTCATGAACGCCTGCACCCCCATGATCGACCACTATATCCGGCCACGGGTCTACGGACGCGATCGCCGGGGCACGCCGATCGAATACGCGGACAACGCCGAGATGCGCAAATGACAGCCGTTGCCGAACCCAGCTATCGCAAACGCATCGGCTACCAGGCCGGTCTGCTCGGCGGCTTCACCCTGATCGCCGCGGCCCTCCTGGTGATGGGCGATATCGCCACGCGCGACACCATCGCGTTGCGCAAGGCGGAGGATCTCAAGGCGTCGCTGGCGGAGGTGATCCCGCCCGCGATCCACGACAACGATCTGCTGGCCGATCCCCTGACGCTCGAGGGTCCGGACGGGTCGCCCCTGACCGTCTACCGCGCACGACAAGGACTTCAGGTCACCGGGGTCGCCTATCGGGTGAGCGGTGTCGGCTATGCGGGCACGATCGAGCTGCTGCTTGGGTTGGATGCCGCCGGAACTGTCCTGGGGACGCGCGTCCTTTCGCATGCGGAGACACCCGGGCTCGGCGACAAGATGGAGGTCACCAAAGGGGACTGGATCCTGGGCTTCAACGGCTTGAGCCTCGGCAATCCGCCGGCCGAGCGTTGGGCGGTGAAGAAGGACGGCGGGGATTTCGACCAGTTTACCGGGGCCACCATCACCCCGCGCGGAATCCTCGCCGCCCTGCGGGGCGGGCTGGAGTTCTTCGCGACGCACCGCGACGCCCTGACCGCCTCCGCGGTCCTCCAGGTCGACAGCCCCGACGCGGCGCGCCCCGCACCGACCCAGCCGGGATCCTAGCCCTGCAGCACCTTAGCGCGAGACATTCCGCGAGATCATGGTACCGAGGCTCAGATGAACACAGCGACAGACACCAAGGATCGAACCCAGTGGGGCAAGATCGCCCGAGACGGCTTCTGGGACAACAACGTCATCCTGGCCCAATCGCTCGCCCTCTGCCCGCTGCTTGCGGTGACCGGGACGGCGACCAACGGCCTCGGCATGGGATTGGCGACCACGGCGGTGTTGGTGGCGTCCGGGCTGATGATCTCCTTGTTGCGTGGACTCATCACGCCCGACGTGCGTATCCCGGTCTTCGTCCTCATCATCGCGGTTCTGGTGACCCTGGTGGATCTCGGGCTCAACGCTTGGCTTCATGATCTGCATAAGGTTCTCGGGCTCTTCATCCCCTTGATCGTCACCAACTGCGCGATCCTGGGACGCGCCGAGTCCTTCGCCTCGCGCAACCGGGTCATGCCCGCGGCCTTCGACGGGCTCATGATGGGTGTGGGCTTCACCTTCGCCCTGGTGCTGCTCGGCGCGATACGCGAGATCATCGGCAGCGGCACCCTCTTCGCCAACGCAGCCTCTCTGCTCGGCGAGGGCATGGCGTTCCTGGAGCTTACCTTGATCCCGGACTATCGTGGTTTCCTGCTCGCGATCCTGCCGCCGGGCGGGTTCCTTGCGCTGGGCTTCCTGCTCGCGGGGAAGCGCCTGCTCGATACGAGGATCGCAGCGGCCAAGCGGATCCGGGCCACGGCCGGCGCGGCCGCCTGAAGCTGATCCGATCGCGTTCCGGCTCGCAGAGAACGCGTACCTTGTTTTTGAACGATCGAGGATTCGAGCAATGCACGTCGGTGTCGCCTACGCGGACAAATTCAAGCAGACCTGGCTGAAGCTCGATGTTCCGGACGGGAGCACCGCACGCGACGCGATCGAGCGGTCGGGTCTGCTGGACCAATTTCCGGAGATCGATCTGGCGGAGAACAAGGTCGGCATCTTCGGGCGCCTGATCAAGCTCGAAACCCGTCTGAGCGACGGCGATCGGGTGGAGATCTATCGGCCCATCACCGCCGACCCGGAGACCGTCGAGCGACGCGACCAGCCCGGCGAGGACGACGCCGACTGAGCACCGGACGGGCGGCGCGAGGCGGCCCGTTGTCCTCGGTTGATTCGGTATCCGCCATCTCGTAGCATCGCACACAGGCTCTTCCGCCTTTGGCTACCACTCTAGGCCGGCGGAATCGATTCAACACAGAGGTTCGCCGTGTTCTCCAGGCTGACACATTGGATCGAGCAACGACCGGCGCTGCATCGCGCCGCCTTGCGTCTATGGCGACTCTTCCCGCCGAAAATGGCGGGCCTGCTCAAGCGCTTCATGGCCCGCGACTGGATCGTCGGCGCGGTCGGTGTTTTGGTCGATGCGAGTCGATCGCCGCCCGAGGTCCTTCTGATAGAGCACAGTTATCGTCGGCGTGGCGCCTGGGGTCTGCCGGGCGGGTCACTTGAATCCATGACGCAGCGTCCGCGAGATGCCGGGGACGCAGGGCTGCCGGACGACGTGCTCGAGCGCACCATGGAGCGCGAAATCTTCGAGGAGCTCGGCATCGACGTGATCGGGATCCGCTTGCTGCGGGTCGATGCGATGCCGTTCGTGGAGGAGGAGCCGGGTTCGAATCGGCTCGATTTCTATTTCGCCTGCGAGCCCGCGATGGGCTTCGAGGCGCTGCGTCGGCAGATCGATTCGGGTGCCTTTGTTGCCCGATCCCCCGAGGTGACGAGTGCCCGTCTGGTGCCCCTGAGCGAGCTTGAGCGCTACGATCTCTACTCCCCGCACGCCCGCCTCCTGCAGATCGATCTGCCGCGTTTGCGTCCCGATCTTGCCGTGTAAGAAGCCGGCTGCTTGGTGCGACGAGCTTGCCTTCAGCTGGCAAGCTCCCGATACAGGCTCAGATACTGATCCAGGATCGCATCGCGGCTGAAATTGCGCTGCACCCGAGCATGGCCGCGCTCGGCGAGGCCCGACATGAGCGTCGGGTCGGACAGCACCTCCCGAATCCCCTCGGCGAGTGCGACCGCATCCGCGCAGGGCACGGCCCATCCGTCCTCGCCATTCCGCACGATCTCCCGCGCCCCGCGAAAATTGGCCGTCACCAGGGGCTTTCGCCAGGCCCATGCCTCCAGGATGACGTTGCCCATCGGCTCCTCGTCCAAGGACGGGAAGACGACGAGATCCGCCATCTGCAGATAGGCCGAGGGATCCTTCTCCCAGCCGGTCCAGAGGATGCGCTTATTCTGCCCGACCTCGATCGCCTGACGATGCAGCGCCGGCCCCAAGGGTCCGTCGCCGACGATGATCAGGCGCAGGGGTCGTCCGTCGATCGTCTCCGGGAGCCGGGCCATGGCATCGACAAGGTGCCGATGTCCCTTGAAGCCGACCAATCGGCCCAAGGTGACCATGACCAGGGCATCGTCCGGGATCGCATGCCGAGCGCGCAGCTCGGCCACCTGCTCCGGCGCCACCGGGTGCACCGGCTCGGCGAAGTTGTAGATGTGATGGACACGATCCGCCGGCAGGCCGTTTTGGATCATCCAGTCGCAGAGCTGCTTGGTGTTGCCGATCCAGCCGTGGGCATGTCGAAAAGGTCCGAGCGCGTAATAGCCGCCCAGCCGAGCAAGATGAACCGGACCTTTCGACGGCCTGATGTGCGTCAGCCGGGTGGCCCGCCCCATATAGGTCTGGACGATGTCCGGGCGCACCCGGGCGATGGTGCGCGAGACGGCATCGCGCGAGAGCGGATCCCAGGTCGTGAGAAAGGGCAGGCGATGGACCTGGAGTGATCCGTAGTCGAGATCGTCGAGACCGCTGCCGCGGCGGATCGCCAGGTCGACGGGGGCTCCGCGCTCGGCGAGCGCAAGGCTGAAGCGGATCGCCCAGCGCTCGGCACCGCCGAGGGCCTTGCTGGCGACCATTTGGAGACTGGATGGATCTGACATAAGCGACTGTAGCAAGGTCAAGAGGAAATTCGTTACCCCGGCCCGGAGCGCCGCGCAGCTTCGCGCGACAGCTCCCGATAGACCGCGAGGTTGCCGTTCACCATGGCGTCGATGGAGAACTCGCGTGCCATCAGGGCCTGTCCGCCTGCGCCGAGTCTTCGGCGGCGCTCGGGATCGGAGAGCAGGGCCTCGAGCGCGGCCCGCAATGCCGCGATGTCGCCGGGAGGCACCAGAAGCCCGTTCTCGCCGTCGCGCACCGCCTCCGGGATGCCGCCGACGCGGCTCGCGACGATCGGCACGCCGGCGCTGGCGGCCTGGAGCAAGGAGACGCCGAGCCCTTCCATGCGCGCCGGGTGGACGAGGAGATCCAGGCAGGGCATGATCTCGGCGAGATCGTCGCGGAAGCCGAGGAGCCGGACGCGCGCGGTCAGGCCCTTCCGATCGATCTGTGCATCGAGCGCATCCGCGATCGGCCCCTTCCCGAAGAAGAGCACCTGCAGGCCGGGATAGCGATCCATCAACGGGGGCAGTGCCTCGATCAGATCGGCGTGTCCCTTACGCTGAATGAGTTGGGCGACGACGCCGATCAGGAGTGCATCCTCGGGCACCCCGAGTCGGGCGGCGATCGAGGCGCGCGCGCAGGGCCGGGCGTAGGTGGCATAGTCGACCGCGCTGCGCACGACCCGCAGCTTCTCGGCGGGCAGTCCCTCGGCAAGCAGCACGTCGCGAATCCCCTCCGAGATGGCCACCACGCGATCGAAGAGCCTGTACTTGAGTGCGACCAGCCAGCGCGGCTCGGGGTTGTCGACCCGGCGGGTGTGGATGACCGGCACACCGCTCAGGCGCGCAGCAATCCCGCCCATGACGTCGGCGCCGATGCGACTGTGCAGATGCACCAGATCCGGTCGACTCGCACGGATGAGGCGTCGCAGACGCGTAACCATCGGCAGGTCCAGATCGCCGCGCATCCGCAGGCCATAGACCCGCGCAACGGGCGCAGCGGCCTCCGCCAGGGCACATCCGGCGGGGCAGGCGAGCAGATTCTCGTGACCGCGCGCGGCGAGCCCGCGCAGCAGGTGCAGGACCTGATAGGACCCGCCGTAGAGATGGCGCCCGCCTTCGACGTGAAGGATCCTCACGGCGCGGTCCCGAGCACGCCGCGGGCCGCGTCCAGGATCTCCTCGATCGTGATCAGACGCATGCAGGTGAAGGCCCCGTCGCAGGTCGGGCGACGTTTGCAGGGCGAGCACTCGAGCTTGTGATACAGCACCCTGGCGTTGGCGCGGGTGGTGTCGAGATAGGGACAGGTCGAGCCGAAGAGGAGCAGGCTCGGGGTGCCGAAGGCGATGCCCATGTGACCCAGGCCGGTGTCCACGCCGATCAGGAGCGATGCACGCTCGATCAAGGCCGCGGCCTCGATGAGGCTGGTGCGGCCCGCGAGGTCGACCAAGGGGGTGTCGGCGGCATCGGCGATCCGTGTCGCCGCTTCGCGGTCCGCCGGACCGCCGAGCACGACCGGCGTCAGGCCGAGATCCGCCCGGATGCGTGCCGCAAGCGGTGCCCAACGCTCCTCGATCCAGTGTTTTTGCGGACGCGTCGTGAAGGGGCAGAGCACCGCAAAGCCGTCGCTCAGATCATGCTCGGCGATGACCCGATCGGCGAAGTCCGCCTCGGTCTCGCCGTAATACACGGCCATCGCGAAGTCATCCGCCGGCAGACCCAAGGTCTGTGCCAGATAGAGATACTCCGATCCGATACGCTGGGGATCCCCGCCGCGCTGAACCGTGCGCGTCATCAGCCATTGGCTGCCCTCGCGCGAGCCCAGACCGATCCGATCGTGAGCACCCGAGAGCCGCGTCAGGGCGCCGCTCTTGAGCAATCCCTGCAGGTCGATGGCGAGGTCGAAGCGCCGCTCGCGCAGAGTCGTCCGCAGCGCCGCGATACCCGATATCAGTTCCCGCAGCCGCCGCTCGCGCCACAGGCGCCGCCAGTGACCGAGCGGGCAAACGATGACCTCGTCGAGATCCGGGTGTCGGTCCAGCAAAGAGCGGTACTCCGGCTGGACCAGCCAGGCGATGTGCGCCTGCGGATAGGCGCGTCGTAGGGCCGCGATCAGGGGCGAGGCGAAGACGATGTCGCCGATCGCCGAGAGCCTGACGACAAGGATCTTCACCCGCGGCCGTCCCCCGAGGACTCGGTCAGCCTTGCGAGACGGAAGCTGTAGGCGGACCCTGCGAGCAGAATCCAGAACACCATCCAGTCGCTGCGTACCACGCGATAGTTGAACAGATTCCAGATCAGTACGAACACGAGGGTGACCACGAAGAGCCGGCAGAGATCCGCGGGGATTCGCCCGGCGCGACACTCGTTGCCGGTCGCGCGCACCAAGGCCCAGACGAGCGCGACAGCCAACAGCAGACCGACGGTGCCGAGCTGAAACAGCGTCTCGGCGTAGGCGTTGTGCAGGTGCGGCAGCCACTCGAGGTTGTCCATGAGGGTGTCCGCTCGTCCGCTCGCGGCGATCCATTCGCGGCTGGTGCCTGCACCCCAGCCGAACCAGGGACGTTCGCGCCATTTCTCGACGGTGAAGAGCAGGGCGTTGACGCGCAGGCCGACCGGGTCGGAGGTCACCTCGGTCACATCGCCGCTGATCACCTGTTGCAGGGTCTCGGTCTGGTCGGTGAGGCGCATCTCGATGGTCTGATACTGGCTCGACAGGATGGCCCCGAGGGCGGCGGCGACCAGCAGGATCGCAAGCCAGCGTCGGCGTGTCGGTGTTGCCGTCGTCGCCTGCCGCGCTCGCCATTCCATCAAGACCAAGACCGACAGCCCGCCGAGAAAGCCGAGCCAGGAGCCGCGCGACTGCGACAGGAGCAGGCCCTCCAGCATGACGAGCAGCCAGATGGCCCAGAGTGTCGTCGCGAGCCAACGCTTCCAAGGACGATCGCGCTCCGCCCAGAAGGCACGGCGCGTCGCGAGGAGTCCGAGCGCTCCGAGCCCGGCGAACATGCCGAAGGCGATCGCCGGCAGGTAGGACTCGAACCGGGTCGAGAAGAAGGCGGCGTCGAAGGTCGCCCAGTCGATCTTGCGAAAGGTCGCAAGGGTGAAGCCGGCAAGCCCGAGCAGCAGGATCAGGCGCACCCTGTCCGGGCGTCCGGCGGCCCAGTAGGCGAGCGGGATGAAGAGCAGCAGCTTCACCCAGTCCGTTCCGTTGTCGACGACGGCCTGTGCCAGCGCCGGGGTCGGCTCCAAAAAATAGGCGATCGCGCTGTGCACGGCGACATAGAGGCCGAAGGCCAGGGCCAGCAGGGCGACCGGATCCCGTGCGAGCCGCCGCCAAGCGTCGAATCGAATCAGGAAGACCAGGGTCAGCAGAACCAGGCCGACGGTGGCCGGGGTGATCCCGAGCAGCCCGAAGAAGGCAAAGACATAGAGGCCGACGAGACCGGCACGTAACCAGCCGTCGGTCGGCGCGATGCTCGGCATGAGGCGGGGCGAATCGGGCAAGGGCTGGGTCTCGACGGGTTCTCGGGATAAGGATATCGCCTCGGGACGGGTATGATATACCGAGCGCACGTGGGTTTTTCGCCGCATTGCAGCCCCGCGCGCGCCGGGCCGGCGGTGCGAATTCAGCCGCCGAAGCGCCGAGCTGCCCGCGTCGCTCCGACGGCAGTGCCCGGACAATTCGACATCCAACATGAGACTCGGCCCGATGCGACCGCCGTGTCGAGGACGATCAATGCCCGTCATCCCCTCGTCGAATCAACCCATCGCCGAACCTACGTCTCATCCGGCGCCGAATTCGGCGTCGCGCCCGGTGTGCCTCTTTATCCCGAGCTTCGGCGACGGCGGGGTGGAGCGCATGATGGTCAACATCGCCCGAGGGATCGCCGATCAGGGTGTGCCGGTCGACTTCGTGGTCGGCCGGCGCGATGCACCCTTTCTGGACAGTCTGCCGGCAACGGTGAGCCTCCATGCGCTCGGCCGTGTCCCGCCGCGGGAGCGACAGCGCTTCCTCGCCGAGTATGTCGAGCGGAGCCGTCCGGCCGTCGTGCTGTCGGCCAAGACCGAGGACGATCGCATCGCGCTCGCGGTGAAGGCAGCCTCGTCGACCGACACCCGGTATTTTCTGCGCCCCGGCACCACCATGTCCGAGCGCTGGCGTGCGCGCGGGAAGAATTGGCTCAAACGCTGGTGGGAGCAGCGCGAGCTGCGGCGTCTCTTCCAGCGGGCAGACGGGGTCGTTGCCGTATCGGAAGGGGTTGCGGCAGACATCGCCTCAGTCACGGGCATCCCGCCGAGTCGCGTTCGGGTGGTGCGCAACCCCAACATCACGCCCGAGTTCTATGCGCAGGCCCGGGAGCCGCTTAATCACCCCTGGTTCGGCACCGACCAGCCGCCGGTGATCATGGGCGTAGGCGGCCTACGGACCCAAAAGGACTTCGCGACCCTGATCAAGGCGTTCGCCCTGCTGCATGCGCGTCTGCCCTGCCGGCTGATGATCCTCGGACAGGGCCGCCAGCAGGGGCGCCTCCTGCGCCTCGCGCGGGATCTGGGCATTGCGGACGACGTGTCCCTGCCCGGTTTCGAGCCCAATCCCTACCGCTTTCTGGCACGCGCCAAGCTCTTCGCACTCTCTTCGCTCTGGGAAGGCTCGCCCAATGTCCTGACCGAGGCGCTCGCGCTGGGTACACCCGTGGTCTCGACCGATTGTCGCAGCGGTCCGCGGGAGATCACCCGCGACGGCGCGTTCGGCGCCTTGGTGCCCGTCGGCGATGTCGAGGCACTGGCGGCCGCCATGGAAGAGACCCTGCGCAATCCGCCGCCGCCCGATCTCCTGAAGGAAGCGGTTCAGGAGTATCGGATGGACATCAGCGCACGGCGCTATCTCGCGGCCTTCGGGCTGATCGCCGAAAGCTGATCGGCAAGAATCAATCGGCGCTTACCCCGCCCACCGCGGCAACCGCATGGCATCCAGATAGGCATCGGTGCTCGCTTCGATCTCGTAGGGTCGGGCGGCGTCCCGAAGCAGTGCCGTGGGCGGCGGTGCGTCCAGGGTCTGCAGCATGGCCGCCGCCAAGGCGGAAGCGTCGCCGACCGGCACCAAGGGGCCGATGCGTCCGTCCTGCAGGATCTCGCGCGGGCCGCTCGGACAATCGGTTGCCACCACGGGTGTGCCGACCGCGAGTGCCTCGATGATGACGAAGCCAAGCCCCTCCCAGCGCGATGTGAAGGCGAAAAGATCGGCATGGGCCATGAAGGCATAGGGTTCGGGGACGAAACCGGGCAGGGCGACATCCTCGGCCACGCCCAGCTCGGCGGCGAGCGCGAGCAGGCGCTCGCGTGCACGGCCTTGGCCCAGGATCATGAGACGGCACGGGCGTTGTGCCCGCACCCGCGCGAAGGCACGCAGCAAGGTTTCGAAGTCCTTGCGTCTGCAGAGCTCGCCCGCGCCCAAGATCAGAGGCATGTCGGACCGGCCGAGCCAGGGATGATCAGGCCGCGCCAAGTCCTCCGTGAAAAGCGACGCCGGCACTACCGGCGAGGGCACCACGCGGATGCGCTCGCGCGCCAAGCCGGTGTAGCGCGCCATATCGTCCGCGACGCCTGCGCTGGTCACGATGACCTGATCGGCGAAGGGGTAGAGTCGGCCCATCGAGGTGCGCTGGACCCAGCGCTCGAGCGCGCCGCGGGTCGCCAGATCGATCGAGATGGTCGTCCCCGAGCTGAAGACCAGGCGCGTCGGCCCCCCTCCGAGTCGGCGGGCAACCCAGACGGCAAGCAGTGCGGTGCGATTCACCCGATCCTTGTCCGAGAGCATCACGGCCGGACGCTCGCGGCGCAGATAGCGCACCAGCGCCGGCAGGCAGGCGTAGGTGTGCCGCGAGCCCAGATCGACCACCGAGACCCCGTCCGGGATCGTGTCCAGATGCGGCCCATGTCGACGGACCTTGAGCAGATCGACGCGATAGCCCCGACGCGCCAGGGCCGGGATCAGATGCTTGGCCGCGCGGTCGACCCCGCTGTGACCGGAGGTCGAGAAGAAGCAGGCAATCCGTTGAGCGGTCGTCGCCATGGTCAGGTGCCGCTCGCGATCCAATCCAAGGGGTCCTCGTCGGGGGAGGGTGCGAGCCCGGGCTGCTCGATGAAGAGCCGATGCCAGATCGCGAACTGCATGAGACCGAACAGCTCGCGACTGCCGCCCTTGGCGGCCTGACGGGCGGCGACCAGATCCGGGATGGACTCGACGCGGAACCACTCGCGGATGCCCCGGCTCCGCGCCAGGCGCTCGCCGACACGGGCCGCCACATCGCCGGTCAGCCAGTCGCCGACCGGGACGTGGAAACCGCGCTTGGGGCGCGTTAGATGTCCCGGCGGGAGCATGGGCTCGGCCCAGCGCTTGAGCAGCCATTTGCCCTGATGGCCCTTGACCTTGAGCCCATCGGGCAGCGACAGGCCGAATTCGACGAGGCGATGGTCGAGGAAGGGCACCCGTCCCTCCAACCCGAAGCCCATCAGCATGCGGTCGGTCTTCACCAGCAGGTTGTCCGGGAGGGCCGTGACCAGATCGGTGTATTGGCGACGTTGCAGGTCGGACCAGCCCCTCGGGGTCGACCGCCAGGCTTGAAGAAAAGGCGTGCGATCCGGCGTCCTGACCGACCGGAGCGCCGGCCCGAGCAGCCGTCGGGACCAGTGTCCGGACCACTGACCACGGGTGCGGAAACCGCCGCTGCCCGGGCCGAGCAGGCCCTTGATCCAGCGCTCGGTCGGCGGCGGGCGATACCGGCCGTAGCCGGCGAAGACTTCGTCGCCGCCCTCGCCCGAGAAGACCACCTTCAGATCGGCCGCGGCGGTCTGGGCCAGGATCGAGGTCGGCAGGTTGGCATAGTCGCGCATCAGCTCGTCGGCCGCCCAGACCGTGTGCGGGATGCGTGCGAAGACCTGATCGAGCTCGAGCGCCAGGGGGCGGTGATCCAGCCCGAAATGCGCCGCGACCCGCGCCGCCTCGTCCAGCTCATCTGCCATCGCCGTGCCGCGATAGCCGACCGAGAAGCTCTTGATGCGGCCGGCCCCGTGGGTGTGCAGCAGCGCGGCCAGCACGGCGGAGTCCACACCGCCCGAGAGGAAGAGCCCGAAGGGGACGTCCGAGCGCATGTGCTCGCGCATGGCCGCGTGCATGAGCCCGTCCAGCTCGGCTTGCGCCTCCTCGAGGCCGATCGCGCGGGTCGCGATGTCGAGCGCCGACCAGTAGCGCCTGTGCTCGATGCGCAGATCCCGATCGATGATCAGGATCTCGCCGGGCGGCACCCGTCGGATGCCCTCCAGGATGGTCTCCTCGCCGCTCGCGAACTGATTCTGCAGGAATTGCCGCAAGGCGACCGGACTCACGCGGGGTTGCCCCGGCAGGATCGGCAGGAGGGCCTTGATCTCGGAGGCAAAGGCGATGCGATCGGGCAGCTGCACGTAGAAGAGCGGCTTGATCCCGAGCCGATCGCGCCCGAGGATCAGCCGCTCGGCCTGCGCATCGTGGAGCGCGAAGGCGAACATGCCGCGCAGCTCGACGGGAAAATCCAGCCCGTGCATGGCATAGGCGTGCAGGATGGTCTCCGAGTCCGAGTCGGTCCGCGGCTCGCGACCCTGCGCGCGCAGCGCCGCATTCAGCTCGATATAGTTGTAGACCTCGCCGTTGGCCGCCAGCGCGAGCTGCCCGTCTGCCGAGACCATCGGCTGATGCCCGGTGGCGAGCCCGATGATCGACAGCCGCGTCTGCGCCAGCCCGACCGGGCCGTTGCAATGGATGCCGTGATCGTCCGGGCCGCGGTGGGCCAGGGTCGCGGCCATCCGCCGCAGCGCGTCCGGATCCGGACGCACGCCGTCTCGCAACATGAAGCCCGCGATCCCGCACATCAGCGGGTCGACTCGGCTCGAGCGCGAGGCGGGGGCGGGGTCAACTCCATGGCGGCGCGGGGATCCGAGTCATTGGCCTGGTGCATCCTGATGTGGGCACGACGACCTCGTCGGCGCGCTCCATTGTCGGACGAGCCGATCGGCCCTGACAAGGCCAATGCGTGGTGCACGGCCCGACAGCCGCTCCTCGACGCCACCGGTGCCGGCGGATCGGTGCCCGGGATCAACGCGCAGGTTCAACCCGGGCGATCAGCCGCGCAACCGGATCTTGAGATAGGCCGCGGTGAGCAGCAAGGGATCAAACGGCGGGAGCAGCTCGGCGCGGATGGCACCGTCCGGTCCGATCAGCCACAGGGAGCCGGTGCGATCCTCTCCACCGAGCGGCGTGGAGTCCGGTCCGGCACCCGATCCGAGGTCGATACCGAGATCATCCGCCAACCCGGCAAGATCCTCCGCACGACCCGTCACCCCGATCAAGCGGGCATCGTAGGGTGCGAGGAGGCGCCGCAGGTCTGCAGGGACATCGTCTGCTCGCAGTGACACGACGACCACCTGTGTGCTCAGGATCACCCGGGTCCCCGCGATGCGCCGAAGCAACCCGGACAGGGCCGACAAGGTCCCGTCGCAGCGCTCGCCGCACCGGCTGTTCGCCACTGCGAGGAGTGTCCAGCGCTCATGCAGATCGCGCGTGACGAAGGGGTTGCCTTCCGTATCGACGAGCGCGAGGTCGCCGATGGGCCAGCCGGCGGACGCTTGACCGAGCGCTTGCTCAGGGGTGTGGGTCGCGACCGAGGGCGTCACGGCAGCAGTCAGGACGAGGATGCCGAGCAGGATAGCCGAGAGCGGCCGGTTCATATGCGGGCTCCCGAGGCCCTCGACACACGTGCGGTGCCGGTCGCCCGAGACGCGCCGGGGGATTCGGCAGCGACCTCGGCGCCCGAGCGGCCGTGCAGGGTCCGGGCGACGATCACCAGGCTGGAGCCCGCCATCAAGGCGGCGGCCAGCACGGGCTGCAGCAGGCCCGCCGCGGCCAGGGAGAGTGCCGCGGCGTTGTAGCCGAAGGCCCAGACCAGATTCGCCCGGATCGAGCGCCGCACCTCCCGGGCGAGATCGAGTACCCAGGGCAGCATGGCCAGGCCGTCGTCCGGAAGGACCAGGTCGGCGCTCTCCTTGGCCAGATCGGTCCCGCCGCCGACCGCGATGCCCACCGAGGCCGCCGCCAGGACAGGCCCGTCGTTGAGCCCGTCTCCGACCATGGCGACGGACCCGCACTGCCGCATCCAATCCCGAATGAAGGCCGCCTTGCCCTCCGGGTCGAGCCCGGCATGCCAGCGCGGGATGTCCAGCCGCTTCGCCAGGCGTTCGACCGGGGTCGGTCCGTCGCCGCTGAGCAGCAGCAGATCGAGCCCTCGGGCACGCAGCTCCGAGACCACCCCGGCCGCCTCGGGCCGCGGGGTGTCGGCGAGCGCCAGGCATCCGTGAACCCGCCCGTCCCAGCCGACATAGACGCGGGTCCATCCGTTTCGAGCGTCGATCGCGTCCAGCGCGGTCGGCAAGAACCAGCCGAGCGAGACCATCAAGGCACGCGAACCGATCGCGGCCTCGACCGAGCCCACCCGTCCGATCGCCCCCGCGCCCGGGCGGACGCGTATCCCTTCCGCCGCGTCGGCCCGGATCTCGAGCGCCGCGGCGTGCGTCACGACGGCGCGAGCCGCCGGGTGCTTGGAGCCGAGCGACAGTGAGCTGGCGATGCTCAGCAGCCGGGTCTCGTTGCAGTCGTGCACCCGAAGCGCCATGACCCGAGGCTTGCCGAGGGTCAAGGTGCCCGTCTTGTCGAAGGCGATACCCCGGAGGCGACCGAGCCGTTCCAGCACGCCGGCACCCCGAATCAGCACGCCGCGTTGGGCCGCGCAACCGATACCCAACGAGCTGGCCAGAGGTCCGGCCAGGCCGAGGGCGCAAGGACAGGCCACCACCAGAACCGAAAGCGAGGCGAGCAGGGCCGTGTCGAGGCCGCTGCGACTCGCCCAGAAGAGGAAGGTGGCGACGGCGAGGGTCAGGACCAGGGGGAGAAAATACCCGGCCACCCGATCGACGGTCTCCCCCAGGAGCGACTTGCGGCCCAGGGCCTCGCGCACCAATCGGCTGATGCGGATCCAGCGGGTCTGGTTGCCGAAGACGCTCGCGCGAACGCGGAGCCGCCCGCTGCCGTTCAGGCTCCCCGCATGGACCGCATCGCCCGGTGTCTTGGGCTGCAGCTCGGGCTGCCCGGAGACGATCGATTCGTCGCACTCGGACCAGCCCGAGATGACCTCGCCGTCCACGGCGATGCACTCTCCCGGCTCGATGACGACGACATCCCCGGGGCGGATCCGATCCACCGTCCGCACGGATTCCCCGATCGGGGTCGAGACCCGGACCTCGGCGCGCTCGGCGGCCAGCATGGGTGCGAGGCTGCGCATCGCCTGCAGGCGTCCCCGGGCCTCCAGATAGCGGCCCAACGTGAAGAGGATCAGCACCATGGCGACGGTGTCGAAGTACACCTGGTCCGACCCCTGCAGGACGCGCCATCCCGAGTAGAGGTAGGCGGCGAGGATCCCGACGCTGACCAGGGTATCGGCCGTCATGCGCCCCGCACGGCCCGCGCGCCAGGCACCCTGCAGAAAGGGGCCGCCCAGCACGACCAAGAGCGGAGTGGCGAGGGCCCAAAGCAGCCAGGGGACCAGGGCGCTCACCCGCGGGTCGGATGCCGAGAAGGCGTCCGCGTAGAGCAGCAGACTGAACAGCATGATGTTCATGGCGAGAAAGGCGCCAACGCCAAGCCGAATCAGCCATTGCGCCGCCTCCGGCTCTTCCGTGGATCCCTGATGGACCTGATAGGCCAGACAGCAGCCGTAACAGCAGAACCAGTGGTCCGTGCCGTTCAGGGTGCGCGGGTGCGCCAGCCGGCCGACCGGGAGTCGGCAATGGTCGCAGAGCGGCGTCGCATTCAGGGGGTGCTCCTGCATGCCATGGGCCTTTGCCGTAACCGACGGCCGTCAATGGAGATGCGCACCGAGGGGCAGCAGCCCCCGGGCGACGGTGACGACGCCGAGCAGGACGATGAAACCCCCGGCGATCTGCACGCCGCGCTGCCGCCAATCGGCGCCCGACAGCAGGCTACCGGCCCCCATCGACGGGGTCGGCGTCGGAACCGGAACCGCAACCGGCTGCGCACGACGCGCACCCGTCCACCAGCCGATGCCTCCCATCGCGAGCATGGCCGGGAAGGTGCCGAGCCCGAAGGTGGCCATGATCAGGAGTCCCGACAAGGGACCGCCGCTGCCCGCGGCCTGGGCGAGGAAGGCGTAGACCAGCGGACAGGGGAGAAAACCGTTGAGCACCCCGAGGGCGAGCGGTGCGCCGGGACGGGTCGATCGGGTCAGTTGACGCAACCCGGAGGCGAGCCAATCGAATCCCGCGAGAGGGCCTGCCGGACGCGGCATGACTCCGAGAAACTGCAGGCCGATATAGAGCATGAGCATGCCGGAGAGCAGGGCGAGGGTACGCTGCGCCAGGCTCCCCCAGGTGTCGTCGCCGCCGTGGCCCACCAGCAGGAGTCCGAGATAGCCGACGCAGACACCCATGAAGCAGTAGCTGGTTACCCGACCCAGGTTGTAGACGAGGTGACGGGCGAGGGTCGCGAGGCGGCCGCGGCCATCCCTGCCCAGGATGCAGGCGAAACCGCCGCACATGCCGACACAGTGCATGCTGCCGGCCAGACCGGCGAGCAGGATGAGCAGGTAATACTCCATGGAACCCTCCTTACTTGCGGGCCGCGAGATAGGCCACCCACAGGAAAAAGGCCACCGTCATGATCACGAAGATCCAGAAGGCGATGGCCTCGGGAAGGCTCATCTGGGGCAGCGAGAGTGCGGGGAGGCTCATGATGTGCGCCTCACGACAAGGCCACGCCCAGCACGTTGATCGCCAGCTCGCCGAACAGGAAGACCAGATTCAGCAGGGCCAAGCCCAACAGCAGTCGTGTCGCCATGATTCGATCTCCTCACAGCCCGAGGTCGAGGCCCGGTCCGAGCCCGCCCCAGTAGCTGAAGCCGTAGTAGAGTGCCCAGAGAAACATCACCAGATAGACCAGCAGCAGCCACCCGTCGACACGTCCGTGCCGGGCCTGGATGCGGCCCCCGCCGTAGTCTTCGGTCTGCCGGTGGTAGGGGGGCTCCCGCGACGGGACTTCGGCCCCGGTGCCGGACGTTTCGGCAACGGACTCCGGGGTCTCGAGCTCTTCGCTGTTCTCACGTGTCGTCGTTGGGTTCATCGTCGTCGACCTCCGCCCGATAGGCCTTGTACTTGATGGCTTCCACGTCCTGGAAGAGTCCGGAAAGCACCGCCCAGATGAAGAGGAGCAGGCCTCCCAGGCTCATCAGCAGGGCGACCAGGAATTGCAATAGGGTCAGTTTTTCCATGGCGCCTGCTCGGTGGTTTCGGTGACTGGCGGGCGCGGGGCCTCCGACTCGGCGAGCTCGAAGCCGCGCTTGATCGCCCAAGCCTCGCCGGCGTATCGGGTCTCCGGCTCGTCGGTCTTGAGCCGATACGCCAGACGGGATTCGGATGCGTCCAGCCGGGGGTCGTTGAGGGCCTGGCGATCCCGATCCGGGATCGGCAGTGGCTCTCCGGTCAGCGGATCCTGGAAGGCCGAGAGCGACAGGACGTAATAGGCGAGTGCCCAGCGATCCGCCTCCCCGACCGTGTCCCCGAAGGACGGCATGGGGGTGCCCGAGAGACCGGTCGTCAGGGTGCGGAAGATGTCCCGCACGTCGGGCCCCGACTTGAACTGCCCGGTCGTCAGATTGGCCGGCGGAATCGGAAAGCCGAAGTCGTCGGTCAGACCGGGCGCCTTCTCGCCGTCGCCCCGACCGGCCTGCCCGTGACATTCCCAGCACTTGGATTGTTGCCAGACGTCCTTGCCCTTCTGCACCAGGGCCAATGAGGGTTCGGGCGGCCGGCCGATAAAGATCGGCGCCTTCGGCGACTCCTCCACGAAAAAGAAGTAGGGCTCGGCGGGATCGCTGCGGTCCGCGGCCAGCACATACTTGATGTATTGGATGACCGCGAGCCGATCCTTGTCCTGCAGCTCGTGCCACGGGGGCATGGCCGTGCCCCGGACCCCGCGGGTGATGGTGCGCAGCAGGTCGCCGTCGTCCGGGAGCGAGCCCGAAGGCGTCAGGCGGAACTTGAACACGCCCCAGGTGAAGTTGCGCGGCCGATCTCGGTGCATGAAGGTCGCGGCCGGACCATTGCCGTCCCCTTCTGCCCCGTGACAGCCGAGACAGCGCCGCGCATAAACCTCTTGGCCGTAAGCAATCCACTCCTCCGAGCGCGGCAGGCTGACCCGGGATGCCTCCATGCGCTGTGGCTCGAAGCGGTCTCGCCACTTGCCCCGGTTGGTGCCCAGTTTCTGCAAATAGGCCACCAAGGCCCGCAGATCCTCCGTGTCCGCGACGAGCTGCACGCGATCCCCATTGAACTCGTCGTTCGGGGTGAAGATCACCGGAGTCTTGCCGCGCTCCGGAACATAGAGCAGACCCTCCGCGTTGGGTGTGAGCAGGATCTGTTCCGGGGCGTCGAAATCGAACAGCCGTTCGGTCGCCTCGGTGCGCTCCAGGGTGCGCTCCCCGTCGGTGCCCGTGACGATCGATGCCGTGTGAGGGCCGTCGAACAGGGCGGTAAAGCGCGGCATGATGGAGTCCGGGGACAAGATGCGCGGGTCCCAGAAATGGGCCAGGTGCCAGGAGTCGCTGTACTTGAGTCCGACCCTGGACAGGTCCGGGCCGATACGGCGCGTGGAGAAAAGATGGGGGAGGTCGAAGGCATACTCGCCGGCCTGCGTAATGGGTCCCCAGCGGCGGGTCTCGCCGGTCACCGGACGTACGTACTGGGAGTGACAGTACCAGCATCCCTCCCGGATATAGACGGCCCGGCCGCGCTGCTGCTCGGGGCTATAGTCGGTGGATTGCCACTCCATCCATTTGAGGTCGCCCAGATCGGTGCGCACCACCCGCGTCACCTCGGCGGTGCGCGACTGGGGCTCCAACATCGGGAGCAGACCCTGGACGAAGGCGGCCAGGCTGATGGTCCCGAAGGCGCCCACCAGCGCGTAGTAGCGCAATCCGTAACCGCGCGCGCTCACGGCCGTACCCCCTCGATCCCGGGTGCCCTCGGCAGGGGGGCGGCGGCCGGCTCGCGGTCCCGCGCCGCCAGCATGGTGCGCATCAGGTTGTAGACCAGGAGCGACATGCCGATGTCCATGGAGATGCCCGCAACCGTGCGCACCAGCCAATAGGGCCGGATAGCGACCAGCGAATCCAGCCACTCCACGCCGCTCATCAGGCTGAAGCCTTGCTGCAGCCCGGCCATGGTGAGGTCCAGCCCCATCACCGAGATGCCGATGGTGATGAGCCAGAAGGACCAATTCCCCAGCTTGAACGACCAGAGGGGGCGTCCGGCCAGCTTGGGCAGCACATAGACGGTGCCGGCGATGGCCCAGACCACGAAGGTCCCGAAGACGGTCAGGTGCGAGTGCGAGATGACGAAGTCGCTGAAATGGGTCGGCTGCTGGATCGATCTCAGGGCCTCGACCGACCCCTGGAAGCAACCGACCAGGTACATGAGCGAGCCCATGATCAGGAACTTGGCGGTGAGGTTTCGACCGAAGTTCTGCCAGCGCCCGATCATGGTCCCGAAGAAGTTCTGCAGCACGGTCCACACAGGCACGATCAAGAGCATCGAGGTGATGATGGCGAGGGTCTCGGCCCAATCGGCGATCGGGCTGAACAGATAGTGATGGATCCCCACGAAGGGATAGAAGAGCGCGAGTGACCAGAAGCCGATGAGCGACAGCTTATGGCTATAGATGGGATTCCGCACGCTGGCCGGCAGAAAATAATAGATCAGCACATAACCGGCCGGGGTGATCCAGAGGCCCACGATATAGTGAATAAAGAGACCGTGAAAGGCCGCGCTGTTGATGCCCGTAATGGTGTAGGGCAGGATGAAGCTGCCCAGGATCAGGTTCATGGTGGTCCAGACGAAGGCGCCGATGAGATACCAGACCGAGACATAGAGCTGAGGCTCCAGCCGCCGAGAGATCGTCATCAAAAACTGCACGGTGGTCAGGCCGATCACGAAGAAGATGACGGCATCGATGACGAGCGGAAACTCGCCGGCCTCGAGCCCCTGGTTGTAGCCGAGCACCAAAGAGATCATCCCGGCGACCAGACCCAGGTTCCATACCCAGACCAGCCAATGACCCCACTCGCCCTTCCAGATCCGGACCCCGCACAGCCGCGGCAGGATGTAATAGCACAGCCCGATGAAGAGGGTCGAAAAGGCGCCGAAGATGACGCCGTTGACATGCAGCGGGCGCAGCCGACCGAAGGTCAGGTATTCGGACGTGCCCAGATAGCTCGGATAATTGAAGAGTGTGGAGATGGCCACGCCGATGCTCGGCGTGAACATGAGCCAGAAGAGTCCCCAATAGAGCCATGTCCGAATGAGGCTGCGGTCGATCAGCGAATCCGGGTCAGGGAAGGCCGGCTCGGGGACATGCCGCGGGGCGGGGATCGCGCTCGCCATGGATCTCTGCTCCTGAAGGGATCGGGATCGTCGCGGCCGCGCCCCAAGCGGACGCGGCCGGCCGCGTGCTGACTCAGTGCCGCCCCGGGTCCAGTTTGGAGTGGCGATTGGACCAGTAGATGTAGCTCTCGAGCGCCTTCATGGCTTCGCCGTCCGGGTCGATCTTCTCGCCCTCGTTCGGCTTCTCGATGCACCAGTTGATCATGTCCCTCAAGGTCGCGAATTCCGCCATCTGCTCCTGATATTTCGGGAATTCATGGGGATGGGTATCGGACGTGTAGGGATGGCACATCGCACAGGCCATTCCGGTATTGGAGAGATTCACCCCCAGCCGCTCTTCCGTCGCTGGATCGCCGTGGAAGAGCAGGTCGCCTACGGTGACCTGGTCCATGAAGACCTCGTGAAACGCCTCCAACTGGTCTCTGGTGTGCGGCTCCTTGTGGGCGAAGGCCCGTTCCATATCGGCGGACAGGATAGAGAGTGCCGCCATGCCCGCAGCCGCGAGCACGCTCAGCGGTTTGATGTCTGCCATGGTCTTTCCTCCTGCAATGCGGTGCTCGTCGATTTTCAGATACGATCGGCCACGCGCGGACTCAGCACCTGGTTACGGTTGTCCCCGGTTCCGGAGTCGAACGGCTCGGTGGCCAACACCTGCTCGCGCCACATCCGATAGTCGTTCTCCACGAGGCCCGACTCGGGCATCGCGAGGACGCTCCAACCGACGCCGTCGAAATGGTCGCCCGGATCCGCCCGCACCATGGGTTGGGTCAAGACGGGGACCCCTTCCGGTGAGTGCGGTCAGCGATTTTGATGGTTTCGCGATCAAGTTGCGTGATAGGGGTCGGCGAAGCGCTCCCCCGGTCTCGCGCGGCCGGGGTGTGGGC
>NZ_FNNZ01000062.1 GCF_900106925.1 Thiocapsa roseopersicina
GCCGACTGATTGCCGCCGCGCGAATGTCCCAAAAGGGCAACCTCCTCGACACCTTGGCTCTGCAGCCAGCCGAGCCAAGCGCCGATCTCGCCGACCGCGTCGGTGTGCAGGTGGGTATGGGGCACCGCGCAGTCGTACATGCCGCTGCGATTGTCGAGACCGAGACTCAGGGTCATGGAGAGCGAGCTGATCCCGCGTTCCTGCAAGGCCGATTGCAGGGTCTGCATGATCTCCATACCGCTGTGGGCGAGTGTGCCGTGGGTCATGAGCACCACCGGGCCTTGTTGCCAGTCGGCGCCGATCGTCTCAAGGTTAGCGTTCAGGACGAGACCCCGATCGGTCAGGGTGACCTCTTCGGCAGCAGCGGTTCCGGCCACCAGTGCAATGGCGAGCGTGAGTCCGGCGCTATGCAGGCGATGGTTCATGCGATGGTCTCCGTGCGGTTGATGAATCGGTTAGATCGGGTCAGCCGAGCGCTTGGCGAAGATCGGCGATCAGGTCCTCGGCGTCTTCAGCTCCGATGGAGAGTCGCAGCATGGCGTCTGAGATGCCACGCCGGGCGCGCTCCTCGGGGGTGAGGTCATGATGGGTCGTCGTCCAGGGCTGGGTGACGACGCTCTCGACCCCGCCGAGGTTTCCGTAACAAATCAATCCGCCCCCTTGCTGTGTGTGCGTTTCTACAATGCGCTTCGACCCCTTTTTCCCCAGCCAGTTAGGGAGTCCGCAAGTCCGACGTCCCTGAGCTATATTTAATATCGGCGCGAGATACTGCTCGATCGTTCTCCCGAAACGCCGCGCGGACAGCGTCTCGATTCCCAAGTCAGACGCAGCCCCGGTCGGCCTGCCGACGCACAAGATCGGAAACGGTTGCTGCCCAAGGGGAGGAAACCGTCAATGCAGTCCGGTATCTCGCTGTCCAGCAACCGCTTGCTTCGGGAGCCTCGGGACTTCTCGCTCGTTCTGGGCGGTCCGCTTTACCAGCTTCTTTGCCGCGCGCACCTCTCCGACGATGCGTTGGGTCTGGTGCGCCAACGCATTGTCGTCTTCTCGCTCCTTGCGTGGCTGCCGCTCTTGGTTCTTTCGGCCGCGCAGGAACAGGCGCTAACAGGTGCGACCATCCCCTTCCTGCTGGACGTCGAGGTTCACGCCCGCTTCCTGGTGGCGATTCCGTTGTTGATCGCGGCGGAGCTGGTGGTGCACCAGCGCATGCGTAACGTCCTAAAGCAGTTCCTGGAGCGCCAGCTGATCCCGGCAGACGACATGACACGCTTCGATGCCGCCATCGAGGCGGCACTTCGGCTGCGCAACTCGGTGCTCGCCGAGGTGTTGCTGATTGTTTTCGTGTACATCGTCGGGATTCTGGTCGTCTGGCGCCACTATTTAGCCATCGATACGGTCACCTGGTATGCGCAGCCCTCCGGCGCGGGCTCGACACTCACGCTCGCCGGAATCTGGTATGCCTACGTGAGTCTGCCGTTGTTTCAGTTTCTCTTTTGCCGTTGGTACTTTCGACTGTTCATCTGGGCGCGCCTTCTCTGGCAGGTCTCCCGAATCAAGTTGAACCTGGTACCTGCACATCCGGATCGCGCGGGCGGGCTCGGCTTCCTCTCCAATACGGTCTATGCCTTCGTCCCGCTCGCGCTGGTCCATGGCGTTATGGCGGCCGGCCCCCTCGCCAACCGCATCTTCTACACCGGCGCACGTTTGCTCGACTACAGGGTCGAGATCGCCGTGCTTCTCGTCTTGCTGCTGTGCATCGTCCTTGGCCCGCTTCTGGTGTTTGCCCCGGCGCTGGCGCAGACCAAACGGGCGGGCTTGCTGGACTACGGCACCCTGGCGCAGCGTTATGTGCGCGAGTTCGATGCCAAGTGGCTGAGGGGCGGCGCGTCGGCGCAAGAGTCGTTGGTGGGCAGCGGCGACATCCAGTCGCTCGCCGATCTGGCCAATAGCTTCGAGTTGGTAAAGACCATGCACATCGCCCCGGTGACGAAGGAGGCGATCGTCCAGCTCGCCGTCGCGACACTGTTGCCGATTCTGCCTCTGGCACTGACCTTGATGCCGCTCGAAGAGCTTCTCGCCACGTTGTTCGGTCTACTGTTCTGATGGCCTATCCTAATTTCCAAGAGCGAGTAACCATCCATGACGACAATCACCCCGCGTTGGGAATGGCGTTGGTTCGGTCGGCGCTTTGGTGCAGCGGAGGCACGGCTTGCGGCGCTGGCGCCGGAGGGCGTGCAGGAGAGCGACGAAATCTATCTGCTGGCCGGCGCCGGCGATAACGTGAAGGTCCGGGCAGAGCTTATTGACATCAAGGTGCTGCGGCAAGTCAATGCCGATGGTCTCGAGCAGTGGACACCGGTCATGAAAGCCGGGTTTCCGCTGCCGGCGACCGAAGCGGCCAAGGTGTTCGAATCCCTCCGGCTGCCGGTGCCCTCGTTATCCCGCACCAGCTATGGGATCGATGAGCTCGTCACTGAGCTCGCCAAGCCGGGCGGTGCGGTTCGTCCTGTGAACGTTCATAAGCGGCGCGTCCGCTACAAGATCGGCGGCTGCATGGCCGAATGCTCCGATGTGGTTGCGAACGGCAGGCCGACCCGTACCATCGCCGTGGAGTCGGAGGATGCGCAAGCCGTTGTGCGCGCTGTCCGCGAGCTCGGCTTGGCCGGCTACGCAAATACCAGCTACCCACGCGGGCTGGCGGCCCTGATCGACGATGCGCCGGCGCGCTACGCGGTGATCGACGTCGGCACCAACTCGGTCAAGTTCCATATCGGCGAACGCGACCGCGACGGGCATTGGCACAGGGTTGTGGACCGCGCGGAGATGACGCGCCTCGGCGAGGGGTTCGGGCAGCAGCGCGTCATCACAGCCGCCGCGCTCGAGCGGACTGCCGACGCGATCGCGGGCATGGTCGACGAAGCGAAGCGGCAGGACGTCGCGGCGATCACCGCGGTCGGCACGGCCGGGTTGCGGATCGCTTCCAACGGCCGGGAGGTCGTGGCCGCAATCAGGACGCGGACGGGCCTGGACATCGAGGTCATCTCCGGCGAAGACGAGGGCCGCTTTGCCTATCTGGCGGCCAGGTCCGGGCTTGGCGCGGTTTCAGGTTCGCTCGTCGTCTTCGATACCGGCGGCGGCAGCTCGCAGTTCACCTTCGGGCACGACTCTAGTGTGGACGAGCGTTTCAGCGTCGAGGTCGGCGCGGTGCGCTATACGGAACGCTTCAAGCTGGACGGCTCCGTTTCGCTCGACACACTGCACGAGGCCATGGCGGCGATTGCGGCCGACCTGTCGCGTATCGACGGCCGCCCGGTTCCGGACCGGTTGGTCGCGATGGGTGGTGCCGTCACCAACATGGCGGCGGTCAAGCACCGGCTGGCCCCTTACGATCCGAACGTCGTTCAGGGCACTGTCCTCGACCGCGCGGAGATCGAACGCCAGATCGAGCTCTATCGATCGCAGGACGCCGAGTCCCGTCGCGAGATCGTCGGTCTTCAGCCAAAGCGTGCGGAAGTCATCCTCGCCGGTGCCTGTATCGTGCGGACGGTGATGGAAAAGCTCGGGCAGGAGAACCTGACCGTGAGCGATCGGGGCCTGCGCCATGGGGTGCTGTCCGAACGGTTCGATGCGTGAGCCGAGAGTGCATTTCCGGCAGGGGCCGCCGGCGGGATCCGCCGGTCTGCGGGTTCGAACGACAAGAGGACAGAAGACAATGACAACCGAAACAACCGGGAAGGTCGATTCCACAAGCACGCCGCCGGCCTTTTCCTCCCCGGAGGTAAAGAAGATCCTTCAGCTCGCCAAGGGCTCAAAGAGCATTGAGCTCAAGCTGTCGGTGCCCCTGACGGAGCACAGCGCCACCATCAAGGGGATCGGGCTTGACCCGGTCGAGGCGGAGCCGCGCCAGGTCTACTTTTTCGACACGCCCGACCTCGCCTTGAATCAAGCCGGCCTGATCGTCCGGGCCCGGCGAATCCAGGGTGGACGCGCCGATACGGTCGTCAAGCTACGCCCGGTCGATCCGGAAACGATCGACGCCGAGCTCAGTCGCTCGGAGAGCTTCAAGATCGAGTTGGACGTGATGCCGGGTGCGTTCGTGTGCTCGGCGTCGTACAAGGGCGTGTGCAGTGGCCAAGAGGTGCTCGACGTCGCCGCCGGCGAGGCCCCGATCCGCCCCCTATTCTCCAAGGAGCAACGCGCTTTCTACGATGCCCACGCCCCCGCGGGCATCGAGATGAATTCGCTGAGCATCCTGGGGCCAACCTTCTTACTCAGGGCCAAGCACCGCCCCAAAGACTTCGATCGGAGCATCGTCGTCGAGATGTGGCTTTATCCAGACGGCTCGCGCATCTTGGAGATTTCCACCAAGTGCCTGCCCTCCGAGGCATTCCAGGTCGCCACGGAATTCAAGGTCTACCTCGGGGAAAAGGGCATCGCGATCGGCGCAAGTCAGACGACGAAGACCAATGCCGCGCTTGAGTTCTTCAAGGCCAGACTTGAGTCGGGGCTCCCTGTCGGCTGATCTGCAAGAGACGGTTGACCTACCGCGATAACCTCGCGCCGGGCTTTCCATACGATCCCAAGGCAGCTCTCGTATGTCTCTTCATCTCCGCCCCCGAGGTGGTGCCCATGTCGCACTCACGACCCTGTGTCTTCGCTCTTCCCTGGCTGTGGCTCCCGATCGCCATTGCCCTCGCACCGATGCTCGCGGCGCAGGAGCCCGATACCGCGGCGGCGCCCGCCGATGAGCCGGATGACCCCATCCTGAGTCAGGCCCTGACCCCCTGG
>NZ_FNNZ01000034.1 GCF_900106925.1 Thiocapsa roseopersicina
GCCCACACCCCGGCCGCGCGAGACCGGGGGAGCGCTTCGCCGACCCCTATCACGCAACTTGATCGCGAAACCATCAAAATCGCTGACCGCACTCACTGCCTGGAGAGATCCAGGGGTTCGGCTTTTTTGTGTCTTGCTCTCCAGGGTGCGCCTATGGCTGTCAAGCACGTCCTGCGAGGGGTCTCGCGACGCCACCTTTGAAGGCTCCTGGGTACTAGACTGAATGCGGTCTAGTACAGGAAAACATGCGCGCAATCCTGGAACACGTAGCTGATAAGAGAAAAACCCGACACTACGCGGACCGCATATGAAGGTCGAACTAAAGCCTCAGGCAATAAAGGATCTACGCGGCCTTGAAAAACAAGAAGCCGAGCGAATTGCCGCGAAGCTCGCTGAACTGGAAAACGGATTGACCGGAAACATCAAGCGGCTTGCCAATTTCACGCCTGAGTATCGGCTCCGCTTTGGCGACTACAGGGTGCTTTTTGAGGTTGAAGAAGCTACGGTTGTTGTGTACCGCGTGACGCACCGAAAGCACGTTTACGCCAAGAGGTGATCCATGAACCTGCATCCTCAGTTTATAGGGCAGGAAGGCTCCGAAGAGTACGTCGTCCTTCCCATTGAGGAGTTTCGCGCCGTCGCAGAAGCTCTCGAAGACTATCAGGATTTGCAAGATCTCCGCAGTGCCAAGGAAGCGGAAGGTACAGCGGCTTCGGCGTCGTTGGCTGATGTCGTCAGTCAACTGGAACTAGGTAAGGGCTAACACGGCGCTCAAGCCGACACCGCGCGCCCTGCTTCTTCGACAGCCATGACCGCCTCGCTCACTGCGGCTGGCTGCGAGAGGCGCTGGTGCGTGTGCGCTGCCGGCTGAAGAATTACGTGCTTATGATCAACAACCTGCACCTGTTGGTAGCGCCCTCGATCGCACACGGAGCGCGCCTGCGAAGCCCTCGCCAACAATCAGGCCGCCTCCAGCCGAACCGCGACACGCATCCCGAGTGCCGCCGCGAGATCGACCAAGGCATCGAGCGAGAAGCGCGAAATGCGTCCGCGCAGCAAATTGTTCATCCGAGACTGGGTCACCCCGCAGCGCATCGCGGCCTCGTTCCGGGTTCATCCGCGTGAAGCGATGATGGCGGTGATCTGGTCCATCAGCTCGGAGCGGAGCTTCAGGTTGGCGGCCTCCGCCGGGGTGTCGGCGATGGCATCCCAAACGCTGGCGTAGGTTTCGACGCTGCCGTCATTCGCAAGGTCGCCGGCTCTTGGGTCTGGCGAATCTCTCAAGCCCCATCGAGATTTTGCAGACGCTGTCTGCTGAATCCCTGTTCGCCGATCCTTCCTCTTACCCGGGGCGTTGCCTTGGCCTCGCCGTTTTAATACCGTCCGTATTTGCAGGCCGCTGGAGCCGCGTGTGAGGTAGCAGCCGTCGCGACTGGTGCCACGCGGCATGATCCACACGACCCGGAATGAGAGTGACCGTGGGTACGAGAACCGTCCGGCTCGACGATGAGGCTGAAATGACCTTGGGGTATCTGCGCAGCCTCACCGGGCTGTTGATCTCCGAGGTGCCGAAGCGCGGCCTGCAAACCTACGCGGCACAAGCCGCGGAACAAGCCGACCGCAAGCGCTACTACATCTACCGTGACCTGATCTTGGCTCGGGCGGCGATGCGGGCGCACCGGCACGCGAGGCCAAGACCGCGGTCGCGGATCCGATCCGCCGGAAGCGCCAGCGGTGATCCTGGTGGATACCGGGCCGCTGGTCGCGCTCGCTGATGGACTTTGTGACCCGCCAAGGTTTGCAGGTGCATTTCACGCAACCCTGCAACGCCCATCATGCAGGACGATCCGGCGAATCATCCATCAACGAAAAACCACGAGGACCATCGATAGCGCTCGATCAGAAGGCGTTGCAGAAGACGCGGGCCAAGCGGGAGCTGAAGCGCCGGCAGACCAAGCCGGCGTCTGCAGGGCTACCGGGCGCCCTGTCGGCGGCGCGCGTCTGGGCCAACGTGGGCCGGGCGCCGATCGCGGATATCTTTGTCCCGTCGAACCTCTTCGAGCTGGGCATCGGCACCGTCTGGGTGAACCGGAGTCTTCCGGATGGGCGCTATGCCGTAGCCGGGATCCTGGTGGATGTGTTTTGTCTGGGCGTCAAAAACGTCTTGTACAAGATTGTCGATGCGGCCGGGTATTCGACCGTCCTGGCCCGCATCCGAGGGAATCCGACGGAATCGGCCGAGGCCCGGGATCCGAGCTGTGCTCGCAAGCTGGTCGAGGACGCATTGGCCTATGCCAAGGACCTCGGCTTCGAGCCGCACGCAGATTATCGCATTGCTCGGTTGATCTTCGGCGACATCGATGCCGGCGCCTGCCCGGTGTCTTTCACCTTCGGGAAGGACGGCAAGCCCTTCTATATCGCCGGGCAGAACGACACATCGGCGATGCAGCGACGCATCGTCAAGCGGCTGGAGAGTCGCTGTGGTCCCTGGGCATACGACTATCTCGTGATGGCTTGATGGCGCGATGGCGTCGGATCCGGATCAGCCTTCGGGGTGAATTGACGCTGTTGGCCTCGAGGTCGATACTCTGACTTCTGCGGTTGGTTATTCGTGCGTAAGAGACTGATGCACGCCGAGTCTTTGGCTCGAGTCAGTCGCCGGATGGCCGGTCGACAGCATCGGATCAAGTACCACCAAAGAGGCGAGGTCATCACAACAACGATGAAGACTATCGAGCTGGCGTCATTCGACGATTTTCTGCACCTGGCTCGGCGGCAGCCCGAGCCCCAGCAATTGCTCTTCGTGTTCACGCGCAACGAGCTTCCGGAGGGTCATACGCCCGAGCAGGCGGAGCACTACAAGGCCGGCCAAGGCGGGCATCTGGCGCCGGTCGTCTGCGTGGACAAGGCGCCGCATGAGATCGGTGGTTTCTCGGCCTTTGTGGAGGAGGCCGACGGAAATATCGACGACTGGGCGGTGTTCTTCGTGGCCGCCCTACCCGGGGTCGCGAATCGCGAGCCGACCCCGCTCGCGGTGGAGGAGGCGCTTGATCGGATGGTCGAGTCCGTGCGGATCGGGCAGGTCGGCACCTATCTGGCCTTCGATCGCTCCGGTGCACCGTTGCAGTTTGCCTCGGTCAATTGACCTGTGCTCGGCGGGTGTCGGGATGACATCCCGCCGCGCCCGTACGAGTCTCATGCGCGACGAGGTCTTACGGTAGGTCGCCCCGACGGAAGAGCAGGTAACCGCCGAAGGCGCACGCGGTGCCGACCAGCATCGGGTAGACGATGGCGTAGGCCATGTATCCGGCCTGCCCGAAGTTGTCGAGGATGACGTAGGCGGAGGGGCCGAGCATGACCAGCTGCGAGTCGAGCAGGAGCATGGCCGCGGTGCGGAAGACCTGCATGGGATTGGCCAAGGCGATGCCGACGACCGTCTCGGGCGGGATCTGATTGCGGATCAGGGTGCCGAGCAGGATGAGATCCAGGAACAGCAGGAGCGTCAGCCAGACCACGAAGGCGGACGCTTGGGCCACATCGGCCGAGCGGTTGAGGGTCGAGAGCAGCATCCCGATGCCCAGGAAACACCAGGCGAGCGCCATCAGCAGTGCCGTGTACCAGATGAAGAGCACCCAGGGCACCTCGGCCCCTTTGACCGATCCCCAGACGATGGCGCCGACCATCGCGAGGAACACGGGCAGGAAGACGACCAGGAAACGCCCCGCGAGCTTGCCCCAGTACCAGGGCGCCAGACCGATGGGCAGCGAGAGCAGATATTCGTAGACGCCGGCCTCGCGGTCTCCGGCCACCGAGCGGACCGTCGTGATGAGCACGAAGACCGGCAGGATGGCCATGGCGAGCTGGATATAAGTCACCATCAGGCGGGACAGGCCGGTAAAGCCCATGATCCGCGACTCGGTCAGCCCGAAGGCGAACAGCAGGACCACCAGCCCGCCGAAGACGAGCGTGTAGGCGACGAACCACTTGGCCCGGAACGACTCGAGGAGATCGGTTTGGGCGGTCAGCCAGAATTCACGCATGGTCTCGGGACTCCATCAAGGGTTCACTCGGCGTGGTCATGCGGCTGCTCGGGCGCCGGAATAGGATCCGCCGGCGGGATCTGAACCGATGCCGCGCCGGGCGACGCCGTGTCGGCGTCCAGATGTCCGCCGTGGACATTGAAGCGGGCTTCGACGTCGAAGATGTGCGCCTTGGTCTGCGCGAAGTCGAGCCCGTCCGGCGCGGGCTCGGGTTGGGCGCCGAGTCCGTATTCCATCGGCGTGACCTGGCCACGGAGATAGGTCGCGGTGCGCGCATCGATCCAGTCGCCGGTGCGCCAGTCGTTCACCCAGATCTCGGTGGCGGAGTCGTCGCGCTCGGCATGCTCTTCGAGCCAGATCAGCGCGCATCCGATATCGTCGAAGCGATAGACGCGCGAGCGACCGTCCGGTGTCGGGACACGCACCTGAGCGGAGTGCAGACGGTCCGAGAGGATCATGCGGCAACGCTCGCACGCATCACGGTCCCATTTCACCTCGACAGGTCCCTGACCCGGATCACCGCCGCAGCCGGCGAGGAGGAGCGCAAGCACAACCACCAAAGAATCTCTGAACCGCGTCGACTGCGACGCCTGTTGATCGCCGCGGACGAAGCGCCCGTGCGAAACCGATCCATATCCTGCCGGACGCGGTTCACGCATAACGCACCTCCGCCAACTCCGGCTCGCTCGCCGCATCCAAGCGGATGGAATCAAGCAGCGCGGCGTAACGCGACAAGAGCCCGAGGAACCGCAGTCGGTCCGCTCCGGCGACCCAGCCGTCCCAGGTGATGCCCTGATCGTTGCTGCGCAGACCCCACGGCGTGACCGCACGCGCGAAGGCATCGTCGGCACGGGTCAGGACCAGGCGGCAGCGCAGGCGGCTGGTGAGATCGACCAGGTCCGCGACGCGATCGTCGAGCACGATCAGGCCCTGGTCCATCTCGATGACTCGGTTCACGAGTGCGGCGACCTCGTCGAGACGGTGACTGGAGATGAGCATGGCGACCTTGTCCTGGCGCTCGGCCAGCAGCTCGAAGAAGATGTGCCGCGCGTCGGGGTCCAGGTTGGCGGCGGGCTCGTCCATGACCAGCAGCTCGGTATCCCGACCCAGGGCGATGCTGATCAAGAGCTTCTGCTTTTGGCCGCCCGAGAGCTTCACGAAGGGCTGGTGCCGAAACGCCTTCGCATCCAGCCCGAGCCGTGTCGCGACCGCCTCCATGCGGCGTGGATCCGCGCCGCAGACCCCGGAGGCAAACTGGATCAACTGACCGACCGGCATCTTGAGCGGCGGCGGCAGCTGCGGCACGAAGCCGATTTTGCCGAGCACCTCGCGTCGGTGCTCGCGGGGGTCCAGGGCATCGATGCGGACCTTGCCCTGACAGACATACTCTCCGAGCAGACAGCGGATGAGCGTGGTCTTGCCGGCCCCGTTGGAGCCGACCAGGGCGACGCGATGTCCGCGCTCGATGACGAGGTCGATCCCCTTCAGAACGGTCTGACGACGGAAGCGTTTGCTGACCTGCTCGAAACGGATCATAGGGCCTTCTCCAGTCCCTTGAATTTGAAGCTCAGCGAGCTGGTCGGACAGACGTCGACGCAGAGACCGCAGCGGGTGCAATCGGCGCCGATGTCGGTGGTGAGCCCCGTTGCCCGACCGCGGATGGTGACATCGAGCACATGCGGCACCATGCAGATCTTCCGACAGTCGCCCTCGTGGTGGCAGCTCTGCATGTTGTACTGCACGCGCAGCGGCGAGATGACACCGACGAGACCGTAGGTGATGCCGATCGGGCAGACATAGCGACACCAGGCCCGGCGCGAGAGCAGTACCTCGAAGGCCAGCAGGGCGAGGATCCAGAGCAGCGCCAGGCCGGGCCCGTAGATGAGCGCGCGGCTGAGGATCCCGGTCGGGGAGATGGTCTCGAAGACGGTGTAGCCGGTCAGCAGGGCAAGCAGGGCGAAGATGACGTAGAAGACCGCCCGCACGGTGCGATGGAACTGGATGTCGATCGCCCAGCCGCGTTTGGCGAGCCACAGATGCAGCGACTCGGCCCATTCCGCGACCAGGTGATAGGGGCAGACCCAGGAGCAGAAGGTCCGCCCGCCGAGCAGGATCCAGAGCACCAGGACGGTCAGGGTGCCGATCAGCAGATTGATGACGATGTGCTTGTAGGCGAGCGTGACCTGCAGCGCGGAGTTCAGATCGGCCAGGTGAAAGCCGATGACGCGCGAGGCGGTCAGCGCGCCCTCGACCAACTGCACGTCGAGCACGTAGGACACGACGAACAGCAGGTTCACCACGATCAAGGTGATCCAGCGGCGATTGCGCCATTTGTGGCGGCTCGGGCTACGCGCGTGGCCGGCCTCGACCGCCTCCAGCGCCTCGCGGGTCAGCGGCGTTTTGCGCTTCTCTTTATAGATCAACTGGATCGGGATCGGGATCTGCTCGGGTGCAGGCTTGACCGGCTTGAGCCCAACCAACTGACGCAGCGAATCGACGAAATAGCTCATTGGAAGTCGGCGCTCCGATGGATGTCCACGACGATGGCGGTGGGCTCGGCCGGACAGACCATCTCGCAAACCCCGCACCCGACGCATCCGTCTTCGATCACCGGGATCGTGCCGCGGCCGTTCGGCATCGGCTGCATCCGGATGGCATGCAAGGGCGGGCACTGATTGGGATCGCCCGAGGGTGGCGTGCCGGCCTCGCATTGGGCGATGCGGATCTCGATCGGGCAGAGTCGGACACACAGATCGCACAGGGGCAGGTCGAACGGATGCTCGGCCAGCGGGATCGGATTCCAGCGGTCGACGGACTCGAAGCGCAGCAATGCGGGGTGATCCTCGCCGCGCGCCGCGCCTTTGAAGGGCTGACCGCGCACGGCGAGACAGCGGCCGGGCCGGGCGAGTCGCGCAAATCCCATCCGCGTCTCGGCCGGATAGTCGATGTCGTGGGTCAGCGCACCGGTCGGACAGGCCAGCACGCATTGCAGCCCGTCGCAGGAGAAGTCGCAGGCCTGGTCGCGGGCCTCGATGTAGGGCACACCGATCCCGACACCGTCGTTGATGTCGGCCAGCTTGATCGCTTCGACCGGACAGACCTGCACGCACTGGCCGCACTTGATGCAGGCCGAGAGAAATTCCTGCTCGTCGAGCCGATCCTTGAGTGCGCCCGGCGGACGCAGACGCGCGTTGGCCTGTCCGACCAGCGGGATGAGCCCGACGAGCGAGGCCCCGACCATCCCGACGAGGAGGGCGGTGCTGCGCAGAAACTCACGTCGTCCCTGCTCGCGCAGCTTCTTGGTCTTGCGCTTCGGTTTCTGCTTCGTCTTCGGTTGGGTCGTCGGTTTCTCTTTCATGTTCGCTTCACCTCTCAATCCCTCCCGAGCGAGCGGCGCAACGCCTCGTAGGCGTCATAGCCGCCCGGTGCAGCATCCGGGGCAGGCGCCTCGGGCTCCGCGTCCGGATCCAGCTCCCAATCCGCATCGCCCGCCAATCCGGCTTGCGGTACGGCGAGCACGACCTCGGTATCGGCGTCCCAGAGCGGATGCTCGTCGCGCACCAGAAGATCCGGAGTCGTAAAGGGGGCGAGGCGCTCGAGGAAATCGATGACCTCGAGCATCGGGGACCCCTTGAAGAACTGCGCCGGAGGCACGTCCATCCAGAGCCGATCGGCGAAGGCTTGAATGGCATGCGGCGAGTCGCCGACGCCGTCGTCGTTGCGGTCGAATCCCTCGTAGTCGTCCCAGTAGTTGCCGTCCCAGGTGTTGCGGTTGGCGGTCTTGCCGCCCTCCACTACGACCTGAGTCGTGTTGCCCTTGAAGCGATTTCCGGTCAGGACGTTGCCCTGCCAGTCATTGATGAAACGGATCCCGATACCGTTGTAGGCGATCAGGTTGTCGCGAAAATGGTTGATGCTGCCGGGCTGGTAGGGCGAGACGTCCAGATACAGGCCCTCGGCGCAATAGAGGATGCGGTTGCCCTCGATGACCACGTCCGAGGTCTCCTTGAAACCGATCCCGATGCCGGTCGTGCCGGTGGCATTGGCGATCAGGTTGTTGCGCACAACGATGCCATCGCTGTACATCAGGAAGACCCCGACCGTGTTGTTCTCGTAATGGTTGCCCTCGACCCGGTTGGTCTGGGAGTACATGAAATGGAGCGAATAGCGCCCGCCGCGCGCGTCGTTGCGTGCAATCAGGTTGTCGCGCGAGTACCAGACCACGGTGTCGCGGGCATCGCGGATGACGTTGTCGGTCACCTGGTTGTTGAAGCTGTACCAAAGCCGGATCGCATCGCCCCGCACACCTAGATCGACCGGCTTGGACGAGATGTGGTTCCGCCGCACGATGTTGTTCTCGGACTGTTGCAGATCGACGCCGAACAGGGCGTTGTCGATGCGGTTGTCACTGATCACGTTGAACTTGCCCCGGACCTGCACGCCCGAATCCAGATCGTTGTGCGAGCTGCCCGAGTTGGTGAGATGCAGGTTCCGAAGCGTCGCCCCGTCGGTCTCGAGCAGGACCACGGTGCCTTTGCCGCCGCCGTCGATCGTCACCTGATCGCGACCGTCGATGGTCAGGGGCTTGTCCACGCGCACGGGTCCGGCGTAGATGCCGGGCTCCGGCGTCAGCACCGAGCCCGCTTCGGCGGCGTCGACCAGAGGCTGCAGCGGCGGGTAGGCGGCCCCGGCCCATACAGGGATCAGGAGCAAGGCAGCCCCTGCCAACCAGGGCCGAAATCGTAGGATGGGTAGAGCGCAGCGAAACCCATCCTCCAAACTGCCGCGATGCCGGGTTCCTGTCCGATGCCCTTGGCGTGGGATGGATGGGTTTCGCTGTCGCTCTACCCATCCTACGGTTGAGCTTGGGCTCATGCCGACGACTTGATCTGCTTGCGTCGCAGCAGGGTCGCGGCCGCCAGCACGACCGAGAGCAGCAGCATCAGGCCGAAGCCCCAGTAGGGATAGGAATGGGTCCCGAACTGGGCGACCTTGCCGTCGCCGAAGACGGTCGGCATGAAGGGCTTCACCGTGAAGGCGCCCATCGCATTCATGTTGTGGCCGTACCACCAGAGCCAGGCGGAATAGTCCAGGATGAAGATCAGCGGCAGCGCAATCGGTGCGATGATCAAGAGCCAATAGAGCGGACCTTGCGCGCGGCGCGCACCCCAGAGCAGCAGCAGCATGGCCCCGATGATCCCCCAGAAGACGACATGGGCGGCCGTGCTCATGATGCCCACCATGGGCCGGATCTCTTCGGGATTGTTGAAATAGCGCCCGAGGCTTTTGCCGTAGTGCCAGGTGAGCAACTGATGGCCGCTGCCGGTCCACTCCAAGCGCTCGCCGGCGGGCTGTTTGGCCTGATCGCGTTCGAAGGCACCGCGCAGGCTTGCGGCAAGTGCTGCCTTGTCCGGCTCGCCGGCGATGTCGATGTCCGGAACACCCGAGTCGGCCTCCGGTTCCGCATCCCCCTCCAACGACGCCTTCATCTGGGCGATCAGTGCCTCTGCCGGTGACAGGCCCTTTTCAGCTTCGGGCGTTGCAGTCTCTTGATCGAGTGCGAACGCCAGTGCGCTCAGATAGCCTTGGCTGTTCAGCTTGAGCCCATCGGCCGTGTAGAAGGTCATCGTCATCCAGCCGACGATCAGCGCAAACCCCGCGCCCATGACCGCCAATCGGGTCTTGGAACCGGGGATGGCGAATCCGACGATCATGACGCCGAGCATGGACAGCAGAAAGGGCGCGAAGGCCCGCTCGACGACGCCGCCGGCCGAGATGGGGTACATGCCGACGTAGTGATTGATGGTGTCCATTTCGTGGACACAATTGAGCGCCTCGTCCTCGGTGATCTCCGACTTCTCGACCTTTTGGCAGCCGTTGAAGACGCCGTTCATGTGGAAATGGATGCGTACGCCGTCCGGAAAGGACTCGGGCGGATAGTTGGGTGCGGTCAACGAGACCCACCAGATGGGAACGAAATAGATGGCGCCGAGCAAGATCAGTCCGATCAGGCTCAGACCGAAGATCAACGGCGTGCGCCGATCCGAAATGGAGACACTCGATGTATTGCTCATGATGGATACGGCCATGCGCGTGTGTTGCGTGGAGGAGTCTTCGGCATCGGTCCGGCCGGCGACAGCTGAAGCGAGGAACGTTGAGCCGATACGCGACACCGCCGCAGCGGTGTCACGCGATCGGAATCAGGCTGCGGATCTCGGGATCCGGAATGCGCCGCATCGATGAGGCCGGCCGAACGCTGGATCCGAATCGGGATCCTGTCCGGATCACTCGAAGTCCGGGTTCTTCCAATCGACCGAGTCGGCCAACTGCTCCTCGGGTACCGGTTGCCAGGAGGTGTAGCTGATGACCGCCTGCATATCCTTGTCGGAGAAGTTCTTGATCTGCTCGACCATCTCCGGGTTCGCATTGCGGCGCTTGTGGTCACGGATCCATTCGAACTGGCGGACCATGTAGGCGTAATGCTGGCCGTTGATGCGCGGATAGAATTTCTCCACGTCGCCCATCCCGACCTCGCCGTGGCATTTCACGCAGTTGTCCTTGTAGAGCTGCTCGCCCAGCGCATACTCCTCGGTTCCGGGTCCATACGGCCCTTTTCCCCACGCCGGGTTCATCGGCAGGCTTTCGATATAGGCCACCACATCGGCCAGAGCCTGTGCATCGCCGATCGACTGCGGGAGCGAGAAGGGATACATGGTCGGGTTGTCGCGGTTCTGGGCGCGGATGTCCGCCATCTGCTTGATCAGCACACCGCGGTGCTGGCCTGCGAGTTGCGGGAAGGTCCCATCCTGTGTGCCCCAGCCTTCGGGCAGATGGCACGCAGCGCAGACCTCGTAAACATCCATGCCGTTCTCGATGTCGGGCTCGAGATGCAAGGCTTCGTCCTGCTCGCCTCCGCCTTTATTCCAATCCACAGGCTCGGCGCGATGGACGCGGTCGGCGTCGCTCGTCTCCTCTGCCCAGAGTGTTCCGGTTGTTCCGACGGCTGCGGCCAGGATCGCGACTTGAAAAAGATGACGTTGATTCATGATGTACTCCGAATCGAGCTCGAACGACTTCCACTGCGGCGCAAGGTGGCGTGAGTCGTTTCGATGTCTTGTGTGTTGAGATGAAACATGCTCGCACTGCGAGGGGATACGTGCTCCGTACAAACGATCGGTGATGCGAGTGACGCCGAGCGGCGAGCCTTTAGTTCAGCGTGCCCAGCCAGGTCGCGATGGCTCGCATTTCTTCCTCGTTGACGAGATGCATGACGCCCTTCATCGCTGCGGTCATGCCGTTGCTGCGGGCGCCGCTTTTGATGTCCACCATTTGATTGTAGGCGTAATCAGGGCTTTGTCCCGCGAGCTTCGGATAGATGGGCAGAATGGGCGTTTTGGCGTCCTTGCCGTGACAGGCTACACAGGTCTTGGTGACATAGAGCTCGGCGCCGTCCATCGCGAGAACGGGCAGGGATGCCGTTGTCGCCGCGGCGATCGAGATCGAGATTAGAACGGACTTCAAGGCGTTCATCGTGGACTCTCCGGCGATTAGCCGATTGCGGATGTCGAGAGGCTGTCATTGACCGGGATCGGGATCCCGGTCAATGACGCTACTTCACTTGTTGACCGTTGCGCCCTCCTCGTCCAGGAGGTTCTTCGCCCGCAGGCCCAGGTCGGCGGCCTTCACCTGGTATTGCCACCACTGATTGGCCCAGAGCATGGCGTTCTGCCAGTCGGCCTTGGCGGCGGCGTCCTCGGACTTCTTCTTGGACTCCTGAGCGAAGCCGAGCTGGTCGGTGGCGTCCTCGACGAGCGCGACCGCGGTCGGGAAGTCCTGGAAGTTTCGAGCCGTGATATAGGCGACGACCTGGTCGATGACGGCTTGGGTCTCGAGGTTGGTCTTGACCTGGGTGTCGTAGTCGGCTTGCGAATACAGCGTTCCTTCGACCATCGAGACCTCGGTCGCCTGGTAGCCCTTCGGACGGACCAGGAGATAACCCTGCATCTCCAGATGCAACGCGGAGCAGAACTCCGTGCAGTAGTAAGGGAAGACGCCTTCCTCGTCGGCGACGAAGCTGAACGACGCGGTCTTGCCGGGCTCGATCGAGAGGTTCACGTTTTGCCCGTAGAGCGCAAAGCCATGCACCTGATCCTGGGCACGCTCGAGGTTGGTGAGGTGCAGATGGACCTGGTCGCCGACCTCCGCCTCGATGATCTCGGGGGTGATGTGCGAGCGAATCACAGTACCCATGACGCGCGTCGTGCATTTGCCGTCGGCATCGCAGGTCCGCTCGGTCGTCTCGCGGCCGGCACGGGTCCGATTCGGGTGCTGTTCATCGGTCCGACTGTTCCAGCCGGATTTGTAGCGCACGGCGGGTTGCAGCAATTCGGCACGAATGGCGGCGGCATAGTGGGGCTCGCCGAGCGGCAAGGGCATGTCGTAGATGAGCTGCATCTTGTCGCCGCTGATGTCGATCAGCTGATGGTTTTGCGGATGCAGCGGGCCGACGGGCTGATGACGATCGATCGAGAGCTTGTTTAAGGCAACCAGATACTTGCCCTGCGGGTTGATCGTATCGCCCTCCATGGTCATGAGATGACCGATGTTGTAATGGATCGACAGCTTGTCGAGGACCTTGCCTTCGCAGTAGTCATACTTCGCGACCTGCGAGTCCACATACAGCGAGGTATAGGCGACGCAGGGTTTGGAGTCGAACTGCGTGTGCAGCGGGCCCAGCCCCAGATTGACCTGCGTATGGAGCGCGTCCTGCATCGGGATGATCGGCACGCCGTAGGGATCCTTACCCTCGAAATTGCCTTCCTCGATGGCCTTCATGATCTTCTCGACGCTGTAGACGGAGACATGGCTGTCGAGCTTGCCGGCGACGATGATGTATTTGCCGTCCGGCGTGACATCCACGCCGTGCGGACTCTTGGGCTCGGGCACCAGGTAGAGCAGACCTTCGGCGATCGCCTGCTCCAGCGGGATGAAGTACATCCCCTTTTCCTTTTTCACCTTGCCGGCCTTGACCAGCTCCTCGGCCTTCTTCCAGTTGGTGACATGCAGATAGTCGGTGTCCTTGGAGGAGCACCCGGCCTCGAATGGCGGACGTCCGCGCTCGATTCCACCGACATAACGCTCGGTACAGAAGGAGTTGGTGAAGCCCCAACCGTAGCTGTCCTTCTTACCCGCGTCGGAGAGATCTTGACTGTAGGGACCGAGCTCGAGCGTGAAGGAATTTTCCGGATCGATGCGGCCTTTTTCCTTATTGAAGCTCCAGTAGGTCAGGCCGCCGCGGTATTTGTCGTTGAACTCCTCGAGCGGCACGAAACCGTCCTCGAGCAGCGGGGCCGCGTATTGCGCCGCCTCCATGACGTATTCGGTGTTGGGCGTAACGAAGGCACCGCCATGGGCGGATTTGAAGAAGGGGTTCACCACGATCTGCTTGGTTTCGAAGTCGTGCAGATCGATCACCGCGATACGCGGATTGGCCTTGTCGTTGATGAAGACGAATTTGGCATCGTAAGCGCCGTCGGTCTCGGACATCGCCGGGTGATGGGTGTCGCCGTAGACCAGATCCTTGCCGCGTGTGCGACCTTGCTCGAGCACCGCCTTGGACTCGTCGTCGAAGCCGTAGCCCTGCCAGGGTTCGGGGGTGAAGACGCCGATATATTTCAGCAACCGCATCGAGGGGATGCCGTAGACGATGACCTGCCCGGACTGTCCGCCGGAGGCGAAGACCACGAACTCGTCGCGCCCGCCCGTGGGGACATAGGTCTTTGCTGCGGCGAGAAGATCCTTCTCCGTCAGGCCGCGCCGATCCATGACGTCCTTCAGGGTGTCTTCGGACCAGGCGGCGCCTGCGGCCCCCAATCCGAGGACGACTCCCGTGGCCAGGGTCGTCAAACGTTGCGCTCTTTTATTCATGTGTCCTCCTCGGGTGTCATTGAACGAGGTCTCGAGCCGGTCTCTCGATCGGGTCAAGCTAGCAAAAGGCACCGGGGGGGAACTTGATCTATGTTAAATCCGCCGAGAGGCGTGTGATATCACGCACTTTCGGTCGTGATGGCGGATGCTGCCTCCATCTCTGCGACCCGCGCCGTGAGGATGTCGAGCAGCCGGGGATGACCGCCGACCAGCGCTGAGGGGTGGACACGAAAGCCCGGATTGTCGCGTTCGACCGACGCGCAGATCTCGGCGATATCGCCGCCCGGGCCGGCATGTCGTCCGGGCGACAGGAACAACATGGAAAGGATGACCGGGGTCGAGATGTTCTCCGCAGCAAGTGCGCGCAGACGATCCTCCAGCAATTCTCCGTTGAAATCGTATTCCGCTCCGGGGCGCCGCTCCATGACGGCCTCGCCGAGCTCGATTCGAGGCCCGCGGTCGTCGGCGAGCCGTTGCGCCAACTGCCGGGCCAGCCAACGCCGCACCTCGGTGACGGCGGGAATGGGCGAGCCGTGGTCGACCAGCAGAATCCGAAGCGGTGCGACGCCCTGCTCGGACGCGGTCTCGAGAATGCGGTCCAGAAGGATCTCGACCAGGTCGGGCTCGCCCTCCGGCAGGGGGCAAAGTGCTCGCGCAATCCGGACATCGAACGGACCGAAATCATCCTTCAGGGCAGCGATGCGCTCCGGGACATAGTCACTGATGGCCCGGCTCGGGCCGAAGAAGAGCGGGAGGATCAAGAAACGCCGAGTGTTCTCGCTCAGGCGACGGCTCAGAAATGGCTCGAAGGTGTCGGCAGGTTGTCCGTGCAGTGCACTCGGCGGGGCTCGGTCCGAGTGCAACAGCGAGACGGGGTGGACCGTCTCGCCGAGACGCTCCGCGAGTCCGCTCGCGATCCGTCTCAGGCTCAGTATGGCATCGGCGCGCTTGGAGCCGTTGTCGATCAGCAGGATGTCGCGCATGGCGTGCTCGTGTCGTCGGGGTTGGCAGGGTGCATGACTCACGAGATGGGGTGGCGGATGGTTCCGCACAAATCCGAACCTCACGCGGCATGCGCTGCAGATCCGCGTCTTGGGCATTGAAGGAGAAGTCATCTCGATGGATGTCGGTCGCGGCGAAACTGGGACCGACCTCACAGTTTCGTGATCTCTCGGCATCCCGTCCTGCCCATTGCCCGGGGCTGCAGTACACTCCGTGGCATGCCGCTGCATCGAGATGAGGGGTGGTCGGCATGTCTTGGGATGCTCTGCAAGGCCACCCCGAGCCTTCTTTCAATCCGGCGAGGATCGATTCGTTGGGACCGTCCGTGATGTCCGATCCACAGGGCAAGAAGAGCCGCAGCCGACGCTGGTTGTTGGTGCCGACCATTGCCGGCGGCGTTGCGCTGGTCGTCTATCTCGCGCTCCTGCTCGTGACCACCTGGGTCGCCCAGGACCGCCTGACTCATTCCACCGCGGCCCGGCACGCGCTCGATGCGCAGCTTCACGCCAATGCCTTGAGCTATTTCTACGCCGAGCGACTGGGCGATCTGGCGAATCTTCGTCGTGATCAGGCGGTTCAGTCCTTCTTCGTGAACCGCGACCTCGGTATGTCGATGAAGTACGGCCTGCAAGCGAGCCTGGTCTCGATCCGAGAGGTCCTGATCGAGCGTGTCGGCGAAAAGCGCGTCGATTCAGGGCCGTTCTTCGATCGAATCGCCCTATTCGATGCCGACGGGACAATCCTGGTCGATACGGCGTCAGAACCGCCCGCAGCTGGGCGTTGGACGCCTCTGGAGCCCGGCTTCCCGACCCATGTCCGACTGGTCGTGGATGCGCCTCGATACCCGGATGCCATCCTGGTGGAAGCGCCGATCGTGATGGCGGGACGCGGTCGCGGGACATTGGTCGCCTGGGTCAACGAGCGGACCACCTTGGCCGCGCTCGTCGGGCTCGATCCCGGGGGCAGCGGGTTCGCTCGTTATCGACTGCTGCGCTCGGCCGCAGAGCTCGCCGGCATCGAGAGTGCGGTCGGAGCACCGGTCGAGGTGTCCGGAACCCCCTTTTTCTTGGTCGACCGCGAGCGGACATCGCTCGACGAGCGCCTCCTGACATCGCGTTGGTTTCTGTTCGCACTCATCCTGTTGGCCGTCGCCCTGTTGGTCGGCGGTTGGATGCTCCTCGGGGCGCAGCGGCAGAATCTGGTGTTGCAGACTCGGATGGACGTCGCGCGAGTCCAGCGGCGCAAGCTCAGCGAGCACAACGAGCGCTTGCGCGAAGAGATCAAGACTCGGAAGGAATACGAGCGCCGTTTGATCTACCAGGCCAATTACGATGCCCTGACGGGTCTTCCGAATCGCACCTTGGCCATGGATCGACTCGAGCAAAGCCTGATGATCGCTGCCCGCGAGGGGCATCGGGTGTTGACCTTCTATCTTGATCTCGACCAGTTCAAGAGGATCAACGACAGTCTAGGCCACGCGGCCGGCGACGAGGTTCTCATACAGACGGCCGAGCGGGTGAGTGCCCTCGTCTCGGCGGGCGATACCTTGGCGCGTCTGGCCGCCGACGAGTTTCTCGTCATCTACCCCGACCTTCGCGATCCCGTCGATGCGGCCGAGCGTGCGCAGGCGCTACTCGGCCTTTTCGCAGCGCCCTTCTCGATCGAGGGTCGAGAGATTTTCCTGACGGCGACCTTGGGTATCGCCGTAAGCCCGTGCGACGGGAAGACCGCGGAGGATCTGCTCAAGAACGCGGACTTGGCGATGAAGGAGGCCAAGGACAACGGGCGGGCCCGCTACAGCTTCTACGTCCCGGGGCTCGACGTGCAGATCCGCGAGCGCTTGTCGATGGCGAATCTCCTTCGGCACGCCGCCGAGCGCGGAGAGCTTGCCCTCTTGTACCAGCCCTTGATCGATCTGCGCAGCGGGCGAGTCGTTGCAGCGGAGGCGCTGCTGCGCTGGACCAGCGAGGAGCTCGGTGTCGTTGCACCGGACCTTCTCGTCCCGGTGGCCGAAGACGCCGGATTGATCGAACACATCGGCGGCTGGGTCCTCGAGCGCGCCTGCACGGCCGCCGCGCAGTGGCAGTCGATCGCGCCGTGCAGGGTGGCGGTGAACGTGTCGTCCTTGCAACTCCAAGCGCCGGAGTCCTTTTCGGAGCAAGTGGACATGGCGTTGAAACACTCGGGTTTGAATGCAGGACTCCTGGAGCTGGAGATCACCGAAGGGGTATTGCTGCGCGACCGTCCTACCATCGGTGCCTTGCTGGCAGAACTGGATCGCCGCGGAATTCGGCTGTCGCTCGACGATTTCGGGACCGGCTACTCGGCCTTGAGCTATCTGCGGCGGTTTCCGTTCCATGTCCTCAAGATCGATCGGACCTTCATCGCGGGCATACCCGACAACCAGGAGGATACGGAGCTGACGCGTGCCATCATCGCGATGGCCCAAGCGCTTGGACTGAGTGTGCTGGCGGAGGGGGTGGAGCGGCCCGAGCAGCGCGATTTCCTGGTGGAGCAGGGCTGCGACCTTGCGCAGGGTTATCTTTTCAGCCGTCCAATCGATGCCGATGCGCTGGCGGCGATGCTGGGCCGTAACGGCGCAGTGGCTCAATCCTGAGCGCCGCGGGGCGGGCAGGTCTCCGCCGACGCGTCAGTGGCCACGCAGGACGAATCGGTCGAAGGATGCGGGGTCGATTGCGGCTGCGAGCTGTGCGAGCGGAATTGCGGGCGCAGGGAGGAGAGGATCCAGTGCGTGTCGAGTGTCGCAGGCCTGAACGGCATATCGCCGCACACCCTGTCGGGCGAGCGCGGCGGCGAGCGTCGCGAGATCGAGCGCGGTCCACTGCGGCATGACGGTAGTGCGGACCTCCAGCGGGACACCCGAGGCTTGGATCAACGACAAGCTCTCCCAGGCCGCCTCGCCGGATTGCGGGACGCCCGTGATTGCAGGATAGCCCTCGGGCAGCGCCTTGATGTCGAGGGCCACCCAGTCCAGGAGCGGTAAGAGGCGTGCCAAGCGTTTCGGCGCGGGCCCCGCGGTGTGCATGCCGACCTTGAACCCGAGCTCACGGACCTCGGCCATGGCTGCGGGCAGCGCGCATTGGAGGGTCGGCTCGCCGCCGCTGAAGACGACGGCATCGAGTAGCCCGCGGCGACGCTCGAGGAAGTCACGGATCTCCGACCATGCGACGACCGGCGTGGCGCTCGGGTCGATCAAGGCGCCGTTCTGGCAGTAGCGACAGCGCCAAGGACAGCCTTGGAGGAAGACGACCGCGGCGAGCTCGCCGGGGTAGTCGATCGTCGTCAACGGCACGAAACCGCCGATCCGCAATTGTCCCGTGTCGGCCGAGTCTGCGACGTCCGAAGAGATCGGCAGATCGAGATCGCTCGGGCAGGGAAACTGTCGAGACATGGGTGCGGCGGGTCTACGGACTCGGCGACTTAGGCGGCGGCGCGGCGCTCTTGGCGAATCGCCGATCCGTTGGGTGTCTCGGTGAAGTAGCAGCGCTCGGCGTGCTCGGCGCGCTTGCCGGCATTGAAGGCCGAGACCGGGCGGTGATAACCCATGACGCGGGTCCAGACCTCGCAACGGGTGCGTTCTTCGGTCTTCAGCTCGATGGTTGGGTTGGTCATGGTCTCGCTCCTGATGTCGTTTCGAATGATGGAGTGTGTTTGTTGGTCGGTCGAGCGGCAGAGCGTTCGGTGACCCTGTGCTCGACCTACGCCGCCGTCTCTTCAAGTGCCGCGGTTTTGCGTGCGATCAGCTCGCGGTCGCAGACCGGACAGAATTCGTGCTCGCCCGCGATGTAGCCGTGCTTGGGGCAGATCGAGAACACCGGAGTGACCGTGATGTAGGGCTGACGGAAGTTTTCCAGCGCCCGCCGGACCAACCGCTTGCAGGCGTCGGTCGTGGAGATCTGCTCGTTCATATAGAGGTGCAACACCGTGCCGCCGGTGTATTTGGTCTGAAGTGCCTCCTGCATGGCGAGCGCCTCGAAGGGGTCGTCCGTATAGCCCACCGGCAGCTGGGAGCTGTTGGTGTAGTAGGGCGTTTCGGGCGTGCCGGCTTGGAGGATGTCCGGGAAGCGCTTCTTGTCCTCGCGGGCGAAGCGATAGGTCGTGCCCTCCGCGGGTGTGGCCTCCAGGTTGTACATGCTGCCGGTCGATTCCTGAAACTCGACCATCCGTGCGCGGACATGATCCAGGATCCGGCAGGCCATGGCGTGGCCCCGGGCCGTGGTGATGTCGTCGGCATCGTTGGTGAAGTTGCGGATCAGCTCGTTGATCCCGTTCACGCCGATCGTCGAGAAATGGTTGCGCAGGGTGCCCAAATACCGCTTGGTGTAGGGGAAAAGCCCGGCATCCATGTGGCGTTGGATGACCTTGCGCTTGATCTCGAGACTGTTGCGCGAGAGATTCAGGAGTGTGTCGAGCCGCGCCAAAAGCCCCGCCTCGTCGCCGCGATGGGTGTATCCGAGCCGCGCACAGTTGATGGTGACCACGCCGAGCGAGCCGGTCTGCTCGGCCGAGCCGAAGAGCCCGTTGCCGCGCTTCAGAAGCTCGCGCAGGTCCAGCTGCAGCCGACAGCACATGGACCGTACCATGTTCGGCGAGAGCTCCGAGTTCAGGAAGTTCTGGAAGTAGGGCAGGCCGTACTTCGCCGTCATCTCGAACAGATGCTCCGCGTTCTCGCTGTCCCACGGAAAATCGGAGGTGATGTTGTAGGTCGGGATCGGGAAGGTGAAGATCCGCCCCTTGGCGTCGCCCTCGGTCATCACCTCGATATAGGCCCGATTGATCAGGTCCATCTCGGCCTGGAGATCGCCGTAGGTGAAGGGTTGCTCCACGCCGGCGATCACCGGGACCTGCTCGCGCAGATCCTCGGGGCAGACCCAGTCGAAGGTCAGGTTCGTAAAGGGTGTTTGGCACCCCCAGCGCGACGGCACGTTCAGGTTGTAGATCAGCTCCTGGATCGCCTGCTTGACATGCGGGTAATCCAGCCTGTCGACGCGCACGAAGGGCGCCATGTAGGTATCGAAGCTGGAAAATGCCTGCGCGCCGGCCCACTCGTTCTGCAGCGTGCCGAGAAAGTTGACGATCTGCCCGATCGCCGAGGACATGTGCTTGGGCGGGCCGGCTTCGACCTTCCCCGGAACCCCGTTCAGCCCCTCGTTGAGCAGGGTGCGCAGCGACCAGCCGGCGCAGTAGCCCGAGAGCATGTCCAGATCATGGATATGGATGTCGCCGTCGCGATGGGCCTGGCCGATCTCGGGCGGATAGACGTGGCTCAGCCAGTAGTTGGCGATCATCTTTCCCGAGGTATTAAGGATCAGGCCGCCGAGCGAGTAGCCCTGATTGGCATTGGCCGCGACCCGCCAGTCCGAGCGGTCGAGATACTCGTTGATGGAACCGCCGACATCGACCAGTGTGCGATGCTCGTCGCGCAGCTTCTTATGTTGCTCGCGATAGACGATGTAGCTGCGGGCGGTCTCGAAATGGTTCGCGCTGATCAGCGTCTGCTCGACGACATCCTGGATGCCTTCGATGTCGGGCAGGCGGTCGGCCCCGTAGCGATGCGCGAGCACCTTGACCACCTGCGCGGTCAGCAGACTCGCCTCGGGCGTACCGAACTCGCCGCTCGCCTGTCCCGCGCGTTGGATCGCAGATTCGATCTTGGCGGCATCGAAACGCACCTCGACACCGTCGCGCTTGCGGACCCGCAAGGGCAGGGTCGACAGGTTGTTGTGCTGGTGTCCCATGAAGGCGTCTCTTGTCCGTTGCCACTATATCTTGTGGTGCGGACTATAGCGCCAACTAGATGCTGTGTTGAAGAGTTTGAGGTGAAGTTGATCGGCGTCAACCCGGGTTCATTCTCCGGTTGCGCTTCGGGATACTCCGGCCGCGCGTTTGCGTTGGGCTTGGTCGGTACCGGCTCCGGCACCGCCGGTGATGCCCGACGGGCGCCGCGCCGGTCCTGCCGTTGATGGCCGCCTAGGGTTTATAGAAGTCCGCAACGCGCGCGAGGACCTCCTTGAGCTCCTCGGTCGCCGCTTCGGCCTCCTCGATCTGTGTCAGGCCCACGGCCTTCGCCTCGCTGACGGGGTCGGCGAATCCGACGACGATGCGGGCCGGTTTTGCCTCGTAATCTCCGCCCGGCCCTGTCGCGACGTGCTCGCGGAACACGGTGAAGCGGCAGGGAATGATCAGGCTGATGAAGGGATCCTTGCGCACGGCCTGCTTCAGATATTGAGACTGGCAGGCCTGAATGATGGTGTTGTCGGTCCAGACTCCGAGCTTGCGTAAGCCGAGACCGACATCCTGGACATTCACCACATCCCAATTCTGGGCCAAGATCTCGGTCTGTACCCGGTCGACCACTTCGCTGTACTGAAGCGTCGCCGGCAAATAGATGACGTAGGATTCCCCGTGGCGTTGTACATCGTCGGCCAGGGTCGAGCTGGACAGCAGGGCGCCGAGCACCAGGCTCGGCAACCCGCTCAGGGCAGATCTAACGCTCGTTTTCATGAGGTGGTTCGCTCCCGTGGTGGTGGGCGCCACCGGCCTCGATCCGGATGCGGGGCGGCGCCGACGTTCTGCCTCGGTTCTCGACGCGGCGTCGGGCGCGCCGCTGCTTCTACTCGCCCGATTCACATTCCCTTGCGAGTCCCGCTATCCCCTCTGCGTGATCCCGGTCGGTCGGGATGCGGTCCGGCTGATCCAATGCATTCCCAGCGTCATCCCGCCGACGATCCCTGCGACCGCCAACAGAGAGGACACCGAAAGTGTGGCGGCGCCCGTCAGCCCTTGGCCGATATTGCATCCGCCGGCCAGGAGCGCCCCGAATCCCATGAATGCGCCGCCGGACAGGTAGGCGGCGACGCGGTCACTCGCCGGCGCCACCCAGCGAAACTCACCCGCAACGAGCGCCGCGAGGCATGCGCCGAGCAGGGTGCCCGGCACGAGGAGCAGGGCGAATGCACTCCCCGTATGCTGACCCATCGCGAGCCAGGTGGCGGTCCGTGCCAAGGGCGCCGCCAAGGTGATCGACGCCGGCGGCTGGGGGTCGAATTCGTCGACACCCAGCACCCCGGTCACCAACCAGCCGGCGACCACCAAGAGTCCGATCAACAGGCCCGCGACAATGTTGCCGGGATGATCACGCCACTGGCCGAATTCCAAGATCGCGTAGAGACACGCCAGGCCGACCGCCGCAGGCGCGATCCACATCGGCCAATGCAGGATGATGGAGAGGGAAGCATCGCCCGCACCGATCGGCAGCGCATGGTCCATCACCCATGCTTGCACCGGCCCGAGGGCGCCGAACATGGTGGCCATGGCGATCAAGGCGAACGTGAGCAGGGTAAGTAGGGCGCCGAGGTTTCCCTCGGCGGTACGCACGAGGGTGCGCGACGCACAGCCTCCCGCAAGCATCGCCCCGAAGCCGAAGATCAGGCCGCCGCCGAGCGCGCCGAGCCAATTGAAGGCGGGGCGGCGATAACTCGAGTCCCCAACGGCCACCAGCTGCCACCACTCCAGCGCGAATGTCCCGATGACAGCGATCCCGAGGGCGGCGAGATAGGCGTGCAGCTGGCGGTAGTCGCGCATAAGGGCAAAGTTGCTCAGGGCCGACACCACGCAAAAGCGCGATCGCTGCGCGACAACGCCGAAGGCAACGCCGATTGCCAGTCCTCCGCCGGCCAACCAAGGATTGATCTGATCCCACATGGCGTGCAACCTCCTAAGACACGATGACCTCCATGGCGTCCTCGACCCCGCGATCATCGGTCCACCTGCAGCGCACGCGATCCCCGGGGCCCGCCTCGGCGAGACGCATCGCCACATAGGGATTCCGGGCCATGCCCCAGCTCCACTGAGCCTGCAGCAGGGTCTCCCCGTTGAGATCGCAGACCAGCTCCCGGATGAAATGGCGGGGGACCTTCAGCCCCGTCGTCGGATCCGTTCGGTTGCCCGTTTCCATCGGATGCGACAACAGGAGTTTCACCTCTGCGACGCCGTCCTTCATACGGGCCGCCATCTTGTGCTCTGCCTTGTGTCGAGCCATCGCATCACCTCGACTGGATTCGCAGCTTCGTGATGAATCAACCACAACCGCCGGCGGCGACCTGAATATGCCGCCGGGCGCTGAAGTGCTTGCCGTCGGCCGTGACCACGGCGATGACGTCTCCGGAGTCCGCCATCTTCACCCGCGTATCGAGCTGCCCGCCCAACTGCGGAGCCAGCTCGAATCGACCCACTGCCGGCGTCGGGTTGCTCGCGGAGAATAGGGTCAGGAGGAGCGGCCCGGACAAGTCGGTACGGATCGCGATCGGGACACTGGCCCCGTCTTCGGCAATCGCTTTGGCCTCGAGTTGAACACGTTCGCTCTGCTCGATCGGCGCCCCCTCGAACAGGATGGCCATCGCATCCTCGACGCTCATGGCCGAGAAGCCATCCGCCGGCCAGTCCGAGGCCAACACCGTCACCGGCCAGAGCAACCCGGCCTTTGCCGCGACGGCAAGGGAACCGGTCGCAAGACCTGCTTTCAGCAAGTATCGTCGCCTCATGGCGTCTCCCTCGCGATTCGAAGTCGTGACCCAACCGACCCTCGTTATCCAAAGTGTTGTCGGCGATTCGGTAATCCGCAAGGGCGAAATGCCGACTATTTCACGCTGAATTAAGGTCGTCGTTCGAAGGGATTTGTTCCAAGCCAAGCCCGGCTCGGCCAACTTGACACCCGGGCACCTAAGCCGGACGATGCGGATCTGCACGGCCGGTCGCTCGACGGCCGGGGGTTGTGGATTGCCTCTCCTCACCCCATCAACCTGATTCACTGCGCGATCGCGCCCCCTCGCTCTCATGCCTTCGATGCCCCGCAAGCTTTTTATCCAGACCCACGGCTGCCAGATGAACGAATACGATTCGGCCCGCATGGCCGATGTTCTGCATGCGTCCGCAGGTCTGGAGCTGACGGAGCGGGCCGAAGACGCCGATGTCCTGCTGCTCAACACCTGCTCGATCCGCGAGAAAGCGCAAGAGAAGGTGTTCTCGCAGCTCGGGCGTTGGCGGGCGTTGAAGCTTGAGAATCCGGACCTGGTGATCGGTGTGGGTGGTTGCGTCGCGAGCCAGGAGGGCGAGGCGATCCGCGCGCGCGCGCCCTATGTCGACATCGTGTTCGGCCCCCAGACGCTGCACCGGTTGCCCGAGATGCTCAAGAACCTCGGTGAGCGACACGCACCCCAGGTGGACGTGTCATTCCCGCAGATCGAGAAATTCGATTGCCTGCCGACACCCCGCGCAGAGGGACCGACCGCCTTCGTGTCCGTGATGGAGGGCTGCTCCAAGTACTGCACTTACTGCGTTGTGCCCTACACGCGAGGGGAGGAGATCAGCCGGCCCTTCGACGACGTGATCGCGGAGGTCGCCGCTCTGGCCGAGCAGGGCGTACGCGAGGTTACCCTTCTCGGGCAAAACGTGAATGCCTATCGGGGCGCTTTTGCCGACGCGGCCGGCGAGGGCGATACCGCCGATCTTGCGCTTCTGATCCGCTACGTCGCCGCGATCGACGGGATCGATCGCATCCGCTTCACCACCAGCCATCCGGTGGAGTTTTCGGACAGTTTGATCGATGTTTATGCGGATGTGCCCGAGCTCGTCGGCTTCGTGCACCTGCCGGTGCAGTCCGGCTCGGATCGGATCCTCGCCGCCATGAAGCGCGGGCACACGGCGCTTGAGTACCGCTCGAAGATCCGCAGGCTGCGGCAAGCCCGGCCCGGAATCGGCATCTCCACGGACGTCATCGTCGGCTTTCCCGGCGAGACCGAGAGCGACTTTGCCGCAACCATGGATCTGGTCGAGGAGATCGGGTTCGACCAGAGCTTCAGCTTCATCTACAGCCGGCGGCCCGGCACGCCGGCGGCCGATTATCCGGACGACGTGCCGCTTGCCGACAAGAAGTCTCGGTTGGAGCGGCTTCAGGCGCGCATCAACGACAATGCTCGGCATTACAGCCAGGCGATGGTCGGCACCCTGCAGCGCATCTTGGTCGAGCGGCCGTCGCGCAAGGATCCGTTCCAGCTTGCAGGTCGGACCGAGAACAATCGCGTCGTCAATTTCACCGGCCCGCCCGCGCTGATCGGCGATTTCGTCGAGGTCGCGATCACCGAGGCGCTCCCCAACTCGCTGCGTGGCCGTCTCGTCACCGCCGCAGCGGTTCGGACGGCGATGAGCGGAATCGGCGCTTGAGCGCGCCCACCTCCTTGTCCACCCAACCGCAAACACTGGATCTGGAGCTCGAGCCCGCCGACAACGTGCGGCTCGCCAACCTCTGTGGTCAGCTCGATCAGCATCTGCGCCAATTGGAGCGTCGGCTCGGCATCGAGATCAGCAATCGCGGCGTCAACTTCCGTCTGATCGGCGATCCGGAAGGCGTGCGCCTCGGCGAGCAGTTGCTCCAAGATCTCTATGCCGAGACCGTTTCCGAGGTCCTCACGCCCGAGACCATTCATCTCTGGCTTCAGGAGTCCGGGGCCGACGCGCTTTTGGAGTCGGCCGAGGATCGTCTGCCCGATGTCGTCATCAAGACCAAGCGCGGCCTGATCCGAGCACGTGGACCGAATCAGCAGAGCTATCTCCACGCCATGCTGAAGCACGACATCAACTTCGGCGTCGGCCCGGCCGGGACGGGCAAGACCTATCTCGCGGTGGCCTGCGCCGTCGAGGCACTCGAATCCGACAGCGTGCGCCGGCTCTTGCTGGTGCGACCCGCGGTGGAGGCCGGCGAGCGTCTGGGGTTTCTGCCCGGCGATCTGGCCCAGAAGATCGATCCCTATCTGCGTCCGCTCTACGATGCGCTCTTTGAGATGCTCGGTTTCGAGAAGGTCACCAAGCTGTTGGAGCGCAACGTCATCGAGGTCGCCCCTCTGGCCTACATGCGCGGGCGCACGCTCAACGACTCCTTCATCATCCTCGACGAGGCTCAAAACACGACGCCCGAGCAGATGAAGATGTTCCTGACGCGCATCGGCTTCGGCTCGACCGCGGTGATCACGGGCGACGTGACCCAGGTCGACCTTCCGCGCGGGCAGCCCTCGGGTCTGCGCCAAGCCGTCGAGATACTCAAGGATGTCGAGGGCATCAGCTTCACCTTCTTCAACGCCCGCGACGTGGTGCGCCACGCCTTGGTTCAGCGCATCGTCAGCGCCTACGATGCCTTCGAGCAGCCGGTACCTCTGCGGGGGCGGGCGCCGAAGGCATGAGCGGCGATCGGCCCTTGACGCTGGATCTGGATCTCCAGATCGCCTGCGAGGCAGCGGATCTCCCGACCCCGGCCGACTTCGAGCGCTGGGCGGCGGCTGCCTTGTCCGGTCGGCGCGAGCGTGCGTCCCTCACCATTCGCCTCGTGGATAGCGAGGAGGGAGCGGTCCTGAACGGGACCTATCGCGGACGTGAAGGGCCGACCAATGTCCTGTCCTTTCCGTTCGACCTTCCGCCCGAGCTGGAGCTCGGTCTCGATTCGCAGGATCCGATCGCCGATCTGCTCGGCGATCTCGTGATTTGCGCGGACGTGGTGCAGCGCGAAGCACGCGAGCAGTGCAAGGCCGCGCAGGCTCACTGGGCCCACATGGTGGTACACGGCGTCCTGCATCTGCTTGATTACGATCACCTTACAGAGCGCGATGCCGAGGAGATGGAAACCCTTGAATCGGGTATCCTCGGCGCGTTGGGATTCCCTTCACCTTACGAGGATCAATAAGACACGATGGCCAGCGATCGATCTACCGAGGGCTCGCGTTCACGCAACTGGTTCGAACGGATCGGCCAGATGCTCGGGGGCGAGCCACAAGACAAGGAGCAGCTCTTGGAGGTGCTCAAGGATGCGAAGGAACGCGAGCTGCTCGATACCGACGCCTTGAGCATGATCGAAGGCGTGTTGCAGGTCTCCGATCTGCGTGTGCGCGACATCATGATTCCACGCGCAGAGATGGTCTCTCTCAAGCGGGATGACCCGCTGGAAAAGATCCTCGAGATCGCCGTCAAATCGGCGCATTCCCGTTTTCCCGTCACGGGCGACGACAAAGGAGAGGTCGTCGGCATCCTTCTCGCCAAGGACCTGCTGTCCTTCTGCCGAGACCACGGCGGGCGCGCCTTCAACATCCGCGATCTGTTGCGTTCCGCAGTCTTTGTGCCCGAGAGCAAGCGCCTGAATGTCCTGCTCAAGGAATTTCGTTCCAGCCGCAATCACATGGCGATCGTGATCGACGAGTACGGCAGCGCCGGCGGTCTCGTGACCATCGAGGACGTGCTCGAGCAGATCGTCGGCGAGATCGACGACGAGCATGATTACGACGAAGGGCCCGGGATCTTCCGGCGCGGCAAGAACGAGTTCAGTGCCAAGGCGCGCACGACCGTCGAAGACTTCAACGAGTATTTCGGCAGCGACTTTTCCGACGAGGAGTTCGACACCATCGGCGGTTTGGTCGTCAACGCACTCGGCCATCTGCCCAAGAAAGGCGAGTCGGTCGAGCTCGGCCGGTTCCGCTTCACCGTGATGCGTGCGGACAGCCGGCGTGTACACCTTGTGAGCGTAGAGGCGTTGGATTTCACCGAAGATGCGCCCGATGTCCCGGAGGACGCCGCGCGACCAACCTGAAGCTGACGGCTGACGGCTGGAGATTGGAGCCAATGGCACTGAAACACTCACGCGTGCGCCGATCACTATTGTCCGTTCTCGTGCTGCTGTGGTCGGCTTCATCCTTCGCCGAGCGCCTGGGCGCCGTTCTGACCGCCGAGCAACCTTGCCCTGCGACGGTCTCGATCAAGCGTCCCGACAACCCGGGTTCTATCCATCTCATCCCCGGCCGAGACTATCCGGTCGTCGGGACCAATCGGGCGGATCCGAGCCACTATCGACTCAGGTTCGAGGACGCGAACCCGAAGGAGCGCTGGGTCGAGATCGGATGCGGTCGTCTTGCCGACGCCCCTGCGACCACTGCGGGTACGGATGCGCGCCGCCAGTCGTCGCCTCCGCCACCCCCGACGTCATCGCGTGCGGGTTCGATGCAGAGCCAGCTCGTGCTGGCGGCTAGTTGGCAGCCCGCCTTCTGCGAGTTGCGCGCGACGCGTCCGGAATGCCGGGACCAGACGCCCGAGCGCCCGGACGCGCGGCGCTTCTCGCTCCACGGTCTCTGGCCTCAGCCCATCGGCAACAGCTATTGCGGTGTCGGCGAGCGGGAACGGACACTTTCGACGTCGGGCCGGTGGCGCCTCTTGCCGGCGCTCGATCTGGATGCGACGACACGCGCGCGCCTGGACACGTTGATGCCGGGAACACGGTCCGATTTGCAGCGGCACCAGTGGGTCAAGCACGGGACCTGTTACGGCACGGATGCGGATACCTATTTCCGTCATTCCATGTTGCTGCTCGAGCAGCTCAACGCCTCCGGCGTTCGTGCACTGTTCGAGGAGAACATCGGCAAGCGCCTGACTGCGACCCGGGTGCGGGCCGCGTTCGACGACACCTTCGGCAAGGGGGCCGGCGAGCGGGTCCGCCTGAGCTGTTCAGATGGGCTGATCGAGGAGTTGCGGATCGGTCTGAAGGGTGTCGTCGACGATACCGCCGAGCTTGGCGCGCTGATCCTTGCAGCGCCCAAGCGGAGCTCCGACTGTCGCGGTGGATGGGTCGATCAAGTGGGCATCCAGGGAGCACGCTCACGCTGATCGCTACGGCAGCTAGAGTCGACCGATCTTCCATGCCGGTACCGAGCGGCCCGTCGCCTCGATCGCGAGCAACTCGGCGAGTCGCGGGAGCAGGTCCGCGAGCCGCTCTTCCAGACGCCAAGGCGGGTTGAGAATCAGCATTCCGGAGCCGTGCATGCCGAAGTCGTCGACCTGTCGCCGCACCGTCAACTCGCACAGAAGCCCGTCCGGGATGGATCGCCGGATGCGACCGATCAGGTCCGCGGAACGATCGCGTTGCAGCCCCAGGCGCGGGAACCAAAGTGCGTAGACCCCGGTCGGCCAGCGAGCATGCGCGGCGACGAGTGCGTCTGCAACGCGCGCGTACTCGGACACCAGCTCGTATGGCGGGTCGATCAGAACCAGCCCGCGTGCAGGCTTCGGCGGCAAGAGTGCGGTCAGTCCTTCGAGACCGTCGCGACGGTGGATGCCGATCCGGGGGTCGCCGCCGAGATGACGACGCAGGGTCTGCGACTCGGCCGGATGAAGCTCCATCAGGATCAGTCGATCCTCGGCGCGCAGCAGATGCGCCGCGAGGGCGGGTGATCCCGGATAGGTTGCGAATCCGCCGTCCGGATTCAGCGCCGAAATGGCCCCGAGATAGGCCGAGAGCTCCGGAAAGGCATCACGCCGCTCCCAGAGTCGCTCGATCCCGAGCCGATACTCTGCGGTTTTGAGCGCCTGCTCGGCCCCGAGGTCGTACCGACCGGCGCCGGCGTGCGATTCGACATAGACCAGCGGTTTGGGTTTGGCTAAGAGTGTCTCGAGCACGAGGGTAAGAACCGCATGCTTGACGACGTCCGCGTGATTTCCGGCGTGGAAGCCGTGAAGATAGCTTAACAGGCCGGTGCTCCTTTCGGGTCCATTGCCTTGATACGACGATCGCAACCGAGGAAGCGTTCGGCATACGCAGAGAAACGCGACGACGCTGCGCGCCGATGAGTCGCCTCGCGGGTAAGTCTGCCCGCGAGGCCCGTGACTGCGTGCGGTCAGACCCTGCGCGCGTCCATCATGCGCTCGATGATCGGCTGCAGGATGACCTCCATCGCCATCCCCATCTTGCCGCCCGGCACGACCATGGTGTTGCGCCGCGACATGAAGGAGTCGTTGATCATCGACAGTAGATAGGGGAAATCGATCTGGAGCCGCTCGGGATCCCTGAAGCGGATGATGACGAAGCTCTCGTCCGGCGTCGGAATATCGCGGGCGATAAAGGGATTGGAGGTGTCGACCGTCGCTACACGCTGGAAGTTGATGTCGGTCAACGAGAACTGCGGCGTGACGTGGCGGATGTAGTCCGGCATGCGGCGCATGATGGTGTCGACGATCGCCTCGGCGGAATAGCCGCGCTCGGCGTTGTCGCGGAAGATCTTCTGGATCCACTCCAGGTTGATGATCGGGACCACGCCGACGCCGAGATCGACGTGCTGAGCGATATTGTCCTCCTCCGTCACCACCAGCCCGTGGAGTCCTTCGTAGAAGAGCACGTCGGTGCCCTCGAGAAGATCCTCCCACGGCGTGAACTGGCCGGCCTTCAGCTGCGTGCCGAGGCGTGCGTTGTGGTGATCGGCCTCGGAGTCGCTGTGGATGTAGTAGCGCTGCTTGCCCGTGCCGCTCTCGCCGTAATTGCGAAAGAGCTCCTCGAGGAGGTCGAACCGATTGGCCTCGGGACCGAAATGGCTGAGGTTGCGGTGGGTCTCGGCGGCACGCGCCATCTCGGCCTTCATCTCGACGCGGTCGTAGCGGTGGAAACTGTCACCCTCGATCACGGCGGCCTTGATGCCGTCTCGATAAAAGATGTGCTCGAAGGCGCGCTTGACGGTCGTCGTACCGGCACCCGAGGAACCGGTTACCGCAACGATCGGATGCTTCTTGGACATTGTCTTCTCCTCGTTCTCTTGAGCTGAGTACCTCGTCGCGGCCGGCTTTGATCGGGCCGCGATCGGGCTTACGATCGGTCCGGGGGTCGAGCCCGGAATCGGAATGGATGCGCGCGGGCCGGTCAATCTCGTTATCGCAGCTCGGAATCGGCGACGTGCCGAAATGTGCGAAACGGTTCGCTAATATACCATGATCGATCCATGTGGCAGGGATTGCGCAAACGCGGCTCGGGTGTTCAACCGCAGGCTCGGAGGGAAGGGAATGAATGGAATGATCAGGCGTTTCGGCGTGACGGACGCGTTGGCGGGAAACCCAGAGTTTCAATCGGCCTTGGTGCGAATTACCGCTTGTCTACTGGGCGCGCTCTACATCGCCGTCGGCGCCTCGACGCAGTACTACCGGGTCGACGTTCCTTACTATCTCACGCTCTTTGGCATCTATCTGGCCTCGAACGTCGGGTTTCTGATCAGTATCGCCCTGCGCCCCGAGTGGCCGGCACGGGTCTACCTCGGGATCTGTCTCGACGTCGTCGCCATCAGCCTGGCGATCTTCATCACCCGCGAGGCGATCAGCCCCTTTTACCTACTCTATATACTGGTCTTCATCTCCGCCGGGACCCGATTCGGCAAGCAGCATCTCGTGGTGGCCTCGCTGGCTGCCGTCTTCGGCTACAACGTCGTACTGATCGCGCTCGACGAATGGCGTCTTCACACCTTCGAGGCGACATTCTTCCTGGCGCTCTTGGTGCTTTTGCCCTTGTATCAATATTCCTTGCTGCGCAAGGTCCAGGATGCGCGTGCCGAGGCCGAGAGGGCCAATCAGGCGAGAGGCGATTTTCTGGCCTTCATGACGCACGAGCTGCGTACTCCCTTGACCGGTGTCGTCGGCATGACCGAACTCTTGCGAGGGACCCGACTGAATGACGAGCAGCGCGATTATGTCCAGGCCATCGCCAACTCGGCGGATATCCTCGGCGCGCTGATCGGCGACATTCTGGATCTGTCGAAGATCGATGCGCGTCGGATCGTCCTCGAGCGTATCCCCTTCGATCCCCGCAGACTGGTGCGCGACGTCTCCGATGCACTTGCGATGCGCGCCCATTCGGCCGGACTCGAGCTCATCGCCGATGTCGATCCGAACGTCCCGCCTCGGTTGATCGGCGACCCGCTGCGGTTGCGCCAGATCCTCTTCAACCTGATGGGGAATGCCGTCAAGTTCACGCCGACGGGCGAGGTCCGGGTTCGTCTGAGCGTCCGGCCGCCCGAGGCCGAGCAGAGCAGCCCTCACCTGCTTTTCGAAGTCGTCGACACCGGAATCGGCATTCCGCCGGACAAGCTCCCGCGACTCTTCGAGCGTTTTCGCCAAGCCGACGAGTCGACCACGCGACGCTTCGGCGGCACCGGCCTCGGGACGACCATTGCACGCGAGCTGACCCTGTTGATGGGCGGGGCGATCGGTGTCGAGAGCGAGGAGGGGTGCGGGAGTCGGTTCTGGATGCGTCTGCCCTTGATCGAGGGCGACGCAGCTGTGCCGAGCGCGTCTGGCCGTCGGCTTCGCGGCTTGCGGATCCTGATCCTGGAGCCGAACGTCACCTGCCGCGCATTGGCCTGTGCCGCCTTCGGCCGCGAGGGCGCGGCCTGCGAGGCGCCCGCCGAGCCTGCCGACGTCGACTCTGCGCAGATCAGGGGGCAGCGTTTCGATCTCCTCGTCATTGCCGACTGTCCGCAGGGTCGTGATCTGAATGGGGTGCGGGGGGAGGTCAAAGCGGCTCTCGGCGAGGCGGTGCCCTGCCTCTTTTTGGTGTACCCCGGACGACGCCCCGCGCTCGAGGGGACGACAGATGCCTGTCTGGCGAAGCCCTATCTGTCGGAGGATCTGATCGCCGCGGCCGAGTCGCTCTCGGGGCGCGCCGGCATGCCAACGGATGGAGCGCTGCAAGCCGGGCTGTCCTCGCCGGCGCTCGGTTTGGAGCCGATCGCGGATGCGGCGCGGATGCGTGTCCTGGTCGCCGAGGACAACGAGATCGCCGCCAAGGTGATCACCCGTTTTCTGGGTAAGATGGGTTTCGAGATCACCCGCGTGGCCGATGGGGAGGCAGCTTTGACAGAAGCGCTGAGCGGTGGCTACGGGATCGCGATCGTCGACCTGCGGATGCCCAAGCTCGACGGAATCGGATTCACCCGGCGCTACCGCGATCAGGCACCGGAGCGGGCAATCCCGATCGTCGCTCTGACGGCCAACGCCTCCGAGGACGTCAAGCGTGATTGCTTGTCGGCCGGAATGAGTGACTTTCTATCGAAACCGGTCAAGCCCCAAGAGCTGCGCCGAGCCCTGGAAGCGGCGCTCCGAGTGCTTCCGGCCGCCGGCCGCCAGCATCCGGCAGTCGATCGACCGATTTGACAGCATCGGCGCCGCTCATCAAACCTGCGGCTAACGGCTAACGGCTAACGGCTAACGGCTAACGGCTAACGGCTAACGGCTAACGGCTAACGGCTAACGGCTAACGGCTAACGGCTAACGAGCATGCAGGCGTGGCGGCACCCCGGAAAATGAAAGATGCTGCGCGGGAGACCGTGCAGTGAGGTCGGTCAAGTGTTTGGCGACTCGA
>NZ_FNNZ01000036.1 GCF_900106925.1 Thiocapsa roseopersicina
ATTGACGGAAGACGTGAGCATAGATTAATCCGTGTCGGGTTGAGTCGGGTGGCGGTCGGTCAACCGCTGCCATGTTTTGCGTTTTCATCTGCATCTCCGAGCCTCGGTCTTTGCCGAGGCTTTTTTGTGGGCCTCTACCTTTACCGTCGTCCTGCGTCTTGCGGGTCCTGCCTTTCCTGCCCTACGCTGCCGACCTCGCATCCATGCGCGCCAGATCCGCAAGCTCCTCGATAGCGTCCTCGCGCTCTCGCCAGTTGGTTTTCGCGCCATACGCATGGCCCGTCGTCTTGTCCAAAATCGCCCAACGCAACGGCACGCGCGCGACCGTCACCGGGATTGCGTCCGGGGCTCGTAGCGTTTCCTCGTCGACGAGCCAGCCGACAACGGGCATCTCTGTCGTCACGATGGTGTAGTCGTTGGTCGTGCATTCGACGGCGAGGATGACGAGGGCAGGGTTGGTGTTGGGGATGGATTGCATTGGTCTGGTCCTGGTGGGGTGGTGGGTTAGGCGGCGACCGCGGATTGAGATTGCTGCGCGGCGACAACCTTGGCGATGGCCCGACGCTGGTAGTAGTTGCGGTTCCTGATGACGATCGGTTCCGGCAGTACTCCAGCCTTTCGCCATCGCCATTCCGTCATAGCCGAGATGTCGAAAAATGCGCGAACCGCAGCCGAGCTCATGAGGGAATCGGGATCGGCCGGTGGTGCGTAGCAGGTGGCCGCAACTGCCGTACTGCCCGCGTGATGGGCGGCGATCGCTGCCTGAGCCGCCTGAAAAGCCGCGGCCATCCCTCTGTCGTTGAGTGCTTTCGGAATCATCGTGTTCGTCCGTTGGGCTTCGATTTAACGCATGGTAACGCCGGGACGTTGGATGTCCAGCCGAAGTGACTGATCCAAAAGGAGAAAAACATTTAGCAGCCTGCGAAACTTTCAATTATTGGGAAATTGAAGGGCCAAATGACGCGACAGGGCGCGTATAATTGCAACCGCCTGTAATCGCAGCAGTTATCGGCTCAAGCGGGGAGGTTTTCGGGGTTTTTCAATCGCAGAGGGCGGAACCGAACCCATCGGGAAAGACGAAGGGTTCGGGTGTTTCAGTGGCGAAAATAGCGGAAAATTCGATGGATTTCGTGCCCTCTAGGTATTGCGCTTGGTGCTAAACATGCTTACGACGTTGTCCGGGGCCTCGGTCTCGCCGACGATTTGCAGGACGTAGCCGGCCCATCCGTCCAGGGCGGCGCGGCGCTCGGGGAGGTACAGCGCGCGGTTGTAGGTGCCGGCCACGCCCGCGCGCGAGCCCGAGACGTGGTTGATGGTCGCCTCGATGACGTGCGGTGGGATGTTCAGGTCTTCTGCCATGCGGGTTGCCAGCGTGCGGCGAAGGTCGTGGAGCGTCCAGGCCGCGATCTCGGCACGCCTGTCGAGCCGTTCCTTGCTCTTGCTCCATCCCGAGAACGACGACGGCGGATTTCCTTTCCGCTGGATCCCGGTGGTAAACACGAACTCGCTCTTGATGCCCATCGCTTCCTGCTCGGCCTTGCGTTCCTTCAGGATCGCGAGAACCGCCGCAGACAGGTGGACGATGTGCTCTCGGTGATTCTTCGTGCGCTCATCTGGTAAGGTCCAGGTCTCGCCGTCGATCTCGCTCCAGCGCATTCCTCCGACCTCCTCGCGCCGTTGGCCGGTCATCATCAGGGTGCGGACGATCCCCGCGAACAGGTCCCCGTGGTTCGCCTGGGTCGGCTCTGTCGCCTTCCAGATTGCCCGCATCTCCTCAAGCGTCAGGACCCGCTCGCGGCTCTGCTCGGCGCCCGGCTTCTTCACATGCTCGGTTGGGTCGGCGGCGATGATCTCGCGTTGCAGCGCCCATCCGAACAGCATCGACAGGTAGGCCAAGGTGCGGTTGGCCATGACCTCGGCGCCGCGCGCCGTGAGCACGTCGAGCACGTCCATAACGTCTCGTCTGGTGATCTTCGTCATTGGCCGGGCACGCCACTCGGCGAACAGATCCGACCCGAGCACGCGCTTGATCTCGGCCAGCGTGCGAGGCGCCGGCTTGCGCTTCTTTCGGCCGCGGTACAGCGTCAGAAACTCGCCGACGACGGTCTCGAAGGTGTTGCGCGAGTCGTCGACCATTGCGGTTTTCGTGGCGCGTAGGGCGGCGCCGGGGTCTTCGCCTTGCTCTGCCTTCCCCTTGGCCTCGATTGCCTTGGCGCGGGCCTGAGCGAGCGTCACGCCCGGATACCGCCCGAGCGTCAAGCGTTGCTGCTTCCATCGTCCATCCTTGAGCACGCGCAGCAGCATGACCCACGTCCGCACGCCCGACGACGACACGCGGAGCCCGAGCCCGGATGTCTTGGTGTCCCAGTATTCGATGCGGTCGGTTTCGGTGGGAGTCTTGAGCCGCTTGACGGCTGCGTCGGTCAGTTGGATGGACGGCATACCTGGCCCCTGTCGATGTCGGAGGATCTGTTACCCCGGATGCTCCGGGTATTCTCCGGGTAACAAATTAGCGCGGTATGGCGTGTTACCCGGTGTTATTAACAGTCTATAACACTAGGCGCGAAAGACAAGTAAAACGGGGCTTTATGCGCGGCTGGCTTAACTGATGCGTTATGCGATGAAAGGCTGTGAAAGGGGCTATTCGCTGATTTGTAATCAGCAGGTCGTCGGTTCGAATCCGTCCGCCAGCTCCAAATGAAAGAAAGGCTTCGGCGGCACCTGCCGAGGTTGCTCGTCCGTGAGTCACCGCTCAGCCGCCGACACCTTGGATTTCGCGCTCCTTCGGTGTCGGGCTCGCGCGCGGAACGTGACTGCCACTTACATCCGTGACATCTCCTCAACAGGTGCGACGTGCCGGCTCTAGGGCCATTGTAGAACGCAGGATGGTTTACGAAGCGGCGCAGGATGGTTTACGAAGCTGGAAGGGCGGTTAAAGCGCCGTTCACGGCAACGTCAACGCCCAGTAACCACCCGCCCGCCCCTCTCGAGGAGAGCAGCGCGGGGGCTGCAGTTTTCCGCCAATCGCGCCCAAAGCCGACCCATGCGGCGCTCCACGCTTCGTGCTCATAGGGCGTACCTACCGGTTGCTCCGCGTCGTTGAGCGCTTCAAGGCCGCGACGGCCATGCTCAAGCTAAATGTCCAGTTTGCGAAAAATCGCAAACTCTGCAGAGGCCTTCTCATGCCGAGGATCACCCGGTCGGGCCGGCCCGACCTCGGTGACCGCATGGAGCGCCAGGGCGAGCTAGGACCGTAACGCGATCGAGTTCACCCTCCGAGACCGGAGGAGCGTCGCCGATCGTCATAATCTATCGGGCGTGATTTTTGCGTTTACTGCTATTCATGATGTTACGTGATTAAAGCACGTAACGCGCCCGATAGGCTTTGACTATCAACTTAGTGCGACATTGTGTGTCGCGCGCGAGTGTCCTCGGCTGCGGGTGCCGGCTTGCTTCGCCAGGCCCGGGACTCGACCTCGGCACCCTAGGCGCTGGAGTCGCGGATCTTCCGCCGCTTACGCTCTTGGGCCAGAATCCTGTAGACGTGAATGCTCGATAGGCCATGCTCAAGGGCCATCCGCTGAATGGTCTCGGGACGCCCGTCATACGCGCTCCACATGGCGCGGTCACGTAGCCTTTTTCTAAGGTGAGACGCCTTTGGAATGTAAACGCCGCATCCACCCCACTGGTCCAGGAAGGCCATCATCAGGCGTTCGGCGAGGCTTTCCCGTTGGGCGTCGGGAAGCTCCGGAGCTGCGGCGGCAACGGCGGCGATCGACAAATCAAGAAACTCTGCGACGAACTCCGGATCCGACCCTCCAAGTGCCATCTAAATCACCCTCCGCACGGTGTGTGTGACGGACCTCGCCTCAAGATCAATGAGGTTAGGTCCGGGACCTATCGAAATCAGGCGCCCGGGCGAGCACCCTGCACCGGCCGGGCCGGGTGCGCTTACAGTCAGGCAATCCCGGCCATGATTCGGGCGGCCCGCTCGATCGGATCATCCTCGATCGCCGCGAAGTCGATCGGGGGCAGGCCGGCCATGCAGCGGGCCGCCTGCTCGATCGGATCGGGGGGCAAGGGCGTCATGTGGCAGGAACAGCCGCTCAGATCGACCGGGTCAAGTCCCAGCACTGCCGGGACGGCAGCCCCCAAGAATCCGACATGCCGCAGGCTCCAAATACCGGGCGCCGGGTTCGCCGGGTGGGCTGGCGGCCAAAATGACGCCGAAATCTTGCGGTACGCGCCCGCCCGCACACGCTCGCGAAGCGCATCGGAGGGTTCGGCGTCGGCATATAGGTCGCCGCCGACCGCCTCAAGGCCGGTGACCCATCCATGCGCCTGATCGTGGCTGGCCGGGTGACCGATGACCAGCGGCGCTTGATGCCGGGCTGAATCGTAAGCCTTTGCGGTTGCCGCCAAATCGGCAGCGCCGAGGCAGACCCGCGAGCCTGACATCGGCAAATAGCAGCCCGCGCGGAAGATGTGCAGACGGTTCTTCATCAGGCGCCTCGACTCAGTTCGCGTAGCGCGGCGGCAAGGCTTTGAGCCTGATCGCGTGCCCCGCTCAAACGCACTTCACGGCCGCTTAAACGCAGGTTGATGTCGACGGTTTCACGCGCTACCGATCCGTTCGGTTTCGCCATCTTCTCCTCGCCTCTTGCTATGCCTGACCAGCCATGATTCGGGCGGCCCGCTCGATCGGATCATCCTCGATTGCCGCGAAGTCGATCGGGGGCAGGCCTGCCATGCAGCGGGCCGCCTGCTCGATCGGATCGGGGGTCAAGGGCGTTATGTGGCAGGAACAGCCGCTCAGATCGATCGGGTCTAGTCCGGATTCTTCAGGGACTGCGCCCCCAAAGAATCCGATATGCCGCAGGCTCCAGGTACCCGGCGTGGGGTTTTCGGGGTGCTTTGGCGACCAAAACGACGCCGAAATCCTGCGGAGCTCGCCCGCTCGCACGCCATCAATCAGCGTCGTGGTGGCGACGACGACGTTGGCGTACAGGTCGCCGCCGACCGCCTCGAGGCTGTTGACATATCCATGCGCCAGGTCGAGGTCCTTAGGGTGACCGATGAACAGCTGCGCTTGATGCCGGCCTGGATCGTAAGCCTTGGCGGTTGCGGCCAAATCGGCGACGCAGAGGGAGAGCCGCGATCCAGTCGCCGGCGAGCTGCAGTCGGCGTGGAATATGTGCAGACGGTTATTCATCAGGCACCTCGAGTCAGTTCGCGCAGCGCGGCGGCGAGGCTTTGAGCCTGATCGCGTGCCCCGCTCAAACGCACTTCACGGCCGCTTAAACGCAGGTTGATGTCGACGGTTTCACGCGCCATCGATCCTTGCATTGTCTTGCTCGCCACGCTCCCGACCGACCCGCCTGCATTGAAGCGGGCCACCGGTGCGGCGAGCCCGCCGATTGCCGAGGCCAGACGCTCTCGGGGGATCTCCATGCGGTTGAGCGCATCGAACAGGCCGGCGCCGTGACGTGCGACCGCATCGGGCGCAAACCATCGCTCGCCAGGCGTCAGCAGGGTCGGCACTCGACCGCCCGCGTTCAAGGCGGCGATCCAGTCGAGGATGCTTTTGCCGTAGTAGGCCGTAGCGGATTTACGTAGCACAAAGGCGCCTGCAGGCAAGGCGGCAGGGACGCTGTCGGTGTTGCCGGTGCCGGGGACGACATCCCAGTGCGGAGCGTCGAAGACCGGGCCGCCCGTGGCGTAGCGCCGGATCAGCCCGCCCGCGGCGTTCTGCTGGACGGTGCGCACGTAGATGGTGTGGGTGGACTGGGTGCCTTGGCGAAGGCGGTTGAGCGTGGCCTGGACTTGGCTGTCGTCGGGGCGGATGGTCAGAGTCGCCTCGGCATCGCCGACGCCGCGCATGCGCTGCTCGACCTGGTCAATGGCGCTCAAGGCGGGGCCGATACTCAAGGACAGCTCTGGGCTGGCGTTTTCGCCGAGCGCGGTCAGGCGCGCCTGCAGGTCCGAAAGCAGGGACTCCGCCGCGCCGACGACGAACGCGAGCTCGACCGGGTTGTCTCGGGCCAGCGTTGCGGCGTCCAGCAGGGCGGCACGCACTGTATCGAGGTCCGCGCGCATCTGGAGCAGATAGGTTTGCTCCTCGACCAGGGGGCGGATGGTGTCGAGGATGCCGTCGACCGAGGCTTGGTCGACCGTGAGCTTGAGCGCGATCTCGCGATCGAGGGTGCTTTCGAGGCGCTCGGCGCTGTCGGCGACGCCGGACATCGCGCGCTCAGTGTCTTGCGCGGACGACTGCGCCGAGCGCGCGTGCTCTTCGTGCGAGCGGCTCGCGTTCTCCAGCGACTTGACCTGCTTATCGATCGCTTCGGAGGTTTGCTCGATTGCCTGCCGCTCTAAGTCCTCGTTGTCATAAGCCTTGTTTTGCGCCTCGCGAATCTTTGCAATTTCGGCCGCTTTTTCTCGTTCGAGCTCTGTGATTTTTTCGATGGCCGAGCGGCTTTGGGCGACGCGCCTTTCCGCATCGCCTGACTCGGCACTGGCGCGCGCTTCGGCGTACTGCATCCGAACGTCACCAATCCGCTTTTCGATTTCCGCGATGCGCTTTTGCGATTGCTCAACGTCGGACTCGGCCTGCTTCCTCCGGGAAATGGCGTCGGCCGCTTGCCGCTGTGCGATTTGCTCGATTTGCTCCGCTAATTTTGTCGCTTGCCCTACGTCTCCGCCGGCTAAAGCGCTGCGATACTGGCTCTCTTTTTCGGCGATCTGCTTACGACGATCGGCGGCGGCCTCTTCCTCGGACATGGCGCTCTGGCGAAGCGCCCGGACACGGTCTTCGCCGGACAACTTGAGCGCCGCAATCTCGTCCTCGATCCGCCTCACCTCATCCAGGTGCCGGCGGCTCTCGGCGTTGAGGGCGTCGACGTGGCGGCGGTAGTCGCTCTCGATGCTGCGCAGGGTGTCGCGCTTGATCTGAAGGATTTCCATCTCCGCGGCGCGCACGTCGCCGCCGGAGGCCCGGGCGGCTTCGATGCGGCGCCGGCCTTCTTCGTCGAGCAGGCGCAGGGTCTGGCGCTGGTAGTCATTGAGCGCCGCCAGCTTGGCCGCTGCGGCCTCGCGCTCGATGGCGATGCTTTGCCGCGCAATCTCCGCCTCGCTTGCGGTGCTGTCGGCGAGCGCGTCGCGACGCGCCCGGGCGTAGCGCTCCGCCTCGTCGAGGGCGGCGTCGTAGGTGCCGCGGGCGGCCTCGCCGACGGCCTTCCAGCCTTCGGCTTCGGCCTTGAGGGCGACGTCGAGATCCTGGCGATGGGTCGCGATGCGGGTGTCCAGATCCGCGATGACCTTGTCGACTTCGGCGATGGTGCCGGATAAGGCGCGCGTGGCGGCCAGTCCAGCCTCGGCGGCGCGGCGCTGGGCGTCGGTCAGTCCGTCCAGGGCCTGGTCGGCAACGCCGAACATCCGCTCCAGCTCGGCCGTGACGGCGGCAATGTCCTCGCTGCTCACGCCTTCCCATCGCAAGGCTTGAGCAACACCTTCGATCGACCCGGTGGAGTCGAACGCGGCCAGCGCGAGCTCGCGGAAGCTCACGCCCTGCTCGCGTACGGCGCGGTTGAGCTCCACGGACTTGGCGTTGGCCCGGTCGATCTCCCCGGTCCAGCCGCCCATCACGACCGCCAGGCGCTGCCAGCCGGTGCGCGACTCTTCGTTGGCGCCGTAGCTCTCGCGCATCAACTTGGTGTGGGCTTCGAGCTCCTCGTTGGCCGCGCGCCATTGCTTCGCGGCGAGGGCGAGCTCCTGAGCCTGAAGCGCCTGGGTTGCGCGCTCCTGCTCGTCCCGCCAAGCGGCCAGCACCGCGGCATTGTCTTCGTAGCCGGCGCCAAGCTCGGCAATCATCGTGCCCTGGCCGGAGAGCGAGAGCGTCAGCCCGGGCACGATCTCCGCCAGCCGACGGGCGGCCTCGTTGTAGGCGTCGCTGCCGGGCTGGGCCTTGGCCATCGCCGCTGTCAGCGCCTCGACCTCGTCGACCTGGCCCTGGACAGCGGTGCGCTGCTCGCGCAGCGCGGCGGCCATCTCTTCGGCCGAGTCGCGGAACACATAGAAGGCGGCAGCCGCCGCCCCGAGCAAGGCCAGCAACGCAGTGATCGGGTTGGCCAACGTCACGACCCACAGCGCCCGCAAGGCGGCTGTCGGCGCTGCGATCGCGGCAGCCACCTGCCCCCAGATCACGATGGAGCGACTCAGGGTACCGAGCACCAGCGTGGTGATGGCCCCGGCCAACGCGGTGGCGACGGCCGTGAGCGGGACCCACGCGGCGTGCAGGATCCAGGCCGCGGCGGCACTCGCGAGCAATGGAGGCGGGACGGCGCCGACCAGGGAGGCGAGCGGCACCAGGATGGCGCGCAACACCTCGACCCCGGCCACGACCACGTCAATGCCAAGCGCGAACAGGCGCGAGGCGCCGGATGCGGTATTGAGCTCGCCGACGAAGACGGTCACGCTGTTGCGCAGCCGAGTCATGGCGTCGTCGAAGCGAGCCGGGATGGTCGCGAACTCCGCCGCGATGGTGGCGGCCTGGCCGGACAGGGCATTGACGAGCGCATCCGAGGTCAGCTCGCCGGCCTCGGCCATGGCGCGCAGCTCCCCGACCGAGACGCCGAGACCGTCGGCGAGCGCACGGGCCAGGCGCGGCGCCTGCTCCATGACGCTGTTGAATTCTTCCCCGCGCAGCGCCCCGTTGTTGAGGCCCTGGACGAATTGCACGAGCGCGGCATCCGCGGCTTCGGCCGAGGCGCCGGAGAGGCGCAGCGCCTGGGCGATGGTGGTGGTGAGTGCGCCCGCGGTGACGGTGCTGTTGCCCAGATCCTCCAGCGTACGGGTGAGCGAGGCGTAGAGATCCGCGGTCGCGGTCAGCTCCGAGCGGGTGTCGTCGGCGATCCGGCGCACCTCCTCGAGGGCCTCGCCGTACTCCTCGGTGCCGTCGGTGACGAGGCCCACGCGGGTCTGCACGCCGGCGTAGGCGTCCGCCAGTCGGGCCATGCCACCGAGAGTTATGCCCGCGGCGACGGCGGCGAGCCCGACCAGCAGACCCTTGAGGCCCTCGGCGAGGCCATCGACCCCGTCGCCGGCACGGCCCGCGGCGGCGCCGACTCCGTCGGCCGCATCCGCCAGCGCGCCGACACCGTCGGCCGCAGAGCCGGCAGCGGCGCCGGTCGCGCGGGCGTCGTCCGCCAACGCGTCGAGCTCTTTGCGGCCCTCCTCGAAGCCCTCGGTCTTGAGCCGCAGCGCGAGGTCTAGATCATTGCCCGTTGCCATCGCGCACCATCTCCAGCAGGGTTAGGTCGAGGGACCGGTCGTGGTCTCGGACGTTGCGGTGTCCGCGCTCGACGGAATGCGCGAGACAGGGGCTGTCGAGGATGCCGGAGTCGGGGGCACCAGGCCCGCGGCCAGGGCATGGCGCGCGAGACTGGCCAGCGGGGAGAAAAAACGCTCGTGCATCTCCCACCAGGCGGTGCCGATAGCCTCGCAGTCCGACAGGCTGAGATCGTCCACGCTCGTTCCGTCCGGGAGCTCGAGCGCCTCCCCGAGCAGGTCCAGCAGCTCAGGCAGGTTCTCGCGCACCAGCTCGCGGATGGGGCGCGTGAGCTGCTCGGGGGTGGTAAGGGCGACGATGCGGCGCACGTCGCGCACGCACAGCTCGCGCACGGTAGCCGTACACCCCTCACCCAGCTCGACGGGGCGCGCGACGCCCCGGCGGGGCGCACGGTCCTGATTACTTGTCGTCATCGCGTCACATCTCCAGCGGAGTTGGGAAGTTTCCCAGGCCATGGCACCGGAAGTCGCGGCAATCTCGGGCCACGCCGGGGAAAGAGCCGCGATCGTCTTCAACCGCAACCCAACTCTTCAGCGACATACCCCGCATGGCGTCATCCCGTCCTGGTCATGGTGAGCGCGGATCTTGGCGACCCTCCCAAGGCCGGGGATCCCCGCGCGTATCCCCGGGGCATTGCAGCCCCTTACCCGGAGATCAAATCAGGTCGGTCCCGAGCACGCCTCGGATGAGTTTCAGGGTCTCGGTCTCTTGGGCCGATCGCCAGTCGCGCGAGTCGCTCGGCATTGCCCCGAGTCCGTCGATGCGCAGTGCCGGAATCTTCAGCTCGGCAAGGTAGTCGATGCCGATTCCGCGCGAGAAGCCGGTTCCGAGTTCGCGGTCAAGGCGCGCGATGATTCTTGCATGGCCGATCATCTCCCCGTGGCGCTTGTGGAGCGTTGCGGCGGCGGCGAGGAAGTCGGGCGCGAGTCGATCCAGCTCGGCAAGCAAGGCGCGCTGTAGGGCGATGAGTCCCTCGGTCTTCGCGGATGCCAGGGCGGCGCTGGCGTGCTCGAGGCGCTCGGACAGTCCGCGGCGCAGCAACGCCAAGCGGTCGCGCTCGGCGTCGGTCTTGGCGGCGTCTTTCGCTGCGCCGCTGCGGCGCTTGTCGAGCTCCGCCAGCTCGGACGGGTCGGACTCCCCGAGCTCGACCGCAACCAGGACGCGCGACCGTTCCGCGTCGATCTCGTTCAACGGGTCGGGCGCGACCAATCGCGCGGCTTCCGTCTCGGTCGTCTGAAGGCGCGCATGGATGAGAGCGATTTCGGCGCTTCGGGCCTCGATCGCGTCGACGAAGGGGCGAAGGTCGCGTAAAGAGCCTCCACGCAGCGCATAGCGCTCCGTCCATCGGGCGTCGATCTCGGTTTGCAGGCGTTCGGTCTCGCTCTGCGCGTCGCCGAGCGCCCGCCTCGCGTTGTCCATGGCCTCGGAAAGCCGACGAATCTCGGGGTCGCGGGCCTCTCGCGCTGCAATATCCTCCGGCGAGTGCAGGCTAAAACGGCCTCGGAATTGCCGTTGCGCCTGCTGTAGAGCGGCATAGGCGTCGCGCAAGGCGGCGTTGCGCTCCTTAACCGCTTGGTTTGCCTTGTCGAGTGCGGCTTGTCTGGTCTCGATCTCGGCGGACAGGCGGCGATACTCGCCGACGATTTGTTGTGGGTTGCGGGTGTTCATCCGGGGCTGTCCTGCTGGGCTGGGGTGGTCGGGGTGTCTTGCCGCCCGAGAATGGCGGCGCGGCGCTGGCGTGCCTGGTCCGCGCGCTCCTGAATCCAGGCGTCGACATCGCGGGCGCTCCAAGCGACGGCCTGCCGGCCGATCTTGACCTGGCAAGGGAATCGTCCGGCGGTGATCTCGCGATACAGCGCCGAGCGCGAAAAGCTGGTTCTTTCGAGGACCTGGCGGACCCTGATGAGGGTGTCGGGATGGGCCTGGGTGTCCATGCGCCCAGATTGCCCCAGGGAGTACCAACCGGCACGAAACCTAAGTTATTAACCCGCGGGCGGGCCAAGCGACGAAGGGGAAGTGGACGGCGCCGGACTCAACCCGACCTAAGGTCAGGACTTTGACCGGCCGAACGCTGGGCCGATCGCCGCACCGGGAGGGGGCCTTGTCGCCGACGATTGGGGTGCGGCCCGAAGAGGGCGGCAGCCGGCATGCCCGGCCGGCGGGCTGCGAGCAACCGACCGACCAACGAACAGCGAATCCGGATACCAAGCAAGGATGCCGGTCGCGTTCCGTTTTAATTTTACCTGAAAGTAGTTTAAAAACTTTTGACGGGGGTCTGGTAGGGCAAAGGGTAGCGGGGCGGGCTTGCGACGGCTTACAGGGCCTTTTTCGCGAGGTAGTTGATCAGGATATTCGAAATGGCCTCGCGGTCGTCCGCGGAGACGCCCAAGAAGGGTCGCGGCGGGATGTCGCCCCAAGGGATCGGGCCGCCCCGCTTGGTGGTGCCACTGGCGCCTTGGGGCTGGCCGAATTGCTGGACGGCGGCGTAGACCCGATTGGAGCCGACTTCCACCGCGCGTCCACGCGGGTCGAGCTGATAACGCAGTTGCCCCGCCAGCGTGCCGGACTTGTGTAGTGGGTTGTCGCGCCCCTTCCTGGCGATGGTGGTCTCGGTGTTGCGCGCCCAGGGCATGCCGTCCGGGCCGCGCTTCTCGTCCTGGCCGAAGCGCGCCCTGGTGGTCTCGAGCAGGTGCTCGCCGATCTCGGCGAGGGCCGGTGACGGGTCGGCAATGGACGCGGCGAGCCTGCCCAGGGTTGCGCGCAGTGCGTCGTCGTCCAGCTCGATCGTGATGCGGGCGCCGGCCATCTAGCGCAGCTCCGCCGAGCGTCCGCTACGGGCGCCCGAGCCGGTCGCTGCAAGGCGCTCGGGGATTCTCTTGAGGGCGTCGGGATAAGCTTGGCTGTTCATGTTGCCATACTGACCCCGAAGCGCCCACCGAGTAACACAACCTCTGTTGTTCCGCGCGTGATCTGGCGCCCGGCCGGCCAGACCTCCGAGATGGCATTGCCCTATATCCGCAAGAGCCGCCCGCGGCGGCGCGCACCACAACACGCGCGTCATCGGATTGATGACGCAGCCCTGCGCCCTATTGGGCCTCCTCGCCGCTCTCGTCCGCCCCCGGCGACATGACCTCGAGCGCGGCGAGCAGGTCCGCGCGATGCAGATCCAGCTCCCAATCCGGGATATCCTCCCCGGCGCAGGCGCGCGACAATGTGCCCTGCAGCCGCCGGTAGCGCTCCTCCATCACGGGCATCAGGGCGGCGATGCGCGCGGCTGCGCCGCGGTCGGCGCGGTCGAAGCTGTTCATGGTTGCGGTGATCATCAACGGAGTCTCCTTAATGGCGATCTATCGGAAAGAACATCTCGTGCCGTACATCCAGGAACTCGAAGCCTACTACCTGGCGTTGCGCCGCGCGGTGGAGGGCGCGCCGCCGAACGACAACCTAGCCGAGCAGTATCATGCCAACTCCGAGCAATTCCGGCGCGAGTTTACCGAGGTCGACATCGACCGGGTGCTGCGTGACCTCGAGCGCTTCAAGGCCACGGCGACCATGCTCAAGCAGCTCAAAGGAAAGCACATGAAGCCGGCCCGGGGCTGATTCGAGCTCCCCCACCTCGGCCTCGAATCATGTTGTGATTGTTGACGCGGGATCCGCGTCTTCTTTGAAGGCCGCAAGCGCTGATTCCATGCCTTCGGCACTCCAATACTTGCGGCCTTGCTCGCCTGCGTCCGTTTGCGCACAACCGTTCGGGTAGTCGCGCATTCGGCAGAGCGACGTAGCCCCAACGGTCTTCCGCGGCATGAGGTAAGTGACGGCAAACAGCCGCTCGCACTCTTCGATTACCACCTCCAGCTCGGCGCGCGAGATGTCGTGGCCGCTCAGGGCGCGCTCGACGTACTCGGCGAAGCGGTCGTGCGGGCCGCTGCTTTCTGAAGCGTTGCGGTCATGACTGGCTCGATCCATTACGAAGCTCTCTCGTTCAGTAGCGAAAAACAGCGGCTCGGAACTGCACGCAACCCTTTCTGGCGCCGCGCGCGGAGTCCCGACCGACTCGTCCAAGCGGGCACTCAACGGCCACCTCCGACACCGATCCCGGTCGATCCGGATGGTGTCGATTGACCCAACGGCGCGGGTGACCGTTGCCGCCTGCGCGGCATCCGGCGCCGGTCGGCTTGCGCCCCCATCGGCACCCCGGTCGCCAGGAGCGTCCCGTCCGCGGCGTACAACTGCCCTGTATTCCCGTCGTAAACCGCCTTTGTCCGGCGGATCTGCGGAGGCCGCGGACCGGTGTAGCGGCTCGGCGGCAGCTGATAGACCAGCCCGGCAGGACTGCGGGTGCGCGCGAGGATTCCCGCGCGGGCGAGCCGGTCGCAGTAGTCACGCGCCTCGCCCTCGGCGACGCGGTGCAGCTCAGTGGAGGCGGTCGCAACCAGATCCGGGATCGTGAAGCTGCCGAGGATGCGCATCGACCGCCAACACTGCTCGCGCCCGGCGCCCAATGTCACCGGCGAGCCGTTGGCGCGTACGCGCGGGGCCTCGGTGCCCGGATCGCGGATGAGCTGCCAGCCCCAGGGCCCTGCTTTGCCGTTGGTATCGCCGCGCACCGGCGACAGGTATCCGCCCGCCTCCAGGGCCTGGATGTAGTCGCGCACCCGCTCGCGCCTGATCGCTCCGCACAACTGCCCGCGCACGGTCGGGACCCGGAAGACGGCGCCATGGGCACCGACGCGCCGGATGGCGCGCCACATTTCGGGACGGAGGTCGCGGCTCATTGGACTGTCTCCACGCGCAGCTCTGCCGTGGCGCCGCCTTCGGAAACGATCACGAACCGCTGCGCCTTCGAGACCTCGACCCGGCCCGAGAGAATGGAGAGCAAAAACGCGGAGGCCCTGAACGAGCACGACACCGCGAAGAGCGGCGCATCCGAGGAGCGCGGCACATCCGAGACCCACGCATACGCAACGACAATCATCTGGCCGTCACGGAACGGATCAGACCCGACCAGTAGCTCCATGGTCTCGTCCGCGTCGCGCCAATGACACCGACCGCCATCGGCGAAGGCGTCGCTTATCTCGCGCGCCTGCTCGACGCCCAACTTCACCTTCATCGAATAAGTGTGGTCCACGCACTCGCAGGCGGTCAGAGACCTCATTTCGAGATACAGCAACCCGTCCCCGCCGGTCACGGTGATGGAATCCACCCGCGGGTACGCGGGCATCGAAACCTCATCCATCCTCACTTCCTCCCCGGCTCGCCGGACTCACGCCACGACGCCAAGGCATCGGCCAGCGCCGCCAACTCGCCGCCGGAGAGGGGCACGCCAACCCGGAAACGGGAATGCTCATCCGGCAGCAGCAGGCTGCCCAAGACGGTCGCCTTGAATACGCCGATGCTGCGACCCTCCAACATGAGCGCCAAGTGGGGTTGCCCCGGGTCATCGGCCGCACCACGCAGCGCCCCTTCGCAGACCGCCGCGGCGATCGGATCAAGCCAATACGGAACCACACACTGACCTTTCAAGACCCTGAATTCGGCGTTGACAAGGTGGCCGCCGAGTGTCAAGCACACCCTGCCGTCCGCATCATTGCCGAAGAGGGTTGCGGCCGCATGCGGTTGCCCAGCCATCCGCGTGTGCGAGCGAAACAGTTGCGAGCATCCAGTCATGCCTTCCTCCCCGGCTCGCCGGTATAAAGCCGTTGATCCGCGGCGGATTGCCCCTTCCAGGTCGCCAGATCCGCCCGCGCCCAGCCGTGGACTTTGGCGCGCTCGGCCAAGAGGTTGAGATTGACGGCGACGCGGCCGGTGCAGCCGTCCACCACCCGGTTGATGTGCTCGAGCAGGTCCTCGCCGACCTCCAGCTCCGGGCAGTACAGCCGGGCCAGGGCGCGGCAGTCGCCCAGGCTGGCCGGCTGGGCCTCGATCCAGTGCAGGACGCGCCGGTGAACGGTGTTGTTGCGGGATTTCATAGAGCCGGAGAGCCGCTCCTCGCCGATGAAGAGGATCGGCGCCTTGCTGCCCTCGTAGAGGTCCATCAGGATCTGTGCACGGCCTTTGTCGACCAGGTAATCCGCCTGGTCGATGATCAGCGGCCGACCGCTCAGCGCGAGCTGCTCGCACGCCTGATCGAGCATCTCGGCGACCGTATTGGCGGGCAGGATGCCCATGTCGCGCAGGATGTTGATCAGGATGTGTTTTGTGGACCACAGGCTTTTGAGCTCCACGTAGTAGGCGCGGGTCTTGTTGGCGGTGTAGGCCGCCGCGCTCGATTTGCCGTACCCGCTGCGTCCGTAGAGGCAGACCAGGCCGGGCAGCCCGTTGACTCGGTCCATGGCGTTCTGCATCGCGGCGAGCGTTGCGCCGACGTTGGTGAGCGGCGCCAGGGTGGCGGCCGCGCTTGGCTGTGTCATACTGTCTTCCCCTTTGTGTCCTGCGTTGTCCGGTCGGGGTTGCTGGCAGGCGACCCCGACCACCCTTCAAAGCCCTTGCGGGCGCTAAACCTGAGCCTTAGCCGTTAGCCCGTAAGCCTCGGGCCACGTCTCGCTCATCTGCTTCTCGGCCTTGAACTCGCCGCATTCCCCGTACGCACGCCACCAGCGCAGCTGCTCCGGGTTGTTCGCGTGCTCGCCGCGGATCACCTCCTCGTCGAGCTTCAGCCACTTCAGAAACCGCGTCTTCGAGGTCTCGATCGGATCCAGCCGGACGACATTCGAGCCGCCGCCCACGGGGGCCTGAATGGTCGGCAGCGCCGCCGCAACGGCGATCTGCTCGGGGGTGTCGACGCGCATCGGCGCCGGATCGGACGCGCGCGCAGCCTCTGCCGCCGCGTCGAGCATCGGCGTGGTGTAGGGGGTGGTCTGTTTGGGGAACTCGACGAGCTTCTCGGCCTGTTTGGCGCGATGCTTGAGGACCAGCTCGGCAGCGTTTTCCGTGGTCGCGCGCTTGTACCGCTTGAGGTCTTCGGTCTGCTCGGCGATGAACTTCTTTTGCTCGGCGCGAGCTGCCGCAGCAACCTCGGCGCGGCTGATGCCGGTCATCTCCGGGCACTCGGCGATACAGATGAAGCTGTCGTCGTCGTAGACGTAGATCCGCCCGAGGTCCGCCTCGTCGTAGCGGAAATACACCGACCGGCCGCTGAAGCGCCCAAGTTTCGCGCCGATGTAGCGGCGCCTCTCCCAGAAGATCCCTTTCTTGCCGACGTTGCGGGGCTTGCCGCCGGGCCGCATCAGCAGCGCATCCAGCGCGCGCGGATCGGCCGCCCGAATCTCGCCGTTCCAGGACGCAGCCTTGGCGAACGGAGTCATTCCGCCCATACCCTCGCCCGAGTGCGCATCCTGGTGGTAGATGTTGGCGACCCACCCGTCGAGCAGACGCTGCAGGTCGCCGGAAGTCAGGTCCACGGCAACCACTTCGCCCGGGGTCATCACCCGTTCGGCAAATGTTTTGCGCGCGCGGATCTCCTGGGCCTCGGCGACGTTGTGACCGATATACCCCGGCAGCAGCTTGAGGATCCCGTAGGCCATGGTCTTCAGGGCGCGCTCGATCGTGCCCTTCTGCTCGCCGGCATAGGGCATGCAAAGCGACTGAGGAATGCGCAGATGCTCCAGGAACCCACCGAAATACTCGGAGGTGTAATCCGCGCCGTTATCGGTGCGCACCCCCTCGGGCATACCCCACTCCAGCGCCGCGCTCCGAAAGCATTGCCCGACCGCCGCAGCCGTACTGGTCTTGCTCACGCGCAGCTTCAGGCGCCGGCTCCACAGATCGATACAGCCGACGACCGTGTGGCGTCCGTCTATGAGCAGCCAATCGCCGGGGGTGGAGTCCATTTCCCATAGCTGATTGAGTCGCTCGATCTGGTCGTGATGAGACCCGTACGCGGTCTGATAGAGATTCTTCCACTTTCCGGGGTTGACCATCCGGGTCCAGATTTCGGCGTTCTCGGCGATCCAGCGCCGGCGAAACTCCTGCACCGCGCGCAACCTCGGAAGCGCAACGCCCGCGGCCTGCAGCTCGTCGCCACGCGCCTGCACAAGGGCATACAGGTCCTCGCCCGTGCTTTGAGGCTGCGCAAACAACTGCCCGAGAATCAACGCCAGCAAGGCCGGCTGCGTCTCGATCTTCGAGCCCCCCTTGCGGTTGCCGTAACCGTCGGTTAAACCCCAGATCCCGTCGCGCTCGTAGGCCAGCGTCCATGCGAGCAGGGTCGGCGCCGTCAGTGCGCGGCGGCCGTGACGCAACGGCAAGGCGTCGGCCGCGACCGCCGGCACCGGCACCTTACCCAGGTTGACGCGCTCAACGAGCGCTAGGCGTGCCGCCTCGCGCGTCATCCCCTCTTCGCGCACGATCTGCCCGCACGCCAACACGCACCATTCGCGACCCTTGGCGCGTAGCCGTTTTGTGTGCGTCGGCGCGAGAGCCGAAAACTTGGCCATGCCCTCAGCCTTGCGGCGCTGCCGTGCGCGCTCCTCCTCCGCCGGATCCGGCTTCGGCTCTGCGGGCATCGGAGGCGTCTCGGGAACAGGGATCGCGGCCACGAGCTCGGCAATCCGAGCCTCCTCGGCAGCGGCTTTCAGATGGGCTTGCGTGGCTTCGGGGAGGCTGGCGAGGGCGTATTCCAAACCGCCGCCGCGAGCTTTGCGTGGGCTGGAAATCCATCCTTCAGCTTCAGCCTGGCGACTTACAGCCCTTGGCGATAAGCGCATCCCAGGCAGTCCGGCAAGCTCCGATGCAGCGTACCAGCTACGCATGGCGGCCTCTGCGCCACAGCGCTGCGAGCACCCGCCTCGCCGCCGCCCACACGCCGGATTCGCGGCACTCGCGAGCAATCAGATCCTCCATTGCGAGGCTCTTCGCGGCACCCTTCGGGGCAGCGCTGGAGATCAGCGCCTCTTGCGTGGCTGCGGGGAGGCTGGCGACGGCGTATTCCTGACCCTTGCCTCTCGCGCGCTTGCGTGACTTCCAGCCCTCGCGCTTGGCCATCTTAAGGACGCCTTGGACCGTTCCCGGCATCCCAGGCAACCCTGCCAGATCGGATATGGCATACCAGTTACGCATCGTCGCCTCCGAGCCCGAGCGTGAGATCCAGCTCAGGCGCATCGAGATGCGCCACGTTCTCACGATGCCAAGCCAGGGAGCGGATCGAGCCCGCCAGCCCCTCGCGCGTCTCCGCTGCATCCGCGTCGCCCCGATAGCAGCGGATCAGCCGCGCTACGGCCTCGGCAATCTGCCCTTGCAAAGCGGCCAGATCTGCCGCATCCGCCGGCACGCCGGGCGGCATCGTGAGCACCACCCGCCCGCAGCCCGCGGCCAAATACTCGGTCACGAAGTGAGCGCCGCAAACGTGCTCATAGACGGGGATGCTCGACGCCGGCATCCTTGCATCCGCAAGCCATTTGTAGAGACACTCGACGCTCACCCCCATCAGGTCGGCGATCCGCTCCGCGCCTAAGCCCCGACGTTCCCGCGCGTAGCTCTTGCAGGCCCGAAAGGCGTCCCGGAGATCCTTCGGTTGGTAGCGTTTCCAGTTGATCGATCGCCGTGGAAATGACATGAAAGCCCCCTTCTGAAAATCGCCCTGACCGTCCCGGCCGGGTTTGTCTAGGCTGTAGGCGACGGATTCGCGGAGCGCCGACGCGGCCTGGAGACCAGCCCCTCGGCGGCCCTCTGATCGCGTCGCGCGATCCGCTCCAGGCGCTTGGCGTGACGATCCGGCCAGATCTCCTCGGGGGGAATCCCGATGGCCTCGGCGATCAACCGCTCGCCCTTCGGCCAAGGGCTCTGGGTGACCCTGGACAGGGCCGTCGGGCAAAGGTTGTGATGCACGGAAAGTCGACGAAGCGACCAGCCCGCTTTACGCAAAGCGGCCACGATGTCGGCGGGATGCCAGTCCTCGCGAGAGGCTGGGGCGGCTGTATTGCTTGGGTGTGATGTGTTCATGCAGACAACTTTACAGCACGAAACAACCGCTCGCAACTTGCGAAAAAGTGTTTTTTTAGCGCGCCAAGTTCGGCGTTCCGAATTCGCGGTGCGCGCCGCCTCCAAAATCGAGGAAACGTCAATGGAAACAAATGGAAGAGATGATCTCGGCGGCACTGAAAGCCGCGCGATCGAATCGCCGAGTTTGGCCGACCAGGTCGGCGCTGCGTTTGCTGCGCGCATGAACGAGCGGATTCGCGCCCTTGGCATCACAAACGCCGTCGTTTCTGCGCGGTGCGGATATGCGGAATCAACCGTCAGAAAGTGGCGTAAGGGGAAATCCACGCCGGACCTTGCCGCGATACATGCACTGGCCGCAGCGCTGGAGGTAACCCCGGAATGGCTAGGAGGAGGCGCTGGAGATGTGGCGCCTGCACCGAAAGGCGGTGCGGGGATGCGCGCGACCCCAGTATCCGCGCGCCATGCAGCGGTCGCGTCGACCGAGAGCCGGCCGATGGAAGAGGCAGACGTGCGGATATTCTTCGGCGTGGTCAGCGCAGTCCAGCGCCTTGAGGGTCGCATCCCAGAGCCCATCAAGGCCGAGGTCGCCGTGCGCATGCGCCACGCCCTGGCCGTCATGGCTCGCGACCAGGACCACCAAGCCAGACTTGATCAAGACGACCTCGACGACCTTGCGCGCATCGCCAGCAAGCTGTTGTAGCCGTCTCATCAAAGCGCCTTGCGCGCTAAATGTGCCGCTAACTTACGCTCATCCATGTTGCGTCGCTCCTTCCCTAAAAACCCGCCGGAGTGCCGAAGAAATGCCGACGGCACCGCTACTTAGCGCGCTTTATCTCGGCTTATCCCTTCTAATCCCATTTCTTAAACCATGTTGCGTCTAACAGCCATCGCCGAGGCGGGCCGATGCGCGAGCCGGGCCGATCCTTTGGCGCTGCGCATGCTCGGTTTTCGAATCCCACCCGTAAGACACGCGGACGAGGACGCATGGGTCGTTGCCCTCGCTCAATCCTTGCCGATCTCCGTCCGGGTCTTTGCGCGAGGCCGGTTGATCTCCGGCGGAATCGCCCCCCGGATCGTCGCATTCCGTTCTTCGATCAGCCATTTTTGGTAGATGAGCGAGGTGTTTGTCCGCGGCTGCTGCTCTTTGGCGGGTTCTCTCGTTCGCTGCCGATCGAGTCGTGCCGGAGGTTGCGCCGTCGGATACGGGCTCAGGTCGGATCCTTGATCCGGTGAGGGGCTCGCCGGTTTGCGGGGAATGTCCAGCGTCTCCCCGGCTGCATCCTGAGGGCAGGCGACATCGCTGAAGGAAACCTTCCCGTCCTTGCTTATGCACTTGTGTATTTCAGCTGCGCTCGGTGGCGAGAATCCGCCGACGGAAATGGCGAGAATCATGAAGTAATCTTGGCAGCGTCCCGGCATGTGTTTCCTCCTGGCTCGTGATCAAGCGTCTTGACCGCCCTATTCACTCCCGGCAGGGCGATAGAGCTGGACGGTTTCCTGCTCGTTGGCGTTGTTGCGCGCAACGATGGCGAGCGCGGGTTCGGTGTCACTGAGATTTCTGGGTTGGTGGGGTACGTCCGCCGGGATAAAGATGAAGTCGCCTTCGTCGTTGACCACCGAGTCCCGAAGGTTCTCGCCGTAGCGTGTCTCGACGCGGCCCTTGAGCAGATAGATGGCGGTTTCGAAGCCCAGGTGCAGGTGGGGCTCGGCCTCGCCTGCGGGCGGGATGACCACCAGGTTCATCGAGATCCCCGCGGCGCCGGCCGTGGCCTCGGAGATGCCTACGAAGTTGGGCAGCCGCTGCAGCGTGTCGGTGGGACGCTCGGGGCGGACCGTCACGATCTTTGCGTTCATGACTTGGGTTCTCTGGTTCGCTGACGTCTCTCGGATCATGGGGGTCGCGACCTGCCGGGAGAAGGCGCGCAGGTCGCAGAGGAGCATCGACCGCAGGGTCACGAGGCCGAGCTTCAGGTCTCTCCGCCCTCGACCTCCGCCCACGGCGGAATGCGGGGCACTCGACGTGCGCGGGCGACGACATCCTCCAGACCGGGGCTGCCGGGGGAGATCGGAAGCGGAAATCCTCGTGCCCCCAAGGCCACTTCCCGTGCCTTCTCCCAATCGACGATGCCGGGGCCGTCGGCGGTTTCGGCCTCGATCGCCTTCTCCATCGGTTTCAGGCTGCCTTTCCAGCGCTTTTCGTCCTCGGCGAGCGGCGCGTGTGCCTCCAGGTAGACCTCGCCGGCGCGCGATCCGACGAGATAGGGCTGGTTCACGACCGTGACCTTGGTCCCGATCGGAACCTCCGCGAACAGGCGCTCGATGTCCTCCGGGTAAAGCTGGATGCAGCCGTGGCTCACGCGCATGCCGATGCCGAAGGGTTTGTTCGTGCCGTGGAGCAGATACTGGGGTCGGCTCAGGCGCATCGCGTGAGCGCCGAGCGGATTGTCGGGTCCTGCCGCGACGACGCCCGGGAGCTGCTCGCCACGCTGCGCGCGCTCCCGACGGATGGATGCAGGCGGCGTCCACGTCGGGTTTTCGGTCTTCTGGATGATCCGCATCTGTCCCAATGGCGTTCGCCAACCCTCTCGACCGATGCCGATGGGGTGGGTGACGACAACCTGTGGCTCGCCTTCCTCGCGCTTGGGGAAATAGAACAGCCGCAGTGTTGCGAGGTTCACGACCACGCCTTCGCGCGGGGCATTCGGCAGGACGTACTGGGTCGGAAGAACCACGCGCGTTCCGTCTCCCGGAAGCCAGGGGTCGACGCCGGGGTTCGCCGCGATGATCTCGTCGTGGCCCAACCCGTAGCGACGCGCGAAATCCGGGAGCGTGTCTTCGTATCGCGCGACCACGACCTGCACGTCTCCGACGACGTCGGTCTCGTCGTCCGGCAGGACGAAGCGATCGGCACGCTCCGGCTCCTTGACGAATAGATGCGAGTCATGAAGCGTCGCACAGCCGCTCAGGGCGAGGGCGGCAAGAAGTATCGAGCACCAGCGCAGCGCAGCGTTCGCTCCGCCGCGGCCCGCCGAGCTTGCCTCGGTAAAATCCCGATCCTGCGTGTATTGGGTTTGGTTAAACACCGAATGACCTCGCTCAGGAAGAGACAGCCTATAGGTTGGCTGTTCATGGCCCCGGTGGCAAGCGACCTGCCTCCGCGCGTACTACACTCAAGCGATTGCGAATACCGGGCGGCACGCTAGGATGATCGACCTCGTTTCGTACGAGATCGTTCGGGCAAACGCCGCCCCGCGATCGGCGGGATCCGGCCCGACGTGATCGGGCGACGGCGTCATGGACCTCGAAGAAAAAGCGACCACAGGGATGTGCAGGCGTCATCCCACCACCGGAGGCGAGCGTCGACAGATGAACAGCGGCTATATCCTCTCCATCGATGAGGGCACCACGGGTACGACGGCGTTGATCTTCGATCACGCCGGGTTGGTCCGCGCGCGTGCCTATTCCGAGTTCACACAACACTATCCCAAGCCCGGATGGGTCGAGCACGATGCCGAAGAAATCGTGCTGATCACGATGAAGGTCATCGCCGAGGCGTTGCGCGCCGGCGGCGTCCCGCCCGACGAGATCCAAGCCATCGGCATCACCAACCAGCGCGAGACGACGGTCGTTTGGGAGCGGGCCTCGGGTCGTCCGGTCGGGCGAGCCATCGTTTGGCAGGATCGGCGCACCGCACGCTATTGCGACGAGCTCAAGTCACGCGGTCTCGAGGAGATGGTCCGGGCTAAGACCGGCTTGGTCATCGATCCTTACTTTTCCGGCACCAAGCTGAAGTGGATCCTGGACAACCAGCCGGGGCTGCGCGAGCGAGCCGAACGCGGCGAGATCTGTTTCGGCACCATCGACTCCTGGCTGGTGTACCGGCTGACGGGCTGCCGCGTGCATATCACGGACTATTCCAACGCCTCCCGCACCATGCTCTACAACATCCGCGACCTCCGGTGGGACGCGGAGCTGCTGGAGTTATTGGAGATCCCTGCCGCCATGCTGCCCGAGGTGCGTCCCTCCTCGCAGATCTACGGCGAGACCGATCCGCAGATGTTCTTCGGCACGCACGGCATCCCGGTCGCCGGCATCGCCGGGGATCAGCAGGCGGCCTTGTTCGGCCAAGCCTGCCACAGCCCCGGGATGGCGAAAAACACCTACGGGACCGGCTCCTTCGTGCTGATGCATACCGGAACCGAGGCAGTGGCGAGCGACGAGCGCCTGCTGACGACGATTGCCTGGGGTGTGGGGGACGAGCCGGTGGAATACGCGCTCGAGGGTGCGATCTTCGTGACCGGCTCCGCGGTGCAGTGGCTGCGCGACGGGCTCGGCATGATCCGTCATGCCTCCGAGACACGCGAGCTGGCGCGATCGGTGCCGGAGAACGAGGGGGTCTACTTCGTTCCGGCCCTGGTGGGTCTCGGTGCCCCGCATTGGGATCCCTATGCGCGCGGCCTGCTGATCGGGATCACGCGGGGGACGACTCGGGGCCATGTCGCGCGTGCGGTGCTCGAGAGCATGGCCTATCAGACGCGCGACGTCATCGAGGCGATGGAGCGCGACTCCGGCATTGCGCTCAAGGAGCTGCGTTGCGACGGCGGGGCGGCGGTCAACAGCGTCCTGATGCAGTTTCAGGCCGACATCCTGGGCGTCACTGTCGAGGTCCCGAGGATCACCGAGACCACGGGGCTCGGCGCGGCCTATCTCGCCGGCCTCGCCGTCGGATTCTGGGCGAGCCGCGAGGAGATCGCCGAGAAGTGGGCGCTGGATGTGCGCTATCACCCGCGCTTCGACGCGGCCAAGCGCGAGCGTTTGTTCAAGCGTTGGCACAAGGCCGTCGAGCTTTCCAAGGGCTGGGCTCTCGATGACGACTGATTCCATGACGCTGCGCGAGAGCAATATCGCCAAGCTGCGCGAGGGTGTGGTCTATGACGCCCTGATCATCGGTGGCGGGATCAACGGGGCGGTGTCCGCCGCCGCTCTGTCGGGAAAGGGCGCCCGGGTCGCCCTGATCGACAAACGCGATTTCGCGGGCTTTACCAGTCAGCAATCGTCGAATCTGGCCTGGGGCGGCATCAAGTATCTCGAAAGCGGCGATTACCTGCTCGTGCGCAAGCTGTGTTTGAGCCGCAATGAGCTGATCCGCAGCTACCCGAGCCGGGTCAAGGAGATCCGCTTCTTCGCGACGATCGACCGCGGGTTTCGATTCTCGCCCTTCTTTTTGTGGCTCGGCACCTGGGTCTACTGGCTGTTCGGCAACGGCTTCACGCGGATCCCGCGCTTCCTCACCAAGGACCGCATCCACCGCGAGGAGCCGGTGGTGAAGACCGACAAGGCGGCCGGCGGATTCGAATACTCCGACGCCTATCTGCACGACAACGACTCGCGCTTCGTCTTCCAGTTCGTGCGCTCGGCGATGGATCGCGGCTGCATCGCGGCGAACTATGTCGAGTCACTCGGTGCACGGCGCGACGGGGAGCTTTGGATTACCCGTGCGCGCGATACACGGACGGGCGAGACCTTCGAGATCCGCTCCAAGATCCTGATCAACGCCGCCGGTCCCTTCGTCGACGATCACAATCAAGTCACCGGGGAGCAGACCGAGCATCAACACCTGTTCTCCAAAGGCATCCACCTGATCGTGCCGCGGATCACGCCCCATCAGCGGATCCTGACCTTCTTCGCCGACGACGGACGGCTATTCTTCGTCATCCCGATGGGCGTGCGCACCTGCATCGGCACCACCGACAACCGGGTCGACACTCCCGAGACCGAGGTCACCGACGCGGATCGCGACTTCGTGCTGGAGAACATCAACAAGCGGGTCGCCTTGGCCGCGCCGCTGAAGCGCGAGGACATCATCGCCGAGCGCTGCGGGGTGCGCCCTTTGGTGGTGAAGCGCCAAGGCGGCGACGGCAGCGGGCGCGACTGGATGCAGCTCTCGCGCAAGCACGAGATCGACGTCGATCGCGCGCATGCCCATCTGTCGATCTTCGGCGGTAAGCTCACCGACTGCGTCAATGTCGGCAACGAGGTCGCGCGGATCGTCGCCGGGCTCGGCATCGACCTGCCGCATGCCGGGTACCGCTGGTACGGCGAGCCGCACCGCTCGGTCTACGAGGAGTACATGCACCAGGCTCGCTTGATGAATCTGGACAGCTACACCTCGCCCGAGTCGATTGAGCCGCTCTCCAGCCGGCTGTGGCGCCGCTACGACCAGCAGGCCTTCGAGCTGCTTGCCCAGATCCGCGAGGACCCCCGCCGGGCCGAGGTCTTAATCAAGGGGACGGATTATCTGCGCTGCGAGATCCAGCTCGCCAAGCGTCAGGAGATGATCGTCACGCTCGAGGATTTCCTGCGCCGTCGCTCCAAGATCGCCCTGGTGGTTCCGCGCCGGCAGATCCAGGAGGCGGAGGGGCTCATGGATGCTTGCGAGATCCTCTTCGGCGAGGCTGCACAGGCGCGATACGCGGAGTATTTCGGCGAGTCTCGAAGCGTCACACGGGCGCAATCCCGCCACCTGGAGTCGGATGCCGCCTGACGTCGAGTCGGCGCTCCGTGCCGGGACTCCGAGCCTGGCTCCGAGCAGGTTCCGCGACGACACAACCACCCGAGGGCAACGGCCATGACCCCATTCTTCGGAGAGCTGATCGGTACCGCCCTGCTGATCCTGCTCGGCAACGGTGTCGTGGCCAACGTCCTGTTGACCGGGACCAAGGGCCAAAACGGCGGCTGGATTGTCATTGTTTGGGGTTGGGGCATGGCCGTGTTCGTGGCCGTGTTCACGGTCGCCGCGTTCAGCGGCGCCCACCTGAATCCGGCGGTCTCGGTCGGCCTCGCGGTCGCCGGCAAGTTCGAATGGGGTCAGGTGCCTGCCTACGTTCTGGCGCAGTTCATCGGGGCCATGATCGGTGCAGTGCTGGTCTGGCTGACCTACTGGCCGCATTTCGCACGCACCGAGGATCCCGACCTCAAGCTCGCCTGTTTCTGCACCGCCCCCGCCGTGCGCAACGCGCCATCCAACCTCTTCTCCGAGATCATCGGTTCCTTCGTCCTGGTGTTCGCTGTGCTCTTCCTCGCCGTGTCCGTCTTCGGCCTGGGTGCACTGGATGCCCTGCCGGTCGGTCTGCTCGTCCTGGCCATCGGTCTGAGCCTCGGTGGTACAACCGGCTATGCGATCAACCCGGCGCGCGATCTCGGGCCTCGGATCGTGCATGCACTGCTGCCCATGCCGGGCGGCAAGCGCGACAGCGATTGGGGCTATGCCTGGGTCCCGGTGGTCGGTCCACTCCTCGGCGCTGGGCTGGCCGGTCTCCTGTATCTGGTGCTGCAGGACCCGACCAGCGTGCAGTTTCGGTGATGCCCATGCCCGCGCGTTACAAGCACATGGGAGAACTCCGATGAGTCGACACACGCCAAAGCAACCCGATCGGCCGAGCCGGCGCCGATTCCTCGGGGCTGCCGCCGCGCTGCTCGGCGGCGCGGCGCTGCCCGGTCTTCCCTCGGCCCAACAGTCAGCCAGGCCGCCAGCCGACATCGATCCGGCCCGCTTCGCCGCCGCGCGTCGCTGGCTGACGAGCGAACTCACGCCCTCGACCCTGGATCCCGACGCGCAGATGGCCGAGATGCAGTTCTTCATCCGCGCGGCGGCACCCTTCCGGGGGCAGCGCATCCATGTCGTATCCGAGACCATCCCGACCCATGTCTACGAGCAACGCATCCTGGCTCGGGCCTTCCATGAGATCACGGGCATCCAGGTCCAGCACGACCTGATCCACGAGGGTGAGCTCGTCGAGCGCATCCAGCGTCAGACCCGGACCGGGCGAAACCTCTACGACGCCTATGTCAACGACTCGGACTTCATCGGCACGCATTTCCGCAGCGACGGCGTCGTGCCGCTGTCGGACTGGATGGTCGGCGAGGGCGCCGAGGTCACGCTTCCGACGCTGGATCTGGATGATTTCATCGGTCTCTCCTTCAGCACCGGTCCCGACGGCGTCCTCTACCAATTACCCGACCAGCAGTTTGCGAACCTCTATTGGTTCCGCGACGACTGGTTCCGGCGCGACGACCTGAAGCGCGGTTTCGAGACCCGTTACGGCTATCCGCTCGGCGTTCCGCTCAATTGGAAGGCCTACGAGGACATCGCCGACTACTTCACGAACCATGTCCGCGAGATCGACGGGCGACGCGTCTACGGACACATGGATTACGGCAAGGTCGACCCCTCGCTCGGTTGGCGCTTCACCGACGCCTGGCTCGCGATGGCCGGGGTCGGGGATCCGGGTCTGCCCAACGGCATGCCGGTCGACGAGTGGGGGATCCGGGTCGAGGATTGCAGGCCGGTCGGGTCTTCCGTCTCGCGCGGCGGTGCGACCAACAGCCCGGCCGCCGTCTACGCCCTGCGCAAGTATCTGGAGTGGCTGCGCGCCTTCGCGCCCCCGGAGGCGCTGGACATGACCTTCACGGACGCCGGCCCGGTGCCCGCACGCGGCGACATCGCCCAGCAGGTCTTCTGGTACAGCGCCTTTACGCCCGAACTTGTCAAGCCCGGATCGGCCGTGATGGACAGCGACGGACTGCCCAAGTGGCGGGTCGCGCCCTCGCCCCACGGCGCCTATTGGGAGCCCGGCATGAAGCACGGCTACCAGGACTGCGGTGCCTGGACCCTGCCTGCCACGACACCAATCGATCGCCGTCGGGCGGCCTGGCTCTACGCCCAGTTCTGCGTCTGCAAGACGGTGTCGCTCAAAAAGACCCTGGTCGGGCTGACCCCGATCCGTCGCAGCGACCTCGCCTCCGAGGCCATGACCGCGGCGGCACCCCGCCTCGGCGGCCTGGTGGAGTTCTATCGCAGCCCGGCACACATGGCCTGGACCCCGACCGGCCTCAATGTTCCGGACTATCCGAAGCTGGCGCAGCTATGGTGGACTCGCATCGGCGAAGCGGTCCAAGGAAAGACCGATCCGCAACAGACCATGGACAATCTGGCCGAGGCCCAAGACCAGACCTTGGCGCGCATTGCGGCATTGGGCCTGTCCAAACGCTGCGCGCCGCAGCTGTTGGCACCCGAAGACCCGACCGTCTGGCTCGCCAGACCGGGCGCCCCGAAACCGCGATTGCCGGACGAGGAGGGGATCGGCAAGACCATGGACTACGAGACCCTCTTGGAGGCGTGGCGGACCGGAACCGTCGGCGTCTGATCCGGCGGCGTGTAGAATGAGTACGGCCACCTTCCCTGATGGGTTTTTCCTCTTAAATCGTCAACTTGTATGAGGGAGAGCGGTGGGCCTCCCTCGGGGTGCTTGAACAACA
>NZ_FNNZ01000018.1 GCF_900106925.1 Thiocapsa roseopersicina
GTGGCCGGCTTGAACCGGAACGAGTGGCCGGTTTGAACCAGAATGGGTGGCCGCTTTAAATCAGAATGGGTGGCCGGATTGGGCCGGAATACGCAGACTTGACCGACGAAGACCGCGAGGAGATCCGCGCCGTTTTCGGAGAGGCTTAGGCACGCGCGTCGGCTTCCGAGCCTTCCGGGACGGCAGCGCCCACCGGAGCCGACCGGGATGCAGAACGGCATGGACAGGAAGGAACTCCCCGAAATTGGGGAGAAACCGGCCAGGAAACGCCCAACGCAAATGTGCGTTGGCTCCCGGCACTGATTCGGCCGAGTGGTCCGGTTGACTGGTCCGCGCATTGGTCCAATGATTGGCCCAATGATTGGACCGAGGACCATTGAATGAAGACGAAGGGCAAGGACGAGATCGTCCGAAAGATCGCCAAAGAACTCGCGAGCGGACGCGATCCAGATTTGATGGACGAGCGCGTCGGCGTGCCGAAGACGACCTGGAATCGCTGGATTCGCCAGGCCCGCGAAGCCGCACCGGAGGCGGTGAAGGCCGCCATGAAAACCAAAGCGGGCCGAAAGAACGCCATCGCCGCAGAGCGAGCCGTCGTTGCCCACTTGTCCGCCGCGGCATCCGTCGACAAGAAGGGAATCGACATCTTGCTTGAGGTGGACTCCCTGCTCGCGGATTGCCTGATCCTGCGCAACGCCGCCTTCACGAAGGACAAGGACGGCAACATCGGCACCGAGCTGAAAGAGGAGTTCGGGCCGGGCATCCTGCGAGACGCGATCAAATCCAAGGTTGCCGTGCTCACGGCGGCTTCCAAGATCATCGAGACGCTGATGAGCGGGCAGCGCGTCGCAGCCACCCAGGCCGCGATTGTGGAAGCCGTCGAGGCAGCGAGCCCCGAGGCCAAGGTCAAGCTCGTCGAGGCGTTCCGCGGCATCCAGGCACGTTACGGCATGATCGGGCCGGCCGAGCGTCCCCACTGACCGTCTCGCGTCTCAAAAGCGGGTCGGCGCCGACGTGACGACATCATTGCGTCGAGGCCCAAGTACCACCAGACGACAACAGACCCCGCCAACGCAGCGGGGTTTTTCATGCCTGCGATTTGCTCGGGGTTCGACGAGGTTCGAGGGGATCCGTCTCGGCCATCGGCGCCTGGAAGGTTCGACATGATTCGAGTCCGAGGCCATCGCCATGAAAAAGATGATCGAGAGGAAGTTTAAGGCTGAGGCAAGGGCGCGTCAGTCAGCGGCGGGGGGCGACGTGTCTCAAAAAAGAAACGCTTCCGAATACGTATCCGGAACTAGCGAGACCGGAGAAACAAGAGAAAAGCTCGCAAAAGCAATCGGGATGGGCAGTCATTATTCCATGAGGCAGGCAGAGCAAGTGATCGAGAACGGCATCCCGGAGCTTGTGGAGGCGATGGATAGCGGGGAGCTGGACGGGAGCGGTCGCGATCCACGACCCCTGGAAGGAGGCCCGCCCTCAATTCAATTGAGGGTAGCGGGTCAACAACTTGCGATCCATGACCCCTGGAAAGAGTCACCCCGCCGTCGTGGGCGGAACCACGGTTCCTGCGAGAAGGGCGGGTTTAACCGCACGCATATCTGACCAGGGTCCTAGCCAGGCTTGCGCGCTGGCGTCCGGCGGGGATGTTTGAAGTGTAGCGGGTTTGGCTCGGGGAAGGGTAGACGAAAAAAAGGAGGCGACCCGCCGACATAGCACCGGCATAGAACCGCTCGAAAACCCCGCAGAAACCGCCGATTATCCCGCCTAAATTCCCTTTAACATCATTGCTTTAGTGGTGGGCCGTCTAGGATTTGAACCTAGGACCAAGGGATTATGAGTCCCCTGCTCTAACCGCTGAGCTAACGGCCCGTGGTGCGATGGGGTGATTGTTGCGAAAACGGCGCCGTCCATGGCGACTGAAACTGAAGCCCAGGCCTAATCGGCGTCGAGGAAGCTTCTAAGCTTGTCCGAACGCGTCGGATGCCGGAGCTTGCGCAGGGCCTTGGCTTCGATCTGGCGGATCCGCTCGCGCGTCACGTCGAACTGTTTGCCGACCTCCTCGAGTGTGTGGTCGGTGTTCATGTCGATGCCGAAGCGCATGCGCAGCACCTTGGCCTCGCGCGAGGTCAGGCTGGCGAGCATGTTCTGCGTCGCCTCGCGCAGGCCCTCGGCGGTTGCGGAGTCGACCGGGGAGATGACGCCGGAGTCTTCGATGAAGTCGCCGAGATGCGAGTCTTCGTCGTCGCCGATCGGTGTTTCCATCGAGATCGGCTCTTTGGCGATCTTCAGGACCTTGCGGACCTTGTCTTCCGGCATGTCCATCCGCTGCGCAAGCTCTTCCGGGGTCGCCTCGCGACCCATCTCCTGGATCATCTGCCGAGAGATCCGGTTGAGCTTATTGATGGTCTCGATCATGTGGACCGGGATGCGGATGGTGCGCGCTTGATCGGCGATGGATCGCGTGATCGCTTGACGAATCCACCAAGTCGCATAGGTCGAGAATTTGTAGCCGCGACGGTACTCGAACTTGTCCACGGCCTTCATGAGGCCGATGTTGCCCTCCTGGATCAGATCCAGGAACTGCAGGCCGCGATTCGTGTATTTCTTGGCAATCGAGATCACCAGGCGGAGGTTCGCCTCGACCATCTCCTTCTTGGCTCGGCGCGCCTTGGCCTCGCCGATGGACATCTTGCGGTTGACGTCCTTGACCTCGCTGATGGTCAGGATGTTCTCCTTTTCCATCTCCTGGAGCTTTCGCTGCGCACGGCGAATGTCCTGGGCGACCTCGGCGAGACGTGCGGCATAGGGCTTGCCGCTCGCCAGCTGCTGCTCAAGCCACTGCGGGTTGGTCTCGTTCTCCGGGAAGGTATCGATAAAGACCTTGCGTGGCATGCCGGATTGCTCGACGCACAGGCTCATGATCACCCGCTCTTGCCCGCGAATCCGCTCGATGGTGCGGCGAAGGATCTCCGCAAGCTCCTGAAAGACCGGCGCGACCAGCTTGAACTGAAGGAAGACCTCTGAGACGCTCGCCATGGCGGCGCGTGAGCGCTCGTCGTCACGACCGTAATGCTCCAGCGCTGAGCGAAGCACGGCGAAGTGCTCGCGCAAGAGTTGTGCGCGCCGTGCCGCGTCCTCTGGATCCGGCCCGGTGTCCACGACGGGGGCCGCATCGTCGTCGTCATCGACGTCCGCCTCCGCGTCGGAATCGTCCTTCGCCTTCTCGCTGCTCACCGGCTGTGGAGTTGCAACCGGCTCTTCGTCGCCGTCGTTGAAACCCGATATGACGTCGGTCAGACGGGTCTCCTCGCGCTCGACGCGATCGAAGATCTCGATCAGTTTCTCGACGGAGCGCGGATAGACCGAAAGCGCGGAGAGGACCTGGTTGAGTCCGTCCTCGATCCGTTTCGCGATCACGAGCTCGCCCTCGCGCGTGAGCAGCTCGACGGTGCCCATCTCACGCATGTACATGCGCACGGGATCCGTAGTGCGGCCGAACTCGCTGTCGACCGTCGCCAAGGCAGCCGCGGCGGCCTCGGCGGCCTCGTCGTCGGAGACGGCGGAGTCGCTCAGGGTGTGATCGACGACATCTGGGGCGGTCTCGTGGACCATGATCCCCATGTCGTTGATCATACGAACGATGTCCTCGATCTGATCGGTCTCCACGATCCCGTGAGGCAGATGATCGTTGACCTCGCTGTAGGTCAAGTAACCTTGTTCTTTGCCCTTGGCGATCAGTTGCTTCAGCTGGGACTGTTGCTGTTCTTGATCCATGGGATACCCTGATTGATACGGCGGATGGCCACTGAAAGGCGAACTACGTAGTTTAGCATGAAAATTTGGCTTCCTCCAGTCAGCGGTTGCGCGTTCGGGCTGCTGCCGCGTCCCGCTCGAGCCGGGCGCGAACCTCGTCACTCCACGCGCCCGGGCTGCGTTGATTCAACGGCCTGCTGCGCTCGTCCTTGAGAACCTCTTCGCCGATGCGGCTCAGGGCCCCGATCAGCTCCGCGGCCATACCCTCGGGCGGGATGTCCTGCAGAAAGGGGTCGACGCTGAGCTGTTGGAGGTATGCGAAGTGCTCTTGGCCGCGCCAACGCTCCACCAATGCCGCTTTGTTGATAGTTGGGTGTGCGGCAATGGTTTCAAGAAGTTGCACCAAAATCGCGGCACCGGGGCTCGGCGAGCGCCGCCAGTCGTCCGGGAGCTGCGCCGCCTCGGCGGCAAGCTCGGGATGATCGAGCAAGAGTGCGATCGCTTGGGCAATCCGAGTCGGCCGGGTTGGACGAGTCGTTTGCACTCGCCCCCGCCGTGCCACAGGCTTGGGTTTCTGCGGTATTCCGGCCAGGGTGCTCAATCGGCCGGTCAAAAGATCGCGGTAGATTCCGGGGGGCACTGCCTGGATCAGCGGCTGAGCCAACGCGGAGAGACGCGCCCGCCCGTCGATGCTGGCCATGTCAACCTGATCGCAGAGCTGCTCGAACAGAAATTCCGACAGTGGCTGAGCCTCCGTCATGCGCGCACGGAATGCATCGGCGCCCTCGGCACGGATCAGGGTGTCCGGATCCTCCCCATCTGGCAGAAACAAGAAGCGGATCGACTGACGGCCGGTCGCCGAAGGGAGCGTGCTCTCCAATGCCTTCCAGGCCGCGGCACGCCCGGCGCGATCGCCGTCGAAGCAGAACACGACCTCGGGGGTCGTGCGTGAAAGCAGCTGGAGATGCTCGGCGGTTGTCGCCGTTCCGAGGGTCGCAACGACGTTCGTCACCCCGAACTGCGACAAGGCGATAACATCCATGTAACCCTCGACGACGAGGACGGAGTCGAGCTTGCGATTGGCCTTTTGCGCCTCGAACAGCCCGTAAAGCTCGCGACCCTTGTGGAAGATCGGGGTCTCGGGCGAGTTGAGATATTTCGGCTTGCCCTCGCCGAGTAGCCGCCCGCCGAAACCGATCACGCGTCCGCGTCGATCTCGAATCGGGAACATGATCCGATCGCGGAAGCGGTCGCGTCGCCGTCCCTCCTCGTCGTAGATCAGCCCGCAGGTCAGAAGTCGCTCGCGCTCCGAAGGGCTCGCACCGAGGCGCGACAGGAGCAGGCGCCCCTCGGGCGGCGCGAAACCGAGCCCGTAATGCGCCGCCACCTCGCCGGTGAGACCGCGCGCCTTGAGATAATCGACGGCACGCCGGGCGCCCGGATGGACCCGCAACTGCTCGCGATAGAGCTCGGCGGCCTGCTCGTGAAGCGCGTACAGAGGCCCGTGATCGGGGCCGGCAGGGCCTGTTTCGGTCGCGCCGGGCACCTCCAATCCCGCACGGCGGGCCAGCTCGTCGATGGCCTCGCGGAAGTCGAGACGGTCGTACTCCATGAGGAAGCCGATCGCCGTGCCGTGCGCGCCGCAGCCGAAGCAGTGATAGAACTGCTTATCCGGGCTGACGGTGAAGGAAGGGGTCTTCTCGTCGTGGAAGGGGCAACGGGCTTGGTAGTCTTTGCCGGCCTTGCGCAGCTGAATCCGCGTGCCGACGAGGTCGACGATGTCGGTTCGCGTCAGAAGCTCGTCGATGAACTCGGGGGGAATGCGACCGGCCATGTGCCTCGGCAAACCGTTGAGGTACGACGCCGGAGTTAGCCTCCGAGGCGCTGTTTGACGCGGGCGCTGACGCTGCCCATATCGGCCCGGCCTTGAATCTGCGGCTTCAACAGACCCATGACCTTGCTCATGTCGCTCATCGCGCTCGCCTGTGTGGACGTCATCGCCGCGTCGATCAGGGTCGTGAGCTCTTCGTCGGTGAGGGCGCGCGGCAGATACGACTGGATGACCTCGACCTCGAATCGCTCGATCTCGGCGAGATCTTCGCGACCGGCGCCGCTGTATTGACTGATCGAGTCGCGACGCTGCTTGACCATCTTGTCGAGGACGGCCAGCACTTGCGCGTCGTCGAGCTCGATGCGCTCGTCGATCTCGCGTTGCTTGATCGCCGCGAGCATCAGCCGGATCACCCCGAGCCTGGTCTTGTCGCCCGCCTTCATGGCGGTCTTCATATCACTTTGGATTTGAAGCTTGAGCATGGTAAGGCGTTGAGACCGCAGCGGAACGAAAAGAATGACATGCGACTTCGTCGCAATGCGAGCAGCGGTCCCGACGAACACGGGACCGACATCGACGATCCGACCTCAGTACGGACGCTCCCAGCGACGCGACTCACGCTGCAGCTTCTTCTGATGCCGCTTCACCGCAGCCGCCTTCTTGCGCTTGCGCTCGGATGTCGGCTTTTCGTAAAACTCGCGACGACGTACCTCGGCGAGCACACCTGCTTTCTCACAGGACCGCTTGAAACGCCGCATTGCGACTTCGAAAGGCTCGTTCTCTTTGACACGCACGCTGGGCATGGATAATCCCTAAGGTTGGCTCCGGACAAGGGCGGATGGTCGAAGTTAAGCGCCGGGATTTTAGCGGAATCCATCCAGTGATTGCAAAGATTTCCGCATGGTGCTCGAAATCGCTCGAGCAGGGGTGGAAACGATCCGCCGATCCCCCTATACTTCGCGGCTCGGCGCCGATGTAGCTCAGTCGGTAGAGCAACGCATTCGTAATGCGTAGGTCCGCGGTTCGAATCCGCGCATCGGCTCCAAAAACTCTACGACAACAGCAAAAGCCGGCACGATGCCGGCTTTTGCTGTTTCTGCGGCAGCCAAGCGCCGATCCCGAAGCCTCGCACCCTTGCTGCGCCGGCATGCCGTCCCCGACACATTCCCCACGCGCCGAGGCTGGCCTCGGATTCCGGGGTGTGGCACGCTTGACCTCAAGCGTGGTGCCGACGGGCGTGGCTCGGAGTCCTAATGAGTGTCGCCCGAGGTGTCCCTGTTCTCTTCCCGAGGGGTTTGCCGTGAACCTGCGTTCCGTCACTTTGATTCTTTCCCTGGCCACCGTCGGCATGCTTCAGGTCGGTTGCGCCAGCAGCCCGCGAACCGGCACGTTCGACCCTCAAGTCGATGCCTTCCAGGTCGGGGACCGTCCGCAGATGGCGTTTCCCGGCGCAACCCGCGCGGAGGTGAAGGCGTTGGCGATGGGTTCGGCGAGGAGTCGGGCCTGGATAATTGCCGAGACGACGGACGATCGTGTCGTCGCACGTCGTCCGCTCGATCCGGGCTCACCTCTCGCACGCGAACTTGGCCAAGCAGCGGCTACGGCTGCGCCCGGCAGTCTCGTCGAGGTCACCTCCTACTTCCTCGATGACCGCGGCAGCGTCAAGGTTGCATTGGACGCGGCGCTCGTCTCGACGACACCGGACGGCCAATCGGCGCGAACCGATGTCACCGAGGCCTTTCGCCCGTCACTGGACGAATCCCTTCGCTCGCTCCACTCTACCTGGTCGCGTGATCGTGCCCGGGTTGCACGGGCAGCGCCACCCTCGGGAGGCGCACGGGCGGACGGCGAGAGTGACTCGGGCACCGCGGTCGGCGCAGACGACAGGGCGCTCGCCGACACCGGCGTGAGCACGCCGACTGCCTGGGGCGACGAGACCACGGCATTTGAAACTGCGGCTCCGGCGCTGCCAAGTCAAACGCCCGCCGCGGAGACTCCCGAGCGGACGTCTCCGCCGGCCCCGATGCCTGTCGCCGTTACAGCCGCAACGCCGACCCCCGAGCCACGCAGGCAAGCAGGCAGCCCTGCCCCCATCGTCGATACTAGGCCGGCCCTCACTCGGACCCAGCCCGGCCCCGCCACGCAACCGATGTCGCTCCCCGAGCCGCTCCCGCAACCCGCCGTCGAGACAATTCCGGCCAGCGAGAACATGATGGCGCTCGCGCCGTCGCCCGGAAGCGTCAGCTGGGCCTACTACGCGGAGCAATATGCGCGACTTCGGGGCTGCAATGTCGAGCCTAGCGGATCGATCCTCATCGACTCGCGCAGCGACGGCGAGATCCACAAGGTGCCGTGCACGGGTGCCGACAGCGTTCTGGTGCAATGTCAAAACGGCGAGTGCCGCGGTCTTCTGTAGCCGGCGCGATGCGCATCGCTCGTCCGCAGGTTACCGACTGACGACGTTACGATGGATTGCCCCCGATCATCGTCTGGGCGACCCATCGGACTCGGCACCCGAAGGCGAATCCCGCGTTGCGGGACGCTGCGATCGCTTCCCGCACTGATGGTCCGAATCGTTCCGGTCGCGCTCGGGGTCCTCGCCTTCGAGCTCGTCGCCGCAGCGCCTGCACCCGGCATTCTCTTGTACGCGGCAACGCCGGACGAGGCCAAAGACTTCGCGATCGCCTCGGCATACGGGCGCGGATGGAGCGTCCCCGTGGTCGGCGAGACGACGGTCGAGATCGAGCAGATCCTCGAGGAGAGCGACCCCGACGACCCCCTCGCCTCGCGGCGACTGATCCGCATCTCGGCGGTCTTCGTCGCCGAAGACTCCGGCACACGTGTCCTGTTGCGCGCGCGCGAGGTCCAGACATCGACGAACGGCGAGGAATGGTCGACGGATGTGACCGAACGCTATGCCGAGAATCTCGGAAACGCCTTGAGCTCGCTCAGGAGCAAGTGGGACGGGCACCGCGACACCGGCCAGTCGAAGACTCGGGAGCCCGCCCGACCACCGGCCACAGGCGGCGAATCGGCCGACAGGGCTGCGGAGACGGGCGCCGGACCGGTCGGCACCTGGGCCTACTATGCGGAGCGCTACGCCGAGAGCCGCGGTTGCGTGCTGACGGACGCAGAAACTACCCTCGAAGCCTCGGGACCCGATTGGGAGCGGCATCGAATCAGGTGCCGAGACGGCCGTTCGCTGCATGTGCATTGCCACCTGGGCGACTGCACGACCCGACGATGACGATGGACCTCGAATCCTTGCGTTTGCCGGACCGAATCGAACCGGACCGGCTCCAAACCGCGCGCCGGCCGCTGCGACCCCGGGCGCCGATCGTCAGCTCGGCGGCGGAGGATCGTCTTCGTTGGATGAGCGACTGTCCCTTCCGGCCAAGAAAAGCGCCGCGACGCCGATTGCGATCAGCAGCAGAAGGGAGATTGCGATGAGGCTGCCCGCGAGATCCATCGTAGGTGTCTTTCCTCCGGTGTCGGAGCGCTCCTCTCGGCAGGGATTCGCGCCGTGATTGTCGACCGAGGCCGAGCGATGCGTCCGAGAGTGCGATGAAATTCTTCGCCGTTCAGAAGGTCGTCGGTCTGCTCTTGACGCTGTTCAGCTTCACGATGCTTCCGCCTGTCGTGGTCGGGCTGATCTACCGCGACGGGGAGATTTGGCCCTTCCTGGCCGCCTTTCTGCTGATCCTCGGCGTCGGCTTGACGACCTTTCTCCCGGTCATGCGACTCCATCAAGAGCTGCGTATCCGTGATGGATTCCTTGTCGTGGTGCTGTTTTGGACCGGGCTCGGCTTGGCCGGTTCATTGCCTTTCGTGCTGGCCGAGGTGCCGCGACTCTCGGTGACGGACGCGATTTTCGAGTCCATGTCCGGTCTCACCACGACCGGCGCGACCGTCATCGTCGGGCTCGACGACATGCCCAAGGCCATCCTCTTCTACCGCCAACAACTCCAATGGCTGGGCGGCATGGGGATCATCGTGCTCGCGGTGGCGGTGTTGCCGATGCTCGGTGTCGGCGGCATGCAGCTCTTTCGGGCCGAGATGCCCGGCCCGGTGAAGGACGCCAAGCTCACACCCAGGATCACCGAAACCGCCAAGGCACTTTGGTACATCTACGTCGCGATGACCATTGCCTGCACGCTGGCCTATTGGGCTGCGGGCATGACCTTCTTCGATGCCATCGGCCATGCCTTCTCCACCGTTGCCATCGGCGGCTTCTCGACCCACGACGCCAGTATGGGCTACTTCAACAGCACGCTGATCGAGATGATCGCCGTGCTCTTCATGCTCATGGCGGCCATGAGCTTCGCATTGCACTTCGTCGCCTTTCATCGGCTTGATCTCGGCGTCTATCGGCGCGACAGCGAGCTGCGGTTTTTTCTCTTCATCATGGCGACCGTAACCGCCATCACGACGCTCGCGCTCTTCTACACCGACACCTATATCACCTGGGACGACGCCTTCACCCACGGCCTGTTCCAAGCGGTCTCGATCGGGACCACCGCCGGGTTCACCACCGCGGAGTTCTTTTACTGGCCGCCGTTCATCGAAATCCTGCTGCTGTTCGCGAGCTTCGTCGGCGGCTGTGCCGGCTCGACCGCCGGCGGCATCAAGGTGATCCGATTCCTCCTGCTCATCAAGCAGGGGATCCGCGAGATCGAACGCCTCATCCACCCCAACGCCCAGATCCCCGTGCGGGTCGGTGGCAAGAGCGTCAATCACCGCGTCGTCGATGCCGTTTGGGGATTCTTCTCGCTCTATGTCGCGAGCTTCGTCATCATGTACCTTCTGCTCGCCGCAACCGGCCTGGATCTGCTTACGTCTTTCTCCGCGGTCGCGGCCTGCATCAACAACCTCGGACCCGGGCTGGCCCAGGTGGGACCACATTACGCGGACCTGCACGACCCGGCGAAGTGGATCCTCTGCGTCGCCATGTTGCTGGGGCGTTTGGAGATTTTTACGCTTCTGGTCCTCTTGACGCCCGCCTTCTGGCAGCGCTGAGCGTACGCGGCAGGACCTCTGCGAGCGAGGCGGTGGCGTGCCGAGCACGACTCAACCTCAGGCACAAATCGTCCGGTACACACCGACACGGCGGAACGACACCATGAGCATCGTCGACAACCTCGAAGCCATGCTGAATCGCGGCCAGGATTCGGCCCTGTTGCGCTACAGCCTGGGTGCCGAATATCTCAAAGCGGACCAGACCGAGCGCGCACTCGGCCATCTCGGCGAGGCCGTACGCCTCGACCCCGGCTATTCCGCCGCCTGGAAGCTCTACGGCAAAGCGCTCTCGGCGCTCGGGCGCCATGCGGAGGCCATCGATGCGCTCGATCGCGGCATCGAGGTCGCCGAGGCCAAAGGCGACATCCAGGCCGCAAAGGAGATGAGGGTCTTTCGAAAGCGCGCCGAGCGTGCGCTCGCGGACGCCGACTGAATGGCGTGCGGCAGGGCGCTTGCCTGCTCCGGGTGCCCGGATATAATGCAGCGCAAGGTCCATAAGCATTCATCGATATACTTCGGAGAAGCACGATGCCTACCTATGATTACCGCTGCGAGGCCAACGACCGCGTCCTCGAGGTCAACCACCGAATGAGCGAGAGCCTCACGAGCTGGGGCGAGCTGTGCGCCCGTACGGGTACCGCCCTCGGCGATACCCCGGCCGATGCGCCCGTGCATCGTCTCGCGACCGGCGGGAACGTCATCTCGAGCAGGAGTCTCGGCAGCGGCAACGCCCCCGCTTGCTCAACCGGGGCCTGCTGCCCTGGCGGCATGTGCGGTCTCAACTAAAAGGTGATTTGCAGGAAAGCATCGACCAACCTTTAGGGACTGTATGGGCTGTAGGGGCGACTTAAGTCGCCCCTTGGAGTCTCCATAGACCTGAACCGCGTCCGCTGCGAGCTGCGCGGACGCGCAAACGCCGAGCCAATCCGAACCGCGAAAATCGCACCGGACGCGGTTCAGCCGAGCACCACATCGACCTCGATCAGTTGTCCGTCGCGATAGACCCGAAGGACGACCTTATCCCCGACCCGATAGGCATCGAGCAGCTCGATCAGCCTCTCGACCGAGTCGACATCCTGCCCGTCCACCGCGACGATTAGATCGGCGGCAACCAGATCCCCGTTCTTGCTCATGGTTGCCGCGCGCAACCCGGCCCGCGCAGCGGGCGAGCCCTCCTGAACCTGCAGGATGACCACCCCCTCGACGCCGACGCTCTCGGCGAGCCGACGGCTCAGATCCCCATCCGTGATGACCCCAAGCGCAGGCCGCACATAGCGACCGTAGGCGATGAGGCGCGGCACGACGCGATTGATGGTGTCGACCGGCACGGCGAAGCCGATACCCGCAAAATTTCCGGACGGGCTGAAGATCGCCGTATTCATGCCGATGACGCGCCCGGCGCTGTCGATGAGGGGACCACCCGAATTTCCGGGATTGATCGCCGCGTCCGTCTGAATCAAATGCTCGATCGTGCGCCCCTCATCCGACGGAATCGTCCGATCGAGTGCCGAGATCACCCCGCCGGTCAGTGAATAATCCAACCCGAAGGGGTTGCCGATCGCGAAGACCTTCTGCCCGACCTTCAGGTCGTGACTCGAGCCGATCGCCACCGGCGGAGGCCCGCCGGCGCCGCTGTCGATCCGCAACACCGCGATGTCATGCTCCGGGCTGACGCCGACCAATGCCGCCTCGTAGACGCGCTGATTGGAAAGCCTGACATAGGCCGCCTGCACGTCGGCAACCACATGATAATTCGTCACGACATGACCATGTCTGTCCCACATGAACCCGGAGCCCGTGCCGCGAGGGACTTCCAGGAGATTGCGCGACAACAGATCCATCACGCGCCCGGAGGTGGTGATGTAAACGACCGACGGACTGATCGTCTCGAAGATCGCGATGGTTGTCTGCTCGTCGGCAGCCAGCTCACCGCGCGCCATGATCGCGCGCGGTTCGGCTTGGTACCGGATGAAGAGATCCTCGATCCATGGCCGGCTCGCCAATGCGATCAGGAAGAAGATGACGAACCAGAAGAGGAAGCGACTGAGGGCGAAGGCGTGCATGGATGCGCTGTAGCGTAAAACCGCTTGGATTGTACCCGTTGACCCGAGGCTGCCGCGTTCGACGCGCCGGTCTCAAGCGGCTGCTTCGCCCTGCTCGTCGGGCGGAATCGGCCAGGCCGTGAGAATGGCTTGAACCAGGGTCGCGAGCGGAATCGCAAAAAACACACCCCAGAAACCCCAAATCCCGCCGAACACCAGAATAGCGACGATGATCGCAACCGGATGCAGATTCACCACCTCGGAGAACAGCAGGGGCACCAGGACATTGCCGTCGAGAGCCTGGATGATGAAGTAGGCAACCGAAAGCCAGATGAAGGTCGGAGTCCAGCCCCATTGGAACCAGGCCACCAACAACACGGGCACCGTGACCACGGCGGCCCCGATGTAGGGAATGATGACCGAAAAACCGACCAGCAACGACAAAAGCATCGCATATTTGAGCCCGAAGCCGAGGAAGGTGGCGTAGCTGACCAGCCAGACGATCAGGATCTCCCATGACTTGCCCCTGACGTAATTGGAGATTTGCCGATCGACGTCCTTCCAAATGTCGTTCACGATCGTGCGATGGGTCGGCAGGAAGCGATGAAACCACTTTAAGATCAACTCCTTGTCCTTCATGAAGAAGAACACGAGCAGCGGCATAAGAATCAGATAAACCAGGATGGTGATGACCCCGACGACGCTTGCGAGCGACCATGAGAGTACGCGTTGACCGAACATCACTGTCTCGGCTCGGATCGCCCCGATCAACTCGGCGACCTGGGCCTCGGTCACCAGATCCGGGTAATGCTCGGGCAGATCCAGAAGCGCCGTGGTCGCGGCCGAGATCATCGACGGCAACTGCTGCACCAGCTCGGTGACCTGAAGCGACACCGAGGGCACGACGCCCACCAACACCAAGGCAACGAACACCAAAAAGGCGATATACACCACCAAGACGCTTGCCGAGCGCGGCAACCCGCGACGCTCGAGCTGCCCGACCAAGCCCTCGAGCAGATAGGCGATGACGATGCTGGCCAACACGGGCATGAGCATGCGGCCCATGGTGATGACCACGGCAAACAAGATCAGCAGCAGGATGGCCAGAAAGATGATCTGGGGATCGGAGAAATAACGCCGAAACCAGTTCGCGACGATTTTCATGTGGACTGAATCAGCCTTCCGAGAGGTGTTTGGCTCTGTAATCGCGGTAGTGACGGGCGAACAAGGCTTCGAGATCGTCGATAACCTCGTTTGCCGGACGACCCTGCAGGACGTGCGCGGACATCAGCGCCGAGGTTTCGTTGAGCATCGGTCCGCGATCGAGCATCTCGTAGGCCTTCGACAGACGCTTGATCGCGGCGACCACGCTTTCGGTGGTCGGACGCGGCACGGGAATGGGTTCGCGTAGCCCGCCATGCGGCTCCGGCGTCGTGGCCCCCCGCTGCGCGAGAAACTCGGCGAATGCGAGCAGCGTTTCACGCTCCGCGGGAGCGAGCGAGCGGAACAACCGCGCGAGACGCCGCTCCGGCTCGGGTCCTTGAATTCGACTCATCACGGGGAGCGGCTCAGTGGAGATTCGGGGGTCGCGGGCAGCCGCAGCGGGCCTGCGGCTTCGCAGTCGCTCGGGGTGGATTGGTTACGGGGTCCATCGCGTTTCGGCGTCAGTCGTCGTGCTCGCGGCAGTAGGCCCGCGCAAACTCCAGCAACTCTTCCATGACGCGCAGTCGAAACTTCTGTTTCTGATGGACGAAGGAGAAGGGACGATCCAGCGGCGGATCCAGGTTGAGGGCAACCAGCGTGCCCAGCTTAAGCTCTTTCTGAATCGTCGCACCCGACACCACCGACACGCCCATCCCGGCCTCCACGGCGCCTTTGACGGCCTCTGGGCTGCCGAGCTCCATCGACACCTTGAGCACGGAATGACAATCGTGTTGCAGGTTCAGGTAATCGTTGATCACCTCGCGCGTTCCCGAACCCTCTTCACGGCAGATGAAGGGGTACTCCAGGAGGCGCTCGAAGGTGACCATCCCGGCACCGGCTAGCGGATGACCCGGCGGGACGATCGCGAAGAGGTGATCGCGCTTGCAATGCTCCACGACCAGGTTCTTGTTCCCGACCGGCGCTTCGACCACACCAAGATCAATGGTGTTGTTCTCCACCATCGAGACGATCCCGTCGCTGTTGGAGACCTTGAGGTGGATGATCACATCCGGATAGCGCCCCTTGAAATCACCCAGCAGGGTCGGGAGCATGTACTCGGCAATGGTCGTACTCGCACCGATCGCCAGCGAACCGCTGATCTCGCCGGTGATCTCGCGAACTGCATTCTCCATTTCGGAATACAGCTCGAAGATGCGGTCCGCCGAGCCGAATACCGTTTTCCCCGCATCAGTGAGGCTGATCCGGTTGTGCGTCCGGTCGAACAGGCGCGTGTTGAAGTGCTCCTCCAACTGACGGACCTGGAAGGTGACGGCGGGCTGCGTCATATGCAGCACTTCGGCAGCCTTGGTGAAGCTCAGCAGCCGAGCGACCGTATGGAAAACCTGGAGTCTGCGATCTGCCATCCGTAGACCACGTCGAGATGACGACAGCGAAATAAGACCGATTTATATCACAATCACGGGATGCGGGGGTAGCTCTGCGGGATCGGCGGACGCCGATCGAACAGAGGCCGAAACCGCAGGCATGACAGGTGATTGCGGTCACGAAATTTTCCCGCAACAACCTCTGGATAAATGTGGCATCTTCGCCTAAAGTGCGCCGCAGAAAAACAACGAACACCGACAAGACGAGGAGCCTCCTGCATGAAACAACAGATCGCTCGCGCGATTGCGACCGCCATCGCTGCCGGAGCCTTCGTCGCTGCCGGTGAATCGCTCGCCGCAGGCTTTTCACTCCCGGAGATCTCGACGGCCGGCATCGGACTGGCGAACGCCTTGGTCGCGAATCCAGAAGAGTCCGGCGCCTTCGCCTACAACCCGGCCGCCATGGGATTTCATGATACGTCGAGCGTCGCCCTGGGCGCGCTCCTGATCAACCCCAACTTCAGCGTTCGGACCGCCTCGGGGCAACACGACAGCCAGGGCGCGGAGTGGACAGCGGCGCCGATGATCCAGACTGCACTGCGGGTCAACGAGGATTGGCGCATCGGACTGGGGATCACGGCCCCTTTCGGGCTCGAGACCCGCTGGGAGGACGGAACTTTCCCCGCCCTGAGCGGCACCGTGCGCATACCGGTTCCGCCGCCGCTGGATCCGAACGTGCCGCGCGGGCAACCCACCGCGAGCAAGCTCGAGATCCTCGACTTCTCCCCGACCGCGGCCTATCGCGTCAACGAAAATCTGAGCCTGTCCGGCGGCCTGGATATCTACTGGGTGAAGAACGCCCAGCTCGACTCGACCGCAGGACGACTCAGCGGAGACGGAGCCGATCTCGGCTTCAACCTGAGCGCACTTTATCGTTACGAGGCATGGAGCTTCGGCGCCGCCTTTCGCTCCAGCGCAACCGTCGGCCTCGAAGGGAATTACCAACCCTTGAGCCGAACCCTGGTCGCGATCGGCCGGCTTCCGCCCGGACAGAACGCCGAGGTGGATGTCGACCTGCCCTGGCGTCTGCAGCTCGGAGCCCGCTATGCCGTCACCGAAGCCTTGGCCGTCGAGATCGACTGGACGCGCACGGGCTGGAGCGACTTCAGCAAGCTCGAGGTTGAAGGAACGCGTACGGGGGAGACCATCTTTACCGATACGAACGACTGGAACGACAGCAACGCGTACCGACTCGGCGTCACCTATCAAGTCGGGCCGGACACCCAGCTCCGCTTCGGCTACTCCTACGACGAGACGGGGCAAGAGGACGCCCACTTCAGTGCGCGCGTCCCGGACAGCGACCGCCACCTCTTCGGCATCGGTGTCGCACATCTGCTCGGCGACGGCCTCTCTATCGAAGCGGGATACATGTACGTCAAGGCGAATGATCGAACGATCCGCAGCGACACGCCCTACCGCGGAGGAGACATCAACGGGACCGATGCGATCGACGGCGATTACGAGATGGACGCCCACCTCATCGGGCTCGAGATCGTCAAGGCATTCTAAACCGCTAAACCGCGTCTGGAGCGGCATGCGCGGTTGTTGGCTTGGATCGGCTACGGCTGAAACGACGCGCGCCGGAGCTGACGCGGTTTAGGATGGCAAGAATAAGAACCTTAAACCGCGTCGCGACCAAAGCTTCGAGTCTGCACTTACCGTTTGACTCACTCGGAGCTCGGCATCTCGGCCTGGACGCGATTTAGCCGAGTGCCGGGATATCCTTGACGGTTGCGGATTGGCGCGGGCGCCAACGCAGGATAAATCCAACGAAGAACGCCGCCCCGAGAGCGGCGTTCTTCGTTGCAAACCCGGTGCGACGCAACGTCGTCCCGGACCACGCGCAAGGCGAGACCCGCGCGCGAGGCGCGGGGCGCGCTTCAGATGTAGAGACAGATGTCGCTTTGTCCCGCAAACTCGAAAAAGGCTGCCGCGCCCGCGTATTCCACACCGTCGATGAACTCGGCCTGGTTCATGTCGAACAGGTCGACCGTCATCTGACAGGCGATCAGCTTGACCTCGGCCTCTTGGCAGAGATCGCGCAGCTCTTCCACACTGGCGACGCCCTTGTCCTTCATCTTCTTCTTCATCATCGAGGTCATCATGCCCTGCATACCGGGCAAAGTCAGACCCAGGACCGGAAACCACTTGTCCATGCCCATCGGCATGGGCATTCCGGGGTTGCCGAGCGGGGTCACCTCGAGGGCGAGCTTCTTCTTCAGGAGCTGCAGCCCGTAGAAGGTGAAGAAGATCTGTGTCTCGTATCCGAGCGCGGATGCGGTCGAGGCGAGGATAAAGGGTGGGTAGGCCCAATCGAGAGAGCCTTTAGTGGCGATAATGGCGAGTTTCTTTTCTTCCATCGTGTCCTCCTCGCGGGTCGATCGGCTCGCGGGTTGATTCGTTTGAGCGAGACGGCCCGGCCGTCAGCCCTTCTTGATCAGGAAGTGGAACTTCCCGCCATCTTCCTTCGACTCCATCAGCTCGTTGCCGGTCTGCTTGGCGAAGGCATCGAAGTCCTTGACCGAGCCCGGATCGGTGGCCACGACGTGGAGCACTTGGCCCGAACCCATCGCGTTCAGTGTCTTCTTCGCACGTAAAATCGGGAGCGGGCAATTCAGGCCGCTGGCGTCGAGCTCTTGGTCAAAATCTGCCATGGAGTACCTCCGGTCGGGTGCTGTTTTAGAATATCAGTAGACACAAGAATTCGGTTTTATAGGCGAAACAGGCCGAAAAGGCAAGGCGCCGAGGGCTGCGCTCGGAGCCGATCGCGGCCGTTTCCGGCCGATCTCGACGAGCGTCCCGCGCGAGCCCGACCGGGTCATGCGATCGGGTAGCCGTGACGGGCCCAAGCGATGATTCCGCCCCGCAGATTCAGAACACGGTCGTAACCCTGTTGCATCATGTAGGCACAGGCTTGATAAGACCGCGCACCGCTGCGGCAGTAGAGCACCACATCCCGATCTTTAGGCAACTCGCTGATCCGAATCGGAATCAGATGCATGGGCAGCTGCATGGCGTCGGGGATAGCGCCTTGGGCGATCTCCGCAGGGGTGCGGATATCCACGAGCAGCACATCCTCGCCGCCCGCGATCCTGCCGTGCAGCGATTCGGAATCGATCTCGTTGATCACATCGTCGTCCTACCACAAACCTAAGTATTTAAGTATATTAAGGACTTTTGACGGCCAACTCAACGACCCTTGTGGGCCTTACAAACCGAAATGAGCATGGAATTCCTTCCGATCTTTCAAGACATCAGGGATAAACCCTGCTTGGTCGTCGGCGGCGGCGTCACCGCGGCCCGCAAGGTGGGCAGCCTGCTCCGTGCCGGCGCTGCGGTCACGGTTGTCGCACCCGACCTCGTCGATTCGCTGAACGACCTGGCCGATACAGGCGCGATTCGTCATCTCGTGCGGCGCTTCGAATCCGGCGATATCCAAGGCAACCGGCTCGTGATCGCCGCAACGAACGACCGCGGAGTCAACCGCAAAATCGCCGAGCTCGCGCGCGAGCACGACATCCCGGTCAACGTCATCGACGACCCGGATGCCTGCACCTTTCTCCTGCCCTCGATCGTCGATCGCTCGCCCGTCGTGGTGGCGATCTCCACCGGCAAGGCTTCGCCCGTGCTGGCGCGGCTGCTGCGGACCCGACTCGAATCCATCATCCCCGCCGGCTACGGCCGGCTCGGGCAGCTCTGCGCACGCTATCGCGACCGGGTAAAGGAGCGCTTCAGCGCCCTGCCCGATCGGCGTCGATTCTGGGATCGCGTGCTGGAAGGCGCGGTTGCGGAGCGCATCTTCGCGGGCCAATTCGCCGAGGCCGAGGCGGTCATCGAGCGCGAATTGGCCCACGATGCCCTCGAATCCGATATGGGCGAGGTCTACCTCGTCGGCGCCGGCCCCGGTGATCCGGACCTTCTGACCTTCCGCGCCCTGCGCTTGATGCAACAGGCCGATGTCGTCGTCTACGACCGCCTGGTCGCCGAGCCTATCCTCGAGATGACGCGCCGCGACGCTCGCCGCATCTACGTCGGCAAACAGCGCAACCACCACGCCATGAGACAGGAGGAGATCAACCAATTGCTCGCCGATCTCGCCAAGGATGGGCATCGCGTGTTGCGCCTGAAGGGCGGCGATCCCTTCATCTTCGGACGCGGCGGGGAAGAGATCGACACCCTCGCCGTGCAGGGCGTGCCCTTCCAGGTCGTGCCCGGCATCACGGCGGCCGCAGGCTGCGCGAGCTACACCGGCATCCCCCTGACCCACCGCGACTACGCCCAATCCGTGACCTTCGTGACCGGCCATCTCAAGGACGGCACCATGAACCTCAACTGGGGCGCACTCGCGCAGCCGAGCCAAACGGTGGTCTTCTACATGGGCCTTGCGGGTCTGCCGATCATCGTGGACCAGTTGATCGCAAACGGCGTCTCGCCGCAGATGCCCATCGCGCTTATCCAGCAGGGGACGACGCACCTGCAGCGCGTTTACTCGGGCACACTCGAGACCATCGTGGAGCTGGTGGAGGCCGATCCGCCGGAGCCGCCGACCCTGATCATCGTCGGCGAGGTCGTGAAGCTACGCGAGAAGCTGAGCTGGTTCAGCCCGCCGGACGAGCCGCAGCTCGGCGCCACCGCGCGCTTAGTCAGCTAAACTGCGTCTTGCGAAAGTATGCGAGGTTCTCGGTGGATCGGAATCTCGCGCTCCCCGGAAAGGCTGGAGCCGACGCAGTTTAGGTCATTGATTGATTTTTTATCCTAAACCGCGTCGACTCCAACCTTGAGCACATCGTCCGACGTCGACACAACGCGACAACAGGCCATATGGCACGGGACACGGTTTAGCAGCGGCTTAGCGGGTGATGCGGTCTTCGGTGCCCGTGATCAGGTTTCGGATATTGCTGCGGTGCCGCCAGAAGAGCAGGCCCGTGATGATGAGCTGCATCCCGATCAAGACGTTGTCGGGCCAGAAGATCCACACGATCACGGGTGCGAGTGCCATGGAGATCAAGGCGGACAGGGAGGAGATCTTGAGCACCTTGGCGACAAACAGCCAGATGGCCGCCACCGAGAGGCCAATCGGCCAGAAGAGCCCGATCTGTACGCCCAAGGCAGTGGCTACGCCCTTGCCGCCGCGGAATCCGAAGAAGACCGGGTAGAGATGACCGATGAAGGCCGCCAAACCGATACCTGCCAGCACCGCCGGACCCGCGCCGAGGAGATGACCGACCATCATCGGGATCAGACCCTTCAGACTGTCGCCGACCAGCGTGATGGCAGCGGCCTTCTTCCCCCCGATGCGCAGCACGTTGGTCGCACCTGGATTATTGGACCCCTGCGTGCGCGGATCCGGGAGCCCCATCAAGCGGCAAACGATGATGGCGCTGGAAACCGAGCCCAGCAGGTAGGCGGCGACGATGAGGAGCGAGGCTGTAATCATGGGGCGCAATTGGACATGGGAAGCCGTTACAGGTCAAGCTGAGGCGACGCAGTAGCGGAGCGCGCAGCGTCACCCGGCACGATTCCGAGCGACAAGCTACGTTTGGTCGAAAACACACGGACTGAAGACACCAAAACCTTCGGATATGACGCGATCCAAATGAAAAAATTCAGAATTCCAGACCGCGTTCGCTCCACCGATCGCGGGCTTATTCAGCTGCCCGGCAACACGGCACCATCAGATGCTCCGCGGAACGCGGTCTAGCATGGACACCGTATTCATTCGCGGCCTGCGGATCGACACCACCATCGGCATCCACGACTGGGAGAAGCGCATCCGCCGCCCCGTCGTTCTGGATCTGGAGATGGCGAGCGACATCGCGCGCGGCGCGGCTACGGATCGCATCGAAGACGCGCTGGACTACGAGGCCGTCACGCGGCGCTTGGAGCAATTCGTCTCGGAAAGCCGCTTCGAGCTGGTGGAGACGCTCGCCGAGCGCTGCGCGTCTATCCTGCGGGATGAGTTTGGCGTTGCTTGGGTGCGGCTCACGCTGAGCAAGCCAGGCGCCGTCGGCAAATGCGTGGACGTGGGCGTGACGATCGAGCGCGGCGAACGGTGTTGAGCGGCCCCGGGAGTGCGTCCAGCGCGGTGTCCGGCAGGGCGCTGCGAGGCAGCGTAGCCGGAGGGACAAACGCAGCGCAGTCCCCAGGCACCGTCGCAGGACCAGGTGGACTTCGCTGTGACTACCGTCCGAGATCGTTGTCGTTGTCGTTGTCGTAATCGACCATCGATACGACAACGACAACGAACAGTCTCGACACATCTGCCGTGCTGCACGAACGAGCAACGTCCCCTTCGCGTACTTCAGGGTGCCGCGACGTCGATGAGGACCTCGTTGCGCCGCAGAAAACCGGGCGTGAAGGGATCGTTGTAGTAGGCATAGACGGCAGGACCCGCGGGCGTCAGGCCCCGCGCGGTCATCCAGGTCCGCAGTGCCGCCTCTTGCTCCGCAAGCGCGGCGTCTGTGGTCGAGCCGCTGAAGCGAACCGCCGCGCGCCGCTGCGCCGGGATCTCGCGCAGGCGCACCTCGGAGGTCGCCGGCGCCGGAAGCGCCTCCAGGCTGTAGCCGGAGGGCATGATGAAGCGCACCGACCAGGCGTCCTCCCCTGTCGGCGACTGGATCACCGGGGCGGTCATCGCGATTCGCTCTGCAGGCGCCTCGGGACGCTGCTGGATGACGGGTGCGGTCATCGCGATCTTCTCCCCGCCCCGCTCCTTGGCAAAGATGTAGCGTGCGAGCGGCCCGAACCCGGCTCCGAGCGCTTCGCGTCGCGCACCGGCGCGCGTCGTCTCGGCGACCACGAGGGCCGGGTAGTCCCGGAGCTCGAACGCGCCGTCGCTCTCGACCGCGACATACTCGGGCGTCTCTACGTTGTGAACCACGAAGACGAACACAGCCATGGCGACGATGCCGAGCACAGCCACCACGCCGACGATCAACAGAAATGTCTTCATCCCTCGCCTCGCGATGCCAAGCCGCCGATGCGCAGCAGTTGAGTCACCAGCTCGCCGGTGTCGTCCGGCTGATCGGCTCGGTCGGCCGGTGTCCAGGAATAATCCGTTTCGAGCCGGTAGGATCCCAGAAACGTGTAAGGGACCTCGCCGCCCCACTCGGCCGGCGCAAGCATCGAGAAGAATGGCTCGCCGACCGCCTTGCGATAGAGGTGATAGGTCCGCCCCGGGATACGTTTGAAGGCACACCGCGCACGGGTCAGCGTCTGCTCCTCCTTGGCGTCCGCGAGGACCTTGCGCGCCTCCTGCTGAAGCAGCTTGATCTGGTCGGCGATGACCCGAAGCTTCGCACCCGTGCGGGCGCTCAACATCGACTCCGCCCGGGCGACCTCGCTCGCGAGCTCGCCGGAATCGAAGGCCGGGGCCAAACGGCTGACCGGATAGGGTGAACTGTGTGCGCCACCACGGTGAAGCACGCCTTTATCGTCGTTGCTCATCTGCCTGTCTCTCTTGTTTCGTCGTCCGTCCGAGGATCGACGGCCTCCCGGCGATATAGTGTCGCCGTGCGAAAAAGCACGAACGAGGATTTCGCGATGGATGATACGACCGACAGGACACGCAGACCCGATGGAACCGGCGCGACCGATATCTCGGCCCGACTCACCGAGCTCATCCGAACGGAGATCGCGGCCGCCGACGGCCTGCTGCCATTCGACCGCTTCATGGATCTAGCCCTCTACGCACCGGGTCTCGGCTACTACGTTGCAGGCGCCGTGAAGCTCGGACGGGACGGCGATTTCGTGACCGCGCCCGAGATCTCTCCGCTCTTCGGGCGTTGTCTTGCCGCACAGTGTGCCGAGGTGCTGGAGCGACTCGGCGGCGGCGATCTACTCGAGCTCGGCGCCGGCACCGGAACGCTCGCCGTCGAGGTGCTCAAAACCCTGGAGCACCGGGACTCCCTGCCCGGCCGTTACCTGATCCTGGAGCCGAGCCCGGATCTTCGGGAACGCCAACGCACGCTGATCCGGGAGCGGATACCGCATCTGGCGGAACGCTGCGCATGGCTCCCCCGACTGCCCGAGACGCTGCGCGGGGTCGTCCTCGCCAACGAGGTGCTGGACGCCATGCCCGTGCATCGCTTCAGCATCCGCGAGGACGGCGGAATCGACGAGGTCTTCGTCACCGAGCGCGCCGGCGCCTTCCTCGAGGTCACCGCGCCGGCACGTTCGCCCGGACTCGCCGACGCCGTCGGCGCGTTGCAGGCCGAAGGGTTTACGCAAGCGCCGGGCTACGGCTCGGAGATCAACCTGCGCCTGCCGCCCTGGATGAAAGCATTGAGCGGCGCGCTGGAGGCTGGCCTCGTCCTCTTGGTCGATTACGGCTATCCGCGCCCGGCCTACTACCAGCCCGACCGCACCATGGGGACACTCATGTGCCACCGCCGCCACCAGGCCCACGGCGACCCTTACAGCCATGTCGGGCTGCAGGACATCACTGCCCATGTGGATTTCACCGCAGCCGCCGAGGCCGGTGTCGCCGCGGGCTTCGAGCTGGCCGGCTTCACCACGCAGGCGAGCTTCCTGATCGGCTGCGGGATCGACCGGATCCTCTCCGAGGCACCCGATGCCTTCGACCTGACACCCGGCGCGAAGCAATTGCTCCTGCCGACGATCATGGGGGAGCGTTTCAAAGTCATGGGCTTGACGAAGGAGATCGATGGGGCGCTGTGCGGATTCTCGATCCGAGACCTCAGCGGAAGGCTTTGAACCGCGTCGCTGCAAAGGTGATTTCCGGAAAAGGATCTACCTGCAGAGCCGCAACCAGGAAGAGTGGTCGAAGGCTCTGTTCGTTGTCGTTGTCGGATTCCGGACGAACACAACAACGACAACGAAAAATTCTGCGAGGGCTTGCTCAAGATTGACGGCAACGCAGCGCCGACCCATTACATCGCTGCTCGACACGCCTTGATCGTGCCTCCGATCTGGGTGAGGATACTCAGGATTGAGAAACCCGATAATTCACCAGCCCCGCCCCGCACCCGCGAGGCCATCCCGCCGAAACAAGGCAGCAGGAGCAGGATGAGAGGATGTAAACTCTGTCGATACAGCAAGGTCTGCAATGATCTCCCAGGGGTTTGCATCCTGCTCATCTATGCCACCATCTTTGTGGTGGTCACCGCACTCGGCTATCTCTTCGTGACGCAAGAGCTGCTGTAATGGCGGACAAGACCCCGGATCCGCACAACCTGTCGACGATCGAGGCCGGCGGCCGGAAGCCGGCGGCTGGAGGCTCTCCGAAAAGATGAAACATCCTGTCGTGCTCGTCGGTGTCGGCGAGATGGGCGGCGTTTTCGCGCGCGGCCTGCTCAAGCTCGGACATCCCCTGTACCCCGTGCTCCGCGGGGCCTCTTTGGTCACGGCCGCAACCCAGCTGCCCGAGCCGCAGTTGGTGTTGATCGCGGTCGGAGAGGCCGACCTGGCCGCGACCCTCGCCGCCCTTCCCCCTCAATGGCGCGGGCGTCTGGGTCTGCTCCAGAACGAGCTGCTGCCGAGCGACTGGTCCGACTGCCCCGACCCGACGGTGATCTCGGTCTGGTTCGAGAAGAAGCCGGGGCGCGACCACAAGGTCATCATCCCGTCCCCGGTGTATGGCCCGCAGGCGGATCTGCTGGCCGATGCGCTGGCGACCCTGGCGATCCCCACACACCGCTTGAGCAGCGCCGAAGAGCTCGTCTTCGAGCTGGTGCTCAAGAACCTCTTCATCCTGACAACCAATATCGCCGGGCTGCGCACGGGCGGAACGGTCGAGACCCTATGGTCGCGGCATCGCGCCTTTGCCGAGCAGGTCGGCCACGAGGTGATCGATCTTCAGGAGGCCATGACCGGGCGCCGGTTCGATCGCGATGCGCTCTTCAATGCGCTCGGCATCGCCTTCGCCGGCGATCCCGAGCACGCCTGCATGGGTCGGAGCGCACCGGCCCGCCTCGCCCGCGCCATTCGCAACGGCGAGGCGCATGGCCTGGACCTGCCCCTCATGCACGCGATCGCCGCCGAGCAGGCATGAGCCGCGCCGTGACCGACACCGACCCGCCCGAGACGCGGACTGCGAACGAGGCAGCAAACACGGCTGCGAACCAGACCGTGACCGAGACGGCCTCACTGCTCGCCCGCGGTCGTGCCGTCGAGCTGCATCTGGAGGTCCGCTTCCAAGATGGCTTCGTCGCACTCTCGACCTTCGACGCCGAGCCGATCGCCTGCACCATCGGCGACGGCACCCTGACCGCGGAGTTCGAGTCCACGCTCCTCGGTCTTGCTCCGGGCAGCGAGACCTATGTCGTCGCGCATGGCTCGGAGCTCTTCTCGCCCTATGACGAGGCCAACATCCACTGGATGGAGCGCGGCGATTTCCCGCCCGAGATCGCGCCCATACCCGGCCTGGTCGTCGCCTTCCAGACACCCGGCGGTCACGAGACCAGCGGGGTCGTCCTGGAGGTGGAGGCGGATCGCGTGCGGGTCGACTTCAACCATCCCTTCGCCGGACGCTCCCTGACGATCCGCGTGCGCGTCTTGTCCGTGGCCGAGCCTGAACCCGAGCCCCGGCCCAAGCATGGCCCCGAGGCGTGAATTTTCCCGACCGATCCCCTATTCTTTGACACTATGAACATCCTCCTCGCCAATCCCCGTGGTTTCTGTGCCGGTGTCGACCGCGCGATCGAGATCGTCGAGCGTGTGCTCGAGCTCTACGGCTCGCCCGTCTATGTCCGGCATGAGGTGGTGCACAACCGCTTCGTCGTCGACGGTTTGAAACGGCGCGGCGCCGTCTTCGTCGAGGAGGTCGACGATGTCCCGGACGGGGCCACGCTGATCTTCAGCGCCCACGGCGTCGCCCAAGAAGTGCGCCGCGCGGCGGAAGGGCGAAACCTGCGTGTCTTCGACGCAACCTGCCCGCTGGTGACAAAGGTTCATCTGGAGGTCGCACGGCACTGCAAGAACGGGGTCGAGGTGATCCTGATCGGGCACGCCGGCCACCCCGAGGTCGAGGGCACCATGGGTCAGTGTCTGAGCGACGGCGGGTCGATGCATCTCGTCGAATCGGTCGCGGACGTCGCCGGGCTTGAGATCAAGGACCCGTCGCGGGTCGCTTATGTCACCCAGACCACACTCTCGGTAGACGATACGAGCGGGATTATCGACGCACTGCGTGAACGCTTCCCCGAGATCCAGGGGCCGAAGAAGAGCGACATCTGCTACGCGACCCAGAACCGACAGGACGCGGTCCGTGATCTCGCCGCGCGCTGCGATCTGCTGCTGGTGGTCGGCTCGGCCAACAGCTCCAACTCCAACCGGCTGCGCGAGCTGGCCGAGAAGCAGGGCTGCGCCGCCTATCTGATCGACGGACCCGAGGACATCCGCCGAGAGTGGCTGAGCACCTCGCCGCGGGTCGGGCTCACCGCCGGGGCCTCGGCGCCCGAGGTGCTGGTCGAGCAGGTCATCGCGCAGCTTCAAGCTTGGGGTGCCGCCGGGGTCGAAGAACAGGACGGCATCCGCGAGCAGGTCGTCTTCCCCTTGCCGCGCGAGCTCGGCGAGAGGGCGGCAACATGAGCGACGTCCTCGTCGTTGGCGGCGGCATCATCGGTCTCCTGACCGCCCGCGAGCTGGTCGAGTCCGGTGCCGAGGTCACATTGATCGAGATGGGCGAGACCGGCCGCGAGTCATCTTGGGCCGGCGGCGGCATCATCTCTCCGATCTACCCTTGGCGTTATCCGGACGCGGTGACGGCACTCGCGACCTGGAGCCAGCACGCCTATCCGGAGCTGGCCGAGGCGCTCCTGCAGGAGACCGGGATCGATCCCGAGCTGACCCTGAGCGGGATGCTCGTCCTGGACATGGAGGAGCATAGGGTCGCTGTCTCCTGGGCGAAGCGCCATGACCAACCCATCGAGATGGTCGAAGGGTCGCACCTGCACGAGATCGAGCCCCAGCTCGGACCCGGTCTCACGCGCGGACTCCTGCTGCCCCGCATCGCACAGGTGCGCACGCCGCGCCTGACCAAGGCGGTTCGCCGCTCGGTCGAAGAACGGATCGAGCTGCGCGAAAACGAGGAGGTCTTGGAGCTTCTGGTCGACGGCGGCCAGGTGACCGGGGTACGGACCCCCGACGGGACCATCCAGGCGCGCCGGGTCGTCATCTGCACCGGCGCCTGGACCGCCAAGCTGCTCGAGCAGCTCGGACAGGCACCGGACATCGCGCCGGTGCGCGGCCAGATGATCCTCTTCTACGGCAAGCCCGGCCAGATCAACCACATCACCCTGCACCGCGAGCAATACCTCATTCCGCGTCGCGACGGGCGCATGTTGTTCGGGAGCACACTCGAACACACCGGATTCGTCAAAACGACGACCGCCGAGGCCAAGGAGGCGCTTTACCGTGCGGCCTTCGAGATGTTCCCCGTCCTCAAACGCACGCCGATCGAAGACCATTGGGCGGGGCTGCGACCCAGCTCACCGAGCGGCATCCCCTTTATCGGGGCCTATCCGGGTGTGGATGGCCTCGTGATCAATGCCGGACATTTCCGCAACGGCCTCGTCACCGGCCCTGCTTCTGCAAGGCTCGCGACCGACCTGGTCCTGGGGCGCACCCCGATCCTGGATCCGGCCCCTTATGCGGTGGATGCAGCGCGCTGACCCGCTTTCTCTGTGGTTGTGCCGGCGCAGGAAGCACAACGGGTATCCCACTTTCGTTGTGCCTCGCTCCCGCCCGGCACAACGCACCAATTAACCGGTGATCATGTGCCCAAAAGGATCGTAAGACGCGTCCTCGGGATCGAAACCTCCTGCGACGAGACCGGTGTGGCCGTCTATGACGGCGAGCGCGGTCTGGTCGCCCAAGCCGTCTACAGTCAGATCGAGATCCATGCCGAGTACGGCGGTGTCGTCCCGGAGCTGGCCTCGCGCGATCACGTGCGCAAAACACTGCCGCTGATCCGACAGGTGCTTGAAGAATCCGGGCTCGATCCTGCATCGATCGACGGCGTCGCCTACACCGCCGGTCCTGGCCTTGTCGGCGCACTCCTGGTCGGCGCCGCCTTGGGACGCAGCCTCGGTTGGGCCTGGGGCGTGCCGGCGGTCGGCGTGCATCACATGGAGGGGCATCTGCTCGCACCGCTGCTCGAAGACCCGGCGCCCGCCTTCCCCTTCGTGGCGCTGCTGGTCTCGGGCGGACACACCCAACTGGTCGACGTCACCGGTGTGGGCCGCTACCGCATCTTGGGCGAGTCGCTCGACGACGCCGCAGGCGAGGCCTTCGACAAGACCGCGAAGATCCTCGATCTCCCCTACCCCGGCGGCCCGGAGCTTGCCAAGCTCGCCGAGCGCGGCAACCCCGAGCGTTTCCGCTTCCCGCGCCCCATGACCGACCGACCGGGCCTCGACTTCAGCTTCAGCGGACTGAAGACCTTCGCACTCAATACCGTTCGCGAGACCGTTCCCGAGGCGCTCGACCCGGACCAGACCCGAGCCGACATCGCCCGCGCCTTCGAGGAGGCGGTGGTCGACACCCTGGTGATCAAATGTCGTCGCGCCTTGCAGGAGACCGGCCATCGACGCCTGATCCTCGCCGGCGGCGTCAGCGCCAACCGCCGACTGCGCGAGCGCATGAACGCCGCCATCGCTGCCGCGGGCGGCGAAACCTTCTATCCCAGACCCTCGCTCTGCACCGACAACGGCGCCATGATCGCCTACGCGGGCTGGCAGCGCCTGCGCGCCGGGCATCTCGAGCCGCTCGCCTTCAAGCCCAGGGCGCGTTGGCCGATGGAAGAGCTGACACCCGCTTAAACCGCGTCCCCGCCAAGGGTTGTGGATGTAGCAAACGTCGAGCTAACCGAAAATAAACCTCTCTCTGGACGCGGTTTAGACATGCCGAGCGCAGGTGGGCTTTTCGGTACGCGTTGACCATTCACCGCGAATCGGCTTCGGCCCTGAACTCCCACGTTGCCGGTCCCGTGCGCAAGAGATCACGACCGGGATCTCCGGGGCCTTGCCCGAATCGAACCAACTGCACGAGATCCGAGCTGACCTTTGGGTTGGTCGTGAAGTACGAATGACCGAAGAGATCGGTACGCTCACCCGTGAAGGTAATCAGATCGACCCGGCCGAGGTTCCCGAAATAGGTCTGCATCGCGGGGGAGATGTCCTCCGGGCGCAGCTGGCCGACGCGGTTACGACTGCGAAAGAGGATCCGCGAGACCAACAGCGCTCGATCGTCCGGCGAGGCATAGATGCTCAGCCGACCATTCAGGAGGCGCGGCAACGAATTGTCCGGCCACGCGCGGGTCAGGTCCGGATCCGATACGAAACCGGTGATCTTCTGACCCGCGATGTCGACGTCGATGTCGGGCGAGAGAAGGACAAGGTTGTCGATTCGATAGGCATCGGCCGGGGCCGCTCCTGAGGCAATCGCTTCGATCATCAACTCTCGCAAGGCATTGAGCAGCACAGCCGTCCCGCGACTGTGCGCGAGCAGTTGAAGACGCTCGACCCCGGGTGTCGCCGCGATCATGCGCAGCGTCTTTTTGAGATGGTCGACCGCGTACTCGGCGGATTCGGTGGTGGTGGTATAGGAGATCAGGAAGTTGCCGGTCGAGGATGCCGGCCAGGTAAAGAAACTACAAACCTGCTCGCGACCGAAGAAGTGACACAGCTCAGCGGCCGTAAAGGCCGCCGTGGCGAAGGTCTCGTTGAAGCCATGGACGTAGAGCATGACCTCCTTCTTCGGCGACATGGCCAAGCGACGCTGGATCTCATCCTGAAAGGCCGCCTTGGTCTCGTCGAACTCTCGCATCTCGATCGGGTCCCGACCCAACGTGTTATCCCCCGCCCGAACAATCCGGTAAGGCTCGGGCGGAAAAGCCCCCGACTCATCGACCGCCCCGAGCTCCAGGGCCACTTCGCGCGTCCGCTCGGCAAGCCGACTCTGGACCTTCAAGGTCTCCCAATCGATCGCGGGGACCATGCGCACCTCGGCCGAACCGAACACCATCCCTTTACGGCGCGTCTGTCCATAGGGGAGGCGGCTTTCGGGATCGTCCTCCGCCGCCCGATTGGTGATGAAGAGCAGATCGACTTCGGGGCGCTGTTGCGCGGTTGCGATTTGCTCGAAGAGCACCTGCCCGTTCGGCGCTTGATAGACCAGGGGCGTCGGCATCAGCTGCCTGGGCTTGGTCGCACAGCCGGACAAAACCGCAACCGTCAGCATGAGGGCCGACATCCACGCGAAGGTCCGATTCATTCGGCTTATACCTATTCAAAAAAAGTTAATCTCGGCCAGCGCCGACGCGGCATCAAACCGATGTCGGCCAGCGGAAATCCCATTAAAAACGAAAGTATTTAACGCAGGGCATCGAGTCACCGTTAGAGCGGACGTCGAGACAAAGAAACAGATAGTGTGTAAGCCGGAACAGGCACTATGATACGCCGCCTTTTCATGTTTAATCTTACCGGAGAACATTTCGATGCCACTGATGACACGAGCGCTCGCCGAGCTGATCGGGACCTTCTGGCTGGTACTTGGCGGCTGCGGCGCCGCCGTCTTTGCGGCAGGCGTTCCCGATGTCGGAATCGGCTATCTGGGCGTCTCTTTCGCATTTGGTTTGACCGTATTGACGATGGCCTATGCCATCGGTCATATCTCCGGATGCCATCTGAATCCAGCCGTCTCGCTTGGCTTGGCGGTCGGTGGGCGCTTTCCCTTCGCGGATCTGCCGGTCTATGTGATCGCTCAGGTGCTGGGTGCGATCGCTGCGGCTTTCCTGATTATGTTCATCGCCTCGGACATGGGACTTCACAAAGAGGGTCAGGCGACCTTTACCCTGGCCGCCAATAGCCTGGCCGTCAACGGCTACGACAGCCTCTCGCCGCAAGGCTACGGCATGCTCGCCGGGCTGGTGACCGAGATCGTCATGACCGCCATGTTCCTCTTCATCATCCTGGGTGCGACCGACAAGCGCGGCATCGGCACCCATGCGGGTCTCGCCATCGGCCTGGCGCTCACGCTGATCCATCTGATCTCGATCCCGATCACCAACACCTCGGTCAACCCGGCGCGCAGCACCGGACCCGCGTTGGCGCTGCTCACCGGCGGACAAGGTCAGGCCGCGAGCCAGCTCTGGCTGTTCTGGGTCGGTCCGCTGATCGGCGCGGCGATTGCCGGCGTGGTGTATCGTCTGTTCGAGCAAAAGCATACGGCTTGACGAGCGCGAGCCTCTCGGGGCCGACGACGCCTTGGCTTCGGCCCCGAATGACGCATTACCGGAAAACGAACGTCGTCGATCCACCCCGATCCGGCATCCCTGCCCTGCCTCGACCACTCCTTTGCGGTTTCAACAACCGACTGTAGGATGACTCGACCGTCGATGGCCGAGATTCAAAATGCCGCAAGATCCGCTTCCGATCCCCCTGACCGATCTTCGCCGGCGCGTGAATATCGCCCGCAATCTGATTCGGACCGTCATGACGGAGCTCGTCGGCCCGGTCGAGCTGGCGTTCGACTTCCATCGCGAGTGGAACGGCTGCTGGCGGGTGCGCGTGGAGATCAAGGACCCGATCAACGGGCGCCTGGAGTTCACCCTGATGGACACCCCGGGCGGCGGCATGCTCGCGCTGCCCCGCCCTCTGCCCGAGCGTTGGCGGCTGGAGACCGGAATTCCTGCAACCGACGGGACACGCTGGACCCTGGATACGGAAGGGCACCTCATGCCCTTCTTACCGCCGAGCGAAAACCGGTAGGGACATGCGCAGCGCAGTCTCCCGGCACCGGCGTCGGGATCGGTGGACGTCGCTCTGTCTCGTCCCTACCGGCCGGTCTTATGGTCGACCGCCTGACGACCGATGCACAGCGCAGCCGACATAGGCGGACATTGCACCATTGGGGTGACTTTCGGGAAAGAATCCGGCGACATGGTCGGGGCGACTAACGTCGCCCCTCCAGCCCCCACCGGTCTTGAAGGCATGCGCGGTCGAGTTGCTCACTCCCGGAAATCCGCTCGGCATTCACCCCAACACATCCTGCCCGCCCATATAAGGCCTCAGCACCTCCGGGATGACAATGCGCCCGTCCGCCTTCTGATAGTTCTCCAGGATAGCGACCAACGTGCGACCGACCGCCAAGCCGGAGCCGTTGAGCGTGTGAAGCAGCTCGGGCTTGCCGGTCTCGGGATTTCGCCAGCGGGCCTGGAGTCGGCGAGCCTGAAAGTCGCCGAAGTTGCTGCAGGAGGAGATCTCGCGATAGGTCTCCTGGCCCGGTAGCCAGACCTCCAGATCGTAGGTCTTGCGCGAGGAGAAACCGAGATCGCCGCAGCAGAGCGAGACCACGCGATAGGCGAGCCCGAGTCGCTGAAGGATGGACTCGGCATGCCGGGTGAGATCCTCCATGGCCTGGAGCGACTCTTCAGGTCGCACGGCCTGGACCAGCTCGACCTTCTCGAACTGATGTTGGCGGATCATCCCGCGGGTATCCTTGCCGTAGGAGCCGGCCTCGCTGCGGAAGCAGGGTGTGTGGGCGACCCATTTGCGCGGCAGCTCGCCCGCCTCAAGGATAAGGTTGCGCACCAGGTTGGTGACCGGCACCTCGGCGGTCGGGATCAGATAGAGATCGCGCTCGCCCGGGACCTTGAAGAGATCCTGCTCGAATTTGGGAAGCTGGCCGGTCCCGTAGAGGCTCTCGGCGTTGACCAGATAGGGGACATAGACCTCGGTGTAGCCATGCTCCCCGGTGTGCGTGTCGAGCATGAACTGGATCAGCGCCCGATGCAGGCGCGCCAGCGGACCGGACAGCACGACGAAGCGCGAGCCGGTGAGCTTGGCGGCGAGGTCGAAGTCCATCCAGCCGTTGAAGGCGCCGAGGTCGACGTGATCGCGCGGCTGGAAGCCGAAGCTCGGCGGCTCGCCCCAGCGACGCTCCTCGCGATTCTCGCGCTCGTCGCGCCCGTCCGGGACGCTCGCATCCGGCAGGTTGGGCAGCCCCAGGGCGATCTCCTCGACCGCCGCCTGGATCTCCTCGAGCCTCACCTCCGACGCCTTGAGACGCTCGCCCAGGTCCGAGACCTCGGCCAGCAAGGGCGCAATGTCCGCACCGGACGCCTTGGCCTTCCCGATCGCCTTCGAGCGGATGTTGCGCTCGTTCTGCAACGACTGGACCTCGACCTGCAGTGCCTTGCGCTCGGACTCCAACGACTCGATGCGCGCGGTATCCAGGACCAGACCGCGACGTGACAGGTGCGCGGCAACCTCGTCCAACTGGGTCCGCAGCAGGCGTGGATCTAACATTCGGATTCCTCGAATTCGACAGTAATCGGCCAGGATACGATATGACCCGGCCTAACGAAGTGCTCGATGCGCGTGATGGCGGACGCGGCCTTCTCGGGCCGATCGAAAAACTCCACCACCAAGGGCAGATCAAGCGAGAGATCGATCAGTGATGCCCCGTGCCGTTTCCCAGACACCCCGTACCCTTCGATCCCGCGCATGACGGTCACCCCTCGAACGCCGAGATCGTCGTGCAGACAGGCAAGCAATGCCTTGAGGGCATGATCGGATTCGGACAGATAGATCCGAACCATGAGCGCCTCGACCCGACTCATAGCGACCTCCCGAGGATAATCCCCGCCCAACAGAGCAGAACACAGAGCCAGACACTGAGCACCATGTTGAGAAAGGCGGCCAGCATGGCCCCTTCTTCCAATAGATTCAGCGTCTCGATCGAGAAGGTGGAGAAGGTGGTGAAGGCACCGAGAAAGCCGATCAGGATCGCGCCGCGCCATTCCGGCGCCCAACTCAAGCGCTCGATCAAGACAACAAACAAGAGCCCCATCAGGAAGGAGCCGAACAGGTTAACCGCCAATGTCCCCCAGGGAAATCCCCGGCCGAGCCACGCGTAGACGGCGCTCGACATCCCGTAGCGGGCCAAGGAGCCGAGCGCGCCGCCGGCCGCGATCGCGATGAGATGCAGCATCCGATGCCTACTTCAGAAAGGCCATGGTGAAATCACCGGACAGATAGCCTTCTTCCAAACGCGGCTCCGCGCCCAGCTCTCGAGCCAATGCAAGAAGATCGCGCGGCTGCTGATAGTTGTAGCTGCCCGGGCCGTCGGTTCCCTTCAGCAGATTGAAGATAAACCCGTGCCCGGACGCCGCGAAGCAACGCCGGATAAACTCCCAGGTCTCCTCGCGGGTGAGATTGTTCATGGCACCGCTGCAGAGATAGTAGTCGGCGCTCGGGAGCCGATCCTCCAGCACATTGCAGATGCGGATCTCGCATCCGGTGCGACGACGCGCGACCTCCACCATCGGCTCCATCACGTCCAACCCAATGTAGCGTCCGGGCAGGCTGTTGCATCGGTCGAGATAGCGATGGAAATCGCCGAACCCGCAGCCCGCGTCGACCAAGGTCCGCTCGGACAGATCCTCGGGCAGGAGCTTGCGCAGCACCTTGAAGCGCAGCTCTTGGGACTGAGTCGACTGCCACTGCACGCCCTTGGCGGTCTCGCCGTGCGAGAGCAGCGAGTCCAAATAGAAACTGGTGTTGTCGAGTCTCGGCATCGTTTGAATCGATCAGCGTAGAATTCGGCGGCAACGGTTCGCGTCGGGCCATCGCCCGCAATCTTACATCACAGGCCATGTACAAACTGATTGTCTGCGACCTTGACGGCACCCTCCTCACGCCGAAGCACCGACTCGGGGATTACTCCAGAGCGGTGCTGACCCGGCTGCGGGAACAGGGGGTCGAGGTCATACTGGCCTCGGGCCGGCAATGTCCAACGCCGACCCGCGACTGAAGGACGCCCTGCCGCACCTCGATCGGTCGCTGAGCCGAGCCGGCGGTTCTCCATCCTCCGCGCCCCGATACCGATCGCGGCGGCCGCCACGTCCATTCGACGTCCGTCGGTATGACGACGATTCGGCGCAGTGTTTGCTTCGGCGTCGAAACCCGTTGCACGATCTCACGCCGGCATCTCGCCGGACTCAACGCCGAAGGGGATCCACCGATGGCTCCGCGCCTGATCATGTACCACAAGCAATCGACCAGTGCCCGCACCCGATTTCTGAGGCTGCCTTATGGTGGCGTCTGCGGCTTCTCAGCCCTGCCGGACGAGTCCGCCATCGAGGAGAGCCGCGGGGGCTCGCCGAAGGTCGTGACCCACCCCGCGTTGGTCCTGCGCGACGCCGAGAACCGCCTCGGCCTGCCGAGCGGCAGTCTGGAGATGGAGCCGGGTTTTCGTTGCGAGATCGCCGCAGGCGAGGAGCGCACCGAGGTCTTCCTCGCTCGCTTCACGAGTATCGATCCGCCCTTCGAGACGGCACATGCACATGGCAGCAGCTTCATCGACCTGACCCAGGCAAGAGGTCTCCCGCCGGTCGAGCTCGATCTGCTGCGGCGCAGCTATGAAAGGATCCTGGGCTGACCAAGGATGCCCGACGCGGCGCGAGCGAACCCCTGTGCTGCGATGCGTGTCGGAGCAACCGTCCCGCCTCGCGTCGGGGTCGGCCGGGCAGCAAGACCATTTTCTTTGTCGGGTTTGCGCGCAAGACGGGCCGATTGTCGCAACGACGACACCGCCACAGGCCCGAGGACGCCTGCGAGGATCCTGGCGAGGATCCGGAGCGCCAACCCACCGAACGGCAGGAGCCATCACCATGACGAACGCGCAATGCCTCTATGGACACCGACCCACACCCGGCTGGCCCGGTTTCGCGCGCGCCTGTCGACCATCGTGGCGTGATGATCTATGCCCGACCTGGATAGATCTCGTCGTACCTCCCTGCTCGTTCAGGGTCTTCCGCGATCATGAGGTCGCCGCTCGGAGGGTCGTCGGTCATGACGGGAACGACATCCCCTGCTTCCAAGCCTATGACTACCGGCGACTTGATCTCCGATCCGACGACGACGAGGAGTATTACCTCGCCGTGTCCTACAGCGAGTCCGTCAGCGCATGGCGCCTGCGCGACGGTCGCTGGCTGGTTCACCGCCGGGTCGAGCTGCTCGGCGATGAAGACGCCGCGACCAGCGCGCTGAGCATCGACGAGCGGATGCCGCGCTGAAATTCACCTGACGCCAAGGCATGCTCGGATTCGAGGTGACGGAACGGGCGGCGGCACACACCGACGCCATGAAAACTAGGCACACTTTCTGCTTATCTCGTTCAGCGTTATATCTCTGTGAAAATAACGACTCCACCGGACACTGCGACACCGCCCATGACCGACACGCCCGACGACCGTATCGACACTGCCGCTTCACTCTGGCTCGACCGCAAGGACCAGGGTTTCGTGGGCCGCGGACGCATCGAGCTGCTGCGCCGAATCGGTTCAACCGGGTCGATCTCCCAAGCGGCCAAGGGTATGGGCATGTCCTACAAGCACGCCTGGGACGCGGTGGATGCGATGAACAACCTGTCTCCGCAGCCATTGGTGGAGCGGCGCACCGGCGGGCGCCATGGCGGGGGTACGGCACTCACGGACGAGGGCCGGCGCTTGATCGCCGTCTACGAGGCGGCGGAGCAGGAGCACAGAAAATTCCTCGCGCGATTGCGCGAGGGCATCCGCGATTTCGATCGCTTTCACACCTTGATCGGAGCTTTGAATATGAAAGTCAGTGCCAGAAACAACCTGCGCGGGATCGTTTCCGACGTGAAGCCGGGCGCCGTGAACGCCGAGGTGACGCTCAACGTCGGCGGCACCCCGCTGGTCGCCATCATCACCAACGAAAGCGTTCAGTCGCTCGGGCTCGCGCCCGGCGTCGAGGCCTATGCCTTGATCAAGGCGTCGTTCGTCATCCTGGCGACCGAGGACGGCGGGCTGAAGACCTCGGCGCGCAACCGGCTGTGCGGAACCATCGAGCGGGTAACCGATGGGGCAGTGAACACCGAGGTGGTCTTGGCGCTCGACGGCGGTGCTCGGCTGGCCGCGATCATCACGATGGAGAGCGCGCGGGAGCTCGGGATCACCGAGGGCGGGCGGGCCTGTGCGCTCGTGAAGGCGCCGCATGTGATCTTGGCGGTGAGCGACTAAACCGCGTCCCGAGTGACTTTACGATGTTGTCCTTGTGATGTCCGTTCGGTGGGGCCAAGAAGCCTTATCCCGGACGCGGTTTAGGAATTTGGAAACAATGATGTAAACGACGTTTTGTTTTGCTACTCGTTATATCTCTGTTGATATAACGGGTAGGGGCTCTTCGATATCGCTCGATCGTATCCAACGAGGTTTTCACACGATGAACGCTTTCAAACCGACGGTTCTGGCGCTGACGTTGCTTGCAGCCAATGCAGCCGTGCTCGCGGACGACATCCAGGTGGCGGTTGCCGCCAATTTCACGGCTCCGATGAAGGAGATCGCCGCCGCCTTCGAGAAGGAAACCGGCCATGTGGTCAAGGCCGCCTATGGGGCAACCGGCAAGTTCTACGCCCAGATCAACAACGGAGCGCCCTTCGAGGTCTTGCTGTCGGCCGACGAGTCGACCCCGGCCAAGCTGATCGACGAGGGCGCCGCGGTCGCGGGGACCAAGTTCACCTATGCCGTCGGCACGCTGGTGTTGTGGTCCTCCAAGCCCGACCTTGTCGACGACGAGGGCAAGGTGCTTGCGTCGGGCGCGTTCAACAAGGTCGCCATCGCGAACCCCAAGACGGCACCTTACGGTGCGGCGGCAATCGAGGTCCTGACCGGGCTCGGATTGCTCGAGCAGGTGCAACCGAAGTTCGTAACCGGGGAGAACATCGCCCAAACCTTCCAGTTCGTCAGCACCGGCAATGCCGACTTGGGCTTCATCGCCCTGTCCCAGATCATGACGGACGGCAAGATCACGGGTGGATCGGCCTGGATCGTGCCGGGGGAGCTTCACCAGCCGATCCGTCAGGACGCGGTCGTCCTGGAAAAGGGCAAGGACAAGCCCGCTGTCGCAGCCTTGATGGAGTACCTCAAGGGCGACGCGGCGCAGGCCGTCATCAAAGCCTTCGGGTACGAGATCTGAGGACAGGCGGGCCGGTCCAGGGGGTTGGTTGCCGGCTCGCCGATCGGCACACCGAGCGGCCTGAACGGTGTGGCGCTGAATCACTCCCCCGAGATCGGCGTCGGCGCTCGAAACCTTCCAACAACTTCACTCGGCGGATCGCGCGATGTTCCTATCCGAAACCGACCTGCAATCGATCTGGCTCACCCTGCGCCTCGCGGGAGTGGTCACCTTGATCCTGTTCGTTGTAGGCACACCCATTGCCTGGTGGCTGGCACGCACCCGCTCGCCTCTGAAGGGGCCGGTCGGGGCTGTGGTCGCCCTACCCTTGGTACTGCCCCCTTCGGTGCTGGGATTTTATCTGTTGGTGGCGATGGGGCCGAACGGGCCGGTCGGCCAGTTGACCCAGGCGTTGGGCATCGGCGTGCTGCCCTTCACCTTTTGGGGTCTGGTGGTCGCCTCGGTGTTCTATTCCCTGCCCTTCATGGTGCAGCCGGTGCAGAACGCCTTCGAGGCGATCGGCGACCGACCGCTGGAGGTGGCGGCCACCTTGCGCGCCTCGCCGCTGGATACCTTCTTCACCGTTGCCCTGCCGCTGGCGGCACCCGGTTTCATCACGGCCGGCATCCTGACCTTTGCCCACACCGTCGGCGAGTTCGGCGTGGTACTGATGATCGGCGGCAACATCCCGGGCGTGACCCGGGTGGCCTCGGTGCAGATCTACGACCATGTCGAGGCGATGGAATACGGCGACGCCCACCGCCTCGCCGCCGTGATGCTGGTCTTCTCCTTCCTGGTCCTGCTCGCGCTCTATCTGTGGCGCCCGAACCCCAAGAACACCTGAGAGCGCCATGGAACCGATCAACGCACGCTTCGACATCGATTGGCCGGGCTTCAACCTGACGGTGGACCTGGAGCTCCCCGGCCGTGGGGTCACGGGTCTCTTCGGCCACTCGGGCTCCGGCAAGACCACCCTGCTGCGCTGCATCGCCGGCCTGGTTCGGGCACCCAAGGGTCGGCTCGTCTTCCGGGGCGAGGTCTGGCAGGATGAGACCACCTGGGTGCCGACACACCGGCGCTCGCTCGGCTATGTCTTCCAGGAGGCCAGCCTCTTCGCGCATCTCACGGTGATGGGCAACCTGCGCTACGGGCAGAAACGTGCGCCGGCGCCGGTCGCGCCCGAAGATCGGGTGAGTCTCGACCAGGCGATCGCGCTCTTGGGCATCGATCATCTCTTGACCCGCAAGCCGGATCGTCTCTCCGGCGGGGAGCGCCAGCGGGTCGCCATCGCCCGCGCCCTGGCGGTCAGCCCACGGGTGCTGTTGATGGATGAGCCGCTTGCCGCCCTGGACATCGCACGCAAGCAGGAGATCCTGCCCTACCTGGAGCGTCTGCATGACGAGCTTGCCATCCCGGTGCTCTACGTCAGCCACGCCCCGGACGAGGTCGCGCGCCTGGCCGATCATCTGGTGGTGATGGACGGCGGACGCGTGCTTGCGAGTGGCCCGCTCAAAGAGACCCTGGCCCGGCTGGATCTGCCGACCGCCTTTTCCGAGGATGCCGGCGTCGTCATCGAGGCCGTGGTCGCATCCCACGACGACAACTATCACCTGTCGCGTCTGGACTTCCCGGGCGGCAACGTCGTCGTCGCTCAACGCAGGGAGGCGATCGGCCACCGCCTGCGCCTGAGGGTTCATGCCCGCGACGTGAGCCTGACACTGGAGCGCGCCACCGGCACCAGCATCGCCAACCTGCTGCCTGCCACCGTCGTCGAGATCGCCGACGCCGATACCCCCGCGCATTGTCTGGTGCGCCTGGATGCCGGAGGCACGCCGCTGATCGCCCGCATCACGCGCCGCTCGCTGGATCAGCTCGGTGTGGCCCGCGGCAAGGCGATGTGGGCGCAGATCAAGGCGGTCGCCCTCTTGGGCGATTGAGTTGGTCGTTACGCCGGTGGCCGCCCGGCGCGACCGCCGGCAGTCACGACCTAACCCGAAGGAATACCGAGATGACGAACACCGTGCCTTCCGCGCTCGACGATCACGCCCTGCAGCAACTGCTCGACGAGGATGTGCGCTTCGGCGACCTCACCACCGAATCACTCGGGATCCAGGCTCGACCGGGGAGGATCCGGTTCTTCGCCCGTGATGCGATGACCGTCTGCTGCAGCGAGGAGGCGGCTCGTCTCTTGCCGCCTGAGTGCCGACCGGACGAAACGCTCAGTCCGAGCCGTCAATCCCTGTGCGACCTCGCGTCGGCCGAGCGTTGTCGTAAGCCCTGACAACCCGGAGAGTCGCACCTTGAGCCAGATGACTCGTTCCTGAAAGATTTCCGTGTCGATAGCGGTCTAACCGCCAAACCCGACAATCCATCGAGAGTAAGCGTAATGAGGTCAGTCAAACGAATCCTGTTGGCCAGCATCCTGATGACCCTGCCCTTGACCGCGCTTGCGGGCACGCAGTCGATCGTGCTCGGCATGGGCTGCTTCTGGGGTGCGGAGAAGCGGATGTCCGAGATCCCCGGCGTCATCGATGTCGAAGCGGGCTATGCCGGCGGCGATGCCGAGACCGTCGGCTACGAGGATGTACTGGGGACGGAGCAAAGACGCCTGCGCGGCAAGAGCGATCTGCGCAACCATGCCGAGGTCATCAAGGTGAGCTTCGACCCCGACCGGGTGAGCCTCGAGACCATCCTGAAGAGGTTCTGGGAGAATCACGACCCCACGCAGGGCGATCGTCAGGGCAACGACGTGGGCAGCAACTATCGCAGCGCCGTCTATACGGTCAGCGACGCCCAGGACGCGGTGGCAAAGAGTACTCGCGAAAGCTATCAGCAGGCGCTGACCGAGGCCGGCTACGGCCCCATCACCACGGAGATCGCGCCGCTGCGCCACTACAATCGCGGCGAGGCGTATCACCAGGACTATCTGGAGAAAAACCCGAACGGCTATTGCGGACTCGGCGGCACGGGCGTGGCCTTTCCCGGCGAACCCGCCAAGGCGATGCCTGATCCGCTGGCCGCGGATCAGCTCGATTTCGATCTGCAGTTGATCATGTTCGAGGCGCAGGACTGTCCCTTCTGCGAGCGCTTCCGCGCCGAGGTGCTGGACGGCTGGCAAGCCGAGGTGCCTATCGCAGCGACACTCAACCCCAGACCGCCCGAGGGCTGGACGCTGGAAAAAACCCTGTTCGCCACGCCGACCATCGTGCTCTTCGAGAAGGGAAAGGAGGTCTCGCGATACACCGGCTACAAGGGCGATGCAGACCGTTTCTGGAAATGGCTCGGCTTTCAGGTTTTGACGCCCGAGCAACAGCGAATCGCCTTCGCGCAGGGCACGGAACCGGCGTTCACGGGCTCGCATCTCGACGAGAAACGCCCGGGGGTGTTCGTCGATCCCATCACCGGCACACCCCTCTTCCGCAGCGACGCCAAGTTCGAGAGCGGTACCGGCTGGCCGAGCTTCTTCAGCCCGGTCGAGGGCGCGATCACCTTGCATGAGGACAATACGCACGGCATGCGTCGGGTCGAAGTCCGCAGTGCAAGCTCGGGCATTCACTTGGGCCACGTCTTCGACGACGGTCCGCCGCCGTCGGGAAAGCGCTACTGCATCAACGGCAATGTCCTGAGCTTTGTCGCGAATGGCGAATAGATCGCCCTAGACCGCACCGCGCAGCTCTGCCATGGCCGATGAGATGACTCGAATCGCAGAGCGCATCAGGAGCCAGACGAGACCGAGTGCGACCAGGATATCGGCCCAGCCCGAACCGGTGAGCCAGACCACTCCGGCAGCGACAAACACCGACAGATTCGATGCGATGTCGTTACGCGAGCACTCCCACACCGAGCTCATATTCACGTCGTCGTGACGATGCCGCCAAAGCAGGAAAAGACACAGCGAGTTCGCGGCGAGACCAAGAAGACTGAACAACCCCATGACCTCGAAGAGGGGAACGCTCGGCACCACAAGTTTGTAGACAATCTGGCCCGCTACGACGCACGCGGCCAGGAAGATCAGACCGCCCTTGAAGAGCGCGACCTTCGCCTTGACGGCCGCGCCTCTGGAAACGGCGTAGAGACTGAGACCATACGTCAACGCGTCGCCGAGATTATCGAGGCTGTCGGCCAACAGCGCCGTCGAGCTGCCGTAAAGCGCGCCTGCCGCGATCACGAAGAACATGACCGCATTGATGCCGAGCACGCCGAGCAGCGTTCCGCGTTGCCGTTCACGCAGGGCATCGATGGAACAATTGTTGTCGCAACAACCACTCATTCCGAAAGCCTCTTGGCACAGCCGTCGGGAGATGCCGACGGATTCATCGGGCCGCCCGGATCGGCGGCCCTCCCGGGTTATCCGTGCAGATTGACCGCGAGCCCGAGATCCCGCAACCCGATCAACAGGATGCGCAGCGCCAAGGCCACCTGCAGGACACCGAGAACGGCCCCGAGAAGTTGCAGCATGGCCGCCGACAAGGGGCTCAGGACGGTCCGCACGTAGAGCATCGTGATCAGGTTGATCGCCATCACGACCAGCAGGGCAGCCACGACCTGAAGCATCCGATCGAGGTCGTCCTGAAACAGCGAGACCAAGGCCACCACACCGGCGATCCCGTAGGGTGTAACGACCATCGGAAAGGCGATCATGAAGGGCGACGGGACGGCGTCGTCCGGGGGAGCTCCGGGCATCGCCGGCTCGTATTGAGCCAGGACCGCGCGGAGCGCAATCAGAAAGAAGATCAGGCCGGTGCAGATCGTCAGGATCGGCGTGGAGACACCCCAGTTGGAGGCGAGGAGACTGCCCAGACCGCCTCCCAAAACGACCGCGCAGGTTCCGATCAGCACACTCTCGAACGCGAGCCGACGCAGCGCGTCCTGCGTCAGCCTTGACGTGACGCGTCCGAACGGCGCGATCATCTTCAGCGGCCCGAGCGTCACCACAAAGAGGCCGAGGATCTGCAGGAAGCCCAGCCGATAGCCGCCCTCGTCCGCTGCGAGCGCAATGGACGGCAAAAGGAGCAGAATGGCCAGCAGAGAGATCCTTGGGGGAGTCATACTTGAGATATCCATCATTTGGCCCTGAACCGGCCGGCATGCCCGGCTCCCGCATCGATCCCGGATTGCAGGACCGTCGGGGCGGGAACACGGGCGAGGCCGGGATCGACTGCGACGAGGTTAGCCGCGACCTTCCTCGACGGTCAAGGCGCTGCGCCGAGGGCCGGCACGCCCCGCCGCAGGAGACTTGCCCGATCCTGCACCGAATCCTCCTTTTCCTCTTGTCGATGGCCATCGCGATGACGCCGACCACAGCCGCCCCGCCCGATACCGCTCCCGACGCGATCCCGGCCCCCATCGTCATCGCCCACCGCGGCGCCTCCGGATACCTGCCCGAGCATTCCCTGGAGGCCAAGGCCATGGCGCACGCCATGGGCACGGACTTTCTGGAGCAGGATGTCGTTCTCACCCGCGACGCCCGGGCGATCGTCCTTCACGATCTTTACCTGGAGGACATCACCGACGTCGCTCGGCGCTTTCCTGACCGCGCGCGTGCCGACGGGCGCTGGTATGCGATCGATTTCAGCCTGGCCGAGATCCGCAGTCTGCGCGTGCACGAACGGATTGACCTCGCCACCGGCCAGCCGGTCTTTCCCGAACGGTTTCCGCCCGAGGCCGATCTGTTCCGGATCCATACCCTCGAGGAAGAGCTGAGCCTGATCCGCGGTCTGAACCGTTCGACCGGACGGACCGCGGGGATCTATGTGGAGTTGAAGCATCCCGCCTGGCATCTCGCCGAGGGCCTGGATCCCGTGCCGATCCTGATGCGCGAGTTGGATCGCGCCGGCTACCGTGGCCCCGAGGATCGCGTCTACATCCAATGCTTCGAGCCCGACACCCTCAAGCGTCTGCGCGAGGACATCGGCACGCGCATCCCCTTGATCCAACTGATCGGCGAGAACGACTGGAGGTCGCCCGCAGATCTGCCGGTCGACTTCGAGCGGATGCGCACCCCCGAGGGCCTGGCAGCCGTCGCCGCGTACGCCCGCGGCATCGGCCCCTGGATCGGCCAGATCCACCAAGGCACGGACGAAACCGGTGCCCATCGGACCACGCGCTTGGCCGCAGACGCCCATGCCGCGGGGCTCCTCGTCCACCCCTACACCTTTCGCCGCGACGCACTCCCCGAAGGTTTCGGCGACTTCGAGGCGCTCCTGCGCTTCTTCCTTGTCGATCAGGGTGTCGACGGGATCTTCACCGACCATCCAGACGTTGCCGTTCACTTGAGAGGTCGGTTCACCGGCAGGGAGCAGGCGGAGTAGACATCGGCCGTGCTCGCGCTCGGGCTTCTGCAACAACGTCCACTGCCCCCGGCGGGGACAGCGGGTCGGTTTTTCTCAGGACGTGCGCGGAGGAGCCGGATCCGTCTCCGTGACCTTGAGGGTCACCGAGGCCGACGCAAGCGAGCGGGCCAGATCACGCGCCCGCCTCACGGGAAAATGGGAGAACAACAGGGTCTCGGCCGGCCCCCATAGGGTCACCCAAGCCACGATGATGAGGCTCTCGCTCAGCACCGTGATGAAACGCCCCTCGAACAACGACACAATGGCCTCGTTGGCGAGGATCACGAGCCCGACGACCAAGAACGCGACCAGAAAGGTCCAGCGCCCTTTATAGGCCAGCGCGCGGATCTCGCCCTCCGCATCCGCACACTCCTCCTGGAAATGGCTTCCGATCGCTGCGCGGACCTCATTCAGACGACCCAGGTCAGCGCTCGGAACACCGACCCTGATCCGGAATCGCGAGCCCTTCGGATGTTCGGCCGCCTCCGCTCGAATCGTACGGGCGACCTCGGGATGGATCCGAGGGCCGATCAAGGGTGATCCGTCGCGATCGAGCAGCCGGTCGACGGAGTGGACGTCAAGGCTCAGGACGATCTCTTCTCGTATGGGCTTCATGGGCGTGGAGACCAAAGGTGTTGGAGCGATGTTGCTCGGCGGTTTCGTGACGAGAGCCCGACGGGTCGAGCGCCGACGCGGCATGCGCTCGGTATATCATCCAAGGCCAAGGATCCGCCGCGGCGTCAATGCAGCCTGCAGGATCGCTATCAAAGTAAGCGAGTTGGACCGGTACCACCAAGCATGACCGACATCGACCAGTTTGTCCTGATCGCCGGAGCCCTTTTGCTGGTGGCGATCCTCGCCAGCGCGCTCTCGTATCGGATCGGCATGCCCTTGCTCCTGGTCTTCCTGGCGGTCGGCATGCTGGCCGGTGAAGACGGACCCGGCGGCGTCCGGAATGCATGCCGTACCATGAGCCGAACAGGAGTCTGAAATGAAACGCTTCAGGAACATCCTCTTCGTCGCGGATCCCGAGAAGGTCTGCAGGTCCGCCTTGGAACGCGCGGTCATGCTAGCCGAGAACAATCAGGCCGAGCTCACCGTGGTCGACGTGATTCCGCGCATAAGCGCCGGGTTCCGCCTGCGCGACGGCGGCGCAACGGTGGAAGACCTACAGGCTGCAGCGGCGGAGCAGCACCTGTGCCGACTGGATGCGTTGATCAAACCCTACGCGCCGCGATTGCACATCCGGGTGAAGGTGCTGACGGGCACGCCGTACCTCGAGATTATTCGGGAAGTCCTGCGCAGCAAGCATGATCTGGTGATCCGCCCGCCGGAGGATGCGGGCTGGTTCGGCCGCTTGTTCGGCAGCGACGACATGAACCTGCTGCGACAGTGCCCCTGTCCGGTCTGGGCCATCAAGTGCAAGGGATCCAGGTCTTTTCATCGGATCCTGGCGGCAGTGGATGTGGACGACAGCCTCCGACCGGAGGAGACGCGGCATGCGATGAACCTCCGGATCCTAGAGATCGCGGGGACTCTGGCACTGTCGGAATTCGCCGATCTGCATGTCGTCCACGTCTGGGATGCGATCGGCGAGATCCTCCTTCGCGGGACCGTCGTCAGTACCCCGGAAACCGAGGTTGCCGTCTATGTCGACCAGGTCCGAGAGCGCCATGCATCCTATCTGGCCGCACTGCTGCAAGAGGTCACAGGTATCCTGGGAGCCGATGCGCTGGACTATCTGAAACCAAAAACGCACCTGGTGCGCGGAGAGGCCCGAAAGAAGATCCCGGCGCTCGCGCGCAAGCTCGGCGCCGATCTTGTCGTCATGGGCACGGTCGGTCGCGGCGGTATCCCCGGATTGCTCATGGGCAACACCGCCGAGACCATCCTGCAGCAGGTGGATTGTTCGGTGCTCGCGATCAAGCCACCGGGATTCGTCACATCGGTTGTGCCGGAGGGCTGAGCGCGGGCCAGCCGCGCCCGCCACACGGCGGGTGCTTAATTCTCCTCCGCAGGCGTCCGCTTCGACACCGTGCTGAGCTCCTCCGGCCAGCAGCCCGCTGGTGGGCCGAGCTCGGCGCCCTCCCCTTCGAACCGCACCAGATACAGCTCCCGTTCGGGATCCTCTTCGAGGTGTCCGATGTTGAGGATGACGCCGCGGGTTCCGGCTGCCGCGATCAGAGCATCCTCGGCGAGATCCGGGATACCGCCGTCGTTGTAGATATCCGCGGCGGCGTAGACCAGATCGCCCGGGCCCAACTGACCAAGCTGCAGTTCACTGAGATCCATCAAGGACTCCTGTTGTTGAGATGTGTTGTGGGGTTTACGACCCGACGCACTCGGGCTGTCGTTCGAGAGCCGACATCCGCGACCAAAAGAGGGCTCTCGACCATTTATAAATCAATGCGATAGATGCAACATTCGGCGTGGCACACGGTTTGCTGAATGAGTCGCCAACACAGACGCAAGACTCAAGCCACGGCTTGATCATCCGTCCCGACTCACTCGCTCATTGCTACAGCAACCGGAGACACGCCATGTGGGATTACTCGGAAAAGGTCCAGGAGCACTTCTTCAATCCCCGCAATGCGGGAGCGGTCCCGGATGCCAATGCGACGGGTGACGTGGGCTCCCTGTCCTGCGGCGATGCACTGCGCCTGACCCTCAAGGTCGACCCCGAGAACGAGGTGATCCTCGAGGCCGGCTTCCAGACCTTCGGCTGCGGCTCGGCCATCGCCTCCAGCTCCGCGCTGACCGAGATCATCAAGGGCATGACCCTGAACGAGGCACTCGAGGTCACCAACCAGGACATCGCCGACTATCTCGACGGACTGCCGGCCGAGAAGATGCACTGCTCGGTGATGGGGCGCGAGGCGCTGCAGGCGGCGATCGCCAACTATCGCGGCGAGGAATGGAAGGACGACCATGAGGAAGGCGCACTGGTCTGCAAGTGCTTTGCCGTGGATGCGGTCCTGATCGAGAACACCATCCGCTCCAACGGTCTCTCCACGGTCGAAGAGGTCGCAAATTACACCAAGGCGGGCGGCGGCTGCTCGGCCTGTCACGAAGGTGTGGAGGCCATCCTGAGCCGCGTCCTCGCCGAACAGGGCAAGACATTCGACCCCTATACCAGGGCACCCGAAGCGGCACCCTCGGCGGGCGGACGCAAGCTCGGCAACCTGGAGCGCATCCGCCGCATCGAGCGCTCCATCGAGGCCATCCGCCCGAACCTGCAGCGTGACCACGGCGACGTGGAGCTGATCGATATCGACGGCAAGAACGTCTACGTGAACATGACCGGCGCCTGCGTGGGCTGCCAGATGGCCTCGACGACGCTCGACGGGATCCAGCAGCGCATCGTCGAGGATCTCGGCGAGTTCGTGCGGGTGCTGCCGGCGAAGGCGATGCGCAAGAGCGCCTAAAGCCGCCAGCCGTAGGTTGGGCAAAGCGCAGCGTGCCCAACCCGCGCCGGCATCACAGGGAGCCGCCGTCGGCGCAAAGATCGGCGACGACTGTTGTCGTTGTCGTAATCGGATTTCGGACGAACACGACAACGACAACGACAACGGAAAAATTCTGCGACGGTTTTCTCACGACGTGCGGCGTCAGGGACTCGATGCCTTCCAGTCATGCGCAGTCTAGATGCCTATTCAAGGACCCTGCGGCGCAAAACGCAGCCAATCGCAGGAGGCAGGAGGCTCAAACCCCCCATCTCACGAGGCCATCACCCATGACCACCCCACCCGACACCCAAGGCATCTATCTCGACAACAACGCCACCACCATGGTCGCGCCCGAGGTGGTCGAGGCCATGCTGCCCTTCTTCACCGAGCAGTTCGGCAACGCCTCCTCGATCCATGCCTACGGCAACCGCGTCGGCCACGCCATCAAGCAGGCTCGGCAGCAGGTCCAGGCATTGCTCGGGGCCGCGCAGGACTCGGAAATCGTCTTCACCTCCTGCGGGACCGAGTCGGACTCCACCGCGATCCTCTCGGCCATCAAGGCCCAGCCGGAGCGTAAGGAGATCATCACCACGGTCGTGGAGCATCCGGCGATCCTCTCCCTCTGTCAGCACTTGGAAACCGAGGGCTACAAGGTCCACTACCTTACCGTCGACGGCAAAGGCCGGCTCGATATCCAGCAGTACATGGATCTGCTCTCGGACCGCGTCGCGATCGTCTCGGTGATGTGGGCCAACAACGAATCCGGCACCCTCTTCCCGGTTCAGGAGATGGCGGAGCTGGCGAAATCGGCCGGTGTGCTCTTCCACACCGATGCGGTCCAAGCGGTCGGCAAGCTCCCCATCGATCTGAAGGACACCGCGATCGACATGCTCTCGGTGTCCGGACACAAGCTGCACGCACCCAAGGGCATCGGTGTGCTCTATCTTAAGCGGAACACGCGCTTTCGCCCCCTGCTGCGCGGCGGGCATCAGGAGCGCGGCCGGCGTGCCGGTACCGAGAACAGCGCCTCCATCGTCGGGCTCGGCAAGGCGTGCGAGATGGCGATGGAGCACATGGACTACGAAAAGACCGCGGTGCGGGCCATGCGCGATCGGCTCGAAAAAGGCATCCTCGCGGCCGTCCCCAACTGCTTCGTGACGGGCGATCCGACGAACCGCCTGCCCAACACCAGCAACATCGCCTTCGAATACATCGAGGGCGAGGCCATCCTGCTGCTGCTCAACAAGCTCGGGATTGCGGCCTCGAGCGGCTCCGCCTGCACCTCCGGCTCGCTCGAACCCTCCCACGTGATGCGCGCGATGGGGATCCCTTTCACCGCCGCCCACGGCACCACGCGCTTCTCGCTCTCTCGCTACAACCGCATGGAGGAGATCGATCGGGTCATCGAGGCCGTGCCGCCGATCGTCGCCAAGCTGCGCAAGCTCTCGCCCTATTGGTCTGATTCAGGCCCCGTCTCCGATCCAGCCGCCGCCTTCGCACCGGCCTATGCCTGATCCGAATCAAGTCATTCAGCGCGCGAGGATCAGGCGCGTGAATTAGGCTGCGCTCCTGCGCAAGCTCTGGCACCATGCGCGATCCATCACCTTCATAGGATCCGCGCAACGATGACAAACGAGGTCGTGCTGCTCGTCGGCCATGGTGCCCGTGACCCGGGAAACGAGGGCAACGCCGAGGTGGATGCCTTCACCGAGGCTTGGCGGATGCGTCATCCCGAGGTCGAGATTCAGGTCTGCTGGATCGAGCATGCACCCGTCCTGCTCGACGCAGGCTTGGATCGCGCCGCCACCGCGGCCGGCTCCGGATCAGGCGACGGGCGGGTGCTGGTCCTGCCCTTGATCCTCAACGCGGCGGGTCACGTCAAGGGCGATATCCCGCAGGCCATCGCCGCGGCACGTCGGCGCCATCCGGAGGTGGAGTTCCGCTGCGGGCATGCCCTCGGCACCTCGGATCAACTGCTGAAGGCTCTGCGTCATCGTCTTCATCAGGCGATGACCGAGCTCGACATGCCGGATCCGCGCACCACCGGCGTGGTCTTGCTCGCTCGCGGGGCCTCGGATATCGAGTCCACCGGCGAGGTGGCCAAGATGGCCCACTGGCTCTACGAGACGACCGAGCACGAACGCATCGAGATCGCCTTCACCGGCATCAGCTTCCCGCGGCTCGAGCAGGCCGTGCAGCGGCTCGATCTGCTGGGCGCCAGCCAGATCATCGTCCTGCCCTACTATCTCTTCACCGGGCGGCTCATCCAGCGCATCCGCCGCCAAGTCGGACGGTTGCGCCAACAGTACCCCACGCGCGTGTTCGCACAGGCCGGCTATATCGGCCAACACGAGCAGCTGATGGATCTGCTGGATCTGCGCCTGACGCAGTGCCGCGACGGCACGGCACTCCTCCCCTGCGACGGTTGCGCTTACGCGCTGGCGGCAGACCATGACCATCAGCACTGACCCAAGCACTCCGGCGCCCGGCCCCGCCGAGACCGGCGGCGACCTCTTGACCGCGGCAGGTGCCCGGATCGAGGAAGGATCCTTCGCCATCATCGATGCGGAAGCCGGGAGCCACGACTACGATCCGGCACAGTGGACACTGGTCAGACGCCTTATCCACGCGAGCGGGGATTTCGACTTCAACGGGCTGACGCGTTTCCATCCCGACGCGATCGCCGCCGGCTGCGCGGCCTTGAAACGCGGCGCACCCATCGTCTGCGACGTCGAGATGATCCGCGCCGGGGTTTCGAAGACCCGCATGTCGCCACTCGGGGTGCAGGCGCATCAGTTCATCGATGACCCCGAAGTGATCGCACGTGCCCGTGCCGAAGATACGACCCGCGCCACGCAGGCGATGCGCCGGGCCGCACGCGAGGGTCTGTTGGAGGGTGCCGTCGTCGGCATCGGCAATGCCCCGACCGCCCTCTTGGAGGTCATTCGACTGATCGCGTCCGAGGGTGTCCGCCCGGCGCTCGTCATCGGGATGCCGGTCGGATTCGTCGCCGCGGCCGAGTCGAAGGATCTCCTGATGCGGGTCGAGACGGTGCCTTGGATCGCCGTGCGGGGCCGCAAGGGCGGGTCGACGCTGGTGGTTGCGGCGCTCAATGCACTCATGATCCTGAGCTAAACCGCGTGTGCAGCAACAGGCTTGGGTTGAACGTGGAATCGACCTCGCGTGAACAAACAATCTCGGTGGGACGCGGTTTAGGATAATGAAAACGATTCGATGCCAACTTTCAGGGTGCGTGGTCCGTCTGAGCGGCCACCCTGGCGGTGTCATGCATCTCTTGGCGCTCCGCGCCATGTGCCCTTTCGGCCCGTTGATGGACGAGGCCATCCGGATCAGATGATGGAGGCCCGCTGATGTCCGGGGCCGTGCTTGATTCCGGTGGCAGGGCTCGACGTAAGCGGGGCAGTCGAACCGGCTGGTCGACCGGGGCCTGTGCCGCGGCGGCTGCGGCGGCTGCGGCGCGCGGTCTCGAGACCGGCGCGGTGCCCGAAACGATCGAGATCCTGTTGCCCGAAGACCGGCGCCCGAGTTTTGCGATCGTCGAAGGTCGCCTGATCGGAGCGAGCGCCCGGGCGGTCGTCATCAAAGACGCCGGGGACGACCCCGACGCGACGCATGCCGCGCGCATCGTCGCGACGGTCGTCCCTCTGGAGGATGCGCCGGGCGAGATCCGTCTGCTCGGCGGCGAGGGGGTCGGCTGCGTCACCCGCGCCGGACTCGGGCTCACCGTCGGGGAGGCGGCCATCAATCCTGGACCACGCGCCTATATCACGGCCAACGTGCGCGCGGCGGCGCCGACACGACTGAGCCGCGAAGGGCTTGCGGTGACCATCTCGGTCCCCGACGGGGAGCGGATCGCCAAGCGCACGCTCAATGCGCGGCTCGGAATCCTGGGCGGCATCTCGATCCTGGGCACGACCGGGGTCGTCTATCCCTACTCCACCGCCTCGTTCAAGGCGACGATCCGGCAGGGGGTTCAGGTCGCGCTTGCACAAGATCAGGAGACGGTTGTCTTCACGACCGGGCGACGCACCGAACGCCATTGCATGACCCGCTACCCCGAGCTTCCCGAGGTCTGCTTCGTGCAGATGGGCGACTTCGTCGGGGCTGCGCTCGACGCTGCGCGGGAGGCCGGCCTGAAGCGCGTCGTCATCGGGGCCATGGTCGGCAAGCTGACCAAGATCGCCCAAGGGCTCAAGATCACTCATGCACGCAAGGCCGAGGTCGATATGCAGCTGCTTGCGCGGCTGGTTGCCGACGCCGGGGGCGATCCCGCACTCTGCGCCCGCGTGCTCGAAGGCGACACCGCCCGCTGGGCCGCGGAGCTGGTCGCCGACGCGGGACTCACCGGCGCCTTCCATCAGGCACTGACAGATGCAGTAGCCGCAGTGGTCGCACAAGGACTCGCCGAGGAAACCCTGGTCGAGGTTCTGGCCTGGAGCCCGGAGGGCGAGTTGCTGGCGGAACACAGGCCCGAGGAGCGATGACTCACATGGGCGTTCTTTCTTCCGATCGGTGTCGCTCCCGTGGCTGAGTGCTGGGTCATCGGGGTCTTGGACGACGGTCCGGCCGGGCTGACCGCCGAGGCCGTCGCGCGCATCGGCGCAGCGAAACACGTCATCGGCGCACGGCGCATGCTCGATGCCTGCGCGGATCTGATGGCAGCGGGCGCGGAGCCTATGGATCTGACCGGACGCATCGCCGACGTTCCCGGTTGGATCGAGGCGTCGATTGCCGCAGGCGATCCAGTCGTCGTGCTCGCTACCGGGGATCCGCTCTGTTTCGGGATCGGCGGTCTGCTCGCGCGCCGGCTCGACCCGGCCAAACTGCACATCCTGCCGAATCGATCGACCCTGCAGCTCGCCTGCGCGCGCTTCCATATGCCTTGGGAGGGCGCGCGCTGGCTCTCGGTACATCATCGCGACACCGGCGACTGGACACCCGGCGCGATGCCGGATCATGGCCTCTATGCACTGGCGCAGGCGCTGCGCCGAGAGACCCTGCTCGCCGTCTTGACCAGCCCGGCCAACGGCCCGGCGCGGATCGCCCGGCTGCTGCTCGCCGAAGGGCTCGGCGAGGACTTCGATCTGCATGTGGCCGAGCGTCTGCTGATGCCCGAGGAGCGCTTGATCGGCGCAGAGACGGCGAGCGCGATCGCCGCTATGGACTTCGCCGACCCCAACCTGGTCCTGCTCCGACGCCGCCGAGCGCCGAGCGCCCTGCCCCGCTTCGGCCTGCCGGACGACGCCTACAGCCAGCGCCGGCCGGAGCGCGGACTCATCACCAAACGCGAGGTCCGGGCGGTGGCGCTGGCTCTGCTGGAGCTGCGCCCGACCGACCGGGTCTGGGATCTCGGCGCCGGCTCCGGCAGCGTCGGTCTGGAAGCCGCCCGGCTCTGCGAGCGCGGCCATGTCTACGCAATCGAGAAGAACGCGGAAGACCTCGCGCTGATCGAGGCGAACCGGCGCGGGCTCGGCGTCACCAACTACAGCGTGCGCGCCGGTCTGGCACCCGAGGATTGTGCCGACTGGCCCGACCCGGATGCCGTCTTCATCGGCGGGAGCAGCGGGCGACTCGCCGAGATGCTGGATCTCGTCATCGGGCGTCTACGCCCCGACGGCCGTCTGGTGCTCGCCCTGGTCGCGGTGGAGAACCTGACCCTGGCGCTCGCCGCGCTCGACCGGCTCGGCGCGCACTGGGAGCTGACCCAGATCCAGGCCGCGCGCAGCCGCCCGATCCTGAGCCTGCATCGCCTGCAGGCCGAAAATCCGGTCTGGCTGGTGCAGGCGCGCGCGCCGAGCCTGCCGCCGGCCGACCAGACCCCTTCGGAGACAAACCCATGCCTGGAACCTTGATCGCCGCCTCTCTGGGTCCGGGTGACCCCGGCCTCGTCACCCGAGCGGCCTGGTCCGCGTTGGAGCGCGCGCGCTGCTGGGCTTGGCCCATCACGGGCGACGGGGCCAGCTATGCCTTGTCCATCGTCGCGCGCGGCGGCTTGGAACCCCCGCCCGACGGACTGGCATTGCACTTTCCGATGACGCGCGATCCCGAGACCTTGGCCCTGCATTGGGCCGCAGCGGCGGAGCAGGTCCTCGCACGGCTGCACGACGGCGAGGACGTGGTCTTCCTGGTCGAAGGCGATGCCTCGACCTTCTCGACCTTCGGCCATCTCGCGCGAGCCGTGCAGGCACTCGACCCGGCGATCGCCGTGCGGGTCATCCCGGGCGTACCCTCCTACCATTCCGCGGCCGCCGCGGCGGGCGCGGTCCTGGTAGATGGCGAGGAGCCGCTCGCGGTCTATTCGGCGCCGGAGGCGATGAAGGAGCTCGACGCCCTCCTGGAGCGCTTCGATGCACTGGTCCTGCTCAAGGTCCGCCCCGTGCTGGATCCGCTGATCGAGGTCCTGACGGAACGCAGCCTGCTCGACAGGGCGGTCTTTGTCGAGCGCGTGGGCACGCCCGAGGAGCGGATCCTGCACGACATCGCATCGCTTCGCGGCACGCGGGTGCACTATCTCTCACTGATCCTGATCCGCCAGGACCGGCGACGCGGACTGGGTGTCGGCCCGAGCTAACGGCCCGCACCGGTCAGGGGACACCGACCGGCAAACCGACGCCTTCAACCCCAAGCCGTTTCAGGGACTCCGCCGCGTGAAATCGCCTATGCTTGTCCTCGACCTTGCAGCGGAAAGCCCTACATGACGCGCGCATCCATTCAAGCTGATTCTCGCCCCGCAGGCGTCGCACAACACGCCGATTGCCCCGAGCCGACGGCGGAGGCGACCTGGATCCACGTCATCCGCAAGATGGACGAGACCTATGCGGATCTGGTCCGGCATCAGAGCGAGCTTGAAGAGAAAAACAGCGCACTCGAGGATGCTCAGCACTTCATCGCGAGCGTGCTGGCCTCCATGACGGACATCCTGATCGTCTGCGATGTCCAGGGTCGAATCCAGCAGGTCAACCGCGCGCTGGAAACCTTGACGGGTTGGAGCGAGGCCGATCTGCGCGGACGGCCCTTCCTGGCGCTGCTCGCCGAGCACTGTCTGCCCATGGCCAGCAGCTTCGCGCAACAGATCCGCGCCGAGGCCATTCACGACTGCGAGCTCGCGCTCAAAGGCGTGGACGAGGAGATCCCGCTCGCGGTGAACTGCACCTCGCGTTACGACCACCGCGGACGTCTGGTCGGCATGGTCCTGATCGGCCGCCCGGTCGGCGAGCTGCGCCGCGCCTATCGCGACCTCGCCCAAGCGCACGACGACCTCAAGCGCACCCAAGGCCGCCTGGTCAATGCCGAGAAGATGGCCTCGCTCGGCCGACTCGTCGCCGGCGTGGCGCACGAGCTGAACAATCCCATCAGCTTCGTCTACGGCAACGTGCATGCCCTCTCGCGGTATCGGGAGCGTCTGCTGCGCTATTGCGCGGCGGTCGACGCCTCCGAACCCTCGGCCGATCTGCAGGCGCTCAAGGCGGAGCTGCGCATCGAGCGACTGCTGGCGGATCTGGATCCGCTGATCAAAGGCACACTCGAAGGCGCCGAGCGCGTCCGCGACTTGGTGCAGGATCTGCGCTGCTTCTCCTCCGGACAACAGGGCGAATCCACCCGGTTCGATCTGGTTCACCTGATCCGCACGGCGGTGCATTGGGTGACCAAAGGCGAGCGCCGGGAGATCGAGACGACGCTCGACCTACCGGCCACACTGACGGTCCAGGGACATCCGGGACAGATCCATCAGGTCCTCATGAACCTGGTCCAAAACGCACTCGATGCGATGCGCGACAACACGCAACCACCGCGATTGTCGATCAGCGCAGGACAGGGCGAGACGACCGCCTGGCTGAGCGTCCGAGACAACGGCCCCGGCATCGACGAGCAGGACCTCAGCCGCATCTTCGACCCCTTCTTCACGACCAAACCCGTCGGCCAAGGGACCGGCCTTGGACTCTCCATCAGCTACGGCATCGTCGCCGATCACCAAGGCACTCTGACCGCCGAGAGCCACCCGGACGGCGGCGCCGAATTCCGTCTGGAGCTGCCGTTGAGCCTTGAACCTATATCCGGAAAAGTTCCCAATGAACGGTTCAGCAACAAGTAAAACACTCGACCGGGGAATACCTTTGCTGCGGCCGTCGTTATCGTTTTCGATTACGACAGCGACAACGACAACGACAACGCTCGGATTCGGTGCTCAACTTATTTCCGACACGTTACCAACCAAGATGCCCCTTAAAATCACTGAACCGCGTCACCGCCAAGGCATCCCGAGTCCGCGGCGCGACGCATTCCCCGAGCGCCTCATACGCAACACCGGACGCGGTTCACCATGAACCTGCTGTGGCTCCAATCCGGCGGCTGCGGCGGCTGCACGCTCTCCCTGCTCGGCGCCGAAGCACCGCACCTCTTCGAAACACTCGCCGGCGCCGGGATCCGCATCCTCTGGCATCCCTCCCTGAGCGAGGCGAGCGGCGGCGAGGTGCTCGACCTGCTCGCCCGCGTCGAGACCGGCGACGTGCCGCTGGACCTGCTCTGCATCGAAGGCGCACTCCTGCGCGGACCGAACGGCACGGGCGCCTTCCACCGTTTCGCCGGCACCCGAACACCCATGATCGACTGGGTGAGCCGTCTCGCCGCCCGCGCGCACTCCTGTCTCGCGATCGGCACCTGTGCCGCCTTCGGGGGCGTCACCGCGGGCGGCTCGAACCCCACGGATGCCTGCGGACTCCAATTCGAGGGCACCTACCCCGGCGGTCTGCTCGGCACCGACTATCGCTCCGGGGCCGGTCTGCCGGTGATCAATGTCGCCGGCTGCCCAACCCATCCCAACTGGGTGACCGAGACACTCATGGCGATCGCGTTGGAAGGACTGGCAGTCCGAGACCTGGATGCCTACGCCCGTCCCCGGATGTACGCCGACCAGCTGGTCCATCACGGCTGCCCGCGCAACGAGTTCTACGAATACAAGGCCAGCGCCCGCGCGCCGTCGGATCTCGGCTGTCTCATGGAGCATCTGGGCTGTCTCGGTACCCAGGCTCATGCCGACTGCAACACCCGGCTCTGGAACGGTTCGGGCTCCTGCACACGCGGCGGCTATGCCTGCATCAACTGCACCTCGCCCGAGTTCGAGGAGCCGGGCCATGCCTTTGCGGAGACGCCCAGCCTCGCCGGCATCCCGATCGGCCTGCCGACCGACATGCCCAAGGCCTGGTTCGTCGCCCTCTCGTCGCTGGCCAAGGCCGCGACACCGGAGCGACTGCGCAAGAACGCCGTGTCGGACCATATCGCGGTGCCGCCGACGATCCGGCCGACGAAGTTGCGGTGATTGGATGACCAGACTCGTCGTAGGTCCATTCAACCGCGTCGAGGGCGACCTGGAGGTTCAACTCGAGGTCGCCGACGGGCGGGTGCGCGAAGCCCGCGTCAACTCGCCCCTCTATCGCGGATTCGAGCAGATCCTGCAAGGCAAGGACCCGCGCGATACCCTGGTGATCGCGCCGCGGATCTGCGGGATCTGCTCGGTCTCTCAGTCCATGGCCGCGGCCTATGCTCTGGCGGACGCGGCCGGGGTCGCCATGCCGACGAACGGCGCGCTGGCCACCAACCTGGTCCTCGCCTGCGAGAACCTGGCCGACCATCTGACCCATTTCTATCTGTTCTTCATGCCGGACTTCGCTCGGCCCGCCTATGCCGACCGACCCTGGTATGCGGCCACCGAGAAACGCTTTCGGGCACTGAGCGGCTCGGCAGCGGGCGAGGTCCTGCCGGCACGCGCGCACTTCATGCACCTCATGGGTCTGCTCGCCGGCAAGTGGCCACACAGCCTGAGCCTGCAACCCGGCGGTACCGCCAAACCGGTGCAGGCGCAGGAGCGCATTCGGCTGCTCTCCATCATCGGTGCCTTCAGACGCTTTCTGGAGCGCGAGACCTTCGGCGATCCTTTGGAGGCCGTCGTCGCACTGGACAGCGCCCGCGCGCTCGACGCCTGGGCTGCGCGCGACCCGGGCCGAGGCGATCTGCGCCGCTTCCTGCAGATCGCGGATGACCTGGGCTTGGACCGTCTGGGACGCGCGACCGACCGCTTCGTGAGCTACGGCGCCTACCCGAGCGGGGGCACCCGTCTCTTTAAACCCGGCCTCTGGGCAAACGGCCCGCAGGCGCTGGACCTCGCCTCGATCGCCGAAGACTTGAGCCACAGTTGGATGGCCGGAGGAGGAGGTCCGCTGCATCCCGCCGACGGCGTGACCATCCCGGATGCCGAGAAAGCGAACGCCTACACTTGGTGCAAGGCCCCCCGACTCGGCGGCGAGGTCGTCGAGGTCGGCGCACTGGCCCGTCAGCTCGTCGACGGCCATCCGCTGATCCGCGACCTGGTGGCCGAATCCGGCGGGAACGTGCGGAATCGGGTGATCGCGCGTCTGCTCGAGCTGGCGCGTGTCCTGATGGCAATGGAGGACTGGATCAAGGCGATCGCGCCGGGCGAGCCTTTCTGCGAGCAGACCGCGATTCCGGACGAGGCACGCGGCATGGGGCTCGTCGAGGCGGCCCGCGGAAGCCTGGGGCACTGGCTCGCGATCCGCCGAGGCCGCATCCTCAACTACCAGATCATCGCCCCGACGACCTGGAATTTCTCGCCGCGCGACGCCGCGGGCGTTCCGGGCGCACTGGAGCAGGCCCTCGTCGGGGCCGAGGTCCGGCCGGGCGAGACCACCCCGGTTGCCGTGCAGCACATCGTGCGCTCCTTCGACCCCTGCATGGTCTGCACGGTCCACTAAACCGCGTCCGCCACTGAACCGCGTCCGGCGGTTCATGTATCGGCCCGTGTTGCGCCGAGCCTCGCGCCCGCCCGATCACGACGGAGAGACGCGGTTCAGGATTTTTTTGCTTTTCGGGAGCCCGTCGTCGACCGCCTGCAATCGTCGCGAAGCGGCGACACCCCGGGATCGACGACTTGCAGTCGCCTTCTTCAATCCGGCCAAACCCTTCGACGACTCTGATAAGCCGTCACCGCTGGGACAGCGGCAGCCCCGGAAGCCGGGCGTTTCCGCGCAACGGGCCGCGCGGCGGCGCTCGTCCCGGTCGACTTCGGACGCTGCGCCGGGGACGATGCCTTCGCACTCGCGGCCGTTTGCTCGCCTGCCGGCTCGGCATCACCCGGCTGATCCGCCCCGCTCTTGGCCTTGCGGATGGATGCAACCAGTCGGCGTTCCGTGCGCGTGCTGTTGGACGTGCTATTGGGAGACGTTCTCTTGGCAGATGTTCTCTTGGGAGGCGTTGTCATGGTCGAAGATCTCCGCGATCAGCTCGTTGATCTCGGCCACCGCGGCGGCACCGCGACGGCCTGCTTGGAAGACGGTGCGCCCCTCGAGCACACAGAGACGATGGATGGAGCGGCGCTGCAGGGAGGCTCGGGCGACCGGCAGATCCAGCTCAGCGACGGCCTCGGGCATCAGGCGCGAGAGGGTCGTACGCGGCTCCATCTGGCTCATCACGATCAAGGCGCGCAGTCGCGGGTTCTCGGGGCGAATCGCCTCGATGATGCGGGCGAGATGACTCGTTGCCCAGAGGTCCATCGGCGAGGGTTGGAGCGGGATCAGCGCATGGTCGGCCAGGCGCAGTGCGTGCTCGGTTTGCGGTGCCTTGATGGACGGGGGGCAGTCGATGACGACATGGTCGTGAACATCGCAAAGGGCCTGGACCGTCTTCTCGAGCCCGAAGGCCGCGGCCACCACGGCGGGCAACGCGGCGTCCTCGTCCCCGATCAGGCGCCATTGATAGGCGGACTGCTGGGGATCGGCATCGACGATGACGACCGATCCCCGCCGAGCCAGACCCGCCGCGAGATTCAAGGACAAGGTCGTCTTGCCGGTACCGCCCTTATTGCCGACGACGGCCACGATGCTCATCGGACGCCCTCGTGTCGGAGGCATCGCGGCGACAAGGGGACAAGCGGCACGGGCTTCGTCAAGGTCTCGACCTCGGCCATCGGCAGACATTGGAGCTGGGTCAAGGCTAGGCGCTGCGATCGAGCGGCGTCAAGCGCCGAGACTGGTTTACACTTGGGTCTTGTCCCGTTCTGCCGATGACCCGCCCATGTCGACGCCACTCTACGAAAAGGACTTCCATCAATGGCTGGAGCACACCGCCGACCTCGTTCGCGAGGGTCGCTTCGAGGAGATCGATCGCGAGGTTCTGATCGACGAGACCTTCTTCCCCGAGTCCTGATCGATTGCCCGAATCAAAAGACCATCTCGCCGGCTCGCCGCGACCGGCAAGGCGCCGTGCGCTCCTCGTCGCGGCGATCCTCCTCGGGCTGACTGCGGCAATCGCGCTTTCGTTCCATCCCCTGCTGAACAGCCGTTGGCTTCAGGAGCGCCTTTCCGAGCACAGCGGCCTGAGCATCACCTGGGAGTCGGCTCGTCTTCGCCCGAGCGGACAGCTCCGGCTCCGCGCCTTGCGCATCGAGCGCGATGATCCGGACTGGCCCGTCGCCCTCGCCCTGCATCAGGCGTCCGCGCAACTGGATCTGCGCGCGCTCCTGCGCCGAGAGCTGCGGGTTCTGAGGCTCGATGCCGAGGGCATTCGCTCGCTGCGCTTCGGGAATTACCGGCTGGAGGGCGACGGCGACCTGTCGCTCGAAGGTGCCGCGTTGCGCGCCGATCGAATCGACATCGAGAGCCTGCGTTTCGACCTGTCCAAGGCCAGCGTGCTGCGCGAGGAGGCGGTCTTGTCGCGTGATCTGGCGATTGCCGCACGCGTGCAGCTTGCACCGCTCGTTGTCGCCGAAAACCCGGGCGTGCAGATCCTGCGTTTCGTCTCCGGCAATCTGACCCTTTCGGCGAAGGCCGATGCCTGGGATCTCTTCAACGATTACCTGCAAGAGATCCCCTGGCTGAGCCTGTCCGGGCATGGCGACCTCACGGCCGCGCTGTCGATCGATCGGGGCCACCTTGAGCCCGGCAGCCGGCTGCGGCTGGACTCGCCCGCGCTCGGCGTAACGCTGCAACCCGGCACGGAGCCAGGGGCCGATGCCAATGGCGCACCGCGACCGATCGGCGACGACACCCTCTACCGGCTCGCCGGCGCCGGCCGCGTCGAGCTTCAGGTGGTCTCCAAGGCGGCGGGCCAAACCGAGACGATCCTCGGCGTCGACCTCACCGACGTGGAGATGCGCGACCAAGGCGAGGACACGCGCTTCCTCGATAGCCGAGCGTTTCGCCTGGAGTCTCGCATCGCCGGGGCAGACCTCCTCCAACCCCCGGACCTGCCCGAGCAGACCTCGCTCAGATGGACATCGGCCGTCGTCCCGGATATCGCCGTCTTCTCGCGCTATCTCCCGCCGGGCAGTCCGGTTGCTCTGCGCGGCGGGCTGGCCGGACTCGATGCCGTCCTCACCTGGGAGGGCGACCGGCTGCATGGCGCGCTCGACCTGCATGGCGACGACGTCCGACTCTCCCTGCTGGAGACCGACGTCGAGGGCAAGCTCAACCTCGACCTGCGCATCAACGGCCTGGAACCGACCGATCAGACACTGGACCTCTCGGGCACCCGGCTACAGTTGGAAGCGATCGCCGGCGCGCAGCCGCAAACGTCGGTCCCCTTGATCACCCGATTCAGCCTCGACGATGCCAGGTTCAGGCTCACGCGCCCCATCGCGGAGTTACGGGCGATGGATCATCGCCCCGATCCACTTCCCATCGATGGACGGCTCCTGGTTTCGGGCGAGGTCAACCACCTGGGCTTCTTCGACGCCTTTCTCAGCAATGCCCTGGGTGGCCGCGGCATCCGACTCGACGGCAGCGGCACCCTGATCACCGAGCTGAACGTCGTCGACAGCACGCCGGCGAGCGGCAGCCGTCTGACGGTCGAGGCGAGGACGCTGAGCGCCAGCCTCCTGGACTTCGAGATCGGCGGCACCGGCGCACTCGATGCCCGGTGGCTGGACGGCGACGCGGGCGAGACGCTGACGCTGGAGACCCGCTTTACGGAAGCCAGCCTCCAGCATCGGGACGAGTCCCGACCCCTGCTCGACTCGGCCTGCATCGAACTGGAGATCGAAGCACCCGCGCCGTCCGGCCAAGCCTTGGCCGACCTCTCGACCGATGCCGCCCGAGTGGCCGTGCGCTGGGATGGCGCTCGAATGCCCGACGTCGGCGTGCTCAACCGCTATCTTCCGGAGCAGGCGCCCTTTCGATTCCGCGGCGGCAGCGCCGTGAGCGAGGGCCTGCTCCGACTCGACGCGCAGCAGGTCAGCGGCGCGCTGCAGCTCAAGGGGAAAGGCATCGGCGGCGAGCTCTTCGAGACCGCGATCGAGGGCGGCTTGAGCCTCGACCTCGAGCTGCGGAACCTGCGACTGGACGGCAGCGCGCTCGACCTCTCAGGCACCCACGTCGAGCTGCACGCCGCGGGGGATGCCCGCAACGAGCGACTGCGCACGGTACTGAACCTCAAGGAAGCCCGCTTCACCGACTGGCTGGATGCAGCGAACAAACCCAACCGGGCCATGCAAGGCCGAATCCTGCTCGAGGGGCGCGTCACCCAACTCGGCTTTCTGGACAACTTTCTGCCGCGCGAGCACGGCGTGCGTGTGCGCGGCGAAGGGCGGATCGATGCCGACCTCATCCTTGGCCACGCGACAATCGCGCCCGGCAGCCGGGTGCGGATCGACGCCACCCCGCTCCAGGTCGACTTTCTGGACTATCGCGCAGAGGGCGACGGCCGACTGAGTCTCGAAACCGACGGCCGCGCCCGCGATCCGGGCGCCGCGCTGGAGCTGACACTCCCCCGCTTCGCCCTCGGACGCCGGGATGGCTCGGAGAGCTACATCGAGGGCCAGGACCTCAGCCTCGAAAGCCGCACACCCAGTCTGAAGCGCGCGACCGGAACCCGCTCGGCCCGCAACACGACCACCCGGATCAGGCTGCCCAAGGCACAGCTGAGAGACCTCTCCGTCTACAACCGCTACCTTCCGAAAGACGCCGGCCTCGCGCTGCTCGCCGGCAGCGCGGACCTGAGCATGTTGTTCAATCTCGAAGGTCAAGAAGCCGAAGGCGAGATCAACCTGCACAGCCGCGACACGCGCATCCGTATGGACACCCAAGAGCTCGGCGGCAACCTCACGCTGGAGGCCCGGCTGCGCGAGGGCGACATCGCCTCCATGACCTTCGATGCCTCGGGATCGCGCATACGGCTCGACGGGATGACGCTCACGGAAACCGACGGCAGCGAGACCACCGATTGGTGGGCACAGCTGCAGCTCGACGAGGCTCGCCTGGTCTGGGCCGAGCCGCTCCGGCTCGAATCCCGCCTGGCGCTCGGCATGCGCGACACCGGCCTGCTGGCCCGACTCTTCGTCGCCCAAGCCCGCGAGCGCGATTGGCTCGGACAGCTTCTGACCGTCCCCGACGTCAAGGGCACCGCCAGGGTCCGGCTGCGCGACGAGAGTATCCATCTCTGGAATGCGCGTCTCAGCGCCGGCCCGCTCGTCCTCTTCGCCGACCTGAAGATGCAGGACTCGCTGCTCAACGGCGAACTCTCCGCCGTGATTCAGCCGTTCAGCGTCTCCATCAGCCTCACCGACAGCAGGCCGAAGCTGCATCTCATCAACTCGCCCGGTCTTTCCGGAGATTGACAAGCACCGACCATGGGGTCTAGCGTCGATCGGTCGCCGAAGCCCGTCCCACCGCGGCATCGGCGTCCTTCAACGCATCGTTGTTCTCTTCGTTGCGGACAACGGCTCGCCGTCTCCCCGCCGGTTTCCCTCCCGCCGGGGAATCACCGTTTCATCGACAAGGAGCATTGGTCCGAGAATGAACGCATACAGAAGCGGTTTCGGAAGAATCAGCATGATTGCGACAGGCGGCGCTCTGGCGCTCTCCGCACTGCTCGCCTTGGCCGGCTGCGCCGCGATCCAGCAATCGGAGGCCCAGAGCACGGAGCGGACGTTGGCCGCCGCCGGATTCCAGATGCAGTTCGCCAAGACACCGGATCAGATGGCGAAGGTTACGGCTCTGCCCCAACGCAAGCTCACCCGCACCACGGGGCCGGACGGCGCGCTGCGCTTCGTCTGGGCCGACGCGACCGACTGCCAATGCCTCTATGTCGGGACCCAAGCGGCGTACGACCGCTATCAAAAGCTCGGCGTCCAGCAGGAAATCGCAGAGGAGAACGAGATGGCCTCGATGGATTGGGACTCTTGGGGCGGCTGGGGGCCTTGGTGGTGACCTGCTCTAAACCGCGCCCGGTTTGATATGCGAGGTTTGCGGCTTGGATCGGCCTCGCGCCGATCAAAAAACCTTGGAATCGACGCGGTTTAGGTGATTCAATTCGCAAAAAAAAGATGCGTGACACCGCTCCGGCGGTGTCACGCATCTACTAGCGCTCCACGCCGAGACCCTCCACAGCCCGTAACCCGTAGGTCGGATTAGCGCAGCGTAATCCGACAGCAAGACGCCTCAACGACCAAGCGTAAGCGGCGGGCCGCCTCATCGACGACGCGCATCCGCCTCGCGCGGCAACAGAGACTCGGCATACATCGGTGCCACATCCACATACCGCCGCACCGTGTAATGGGCCGTGACCACGGCGAGCATCAGCGGCAGAACGATCTCGTAGTCCATCGTCATCTCAAAGACCATCATGATCGACATCAAGGGTGCATGCGTCGTCGCCGCAAGCATCGCCCCCATGCCGACCACCGCGTAGGCGCTCGGCGGCCCGGTGCCGACCGGCAGGACGGCGTGGACCGCCGTGCCGAAGAGCACCCCGAGCAGCGCACCGACGAAGAGGGTCGGCGTGAAGGCTCCGCCGACGGCGCCCGAGCCGTGCGTCGCCGCGGTCGCAATCATCTTCAGCACCATCACGGTCAGCAGGGCCTGCCAGACCCAGGGCTCGTGGAGCACCGTGTTGACGACGCTGTAGCCATTGCCCCAAACCGCGGGCTCGTACATCGAGATGGCCCCGACGATGAGCCCGCCGAGCGCCATCCGAGCGGACAGCGGCATCGGCAGCCGAGCGAAGGCGCGATGGGAGTGCCCCAACAGACCCAGAAAGATCGGCGCCATATGGCCCGCGACGATCCCCAGCAGCACATAGAGACCCAGCTCCCAGTCGCTCACCAGACTGAACGCCGGGATCTCGTAGACGGGCGCGTACCCCATGATGTCGTGGACGGTCACGCTCGCGATGACCGCGGCGACGATCAGCGGGCCGATGTGCTGGATCGCGATGGAGCCCAGCACGATCTCCGCGACGAACAAGGTCGCCGCAATCGGTGCGTTGTAGGCCGCGGCCAAACCCGCCGCCGCCCCGGCCGCCACCAGCAGACGCAGACGGTCGCGCGGAAAGCGTGCGACCCGCCCGATGGTCGAGGCGACCATGGCAGAGAGCTGCACCATCGCCCCCTCGCGCCCGATCGAGCCTCCGGAGGCCACAGTGACCAGCGACGAGGCTGACTTCACCAGACTTTGACGAACACTGATCCAGCCGTCGCCGACCGCGACCGCTTCCATGTAGTCCGTCGTGGTCCGCCCGCGCAGCCGCCCGCCGATCTGCTCCAGGATCAAGCCGGCCACCAAACCGCCGACCGCCGGCAGCAGCAGGCGCTGCCAGGGCGGCAGACCCAATGCCATGACGACCAGGCTGCCGCTGTGGCCCACGAGGAGCCATTCCAGACCATGGATCCCCTCGCGAAACACCACCGTGACCAGCGCACCCAGGAGTCCGGCCAGCGCCGCCAACAGCAGAAACACGAGATCGCCGTCCTTCAAGGCGAGCAGGAAGGGCAGACCGCGGGGCGGCAAGGCCGCTGCGTCCCCGGGCGAGCCGGCGCCCGCGATGGCCGCCGTGCCGGATTGGTCGAGCAGCGGCGCGGCAGCGCGCGGCCTGCGTCGGACCAGCGATGTCGCCAGGAGGCCGAGCACCAGCGGGACCAACAGCCAGAACGGCGCCAGCGGCCCCTCCGGCAAGTGCGACGGCGCCTCCCCGCTTGCGACCCAGGCGGACTCGCCGACAAACGAGGGTGCCGATCCAGCCTGATCCGGCGGCTCGCCTCCGGCCGGATCCGACGGGCAGGGACAGGTTTCGTCCCCGGTTTGGCCGGACGCGATCGAGGATACCGGACTGAGAGACGGTTCAGGAACAACCGACCCATCGGTAGGTCGGGTTAGCGCAGCGTAACCCGACGCGGACGGATCATGTGTCCCGGTCGTTTCCAAATCGATCCGTATCGTGGCCGTGGCCGAGGCTTGTTCGGGTGCCTGTGTGGGGTCCGGAACCGCGGGCGAGACCTCGGATTCAGTCGGTGAGTGCGAAGGCAATCGATCCGGCTTTCGCGTCGCATCCCCCGGCATCGCCACGTCCGCCTGGCTCGGACCATCCACGGACACAGGTGCGGGCGACTCCGGCGCAGGCTGCTCAAGAACCGTCGGACACACCAACGCCCGCCCGCTGCGGCGATGCTCCGCCCACTCGCGCGCCTGACGCTCGATGCTCCGCCGAGCCGTCGCCGCATCCAGCGCACCCATGCGCTCCGCCGACGGCACCCGCAGCACCGCACCGACGCGCAAGACCCCGTTGACATTGCATGAGGGCGAGAAGGCCTCCGAGTTGGCCTCAAGCAACGCGACCATCACCTGATCGCGGCTGAACCCCGCCTCGGTCGCGATCCGATCGGCGATCTTCCAGAGACTATCGCCCGATCGGATCGGACCGACGTCCTCCCCCGCCAATAACGGCAGGGCCGCAACCGCCAACCAGAGCATCAGAACACCGGCCGACGCACACCGGACCCTGCCCGTCACCGCGAGGAGCCGGTTGCATCCGGCACCAACGAAAACATCCAGGCCGGAACCGAGACATCACCGACGACCACCCGGTTACGCGCCAGCCCCTCGTACAGTGCACCCGCTTTGCGCGCGACGCCGGCACTCGACACATTCCCCTCGGCAACGACGATCTCGATCCGCATCAGCCCCAGCTCCGCAAAGCCGAACCCCGCCATCGTGCGCACCGCGCGTGTCGCAATCCCCTCCCGCTGCCGCGATGCGCGCACCCAATATCCCAGGTTGCAGAGCTTGTGCTCGACGATGAGATGATTCAAACCGATGCCCCCGAGCACCTCGCCCCCGTCCGCTGCGAAGATCCCCAACTCCACCGCGGAGCCGGCGGCAAGCTCCGCCGCGCAGATCGCGAACCAGGCGCGCGCCTCGCCGACGCTGAAATCCTCGTGGCACCAGGACATCCAGCGCCCGACCGAGCTCGCGGATTCGCGCGCCGCACGGGCGAATGCCTCGGCGTCGGCGGGGACGAATGGCCTCAGGCACACCCCCTCGCCACGCAACGGCTCCGGCAACTTTCCGAGCATCGATCCTCCCGGGACGGGTAAACGATCACGCTCGCAAGTCTACGCGGTTCAGGGCAACGCACGCATTGCGGGCTCCGGTCAGGATGCCGGCCATGACCGGAGGCATCCGACCTTCCGCATGGGTTCACCCTTGCTGGATGCTGTTCACGGACCTTTCGGACAATGAAGGGGCGAGGCGCCCGACCGACGGCCGTAATCCGCGACGCTCGATACCGGCGAGAGAACGCGAAACGTGTAAGAATGGACTCGACCCTACCCCATTTGTTGTCGACGCCTCGGCCAACTCATGAGTCACGATCAAAACTTCAAGAACCTGATTGTCGACTACCCGCGCGAGTCGATCGCCTTCTTCGCCGCGGCCGAGTCCCGGGCCGTTGATGACGGCGCACGCATCCTGCCGATTCGCGAAGAGCAGCTCAAAGAACGCTTGGGCGAGCGCTTTCGCGAGCTCGATGTCCCATTGCTGGTGGAATGGCCGGATGGGCGGCGCGCCGCCTTGCTGTTCGTGTTCGAGGAAGAGACCGAGCCCAAGCGCTTCTCTCTCCATCGCCTGGCGCACTACTGTCTGGATCTGGCCGATCTGTGCGGGACCGACCGGGTCGTTCCGGTCGTGATCTTTCTGCATCCCGGCACCTACGCCACGCGACTGCGTCTCGGCAGCGAGAACACCGCCTACCTGGACTTTCACTGCCTCGACTGCGCCCTCTTCGCGCTGCGCGCCCGCGCGCACCTGGACAGCCGCAACCTGGTGGCACGGCTGAATCTGCCCAACATGGCCTACGCCCCCGAGGACAAGCTCGAGGTCTACGCGTCGGCCGTGCGCGGCCTGCGCGAGCTCGAGCCCGATCCCGAGCGGTGTTTGAAATATCTGGACTTTATCGACATCTACGCCGCACTGGATGAGAATGAACGCATTCTATACACCCAACGCTATCCCCAAGAGGCGGCCGATATGAGCGGATTTGCCCAACGCTTCATCGAACAAGGCATCGAGCAAGGCATCGAGAGGGGCATCGAACAAGGGATCGAGCAAGGCGTGCAGCGAGGTGAAGCCCGGATGCTCCTGTCTCTCCTGCGGTTGCGATTCGGCGAATTACCCGACGCCGTGCAGCGACGCATCGAGAACGCCGACGCCGATACCCTGCTGCACTGGTCCGAGCGGGTGCTGACCGCCCGGACGCTGGCCGAGGTTCTCGACGACGCCTGTTGACCATCGGTTCGCCGTGCCGACACCGAGACACCCCGCCAACGACCAGCCGATTTCGCGCCAACCCCTCGTAGCAGCGCACCTGCCGTGCGGGGAACGCCGGCACTCGGCGCACTCCCCGCGCCGACACTGAAATCCTCACGGCACCAGGACTTCCAGCGCCCGACCGGCAGCGCGGACGCATGCGCCGCGCAGGCCCCGAATGCTTTGGCGTCGAACAGACCGAAGGGTCTGCGGCAAGCCGCGTCGGCGCGCAGAGGGTGCATGGGTTCTCGCTTGAATCGATCCGCTCCGGAGGATCGCAGATCACCGGCCCAGGGAACATCGACCGGCTGACCTCGGCGTCGACGAAAAATCGCTCGCGACAGGCTCACGTTTTGAGTCACCGCCCGGGGTAACCTGATCCGGTGCCACGACCAGGGATCATTCCCGGGGAAGGGGCGGAGTCACCGCGGCCATCGGGTCTGTCGCGTCGCAGTGCTTCGCTGTTCGGCAAGTAAGTAGCATCGAAAAGGGACGATGCGAACCATGACAGCTATCCGGGAGAACGGGGTTATGCTTGGCAAGCCTGAGCACGATCCGGTACCGACCGGCGACCGGCTCCGCGACTCGACATCGACAATTCATGCGAAATGGAGCCCTACGCATGAGCTATGACGCTTTTTTTCAGGAGCTGACCGGCGGCTGCACGCCTTGGGATTGGCAGCAGCGACTGGCAAAGGAGCACGTCTGCGGCAACCAGACATTACGTGTTCCGACGGGATTCGGTAAGACCCACGGAGTGGTCAGCTGCTGGCTGTGGCACCGTGTTCAGCGCAACGCCGACGACTGGCCCAGACGCCTCGTTTGGTGCCTACCGATGCGTGTCCTCGTCGAGCAAACCGGCGACGAGATCAGCATGGCCCTTCGACGACTCGACTTACTCTGGGATGGCAGCCGCGATCACGCCGGCAAGGTCGGCGTCCACACGCTCATGGGAGGCAGCGATCCAGGGGCTTGGCATCAGTATCCGGAGCATTTTTCGATCATTATCGGCACCCAGGACATGCTGCTGTCGCGTGCACTCAACCGCGGGTACGCCGCCCCCCGCGCACGCTGGCCGATGGAGTTCGGGCTCCTGAGCCAAGACACACTCTGGGTCATGGACGAGGTCCAGTTGATGGACGTCGGGTTGGCGACTTCCGCCCAGCTCCAGGCGTTCCGCGACGATGACACCGCTGCGGGAAAAACCATCCGCCCCTGCCGGACCTGGTGGATGAGTGCAACGCTGCAGACGGATTGGTTGGGCAAGAGCCCGGATACCCAAGTCTTGATGAAAGACATGGGCGCCACGGCGATCCCCGCCGAGGCCCGTACGGGCAGCCTCTGGGACAACGTCTTAAAACCCTTTGAGCAAAAGACGGTCGGGCATGTCAAAGCGCTGGCTCGAGAGATCCGCGATCGCCATTTGGCAAGTGGACGCGGTGAGGCGGGACCAACTCTGGTCGTCATGAACACCGTCGACCGCGCCGTCGAGGTCTGGGAGGCATTGACCCAAGACGCTGCGCTCGCGGGAACCGACCGACGCCTGGTCCACAGCCGCTTCAGACCCCATGAGCGCAGCGTTTGGAAGACTGACTTCCTCAACCGTGCCGCCTGCGGTCCGCACACCGATCGCATCATCGTCGCAACGCAAGTGATCGAGGCCGGTGTGGATATCTCGTCCGGTCTCTTGGTCACCGAGTCGGCGCCTTGGCCCAACCTCGTTCAGCGCTTCGGCCGCTGCGCCCGCTGGGGCGGGAGCGGCCAGGTCCTGATCGTCAAGATCGAGTCCGTGAAGACGACCCTACCTTACGACGAGCCGGCCGTCACCGCTGCCGAAGATGCGCTGCGACTGCTTGCCGCCGGAAGCAGCGATGGGCCGCCACAGGTCTCGCCGCTCTCTCTGGAGCGCTTCGAAGAGACCCACCCCGAGCTGCTTCCGGAACTTTACCCTTACGAACCAGCCCACCTTCTGCTGCGCCATGAGCTGGACGAGTTATTCGACACAACACCAGACCTATCCGGCGCAGACATCGATATCAGCCGATTCATCCGCTCCGGAGACGAGCGCGATCTACATGTCTTCTGGGCCGAGGTTGACCCCAAAACACGGGCACCGGCCGCTGACGTCAGACCAAGTCGAGATGCACTTTGCGCTGTTCCTTTTTTGAAGGCCCTCGACTGGCTGCATAAACCCAAGTCGGACGCACTTTTTCCGGGCAAACGCGCGTGGGTTTGGGATTTTCAGGACGGCGCCTGGCGCACCGCCAAGCGGAACGACCTCTATCCCGGACAGACACTGCTGGTCGCGGCCGATAGCGGTGGCTATGAGCCGACACGAGGCTTCTGGCCCGGCAGCGGTCCTGTGATGCCGGTTGCAGCCAATCCAGTCCCGTTGGATGAACAGGCCGATGCGACTCAAGACGACGAGTCCTTGTCGACCTACGACTGGAAAACCATCGCCACCCATGGCCGCGAGACAGGCGAGCTTGCGCAATCGATCGCTCTGACCCTTGCCCCCGAGATTGCCGAACTCTTTGGTCTCGGGGGCCGCTGGCACGACGGAGGCAAGGTCCATCCCGCGTTTCGCGGCTCGATCCAGGGCGACCCGCCGCAGGCAGGCCGTGATGACCTCGCAAAAGCGCCCCAAGCGGCCTGGCTTAAGAGATCCAATCTGTACCGGATGCCGGACGGCTCGCGAAGACCTGGATTCCGTCATGAACTGGCCAGCACGCTCGCGCTGTTCGGCGTGCTGCAGCGTCGTAACCCGACACATCCTGCCCTGCTCGGCCCCTGGGTCGAGTTGATCGAGCAGGCCGGTTTACGTTCATCGCGGAAGCCGCTGCAACGCCAGCCGCCGCCACCCTCAACGCCGCTGGAAGACGAAATCCTCGCACTCGGGGCACACGATTTCGACTTGCTCGCCTATCTCGTCTGTGCACACCACGGCAAGCTACGTATGGCCTGGCATGCCGCGAAGTCCGACCAAAGCGCGAACGATTCGGTGTTGCGCATCCGCGGCATCCGTCACGGCGAGCGCCTGCCGGTCGTCCCGCTGTGCGCAACAGACGGGACACCCCATGAGTTGCCGGAGACCATCATTGATTTGGCTCCGTCCGCGGCCGGCATCAGCCCCACGACCGGCGCGGCCTGGACTGACCGGGTACTCGGACTTCTCGACCGACACGGCCCCTTCACACTCGCCTGGTTGGAGGCCATTCTTAGGGCCGCGGACCAGCGCGCATCGCAGCTATCCACACGAGACCCCTTGCTGGAGAAACCCCATGGGAGAGACCGACTGGAAACAGATCGTCGCCGAGTGGCGCAAGCTGACACCGGAGGAGAGACGTCGAATCCGGCTGAGCCGAATCCCGCGGAAAGTCGCCCGCAGCATGGCGTTCGAGGGCGAGCCGGTGGACGAGAAGATGCTGGAGGAAGAACTACAGCGCCTCATGGAGCAACGCGCTATGTGAGTACAACCCTCGGCGTTCTGAGCTACACCCAGCTTGCGCCATACCTCGCCCGGAATGTCGAGCGTATGGAGGAATCGATCGCGGAGGGCGACCTCGCCGAACGATCGCTCGACGAGGATTTGTTGCGGGATCTGCACGCCGGCATCTGCATGGACTTAACCCCGGAGATGGCCGGTCGCTGGCGGCGCATCGACGTCCGGGTCAGCGACCACCAGGCGCCGAGTTTTCCCCAAGTTCCTATCCTGATGCGCGATTACTGTCAGGATCTCCAGGCCCGCTTATCGGCTCTGACCGGTCCATCGGACGACCGGATTCCCGAGCTGCTCGCATTCGCCGAGGGCAGGCTGCTCTCCATCCATCCCTTTGAAGACTTCAACGGCAGAACTACGCGCCTGCTGATCGCCGAGTTGTTGCGCCGACTAGAACTGCCGGCGATGGATCCAACACCAGACCCGGGCGACGAGACCCGAGCTTATCTCGCCGCACTCAAGGAAGCCGATCGGGCACGCTGGCAACCGCTGATTGAGGTTTGGCTCGGGCGATTCGCCAAGGAGGGACAGTCATGATCCACATCCACCGACTGGGCGGTTGCGCCCCCACGCCTCTGGCGCATTATCTGAAGGCGATTGGAATTTTGCGACTGATTGCGGAGCAGGCTGATGTGTCGGCTCGGGGATGGTGGGACGGGGATCTCTTCAGATTGTCGACGACGCTCGATGCCGACGAGCTGAACAGCTTCTTTATGTCGCGTTACAAGCCAACCCCGATGCTCTCGCCTTGGAACAAAGGCTCCGGGTTCTACTCCGTGAAGGATGCTGGACTCCACCCTGTGGAACACTCAACTGCGCCGCGTTTCTCAAATCTGCGCGATGGCATCAAGGCATCAAGAGATCTGCTTGACGATCTAATCGAGGCAGATCAAGCCGTCCGCTCAATCAAAGATGAATCAAAGACCAAGGGCCTCAGCCGGACGGCGAGAGCAGGGCTCAGATCGTCGGCGGATTACAAGCAACGTCTTGCCGAAGCAGAGCGACGTTTCAAGCGATGCAAGGCCGAGCTTATTCCCGCAGTCCGTCGATCCTGGCGAGGTCCGCACCGGGACTGGATCGACGCCGCGATGGTTCTCGCGGACGATGACAGCGCCATGTTTCCCTCACTGCTGGGAACGGGCGGAAACGATGGACGTTTGGATTTTACAAATAACTTCCTCCAACGGCTCGGTGACATCTTCGACCTCACTTCACCATCGGGAAGACACCGGGACAGCACCGAGGAATGGATTCGCGGTGCCCTTTGGGGGGAACCGGCAGCCGGCTCGCAGACCGGTTGCGCGGTCGGGCAGTACCTGCCGGGAACGGCCGGAGGCGCAAACAACGACAACGGGCCTGATGGCAATAGCCTCCTTAATCCGCTCGACTTTCTGTTGATGCTGGAGGGTTCGGTCCTGTTCACTGCTCATGCGACGAGGCGGCTGGGCTCAAGAAAGGGGATCCGGGCCGCAGCCCCCTTCGCTGTCGATGCTCAAGCCGCCGGCTATGCGAGTGCCTCGGGATCCGACGAGACCGCCCGCGGAGAGCAATGGATGCCGCTTTGGAACAAACCGTTCAGATTGTATGAACTGAAGCGAGTGCTTGCAGAGGGCCGTGCCCAGATCGGCGCCCATGCGTCAAGCGATCCCTTAGACCTTGCCCGCGCCATTGCACGGCTTGGCACCGCACGGGGGATCAGCAGCTTCCAACGATACGGCTATATCGAACGCAACGGACAATCAAATCTCGCCGTCCCCTTGGGACGCTTCAATGTCCCCGAGCGCGCTAATACAGAGCTCGAATGCCTCGACGACTTGGACGGATGGCTCGTCCGCATTCGCCGTGAGGCGCGCTCCAAGAACGCGAGCGGTCCGTTCAAGCAGGCCGAGCGCCAACTCGGCGACGCTCTACTCGCCGTCACGCAGCACCCGACCGAGGCAATGCGCTGGCAGCGTGTGCTCCTAGCGCTAGTTGGAATCGAGGCAGTTCAAGTCAACGGAAGCGGTTTCAAGGCTGGTCCGATCCCCAAGTTACGCCCGGCTTGGGTCGCAGCAGCCGACGACGGCGGGCCCGAGATTCGGCTCGCGGTTGCACTGGCGCTGCAACAGGGCGGCTTCGAGGGAAAAGACGCGCGTCGCTGGAACAGCGTCCGCCGGCATTGGCTTCCGCTGGACCAAAGGGATCTGCAGCGCTTCGCACAAGCCGGCAGCGTTGGACACACGCACCTGCTCGATGGCCCGGAACGGGTAATCCAAGGCCGAGTCGGTCTCGAAGATGCCGTAGCGCTGGTCGAACGTCGCCTGATCGAGGCAACCCAGCACGGCCAGCGCCGATTGCCGCTGCGCGCGGCTCATCGTGCTGCGGCGCTGAGTCCCGATCTGGCAGCACTTTGTAACGGCGCGATTGATCTCGACCGAACCATGGCCCTCGCTCGGGCGCTGATGGCCCTGAACCCATCAATGTGGCAGCACGAACCCGTCGCCCTCTCCCGACCCGCATCTGACTCGATCAACGACAACATCCCTGACGACGCCTGGCTCGTCTTGCGGCTCGCCCTGTTGCCTGAGCCGCTACGGGTCAGCGGCGGAACAAACAAGATCGAGATCCGGACCGATCCCGCAATCGTCCGTCGGCTCGCCAATGGTGACGCAGCAACCGCGCTGCAGCTCGCACTGCGTCGCCTGGATTCGGTCGGGATCAGAGCGGCGGTCCGCTCGACCAGCCTCCCAGCCACGACGGCTCGGCGCTGGGCCGCCGCCCTCGCCTTCCCGATCTCGCCATCAACCGCAACCCGTTATCTGCGTCGGCTCGACCCGACGATTGACTCGACCAAGGAGGACTGACTCATGGCAATCGATCTCGCCGCTCTCAATAACAGCCACCGCTTGTTGTTCGCAATTCCACTCAAGCCCTTACTGGGCCATCGATTTCAGCCGACAGGATTCCCGGGGCTAGGAGCCTCGACCTTCCGGACATCGGAGGGTGATTCGCTCTTGGTCGAAAGCGCTCAGAGTATGGCAAACCGCCTGGAGATGATGGTCTGGGACGAGGCGGAGCAAGACGTCAAGCAGGCCCTTCGCGGTCTTTCCCACGTGCGGATCGAACGGTCGGATGGCAGCTTCCTGACGGATACGATTCTGGAGTCGCATCGAATCAACAGCCCTTACCTGCTTGCCGAGTCAAGCAAGAAATTCTTGGTGATGTTGAAAGAGGCTCTCGGCGTCTCGACTTCAGGCCCGATTGATCGGCGAAAGCTCGCCAGAGTGCTGCTCAATTTTGACGTCGGCTGCCTTCTACATGGCGTTTTCCTTGCTAGGCCGGAATTGGCAGGTGGACGCTTGCGCGTCGCGCGCAGTCTCTCCGCCTTTATAGAGGCCGATGGCGTGCAGATCGCCGCGTCCGGCGGAGTGAAAAACGATCACGTCAACCCTCAAGGCGATACCAAGGTCGGATTCGGCAACGTCCCATTCGCGCGAGATGAATTCACTGCCGATCGGCTCACGCTGTATGTCAACCTCGACCTCGCTCAGATTCGCGGGTTCGGACTTGACGAAGCGGCTCAGCGACTCTTGATCCTACTGGCACTCTATAAGCTCCGAGCGCTCCTGGACGCCGGGCTGCGTCTGCGAACCGCTTGCGATCTCACAGTCGCATCCGAGCACGTCGCTGCAATCAACCCGGTGAACTTTCTACTGCCCACGATGGCCGAGATCGAGCCCGAGTTGAAAGAGGCGATCGCGGCCTGCAGTCCACCGATGGAAGTCAGGAAAGCCATCTACGGCGATGAGATCGTGCCGAAGCGCGACGCACAAACCGAGGCCGAGACTGAAGACTAGAGGAGCAGGGAATGCCCACGCTGCTGATCCGCTTCCCCGGCGGGCGTTATCACACCACACCGAGCGGCCATCATGTCAACGAAGGCCAGATCGAATGGCCTCCATCGCCGTGGCGGCTGCTCCGAGCCTTGTTGGCTTGCGGTTACAACTCACTCGGCTGGGAGGGCGACCTCTGCAAACCGATGGCCAATCAACCACCGCCTTTGGCGCGTTCTCTGATCCTCAAGCTCGCTGATGTTCTTCCCAGCTACGCCATCCCGCAAGTCGTCGGGGCGCACTCCCGGCACTACATGCCGCTGACCACCATCGACAAGGGACGCGAGAAGACGGCGCTGGTCTTCGACACTTGGGCGCAACTCGGAGACCAGACACTCGCGGTCACCTGGGATGTCGACCTGACCTGCGATGAGTCGACCCTGCTGGCAGCACTTGCTGAACGACTTGGCTATCTCGGCCGATCCGAAAGCTGGGCAGATGCCAAGCTCGCAAGGGTCGAGGATGTCTGTCCGTTACCCAATTGCGTACCGACAGACACGTTATCCAATCCAGGAATCGGCTGGGAGCAGGTACCGGTCATAGCAGTCCAGAGGCCGGCTGAATTCGATCGCTGGCGCAATGAAGTCACTGCTCGCCTTTTGGCGCCTCTCCAACCGCCAGCCGGGAAAAGGCCAACCAAGGCGCTGCTGACCAAGCGAGAAAAGGCTGCCCTGCCCTACCCCGCGGACCTTATCGCATGTCTTCAGGCCGATACGAATTGGCTGCGCGGCCACGGCTGGAGTCAACCGCCGGGAAGCCAACGGGTGTTCTACTGGCGACCCTCGGACATTCTCGAATCGGGTGCGCCCGGCCCCCGCAAGGCGGCTCGCGAAGCGCCGCCTGTCGAGGCCATGCTCTTATCCCTCGCCACGGAGAGCGGCAACGATCATGCGCTGCCGGCCGTCACGCGGGTGCTACCGCAGGCAGAGCTGATGCACCGAGCACTTGGGGGACGGATCAAGCGGATTGCCGGCCATTCACCGGTCATCTCAGGTTGCGATGCCGAGGGTCGGCCGCTGAAGGGCGCTCATCTCCATGCCCACATTCTGCCGCTCGATCTGGACGGTGATCAACACCTGGAACACATCCTCGTCTGGGCACCCATGGGGCTTGACCAGGTCGCGCAGTCCGCGGTTCGCGGCGTTCGCAACACCGACATGAAAGGCGGTGTGGGCCGGCTCAAGGTCGCACTGGCAGCCGCCGGCGATCTCGCAGATCTGCGCGGGCTAACAGGCGAGTACGGCGAGCGAATGGGGCGCATGCTCGGCCCGCTTGAGGGGGCGGAACAATGGCTGAGCCTCACACCCTTTATCGCACCTCGGTTCACCAAGCGGAGCGGAAGAAACAGCCTGGAAGAACAAGTTCGGTCGGAGCTGCTGTCGCGAGGCATCCAACAACAGGTCGAGATCGAGCGCCTCGATCCCTGGAGTAGTAGAAGTCCCGTCATCCGGATGCTTTCCGGCGACGAACACGGTTCGGGTATTGAGCCAGAAGTGGCTAGCCCACGATGGGCGCGCTTCCGGCATTTCGTCCGCACCCGTCGCAACGGCCCTGCGCCCCCCGTGGACTGCGGTTTCGCGCTGCGCTTGCGTTTCGCCGAGCCTGTGCGAGGTCCCCTCTGCCTTGGATACGGCAGTCATTTCGGGCTTGGACTCTTTCAGGCCGACGCGTAACCATCGGAGCGTCGAGGGATGCGAAAAGGCTCACCACATCCCCAAAACAGCCCGCAACCCGCGTTCCACCTCCGCCATTTCGTCGTCGGTCAGCGCGGTGAGTGGCCCTTCGCCGAAGCGCTCGCGATCGATCGTGCGGGGCTGGTCGGTGATGACTTGGCAGGGTTTCAGGAGCCGTTCGCGTGCCGCAAGGGTGACGCGCCAACGCCGAAAGCCGGGGTAAACCTGGCTGGTCAACGGCAAACACACGACCATCGGGGTTGTCGCGGCATTCAGCTCGTCGCTTTGCATGACGAGGACGGGCCTGATCTTCCCGATCTCACGCCCGCGTGGCGGGTTCAGGTTCGCGACCCAGACTTCGCCACGGCGCATCATCTCCACCAAGTCTCGCCGGAATCCGGATCCGTTGCCTCGTCCGGTTTCCGCCCCTCCGCACGGTCGAGGGCCTCGTTGTCCAGCGGCAGAGCTTCTTCGGCAATCTCGAGCGCCTCGCCGCGCAGGGCCGGATCGCTGTATCCGGCTTTCGCCTCCGCCACGTACTCGGCCATGAAGCGCTCGCGCTCGCGCTGCGCGATGAACTGCGTGACGGCGTCGCGGATCACCTCCGAACGCGGCCGTCCCGCCAGCTCCGCCTCGCGGTTGAGCCTTTGCTCCAGGTCGTCGGGGAGACGCAGACTGAGTGCACCCATGTATTGCGCTCCGAGTTACATTTGGTATCACAAAGCGTAGCACGCCACGCATCGTATGCAACATTCCGAGGGTTGGTGGCCGCGCTTGCGTTGGCCGACGCGATCACCGAAATGACGATCGAGGATGGAGGGACCATGCCATGTCGAATGATTCGATTCCCCAACAAGGCGAGCTTGAGCTGCCCTTCCCGGAGATGGTCCGGGATGTCCCGCTGCTGCCGGCCCGGATGATCAACGAGTTCTGTTACTGCCCGCGATTGGCGTATTTGGAGTGGGTTCAGGGCGAGTGGGACGACTCGGCCGATACGGTTGAAGGCCGGTATGTTCATCGCAAGGTCGACAAGGGCAGCGGCACACTACCGGAAGCGGACCAGACCGAGCCGGACGAGAAGATCCACGCCCGCTCCATCACCTTGTCGTCCAACCGCCTCGGCCTGATCGCGCGGATGGACCTGATCGAGGGCGAAGGCCGGGTCGTCACGCCGGTCGACTACAAGCGCGGTAAGCGTCCGCATGTGAGCCACGGCGCCTACGACCCCGAGCGCGTACAGATCTGCGTCCAGGGCATGATCCTGGAGGAGCATGGCTACAGCTGCGACGAAGGCATCCTCTATTACGCCGCCAGCCGCGAGCGTGTCCGGATCGCGCTGGACGAGGAACTGCGGGGCTTGACCAGGCGAACCATCGACGGTCTGCGTTTCGTCGCGGCCGGCGGCCGGGTTCCGCTCCCGCTGGAAGACAGTCCGAAATGTCCCCGATGCTCGCTGGTGGGCATCTGTCTTCCGGACGAGATCAACTTCTTCCGCGGTGTCGATATCGCCCCGCGGCCGCTGGCCGTCGGTCTGGATACCGCGATGCCGCTTTACGTCCAGGCATTCCACGCCAAGGTCTCGAAATCCGGCGAGCGACTGGAGGTCTCCATCGACGACAAGCAGATCCAGAGCGTGCGTCTGATGGACGTCTCTCAGCTCGCACTCTTCGGCAACGTCTATGTGACCACGCCAACCATGCAGGAGCTGATGCGCCGGAACGTGCCGATCACCTGGCATAGCCATGGTGGCTGGTTCATGGGACACACGATCGGGACCGGACACAAGAACGTCGAGCTTCGCCGCGCACAATTCCGTCTGGCCGACGATGCGTCCTTTTGTCTACGATTCGCGAAGGGACTCATGGAAGGAAAGCTGCGAAACGCGCGAACCATGCTGCGCCGCAACTGGAAGGCGGAGGGTGGAGCCCCCGACGCACTGCTGGAATCGCTTAACGGGGACGTCAAGAGAACCCGTCGCGCGGCAGATCTCCCGGAGCTGTTGGGCGTCGAGGGCAGCGGTGCGGCCCGTTACTTCGGGACACTCTCCAATCTCATCAGACCGCCGGGCGATGCCTCGGTGCTCACCTTCGACTTCCGAACCCGCAACCGTCGGCCACCGACGGATCCAGTCAATGCTCTGCTCTCATACGCTTACGGATTGTTGGCACGCACCTGGACCGTCACCTTGTCTGCGGTCGGCTTCGATCCCTACCTCGGGTTCTATCACCAGCCACGCTACGGCCGCCCTGCCCTGGCGCTGGATCTGATGGAACCCTTTCGACCGCTGCTCGCCGATTCCGCGGTGATCCAGGCGATCAACAATGGCGAAGTCCGCCCGACGGACTTCATCCAAGCTGCCGGCAGCGTTTCGCTGACAAACGACGGCCGAAAGCGATTCATCGGGACGTTCGAGCGCCGGCTTGCCCAAGAGGTCACGCATCCGGTCCTGGGCTACCGGCTCAGCTACCGTCGTCTGCTGGAGGTCCAAGCCCGACTGCTCGCGCGGCATATTCTCGGCGAGCTCGATGACTACCCCAACTTCACGCCACGTTGACGGAGCCCACACGCCATGGACCAACGGCTCTACATCGTCGCCTACGACATCTCGGATCAGAAGCGCTGGCGACGGGTTTTCAAGCTCATGAAGGGCTTTGGTGAATGGATGCAACTGTCCGTCTTCCAGTGTCGGTTGACGCCTAAACAACACGCTGAATTGATCGCCTTGCTTGACGGTATCATTCACCATACCGAAGACCACATCCTGCTGCTCGACTTCGGTCACGCGGAGAATGTCTCCCCCCGCGTCGTCAGTCTCGGCAAGACCAGCTTCACGCCGATCGAGCATGAGCCGGTCATTGTCTGACCGGATCGGGCGCCAAGGCTCCGAGGTCGACAAATGCGTCAGTCGGCCTCGAACCTTGACTTCGACGTAGATCCTGCCGCGAAGGCGAGAGCGCTTCGGTGGCGCCAAGAACCCCGGCAGCGTTCGCTGCAAATAGCTCTTTAAAAACCAGCGCGATCGACTACACTTCTCATTCCAAGGATCAGTTTTGGTGTTGGCAGGATGCCAGATCAGCATCACCGCTCGCAAAATCCCCCGCAGCGCGCCCACAAAGCGGGCTGCAGCCGGAGCAGTTTCCCCGGCGAATTCGCCGGGGCCTCATTGAAGCGCGAAAAGCGAAGCGGACGAGGTCGCGAAGCGCGAAGCGTTTCCCCGGCGAATTCGCCGGGGCCTCATTGAAGCCCTCGGGCTTTCGTCTCTGTCGATGGACCAGTTCAACGTTTCCCCGGCGAATTCGCCGGGGCCTCATTGAAGCAACGGAGGTTATTACTATCAGTACATGAAGTAGCTCGTGTTTCCCCGGCGAATTCGCCGGGGCCTCATTGAAGCTACACCAAGGCCGACGCGCCCTATATCGGACTCGACTGGTTTCCCCGGCGAATTCGCCGGGGCCTCATTGAAGCTATATGATTAGGATACCGGTTAGATACAAAGGAAAAGTTTCCCCGGCGAATTCGCCGGGGCCTCATTGAAGCTTCGTAAGGTGGTTCGTCGTTAGAAGATTTTTTGCGAGTTTCCCCGGCGAATTCGCCGGGGCCTCATTGAAGCATTGCCGCGTCGTTTGCCTGCAGGGTGGGCTACGGCAGTTTCCCCGGCGAATTCGCCGGGGCCTCATTGAAGCTTTTGTAATTTCTATATTGCAGCATGTTGTCGATAATCGTTTCCCCGGCGAATTCGCCGGGGCCTCATTGAAGCGCCCATCGCCGAGGCAGTGTTGCCGTAGCTGCGCAGCGCGTTTCCCCGGCGAATTCGCCGGGGCCTCATTGAAGCGACGTAAATCATCACATGTACTCCACAAGCGTCCAGCGTTTCCCCGGCGAATTCGCCGGGGCCTCATTGAAGCGCAAGGGGAGCCGGCATCTCCTTCGAAGCGCCATCCTTTGGTTTCCCCGGCGAATTCGCCGGGGCCTCATTGAAGCACCACCTGGACCGAGAGACTGGCCGATGCCTACGCAGTTTCCCCGGCGAATTCGCCGGGGCCTCATTGAAGCTGCAGGTAGTGCGACTCCTTCTTTACCTTCTGAAGCTGTTTCCCCGGCGAATTCGCCGGGGCCTCATTGAAGCGTCGAGATTGAAGGTCAGGCGCACGCTCGCGCCTCAGCGGTTTCCCCGGCGAATTCGCCGGGGCCTCATTGAAGCGCCGTGTAGAGCACCGTGTTGCGCCCGCCGCTGGCCGCGTTTCCCCGGCGAATTCGCCGGGGCCTCATTGAAGCTATGATCCCGGCAGCTGCTGCCGCCGACACTCCGCCGCGTTTCCCCGGCGAATTCGCCGGGGCCTCATTGAAGCTGCGCTTCCACGCGGAGCTTCCAGAAGGCGCGTTGATGTTTCCCCGGCGAATTCGCCGGGGCCTCATTGAAGCAAGTTAATGAATTAAATTCAAACATTCGTATTAAAGTTTCCCCGGCGAATTCGCCGGGGCCTCATTGAAGCCTCGGGGTGCTCGACCCATTCGCATCCATCGCCTGCGTTTCCCCGGCGAATTCGCCGGGGCCTCATTGAAGCTGGAACAGGTCCGGGGCGCCGGTGACGGCGTCGAGCAGGTTTCCCCGGCGAATTCGCCGGGGCCTCATTGAAGCTTGCCGGGCTTGCGGTAGTAGGTGCTGTTGTAGAAGGGTTTCCCCGGCGAATTCGCCGGGGCCTCATTGAAGCGGTCGGGAGGTTGATCTTGGCGCGGAAGAAGGCGAGCGTTTCCCCGGCGAATTCGCCGGGGCCTCATTGAAGCGATTCGTCGACCGGCCCCTATACGATTCGAGCGACCGGTTTCCCCGGCGAATTCGCCGGGGCCTCATTGAAGCACTTGGGTTTTATATGAAAAGTTTAGTGCCGCATTTGTTTCCCCGGCGAATTCGCCGGGGCCTCATTGAAGCAGGGTCTACCTTCTTCTTCTTGATTATCAAAACATTGGTTTCCCCGGCGAATTCGCCGGGGCCTCATTGAAGCACTGCCTTGCGCCCGACCAGGCGCGCCGACCACTGGGATTTCCCCGGCGAATTCGCCGGGGCCTCATTGAAGCGTCGCCGAGCTTGCCGAGCAGGTGCATCACGCCGTCAGATTTCCCCGGTCAATTCGCCGGGGCCTCATTGAAGATCCGCGATCCGGATCGATCGTGGACTGCGCCCGACTATTTTGCCCCGCGAATTCGCCGGCGCCTCATCGAAGCCGAGACGCCAGCGGGCACCCTGTGCAACGCCTCAAGCCTCGCCAAAGCGTTTGAAGGGACGGCCGGTGTCGACCAGCAAGTGAGTGAGCATCCCGCCAACGACGGCCGCAAGCCCCAGTCCGAGCATGCCGAGGAAGATCCCCGCCAACCAGGGCCGCATCGCCCTGCCCAGCGCCACGGCGATGACGATTGCGAGCAGGACCAACGCCTGCGTCAGGATGTTAATAAACGTGCGCATGGGACGAGCGTAGCGGAAAGGCCACGCTCGGCGCGCAGCTCATAGCCGCCGCGGGCTTACTCTTCGCGGTCCTGATCGCCGCCGCGTCGGTTGTGGACACCGGAATGCCTGACCGGGGGCCGGCACGGCGTACCCGAGACATGCGGACGCGACGCCATAGCCCAAATAAGCCGGGGTAAACCCCACGCGCTCAGGGCTCCAGCGCAGCCTCGAAGGGCACGAAATCGAACGCTCGTATGGCGAGTTCGACCGCTGTCGGTTGCTCGTCGCTGCGGAAGGTCAGCGTGACCTCCGAGATCCCCTGCAGGGCGGGCGTTGCCGGGAGGACGATCTCGATCGTCCCGGCTTCGGTCTTCGGGAGGCGTGCAAAGATCTCGATGGGGATCGCAGGCGGCGGAAGGGCGTCGTCGGTCGCGCGCTTGAACGCGAGGACGGCATCCTCGATCTCGGTCTCGGAGCCGAACCGGAGCGACAGCCGGCCGTTCGACAGGCTCGCCGCGCGGCCGGCCGGCAGAACGAACGCGAGCCCTCCGCTGCCGGTGATGTTCGACGCGAAACCTGCAGCCCCCGCGCTGCGGGAGAATGCAATCGGATCCTCGTGCGCGGTCCACGGGTTGATGCGAGTCTCGGCGGACAGGAAGTCGATCCGCTGTCCCGGCGCATACAGGGCTTCGAGCTGGCCGGACAGGTTCCTCGCGTCGAGATAGCGACGCATGTTCGCGTGGGCGGTATTGATTCCCCCGAGGATCAGCGACAGGGTGTGGGCGGTCGTCTGGTAGGGGATCACCTCGTCGGTGGCCGTATTCCAACCTTCCCAGGGACCGTGATCGGTGAAGAGGCTCGAGATGCGCGCCCACTCGGTCCGCAGAAACCCGTCCACCTCCTCGGGTGCGATCCCGTAGGCAACGCCGAGGCTATAGAGCGACGGGGCCTGCGTGTCGAGGGGATCATCGGTCACCGCGATGTCGCCGATCCCGATCAGGCCGGTGTATTCGGTTCCTTTGCCGCTGTAGGCCTCCGAGAGGAGTCCGGGTAGACCATGTCGGGTCGAGAAATCGAGCTCGATGTCGACGAGTGTTTTCAGAGCGATCCGCCAAGCCGGGTTGCGGGACTCCTGCATGAACAGCGACAGGCCGAGCAGCTGGAAGGCCGAGCCATCCCAAGCGGCCAGGGCGTAGGTGTCGCTGCCGTCGGCCTGCCGGTAGGGCTTGATCTTGAATCCGGCGTTGCGGATCGCCGCGAGCGGCAGTCCGTAGCGCAGCACGGTGAACATCAGAGGTCCACGGAACTCGTTGATGAAATAGTTCATCTGCCCGGTCACCCAGTTTCCGCGACCGTCGTCCCAGCCGACGAACCGATCCGCCGTCGCGTCCCAGCCGAACACGAAGGTGCCGGTCTGTGGATCGAACAGATGGGCGTAGCCCTCGCGTTGGGCCTCGATGACGCGCTCCATCGCGTCGCGGAGGGCGACGGCCTGCGGGACGTCGCGGATCTCGGGCCGCAGGAGTGCGCCGATCGCTCTCGCCAAGGCGGCCGTGAGGTTGGCGTTGTCGCCGAAGATGACGGTGACCACGCGCTGATCGAGCAGCCCCATGATGGCGGCTTGCCGAGTCGGATCGGCATAGGGCGCAAGCGCTCCGTCGAAATGGAGCGCCCCATAGCCTTCGCGACGGCGAATCTTGCCTCTTCGGCCGGCGTCTTCCTCCTGGAGCCACCCCTTCTCCGAGAGTGCCGACCAAATCGCCTGTCCGTCGCGCTCGCCGAAGGTGTCGATGAAGCGGCGTCGCTCGATGGATTCCAGCAGCGGGCCCCGGCGCTCCCCGCCGTCGAACCCCATGAAATTCGAAAGCAATCCCTTCGCTGCAAGGTTCGGATCGAGCTGATCGGAGCGAAGTGTCGCCACCGCGAGCGCGAGCCCGTCCAAGGCGGCCTCTCGGGAGAGATATGGATTGTCCGCGTGGCCTGCGGCGATGTTGGCCAGCAGCTCGATCCAGGCGCCGATCGCCGTGAGCTGCGTGAATTCGCGCAGAAAAAGCCCGTTGGCCGGCTCCTGATTCCAGCCCTCGACCGGATACCCGGACAGCGGGTCGATTGTCCGGTGCCCCGGATCGACGTAGCTGAAGGCGTTGTTCAGCAGACGCTGCATGTGGCGATGGTGTTGAGGGACTTCGGGATAATCAAAGGTGCTGCGCTCGCCGCGATGCACGTCGTCGGGACCGACGGGCGAAGATGCCGCGGGGACGGCCGATACGGAAAGGATCAGCGCACCGAGGAGGGAATACAGACCGTTACTCTTGTCGACGATAGACATCGGAGCTTCAATTCTCACGGTAGGGTCCCGAGGCGTCGGGATAACGTTCGTCGCGTCGGGACACAGCAACTGGGGCCGGCGCAGCGTCGCGAGCACCCTGTCGAAGCGCGGTCCGCGAGGCGGACATCGCGTGTAGAATGCGCCGAGAAAATCGATGGAGACAACACCATGCCGGTCTACGAGTTCTACTGCCCCGACTGCCATGCCATCTTCAACTTCTTCTCGCGTCGGGTCGATACCGAGACGCGTCCCGCGTGTCCGCGCTGCGGGCGGCCTGAGCTGGGTCGGCAGGCGAGCCTGTTCGCGATCAGCCGCGGGCGCGCGGAGGGCGGCGAGGACTCGGGGGAGGATGATCTGCCTGCGGGTCTGAACGAGGAGAAGTTGATGAACGCCTTCGCCTCGATGGCCGGCGAGCTGGAGGGTCTCGATCAGGACGACCCGAAGCAGGCGGCGCAGACGATGCGCAAGCTGTTCGAGGAGACCGGCTTGAAGCTCGGCGACGGGATGGCGGAGGCGATCCGTCGCATGGAGGCGGGCGAGGATCCGGATCAGATCGACGCGGAGCTCGGCGACGTGCTCGACTCCGAGGATCCCTTCGGCGCCGGCGGGGCCGCGCGGACCTCGGAGGCCCTCAAGCAGCTGAGGCGCGATCTGTTGCCGGCCGCACGCGACGACACCTGGTATCCCTTGCAGGGACCGAGCGAGCCGCGGGACGGGTCGCCCTCCTGATCGCCCGGGCGGGCCCTATGCAGGGGTCCGATGGCCCATGCTACACTCCGAGCGGTACCTGTAACCCGCGAACTTCGGCAAGGATATGACCAAACAGAAGACCTACCTCGTGATCTCGGCACTCGGCGAAGACCACCCGGGTATCGTCAACCAGATTTCAAAGACCGTGCTCGAGCACGGTTGCAATATCGAGGACAGCCGGATGACGGTCCTCGGCGGCGAGTTTGCGGCGATCCTCCTGGTCGAAGGCAAATGGAACACGCTGGCCAAGATCGAGAATGCCCTCCCGGAGCTTGAGCGCCAGCTCGGGATGACGATCATCTCCAAGCGCACCGGCGAGCGCGCCACGGGCCGCAATCTGCTCCCGTACGCGGTCGACGTGATCTCGATGGACCATCCCGGGATCGTCAACAACCTCGCCGGCTTCTTCGCCGAGCGCAAGATCAACATCGAGGACATGTCGACCTCCACCTACGCCGCCGCCCACACCGGAACCACCATGTTCGCCGTGCACATGACGGTCGGGATCCCGTCCGACATGCACATCGCCGGTCTGCGCGAGGAATTCATGGATTATTGCGACGGGCTGAACCTCGACGCGGTGCTCGAGCCGATCAAGGGCTGAGTGCACGACCCGCTTTGCGCTTGCGCCGGAGGGTGTGAATTGCCTCCGGCCGCCACCAAGTCCGCGTGACCGCATCATCACTCGAGAGTGGAGGCACCCAGCATGAACGTCGCCATCGGCGAAACCATCCCGGATATCGAGCTGCCCGCCACGGGCGAGAAGAGCGTCAAGCTCTCGGACTACCGCGGCAAGAACCTCGTCCTCTATTTCTACCCCAAGGCCAGCACGCCCGGCTGCACGCAGGAAGGCCAGGACTTTCGCGATGCGGCGGATGCCTTCGCGGCGGCCGACACGCAGATCCTCGGCGCCTCGCGCGACGGCATCAAGGCCCAAGAGAACTTCAAGGCCAAGCAGTCCTTCCCCTTCGATCTGCTCTCGGACAAGGACGAGACGCTCTGCAAGGCATTCGATGTCATCAAGATGAAGAAGATGTACGGCAAAGAGAGCCTCGGGGTCGAGCGCAGTACCTTCCTGATCGATGCCGAGGGCGTGCTGCGCGAGGAATGGCGCGGGGTCAAGGTGAAGGACCACGTTGCCGCCGTGCTCGCTGCGGCTCAGCGACTCAACGCCGGTTAGGTCGAGCCTCGCGGTGTCTCGGCTGCCTGCGCGGAGGCCGCGGCACCCCGGATCGACAGCGGATCGACGGCGGCGCGCGCGACGCCCGGCGACCCCGACCGACACCGACCAGCCCTGCCGATAGCCGCAGATCCCCTCCCCCACCCGATCGATCGCCGCTGCCGAGTGCTCCGGTGCGGCGCTCCGGTAGCCGATGACATGATCAAACGCGAAAACGACACGACCTGCCTCTTCGTCCTCGACACCAACGTGCTGATGCACGACCCCACCGCCATCTTTCGGTTTCAGGAGCACGACATCTTCCTGCCGATGATCGTGCTCGAAGAGCTCGATCACGGGAAGAAGGGCTTGTCCGAGGTGGCGCGCAACGTCCGCCAGGTCAGTCGGTTTCTCGATCAGCTTATGTCCGGGGCGGACAAGGACGAGATCGACGCGGGCCTTCTGATCGGCCCCGTCTCGGCCGGCGGCGGCATCGCGCAACCGTCCACCGGACGGCTCTTCTTTCAGACCGAGCTGCTCGACCTGAAGCTGCCGGCCTCGCTGCCGGGCAGCGGAGCCGACAACAACATCCTGGGCACGGCTCAGGCGCTGAGCAAGCTGCGGACCGATCGCCAGGTCATAATCGTCTCCAAAGACATCAACCTGCGCATCAAGGCGGCGGTGCTCGGCATCCCGGCGGAGGACTATTCCAACGATCAGGTCCTCGACGACGTCAACCTGCTCTATACGGGCATGGAGGCGCTCCCGGATGACTTCTGGGAGCACCACGAGAAGTCGCTCGATGCCTGGAAGGAAGAGGGCCGCACGCTCTATCGGGTCGCCGGGCCTGACATCGCGGACTGGTATCCCGCCGAGTGTCTCTATCTGGGCGAGGACGGCGCCTTCGAAGCGATCGTGCGTGAAAAGCGCACCGAGACCGAAGCGGTTATCGAGCTTGTCGATGATTACCGCGTCCCACGCCACGGCGTGTGGGGCATCACGGCGCGCAACCGCGAGCAGAACTTCGCGCTCAACATGCTGATGGATCCGGACCTGGATTTCGTCACCCTGCTCGGGGCCGCGGGGACCGGCAAGACGCTCCTGGCACTGGCGGCGGGTCTCGCCCAGGTGCTGGATCGCAACCTCTATCGCGAGATCATCATGACCCGGGTGACGGTCCCGGTCGGCGACGACATCGGCTTCCTGCCCGGCACGGAGGAAGAGAAGATGACGCCCTGGATGGGTGCGCTCATGGACAACCTCGAGGTGCTCACCAAACCCGAGGGCGGCGAATGGGGCCGCGCGGCCACCAATGATCTGATCCGCAACCGGATCCGCATCTCTTCGCTCAATTTCATGCGCGGCCGTACCTTCCTGAACAAATACATCATCCTGGACGAGGCGCAGAACCTCACCGCCAAGCAGATGAAGACGCTCATCACCCGCTCCGGACCGGGGACCAAGTTCGTCTGTCTCGGCAACATCAGCCAGATCGATACGCCTTACTTGACCGAGACCACTTCCGGCCTGACCTATGTGGTGGATCGGTTTAAGCAGTGGCCGCACAGCGGGCACATCACGCTCTTGCGCGGAGAGCGCTCGCGGTTGGCTGACTTCGCGTCGCAGGAGCTCTAAAACTCGATCGCGTCTCAGTGGAACCAACGAGGTTGGGTGGCTTGTGGACGCTCTGCGGCATCACGGAAGGACGGCGTCGACGCGATCGAGGTGAATGAGAAAAAGAAGAAAGGAGGCGCAGGTCTCGGCGGGGTCGGTCGATGAGTCCGCCGTCGAGCTTGCAGGCCTCGCGTGGCGTCGCTGTGCCGCGTCGCCTGTGTGTCGAGCGCTCCGTGAGACGGGCGCCGATCAACCATCAAACGAGGAATTACCGATGAAGACTGCTTCCCTTCTGGCGTTGCTTGCCCTCCTTGGCGGCGTGTCGTCCGTCGCGACTGCGGCGGAGAAGATCAACGTCGTCTATCACCTCTCGGAGCCGGATCGCGCCGCGTTCGTGCTGAACAACATGCAGAATCATATCGACGGGGTCGGCGGACCCGAAAACATCAACATGGTCCTGGTCGTCCATGGTCCGGCGATCAATGCCTTGAACGAGATCGAGGCCACCGAGAAGGTCAGCTCCGGTATCGCCTCGCTGCAAGAACAGGGTGTCGCCTTCGAGATGTGCGGCAACACGCTCAAAGGGTTCAATCTGGAGCTCGACGAGCTGCTGCCGGGCTTCGTCGAGGTGAGTCAGGGCGGGGTGACGCGCATCGGTGAGCTGCAATCTCAGGGTTATGTCTACATCCGTCCCTGACGGCGCGGGTCCGGCAGGTGCAGGGCTCGAGCGCTTCGTTCGCGGGACACTCGGTTGCACCTGCCCGGACGCGGTCTTCGAGCGGATCGAGGTGCGTGAGGGTCCATCGCTACCGGCAGGCGGCAGAGCTCGGCGGATCACAATCGGCGGGCGACTGCTGATCTACCTGGTCGAAGGGGTGTCGGTCGAGCACGTGAATCGCGACATCCAGGCGTGGACCCTGTCGGGACGGATCGACCGCGATGGCGCAAATATGAATCGGTTCAGGTTGGTGATCGGCTTGGATGGACTCTCGACTACGGATGCGGGTGAGATCGAACGTGCCTTTGCCGCCGCGTCCGACGAGGGCGACGATCGGATGCATCTTCACGTCGTCGAGTCCGACTCGATCCGAGCGCTGCATCTTTGACCCACGCGGGTTGCCCGTGATTGAAACATCGGAACGTCGACCGCGATGCTCGGCAACATCGGCTGACCATTGCGCCTCACGCCGCGTCCAGCGTTGCCAGCTCCTGCGCCAAAGGCCCTAAACCGATGGCCTCGATTCCGCCACCTTTCGGGTAGCGATCGTCCCCGGAGTAGACCAGAAAGGCTCGGTCGGGGCTCAGGTCTTCGAGCGCCGTGTAGGTGCCCGATTCGGTCTTGGGCGCGAGACCGCGTTTGATCTCGACGGTCCAGAGGCGGTTGCCCGGCAGCTCGAGCACCAGATCCATTTCCACGCCGGTCGCGGTTCGGTAGAAGCTAGCTTGAGTTCGTTCGGGCGCAGCCCGCAAGAGGGTTTCGATGACGAACCCCTCCCAGCTCATGCCGGCGACCGGGTGTCCGAGCAGGTCGTCGAGCGTGTCCAATCTCAACAGCGTGTGGACGAGCCCGCTGTCGCGCACGTACACCTTGGGGGATTTGACGAGCCGCTTCTTGACGTTCGCAAGATAAGGGGGAAGCCGGCGCACCAAGAGGAGATCGACCATCAGGTCCAGATACCTGGCCACCGTCTTGCCGTCGACGGCGAGGGCACGCGCCAGCTCGGCGGCATTGAGCAGACCACCCTGCGCATGCGCGAGCATGGTCCAGAAACGGCGCAAGGTCTCGGCGGGGATCCGCGGCCCGAGCTGAGGGATATCGCGCTCGAGATAGCTGCGGATGAAGCTCTCGCGCCACACGACGCTGTCCGGATCCGTGTCCGCGAGAAAGCTCCGCGGGAATCCACCGCGGGTCCAAAGCTGCTGGATCCGCGTCGGATCGACCTCCAGGGCATCGAACGGGGCCAGCTCCAGATAGGCGATCCGCCCCGCAAGACTCTCGCTCGATTGACGCAGCAGGTCGACCGACGCCGAGCCGAGGAGGAGAAAATGGCCGGCCGCCTCGCCGTCGCGCACACGCTCGTCGATCAGACCACGCAGGACCTGAAACAGCCCCGGGGCGCGCTGGACCTCGTCGATGATCGTGAGACGGCCGCGACGCCCCTCGAGGTAACCGCGAGGATCCGACAGCTTGTCGAGATCGGCCGGATTCTCCAGATCCAGGTAGAGTGCACCGTCGGCCGCGCGGCACGACATGGCCAAGGTCGTCTTTCCGACCTGACGAGGACCAAGCAAGGCGACAGCCGGAAACCGGTTGAGTCGATGCTTGAGAGGTGTCGCAAGGCGGCGAGGAATCATCTGTGCAATTGTGGACTGACGTGCCCGATTTGCAACCCTCCGACGACCCTGTCGACCACATCGAGCCTTCGCCCATGACCAAGCCCTCAGCTGACCTGGACCGCGCCGAGCGCCGCGAATGGTGGGTCGCCAACGGCCGCGGCGGCTATGCCGCGGGCACGGTCGCCGGCAGCCTGACCCGCGGCTATCACGGTCTCCTGACCGCAACGATCGATCCGCCGCTCGGGCGCCGCCTGCAGGTCGCCAAGCTGGATGCGACCCTGATCGACGGGGACCGACACTGGCCGCTCTTCACCAACCGCTGGGCCGACGGTTGCGTCGAGCCGGACGGGCATCCCCTGATCGACGCCTTTCGCCTCGACGGGCGCATGCCGGTCTGGCATTGGGCCTGCGGCGATCTCTTGGTCGAGCAGCGCATCTGGATGCCGCGGGGCGAGGACAGCGTCTGGTCGGTCTATCGGCTCCTGCAGGGCCGAACGGGCGCCGCGCCGTGTCTGCGTGTCGCCCTGCTGCTCGCCGATCACGACCATCACCACGTCGGACACAAGGGCAACTTCGATCCGATCCTGACCCTCGACGGCGACGCACGTTTGACGGCCCGATGCGCCGACGGACACGACATTGCCCTGATGGCCGTCGGCGGGAGCATGCGGATCGACCGCGCCTGGATCGAGCACTTTGCCTTGCCGATCGAGCGCGAACGCGGGCTATCGGATCAGAAAGACCTGTTGCGGGTCGGTTTTGCCGAGCTGTCCCTCGGCACGACCGGGTGGTGCGGTGTGTTGGCCACGGTCGCGCCAGATGACAAGACCGTGCCGGATCCAGAGCAGGCATTGGAGCGCTTCAGGCAGAACGATCGCGCGCTCGTCCGGACCGCACGGACACATCACAAGCAGATCCCGGACGTCCCCGCCTGGATCGAGCAACTCGTCCTCGCCGCCGACAGCTTCCTGATCGAGCGGCCGATCAGCACACAGCCCGCGGTGCAACCGCAGGCCAAAGGCGGATCCGTCATCGCCGGCTACCCCTGGTTCGGCGACTGGGGTCGCGACACCATGATCGCCCTGCCCGGACTCACGCTCGCGACCGGTCGACCCGAGATCGCCAAGCGCATCCTGGAAACCTTCGCCGGATTCGTCGACCGCGGCATGCTGCCCAATCGCTTCCCCGGTGCCGGCGAGACTCCAGCCTACAACACGGTCGATGCTGCACTCTGGTACATCGACGCCTGGCACGCTTATATCGAGGCATCCGAGGACCTCGTAGCACTCGCCCGCGCCTTCCCCATCCTGGAGTCGATCGTCGCGCACTACCGCGAGGGCACCCGCTACGGGATCGGTATGGACCCGGCCGACGGATTGATCCGCGCCGGCGAGCCGGGTGTGCAGCTCACCTGGATGGATGCCAAGGTCGGCGATTGGGTGGTGACCCCGAGGATCGGCAAGCCGGTAGAGATCAATGCACTCTGGTATCAGGGGCTGCGGGTGATGGCCGACTTCGCCGGGCGGCTCGGTCGCGATCCGCGGCGCTATCGCAGCGCGGCTGAGCGGACGCGGGCCGGTTTTGCCCGATTCCTGCGCCCGGATGGCTCGGGTCTCTACGATGTCATCGACGGCCCGGATGACGAGGGCGCGCGCATTCGCCCGAATCAGATCTTCGCGGTCAGCCTAACGCATTCACCACTCGACGCGCCCGCCCAAGCCTCGGTCGTGGACGTCTGTACGCATCGTCTACTCTGCCCCTTCGGATTGCGCACCTTGGCGCAAGAAGACCCCGAATATCGGGGTCGTTATGAAGGAGATGTCTGGAGTCGCGATGCGGCCTACCATCAGGGCACGGTCTGGGCCTGGCTGCTGGGACACTATGCCCTCGCGGAGTACCGAATCACCGGCGATGCGGCTGCAGCCCAAGCGCGGCTCGCCCCGATCGCCGATCATCTTCTGGACGCTGGACTCGGCACCGTCGGCGAGATCTTCGACGGCGACCCGCCACACCATCCACGCGGCTGTCCGTCGCAAGCCTGGTCGGTCGCCTGTATCCTGGATGCCTGGACGCGTCTGGAGCGCATCCGCGTCGGAAAAGGGTAAACCGCAACCAAAGGAACAGTTTAGGAGACTCACGTGAGCGAGGGTCCGACCAACGCCGAACGCGAACGCATGGAAGAGGCGCGCCGCGGAACCGCCGACTGGCGTCTCTGGGGCCCCTATCTCGCCGAGCGCGCCTGGGGAACGGTGCGCGAGGATTACAGCGCCGACGGCAACGCCTGGGACTATTTCACCCACGATCAGTCGCGTTCCCGCGTCTATCGGTGGAGCGAGGACGGGCTCGGCGGTATCTGCGATCGCGAGCAGCGACTCTGCTTCGCACTCGCACTCTGGAACGCACGCGACCCCTTCCTGAAGGAGCGCGCCTTCGGGCTCACCGGACCGCAGGGCAATCGCGGCGAGGATGTGAAGGAGTGCTGGTTCTATCGCGACGCCCTGCCCACGGCGAGCTATTTGCGTTACATCTACAAGTATCCGCAGACGCCCTTTCCCTATCGCGAGCTGATCGAAGAGAACGCCCGGCGCTCACGCAAGGATCCGCCTTACCTGCTCACCGACACGGACTGCTTCGACGAGGAGCGGTATTGGGACGTCGATGTCTTCTATTCGAAGGCCAGCCCGCGCGAGATCCACATCCGGATCTATCTCAAGAATCGCGGTCCGGATGCGGCCGAGATCCATCTCTTGCCGACCCTCTGGTTCCGCAACACCTGGTCGTGGGACGAGGGCGCAGAGCCTCCGGTGCTGCGGGCGTCTACCGCCCCGGACGGCGCCGCTTGGGCGGTCGAGGCGGAGCACCCGACGCTAGGTACCTATCACCTCTACGGCACCCACCCCGCCGAGCTGCTCTTCACCGAAAACCTCTCCAACACCGAGCTGCTCTGGGGCTCCCCCAACCCGTCTCCCTACGTCAAGGACGCCTTCCACCGTCGGGTGGTTCAGGGCGACACGGCAGCGGTCAATCCGGCGCTCACCGGCACCAAGTGCGCCCCTTGGAGCCATTGGACCGTCGGCCCGCAACAGCACGCCGTGATCGATCTGGTGCTCAGCGCCGAGCCGCTCGCCGCCCCTTTCGCGCGCAGCGAGCGCACGCTCTCCATCCGCCAGTCCGAGACCACCGTCTTCTACGACGATCTCCTACCCGAGGCGAGTGCGACGGACCACCGCATCCTCCGTCAGGCCCTCGCCGGTATGGTCTGGACCCAGCAGTTCTATCACTACGACGTCGAACGCTGGCTGAGCGGCGATCAGGTCCAACCGTCCGCATCCCGCCAACAGGGCCGCAACCGCCATTGGCGCCATCTCAAGGCGCACGACATCATCTCCATGCCCGACGCCTGGGAATATCCCTGGTTCGCCGCCTGGGACCTCGCCTATCACTGCCCGGCCCTGGCGCTGCTTGATGTCGACTTCGCCAAGCATCAGATCGAGCTGATGCTCTCGGATCGCTATCTGCACCCGAACGGTCAGATCCCGGCGTACGAATGGGGCTTCGACGACGCCAATCCACCGGTGCACGCCCAAGGTGCGCTCAAGGTGTTCCGCGCCGAGCGGGTCCAGCGCGGCGCGGGCGATCTCGACTTTCTGCAGCGCGTCTTCCACAAGCTCCTGCTCAACCTCGCCTGGTGGATCAATCGCAAGGACGCCGAGGGACACAATCTCTTCGAGGGTGGCTTTCTCGGGCTCGACAACATCTCGGTCTACGACCGCTCGCGCCCGCTCCCGCCCGGTTACAGCCTCAAGCAGGCCGACGCGACCGGCTGGATGGCCATGTTCAGCCTCAACATGACCATGATCGCGCTCGAGCTCTGCGCCAAGGACAGCAACTACGAGGAGATGGCGATCCACTGCTACAAGCAGTTCCTCGCGATCGGCGAGGCAATCGCCGGCAATCCGGAGACCGGGATGCCGGCGCTCTGGGACGAGGAGAAAGGCTTCTTCATGGATCTGCTGGTCACGCCGGACGGCGTCGGCCACCGGATCGAGGTCTACTCCTGGGTCGGCCTCATCCCGCTCTTCGCCGCCGAGATCGTCGACCGGCGGCTCCTCGCCAACGCCCCGCGCTTCGCCGACCTGCTGGGCGAGCATAAGGGCGGGCTCTTCCGCGGCAGCGCCGTCTGTCTCTGCCCGGATTGGGAGAACGACCGCGGCGAGCACCTGCTCGCCTTGGTCGATCACAGCATGCTGCCGCGAATCCTCGAGCGCCTGCTCGACGAGGAGCAGTTTCTCTCGCGCTTCGGGATCCGCAGCGTCAGCCGTATCCATGCCACCCAGACCCATCTGGGTAGCATCCCCGGCATCGGCGAGGCGCTGATGGAATACGTCCCCGGCGAGTCCAACTCGCCCCTCTTCGGCGGCAACTCCAACTGGCGGGGCCCCATCTGGCTGCCGACCAACTACTCGCTCGTGCATGCGCTGGAGAAATACCACCGCTTTCTCGGTCCCGGTTTTCGGGTCCCAGCCCCCTGCAAAGGTGGACAACCGCTCAATCTCGCCGAGATCGCCACCTTGATCGCCGAGCGCCTGGTCGATCTCTACCGCGCCCCGAACGGCGCACCAGCGCCGGCGTTGGCGCGGGAAGGCCGGCTGCACGACGACGTCCATTGGCGCGACCTGCTGAGCTTCCACGAGTATTTCCACGGCGAGACCGGCGAGGGCCTCGGCGCCTCGCATCAGACCGGTTGGACGGGGTTGCTCGCCAACCTGGTGATGCGTCGCTATCAAAAGGACATCGCGCCTTGGAGCGGACTGGATCAGGGGACGGAGGCGGCGCCGATCGACGAGATTGCATAAACCGCGTCACCGCCGTAGAGCAGGGTTGTGCTCACAGTTGGGCTCACTCCAATCCGAGCCTCTCGCGATGGACGCGGTTTGGCCGGTTGGGATCATCGAGCCGGCGGGACGCCGGCTCGGATCCTCGACAGCGCCATGATGGAGGATGCGACTCCGGCATCGCGGGTCGATCTCCTCCTCCGAACCAATGCCGTTGCCACCCCCGGTGCGACGGACCGTGCTTAATCGCCCGCCGTGTTGGAGGCGATGTCGCCATTGCCGGACCCGCTCGTTGACGAAAAGCAAGCACTGCCGCTCATCCCTGGTGAGCCTGGCCCCTTTTCCCCCTTTTCCCCCTTTCCCGTTTCTTTTCCCGGAACTAATTGCTCCCCAGGCACGCGTTGCCTCGCGTGATGGAGTCGGTCGCGTAGTAACCCGTGAGGAGCTGGACCGACGTCGAGCCTGTCGTCAAATAGCCAGGCATGCAGACACAGGCTAGGGCCGGTAGGAACGGCCCGTCACTACTCGTTTGCATTTGCTTTGCGACGACACCGCCGGTCGCGTTGGGATCACTGACGCACTGATTGTAGTTCAGCACTACGCCGGCCTGATGCAGCAGATTCGGGTACTCGCACTCCAGTGACACGCTGGACGGGCCCATCTCCGCATCACCGCCGAATACCTCGAAATTAGCCGCCGAGCCTTCGGCGCAAGTCGCCATGTTCAGGGAAGCGAAGTACTCACCCGCAGGGCTATGGTTATAGTCCGGGTCTGCCGTACAACCGGATTGCCAACCTGAGACGGACAGAATCCCGGTTGTCGCGTCATAAGATGTATTCAGTGGCGTGTAGGATAATGGCGTCGTCGTGCAGGCCCCGCCTCCATAGCTAGCCATGTATGGTTGAATGAGGGGCGCGGTCGATGGTATTGGCGAAGCTTGGATCCATTCCGTAAGCGACAGTGCACCCGTGTTCAAATTGAAGTTCGTAGAGATGGACGCGATCGACGGCTCACTGATCAAGGTCGGCGGCTGAAAGCTCCAAGTTGCAGGATTCTGAAGCACCAGCATGCCGTTGCTGTCGGCGCCGACAGTGGATCCGGTCATGACGGCATCCCAGATATTCAATTGTTGATCCGTCCTGCCGAAATTGGTGCAGACGCCGGCATTGACGTTCTCGCAAACGTTGGTGTACGCCGGCTGAGGTGTCACGGCGGATTGCTGGACATAGCTGCTCGACGCGCCGTCATAACACTCGACGTTGACGTCAAACTCGTTACCCGTCACTGCCAGATTCGTGCAGTTCCCAGGCTCGTTCGGTGCTGCCGTGTACATCGCCGCATTGGACCACAGCGGATTCGGGTTGGAGGAGACTTTGCCGGAAAAGCTGTTGACTTGGTACTGCACATAGAAATTGGTCAACATCAAACCGAGCAGATTCGACGATGCGAACGTGCTGTTAGTGCTCAGGGGTGCGCTCTGTGTCGCCGGCTCCCCCATGGTCGTGTTGCTTGTAAATGCGTTGTTGATGGCATTGTCGACGGGCTGACCCAAGGCGCCGGTGGCGGCATTAACGGAGGTCTGGATGGCCACTTGCGCCCCCTTGCTTGCACCCCCGGTCGCGACCGCAGTGCCGACGTCGATCGCCGTCATGGTGACGTTGAAGAGGGCCGCAAAAACCTTGCCCCAGAAAGACTCATGGTCATTTGCTTGGCTGGCGGCCGTAATCGCCCTGGAGACCGCATAGCCCGCCTGCGCCGTCGATGTCATCAATCCATTGATATAGCTCAAGGCGTAGGAGGTCGAGGGAAACAGGCCGGCATTGACGGCGTTGCTGAATTGATCGATGCCCTCCCCACCCATAACGAAGGTATTGTCGTTCAGAGAAAACGTCGACGAGGTCGCGAGATACCAGAGGGTCTTCGCGGCAAAGCTGCTGATGACGAAAGGATCGCCGATAACAAAGGTCAAATGGCCGCCATAGATGTAGGACTGGTACTGGGTATTGCCGTTGTTGTTCTCCTGCTGCGCCTGGGTGTAGGCAGCCAGATTGACCGGGAACATGGCCGGCACCAGACTCAGAGCGGCCTGGGTGTTCGGATTATCCACACCCCACCAGAGACCTCCGGTCGGCTGATAGTTCACGTCCGCCGAGTTCTGATTCAGGTTAAAGACATTCTGCTCGCTGCCGACAAAGCCCATGCCGCAGGCATTGCCCTCGGCATCGTCCGCCCCGCAGGAACCAGGCGCAGGCGGATTAATCAGGGCGTTGGACACGAAATAATCGGCGGCATCGTACAAAAGCCCGGACCCCAGACTATCGCCGGCCGAGGCCAGGTTGGCCATCACCACGAAACTACCCGGGGTGGAAAGAGCCCCAACACATTGGATCGTCCAGCTATCCCCAGCCGCAGCCGGATTGGGCTGACTGCCCATTTGGATCGTGGGTTCGAGAACCGAAATACTTTGGCCGGGCGATAGAGCAGCCGGCGAATAGGGATAGTTCATCGGGTTTTGCGCAGACCAAGTCGTTGGATCGTCGGCCTGCCCCGTGACGCTGTAGATCTTCTGCATCGGCGAGTCGCTGCCGTAGAAAACCACCTCGTTTGACACACTGGTTTTGTCGGAGAGTTGGTTATTGAAGAAGCCGTAACTACCTGTAGCGCCATTCCAACCTAGTGAATAGGCTGGTAATTCGTCAGACGCCTGCGGATTCGGAGTCGCGCCGTAAGCCGTCAGGTTGCAGCTCGACCCGCTGAGGTTGGTGATCGCGTACGAAAAGCCGCCGCTGTTGGCATTCCAGGTTGCGAAACCATCGGCGCCTGAATGGGCGCTCAATCCGCACAGAGTAGACGCCGCGAGGCAAGTCAGGATTTGGCGTTTCATGTTAATAACCCCGTGGCATCTTAAAGTTGACGTTCTCGACTTCGAAGCTACTTGAGATCGCATTGGCGGCAATACCCGGCACGCCATAGAGGTTATGGTACGTGAAGTAGGTTCCTTTATTCACCTTGAACCCGGTCAGCCGGTTGCCTTCGAAGGTGCAATGGGTCAGCAGATCCGACTCGGACAGCCCGCCCTGCGCCAGCGATACACCACAGACCTTGCCGTTGTAGCGAAACCTGAAGGGGACGATGTAGGTGTAATTGCCGGGAACATAGAAGGCCAGCGCCGGATGCGCCTTTTGATCCGGATTGGGGATGCCGCGGTGCAGGCGCCACTGACCGAGCCAACCCATCCGGGTAATGCCGTGCATGGACGGTGACATCGCGCTCAGTGCGCTGACGCCATTGCGGTGAACGTAGGTCTCCGCCTCGCTTAAGATCTGCTCGCCGATGTCTTGCTTGCGCACCGTAAAGCCCTGGCCGGAGACGGCATTGAACGTGGTGCCGGCGATTTCGCAGGTCGAGCTCTCCTGCTCGGTCAGTCCGGGGAGGTTGACGACGTAGTTGCCCGGCAGGAAGGCGTGAAAGCCACTTTTGATGAACTCCGCCGTGCAACCGCCATTGTTGGTGCCGGGCTGTGCTTGGAAGCGCTGAATCTTATACGTCTGGGCCAACTCGGGCCGGGAGAACGGCCAACCCCGGTGCCGCCCGAAGTAGAGCGTCATGGTCTTGACGGTGGTCACCCGTCCTGCTCGCACGGTCACCTTGGCCTGACTCTGAGCGTCGATCCCGCTGGATTTGAAGATTTCATAGGTTCCGGGCGGCAGGCTCATGACCAAATTGGCCGATATCAGCATGCCGCTTTCCGGCTCGCCGGCGCCCCTTTCCTTGACCGGACGGACGTAGAAATCGCCGCTGACTCCGGGGAAAGCACTGAGCAACAGGCACAGCCCACCCTCTTCGGGCAGTAGCGTCGAGGTTTGCTCGCAGGTCGCCGGAAGGTTTGGATTGAAGCCCTTCAGACTGATCGCGCTTCGCAGGTGCATGTCTGCTGCCAAGGCCGACTGCGACCAAAGCCCGAGAACGCCCGCCGACAGAAGCGCCGGCAAGAAAACGGACAGGGCCAGCCGCATCCCCCGCGACCAGGGCGGGTTGAATGGGCTCGTCCGGGACGAGGTCCCGCAGGTTGGTGGCCTGTAGGTTGATCGGGCAGCGTGCTCGACGGTCTTGCGTGTCGCCATGGGGAATCTCCCGCATCGAGTTCGGATCTAAAATCGGCGGGATAGTCGTATCCACGGCCGAGGCGCGCGCCGGACATGGCTCGAATGCAGAGAAGCGGACGAGCCATGCCCGACGCAGGTGATGACGGCAGGGCCGTGCACGCCCGGTGAGTAGGCGTTCGGCGGGGAGCGGCGGCGTGGGGAGGGGGATCCAGATGCAGCCGGCAGACCGACGCCAGTGCTCCGGGGGGCAGCAGACACTACGTCACGATGTCAGGATAGCAGCGCATGCACCTGCAAATTCTAACGAAATCCTGACGATTACCCGCCGCCGGATCTTGTGATTCGCGTCCAGACATAGCCGGCGCCATAGATACTGTCGAAGGGTGCCGGCTGCTCGGTGGCTTGCGCGATCTTGCGCCTGAGGCGAGAGATGACCGCGTGGAGCCGGGAGTCGGAGTAATAGTGCTGGGAATGTCCCAGACCACGAATGACTGCGCTGCGGGTAACGGTGTCGGGGCCCAGGCGATGGATCAGACAAAGGAATCTGAGCTCGGTTTCGGTTAAGGGAATCGCCAGGTGATCATCCAGGACAAGCGTGCGCTCGCCCTCGTGAATACTCCAGCGCTCCCTGTCCGGGACCGGCCGATCATCGCCGCGGGGCGCCCCGCGATGCACACCTCGGCACAGCTCCCGCGCCAGCAACGCCTCCAGCTCCTCGGGCTCGAAGGGCTTGGTGAGATAATGATCGAAGCCCGAGCGCAACCCTTTCACGCGGGCGTCGAGATCGCAACGACCGGACGTGCAGATGATGGGCAACAGCGGATCGCCGGCGCGTAATGCGTCGAGCAGTGAATAGCCGTCGCCGTCGGCCAGCGTCAGATCCAGGACGACGGCGTCAAACCGGCCTGCCGCCAGTCGCGCGCGCGCCGCGCCCTCGCCGGTGGCCAAATCGACCCGGTACCCGAAACTCTCCAGAAAACGCGCCAACTGAGGACCGCCGACGGCATCGTCCTCCACCACGAGGACGCGCTTGGGCGGATCGATCGGTTTCGGTGCATCGGGCTGCCGCGACATGAATCCCCCCGTTAAACCTCGATCCGGCAGTTGAACGGCCCCTGGAGTGCGTCCCGCGTGGTGTCCGGCAAGGCGCGACGAGGCGTCGTAGTGGTTCTACGACAACGAGTTGCAACGCAGTCGGGCGCCGCGCGGGGCGTGCTCCAGGGGTCGTAGCGGTCCTCACCCGGCGGGTGAGGCATCAGATCACAGAGATCGTCAACTGCATTAGACCCTTGCATGTGGGACGAAGCGGTCAACTGCCGGATCTAGGTTAAACCAAGGCGTGCGAATCGGCACCGCGAAGACGCGTCACCCGCACCCGAAACCCGGCACCCTGCGGGTGCCGAGGGATGTACTCGATAACGCCGCCGAGCGACTCCACGGCGCTGCGACTCGCCCAGAGCCCCAAACCCCACCCGGGGATGTGGCTGTGCCGCGGATCGCGCCAGAACTGGTCGAAGATGCGCTCGGCATCCGACGCGGCGATGCCCTGCCCCTGGTCCGCGACCTCCAGTTCCAGCCGCTCGGGCGTGCTCGACAAGCTCATGCGCACGCGTCCCCGGCCACCGTATTTGAAGGCATTGTCGAGCAGGTTGGTCAGCACCAGCACCAGACGCGAGGCATCGACCAGATGGGTCGCCGCCCCGGATGCCGCGCACACCTCGAGGTCGAGCCTGGCCGGATCGATACGTCCGGCCAGGGTGCCCTGCACCTGAGCCAGCTTCTCGCGCAGGTCGTAGGTGTAATCCGCCGCACTGCCGTCCGTAAAGGCGTCGCGCTGCCGCTGGATGCCCCGCACGATGTCGGAGAGTTGATTGGAGATCCGGATGAGATCCGTCGCCGCATCCTCGGGACTCAGCACGCCGCGCCGCAGATTCGTAGCGACAAAGCGCAACGAGGATGCCGGGTTGCGAATCTCGTGCGACACCACTTTCAACAAGCCGCTGAACTTCCGCGCCAGGGCAGCGAGGCGCAACCGAGCCTGCCGCGCCCCTTCCAGGCGTCGCGTCTGCTCCGGCACCTCGGCCAGCAGACGACCGCTGACCGTCAGGACCGCGATCAGCATCAATGACTGCATCACGAGGTTGATCGGCCAGAAATAAGTCACCGCAAGGCTTGCCAACCCCGGGAACCAGGTTCTGGCCACCACCGCGATGCCTGTCGCGCAGGTCGCGAGCAGATAAGCCAAGGCGATGCGTCCGAGCGCCGAGGTTCCGCGCCACTGCAACGGCCCGTAGATCAAGACGAAGGCGATGAAGGCGAGTTGAACGCTGTTGTTGAACCAGGCGATCGAGGGGTGCAGATCGGTCAAGCCGACCGGCGACAACAGCAGCGCAAGCCAGGCCAGGGTGAACCAAAATCGCCGCAGGCACCAGCGCGACGGCTGGGGTCGGATGATGACATAAAACGAAAAGATGAGCGCTGCGGTCACCAAATACGCCAAGGCGCTGGAAACGCGGCCGGTCATCCAAGCCGGAACGGACGGCAGGAAGTAGGCCAGTTGACCGATGCTTGCAAGCCCGGTCACGCCGAACGGCACGCTGAGCATCACGAAGGCAAGAAAACGCCGGTCGCGGGTCGCCACCCCCGCGAACAGCATCAGCAGGGCAAACAGGCCCGCCAAGGCTGCCAACATTCCGCCGATCAGCAGACTTCGGGCCTGTCCCAGCGCGAAGCTCGCCGCATCGGTCACGCCCGGCAGCAGGCTGAGCTGGCCGATGGTGGTCACGCGCAGCATCAACGCATGGTCGTCGAGGAGGTCGGGCTCGAGACGAAACGCCAGGGTCGCGCCGATCACGTCGCGCTCGCCCAAAGGCAGGGTGTCGCCGGTGCGCGGGCGCGGCGGCGCCAGCGTGCCGTCCGGAGCGAGATAGGCCAGCTCCACCAGATCCAGATTTGCGACGTTGAGGGTCAGGATCGGCGCCGGCGGCAACCGAGCGATGTCTGGGCCAAGCGGCAAGGCAACGAGCCAGCGTGCACGCGGCTGATGGCCGAGATGAATATCGGTGCGGACCGGCGGCAGAGCCCGGCTCACAACCAGGGAAACAGCCTCCTCCCAGCTATGCACCTGATCGGGCAGGACAGTGAACCCAAGCGGCACCGACGATGCTGCCGATGCCGCCCCGGATCCGAGCAGGAGGATCGAGAGGAGGATCCCGGCCAAGGCTTTGGTCAAGATGTCAGAGCTCGCCGGTTGATGAATGCATCGCGCCTCTTCGTCGTCGCCGACAACAGGACCAAGGGGTCGGCCAAGGGGTCAGAGCCCTTTGTCGACGCTACACTTCTTCGGAAACAATCAACCGACGCCTTATCCGATGCCCCGCAAGCCAAGATTCTTCGTCCCAGGTGTCCCCCCCCGCAAGTCGTCCAACGCGGCAACAACCGGCAGCCCATCTTCTTCGACGACTTCGACAACCGTGTGTACCTCGACGGGTTGAAGGAAGCCTTGGAGCGTTGGTTATGCAGGATACATGCGTATGTTCCGATGACCAACCACGTCCACCTGCTCCTGACCCCTGATAACAGCCAGGGAGTCAGTCGGACCATGCAGTACCTCGGTCGAAGGTACGTTCCCTACATCAACGACACCTATCAACGAAGCGGGACGCTGTGGGAGGGGCGCTTCAAGTCGAGCTTGGTGCAGACGGAAGCCGACCTGCTCACCTGCTAAACCTACATCGAGCTGAACCCGGTCCGTGCCGGGATGGTCGAGCATCCGGGACAATACCCGTGGTCAAGCTACGCCCACAATGCTTGCGGCGAAACCAATCCAGCCCTGCACGGCCGATACACCGACACCTGCCTGTTTCAAAGCGATACAGAAACACAACAGCCCGAAAGCAAGACGACGACCCGCCGAAACCCGCCCGATACCTCCGCCGCCTAGCCTTCTCGGTAAGCAAGCCGATCAAGCCAGATCACCGAGGAGGCCACGATGAACGTTCAACAGCTGCAGACCAAAGCCGGTCGCGAATGGTGGGGCTCGCAAGAGCTGCAACGGACCTATCCCACGCCCGAATTCCACTGGTGGGAGAAGTACCAACGGGTCTACTGCCCGGAGTGTCGGGCCGATGCGCGACTGCTCCACGACGCGCGCCCGAAGTCCTTCAGTCAGTCGAGCCGATCCATTCACTGAGGACGCGGGCCGCTTCGCCGGCGGTCCCGGCATCCGCCGGACTCGGCACAGCCGGCTCGTGCGCGTCAGCGATCAGCATCCGTCACCGGAGACAGACTCATGCACCCGACCTCACCGACCCCCAAGACCATCGCCCTGACGACCCTGGCAATGATCGCGTTCGCCGCCAACGCGTTGCTCTGCCGCATGGCCCTGGGCGAAGGCATGATCGACGCCGGCCCTGCGACCGGAGCCGATTGGTTGACTGCTATACTTTCCTGACACAAGCGGACTTGGAGTCCTTGATGAGCGCGGAGTCGTCCTGCCCGCGGGCAGACTGCCGACCGCCGATCACCGACAACCCGCGGGGCAACCCGATGAACGACACAGCGCTTGAATCCCCGGTCGTGCTCGTGGTCGACGATGACCCGGACGTCCGCGACCTGATCGAGGACTATCTTTCTGGACAGGGCTACCGGGTGCTATGCGCCCCGGACGCTGGCACCGCCCGCGGCCTGCTCGAGACGCACGCGCCCGAGGTCGTTCTCCTGGACGTGGGACTGCCGGGCGAGGACGGACTCACCCTGGCACGCTTCATCCGGGAACGCCTGGACATCGGCATCATCATGGTCTCGGGCGCCGGAGAAACCCTGGACCGGATCGTGGGTCTCGAGGTCGGTGCCGACGATTATCTCGCCAAACCCTTCGACCTGCGTGAGCTGAAGGCCAGGCTGAAAGGGATCTGTCGCCGGTATCGCCGCTCCGCGCCCCGGTCCGCCAATGCCACGCTCCCCGCCGAGAGCGAGACCCGACGCATCACCTTGGGACGCTGCCAGCTCGATCTCGATACCCGACAGCTCTTCGATCTGGACAGCGGCGAGCTGCCCCTGACATCGATGGAGTTCGAGCTGCTCAAGATGTTCGTCGAGCGACCGAACCGTCCGCTGACCCGCGATCAGATCCTCTCGATCACCCAGAATCGCGACTGGAACCCCTACGATCGCAGCATCGACATCCGCATCGCCCGCCTGCGGCGCAAGATCGAGCTCGACCCCGAGCATCCGGCACTCATCCGCACGGTCCGGGGTCACGGGTATATGTTCGTCCCCGCAAAATCCGGTTGAACCGGGTGTCGACAACGATTAAACCGCGCCAGCTCCGACAACTGTTGGAGCTGGCGCGGCCGAGCCAATCCAACAAACGACGCATACCGCATCGGGCGCGGTTTATTCGGTTTGTTTCAACTCTGTATCCTTTGTCGCCCTTGTGTGACGCTCCGTTTACCCCCGTTTGCCCGGTGCTAGACTCGGCGTAAGAGATCCGATCCCATCCGGAGACGGAGTCGCTCAACCATGCGGGCACACGACCTCGATCAGGATTCCGGCCACTCCGGCGACGAGCCGAGCCGGCAACCAACGCTTACCGATTCGCTCCGGCTGTCCGAGCCAGGATCCGGGCCACCATCCGGAACGGCGCCCGGGCCGGCACCCGAGCCAATGCCCGCGTCGGAGGTCATGGACCGGCACACCCGCGAGCGGATCGAGCAAGCCCTGCGGCATGTCGCCCTCGGAGTGTGCGCGGCCAGCGGCGAGACCCTCTTCCAGACCATCGTCGACTCGCTGACCAAGACCCTCGGGGTCGACCTGGCCTTCATCAGCGAGCTGCCGGCCGGCTGCGAGACCCATGTCGGCACCCGTGCGGTCAGCGATCGGGGCCACCCCATGCCCAACCTGGAATACGGGCTGGCCGGCACACCCTGTCGCTTGGTGCTGGACGAGGGTTTTCAGTTCATCGGGGATGATCTCTCGCGGCATTTCCCGGGCGACAACATGCTGAGCGACCTCGGAGCCGTCGCCTACGCGGGCTATCCTCTCCTGGACTCGGCCAAGCGCCCCATCGGTCTGGTCGCACTCCTGCATCGCAAGCCCTTGACCAACCCCGGGCTGATCGAGGCAGTCCTGCAGATCTACTCGGTCCGGGCCGCGGCCGAGCTCGATCGGCAACGCTCCGAGGCGAGCTATCGCGCCATCTTCGAGGCAGCGGAGGACGCCATCTTCGTTCACGACCTGACCACAGGGGCGATCTGCGACGCCAACCCGGCCGCCTGCCGCATCTACGGCTATTCGCATGACGAGATGGTCCGGCTGAATCCCGAGCAGCTCTCCTCCGGCATCCCGCCCTACGATCAGGCCGGTGCCGCCCGATGGATCGGGTTGGCAAGCGCCGGCGAGCCGCAGCGGTTCGAGTGGCATCGTCGCAACAAGGACGGCAGCCTGCATTGGGACGAGGTGACCCTCAAACGCGCCACGCTCGACGGGATCGATCGACTGGTCGCCATCACCCGCGAGATCACCGAGCGCAAGCGCATCGAAGAGACCTTGAGGGCCACTGTCGAGGCCGCCCTCGACGCCGTCATCGGGATGGACGGCGCAGGCAAGGTCATCGCCTTCAATCCGGCCGCGGAGCAGACCTTCGGCTATCGCCGCGAGGCGGCGATCGGAAAGCCGCTGGCCGACCTGATCGTCCCCGAGCGCTTCCGTGACGCCCACCGCGCGGGGATGGAGCGCTATCGCCAAGACGGCCACGGCCCCATGCTGGGACGGCGCGTGGAGGTGACCGCCTGTCGCGCCGACGGTAGCGAGCTGCCCGTCGAGCTGGCCATCGACCGGGCGCAAGGACCGGAAGGCGACTTCTTCGTCGGCTATCTGCGTGACATCACCGAGCGCAAGCTCGCCGAGGAGGAGCACGCCCGACTCGAGGCACAGCTCCGCCAGGCCCAGAAGATGGAGGCGATCGGCCATCTGGCCGGCGGCATCGCCCACGACTTCAACAACATCCTGACCGGCGCCATGGGCTATGTGACCTTGGCACAAGAACTCACGCGCGACCGGGGCGACGCGAAGCTCGACCGGTATCTCGACCGCGCCCAGCGGGCGAGCCAGCGCGCCCGGGATCTCATCCAACAGCTCCTCACCTTCAGCCGCGGCCGGCGCGGCGACCCGCGCCCGCTCGACCTCGCACCCCTGGTACGCGAGACGCTGCGCCTGCTGGGAGCGACCCTCGCCGCCGAGGTCGAGATCGAAACCCATCTGCCGCCCGGCCTGCCCCGGGTCAATCTGGACCCGATCCAGGTCGAGCAGATCCTGGTCAATCTCTGCATCAACGCGCGCGACGCCATGTCGGGCAGCGGTCGTCTGGAGATCGGCCTCGGCCGCGAGCATCTCGGCGGCATCGTCTGCTCCTCCTGCCGCCAAAAGGTCCGGGGCGACTATCTGGTCCTGCGGGTGAAGGATACGGGGTGCGGGATCGACCCCATACACCTGGATCGACTGTTCGAACCCTTCTTCACGACCAAGCCGAGCGGCCAGGGCAGCGGCATGGGGCTCGCCGTGGTGCACGGCGTGGTGCATGAGTACGGCGGACATCTGTGCGTGGAGAGCACACCCGGCGAGGGGACACTCTTCCGGGTGCTCTTCCCGCCGACCTCGACGGACGACACACCTGCCCCGGATGCGCGATCCACCAGCCGGGACCCGACACCCGCGCCGGGACGGCTACAGGGCCGTGTCCTTCTCGTCGACGACGACGACCTCGCCGGCGGGCTGATGCTCGACCTCCTCGAGGATCGCGGCCTCGACGTCGTCATTGCGACGAACGCAGAGGAAGCCCTCGCCGCCATGTCCACCGCGTCGGAACCCTTCGATCTACTCATCACCGACCAGGCCATGCCGCGGATGACGGGGCTGGAGCTGGTTCGACGGGTTCGTCCGATCAACCCCGATCTGCCGATCATCCTCTACACCGGCAACGCCGATGCCCTCGATGCCGAAGAGGTCGAAGCCGCCGGAGTCCGAGCCTTGGTTCGCAAGCCGGTTGATGTGGCAGTGCTGGGGGAGTTGCTGAGGGACTTGCTGGCTTGAATCCGGAAGCGCGGTGGCGATGCCGGGGAACCTGCGGCTTGCAGTCACTCCGTGACCATCTCGGCGTCAGCCGCGTGAGCGTGAGTCGGGCGCCGAGAAATCACAAAAGGATCTCCGTTGAGCCGAGCGTGACACGTGAGACCCTTCGCGCTCTCCACGCCGAGACAATCGTGATCAAAGGTCAGAGCTATCGCATGGGAGACCGCATCCTGTCCTGAGCACATCGCGCCGTCCCCCTCCAGAGGGCGACGGCGCCTCATTCTCCCGGCACAATTTCAAATCGGCTGTTTCGCGACAAAATGACGTCGGCGGTAACACTCGCGCTTAACGCCATGGCGCGCCTGCCCAAAACCGCGCCGGTACGAATTTGTTTATTGCTCCGGGCTCGACGCGCGGTTTTGGGTCGGTGCTGAGCCAATTGTTAGACCAGCCGACGCTTTGGCTATTCTGATAAGGGAGAGCAAAGCATCATTCACGGCCTCCTCTGTCGGAAATGCCTCGGCGACTTCCGGCCTAAGCAGGACCAGGTTGTGCGATTCGACGTATGAGTCGTAGTATTTCCCACGTACACCAACGCCTAAGTCTTCCCTTTTGTATTCGGGACGCATGTCGTCGCCTTCGAGCTTAGCCTTCTTCATAGATTTTCTTCATCGTGCTTGTTCATTTTGCGTGCGCTGATGATTCTCGTGTCACTAGCTCTTTCAACGTGGCAAACAATCAAAAACTTCCCAGTTCGGGAGACGCCGAAGGTAAGGAAACGGCTTTCCCCCGTGGAATGATCGGGATCGTCGAACGTCAGGGCCATCGGGTCACCAAAGACAGTCCCGGCCTCTTGGAACGAAACACCGTGCTTCCGCAGATTTGACACGGCTTTGCGGGCATCCCAATCCAGTTTCATGCGGGGAGTATTTCCGTATCTGTTCCTGGCCAGTGTTCCGGGTTGCACCCATCGTCTCGTGTACTAGACTGCATACAGTCTAGCGCAAGAGTAGCATTCAGAACTTTACACAATTCTCGTACGGCGCTCAAACAGATGCATTCCGGGCATTACATCCCGGCGGTACCATACTTAACTCACTGACAGGCCAGCCGCAATCGAGCCACCTATCACCGGAACTCACGGCGCTCCTGTCATGACCCGGCCCCGCTATCCTCCGAACCCTGCGGACCGGCTGCAGATCGAACCTCCGATCCCGAGTCCTTCGGCACCCCCTGCTCCACGTCCCCGCCAGGCGCATCCCAATAGAGTGCCCCATCTGCAAACCCAACTCCAATTCCGGGGACAATTCCGACAATTCACAATTCCGGGCAATTCCGGGGGGACAATTCCGGGGACAGTTTACTTAATCCCGCTCCAGAAGCTCAAAGAGGTCGCGGGCGTGAGAGTATCGTCGCGGTGGCTTGGGCCCAGACTTTTATCGCTTGAGCGGACGCCGGAGGCGTTGCTCGAGAACTTCGACAAATGAATCCGGACCGAGCGGGCGACCGCTACCGGCATGCGCGTGCGGAAGGTGGGCGATGTCAGTGGCGTCAGCGAGTTGAGTTCCAGTTCCGGGGACAGTGTACACAATTCCAGTCCGGCGCTCGAACAAAGGTATTACGGGCATTCCATTCCGGCGATAGCATACCTAACTCACTGACAAGCCAGCCACAACCGAGCAACGTGTCACCGGAGCTGACGGCACTCCTTTCAGGACCTGGCCCCGATCCGGTGCCCTCCCCACACCCATGCTCCACCTCCCCGCCCGGCCCATCCCAATAAAGCGCCCCCATCTGCATACCCAGCAGTGCCTGCCTGAGTGTGGTCAGATCCGCCTTGCGCCCCTCGAGATGCCCAGGCTCGAAATGGCGCGCCAATGCTTCGCGATGCTCGGCGAGCGCCTGCAGCAAAACGAGCGCAGCCCGGTCGATCTGCTCGATGGATGAGTGTTGCATCCTCGTCGCCCTAGCCGAGCTTGTAGGCGACGCCGTAGCCGCAGAGCGATAGCGCCCAGCCGATGTTGAGGAAGGGGCAGCCCACCCGGCAGCTCCCGCATTCGAGACACGCCTGGTAGCCGACCATCACATGCCCCTGACGGTCCAGGCGATAGACACCGGCCGGGCAGAAGTCCAGGCAGGGCTTTGCCGCACAGGCTTGGCAGACCGCGGGTCCTTGATCCACAGGTGGGCGAATGCCTCGTCGACCTCGTATCGGACCGATCCGATCAGGGCATCTAGGCTCACGCGCGGCAGACCCGGGATCTCGCCTTCCATCTCACGCTTCGGCATCCCTTGGGCCGTGAAATAGCGCAGCGCAGCGCCGTTCATGAAATCGACGTAGGTGCCAGTGACGTGCGGTGTGCTGTCGAGGAAGTCGGTCATGCGGCGATACTGCCTCGATCGCGCGGGCGATGACATAGGAGGTCGCGAGGGTATCGGCGCCGCCGAACTTGCGGTCGCAGAGCAGGATCGCCCGGTCCGCACCCTGCTCCACGCACTCCACGAGCGCCTCGGCGGCCTTCGGCGGACCCATGGTCAGCACCGTCACGGTGCCCCCGAAGCGCTCCTTCAGTCTGACCGCCATCTCCAGCGCATGTCGGTCGTAGGGGTTGATAACGGCCGGCACTCCTTCCCGGATCAAGGCGCCCGTCTCCGGGTCGATCCGGACATTGGTGATGTCCGGTACCTGCTTAATGGCAACGATCGTATGCATATCCGAGCCTTGGACAGGATGCGGGTCCGAAACGGGGAATTGACGGTATCATTGTAGGCGGTCGCCGGCGAGCGCGCCCCGTGCCGACAGCGCGCAACGCAGCCCGCTATCGATCGAGACCGCTTTCCGTTGCCCGAGAGCACACCGCAGTGCGCCGAGCAGCGCTTCATCAACGCGAGTTGACGCCGATGACCGACAAGCTCGATCAGGATCCGAAAGACCGCTCCGCCTGGTTGGCGAGCTACCTCGGCATATCGCAGTTCGTCCTCGTGTTGAGTTGGACGGTCTACGCCGTTTTTTTGCCCGATCTACTCGCGTCGGTCGGCATCGACAAACGCTGGAGCGGTTGGGTTCTTCTGGCCGATCAGGTGCTCTTCGCCTGTTTCGACATCGCAGCAGGTTTCGCCGCGGACCGTGGGTTCAGGGTCTTTGCCCGCCTTGCCCCCGTCGTCTTGGCGACGACAGTGAGTGCGGTCAGCGATTTTGATGGTTTCGCGATCAAGTTGCGTGATAGGGGTCGGCGAAGCGCTCCCCCGGTCTCGCGCGGCCGGGGTGTGGGC
>NZ_FNNZ01000037.1 GCF_900106925.1 Thiocapsa roseopersicina
TGTTGTTCAAGCACCCCGAGGGAGGCCCACCGCTCTCCCTCATACAAGTTGACGATTTAAGAGGAAAAACCCATCAGGGAAGGTGGCCGTACTCACGGGCCGGAGTCGATGCGCACCTCGGCGACGTCGCGCAGGCGCACCCAGGCGCCGTTGGCTGCGGTCAGGATCAGCTCGCCGATGGCCTCGACGCTCTCGCGCTCCTCGGCGGCCAGGCGCACCAGGATGTCGTAGCGCTCGTTGCCCTGGATGACCTGACCCGCCTCGACACCGCCGATGGCGTCCTCCACCAGCGCCATGACCTGGGCGACCGGAATGCCGAAGCGCGCGAGCCGGTCGCGGTCCGGGCGCACCACCAACTGCGATTCGCCGGCGATCGGCTCCAGGGCCACGTCGCGGGTGCCGGGCACGGCGCGCACCAGCGCCTCGATCCGCGCGCCATAGTCCGAGAGTTGCTCCAGATCCGGCCCGAACAGCTTGACCGCGAGCTGGGCTTTGACGCCCGAGAGCAGCTCGTCGACGCGGGTGGCGATGGGCTGGGAGAAGGAGAACAGGAGCCCAGGATGGACCGACAAGGCCGCTTCCATCGTTTCCTGCAACGCCGGGCGCGTCACTGCCGTGGTCCACTCGCCCTGGGGTTTGAGCCCGACATAGAGCTCGATGTTGGAGACCGGCTCCGGATCGCCGCCGAGCTCGGCGCGGCCGATGCGGCTGGAGACATAAGTCACCTCGGGGAAGGTCATCAGGATCGGCTCCAGCTGCGCGGCCACCTCCAGGGCCGTGGCCAGACTCGACGAGGGCGCCAGGGTCACCCGGATGTTGAGCGTGCCCTCCTCGAGCTCGGGTACGAACTCGGTGCCGAGCCGCGGGATCAGCAGGATGCTCACCGCGAACAGCACCAGCGCCGCGGCCACCACCAGCCAGCGCACCCGCAGCGCCCCGCGCAGCAGCCAGCCGTAGCCGCGCTCCAGCGCTTGCAGCAGCGGATTCGGGCGCGACGCGAGCGGGCGGCGGAACAGATAACTCGCCAGCGCCGGCACCACCGTCAAGGCCACCAGCACCGAGGCGAGCATGGCCAGCACGATGGCGACGGCCATGGGCGTGAACAGCTTGGCCTCGACCCCTTGCAGCGTCAGCAAGGGCGCGAAGACGATGACGACGACACCGACGGCGAAGAACACCGGCCGACCGACCTCGCGTGCGGCCTCTTCGATGCGCAGCGCCACGCCGCCTTCGACCTTGCCCTTGACCGCACTGTCGCCGCGCGAGAGGTGCGTGAAGATGTTGTCCATCATCACCACCGAGCCATCCACCATCATGCCGATGGCGATGGCCAGCCCGCCGAGGGACATCAGGTTTGCCGAGAGCCCCCACCAAGCCATGACCACCAGCGCCAGCAGCACGCTGAGCGGGATCGAAATCAACACCAGCAGGGTCGCGCGCAGGTTGAGCAGGAACAGCGCCAAGACGATGACGATCAGGACGAACGCCTGGGCGAGTGCGCCGGTGACGGTGGCGACCGCCCGCTCCACCAGCTCCGACTGGTCGTAGAAGGCCTCGATCACCACGCCCTCGGGCAGCGCCTGCTGAATGGCCGGCAGCCGCGCCTTGACCCCGTCGATCGTAGCCTTGGTGTTGGCGCCCATACGCTTGAGCACGATGCCGACGACGACCTCGCCCAAGGCCCGTGAGCTGCCGTCCTCGGAACGCACGCTCATGGTCACCGCGCCCTGGCGGATCTCGGGGCCGAAGGCCACCTCGGCCACATCCCGCACCCGCACCGGCACGCCATCGACGTCCTTGAGCGGGGTGTTGCCGATGTCGCGCAGACCGTCCTCGCCGGGGCGTACCCAGCCGACCCCGCGGATGGTCAGCTGCTCGGCGCCGCGGTCCAGATACCAGCCGCCGGCGTTGCGGTTGCCGGACTCGATGGCGCTGGCCAGGTCGGCCATGGTCAGGTCGTAGGCGAGCAGCCGCTTGGAGTCGGCCAGCACCTGGTATTGGCGCACATCGCCGCCGAAGGACAACACGTCGGTGACGCCCTCCACCGGCATCAGCAGCAGCTTGACCACCCAGTCGTTGAGACTGCGCAGCGCCATGGCGTCGAAGCGCGCCGGATCTTGGGCGCGCAGGACGTACTGAAACACCTGCCCCAGACCCGAGGTGTTGGGACCCATCTCCGGCGTGCCGACGCCGGGCGGGATTTGCTCCTTCGCATCCTGCAGACGCTCGAAGACGAGCTGCCTGGCAAAGTAGATGTCGGTGCCCTCGGCGAACACCACGGTGACGATCGACAGCCCGGTCTTGGAGATGGAGCGCACCTCCTCGACGTCCGGCAGCGCATACATCACCGCCTCGATCGGGAAGCTGATGAGCTGCTCCACCTCCTCGGCCGCGAGCCCCGGGGCCTCGGTGTTGACCGTGACCTGGATATTGGTCACATCCGGGAAGGCATCGAGCTTGAGCCGCGGCAGGATCAGCGCGGTCGCACCCAGAAAGACCGCCAGCGCGAGCAGCACCAGCAGGCGGTTGCGGACCGCCGCCTCGACGAGTTTGTCCAGCATCCTTGCGCCCTCAGTGGTTGTGCGGATCGAAGCCGCCCTTGGCGAGCTCCGATTGCAGGAAGAAGGCACCTTGGGTCACCACGCGCGTCCCCGCGGGAAGGCCGGTGATGGCCGTCAGCCCGCCGGCGGTGTGCAACGGCACGACCTCCACGGGGCGGAAGGTCGCCTCGTCTTCGGCGACGAAGACCTGCCAGTCGCCGTCCGGGGCGCGCAGCACTGCCGTCTCGGGCAACGCCAGCACCGGCTCGCCGGGCTCGGCGAGCAGCGTCACATCGACGAAGGTGCCGGGATGCAGTCGGTGCTCGGGGTCGGGCACGGCGATACGCACGCCGCGGGTGCGGGTCGCCTCGTCGAGCAGGTGATGGATCTGCACCACCTGTCCATCAAGCCAAACCTCCCCGTCGGCGATGCGCGCCGCATCCTTGATCGACGCGCGCGCGGCCTCCTCCGGCGGCAAACGGGCCTCGACCCAGCGTACGGCCTCGTCGGTGATCTCGAACAGCATACGACCGGGCTCGACCAGCTCCCCGAGCACGAAGTCATCGGCGACCACCGTCCCGCCGCTCGGCGCGAGCAGGTCGAAGGTACCGTCCGCCGTGCCCGATTCGGCTGCCGCCAGGGCGTCGGCCTGTGCCCGGGTCATGCCGAACGCGAGCACGCGCCAGAGCGCCTTGTCCCGCGCGACGCGCGCCTGCAGGTGCTCGCGCTCGGAGACGAAATTGTCGCCCTTGAGCTGGCGCAGGCGCTGCCACTCCCGCTCGGCCACCACGAAGTCGCCCTGGGCGTCGGCCATCTCGGGGCTGGACAGGGTCACCAGCGGCTGTCCGGCCGGGACCGCGTCGCCGAGCCGGGCATGCCGGGCCACCACCTGAGCGGCGATGCGCGGGGTCACGCGCGAGGTGGCATAGGCGTTGGCGCGCACCTCGCCGGGGGCACGGATCGCCGCTGCCAGCGGGCGCGGTTGCAGCACCCGGGTCTCGAGCTTCAGCGCTCGGCGCTGCGCGGGCGACAACCGGACGTCGTTCGGGGCTTCGCCCTCTTCGGCGTGGTCGTCATGGCCCGCGTGGGCGTCTTCGTCGTGCGCGTCCTCGCCGGACGCGCGTTCGTCCCGTGCGTCGGGCTCGGCCGCCGAGCCGGCGGTTGTGTCATGTATCTCGCGGTCGTCGTGGGCATGAGCACCGTGGTCGGCGTGATCGCCATCGGGGTCTGCCGAGTGATCGTGCGTCGCGCCCGATGCGGCGGGCCGGACGTCGCCCGCAGCGGTGCCGGATCGGGATACGTCGGCTGCAGCGGGCTTGGCCGGCGTGGCGAGTATGGGCTCGGAGAGTGCCGGCGTCGCGAGCGCGGCGACAAGAGCTGCCGCCACGGGGGTCAGCAACCGAGAAATGGCCGGACGGCGAGCGCGATACAGTACGCGCCCGTCGCGGTTGGAGAGAAAGGTCATTGGGAAGCACCCTGATTCCGGTGATCTCTGGAGGCCGAACCTCGGGCACGGCCGTGGAGAAGAGAATCGGGCTAGAGACGCGGAGGTTCTCTCGGAGGGCTTGGGTAGAGCGTCGTCAGGCGGACATGCCGCACGAAGGAGAAGCGTTCGGTATCGCGCAATAGACTCAGCGCGTCGCTGCGCGTCTCCAGCGCAATCAGGTGCGCGGCCGCGTGGCAGTGGTGGTCACAATGGCCATCGTCGAGGATCGACTGGGCATGCGGGTCACCGATCGCAGACGCCGTTGGCTCGGGCACGACCTGGGTGTAGGCCCACGTCAGAGACGAGCCTAAAATCAACAGAATGGCTAAGATCGCGGTGAGTCGCCGCAGCATGGTTTTGGTTACCTGTGCACTACAGCGAGGAATTGGGGGCTAACAGGACACCAGTCAAGCCGGTTACTCGAGTCGGTTGTCCGGCGTGCTTGCTGCCAACCATCTTCAGGATGCCCTGAGCGTGCGAGTTTTCCGTTTCGCGACAGATCAGTGCGTATCCTCCGCCGGCTCGGCATCCCGATCGGCGGTTGTCTCCGGCATTTCGAACGTCAGGGTAGCCTGGCGGACACCGCGGCCGAAGAGGCCGCTGACCTCGAAGTGCAGGCCGCTCCACCGGACCGAATCCCCGAGCACCGGCGGTCGGCCGAGCTCGCTTAGGATCAGCCCGGAGACGGTGTCGATCTCGGGGTGCTCGAGCTCGCGCCCGATCAGGTCGCCGAGGGTGTCCAGGCGCACCGTGCCTTGGACCTGGTAGCCCGCGGTGCCGACCGGTAAGACGTCCGGGACGTCCTCGACACCCTCCTCGATATCTCCGACGGCCTCGGCGCAGATGTCTTCCATGGTGAGGATGCCCGCGGTCCCGCCGTGCTCGTCCATGACCACGATCATCTGGTTGTGCACCCGGTCCATTGCTGCGAGGACATCGTCCAAGGTCGCGGTTTCGGGCAGGTAAGCGGTCTCTCGGACCACTGCGGGATCGAGGCCAGCACCGGCACGCAGCAGCGTCATCAGATCCTTGATGTGAATGGTCCCGATGATCTGGTCGAGACTACCCTCGTAGACCGGGTAGCGGGTGTGGCGATGCCGATGCAGGATCTCGCGGAGCATGGCGTCGGTTGCCCCGACCGGGATCCCGCTCGCGCGCACCCGCGGCACCATCGCCTGTACGGCTGCGATCTCGCTGAAATCGGCAAGCTCGAGGAAGATCCGACCGCTCTCCTCGCTCAAAAGGCCGCTCTCTTGGCTCTCGCGGGCGAGCGACTCCAGCTCGTCCTGGCCGAGGTAATGGGCCGCGCTGCGTCCGCGCTTGAAGCCGACCAGGCCAAGCAGGAGGTTGCCGGTCAGATTGAGCGCGCGGACCAAGGGATAGAGGATCAAGCCGATCACCAACATCGGCGGTGTGACCCACATGGCAACCGTCATGGGCCGGGTCAGCGCAAGTGCCTTGGGGACCATCTCGCCCAAGACGATATGCAGATAGGTGATCGCCGTGATGGCCAGCACCGCCGCGAGCCCATGCGCCGTCACGAGCGCGCCCAGGTCAGTGAATCCCGCAAGCAGAAGCCATTCCTCGAAGTATCCGGCCAGGGTGTGCTCGCCGTACATCCCCAGACCCAGGCTTGCGAAGGTAATGCCGAGCTGGGCCGTGGCGACGTAGCGATCGAGTCGCGCCGGGTCGTCGAGGATGCGGGCGATCCGCCGTGCGAGCGCATCGCCTGCCTCCGCCCGCGCGGCCATTGCGGCGCGCGAGGTGCCGATGATGGCGAACTCGGCGGCGACAAAGAGTCCGTTGAGGGCCACCAAGGCCATGATGACGATCAGGACGATCCAGAGCTCATGCATGCTCGTCTCCCGATGCGCCGCCGACGACACGAACCATGACGGATGCGATCGCCGGTCCGTCCATCTCCTCGATCTCGAACGCAAGGCCGATCACCTCCAGCCTGTCGCCCGCCTCCGGGATGTTGCCGAGCTGCTCGAGCAACCAGCCGGCGAGGGTCTCGGCTTGACTGTCGTGCCAAACGGCCGGGTCGGTGTAGGGGCGTGCCCAATCGATCGCTTCATCGAGCGGGAGACGTCCGGGTAGGCGCCAACGGTCGTCGTCGAGCTGCTCGGGGGCAAGCTCGCTGTTGGATTTGAACTCGTCCGACAGCTCGCCGATCAGCTCCCGAACGATGTCTTCCAGGCTGATGAGCCCCTCGACGTCGCCGTACTCGCTCACCACAAGCGCAATGCGGGCGCGCCGATCACGCATCTGTCCCAGCACCCGATCCAGGGTCAATCGGTTCGGCAGCGCCAGGAGCGGACGGACCAGGGGTTGCAGGGCGAGGATCTCGCGCCCGTCGGCGGTCGCAATCGCCAGATCCTTGACATGGATGAAGCCGCGCACATTGTCGAGCCCGTCCCGGTGGACCACCAAGCGGGTGTAGGGCGACGCGTCGATCTCGGCCAAGAGTTGATCGAGCGGTGCGGCCAGATCCAGACTCGCGATCTGTCGCCGAGGCACCATGAACTGACGCACCGTGTGGCGGCTCAGGCGAAGCACCTCGCGCAGACGCTTGCTCGCCTTGGCCTCCAACATCCCGCCCTCGTTGCTCTCGCGAATTAGGAGCTCGATCTCGTCCGGAGAATGGACATGTCGATGGCTGACCTCCGGGTCGATGCCGAACCTCCTGAGAATCAGGTTGCCGCTCCCGTTGAGCAGTCCGATGAAGGGATAAAACAAGACCAAGGACCAGCGCATCGGCAGGTAGGTGTACATCGCCGTCCCGACCGGGTATTGCAGGGCGACCGTCTTGGGGATCAGCTCACCGAGCACGACCTGGGTCGAGGTCAGTACCACCAGCACGATGGTCGCCGACAAGGCGTACGCGCCCACCGTCTCCATCCCCCAGTCCGAGACCAGGAGTGCACCGAGCGCAATGGCGATCGTCGCCTGTCCGAAGGCACCGAGGATCAGGCTGGAGAGCGTGATCCCGATCTGGCAGGTGGCGATGTAGCGATCCAGGCGCGTCGTGTCTTTGACGATGGGCAAGAGCGCCGCGGCGAGCCGATGACCCTGCCGGGCAAAATGCTCGACGCGACTGGCTCGAGCACCCACGATCGCGAACTCGGCCGCGACATAGAGCGCATTGATCAGGATCAGAAGGCCGACGACGAGAAACATCCAGGCGCTCATCGGGCGGCTCCGGCAGGGCGGGGATGCCGGCTCGAACGGCGAGGTGCTGGGTCGGTCGGGCGCTGTGGGGTGGGGATCAAGCCCGGACTGTGGGGGTCCGCGGAGTCGGCATCGTCGGGCTCGCCGACGACGAGCAGGGGTGTGTGGTTCATGGCCGAGAGTATATCAGGCAAGCATGGGGGGGCAAACGTCGTCGCGTGTGCACCCGAATCGGCCGAATACGGCTTCGGCCGACCCGAGCGCTTGGTTTCAGGATCCGGCGCCGGTCTGTTTCGAAAGCGCGCGGCCGTCCAGGAACTGCAAGGTTCCCACCCCCAGTAGGCCGCCGATGACCATGACCAGATAGATGACGGTGACCGGTTGTTCCATCAGGGCAAAGCCCAGGAGGCCGAGACCGGCACTCAGCTCCAGGAGTCCATTCGGCCAGCGCACCATCCTGCGCGGGCCGACCGTGACTGCGCCCTTCGGCGTGCGCACGAAGGGGCTGCGGTAACCGAGCAGGGCCTCCAGGCCGGCGCGGGCGTTGGAGAGGAGGAGCCCGGTGGTCAGGAAGAGTGCACCGAAGACCTCGGTTGCCGTTGCGCGGGCTCCGGAGCGGATGCCCGAGAGTGTCAGGAAGCCGATGGGTGCGGCGAAGCCGAGCATCGAGGTGAGGATCGCGACTCGGCTCAGTACCTCGCCGGGGATCGCCGCGCCGGCGATGAAGGGCAGTCCCAAGACCACGCAGACAGCACCGATCAGGAACGCCAGGGGTTGCCCGAGCTGGAAGCTGATCATGACCTTCTGCCAGCGCGGCAGCACAGGACTGGCCCAGATCATCGGCAGCAGCTTCACGAAGCACTGAGCGAATCCCTTGGTCCAGCGAAACTGTTGGGTCCGCCAGGCGCGTACCGAGACGGGCAGCACGCCGGGGACCGGCAGGTCCTTCATGAACAGGGAGCGCCAGCCGCGCAGACGGGCCCGCAAACTCAGATCCAGGTCCTCCGTGAGCGTGTCTCCCTGCCAGCCGCCGGCGTCCTCGATCGCGCGGCGACGCCAGACGCCGCAGGTTCCGTTGAAGGGGACCGGCAGACCCAGGCGCCAACGCGCCTCCTGCTCGACCTGGAAGTGCGAATCGAGCAGGCGCGCCTGCGTGCGGGTCAGCAGACTGTCGTCCCGGTTGATGTGTGCCCAGCGGGCTTGGACGTAGGCGAGATCGGGCTGCGCGAGCAAGGGGTCGATGATCTTGCGCAAGAAATCCGACGGCGGCATAAAATCGGCGTCGAAGATGGCCACGAACTCCGCATCCGAGCGCTCGAGGCCGGCCGCCAGCGCACCGGCCTTGAAGGCGGTGCGTTTGATTCGATGCAGGAGCTCGATCTGGACACCTTCGCGACGCAGCTTGGCGACGGCCCGCTGGCTGAGCGACAGCGAAAACTCGTCGGTACTGTCGTCGAGCACCTGGATCTGCAAACGGTCTCTCGGCCAATCCAGGGCCATCACGGCCTCGAGGACGCGATCGACCAGCTCGCCCTCGTTGAAGAGCGGGAGCTGAACCAGCACCGTCGGGAGCGGGCTGCCGGTCGGTGCCGTCGCGAGGAGACGTCGAGCCGGCATCAACAGACGCGCGAGCATGAGTCCGAGAAGATTGAGCGATGACATCGCCAGGAGGATCAAGCCAAGCGTCAGGAGCAGCTCGACAATCGGTTCCGCTGCGAGCATGTGAATATGTCCGTAGGATCTGAATCGGTTATAAGAATTAGGTTGGCCGGTCGGCCGGCAGCGAGGGCAACGGGGCGAGCGTATGGCTAAGACCCCGGCAAGGACGTCTCGATTCGTGTTGCGGGTTCGGATCCTTCGCCGACCATCCGACTGATCGGCGGCTCCGGTCGTTCGCGCGACAGGATAGAGCGAGCCGTGTCGCGACGGCAAGAGCCGCATCGCGTTGCGTGTCTCGCTCGCTCCGCGAACGGCCGTCGGGCGATGAACGGACGGATGCGAACGGGGTCCAGGGATTAGAATCAGATCTTGGAATCAAGCGGCTATCCTCCGCGCAGGCACCGGACATGCTCGATCTCATGCAGCAGATCGCCGTGCGTTTCGCACCGGCGCGCGCCTTCTTCATCGGCCTCTCCGTTGTCGGAGCATTGGCCGCGGGGATTTCTTTGGTCGCATTCGAGGCGGCGGAGGGGGACTTGGTCCTATTTCCCGCCTTGGTCGTCCTTCTTTGGGCCGTGCTCGGGGTGGTCTTCATCGATCTGTTTGCCCGTATCCCGAGGGCTCCCGAGGCGGGCGGCGGCTGGCGCCGATGGATGCGGGGGATGTTGCGAAGGCTCTACTGGCTTCTTGCCATGGGCTTCTTGATCCTGGGCTTGATCGCCGTGGACGTCAGTTTCTCCATCGCGCGCGAGTGGTTGAACGACAGGGCGCCGATCGGTTAAGCCAAGTGAGGATGCCGGCCTGCGCCGCGTGCAGCGCAGGCCGGATCTTAGGATCAGCCTTCGACCTGTTGGATGCCGGCAATATGCCAGTCGCCCTCGGCGCCGTCCCAACGATGCTGGACATGCCAGATCTCGCTGAAGGGATCGGCCGCGCCCTTCTCGTCCTCGCGGATCAGGCCGGAAAAGAGCACGCTCGCCACCACGAGATCACCCTCGCGACGCACCCCGATCAGCTCGGCGTTCAGGCGCACGACCTCGGTGGATTGACTCCCTTCGGTCTTGAGACGCTCGCGCTGCAGATCCGCGAAGAGCTCGGGCGTCATGTATTCGCGGATACCGTCGAAGTCGGCTTGGTCCCAAGACGCCTGAAGATTGATGAAGTGAGACTTCGCACCTTCCAGGAAGCCGGCGCCGTCGAACCAGCTCGGTGACTGGTTGTCGCCGGCCACCGGGCCGCCCTGAGCGCCCATGCCCGGATGCAGGATGCCGCTGTCCGCCTGTCCGCGGCGCTCGTAGGCCGGAGCGGATCCGGCGTGCGGGAATCCGCCGCCCACACCGGCCGCGGCCATCGCCGGTTTGGCCTGATTACGCTTCCACATCCGGAACAGCATGAAGCCCCCGACCGCAAGCAGCGCGATCAGCAGGAAGTCCATGATCTGGAACCCCTCGAAGCCGTCGCCGAAGAACATGGAGGCCAGCAGACCGCCGGCGGCAAGACCGGCCAAGGGTCCGAGCCAACGGCTCGCACCGCTCGCCGGGCGTTGGCCGGCAGCGGCTTGTGCTGCATTGGGCTGGGCCGGACGTTGCGCCGTCGCAGCGGGTTGAGCTTGGCGTTGCATCCCGCTGGACTGCTTGCCGAGGTTCATGCCGCCGCCCATGCGCTTGGCCTCGACATCGGCCGGGACGGATAGAACGGTGACCGCGATCACGGCGACGGCCGCGGTTATGAGTGTTTTGAATCTCATACGAGTCGGGACTCCTCGGTGGGTGAGTTGACGTGATGACTGTGACTATTCGGAACTCGACGTTAACCCTTTAGGATCCGGGCTGCGCCGCGAAAAACAATTCGAACCTAACCGCCCCAACCGCCGGATTCACCGAACCTCGGCGTGCCCGGCACCGCGCGGATCGCTCGCGGCCTTCACCTGCCCGTTCGCGCGATCCCAGAGGATCGCCTGCATGTCCCCGATGGGACGGATCAGCAGCTCGAGCCGGTGCCCCATCGCCGTGAGATCGCGTTGTTCAGCCGGGCTCAGTGCACCCGACTCGAATTCGAGCCGGTCCGGAAGATACTGATGGTGGATCCGGGGCTGCGCGATCCAGTCCTCGAGCGGGACCCCGTCGACGGCTCCCAAGATGCCCTGCAGCACCATGGTGATGATGCGACTTCCGCCGGGTGTGCCCAGGATGGCGACCGTCTCGGGCGACTCCAGAAAGGTCGGCGACATGCTCGAGAGCATGCGCTTGCCGGGGGCGATGGCGTTGGCCTCGCCGCCGACCAAGCCGTAGGCGTTCGCGACGCCGGGTTGTGCCGAAAAATCGTCCATCTCGTCGTTCAGCAAGACACCCGTGTCCGGCGGGACGAATCCGGAGCCGAAGGGATAGTTGATGCTGAGTGTCGCCGCAACCCGGTTGCCTTCGCGATCGAGGATCGAGAAATGGGTGGTGTCACGGCCCTCGGAGGCGGTCGCAGCGGTCTCGGCGGTCGTGCTCGGGGTGGCACGGGTTGGATCGAAATCGCGAATTAGGCCGGCCGCATAGTGCGGATGGGTCAGGCGCTCGATCGGCATCTCCACGTGATCGGGGTCGCCGAGATAGCGTGCTCGGTCGCGATAGGCCCGGCGCATCGACTCGACGAGCGCATGGGCCCGAGCGGTGCCGGACTCCGGCTGCGGCTCGATCGCGGCGAGCATGTTGAGGATTTGGACCAGCAATACGCCCCCGGAGGAGGGCGGCGCGGCGCTGACGAGACGCCAGCCGCGGAAGCTCGCGACGATCGGCTCGCGCTCCACGGCACGGTATTCGGCAAGGTCCTCGAGCGTCCAGATTCCGCCCGCGGCACGCACGCCGGACACTAGGCGATCCGCGGTCTCGCCGGCATAGAAACCCGTATGGCCGCCGCTTGCGAGCCTTTCCAGGGTGTCGGCTAGATCGGGCTGGCGCAGACGATGTCCGCGAGGCGGCACCTCGTCGTCGACCAGAAACTGCGCGGCGGCTGCCGGCGAGGCCCGGAGCGCGGACAGGCGCAATGCAGCTACCCGTCGATAGCCGTCCCCGATCTCGAAACCGTCGCGCGCCAGAGCAATGGACGGAGCGAGGGTCTGCGCCAACGGCAGGCGTCCGTAGCCCTCGGCGAGCTGCACGAGCGCGGCCGGTGTGCCGGGGATACCCGCCGACAGTGGCCCGACAAGGGCGGACTCGGGGACGAACTGCCCGGCGTCGTCGAGAAAGAGATCGCGATGTGCCGCCAGCGGTGCACGCTCGCGTCCGTCGAGCATGGTTTCGCGGCAGTCCTCCGCGCGATGAATCAGCCAGAAACCACCGCCGCCGATCCCGGAGCCGTAGGGCTCGACGACGGCCAAGGCGGCGGTGACCGCGACGGCAGCATCGAAGGCGTTGCCTCCGGCGTCGAGGATCTTCAGCCCGGCCTCGGTCGCCAAGGGATGAGCCGAGGCGATCGCGGCCTGATCGGGACGCACGCCCCGTGGATCGCAGGCGGCTCCGACCCCCGTAGATACAAGCAGGAGCGTCGCGATCCACGCGCCGCCGCGCCACAGGGCGCGGCGGCGGCTTGCGGCGCTTCGGGCGACGTCAGCTCTCGCCGGTGATGTGCTCATACTTGGCCCGAAGCTCCTCCTCGGTCTCTTCGTGGTCCGGGTCCTTGATGATGCAGTCGACCGGGCAGACCTCGACACACTGGGAGGTCTCGTAGTGGCCGACACACTCTGTGCAGAGCGCGGGGTCGATCACGTAGATCTCGTCGCCTTGCGAGATGGCGCCGTTCGGGCACTCGGGCTCGCACACATCGCAGTTGATGCATTCGTCGGTGATGATCAGTGACATGAAATCACTCCTGGTCGAGGGGTTAGGTTGGCTGAGCCCAACGGGCTGTATGGGGTTGCGCGGATCTTATCCAAACCGCTCTTTCAGTGCAGCCTGCACCGCAGGTGCGACAAAGGTCGAGACATCCCCGCCGAGCCTTGCGATCTCGCGCACCAGCGAGGAGGAGATGTAGGAGTAGGTCTCGGCCGGCGTCAGGAACAGGGTCTCGATGTCCGGGGCCATGCGTCGGTTCATGCCGGCCAGCTGGAACTCGTACTCGAAGTCCGAGACCGCACGCAAGCCACGCATGATGACGCTGACGCCGAGTTGCCTGGCGAACTCCACGAGGAGCCCCTGAAAGGGCACGATCTCGACGTTCTCGCGGGGCCCGAGCGCCTCTCGAACCAGGGCTACCCGCTCGTCGGTCGAGAACAGCGGCGCCTTGCCCGTATCCACGGCCACGGCCACGATCACACGGTCGAACAGACGCGCGGCACGCAGGATCAGATCGGTATGACCATTGGTGACGGGATCGAATGTCCCCGGATAAACCACGCGTCGCAAACCCGTTTCCTCGCTCGGATGAAGTGCCCGGAGCCCCCGGGCCGTCGGCGGCCCGCACAATACCACAGCGCAGGCTCGGGTAGGAGTCAGGCGGCTTCGGCATCCGAGCCGACGATCACGAGCCCGTAGCGCACCTGACCGGCCGTCTTGTCCCGAACGAGATCCCAGCCCGCCGGAAGATCCGGAAACCCGCTGCGCGCCGGGGCCTCCAGATAGACGCGACTGCCCGGTTTGAGCCAGCCCCGGTGGGCCAGACGCTCGATCGCGGGCGCCCAGAGTGCCTCCGCGAAGGGCGGGTCGAGGAAGACGATATCGAACGGCGGGCCCGAGCCCTCGAGCCAGCGGATCGCATCGCCGTGCAGGACCCGGATATCTTCGGCGCCCAGTCGACTGGCGTTCGCTTCGAGCTGGCGCGCGACTGCTCCGGACTGCTCGATCAAGACGACCTCGCCCGCACCGCGCGATACGGCCTCGAATCCGAGCGCGCCGCTTCCTGCAAAGGCATCGAGACAGCGCGCGCCGGGAATCACGGGTGCCAGCCAGTTGAACAGGGTCTCGCGCACGCGATCGGACGTCGGCCGCAGCCCCGTCTCGCTCGGGATCGGCAGGCGGCGGCCGCGGTAGCGACCGCCGATGATGCGCAGCTCGCCTCTAGCCTTCGCCACCGACACCTGCGGTTTGCTCCGTGCTGCCCCCGACCACCACGATGGCCAGCCGATCCGGATCGAGCCGACGCGAAAAGGCATCCTTGATCTGCTCGGCCGTCACCGCCTCGATGCGGTCGGTGAAGCGGTCGAGATAGTCCAGCGGCAGGTCGTAGAAGCCGATGACGGCGAGATACCCGACGATGTCGGAGTTGCTTGCGATCCGCAGCGGGAAGCCGCCGGTGATGTTCTTCTTCGCCGCGGTCAGCTCCGCCTCGCTCGGTCCCGACGCGATGAAGCGGCGCAGGGTGTCGAGCATGACCTCGCGTGCCTGGTCGGCCTGATCGTTCTTGGTCTGCAGGCCCATCAGGAAGGGGCCGGGCTGCGCCAAGGGCAGGAAATAGCTGTAGGTGCTGTAGGAGAGTCCGCGCTTTTCGCGGATCTCCTCCATCAGCAGGGAGACCAGGCCGCTGCCCCCGAGGATGTGGTTGCCCACGTAGAGTGTGAAATAGTCCGGGTCGCCGCGACGCATGCCGGGCTGGCCCGCCACCACGGTGGTCTGACTGGACGGGAAGGTGATCTGCTCCGTCACCGCGACATCCAGATCGGCCACGCCCGGCAGCGGCGCCAAACGCTCGCCCTTCGGAAGGCCGGCGGTGATCCGGTCCGCGAGCGCCTCGGCCTGCGGGCGGTCAAGCGCGCCGACGATCGCCACCAACGCGTTCGCCCCGGTGTAGTGGCGCCGATGGAAGTCGACCAGATCCTCTCGCGTGATCGCCGTAACCGTCTCGGCCGTGCCGGACGGGTCGGCCGCGTAGGGATGGCTGCCGAAGATCTTGCGATAGAGCGCCTTCTGCCCGACGGTGCGCGGCGACTCCTCGTCCTGACGCAGCGCGATGAGCCGATTGCGGCGCTCCCGCTCGAGATCCGCATCGGCAAAGGTCGGGGCGCTCACCAGGGTTGCGAGCGTCTCCACGGCCGTGTCCATCGCAGGCTGCCGGGTCAGGGTGCGCAGCGACACCGAGGTCTTGTCCCGATCCGCGCTTGCGCCGAGCTTGGCACCGACATCCTCGATCCTGACGGCGATCGCGTCGGCGTCCCAGTCACCAGCGCCCTGAGTCAGCATATCCGCCGTCATGGACGCCAGGCCCGAGCGCTCGCCGTCGCGGGCGCTGCCGGCGTCGAAGACCAGATTCACGTCGACCATCGGCAGCTCTGGCGAGGCGACGAAGAGCACGCGCGCGCCGCTTGCGGCCTGCCAAGTCTGGATCTCGGGGGCGGCCTGAAGGTTCCCGGCGGCGCACAGCAGGAGTGCGCTCGACCAGATGGAGAATCGGCGGGGATCAGTGCACATTGGTCTGCATCTCCAGCGCGACCGGTGCGCGCGCGGTTTGGTTGTCGTCCATCGGTTGCGGATCAAGCACGCCGACGGTGAGCTTCTCGGGGACCAGATATTTTTGTGCGACGGCGCGGACCTGCTCGGGCGTGACCGCCGCGAGTCGGTCGACATAGCTATCGGCGAGCTCCCAACCCAGGCCCACCGTCTCCAGCTGTCCGAGGACCATCGCCTGGTAGAAAAGAGAGTCGCGCTCGTAGACCTTGTCCGCGATCAGCTGGTTGCGCACGCGCTCCATCTCGCGCTCGTCGACGAGCTCGGTTCGGACGCGCTCGATCTGCGCGAGCAGCGCCGCCTCGACCTGCTCGATCGTTTGGCCCTTGGCAGGGACGCCGCTCAGCATGAACATGCCGGGCAGGCGATCGAAAGCGCTGTAGCTCGCGCTCGCCGAGGACGCGACCTGACTGCCGCGCACCAGCTCACGCTCCAGACGGGTACTGCTCCCGCCGTCCAGGACCGACGTCAGGACCTCGAAGGCATAGGGCTCCCAGGCCTCTTCGGCGTCGATCAGCGCCGGCGCCTTGTAGCCCATCAAGAGATAGGGCTCTTGTGCGGGCGCCTTCACGACCATGCGTTTCGTCCCCAGCTGCTCGGGCTCGGGTTGCCTCTTGGGCGGGCTGACGCGCTCGGGCACGAGCGGGCCGAAGTGTTTCTCGGCCAATCGAAAGACCTCCTCGGGATCGACATCGCCCGCGACCACCAGGGTCGCATTGTTCGGGGCGTACCAGAGACGGTACCAGTCGCGCAGGTCCTCGACGCTCGCCTGCTCGAGATCGCCGGCCCAGCCGATGACCGGGTTGCGGTAAGGGGAGGCGACGTAGGCGACGGCGTTGAAGCGCTCGAAGGCCAGCGATTGCGGGTTGTCGTCGGTGCGGGTGCGCCGCTCCTCCTTCACGACCTCGAGCTCCTTGGCGAACTCCTCGGCATCCAAGTCGAGATTGCGCATGCGCTCGGCCTCGAGCTCGAGGGCGATCTCCAGGCGGTCGTTCGCGAGCGACTGAAAATAGGCGGTGTAGTCACGCCCGGTGAAGGCGTTTTCCTCCCCGCCGTTCTCCGCGATGATGCGCGAGAACTCGCCCGGGGCGAGCCGCTCGGTGCCCTTGAACATCATGTGCTCGAGCAGGTGCGACACGCCGGTGATCCCGCCGTACTCGTAGCTGGACCCCACCTTGTACCAAACCTGCGAGATGAGGATCGGGGCGCGACGGTCCGGTTTGACGAGGACCTTGAGGCCGTTGTCGAGTGTCTGTTCGTAGACGGTTTGGGTCGCTGCCGGCGCAAGGGCGGGCAGAGAAAGGAGCAAGCTTAGAAGAATTCGGTGCATGGAGACTCCGGTTGGATGCAATCGGAAGGCGGAAGAACCCCGCTGCGGGGAATGTTGGGGCAGAGCCGGGCCTTGGTAGTTCCCGGAGATGACGGTTTGTTAAGGCCGGGGTTGCCCCGGCCCAAGCGGGTGATGTTCGGGCGAGCCTCGGGCGATCTCGTCGCGGCGATCTGATAGCATTGCGTCCACACGGGCGGAGCGGCCTCTTCTGCGGTCGTGTCGCAGTACCCGTCGCGTATTCGACGGATCGCTCGCCTGCCCCTCGCCGTTTCTCTCCCCCTTCAGGCATGTCGTTATGTTCGGTTTCGGAAAAAAGCACAGGAAAGCCGCGTTGCCGGAGTCGGATCAGTCGGCTGCGGCCGAGCCGTCGATCGAATCCGCCGGATCCGACGCGTCGGATCCGGCGGCCGTAGCGTCGTCGGCGCAGATCGGGCGCGCCGTGGCTCGGGTGCCGCCGGAGCCGATCGGCGTGTCGCAGCTCGTTCCGACGCCGGAGCCCGTCCGTGCCGAGCCGGTCAAATCAGAGCCGGTCGAATCCGATCCGCGCCCAAAGCGGGGCGGGTGGTTTCGTTCCAAGCGCCGGGCGGTCGAAGCGGATACGCCGAGCGCCGCCGCGCCGCCCGCTGTGGAGACGCGTGCCCCCGAGCCTCTTGTTGCTCCCGCCCCGGCTCGCGTTCAAGAAGAACCCACGGAAAAGAAATCCGGCGTCTTCTCGCGACTGCGCGAACGCCTGACGCGGACCCGCGAGACATTCGGCGATGGTCTCGGAACGCTCTTCATCGGTCGCAAGCGTATCGACGACGATCTCATGGAGGAGCTGGAAACCCTGCTCCTCACGGCGGATGTCGGTGTCCCCACGACCGCCCGCATCATGGAGGATCTGGCGAGTCGCGTGAAGCGCAAATCGCTCGCCGATCCCCAGGCATTGCTCAAAGCGCTCAAGGGCGAGCTGCGCGCCGTCCTGCAGGCGGCCGATGCGCCGGTCCGTCAGCCTGCACCCGGTCGCCCCCAGGTCATCTTGATGGTCGGCGTCAACGGCGCAGGCAAGACGACGACGATCGGCAAGCTCGCCAAGCGTCTCCAGGAGGAGGGCAACAGCGTCATCCTGGCCGCGGGCGATACCTTCCGCGCCGCGGCGGTCGAGCAGCTCCAGACCTGGGGCGAGCGCAACCGCGTAAGCGTCGTCGCGCAGCAGACCGGTGCGGATTCGGCATCCGTGATCTTCGATGCCCTGCAGGCGGCGACGGCTCGCGGGGCCGATGTGCTGATCGCCGATACGGCCGGTCGGCTGCACACCAAATCCAACCTCATGGAGGAGCTGGCCAAGGTCGCGCGGGTCATGAAGAAGATCGACCCCGAGGCGCCCCACGAGGTGATGCTGGTCGTGGATGCCACGACCGGTCAGAACGCGCTCAGCCAGGCGATCCACTTCCATCAGGCGATCGGCCTGACGGGGATTACGCTGACCAAGCTCGACGGCACCGCAAAGGGCGGAATCCTCTTCGCGATCGCGGACCGTTTGAAGGTGCCCATTCGTTTCATCGGCGTCGGCGAGACCATCGATGATTTGCGCCCCTTCGATGCCGATGAATTCCTCGATGCCTTGCTGAGCTGAGGAGACGGGGCCGTGATCTCCTTCGAGCATGTCTTCAAACGCTACCCGGAGCGCGGCGAGGCCCTGAGCGACCTCAGCTTCGAGATGCAGGCCGGCGAGATGGCCTTCCTCACCGGGCACTCGGGCGCCGGCAAGAGTACCCTGCTCCGTTTGATTGGCTTGCTCGAGCGACCGAGTCGCGGTCAGGTGATCGTCAACGGGCGCAATCTTGCCGCCTTGCCGCGACGCAAGATCCCGTATCACCGTCGCGAGGTCGGCATGATCTTTCAGGATCATCGACTCCTGCCGGATCGCAGCGTCTTCGACAACGTAGCCCTGCCCCTTGTGGTCGCCGGTCTCGGGCACAAGGAGATCGGTCGACGCGTGCGTGCCGCGCTCGATCAGGTCGGCCTGCTCGCGCGCGAGCGCGCCACGCCGGTCGCGCTCTCGGGCGGCGAGCAGCAGCGCGTCGGTATCGCCCGCGCCGTCGTCGGGCGCCCGCCGCTGGTGCTCGCGGACGAGCCGACCGGAAACCTCGATCCCGATCTCTCGCGCGAGATCTTCGGACTCTTCGAGCGTTTTCACCAGGTCGGCGTGACCCTCTTGATCGCGACCCACGATCTGGGTCTGGTCATGTCCATGCCCTACCGAACCATCACCCTCGCCGACGGGCGACTGGCGAACGACTCGGGGACCTGGTGACCATGGCCAAGCCCAAGCTCAACCCAAGGACCGCCAAGCGCAAGCCGCACCGCCGCAGCGGTCCCCGTCTGCTGGACATGCCCGGCCTCTGGGCGAATAGACATCTGCAGAGCGCGGTCGCGACCCTGGGGCGCCTCATGCGCACGCCGCTGCCGACCGGGATGACGGTTGCGGTGATCGGGATCTCGCTGGCCCTGCCCGCCGCGCTCTTCGTCGTGACCGAGAATCTGCGCACCATGGCCGGCGGTTGGGATCAGGCCGCGGCCATTTCGCTGTTTCTCAAACAGGATGTCGACGACGCCGGGGCGGCAAGGCTCGCCGAGCAGTTGCGCGCCCGACCCGAGCTGGCGCAGGTCCATCTGATCAGTCGCGAGCAGGCGCTCAACGAATTTCGAGCACTCGGCGGGTTCGAGGACGCCCTCTCGCAGCTCAAGAGCAACCCCTTGCCGGCGGTCCTGGCGCTTTACCCGCAGGCGGCCTCTTCGGCGCCCGAGCGGCTGCAGGCGCTTCACGACGAGCTGATGACCTTGCCGGAGGCCGATTTCGCCCGAATGGATACCCTCTGGCTGCAACGCTTTCAGGCGATCCTCGACCTGGCTCAGCGTGCGGTTCTGCTGCTCGGCGGGTTGTTGGGTGTCGGTGTCCTGCTGATCGTCGGCAACACCATCCGGCTCGAGATCCTGAACCGACGCATCGAGATCGAGATCATGGAGCTGGTCGGCGCGACGGGCGCCTTCATCCGCCGGCCTTTTCTCTACGCCGGGGCTTGGTACGGGCTGCTCGGCGGCCTGACCGCCTGGTTCCTCGTCACCATCGCCGTGATTCTGCTGCAGCAGCCCGTTTCGCGTCTGGCGACCCTCTATCGCAGCGAGTTTCCGCTCACCGGCCTCGGCCCCCTGGCGATGCTGGTGATCTTCTCCGGGAGCGTGCTCTTCAGCCTGATCGGCAGCTGGATTGCCGTGAACCGTCATTTGCGCGGCGCGGAGCCGGGCTAAACCGCGTCTCGAGCGGCATGCTCCGTTGTCGCGTTGGATCGGCTGGGGCCGGAACCATCAGTGTCGGAGCCGACGCGGTTTAGAATTGTTGACGAGAAGAACGGCGTTGTTCACTAAGCTCGGACGGTACGGTGGACGAGCCCGGTACGGTGGACGAGCGTAGCGCAGTTCACCGAGTCCCGCGCCGACGATAAACCGCATCCGGAGCGGCATGTGCCGTTGTTGGGTTGGATCGGCTACGGTCGGAGCCATAGGCGTCGGGGCTGACACGCTTTAAAGTGATTTATTTTTAATAGTCTAAACCGCGCCGGCTCCAACGGTCGTCACGTCTGCCGGGGCCGATCCCATCCAAAAACATCGCATGCCGCGCCGGGCGCGGTTTAGATCCGACTCACACCTCGAAGCCAAATTAGGACGTTTTCCCCGATGTCGACCGCGACCGCGCGACCGCGCGTCAGATTGCCGCAGCTCACCCTCGTGCAGCGCCTCGGGCTGCTTCTGGGCTCGATTGCATTTCTCGTCCCGCTCCTGATCCAGATCCCGGGCCTGGAGCCTGCCGGGCATCGGATGCTGGCTATCTTTTTGCTCGCGATCCTCTTCTGGGTCACGGAGGCGATTCCGCTCTATGCCACGGCCGTGCTGGTGATCCTGCTTCAGGTGCTGATGCTCTCGGATCAGGCGCTGGTCGGCGGCGTCGGGCCTTTGCCGCCTGCGGCGACCTACTTCGCGACCTTGGCGAATCCGGTCATCATCCTCTTTCTCGGTGGTTTCCTGATCGCGGACGGCGCCCACAAGTTCGGACTCGACCGCAGCCTTGCGGCCGTGATGCTGCGGCCCTTTGCCGGCAACGCCCGACTCTCGCTGCTGGGGCTCATGATGATCACGGCGCTGCTGTCGATGTTCGTCTCCAACACAGCGACCACCGCGACCATGTTCGCCGTGGTCATCCCCATCCTGGCCGCTCTGCCGAAAGGTCCGGCGCGCACCGGCGTGGCCTTGGCCATTCCGATCGCGGCCAACGTCGGCGGGATCGGCACTCCGGTCGGATCGCCGCCCAATGCCATCGCGCTGGGTGCGCTCGAAGCATCGGGTCAGGGCATCTCCTTCATCGGCTGGATGCTCTTGGCCGTTCCGCTGATGGTGGTCGTGCTGCTCTTCTCCTGGTGGTTCCTGTCGCGTCGCTACATCGCCGTCGACACTCCGATGTCGCTCGAGCTTTCGGCCGATTTCGACCGCTCGCCGGCTGCGCTGATCTTCTACCTGGTCGCGGGCGCCACCGTCCTGCTCTGGTTGACCGAGCCCTTCCACGGCATCTCCTCCTCGACGGTAGGCTTTCTCCCGGTTGTCGCGCTGCTCGCCACACAGGTCATGGGCGCTGACGACATCAAGCGCCTGCAATGGCCGGTGCTCTGGCTGGTCGCCGGGGGAATCGCTTTGGGGGCCGGCATCGGCGCGAGCGGGCTGGATGTTTGGCTGATCGGATTGGTCGCTTGGGAAGCCCTTCCGCTGACGCTCTTGTTGCTCCTGTTGGTGGCGGTCTCGGTCGGACTCTCGACCGTGATCTCGCATTCGGCGGCGGCGAACCTGCTGGTGCCCCTGACCCTGAGCCTGGCGATCGGGCTGCCGATCGACCCGACCGCGGTCGGGGTGATGGTCGCGCTCGCCTGTGCGCTCGGCATGGCACTGCCGATCTCCACGCCGCCGAACGCCATCGCCTATGCGACCGGCGAAGTGCCGACCTCCGAGATGATCGTCAGCGGGGTCGTGATCGGCGGCTTCGGGGCGCTCCTGCTGGCGCTCGTGATGCCGTCTGTTTGGGACGCGCTGGGCCTTCTATGAGTGCGGTCTTCGATCGCGCCGGTCATGAGGGCTCGGGGGCGGGCGATCGGCTCGCCCCGCTGTGTGTCCTGATCGTGGCGTCCGAGCCTTTGGCCGCCTCAATCGGGGAGGAGGTGGCCCGCGGGCTGAGCGACATCGCGGAGGTGGTCTGGGTGGACGATGGCGCTGCGGCCTGCGCGCAGGTGAGCGCACATCCGGACCGCGTCGTGCCGCTGGTGCTCATAACCGCTTCGTCCGCATCACCGGGGTCATCCGATTCAATCGATACGCGTATCGCGACGCTGGACACGCAGGCGATCCTGCGCCGAGCGAGCGTCCTGCTGCTGACCGACCGAGCGCTTCACGATGACCTGTCCCTGTCGGTCGACTGCGACCGGCTGCATGCCGTGATCAGGATCCCCGGGTCACCCGGCATTCTCGCCTGGCACGCGCGGGCTCAAACGGTGCGCTGGCTCAGCTCGCACCGACCGACCGATCCGCGAACACGGGCGCTTGTGGCGGCCGACGGCCGGCCGGTCGCGCAGCCCGAGAGCGACCTGCTGCGCCTGCTCGAGCTCGACACGCAAGAGGTGGCGGCCCAACTGCTCGCCGGGATCGAGCGCGTCTTGGGTCCGCGCCCGCGTCTGCTCCTGCCGGCCGGGACGCGCCTGATCCACGAGGGCGTCGATGTGGACGCCGTACTGGTCGTGCTGCGCGGCCGGGTCGCGCTCGATCATGCCTCGGCTGCCGGTGATCTGCGGCTGCACCACGACTCCACCGGGTCGGTCGTCGGCCTGTTGTCGTTGGCCCAGCAGCAGCGCGCCTTCTTCACGGCGCGTGCGACGACCGAGGTCGAGGTCGTGCATCTGTCCTTCGAGCAGCTCGATCGCGCGCTGGCCGTGGATGCCTCGCTCGGCGCTGCGATGGCGGCGGTCTCCATCCGCGCCCTGGCCAAGCGGCTGCGTCGTGCCGATCAGCTCCAGGTCGAGAAGACCCAGCTCAACCACGTCTTGGAACGCGAACGCCGGCAGCTCTCCGAGGCACTGCGTCAGCTCGAGCAAGCCCGCTTGGAGCTGGTCGAGCAGGCACGCTACGCCACGCTCGGCGAGATGGCGGCCGGGATCGCCCATGAGCTCAACAATCCGGTCGCGGCCATGCTGCGCGCGACCACCTATGTCGGCGAGGATCTGGAGCGCGTGCTGGCGAGCCATCCGCAAGGCCGGCTCGCGAGCGAGATCTTCGCGGCCGAGCGTGACCGCCCTCCCCGCAGCACGCGGGAAGAGCGCGCGGCGCGTCGGCGCCTTGAAGTGGCCCTCGGCGATGCCGGTTTGGCGCAACGTTTGTTCGATGCCGGGATCGAAGATCCCGAGCGGGCGCGTGCCCTCGCCGCCGATCCGACGAGCCTCGATCTGGTGGAGGCGGTCGCCGGGATCGGCTCGGCGGTGCGCAACCTCGAGGTCGCCTCGCGGCGGATGTGCGAGCTGGTGACCAGCCTGCGCGCTTACGCCCGCCCCAAGGGCGAGCCGGTCGCCGGGGTCGACCTGCATGCGGGTCTCGAAGACACCCTGCGTCTTATGGCGCACAGGCTGCGCGATGTCGAGATCGAGCGCAGCTACGGCGATCTGCCCCCGATTCGCTGCCACCCGGGCGAGCTCGAGCAGCTCTGGACCAACCTCCTGGTCAACGCGCGCGACGCACTCGGCGACACACTCGGCGGCGGACCCGAGGGGCGCGGGCGCATCGCATTGATCACGGATGCGCCCGATGCGTCGCACGTGCGCGTGCAGATTCGAGACAACGGGCGCGGGATCGATCCGGACATCCTGCCGCGGGTCTTCGAGCCGCGCTTTACCACCAAGCAGGGTGCCGTGCGCTACGGGCTCGGACTCGGGCTAGCCATCGCGCGGCGGATCGTGGATGCTCACGGCGGGACGATCGAGCTGAGCTCGCGCCCCGGCTGCACGCGGGTGACCATCACGCTGCCGGTGGCCGGCCCGCCGGACGACGAGGACATCGAAACATGAAGCTGGCACTTTTGATTCTGGAGGACGAGCGCCCGGTCCGCGAGGCGCTCAGACGCGACCTGGTGTCGTTCGCGCGTCATGTACGCCTTGAGGAGGCCGAGGATGTGCCGACCGCGCTGGAGGTGATCGAGGAGATCGACGCAGCAGGCGATCGGCTCGCGCTCGTGATGGCCGATCACCGTTTGCCCGGAACCAGCGGTGTCGATTTTCTGATCGGCCTCGCGGCCGACGATCGGACCGCGACCGCACGCAAGGTCCTGGTCACGGGCCAGGCCGATCAGGACGATACCATCCGCGCCATCAACGAGGCCGGACTCGACCGCTACGTCGCCAAACCTTGGCAGGCGGATGCCTTGTGCGAACTGGTCCGCGACCAACTCACCGCGTTTGTCGTTGCGGCGGGTGTCGACCCCCTGCCTCATCTCGCCGTCCTGGACGCCGAGCGCGCACTCGCGATCGTGCGGGAGCGCGGGGATCTTTGAGCCTCAATGCTACGGGACGCGGAGGCTTGCACGACTCGGCACCTGCAGCGTTCATACCTCGCATGCCTCCTGTCGAAGCGAAACCACGTCTACGGCTTGAACAGGTTCCCGAGATTAAATCCCATGATTGTTCAGGGTGAAATCTAGCCGTCGAGCACCTCCGGGAAATCTTTTGAAAATCACAATTAATTGATTTTATTTTATATTATTTATCATCAGTGCTGACGATGAAAATAATCGGAACATACGATCTTGATTTTGACCGCCCTGGTCTTGTCGGATCCACGAACCTCTCCTAGAGTCTGGTGAACTTTTGTCGCGGTCCGGGCTCCAAAACCCCGCCGAAAGTGCTGGCAAAATCCCGAGCGTACTGCTAGGATATTTTCCAAGGTAACAAACTCAGGTATTGGAACATGGCCAAAGACTTCGCTCTCATGCCGACGGGTACCATCGACTCCTACATCAGCGGCGCCTACCAGATTCCGGTCCTGACCCCGGAAGAGGAGAAGTCGCTGGCGATTGCGCTGCGCGATCATGGCGACATGGACGCGGCCAAGCGGCTTGTGACCTCGCATCTGCGTTTCGTCATCCGCATCGCCCGAGGCTATCTCGGTTACGGATTACCGCTTCCGGATCTGATCCAGGAAGGCACCGTGGGTCTGATGAAGGCAGTTCGCCGATTCGAGCCCGACATGGGCGTGCGTCTCGTCTCCTTCGCCGTGCACTGGATCCGGGCGGAGATTCACGAGTACATCCTACGGAACTGGCGGATCGTGAAGGTCGCGACGACCAAAGCCCAGCGTAAGCTCTTCTTCAACCTGCGCAGCGCGAAGAAGCGTCTGGGCTGGTTCACGAAGGACGAGGTCGAGGCGGTTGCCGCCGATCTGGGTGTGAAGCCCGAGACCGTCCTGCAGATGGAATCGCGCTTGGCCAATCAGGATCTGTCGTTCGACGGGTTGGAAGACGATGACGACGACGCGCCTTCCGCGCCGTCGACCTATCTGCCCGATATGCGGATGGAGCCCGCCAAGCTGCTCGAGCGCCAGGACACCGAGCGCGACCAACATCATCGCCTCTATTCCGCGCTGAAAGGTCTGGACGAGCGCAGCAAGACGATCCTGCGCGAGCGCTGGTTGTCGGAGAAGAAGCAGACGCTTCATGAGCTTGCCGAGCAGTTCGGCGTGTCCGCCGAGCGCATTCGGCAGATCGAGAAGAATGCGATGAAGAAGCTGAGGTTACAGCTCGAGGTGTAGAATGATCGGGGTGCCGGGGACGGTCGTCGCCCGGTCGAGTCCGATCTCGGCTTCGCGACCGGGAGCGCCCCACCGGCCTTTTCGATCCTCTCTCACACCCAATCCAAGGCGGTGGTCATCCGATGGGTGACCACCGCTTTTTTGTTTGGCCTCGCTTATGATGACTGCACCCGACATTTTCTCCCACCGCAAGCATTGGGCTTACAAGCTGGGGACCGCCCCGGAGCTGCCCATGTCGCGCGCCGAGATGGATCTGCTCGGCTGGGATAGCTGCGACATTGTGGTCGTGACGGGGGATGCCTACGTCGATCACCCCTCGTTCGGGATGGCGATCATCGGGCGACTGCTCGAGGCGCAGGGCTTTCGGGTCGGCATCATCGCCCAGCCGGGCTGGACCTCGGTCGAGGATTTCCGACGTCTCGGACAGCCGAACCTCTTTTTCGGCATCACCGCCGGGAACATGGACTCGATGGTGAATCGCTACACCTCCGATCGGCGCCTGCGCTCGGACGATGCCTACACGCCGGACGGTGCGGCGGGTCGCCGCCCCGACCGTTCGGTGACCGTTTATGCCCAGCGCGCGCGCGAGGCATTCAAGGGCGTGCCCATCGTCATCGGCGGCATCGAGGCGAGCCTGCGTCGGATCGCCCACTACGATCACTGGTCCGAGCAGGTCCGCCGCTCCGTGCTGGTGGATGCGAAGGGGGATCTCTTAATCTACGGCAACGCCGAGCGCGCACTGGTCGAGCTGGCGCATCGCCTGGCGCGCGGCGAGCCGATCGAGCAGATCCGCGACCTGCGCGGGACCGCCTTCATGACCCGCGGGCGGCCGGAGGGCCTATCGGATGGCTGGGCGGAGATCGATTCGAGTGGGCTCGATCGACCGGGCCGGGTGGATCCGCATCCGGATCCGTACGCAGTCTCCCCGAAAGGGACCGACGCGAACGCCTCCGCGGCGACCCCCGACGGGGTGCAGGTCATCCGGTTCCAGCCGCGCCCGCAACGCACGGATCGGACCCGCACGGTGGTGCGTCTGCCCTCGTTCGCGCAGGTCCGCGAAGACCCGGTGCTCTACGCCCATGCCTCGCGGGTCTTCCATCTGGAGACCAATCCGGGTAACGCGCGTGCAATGGTCCAGGCCCACGGCGATCGGGATGTCTGGCTCAATCCGCCGCCGATCCCGCTGACGACCGCCGAGCTTGACCGGGTCTACGAGCTGCCCTACAGCCGCCGCCCGCATTCGAGCTACGGCGAGGCGCGCATCCCGGCCTGGGAGATGATCCGCTTCTCGGTCAACATCATGCGCGGCTGTTTCGGCGGCTGTACCTTCTGCTCGATCACCGAGCATGAGGGCCGTATCATCCAGAGCCGCTCGGAGGAATCCATCCTGCGCGAGCTCGAGGAGATCCGCGACCGCACCCCTGGCTTCACGGGTACCATCTCGGATCTCGGCGGACCGACCGCCAACATGTATCGGCTCGCCTGCAAGGATCCGCGCATCGAGTCGTCCTGTCGGCGTCCGTCCTGTGTCTACCCGGATGTCTGTCCGAACCTCAACACCGATCACGCCCCGCTGATCCGGCTGTATCGTCGCGCACGTGCCATTCCCGGCATCAAGCGCGTCCTGATCGCTTCCGGGCTGCGCTACGACTTGGCGGTGCGATCGCCCGAGTACATCCGCGAGCTGGTCACCCACCATGTCGGCGGTTATCTAAAGATCGCGCCCGAGCATACCGAGGCCGGACCGCTCAGCAAGATGATGAAACCCGGCATCGGGACCTACGACCGCTTCAAGGAGCTGTTCGACCGCTATTCGCGCGAGGCGGGCAAGGAGCAGTATCTCATCCCCTATTTCATCGCCGCCCATCCGGGCACGAGCGATGAGGACATGCTCAACCTCGCACTCTGGCTCAAGCGCAACGGCTTCCGTCCCGACCAGGTCCAGGGGTTTCTGCCCACACCGATGGCGACCGCCTCGGCCATGTATTACTCGGGTCGCAACCCGTTGAAAAAGGTCACGCGTGATTCGGAGCGGGTCCCCGTGGTGCGCAAGCAGCGTCAGCGGCGTCTGCACAAGGCATTTCTGCGCTACCACGATCCGGAGAATTGGCCGCTGCTGCGCGAGGCCCTAAAGGAAATGGGCCGTTCCGAGCTGATCGGAAACGGCAAGCGCCACCTGGTGCCGGCATTTCAACCCGCCGGCACGGGTCTGTCGCCGGAAGGTCGCCGTCGTCCCGGTCGCACGGCCGTGCGAAATCGCCGAGACGCAAAAACTCAACCGTAAAAGATATCCCGATAGGCTGTATAGATCGCAATGGTCAGAACGGGCACGACAACGAGGAGCCCGAGCATCAAAGGCAGGGAGCCGAGGATCACCAGCACAATCGCGACCAGCCCGTAGATCAGGAAGGGCATGATGTTCTTAAGGCAGCCGGAGAAGCTCAGCCCGAGCGCTTTTAGTACCGGGACCTGATCGAGTGCCACCAGGCTCGGGGCGAAAAACATGGCCATCGCGAGCGGGACACCCAGCAGCATCGCCACCAAGACGGGCAGGAGGACGATCGGGTTGGCGAGAAAGATGTCGAAGTCGTTCGGATCCATCGTCGAAAGATCCATGCTGCTGCCTATGGAGGCGAATACCGCGGCGAACAGCAGTCCTGCGACGATCGCGATGCCGAGCGCAAGGAGCAGATAGACGACACCCACCAATGCGAGCGGTCCCGCGCTCTCCGACACACCCGCAAAGAGGTGACTGATCTCGAAGCGCCCCTCCCGATACTGGCGGTGCGCGCCGATCACGAGGCCCGCGCTCAGTGAGTACGGCCACCTTCCCTGATGGGTTTTTCCTCTTAAATCGTCAACTTGTATGAGGGAGAGCGGTGGGCCTCCCTCGGGGTGCTTGAACAACA
>NZ_FNNZ01000021.1 GCF_900106925.1 Thiocapsa roseopersicina
AATTCCGCTTCTGCCCAGCCCATCGACGCCCCCGGAGATCGTCCAAAAGCGATATCTTAGCCTGTACACTTAAAGTTGTGTGTAATGGGATGCGTCTAACCAACGCTCATACTCTGCATGTTTATCACCGCGTACTCGGTGCGTAATTACGACAGTAGCGCCGTCGCCGTTCGTGCTTGGTGAACTAGTCAATTAGAGAGCTCCTGGTGGTGATAGCGGCTTCGTGCGGCCTAAAGTCGAAATGGACTGACATCTATGCTGGCCGCGCTAGGCGGACACCGGCCTACCCCGGAAGACTGGACCACTCGCAGCGCTTTCTACCCTCTGCGGTGTTGTGCGTAACCCGCAGAGCTATATAGATGTTCTCGGCACGGGTCTCTCGTCTTCGCCCCCTCTTGCGGTTAGAGACCGAAAAGGTGGAGGCGACAACTAGCGAAACACGCGCGAAACAAATGCCGGGACGGCATTTGATCAGCGTTTCCCTAGACGCCCCCGCGGCTATGGACCGGCACCCGGCGCGGGGGCAGAGTCCTTTCTGAGCAGGGTCGCCCCATGCTGCACGCCCGCGGCATCCGCGGCGGCGTAGGCCGCCTGGATGGCCTGATCGGCGGTGGGGAAGATGTTGCCCTGGCCGATGTAGGCGAAGAGCCCCGTGGCGCGCATGACGTCCAGGACCTGCTTCTTGAGGCCGGCGAACATCACCGTGATCCCATTCGCACGCAGGCGCTCCACCAGGTGGTGCATCACCTCCTCCCCCGAGGCGTCGATCTCGTTGATGCCGTCGGCGACCACCAGCAGGTAAGAGATCCGCGGGTGGTCCGCCACCGCCTCGAGGATGGCCTCCTCGAAATAGGAGACGTTGGCGAAGTACAACCGCCCGTCGAAGCGCACGGCGACCACCACCTTGGATTCCGGCAGCTTGTTGACCTTCACGTCGCGCAGCGTGCCGTCGTGGAAGCGGCCGAGGATGGCCACCCGCGGGCGCATGGTGCGGTACAGATAGAGCCCGATGGCCAGCCCGGCACCCACCAGGATTCCCTTGTCGAGGTGCGGCGCGAAGGCCAGGGTGGACACGAAGGTCACGACGGCCGCGATGCCGTCGTGCCGGTTGGCCTGCCAGGCGTGCTTGATGGCGGGGAAGTTGATCAGGCCGATCACCGCCATGATGATCACCGCCGCCAGCACCGCCTGGGGCAGGTGATAGAGCAGCGGGGTCAGGAACAGCAGGGTCAGCAGCACGAATGCGGCGGTGATCACCGACGACATCCCGGTGCGGGCGCCGGCGTTGATGTTCACCGCGGAGCGCGAGAACGACCCGGACACCGGAAAGGACTGGGACAGGCTGCCCACCAGGTTGGCCAGTCCCTGGCCGATCAGCTCCTGGTTGGGGTCGATCTTGTCCTTGGTCTTGGCCGCGATGGCCTTGGCGATGGAGATCGCCTCCATGAAGCCCACCAGAGAGATCACGATGGCCGCCGAGAGCAGGGAACCGAAGGCGTCCCACGAGACGCTCGGCAGGCTGAGCGAGGGCAGGCCTTCGGGGATCTTTCCGACCACCTGGCCGCCCCCCGCAAGACTGATGGCCCCGCCCTCGCCATGCACGGCGCGGGTGATGCGCCAACGCCGCCCGTCCGACTCGGCGCCCTCGGGCAGCCGGCCTCGGGCGTAGTACAGGGTGCCCCCGGAACCGGACACCTGCTCGAAGACGAAGCTGCGCAGGGCACGGCTGCGCTTGCGGTTCTCCTGAACGCGGTCCTCGTGCTGGAGCCTGAGCAGCTCGATCTCGTAGGCCAGCCGCGCCTCCTCGCGCAGGGCCGCCCCCCCGGACTTGTGCGCACGCTGGAGCTCTGCGCCCTTGGACGCCAGCTCGGCATCCAGGGCCGCGACCCGCGCCTCGGTGTCCAGGTAATCCCGGAGCAGGGCGCGGGCCTCCGGCTCGGCGATCTGATCGAGGCCGGCGCTGGTGTTGCGCTCGAAGCCGATCTGCCAAGACAGGAGGGTGGTCACCACCACAGCGATCAGCACCCCGGGTAGCCCGGGCGCTTTCTTCTTCACGGTCCACATGATGACGAAGGCCAGGAGCCCCATGGCCAGCGTCGGCAGGTGAGTGTCGCCGACCAGCAGCGCCACGCCCCAGATGTCGTTGATGAAGGACTCCGAGCGCCCCATAGGAACACCGATCAGCTTGTTGATCTGCGACAGGCCGATGATGATCGCCGCCGCATTGGTGAAGCCGACGATCACCGGGTGGGACAGGAAGTTCACCACCACCCCCAGCCTGAAGACGCCCAGGGCCAGCTGGATCAGACCGACCATCAGCGCCAGCATCACCGCGAGCGCGATGAACTGATCCGAGCCCACCGCCGCGAAGGGCGCCAGGGACGATGCGGTGAGCAATGAGACCACGGCCACCGGGCCGGTGCCGAGCTGGTTGGACGAGCCCCACAGCGCCGCCACGGCCACCGGCAGGAAGGCGGCGTAAAGCCCGTAGTAGGCCGGCAGCCCGGCGAGCTGGGCGTAGGCCATCGACTGGGGCACCAGCACCAGCGCGACCGTGAGCCCGGCGATGAAATCAGCCCGCAGGGTGGCACCCTGATAGGGCCACCAGCGCAGGAAGGGCAGTAGGCGGAGGAGACGTGGCGACCGATTCATGCTCTCGGGTACCGACTCGTGTGCGACTCGTGGATGGCGCTCGGGCAGCGTGACGCCGCGCTCCGTGGCCGGGGGCATCGGGTCGCGCGGCCCCTGGAGCCCGGGGGCGAGCCAGGCCGCGCGGCGATCGCGCATGCTAGCAGCCACGAAACCACGCGGAGCGATGGTTTTTTCTATCCCTGGATCAGCGCGCCCGGGGCGGCAATGCGTCCTGACCTGCCGCTCGACCTTGCTCTGTCCTCGGACGGGTTAACGCGCATTGCAGGCTCCCGCGGCTGCTTACGCCACCGATCATTTCTGCGCGGTTTGCGGTCACTCGCGGCGCCGGGATCGGCGACGGTTCGACCCCATCAGCGGTCACCCGACTCTGGCGGCGATCAGGAAGGGCTCGGCTGAGAACCTGGCGCCAAGCCGCCGCGCTCCAACGGCAGGCAGACGGCACCTTGCGGTTACTGTCCCACGTCGCATCGGACACGCAGGGTCGCCGGCTCGGTCAATCGACAACCGGCTCCCAACCCTCGCCGGGGTTATAGGCGTCGATGGCCTCGGCGACGCTGGCAGTATCCTCGCCGAGATCCCCCTGATAGACCATGCCACGCTGGTTCACCTGGAAGCTCATGATCCCGGAATTGCCGTAGCTTGCAGGCCAGGCGAGCAGACCGAAACCGTCCGCCAACTTGCCATCTTCGAGATAGCTCTTGGCCCCGCCCGGCGCGCTCGGTCCCTGTGCGGTCAGGATCTTGAAGAAATAGCCGTGGAAAGGCCGCCGCCCCTGCGCGTCCTCGCGCACCTCATAGCCCTCCTCGACGGCATCGTCCACTAGGGGCCCCATGGGACTCTCGGGTTCGTCCTCGTTCGTCGGCCAATAGAGTCCGTCCCGTGTGCCGTCGGTGCTCCAGAAACGCCCCGCGTAGGCTCGCACACCGTCGCCGTCCGGATCGGCGGCGGCGTATTCCGACTGCGCATCCACGAAGGCGCGGGCGGTCGCGACGGCATGCAGCTCGTTGAGTCCGATGCGCCTGTCCAACAGCTCTTCGAGCCCGGCCCGGGTATCGAAGAACCAACCCTGATCGTCCTTGGCCAAGGGGATCGGGAAGGGCCAGTCCTCGGGCCCGATCACCAGGATGGCGCTGTCCTCGGTCTCGTCTTCGAGATGAGCCGCTTCTCGAGACAACTCGACGAAGCGCCGACGGTCGGCGGCATCCGCAACCGCGTCGCCGGAGCCGAGCTCGTCGAGATCGGATCCGAGCACATCCAAGAGGGCGCCGCGATCCTCCGAGGCAGCCGCGTCGATCAGGGCCATGACGGCGACATCCGGGTTCTCGAACGACATGGGCGGCTGGACCGACACCTCGGCCGCCCCCGGACCGGGAGCCGAATCAGTCGCCGGAGTCGGCTCCTCCACGGCGGCGCGGGGCTGGGTCATTAAAAGCACGAGGGGCAAGCAGGCAAGCAAAGCGATGGTCGTCTTCATGAGCTGAGCTCCGAAACAAGAGGCAAGGTGGTGCGACAGCCGATCAAGGCCGCCGCGCGAGGAGAGACGCGGTCTGGATGAACGCCACGCAGGCGCAGCCATCAGCGTCGACCCCCTCCGCCACCCCGAGCTGCTTTACCGCCCCCGCCACGCTGCCCCGCTGCGGCTCGACTGGCCCCGCCGCGATTGCTGGCCGCGCGGCTGGCGGCCGGCTTGCTCGCCTTGAATGCACTGGCCTTGGGTGCCGACGCCCGTGAGGCCGCGGGGCGCTGCGCCATGGGTTTCGATGCCGCTGCCGGGCGTTTGGCAGGGGCCGCCGCGGGGCGTTTGACCTCGCGATTCACCGGTCGCTTGGTCGCGGCGGCCGCTTGCGCCTTGGGCTTGGCCTTGACGGCGGGCGCCTTCGCCTTCGCGGCGGGTGCCTTGGTCTGCGCCTTGGCACGCGCGTCCCCGCCCGCAGGGCGCGTATCCGCGCGAGCGGCGACCTTGCCGCTGGCCGCACCTTCGCGCCTGACCTGGTCGAGATTCGGGGCCTTGACCTGACGGTCGGTGCTCTTCATGCGCCCGCGCGCATCGTCGCGATCGATGGTCGCCTCGCCGCGCTTGGCGGCAAAGCGGTTCTCCGTGGAGGAATCCCGGTAGCGCACGCCGCCGCGCCGCTCGGGGTTGTGCTCCCATTTCGCGACCTCGTTGCCGACGATGCCGCGGTTGACCTCGATGTCGCCGCGCTCGACGTTGCGGTCGAGATCGAGGTTGCGGCTGCGGTCGACGTTGATGTTGGCCGGCTCCCGCCAGCCGTTGTTGTCCCAATACTCGTTGCGAGCCCAGTAGCTCGGAGCACCATAGTAGCCGCGACCGCCGTAGTAGAGCCGATCGTTCCAGTCGTCATCGTCGTCCCACATAATGGCCGCGGTGAGCAAACCTCCCGCCACCGCCCCGACTCCGAAGCCGATCAGGCTGTCGGTGCCGATGCCGCTCGAGGAGGACGCCTCGGCCGCCTGGCCCGCCGCATAGCCGGACTGGTAGCTGGCGGTGGCGTCGGCATAGGCATCGGGGTAATAGGATTGAGCCGGCGGATTGCTCTCGCCGTAGACCGTCACAGGGTCATAGGTGGGCACGTAGACCACCTCCGGCTGCGCAGGCTGGATGATGATGGTGTCGCCGGCCTTCTCGACCCGCTGTTGCTCCGTGTTGGCGAGCGCCCCGGTCTTGTCCGCCTCCGCGCGCAGGCGCTGGATGGTATCGGTGACCTCGCCTTGCTGGGCCAGCACGGCGTCGCCCAAGTCTTGGGTCCAGTCCAGGTTGTCGCTCATGAATTCGAGCACGCTCGGGAAGAACACCAGCGCCTTCACGCTGTCGTCCCATGACTCCTCCTTGACCGCCTGGTCCAAGGCTTCGCCCTCGAGGTCTTCGTGGTCGTCGAGCCAGCGCTTCGCTTGTACCACGTCCAGCGGATAGGTGCTGGCCATGAGGATCTGCGCGATCAGTGCGTCGGGATAGAGTGCGATCGGCGCGACGAGCTGCTCGAGCTGCTCGGGCGGAAAGCGATCGACCGGGGATTTGGCCTCCTCCGCCGCCAGGGCGAGGGGCGTCGAGATCCCGATGGAGACGGCCACGATGACCGGGGTCAGCAATCGGCCGAGCTGCTGTCGTAGGTTACGCATGCGTGTCCTCACGATGGTGGGCGCCTTGCCGGCGCTTGGCTTGAGTTCCTGTCCGCTTGAAAGAGCGTCCTGCCTCCGCCTCCTGCTTCCCGCTTTATAGTCCAAACGCGGGTTTGCGTGTATGCGATCGTCCGGCGGATGAGCGACGATCCGTTGTGAAGGCGTGAAGATCTCTATTTGAGCGAGACGCGCACTGAGTCGATCGTCCCGTCGAAGGCGAACGGACGTCGCTCGAAGTAGTCGAGCGACACCGGCGAGCCCAGGTCCACGCCCACATCGAAGCTCTCGCTTGCGGTAAATGCGGCGGGGACCGTGCGGGCCACGGTGGTCCGCGCGACTTCCCGGCCGTCGACGCTGAGCACGACCTGGGCCGGGGCGCCGGGCTTGGCGATGGTCGTGTCCACCTCGATGCGGTGCCTGCCGGGGGTGAGCTTCTCGGCGGTCGCGACACCATAGCGCTCGATGATCATCATGTTGTACTCGTAGACCAGGTGGCCCTGGTCCATGTAGAGGGTCAAGCCCCCCGAGGCCCCGCCGAGCGCGTAGAGCACGCCCGAGGCGTTCTCACCAAACTCGGCGTCGATGGTCACCTGGTTGCTCTCGCGACCCAGGCCGGGGGCGGTGAACTCGGGCATGCGGGTGGTGGTCGCGTCGAACTGCCAGCTCCTGTAGGGCGTCTTGATGCGATCCTCCGGATGGATGCGCAGCCAGATGCCCGCCCCGATCGGAACTGCCTTGTTCGCTTTGGCCTCCTCGACAAACAGAGCCTTCATGGTCTCCAGCCGCTGCGGCTCCTGCGCGGCCAGGTTGTTGGCCTGCGAGAAGTCGACGTCGAGGTTGTAGAGTTCCCAGACGTCCTTGTTCGGATCCCAGGTGGCAAGCCCCGGGCTCACGCTGAGCCAGGGCGTCAGCGGGCCGAAGGTGCCGGCGTACCAGCCGTCCCGGTAGAGACCTCGGCTGCCGTTGTTGTCGAAGTATTGGATCGGCTTGCGGCCGGGCGCCTCGGCCTCAGCGAAGGTATACGCCAGACTCGTGCCGTCGATGGGATCCTGCGCGAAGCCGTCCACCACCTCGGGAGGGTCGATGCGCAAGATCTCGTAGATGGTCGGAGCGATATCGTTGACGTGGTGAAACTGGGGCCGCGGTGTCTTGTCGGGGCGGATGCCCTTGGGCCAGGAGATCGCCATCGGATTGCGCGTCCCCCCGAAGTGCGAGGCGATCAGCTTGGTGTGTTGGAAGGGGGTGTCCCCCGCCCAGGCCCAGCCGGCGTGGTACATGTTGTCCACCTTGGGCCCGCCGAGGGCATCCAGGCCACCCAGCCGGTCGAGGGCCGCAAGCTGCTGGGCGATGGTGTTGGGGATCTGATTCTGGGCCAGCAACTCGCTGATGCTCCCCTGCTGACCCTCGGCGCTGGAACCGTTGTCGCCGAAGATGTAGATGACCAGGGTATTGTCGCGGATGCCCAGCCGCTCCAACTCGTCGATGACCTTGCCCGCCTGGACGTCGACATGCTCGACGAAGCCGGCGAACACCTCCGTCAGGCGCAGCTGGAAGGGGCGCTCGGCCTCCGGGATGCTGTCCCAGCCGGGCATGGACTCGGCCCGCGGCGTGAGCTTGGTGTCCGCTGGGATCCAGCCCAACGCCTTCTGCCGTTCGAAGGTTTGCTCGCGAAGCTGATCCCAGCAGGCGTCGAATTGCCCCTTGTACTTATCCGCCCATTCCTTGGCAACGTGGTGCGGCCCGTGGCCCGCGCCGGGCGCCCAGTACATGAAGAAGGGCTTGTCCGGCGCGAACGCACGGTGCTTGCGCATCCAGTCAATGGCTTGGTCCGCCATATCCTCGGAGAGGTGGTAGGTCGCGTCGTGGGGCGGCTCGATCGGGTTGAAGTTCTCGACCAGGCGCGGCTCCCATTGGGAGGTTTCCCCGGCCAGGAAGCCATAGAAGTAGTCGAAGCCGATGCCCTCGCCGGTCGGCCAGAGGGTGAAGGGCCCCATGGCGGTCGTGTCGGTGGCCGGGGTGTTGTGCCACTTGCCGAAGGCGGCGCTCTTGTAGCCGTATTCCCCGAGCACCTTGGCCAGGGTCGCGGACGTTCGGGGAATCACGCCCGTGTAGCCGTCCCAATCCACCGCGCGCTCGGCGATGGTTCCGGAGCCGACACGGTGGTGGTTGCGCCCGGTGAGCAGCGCCGCCCGGGTGGGCGAGCAGATCGCGGTGGTGTGGAAGGCGTTGTAGCTGATCCCCTCGCCTGCGATACGGGAGAGGGTCGGGGTATGGATGGGCCCGCCGTAGGTGTCCGCGAGGCCGAAGCCCACGTCGTCGAGCAGGATGATCAAGATGTTCGGGGCATCCGCGGGCAGATGGCTCTGCTCGACTCGGCGCTGGTGGGTGGATTTCTGCAAGGTCGGAGCGGCGATGCTGGCCGATGGGGTCGGCGGGAAGGGCAATACCGAGCCGTCCGACGGAATCGGCGCGGAGTCGGCCGCAACAGCCGCCTTTGTCCCGAGGGACGCGAGGCCGCACAGCACGGCGATCGGCAGGACATTGACGTTCATCGCATCTCCCGTTTCATCAGGTTGAGGGGCTGCCGATTCCGATGCCGCGATTGCGGACGATCATGCCTTGGTTTCGGACTCGAAGAGACGATAGGCGAGACCGGCGATGGTGGCGTCGACGATTGGCCCGTCAATGATCAGTTGTTATTTCACGGCTTTCTTGACCAACCCTTCATCGCGGTGCTTGTCGAGCGGTCCCTTGTCCTCGACACCCGCTGCACGTTTGGCCGAATCCTTGGCGGCCTCGGCGGGCGAGCAGCGTCCGCCGATCCCGACCGTCGCTTTGGTGCCCGCGCCCTTGGCCGCCTTTTCCGCGGTGCAGTCGATGTCGAGCCACTGCGCTTGGGTCTCGACCACCTTGAGGTGGATCTTGTACTCATACATGCGCATGGCCATGAGGTTCTTCTCGCTCCAGATGTAGACCTTCTCGCGTCTGGACCGGCCATCGTCGGCGAGCAGGAGCGAGGTTTGATCGATGCCGTCGATGTAGCGGTCGGTGGGGATGCTGTCGATGGCGCCCGCCAGATCGAGCGCGGTGTTGAACAGATCCATGAGGTCGAACAGCTCGTCGCTCTGGCGCCCAGGCGCGATCATGCCCTTCCAGTAAGCGATGCCGGGCACGCGCACACCGCCCTCCTAGGCCGACGCCTTGGCGCCGCGAAACGGCGTGTAGCCGCTGTCCGGCCAGGAATCGAGCTGCGGGCCGTTGTCCGAGGTGACGAAGACGAAGGTGTTCTCCAGCACGCCGGCCTCGTCCAGCGCCTGTATGATCTCGCCGACATAGGCGTCGACCTCGACCATGGCGTCCTTGTACGGGTGCTTACTGCCGCTCTTGCCCTCGAACGCCTTGGACGCGAAGCTGTCGGCGTGGACCTTCATGAAGCAGTGCTTCAGGAAGAAGGGCTTGCCGGACTGGGCCAGGTCCGCGCTCTTGGCGAGGGTGAACTCCTTGAGGATACGGTCCGCCTCGGCCACGTCCTCCATGCCCCGGACCTGCTGAATCTCTTTGGTCTCGCCGTCCTTGAAGGCGTGGATCAAAGCTTCGCTCGCGCCCGTCGCGCGCAGCATCTCCAGCCGCTCCGGATTGAGCACCAAATCGGGATAGCGGCGCTTGTCGAAAGCCTGGCTCAGCTCCTTCTGCGCCGGGTAGTAGCCGTAGAATTCGTCGAAGCGCATCCCTTCGGCCTCGCCGACGTGCCACTTGCCGCTCAGCACCGTCGTGTAGCCTGCTTTGCCGAGCAGGGCCGGCAGAGAGATCTCGTCGGCCCAGGGGTTTTTCGCGAGCGTGTCGCCGGCCAGAATAGGACGCGTCAGCCCCGTGTGCACCGGCAGCCGGCCGGTGAGGATGGCGGAGCGGGTCGGCATGCAGGTCGGCTGGGAGTAGGTTGAGGTGAGCTTGAACCCACCCGCGGCCAGGCGGTCGATGTTGGGCGTAGCGGCGCCGATGGCCGCGCCGCCGCCATAGACGCCCGGATCGCCCCAGCCCATGTCGTCGATCACCAGCCAGACGATGTTCGGCGCCTTGCCGGTACGGGCGCGCAGGTCGGCGAGTTTCTTGGCAGCGTTCTGCTCCTGCTCGGGGAAGGACAGCGCGGGCTCCATGCTCTCGCTGGTGCGCACCGCCTTGGTCAGGGTGCTGGCATGACTCGGCATTGCCAGGGTCGGCAGCCCCAAGCAGGCGGCAACGAGCGTCAGGCCGAACAGGCGCGGTCGAACGAAGCGAATCGATCTCATCGGGTCTTGTCTCCTGGATGATCGAGGGCCGATCGGTGGCGTCGCGGGACCTGCCATTCGGCGGATCTCCGGAGCCTGTCGGCGATGGGCGGTACGGAGAGCCCGGCCGTCCGTCAGAACTTGTAAACCGCCTTCAACCAGAGGTAATCGCCGTTGAGGCGATTCCGCGTTTCGAGCTCAGGCAGCCACTTGAGCTCCAGCACCAGCTTCTGCTGGCCTAAAGGCTGGATGTAGCCGATCACCGGGCCTATGCCGCGCGGTGCGGCCTTCGAAGTCGCCGAGCCGTGCACCCGATCCACTGTCGCCCGTCACTTGCTGGAAGTACCAGCCTTCCGCGCCGATGTTCAGGTAGCCCGAGCCCAACGGAACGATTTGCTGCACCGAGGCGTCGACATGCAGCAAGTCTCCGCTGCGGTAGTCGGTATCGGGATTCTCGGTATTCATCGCGTACCCCAGATGGATCGCCGCGTTCAGTCCAGTCTTTGCGCCGGAGTACGCCGCACCGACGATGGGATCGAAGGTCCAGTAGTTGGGCCCCGGATTGCCGAGCCGGCCGAGCTCGTAGCTGCCCGTCGGCGCATAGATCGGCAGCAGAAAATCGTATTGCCAATCGCTCGGCTTCCAGGCGAGCATGACCGGCACGACCGTCAGGTCGCCGAAGCCGGATACGCGGCTTTGCACCCCGATGCCGCCCAGCGCATCGGAGTCCGCCGAAATATCCATCCAGGAGTAAGGCAGGAAGGCAGCCACGCTGTAACGGGCACCGCCGAGCAGCGTCGGCTGGACGGTGTAGCCGCCCCCGAGGACCAAGGTTTCGACCGTCGCGTGGACGTTCGCCACGATGCCGGCCGCCGTGGGGATCTGGGCCGAGGCCTCGCCCTCGTAGCGCAAGAACATCGGCTTGAAGAAGACGCCGGGCGTCGTCGGCGGAAGATCCGCGAGCGTCGCATTGGCACCCGGAATCACGTGCGAGGTACCGCCCTCCCCACCGAGAACGGTCGCGGATTGTCCGGTCAGCGCCGCGAGCGTGGCGAGTCCAAGCGCCAACGCCCGGCGACGGTGGGCGGGCGCGATGTCGGGCCTCGACCGCAAGGGTTCTCCGCCCCCGTCGCGCGCGCCTCGCAAGTGCGCGGCAATAGAGCCGGCCGGGCAATGCGCCGCGGGATGCCACGGGTCCAGGGCTTGCCTCATGGATGCTGGGCTCCTAGTCAAGTTGGGACGGTCGGGGATCCGGAGAGCCGACCGGGTGACTACGCCAAGTCCCGCCGCGACACCGGACAGCCTCGGCATGATGCCGAAGCGGAGATTAGGTTATCGTTTTGCTCGGTCGCTATTCGGTTAGCGCAAAATAAGCGGAGAGGGGCACGATGCTTTCCGGGGCAGCGTCGGCCCGGATCGATTCGGCGGGGCGGGGGACTGCTGGCTTCGCGCGAGACGACCGGACAGCTCGCCGAGTGTGCTTGCTCGAATTTGACGGGAACGCCGGGGCAAGCCTAAACCGCGTCACCACAAAGGTCGGAAGAATCCTTGAGCTCGACACACCATGAAAATGAGGCATGTCGCTCTGGACGCGGTTTAGCGCCCGGTCTATGCAACTTCCGAAACGCGAGGAGCAGCCGTTGGAGACGCCTACACAAACACCGGCCAGCGGCTCGGCGGTGCTTACGCCCGGGGCCTTCATCGCCGTTCAGGACATCGACGACCCCTGCGTCTGGGAAAGTGCATCGCGCCCCTGGGAACTGCTCGCCTCACCACTCGGCGACGGTCCCTTCCGCAACCGCAAGCAGGCCCTGGTCACCCCCAACTGGCTGCTCTATCGTGAGTCCTTCCTCGGCTCCCTGCACGTTCAGGGCATGAGTCCGCCGGGTATGATCGGCTTTACGGTGCCGATCCGCCTGGGCGGGCGCTCGAACTATTGGGGGGCGGCGCTGCACGAGCAGGGCATGCCGGCAACCCTGCCCGGTGCGCTGGATGCCCGTATCGATGCCGGTCAGGACCATGTGATCGCGCTGATTCCGTGATGGCGATCCGTGCCTTGAAGGCTTCGCGCCCGGGGACTTGGACGGCATGCTGGAGCGCGACGTGATCAGCGTCGCCGTTCCCTATGGCCTTATCACCCCTTTCTTCCACGGGGCGCGACGGGGCGTATCAGCGGGGCCTGACCTACGATCGGGTGGTCGAATTCGAGAAGGCACTCAAGGCCCGGCTGGCTGCGCCGGCCGTCCATCTCACCCTGGTGATCCTCCCCACCAATCGGGCGCGCTTGCTGCTCATGGTGGCGGAGGGGGCCGCGGACATCGCCGATTGGCACGTGACGAGCCGAGAGCAAGAGAATACGCTTGCACCCGCGTAATCGGAGCTCTTGAAAGGCAAGTTAGGGTAGGTCGGTCCGGACGGAGGGAGATCAGCGGCGCGAACCTATTCCAATCCATCCATGGTTCCACGTTTGTCATTCAAATCATCAACAGAAGAGGACGATCCATTGATCCAGCGATGTTTGCGAATGCCCACCGTTCGGGGGCTTGTTCAGGCGACCGGGATCGTCCTGAGCCTCGGGCTCGCGGGCGGTGCGGCGGCGGCCGAGCAGGACGTCGATCCAGAAGCGGATCGAGTCCTGCGCGCCATGTCGAGCTATCTGGGCGGTCTGGCCGCCTTCAGCGTGCAGGCCGATGTGGATGACGAGATCATCGATCTCGCCGGCCAGAAGTTGCAGCTGAGCAGCTCGGCAAGCCTCCTCGTCGAGCGACCCAATCACTTCCATGCCCATCGGCAGGGGCCTCTGGCCGATATGGAGGTCGTCTTCGACGGCCAGACTTTGACGCTGCACGGCAAACGGCTGCAGATCTACGCGCAGCTCGAAGCCCCCGGCACCATCGACCAGGCGGTGACCGAGCTGCGTGCCGCGACGGGTTTCGACGCCCCGGCGGGCGATCTCTTCTACGCCGACCCTTATCCGGGGTTGATGACCGACGTGACCGCGGGCGCCTATCTCGGCATTGCTTACGTCGACGGGACTGAGGCCCATCATCTGGCCTTCCGGTCCGCCAAGGTCGACTGGCAGATCTGGGTCCGCACCGGCGATCAGCCGTTGCCGCTGAAATATGTCATCACCAGTAAATGGGTGACCGGTGCCCCGCAATACGCCGTTCGGTTCCGTGACTGGGATACGGCGCCGACGATCGCGGCCGATCGCTTCACCTTTGTCGCACCCGCGGGTGTCCGTCAACTGGAAACGCTCTCGGTCGACGACCTGGGTGCGCTCATGATCGAGGAGGCTCAGTGATGAAGAAACGCCGTCCAATCAACTCAATCGCGATGGGGATCGGACTCATCGCCGCCGCGCTCATCGTCGATGGCTGGCTGCCGATCGGCATCGCGATCAAGGATGCGCACGCGGTCGTGGGTCGTCCCATGACGCCCGGAAGCGTTGCCGGCGTCGCCCGGCGCACCACGCGCCGGACCATTCGCCGCTCGGCGGTCTATGTGTCCACGTTGCCGGCGGCCTGCCGCACGGTCGTGATCGACGGCACCTCCTTGTACAGCTGCGGCGGGAGCTACTATCAGTCCTACGGCGGACGCTACGCGGTGGTCTACGTCGATTGATCGAATGCCATTCGCGCTCCCCGGTGGACCTTGCCGACGAGGCCGGGGAGCTCGAGGACCGAATCGCGGACGGCGGTCGAGCTTTCCTCTAGCGGGAGACGTCCTCAATAGGCCTCCGGAACCATCTTGAACGGGTAGTCCGGCTCACGGTAGTCATCGGACTTCTGCCGCTTGGGTAGCTCCACCTTCTCGCGGGGCAGAACTTCGTAGGGGATCCGGCCCAGCAGGTGACGGATGATGTTCAGGCGCGCCCGCTTCTTGTCGTCGGAGCGCGCGACATACCAGGGTGCCCAGGCGGTATCGGTGGCCGCGAACATCTCGTCGCGGGCCCGCGAGTAATCGTACCAGCGGCTGTAGGATTTCAGATCCATGGGCGAGAGCTTCCAGATCTTCCGCCCGTCGTCGATACGCCCCTCGAGCCGCCGGGTCTGCTCCTCCATGCTGACCTCGAGCCAGTACTTCATGAGGATGATCCCCGAATCGACCATCTGCTTCTCGAACCCCGGTACCATCTCAAGGAACCGCTTCGCCTGCTCCTCGCTGCAGAATCCCATGACGCGCTCGACGCCGGCGCGGTTGTACCAGCTGCGGTCCCAGATCACCACCTCGCCGGCTGCCGGGAAGTGCGGGATGAAGCGCTGTCCGTACATCTGGCTTCGCTCGCGCTCGGTCGGCGCCGGCAGCGCGATGACGCGGAACACGCGCGGGCTCACCCGCTCGGTGATCGCCTTGATGGTGCCGCCCTTCCCGGCACCGTCGCGGCCCTCGAACACGATACAGACCTTGAGCCCTTCGTGCCGGACCCACTCCTGGAGCTTCACCAGCTCTTCGTGCAGCTTGCGCAGCTCCTTCTCGTAGGTCTTGTTCTTCAGCTTGCCGGATGCGGATATCTCCTCGACGTTTGCGGCGTCCGTGACGTCGATATGGGTCTTGTTTTTATGTGATTTTTTACTCATTGCCCGGGTCTCCTTCGGTTGGCGGCCGCCCGACGGCGGTCCGAACGCTGGCCGTCTTTTTGCACGGATAACGAACAGCAAAAGGGCTGCCAAATGTTGTACTTCGATGACGTCGGCGCGGGCTCACCGAAAAACGGTGATGGATCCGCGACATCTGCCCGCCTGCTCTCAGAGATAGCGCTGGGCGGCGGAGACAAAGTCCTCTTGGCGGGGAAGATCCCGCGGGTCGATGGTGACGGGCAGCACGACGGCGCGCGCACCGCGGGCGGTTTGGAGCTCGTGGAGGACCATGACGCGGGCCGACGAGTCGCCGGGATCACGTCGGATGTTCATAGGCCCTAAGCAGAGCTCGATGTCCTCCGACCACAACTGGCGCTCGGCCTCTGCGAGACGTTCGGCGACGACCTCCAGATGGGCCTTCAATAGACCCGCGTCCGCGCCGAGTGCCTGCAACTGTCGCGAGACGGCGTCGAATTCCGTTTGGATTCCGGCCGCGTCCGGCTCGTCCGGGTCCGGCCGATCGAAGCTCAGCGTCCCGCGTTTCATGTTTCGGAGCTGACGCTGCAGCAGATCGCGCTGGCGTGTCAGATCCGCACGCTCGACCCGTGCCTCGGCGATCCGGGCCAGGGCCAGGGTGAGCAGATGATCGAAGGCGCGCCGCTTGAGAAAGCGCCTGCACTCCTCCTCGATGGTCTGGGGCTCAAGCAGGTGGTGTCCGGAGAAGCTGACCGTAACCTGGGCGACGTCGCGCCGCACCTGGTCGTCCACCAAGTCCATTCCGAGGATGTTTTTCTCCTCCCGACGCGCCATGAGCAGGGCCGTCACCCGCTCGGCACTCCGCCCCTCGTTCCCGGAAAGATACTCCGACAGGGCCCGGTCGCGGGCGAAGACTTGCTGCATCTCCTCGCCCGAGGCGAACAGCGCCGAAAGCCGCGGATCGTTGCGATAGTCGCCGAGTCCGGCCGCCACGGTCGCAGGGATGCCGTCCACGAGGGCCACCACATGATCGATCGCGTGGATGACGGGTTCGCGCAGCCGCTTGCGGTAACCGGGGACCAGCCGCAACCTCGGGTCGGTGCCGTCCACGCTGCGCTCGATGGCCATCTCGATCAGAGACTCGGGATAGCGCCCGAGGGCCTCGCGGCCACCGAAGATGGATTGAAAAAGCTTCACCGCATCTCCTCCGGCTGAGTCGTCTGCGATAGGTATCGCTCCACGGCTATCTGCAGATTGAACAGCATGCGCTCGCGCCCGAGGGTCTTGCCCAGCGGCGAGCGCTGCACCATGCGCAGGACCTCAGGGTTCAGCGCCACGAGCCAGAGCGCGGCGCCGCGCTCGCGCAGACGCTCTTCGCCCTCGATCAGCATCTTGAGTGCCGAGTACTCGATGTCGGGAACCGCGCTGAAATCCATCGCGACCACCTTGGGCTCGGCCGCATCGATCAGAGGCAAGAGCTGCTCGCCGACGCGTTGGGCATTGGCGAAGAAGAGGCGTCCTTCCGGGCGCACGATGAGGAGACCGGGAAAGGACTCGTCGTCCGGATGTGTCTCCGACTCGGGGCGAAAGACATCGGTGCCGGGCTTGCGGCCGAGGACATAGAGCCGCGGATGTGCGGCCTGATAGGCCAAGGCAACGAGCGAGACGATGACCGCCACCAGGATTCCCTTCAGGGTTCCAAGCACCACGACACCGCCAAAGGCCACCAGCGCCCAGACAAACTCCATGCTCCGAATCCGCAGGATGTCGCGAAACTCGGCCGGTTGGATCAGACCGATCGAATAGACGATCACCACGGCGGCCAGGGTGGCCTGGGGCATCAGCCCCATCAGCGGCGCGAGGAAGACCAGCGTCGCGAGCGCGGCAATCGCAGTCACCAGGCCCGCCATCCGGGTGCGGGCTCCGGCACGCCGGTTCACCGCCGTCTGGGAGGTGCCGCCGCCGGCGGGCATGGCGCCGAACAGCCCGCCTGCCACATTGCCGAGCCCTGTCGCCAAGAGCTCCCGGTTCGGCGCGGGGCGCGGCTCGCCGGGACCGGCGAAGGCCCGCGCTGCGGCAATGGACTCGGTAAAGCTCATCAATGCGATGCCGAGAGCGCCGGGCCAAAGCTGGGCGATGAGGTCGAGGTTGGGTGCAACGAATGCCGGCAACCCCGAGGGAATGTGGCCCACGGTCTCCACGCCGTGCGCCTGGAGTGCAAAGAGACCCGAGACGGCGATCCCCAAGCCGACGGCCACCAGCGGGGCCGGGGCGCGGGGGACGAATCGCTCCATCCCGACCAGGATGACGAGCATCGCCACGCCGACGGCAAGGGTGATCAGCGATGTCTCGGGCAGGTGGTGCACGAGCGCCATCAGGTTTTGCAGAAAGCCGCCTTTTTCGAAATGGATGCCCAACAGCTTCGGGACCTGATCGAGGACGATGACGAGCCCGATACCGGCCTTGAAGCCCGTCAGCACCGGCTCCGAGATGAAGCTCGCGACGACCCCCAGGCGCAGCACCGAGGCCAGGATCAGCATGATCCCGACCAGGACGGCGAGCGTCGCGGAGGCGGTCAGCAGTGCCGCCGGATCGCCGCTCGGCACGACCAGCGCGAGCTGGGTGCCGGTCAGGATCGCCAGGGTCGTCGTGGTGCTGACGCTGAGCGGCCGCGAGGTTCCGAGGATCGCGTAGATCAGCATCGGCACGAAGGCCGTGTAGAGCCCGATCTCCACCGGCAGCCCCGCGACCGTGGCATAGGCCATGGCCTTGGGGACCACGACCGCCGCGGTGGTGAGACCAGCGACCAGGTCCAATCGCAGCCACTCCCCTCGGTCACCGTCGAGCCGCTCAAGCATCTTTGTACCCCTCATGCGGATTCAGATGGCCCATGCTCCGATCCTCCTGGTAGTCGCGGCCCGCCGCTCCCACGACGCCGATGGCCGGATGGATTACTGACGCAACAAAGCTGCCAAAGCTAGATTTCGCCCGGTTCGTCGGCGATACCTTCGGGCAAAGGAAAGGGCGTTGCGAAAAGCAGCGGGGTCATGAACAGGGCACCTCCGCCGGGTCGATGGATGTCGGCCTGCTCGTAGATGCGATCGAACAGGCTGTCGGCTGCCCGGGCGTCGACGACGATCCGAACCAGGCGCACCAGGCTTGGCTCGGGGAGCTTGCCTCGCCGCGTGACGGCCTCCCGCAGCACCGAATGGCCCCGGCTGTAGACGCTCTCGGCCCGAGTGATGCCCTGCTCGCGCAGCCAAGCGAGCAGACGCCGCTCGGTGCCGTCGTCGGGCAGGACGCAGGAGATGAGCTTGGCCGGCTGGCCCGGAACCCGCGGGGCTGCTTGGACCGGGCTCATGGCATGTCCCCTTGGCCCGCAAGCGTTGTCAGAACCTCGCGCGGAATATAGGTGGCCATCCGCTCGACCGGCGTGATGTAGGCCATGCCCGCGCCGGGAACATGGAGGTCCGCGGCGCGGTAAACCGCTTCGAAGACCACGTCCTGAGAATCGGTAGCGACCAGGATGCTGACGACATCCTTCTCGGCCTCGATCGCGATCCCGAGCAGTCCGAGGCGTTCCCGCGGGCCGATGCCCCGAGCGTGGTGGACCAACGCACCGGCTGCTCCCATGGCCCGGGCGGCCGCGATGACCGCATCGCCGCGCCCTGTAGAGACGACGCAGGTGATCAGCGCCACGTCGGTCAAATAGGTGATCTTGTCGTCTTTCATACGAGTGCCTGGACCTCTTGTTCATGATGGATAGCCGCTTGGTCGCGGGCGACCCGCTCCTGCCGGCCGGCCTGCATGCGTGCCCACAACCCGGTCAGCAGGACGCTGATGATCGGCCCGATGGAGGCCAGGCAAAGGATGCCGAAGCCCTCGACGGCGTGGGTGGCGTTGCCGAGTCCGAGCCCCATCGCCAGCACCAGCGGCACCGTGATGGGCCCGGTGGTGACGCCGGCGCTGTCCCAGGCGACGTTGACGAAGGCCTCCGAGGAGACGGCCGTCAGGGCGGCGGCGAGCAGATAGGGCGGGACGATGAGCCAGACCAGCGGCAGGTCGAAGACAAGCTTGGTCACGCCCAGCGCGATGCCGCAGGCGACCCCGGCCGAGACGGCGAGGATCAGCGTCCTTTTCTTGAAGAAGCCGTTGGTGAGCTGCTCCGCGGTGACGCCCAAGGCGTTCAGCGCCGGCTCGGCGATGGTGGCCCCGAATCCCAGAACCAACGCGAATACCAGTGCGATGGTCACGCCGACCGCGTAGCGGTAAAGCGGTGAGCCGTCCGCGCCCGGGATCTCCATGAAGGCGGCAGGGACCAGCGACCCGGCGCTCCCCCCCAGATTGGAGAGCCCATACGTCAAGCCGATGTTGAAGAGACACATGCCGATCACCGTCAGCCCGATCCCGAGCATCATCTCGCGCGGGCGCGGCAGGCTTTCCTTCAGCACCACCCTTAGGATCAGAAGCAGGAACAGCACCAGGGGCAGGATGGCGCGAATCCCCATCACCACCTCCAGACCGGGGCTGCGCTGATACCAGGGGAGGGGGCCCGAATCCGCACCCGTCGCCGCGGCGGCGGCAACGATCTCGGCGGGGGTGACGGTGCCGGCGACGTAGAGTGCCAGCAGCAGGACGCCGATGATCGGAAACAGGGAGGCCAGTGTCACGATACCGAAGCCGGAGAGACCGGAATCGGCCTTGCCGGCGGCGGCCGCGATGCCGATGCCGAGCGCGAGCACCAGCGGCACCGTGACCGGGCCGGTGGTCACCGCGCCGGCATCCCAGGCCAGCCCGAGCACCGTAACCAGCTCCGGATCGGCCGAGGCGTACAGTGTCAGTCCGATCACCGGCACCAGGGAGGCGTAGATCAGCGGCTTCAGGCTCCAGCCATGCAGGAAGCGCAGGGTGCCCAGCACCGCGGCCAGCCCGACGCTCGCGCCGATCACCAGCACCAAGGCCGTCGACCATTGGTTGAGCAGCGCCCAGAGATAGGGCGCCTGCTCGGGCGAGACATTCTGCCCGGCGGTCTTGAGGGCCCCGATGGCCGGCTCCGCGAAGGTCACGCCGATGCCGAGCAGCAGCGTAATAAAAAGCACCAGCGGCAGCGGCGACTTGCGGGGCAGTGTGTGCCCGATCAACTCGCCGAACGGCATCAGCCCCAGCTTCAAGCCTTCCATGAAGAACATCAGTCCGAGGATGACGGCGAAGAGACCGCCGGTGACGACCCAGGAGTCGTCGATGAGCTGGCGCAGGATCAGGATCTGGAACAGCGCCAGATAGAGCGCCAAGGGGACCACGGCCTTGAACTGCTCCATGAACCGCACCGAGACATAGGGCCGCAGCAGCGCCGCGATCTCGTCGGGCTGGAGTCGGATCGGGCCCGGTGCAGGGGGCGGTATGGCACGTCCATCCGCGTCGCGCCCCAGCGGCGGTGCGATGGCGTTGAAGCTCAGCTTCCGCCGCCCGGCGCCGATGGTCTGGAGATAGTCTGCGTAACGGATTGCCTGTTTCATAAGGTGTCAGCGACCTTTGTTCATGTCCGAGGTCGGCATCGAAGAGGTTGCCGAACCGTTAGTCCGGGTAGCTCGCTACCTTCAAGATCCGACCGGCTCGACAGGGAACCTCCAGGTGATGGGCCCCGTCCGGATGAGCTCTCGCCCGGGCTCCCCCAGCTTCTTTCCGTAACGGATCAACTGGATCAAGTCGGAGCTGACCTGCGGGTTGGTGGTGAAGTAGGAGTGACCGAAGGCATCGGTGCGCTTGCCCTCGTAGGTGATCAGGTCCAACCGTCCTACCTCCGCCATGTAACGCTGGCCCTCCTCGGGAATGTCCTCGGGCCGCATCTGGCCGACCCGGGTCCTGCTGCGGAACAGGATCCGCGAGACCAGGAGCGCACGGTCCTCGGGCGACGCATAGATGGTCAGCCGGCCCTTCAGTACCCGCGGCAGCCTTGCCTCGGGCCAGACCGTGACCAGGTCGGGGTCGGAGACAAAGCCGGTGATCTGCTGAGCGGCGATATCGATGTCGATGTCCGGCGAGAGCAGCACCAGGTTGTCGATCTTGTAGAGGTCGGCGGCCTCTTTACCCGCGGCGATGGCCTCGAGCCCCAGCTCCCGCACGGCCTTGAGCGTCACCGCCGTACCGCGGCTGTGCGCGAGGATCTGAACCCTTTCCACCCCGGGTGTGGTGGCGAGCATGCGGATGCTCTTCTTCAGGTGCTCCACCGCGAAGTCTCCGGACTCGGTGGTCGCCGTGTAGGAGGTCAGGAAGTTGCCGGTGGTGGAGGCGGGCCAGGTGAAGAAGGCGCACACCTGCTCCCGGCCGAGGAAGTGGCAGAGCTCCGCGGCGGTGAAGGCGGCGCTGGCGAAGGTCTCGTTGAAGCCGTGCACATAGAGCAGGACCTCCTTCTTGGGCGCCTCGGCGAGCCGGCGCTGGACCTCGCTTTGGAGCTGTTCTTTGACCTCGGCGTGGCGCGCAAGCTGATCGCGATCCCGCAGCAGCTTGCCGTCCTCTGTCGGGCGCAAGCGGTAGGGCTCTTGTGGAAAGGCGCCAAGCTCACGCACCTGGCCGAGCTCCAGGTTGACCTCCCGCGTGCGCTCGGCAAGCTGGCTTTGCTCACGTAGGGCCTCCCAGTCCAGTCCGGGAACGACGCGGACCCGGGCGGAGCCGAAGGCGATTCGCTTCGCCCGTTCCTGGCCGTAGGGCAAGGGACCCTGCTCCTTGCTTTGTGTCTCCTGCTCGGCGGCCGTCGGTGGTGCCCGGTCGGTGATGAACAGCAGGTCCAGGTCTGTGCTGGGGCGTTGCTGGCTCGCTGCCGCCCGATCAAAGACCGGCTGTCCGCCCGGGAGCTGATACAGCGTGGGGGTCGGCATCAGCTCGCGAGCGGTGCTTGCGCAGCCACCGATGAGCGTGACGGCGAGGAGGAGCGATAAGCGGGCGTGGATCTTCATGAGTTCTCGGATTCCCTGTCAATGTCCGCCGAAGACCAATGCCTGGAACGGGATCACCAGTGCCTGGAGACGCAGGATGATGGCGTGCACCAGTCCGACAGTGTCGATGGCGTGGAGTCCCAAGCTGTGCCAAAAGCCGATGTCCGGGTCTTGTAGAGCCTCGTGGTTGTTGGTGTAGAGGTTGGCAATACAGTTGCCGCCCTGGGGCAGGCTGTCGAGCTGACCGGTGTAGAGCGGTTCCATGATGACGGTAATGCTTCCGGGGCGTCCCATCTGCTGCACATCGATCAGCGTGTCGGTCGGCTTCACCTGGCCCGAGGCGATGACGGGCTGAACCTCGCTCACCACCGTCGGGACGATCTGCCAGGGCATGGCCATGCAGGTGACCTCGCCGATCATGCCTTCCTTGATGACCTGCGACTCGATCTGACCGAAGCCGGCCATGAGGAACACGGCCGAGCGATCCGGCACCAGGATGCCGGCCGGGCGGAGCATCGGATTGACGATATCGCCGGGTCGCAGCGCGAACTGCTGCAACATCCCGTGGGTCCCGGCCACCACCATCGTCTTGTTCAAAGCGACCTTGGCCTCGTGCAGCGCCGCCTCGGCGCTCGCTTTTTCGGCCGGGAGCTGAAACTCCATCTGCGCGACGACGGTGTCGCGGCTCGCCAGGGCCGCGTCGAGGGCCCCCTGCGCGGTCTGGACCTGCACCCGCATCCGCTCGACCTCGGCCTCGGCGATCGAGCCGGGGCTGCGCTCCTGCACCTCCGTTCTGCGGGCGAGCTCGTCGTTGGCCTGCTCGAGCGCGCCGCGCGCTTGGACGATGCGCCCCTCGGATTCCGCAAGCTGGGATTTCGCCGTCACCATGGCGGCGTCGATCTCCGCGATCTTGCGCTTGGTCGTCTCTACGGCGGCTTCCTGCGCCGTGCTGTCGAGCCGGAACAGGGGCTGCCCTTCCTGCACCCGTTGGTTGATCTCGACAAAGGTTTCGGCGACCCGCCCGTTCGTTTCGGGCAGGATGGTCACGGTCCGGAACACCGAGGAGGCGGACTTGGTCGAGGGGTGGAAATAGAACACCGTCGTGATCAGGCTGATGGTGAGGATCAGGCACAGCGTGATCCCCCAGCGCAGCTCGTACCAGACGGTGAACAGGTTGATCTCGCGCCCGAGCCGCTTGTCCTGGACGAAGCGACGGAACAGGAAGTCCGGCAGGATGGTGAGCGTCGAGCAGAGCAGGAGCTCAAGCATGGTCGACGCCCCCGTGTTGCGTCGTTGACCCGCTGCTGATCCGTGCCGACGCGGCCGGTTGCGGTGTCGATGACTGCGGCGAGCCCGCATGGGCCGAAGGCGTTGGGGATGCCGTCGTACTCGCGGGCGACGGCGCTGGTTCCGGCCTGCCCGCGATGCGCTCCAGCGAGGTCGCGATCGACGACAGGGGCGTGGTGAAATCCGGCAGCGGCACGAGTGCGAGCAGCAGCCCGGCGATCCAGAACGCGTGGTTGTGGGTGAAGAGCGCGAGCAGGGCAAGCACCGCGACGATCTCGAACTGGATCTTCTGACCTCGATGGGCCATCTGCTCCGGTAGGGCATGGAGCTTAAAATAAAAGACGCCGATGCCCACGACGGAGATCAGCAAAAAGATCGCCATCGCCACGAGCAAGCCGTCGGTCTCGCCCGGTGCCGTGACGAAGGGCGGTAAGTGGTGGATCGCGGCCGGGTGGATCGGCTCGGACATCTTGTACTCTCCTGGTATGTGCTGAAATCCGGGCTCGGTGCGGGTGCGCAGCCGATAGCGGAGGGCAATATACAAAGCGCGCGGCGATCCGGCGATCCGTGTCTCCGATCGCTGCCGGAATGATCGGTTTACAGGGCGGAGTCGTCCCGATTTGAGTCGCTGCGCGGCGGTGTGATGTTCTTCTGCCAGTGGGCGTGCTCCCCCTCGAGGAGAGCAATGGCCTCGTCCACGGTCTTGACGCAGCGGGGAATGGTCATGTCCTCCGGGTTGGCCAGCTCGGAGCCCGAGCGCAGCATGTGGCGCGTCGCCCATTCAACCAGCTCGAACCACATCTCTCCGACGAAGATCAGCGGGGTGTCGCGCAGATGTCGGACCTGCAGGAGTTGCCAGACCAGCATGGATTCGAGGACGGTGCCGATACCGCCCGGCACCACGACATAGGCATCGGAGACGATCACGAAGTGGTGCAGTCGGCTGAAGAAGGTCTGATGCTCGTAGGCCTCCTGGACGAACGGGTTCACCTCCTGCTCGAAGGGAAGGTCCACGCGGATGCCGACGCTCTGCGCGCGCTCGACGGAATCCTGCGACCGTGCACCCTCGTTGGCCGCCTGCATCAGGCCGGGACCGCCGCCGGTCACGATGTCGCAGCCCATCTCCGCCAAGGCGCTTGACAGGCGCTTCACCTCGTCGTAGGCCAAATGACCGGGCTTGATCCGTGCCGAGCCGAAGATCGTGACCCGATAGTGCTCGCGCTTGGAGGGCCGTAGTCGGGTCAGATTGTTGACGATGCCCCAGAGCCCGAATACGGTGTCGACGATGATCTTCTTGACGCCTTCCTCGTCGTTCAAGGCGACTGTTTCGCGGCGTTGCTCGGTTGCTGTCGCTGTGTTCATCCCACTTCCCCCTTTTGTTTCCGTCAACGCCCCCGCCGGGTGCGAGGCCATTGGCCAGCGGCCGGCTATAACAGCCCTTGCTCCCGCCGCGCAGCCTCGATGACCTCGATGCCGGCGCGCTGCCCCACGCAGTCGATGTGCACCGCCGGCGGCTCCGCCGACATCTCGATCGCTGCAACCAGGGTCTTGAAGGCGCTCGATGTCAGATGCCGGTCCAACGCCGCCTGGGTCACCCACTCTTCCACCAAGGTGAAGGCGTCGGGATCTTCAACGTCAAGGTAGAGCCGGCAGTTCACACAACCCGGCACGACGCGGGTCGGCTCGAGCAGCGCCCCGACGCTTTTCAGGAAATCGGCGCGTTGCAATGGCGGAACACAGACGCTTACAGAGAACACGATCATCGGCGATAGCCCTCGCGATCGGAGTGCGCCGAAGAAATTAGCAATTAACCCGCCAACTCTGAAAGCCCGATCGACCGCTCGGGACTGAAATCAAGTCAATCGCTTCGCGACCTGCGTCGCCCGAGACGCTCCGCGACTCCGAGACCGCAACGCGGGATTTCGGAGTTTCCACGATTTCTCGGAGCGACGCTGCCGTGGCCTCTGCTCCCTGCGATGCCGGAGCAGCATTGACCCGGACTAAACCGCATCAAGAGTGAAAAGCGTCGTTTTCATCTTGGGTCGGGCTCAAGGATTATTCCGGCCTTTGCGGAGACGCGGTTTAGAATTTAATGTTTTTTAATGTCTTAAACCGCGCCGACTCAAACGGTCGTTGAGTCTGTCGGGGCTGTTCCCATCCTAAGGCATCGCAGACCGCACCGGGCGCGGTTTAACCGGACGTCGGGCGTTTCAGACCCAACCGCTTCATACGCGACTCCAACGTCGTGGGCTTGATGCCGAGGCGCTCCGCGGCCCCGCCGGGGCCACGGATGCGCCAGCCCGTCTGCTGAAGCGACTGGAGGATCTGCTCGCGCTCCCGGTCCTTCAGCGCGCCTGCGGACGCCGTCTCGGCCACCTCGTCGCGCCTGATCCGCATTGCCGGCGACAGCGCAGCGCCAAGCGCGACATGCAACGTCGAGCCGCGGGCGAGGATCATCGCCCGCTCGATCAGGTTACGCAGCTCGCGCACATTGCCCGGCCAGGCGTAGGCCATCAGCGCGTCCATGGAATCCGGGGCGATGTGCTCGATCGACTTGCCCATGGACTCGCCGAGCTCCCTGACGAACTCCCAGGCGAGCAGCGGGATGTCCTCGGGGCGCTCGCGCAACGGCGGCACCGCGACCGGAAAGACATTGAGCCGATAATAGAGGTCATCACGAAAGCGACCCTCGGCGACGGCGCGGGCGAGGTCGCGGTTGGTGGCCGCGATGACGCGGATCTTGACCTTGATGGTTCGGGTTCCGCCCACGCGCTCGAAGCTGCCGTCCTGGAGCACACGCAACAGCTTCGTTTGAAGCTCGAGGGGCAGCTCGCCCACCTCGTCGAGGAAGATGGTCGAGCCGTCCGCGAGCTCGAAGCGACCCATCTGTCGCGCCAGAGCCCCCGTGTAGGCACCCTTCTCGCGACCGAACAGCTCGGCCTCGATCAACGACGCCGGCAGTGCGGCGCAGTTGACCTTGATCATCGGGCGTTCGCCGCGCTGGCTGAGGTGGTGGATGGCGTCGGCCAAGACCTCCTTACCGGTGCCTGTTTCACCGAGCAGCAGGACCGTGGCGTTGGTCGGTGCCACCTGGGCGATCTCCTCCAGAACCCGGTTGAAGCGCGGGGAACGGCTGCTCGGCAGTCGGCCGCAGCCGGTTCGGCTGGACTGGCGCAGGCACTGATTCTCGGCTTCCAGGCGTTCCTTCAGGTGCGTGATCTCCGCCAGCGCGGTCGCCAGCGCAGCCTCCCGACGGCTGCGCGCCACGGCTTGGGCGAGCACCTCGCCGACGAGCTTGAGCCGAAGGATCAGATCCTCCGGCCAGGCGCGCGTCCGATGAAAGGCGCTGAAGGCGATGGCGCCGACCACTCGCCCGCCGACCCGCAGCGGAATCGCCAGATTGGACTTGAGTCCGGCACGCTCGCAGTAGTGGATTTCCGCCACGGCCTCGGGCGGGAAGTCGGCCGGGATGTCGGCAAGCGCGACGACCCGCCCGGCGCGCAGCTCGCCGAAATACCAGGTCAACGGCGGGGCCGGACCCGGTGCAATGGCCTCGATGCTCTCCTTGCTCACCGAGCAGAGGACCTGGAACGGCCGTTCGGCGTCGCTGACCTCCGCGAAGCTGCAGCGGTCGAACCCGAGGAAGTCCGTCAGTCGGTCCAAGGCGTGCCTAAGCTGGTCGATCACTTGATCCGCCGGCAGGTCCGCGAAGCGCGCCGACAGATCGCCCAGAAGGCGCTCGAAGGCCAGGCGCTCCGCGAGCGAGAGTTCCGTTGCAGCGACGCCTTTACCCGGCTCGCCGCCTGGTCGGGCACCCTCCGACGCGCCGGCTTCTTGGTCGAATCTGGCTTCGGATGCCTCGGGCATCAGCCCGTTTCTCGGTAGCGTTTGGGGATTGATGTCTGACACGTCGATTTCTCTGCGGTTGCAGGCGCCCCCGGCAAGAATTCTCGCCGATGATTCAGCGAGCGAGTGTAAACGAAAAGACGGCAGTAGCCTCTTGCCCTAGCGAGCCAAGGCATTGAGATCCGGGCCTTCGAGACGCTGACTGTGGCGGATCTCGCTGATCGGGTTGATCAAGCCGCCCCAGCTCGTCCCGACTTCTCCCGAGCGTCATCGCGGGCCAGGCCGATGAGACGCGGCTCCCGAGATCTGGTTCGACCAGGTCGTGATGGCTTAGACTGATCGAGAAGAGCCGTGAGGGTTCCGGGCGGGGCTTCCGGACCGCTCATGCGAAACCTCGGCGCTTCGACGCTTTCGCCGGCCGACGGCGTCGGGGCGCGTGGATCCCTTGCCCGAGAGAACACAGTGAAGTCGGGCCTTTTCATCCTCGATCCGTTGGAACCTGCGCCATGCGACCCTCCCTGATGAACCGGTGTCAGCCGAGCCGCATGTGCCGGCTCGTTTGTATCTGGATCCTGGCCTCGGGAACGGCGTCGGCAGCCGTCCCCCCGTCCGCCCCCGAGCCTGTTCCTGCGTCCATTTCCGAGTCCGGTCGGATCGAGGTCAGCCAAGGCGAGCCCGCGAGTCTGACCTTCTGGAATCGAGAGATCGCGATCCTGCGAGCCGGAATCGACGGGATCTCCCCGGCCGATCGGGTGCGGCGTATCCAGGGCAAGATCGCCGATGTGCTGGAGGGGAACCCGGGGGAGAGGGTAGAGGCCATTCGGTCGACCTTCGCGAATCTCACCGGTTTCTGGGTGCGGATCGACGGTCATCCGGTCTTCGGGCTGGTTCCCGAGGATGCGGACGGGTTGACCGGCGAAACCGTCGAGGAGCAGGTGCGGCGGGCGGTCGATGTGCTCCAGGAGGCGCTGGATGCGCGGCGCCAGCAGCGCAGCCTGCCTCTGATTCTCGAAGGAGTCGCGCTGGCGACTGCAGCTACCCTGATCCTCGCGGTGCTCCTGTGGGGCGTGGTCAAGCTCGAGGGCCGTGCCATGCGGCGCCGGCTCCGAACGGGGGCGCGCTCGGACGAGTCGGTCTCGAGCCAGCGGGCGCCGATCAGAGTGGCCGGACTCGATCTGGAACCCATGCTGAAGGGTATCGAGCGCACCGCGATCAAGGCGACTGGCTTCGGTCTAGCGGCGATCCTGGTTTATCTCTGGCTGACCTTTATCTTCGGCAGATTCCCCTTTTCACGGCCATGGGGCGAGGGACTCGCCGAGTTCATGCTCGACCTGCTCGCGACTTTCGCCGACGGGGCACTTCAAGCGCTTCCGGGGTTCTTCACCGTGCTGGTGATCTTCGTCCTGACCCGGATCATCGTTCGGGTGGTCGACGGATTCTTTCGGACCGTCGAGCGCGGCGCCATGGCCGTCTCCTGGCTTGAAGCGGACACGGCCAGGGCGACCCGGCGTCTCACCGTGACGCTGATCTGGGTCTTTGCGGTGACTGTCGCCTATCCCTATATCCCGGGCTCGGATTCGCAGGCATTCAAGGGCATCAGCGTACTGGTGGGTCTGATGGTCTCGCTCGGCTCGGCCGGTTTGATCAATCAGGTGATGAGCGGACTGGTCATCGCCTACAGCCGGGCGCTCAAGGTCGGCGAGCTCGTCGCGGTCGGCAATACGCTGGGGACGGTGAGCGAGGTCGGGATGCTCTCCACCAAGGTGATCACGCCCAAGCGCGAGACCGTGACCGTGCCGAACGCGGTGCTGGTGGGCTCGCCGATCACCAACTATTCGCGCCTGGCCGACGAACGCGGCGCCGTCGTCGGGACCAAGGTCACGATCGGCTACGACACCCCATGGCGTCAGGTCCATGCCATGCTGACGCTCGCCGCCGAGCGCACCTCCCTCGTCCGCAAAGAGCCCGCGCCCTTCGTCCTGCAGCGCACGCTCGCCGATTTCTATCCGGAATACGAGCTGATCGTGCACATCGATCGCCCGGAGCAGCGGTTCTTCGCGCTGTCGGAGCTGCACGGCCACATCCAGGATGTCTTCAACGAGTACGGCGTGCAGATCATGTCCCCGAACTTCGAGGCCCAGCCCGGGCAGAAGGTTTGGGTGCCCAAGGAGGATTGGTTTGCGGCGCCTGCGGCGCCGGAGGCCCGGACCGAGCTTCGAGAGCTTTGAGTCATCGTGACTGGAGTCGTATGGCCCGCTTAACCGTCCCTCTTGTTCTGTTCGGGGCTCTGATCGCGTTGCTGCTCGTTGGTCGGGTGACGTCGGTGCAGGCCCAGGATATCGAGCCGCGGGCCTTCTCGAATGCGCCGATCGGCGTGAATTTCCTGATTGCGGGGTATGGCTACACCCGCGGCGGACTGGCGTTCGACAGCTCGGTACCCGTCACCGACCCGCAGCTCGAGACATCCAGCGCAGTCCTCGGCTACGCGCGGGTGATCGATCTTTGGGGGCAATCCGGGAAGGTCGATGTCATGGTGCCCTATAGCTGGCTGTCCGGGACGGCCGAGTCGGCAGGACAGCCGATCGAGCGCATCGTGGACGGCTTCGCCGATCCGCGGTTCCGTCTGTCGGTCAACCTCCTGGGCGCGCCCGCCCTGACGCTCGAGGAGTTTCGGGACTACAAACAGGACCTCATCGTCGGAGCCAGTCTTCAGGTCTCGGCACCCTGGGGCCAATACGACAACAGCCGCGTGGTGAACCTCGGCACCAATCGCTGGTGGTTCAAGCCCGAGATCGGCGTCTCGAAGGCCGTCGGTCCCTGGACCTTCGAGCTTGCGGGCGCGGTGACCCTCTACACGGAGAACCAAGACTTCCTCAACGGCGGCACCCGCGCGCAGGAGCCGCTCTACTCGTTGCAGGGACATGTGATCCGCGGTTTCCGCTCGGGCGTCTGGGCTTCACTCGACGTGACACACTTCACCGGCGGGCGCACGACCATCAACGACACGCTCAACAACGACCTCCAGCGTAACTGGCGCCTCGGCGGGACGCTGGCGCTGCCCGTCGATGCGCACAACTCCATCAAGCTCTACGCGAGCTCGGGGGTCGCCGCCCGCACCGGGAACAATTTCGACCTGATCGGCATCGCCTGGCAATACCGCTGGGGCGGGGGGCTTTGACCTCGGCCGACGGCTGGTGCTCAGGCGTTTCGCCGTGCGAATCGCCCGGGTGAATGTTGCTTGGCCTCGGCGATGTTGTATTGACTCATGCGGGGATCCCGGTCGGTGACTTGTTGGTCATTTTCGATGATTTGACAGAAGCACCCGGACGCGACTTCAATCCCGAACGACTCGATCCCGAGTGATCCCCAGGAATTCCCCCGATGAGCGATGCCACCCAGCGCGAGCATGACCGCATCAAGACCGTTGCCCGGCTGCTGCATGAGGGCTGCCGACCCTTACGAGTTCTGAGCGCTCTGGCTTGGCCGCCCGAGGTGAAGGCCGCCTTTCTGGCGAGCGGCGGGCAGACCTTGCCCGAGGTCGGCTATACGCCCTTCGATCCGACCCCGACCATCGAGGCGGTGCGCGAGGCTCGGTGTCTGATCGTTCCCGTCACCACCATCGATCTCTGGCTCGAGCGGCAGGCCCAGTCCATCGAGCAAGCGGCCCGGATGCTCGCGGCGGTCGGCACCTCGGGTTTCTTCGAGCATGGTCGCCTGCTCTACGGCGAGCCGAGTGCCCCCTTGCGCTATCTGCCGGTCAAGCCGCTGGAGCTGGCTCATCAGGTCCAGGAGACCATCGCCCAGCTGAGCCGCATCCATTTCGACATTGCACCGCCGGCCTATCACTCGGCAGCCGAGGTCGCCGAGCGGCTTGAGGTTGCCGTCAAGGAGCACTTCGGCGACCAAGCCCCACGCATCGACCTGGTCGATCAGCTCTCCGCCAATGCATTGGCCACCTCCAAGGCGATTCGGATCCGCCGCGACGCCCGCTTCACCGATCGCGACTACATCCAACTGCTGCATCACGAGGCCCATGTCCATGTCGCGACCTCGATCAACGGCAAGGCCCAAGTCGATCTGCCGATCCTAGCCGACGGGCATCCGGGCACTACGCGCACCCAAGAGGGACTCGCCGTCTATGCCGAGCTGATCAGTGGCTCGATCGAGCTCGACCGGCTGCGTCGGCTGGCCGATCGGGTCATCGCCATCCAGATGGCCATCGAGGGGGCGGACTTCATCGAGGTCTATCGCTACTTCCTGGAGCAGACCGACCAGCCCGATCAGTCTTTCGAGAGCGCGCGCCGGGTCTTTCGCGGCGGGCTCATCACGGGCGGTGCCCCCTTTACCAAAGACGTTGTCTACCTGACCGGTCTGCTGTCGATCGATTACGTCATCCGCGCCTGTTTCGCCGCGGGGCGCGCCGACTGCCTGCATCTCATGTTCTGCGGCAAGCTAGACCTCTTCGCGCTCCCAGCCCTTTGCGAGCTTTACGAAATGGGTCTTTGCCGGGCGCCGCGCTTTCTCCCGCCCTGGATCAGCGACCCGCGCCATCTGCTCGCGATGCTGACCTTCACGGTCTTCGCCAACCGCCTGGATATCGAGCCGCTGGTCGCAGTCGTGACCAAGCTGCTCGACAGCGCGCCTGTGGTGCGGATGCCTTCGGCTTCCTGATCGCGATGACGGCGCCTTGAGCGAGGACGTCGGGCAGCGCCGATGACAGCGGTCCGTATCGCCTTATGGGCACTAGTGCTGGTCCTGGCTGCGATCGGCATTGTGATGGCGTCTCTACCCGTTTACCTGGAAGCCCACAAGGATGTGCTCGCCGGGGCTGCGAGCCGCGCCCTGGGTCGGTCGGTACGGATCGAGGGTGCAGTTGGAGTGGCTTGGTTGCCTCGTCCCTCGCTCGTCCTGAAGGATATCGAGATCGCCGGGGCCGAAGGCTCTGCGGCACCCGGGCCCTGGCATGCCGGGCGCTTGGAGGGCGATCTCGACCTTGCGGCCCTGTTCCACCGGCAGCTTCGGATCGGACGGATCCAGGTGCAGGACGCCGTCATTCAGCTCGATCCTGATCAGCTTGCGGGCTGGGCTCCGAGCGACCCACCGAGCAGCCGGGGCGGCTTCCGGATCACCGTCGATTCGGTTCGTCTGGTGGAATCGACGCTCGCTCTCCAAACGGCGTCGGATCCTCCCCTGAGCTTTCGGATCGACCGCCTGGATCTGACTGGACTCGATGGCTCAAACCCGGGTCCGAGTCTGGACTTGGCGGGCGAGATCGGCGTGTCGGGTACCCTCGTGGGATTCTCCGTTCTTGCCGGACCCGTAGACGAGTCAGCTTCTTCCCGCTGGCCCTTCACACTCCGGATGCAGGTTGCCGACGCCAGTCTGGAAGCCTCGGGCAGCACGGGTGCGCCCTTCGACTTCGCGCAGATCGAGGCCCGGGTCGACCTCGCCGTGCCGGATCTGCAAGCGCTTCAGCCACTGCTCCCGACCTATACGCTTCCGGCGGCGGGCGGATTGCGCATGTCGGGACGGCTGCTTCGCGGCGATGACGGACTTGCGCTCGATCGGATCGAGGGATTCCTCGACGCCTCCGAGCCCTTGGGTCGAATCACCCTCACCGACGGAGCAGCCCGACAAGCGGCGAACGGGCTGACAGGCCGGCTCGAGGGTCAACTCCGGCAAACCCCGTTTAGGCTTGAGCTGGGATTCGCCGGTTTGGAGGAGGGGCAGCCGTTCAATCCACTCGAGGCCGGATCCGGACGGCTGCAGCTCCTTGCCACCCTTGGCGACGCCCGACTTCTTGGCGATCTCTCCCTGACGCTGGGCGGGCCGAGGCCGAGCATCGAAGGTAGTCTGAACATCGAGAAGCTCGATCTGCGTGCCCCGGGCAGTTTCAATCGGTTCACCGCGACAACCGACGGGGCACGCATCTGGCTGGATCGCCCCATCCCGGTCGAGCGTCTGCGTGACCTGGACCTGAATCTCGCGCTGCGGATCGATGGTCTGGAGACCGAGGCTCTGAAGATCGAGCGGCTCGCAACCCGGGCCACACTCGACGACGGGCGCTTCCGCCTGGGGTCCCTTGAGGTCGTGCTGCCCGGAATCACCCTCACGGGCGACGCGACGCTAGACGCTCGACAGGCTCGACCGGCCTGGACGGGGGACCTGAAGGCCGAGCGAATCCTCTTGCCCGAGGCGCTCGCCTTCTTGCCCTTGGCGAAACCGCCCGGCGGGCACCTCGACCGGGCATCCCTGACCGCCAAGGCACAGGGGACGACCGCGCGGGCACTGATCGCGTCGTTGAGCGGCGAGCTCGGCGCCAAGGAGGCGCAGTTCCGTTCGCCTGCGGTAGACAAGCAGGCCCCGACGCCCATCATGCTCACCAAACCTCGCCTGACCCTCGAGCCCGGCAGATCCGTCAGGCTGCAAATGGCACTCGCGGCAGCCGCGGAGCAGTTTGATCTGGATCTCACCGGCGGTCGACTCGCCGATCTGCTGCCGAAGGGCGGGGGTTGGCCGAAGATCGATGTCCTGGCCAAGCGGCGTTCCAAGGCGCAAGTCGCGAAGATCCGCGGGCATGTCGGGCCACTCGACGCCCTGCTGGCCGGGCGCGATCTGAACCTCGATCTGTCGCTCGAACAACCCGGGCTCACGATCGGCGCGAAGGGACGGCTAGCCCGCTTCGACGCGCTGCGGGGCAGCACGTTGGACGTCAAGGCCGCGATCCAAGACCTCTCCGTTCTGGGTAATCTCGCCGGCGGTCCGCTCGGTAAAGGACTCGCCTCCGGGTTCCCGGCCGGTCCGCCGCTGACGGCTTCCGCCCATCTCCGGGGTCTCGACCGGGGTCTGGAGCTGCGCGCTTTCAAGGCGGTGAGCGGGGACAGCGACCTCGCCGGGGACCTGACGATCCGCCCCGGTCCCACGCCCCGGATAGAGGCGACACTCAGCGCGCAGCGACTGGATCTAACGCCGTACCTCGGCACAGCATCTCCGACAGCGGGTAGCGCTCGCTCGACGCCCGCGCAGCTTCCGGCACCCGAGCTGCTGCGGATGCTCGACGGGACGCTGCGCCTGAAGATCGGCCACCTCAAGGCGGGTGACCTCGGGCTCGACCTCCTCGACCTGGACGCCGCCTTGGATTCCGGCCACCTCCAAGCCTCGATCGCCACCGGGGCAGACCGTCTTGGTGCCGAGATCGACCTGCGCCCGGATCGAGCCGGATGGCGATTCGACATCCGAGCCAAGGGGAATCTGGACTTGGCGCACCTGCTCGAAGCGAAGGACGCCAATGCACTGTCCCATATCCAGACTGCGCTGGACACGCGACTCACCGGCGTCGCAACCGCGTGGAACGACCTGCTCTGGAACGCCGACGGCCACCTGGAGCTGTCGCTGGGGGCAGGGCGGTTACACAAAAATGCAGCTGAAGTGCTGCCGCTCGGCGGACTTCTCTTTACCCTATTGGACGTGCTGAACCCACTCGCGCTCGACCTCGACAGCCGCGTGCATTACAACGAGCTGCAATGCGCCGTCCTCCAATTCGATCTCGCCGAGGGTATTGCGACCAGCACCCGCGGCCTGGCGGTCCAGACCAAGACGCTCAATGCCATCGGCGGCGGCGCGCTCAATCTGCGTACGGAGGCCATCGAGCTTCGCTTCAAGACCGCCAAGCGACGCGGCATCGGGCTCAGCCTCCTCGGCATCGCCGACCGATTCGTCTACGTCAAGGGCACGCTCCGAAAACCGCGAGCCGGCATCGACCCCGCGGCGCTTCTGACCCACGGTGGTGCCGCCTGGGCCACGACCGGAATCAGCCTCCTCGCCGACCAGCTCGTCCGCAGGCTCACCAGCGGGACAAATCCCTGTGATGTCGTAAGGACAAAACGCTAGGGCTCGAGGGGCGCAGTCTGTCGGGAGGTCGGGGGTGGTCCGCGGGCTGCTGCGATGCGTCCTCCTGATGTGTTCCGGCGGGGAGGACCGTGGCGGTACCGCGGGAGATCCTTGGTCTGAACGGTATGCGGTCGACTCAGGCGGAAGGAGCATGCGGTCGAGAAGATGGCGGGATATGGAATGACCGAGCTATTGAACCTGACACCTTTCCTGATACCGAGTGAATTCGTCGGTCGGCGGGCATTCGTGGTCTTCGATGCAGTCACCCTGCCGCTGCGGCGAAAATTGCGGTTCCGAGGGGTGTGCCGGCGAGTAATTCCGCAAATCCCCTGACCAACATCTGTATCGCGAGCGCGACCAGCACGATACCGGAGAACCGGGCAAGCGCGTCTTGCGCCCCGGCAGAGAGTCGACCGGTGACCGGACCCGCAACCAAGAACGTCACCGCCACCACCGGCACCATCGTTAACACGACGGCGCTCAGCACCGCTTGATCCGCAAGCGCCGGGTATTGGTCACTGGAGGCAATCGCAACCGCAATGGTCCCGCCCCCGATCGTGATCGGGAACAGCAGCGGCACCACCGCGAGCTCTCGCCAGTTCACGTCGCCGGCCGCCGCGCGCACCAGATCCTCGGACTCCGCGACCTTGGACTCCGGAGTCTTCGCACCGCGGGTCATCAACGGCAGCCCCTGGTACAGCAGTGCCGCGCCGCCCGTCGCGGTCAAGGCCCCGGTGGAAATACCCAGAAACATCAAAAGCCAGCGCCCGAGCCAGATCGCCAGCAGCAGAACGATTGCATAATTGCGCGCAATCTCCCAGGCCAGCTGTCGGTGGACCTCCGGCGGCGCATAGCGTAGGAAGGCTGCAGCTGTGCCGAGCGTGGCAGGCGGACTAAACATCGCAAGCAACGTCACGAAGACGACAATGACTTCGGTCCAGGTCATGGTTATGGTCATAGAACCTCTGCCGGCCTGAACCGCGTCCGGAGCGAGATGCTCATTTTCGAGTGAGCTCGACGTTTGGTGCATCCACAACCCTTAGCGGAGACGCGGTTAAAATTCACTTTCGTGCCTACGCCGCCGAACGGCTGTTCGCATCTGATCATCGGCACAAAGATTATCCTCTGAATCGCTTCCTTGGAGGCAACGATACCGACTTGTCGGCATCCGCATCGAACAGCTCCGGGATCATCAGGTAGCTGGCGAGGAAGAAGCACAGGGCGCCGACGAAGGTCCATAGATTTGCATCCCGGGTCCAGCCTGCATCGGGCGGCGGCGGGAAGAACCCATACAGGGCGGAGACCTGGAAGGCGACGGAACCGGCCACGTTGATCACGACCACCCACCAGGTGACTTGGCGCGGCTCGAACGACCACCATCCATGCGAGATCTCCATCAATGCCAAGTAACTGGCCGCCAGAAAGCAGATGCTCCCGGTCATATCCGGGGTCCAGATCAGCACATCCTCTTCCACCCAACCGAGTCCCGCGAGCAACGCGTCGCCGGTATTGAGGTTGAACAACAAGGTGCCCCCAAACTGGATCAGACTGGAAAGATAACCGGCGTTGTGCGGTTTCCACGCCCACCAGCGCCAAGCCGGGCGATGACCGGCCGGACCCGTTCCCAGATCGGCGATATCCCCGTTGATCGCCTCGAGCAGTTGCAGACCGGCAGCAGCGGTAAAGAACAACGAACCGACAAAAAACACGACACCGATGACGGATGCCGTGGTCATTTCCGACTTCAGCGCCTGCGGCCAGTTGGCAGCAAAGCCGCCGTAGGCAAAGCAGGTGGACCTGATTCGAGGGCACCGAGTCTCCTAAACCGCGCCGGCTCCGACAGTCGTCGGAGCCGGCGCGGCCAAGCCACTCCAACACATGACGCATACCGCACCGGGCGCGGTTTAATGATGGAAACCCGATGCCTCTTTGCTCGTGAGCGACTCCTGGATCGGATGCGCTTCGATATGATCCAAGGCCGCCTTCATGTGATCGATGAGGAGCGTGCACAGGTCGCGGCTTACGCCGTTGCGCACCAGGATCCTCTGGATGGCTTGGTCCTGACAATTCGACGGCAAGGTATAGGCCGGCACCTGCCAGCCGCGCACCCGGAGCCGGTCGGCGAGATCGAACAGGGTGAAGCCCGGATCGGTGCTCTCCGCGAGCTTCCAAGCAACCGCCGGGATGCCGCGTGCCATGTCGCCGCCGAAGACGATCTCGAACGGCCCCATCTTCGAGATCTCCTCGGCTAGATATTCAGCGCTGCGATAGCAGGCGGTATGGACCTTACGGTAGCCCTCCCGCCCGAGGCGGAGGAAGTTGTAGTACTGGCAAACGATCTGCCCGCCGGGCCGCGAAAAGTTCAGCGCGATGTCGCGCATGTTGCCGCCGAGATAGTTCACCCAAAACACCATGCTCTCGGGCAGGTCCTGCTCTTCGCGCCACAGCACCCAACCGACACCGAGCGGGGCGAGGCCGAACTTATGCCCCGAGGCGTTGATCGAGCGAACCCTCGGCAGGCGGAAGTCCCACTCCAGCTCGGGTGCGCAGAACGGGGCGAGGAAACCACCGCTGGCGCCGTCGACGTGGATCGGGATGTCCAGACCGGTATCGGCCTGCAGCCTGTCCAGCGCGTCGCTGATCAGCTTCACCGGCTCGTATTCTCCGGTGAAGGTTACGCCCAGTGTCGGCACCACGCCGATGGTGTTCTCGTCGCAGCGGCTCAGGACCTCTTCGGGCGTCATCAGGAGCCGCCCCTTGTCCATCGGGATCTCGCGGTGCTCGATATCCCAGTAGCGGGTGAATTTGTGCCAGCAGATCTGGACCGGCCCGGTGATCAGATTAGGCTTGTCGGTGCGCTTGCCCGCGGCCCGGCGACGCATCTCCCAGCGGCGCTTCATGGCCAGTCCGCCCAACATCGCGGCCTCGCTGGAGCCGGTGGTGGAGCATCCGACCGCCTGCTCGCCGGCAGGTGCATTCCAAAGATCGGCGAGCATCCGCACGCAGCGCGATTCGATCTCGGCCGTCTGCGGATATTCGTCCTTGTCGATCATGTTCTTATCGATGCAGGCATCCATCAGCCGATGGATCTCGGGCTCTTCCCAGGTCTGGCAGAAGGTCGCGAGGTTTTGACGCGAATTCCCGTCGAGCATCAGCTCGTCGCGGACCGCAGCATAAATGCGTCGCGGATCACGCTCGCTATAGGGGAAGGTCGACTTCGGGAGGCCCGTAGCGAGCTCGCTTGAACCGTAGGTCTCGTCGTTGGCGTTTTCCCCTTCGTCGGCCATCGGATTCCGGTCGTCGAGACCGGTTTGCGTGCGAGCGTCTTGTTTCGGCATCGTTGAATACTCCTCTGCTATGGAAAAGGGGCACATCGAAACCCCATCACGCTATCGGCGGCAATGCGGAACCTTCTTCGGCAGCACGGGAAGGTCGATCACCTCGGAATCACACGCGTCCGCACATCAGGGCAGACGCTCGCGCGAGGTCAGCGAGCCGACGACAAAGGCGAGGTTTACCGCGCCGACCAGCGCGGCCGCATGCGCCTCTACCTGGGCGTCGCGCGCGTCGAGAAGCGCGGTGTCGGCCTCTGTCGCCGCATCGACCGTACCGACGCCATTGCGGTAAGCCGCGAAGGCGGCATCGTAAGTGGTCGAGGCGGCACCGACGAGCGCCGTGGCCGCGCGATGCGATTCGAGCGCGGTGCGCAGCGCGTTGCGCGCCGCAACGATTTCGGTCACCGCAGCGGTCTGCACCCGTTGAAACTCATCCGCGGCCATCTTGGCCCGGGATTCGGCGTCCCTGACCTGAGCGTCCCGCAGACCGGCGGCGTAGAGCGGTACGGTCACCCCGATCAACAGGCCGGTGCCCGAGCCCTGCTGGCCGATCGAGGGCAGGCCGGAAACATCGAAGTCCCCCGAGCCCGAAGCGATGTTGCCGCCGGCATAGACCTTGGGAAGATAGTCCGCCTGTGCAGCTTTGATTCCGGCCTTGCTCGCTTGCATCGCCGCGTAGCTTGCCGCGACGTCGGGCCGCTGCGACAGCGCCAGTTGGATCGTCGTGTCCAGCGATGCGGAGGCCGGTGCCGGGAGCGGCCGGCGCGCGGCGCTCACCGCATCGACCTTCAAATCGGCGTTCACACCCACGGCGGCGAGCAGGTTCCGGTAGGCATCGCGCTCCTCCCCGTCGGCTTGCACCCGACGGAACTCGGCCTGCGCCACGGCTTGGCGCGCCTGTGCCGTCTCCACGCTGGTGGCGAGACCCTGGGTCCGGCGCGCCTCGACAGCGGTCCGAACCGCTTCGGCGTTTCGCAACGCCGCTTCGGCAAAGCCGCGTCGCTGGATCGCGGCACCATAGACGTAGTAAGCCTGCGACACGTCGAAGATGAGCTTTTGATGCGTGCCGTTGAAGAGGACGTTCGCCGCAATCGCCGCGTGCTTAGCCGCGGCTGCGACGGCCCGGCGCTGGCCGAAGTCAAACAGCAGCCACTGCAGCGCGAGGATCCGGGCCGTACCCTCTTGGGTGGTCTCGACACTGAGGCTTTCACCCAGCACCTCCGGCAGCGGCGTTGCAACCTCCTGATACCCGCCGATCACACTCGCGGTGATGACGGGCAGGTAGGTCGCCTCTACCATGCCGACCGCGAGCGCCGCCTGCCGAGCCTGCTGCCAGGCAACTCGGGTCGCCGGGTTCGTCCGCTGTGCGAGATCGATGAGCTCGGGCAGGCTGTAGACGCGGGCCGGATCGATCCCCTTGGGCGCTGCGAGCTGCGCGCGTGCGGAATCCACGGGGATACGGAAATCCGCAGCCCCGCCCTCCGACGCGGGCCGACCCTCGCGTGCAAGGCTCCACACGACTGTCTCCTCGTCGCCCCGCGGTGTCCAGGGCTGGTCGGCCGAAGTCGAGGTCATGTGCGCGGCGTTGGAGGCGCAGCCAGCCAACGCCAGAGCGAGAACGCCAGCCCCGACGCCGCGCGGCAAGGCATGGCGGACCTTCATCCTGCGTCTCCCCGGAGTCGATCGAGTGGGCGGGTGAATGGGCCGGCGATCGGCGCTGGAGCGGCAGGCCGAGCCGGCGATGCCGAAGGACCGGAGCCCTGGTGGGGTTCGGATTCTCCGGCGGGTCCGCGAAATCGTTCCGCAAGATTCTCGAGCCGCTCGGCGGTGTGCTCGAGGTCAGCATCACGACTCAACCAGATGGTGCGATTGAGCGCCTCGATCTCGGTGACCGCGCTATGGAGCGCCGTCTCGCGCGCGGGCGTCGGCCGCAACCCACGGGGCTCGAAAACCAGCAAGCGCAGCGCCTCCTCTGCTTTTCCGGCCAGCGCTTCGACCGCGGCCGCGCTGCTCACGGCGTTCGGTCGACGTGCGGGTGCAAGCCGCGCCATCCGGGCCAGTCCCGAGAGGGCTCGCGCGAAAAATGTGCGGACCTCGCCCTCGACGGGCGCCGGCCAGATCCGCGTAAAGATCAGATAGACCACGAGATTGCCGAGCAGAATGCCGACGATCCGCCCCTGCGCCGTGTCCAGACCGACACTCGGACCGAAGCCCTGCAGCACCGTCAGCAGGAACGCGAGCGCAACCTGCACACCGGCGTAGGCGATGCGCTCGGGGCCTGTCGAAACCCAGGCGCCGACGAGGCAGCCGAGAAACACGAGGACCATCAGCGCGCCGATCCCGTCGATCCGGGGAATGACCCAGAAGATCGCCGCGACCCCGAGCGCCGCTCCGATCATGCACCCGGTGATGCGCAACGCGAGCTTATGCACGGTCTCGCCGGTGGTGCCGAGCGCGGCGACATAGCAGGTGATCATCGCCGTATGGATCCCCTGCCAGTCGATCGCCGTATAGATGAGAAAGCAGATCACCGCCGCCGCCGTGGTCTTGAGTGCAAAGCGGGTGTAGGCGGGATTGGTCAGCGCATCCGGGGCGACGAAGGGCGTCTTGGGCGCCGGCACGACCTCGGGCTCGGGTGCTCCGGCGAGCACGCCCAGTGCGTCCCATGCCGCCCGCTCGGCTGAACCGGCGTTTGCGGGGGGATCAGGTGGCATCGGCGGGGCCTCGCCCGCGCCGAGCGCTGCGTGGGCCGCACGGATGTGCTCCGCAAGCGCGGCACGACGGATCGGGTCGAGATCCTTGGGAAGCGCCGATACCGCGAGCATCAGTGCAAAGCCCGCCCGGACATCGGCCGCGATTTGCCGTGCGGCCGCGCGCGGAACGAACCGCAGCACCCGTGCAGCCAGCGCTTGCGGGTCGAAGGGCGCGTTCCCTTCGCGCAGCAGCTCGCGCAACCGCGCCGGATCACCCGTCTCCAGCGCCTGTCCAGCGGCTGCAAGCCGGGCTCGGAGCTTGTCGCGCAACAGCGCGACGGGCGAAAAACCGAGCAGGAGATTGAAGCCGACCATCAGGATCATCGGCAGCGCGGCCATCGCCCACGCCTCGCGCAAAGCGAAGGTCGCGACGTCGCCGAACGGCGCCTGGACGATCAAGGTCAGCACGAAGGCGATGATCAGTGCCGCCACGCCGCCGTGCTCGCCGAGCTGAGTCGCCGCGCCGAGGTAAAGCAACAGGCAGGAGGTGACGACGATCGCCGCCATGATGTGCATGGTCGAGCCGCTGGTCAGGTTCACGATCCAGACGAGGAAGGCGATGAGTCCGGGCAGCAGCACCAGGAAGCCGATGCCGGTGCCGATGTTCACCACCGCGTCGGGCTTCATCAGAAAGATGACCAAATAGCAGCTGATCGCCGCCTCGGGGATCTCGAACATCATGGCGGCGCCGGTCACCAGCGCGCACAGCAGTGCGATCCGCCATGTCAAACCGGCCCGGCCGGGGAAGGGTTGCAGGTCCTCCAGCGCCTGGCGCCAGCGCGACGGCGGCGCTTCGACAGCGTCACTCGGGTGCGCCGTTGTCACAGTCTTCGCCATGCCGCACCACCGCAACGGCCGACGCGCCCAATCGCATCAGCGGCGCGGGTGGGTTCTCGAGCCTGATCCGCACCGGGAAGCGCTGAACGATGCGGACCCAGTCGAGCGATTTCGGAACATAGGGAACGCCGCTGGGCAGGTTCACCAGATCCTCGGAGAGGACGCCCCAGCCGATGCTTTCGACCCTCCCGAGGACGGGCCGCGAGCGATCGGCCAGCACATAGACGGCCGCGCAGTCGCCGATCGCGATGCGGGAAAGCTCGGTCTCCGGGAAGGTTGCCGCGGCGTACCAGTGCTCGGTGTCGATCAGCGTGAACAGCGCCTGACCGGGTGCGACGATCTCGCCGGTCGAGACGGTCAAGCCGACCACCAACCCATCGTGGGGCGCACGCACCTGCGTCGCCGCAAGATCGCGCTCGGCGATGGCGAGTGCCGCGCGTCGGGCGGCGACCAGCGCATCCGAAGCCTCGAGCGTGGTGACCAGCGCGTTTGCGGCGTCGGCCTGGCGCAGCGCTTGATCAAGGCTGGATTGTGCGTCGTCGCGTGCGGTTCGGGCATCGTCGACCTGCTGCGCGGTGACATACCCCTTCGGCGCCAGGGGCAGGAGCCGGGCGAGCGTTGCTTCGGCGAGCGCGAGGTTGGTGCGGGCGCGCTGAACCTGCTCGGCGGCGACGGCCGCGTTCGACTGCTCGGCCGAGATCGTCCGACGTTGAGCGTCGCGCGTCGCCTCGGCGAGCCGCAGATCCGCCGTGACCTGCGCCACGGCGAGCCTGTAGGGCTCGGGATCCAGCCCGAAGAGCAGCTCGCCCTCGGCAACACGCTGGTTGTCGGCCACGGCGATGGTCACGACCCGTCCGGCGATGGTGGCGGCGACGTTCACGACGCTCGCTGTCAGCACGGCATCCTCGGACATGGGATTGTTCGCGGCGCGCTGAACGTACAACCACCCCGACAACACCGCTCCGATGACGATCGCCAATGCAATGACGATTCCGACGACACTGTACTTGCGCGCATAGGCAGACGTGGCCATGCGCTAGCGTCCAAATGCGGTTGCAGCAACAGCAAAGGCGATCAGGCAGGCGAGCGCAATATACACGAGCGTCCGGAACGGGATCCCTTCGTCGATTCCCAAGCGGATCAGGAGGATCCGCACGAGCACGGAGCCAAGAACGCCAAGAGCGGCGCAGAACAGCCAGTAGGGGAAATAGGCGCCGTAGAACGGCAGCGCTGGGCTCACCGTGTATCCGCAGCCTTGCAGCCCGAGCAAGAGGGTGGCAAGGAGAAGGATCCGCCTCACGACCGTGCCTCCGTGCATTCGGCGCCAAGCGTATCTTTAGGGACTGCGCTGACCGGAAAGCGCGAGAAGCTCGGCATTGCCGCCGGTCGCGCAGGCGAGCACATCCGCAGCCGGCGCGAGACGCCGCGTCCGACTCCTGGCTGCATCGCGTTCTCTCCGACCCGCGTGGGCTTCACGCTGACTTCAGCGTCGCTGTACCGTCTGCCGGATCGCCGCTAAACCGCCGAAACGGCAACACCAGCGGCTTGCCTGCTCCGGCGAGAGCCGCGAGGTCGAAGCGGGTGTAGTTGCAGCTGTCGTACGTCCGTAGAAAAAAGAGTTTGCGCTCCAGATCGGAGATGCTCGTCCAGCAGGTGAACTCGGTGGCAGCGCTACCGCCCGGCCCGTCCAGACCCTTCACCTCGAGATGGCTGCCTCCGGCCTCGGGAAGATCGATCGTCACCCCGCGCGGCCGGTCGAAATTGTTCATGACATGGGCAAGCGTCGTCACGGCCCTGTCGGGCGTGTCTGCCTTCTCGGTGTACTGGGCGTAGAACGCGGCTCGCACGAAGCGCCCGACCGAGGTGTTGGAAGCCGGCAAGCCCGAGGTCGCGACACCCGAATCCGGCTGAGCCGCCACGTAATCGCCGAAGGTCGCCGTCGGCCGATCAACGTTGCTGAGAAACGTGTAGTTGTCGAGATTCGTCAAATGCCAGTCGAAGCGAGGCGCGTTGGTCATCACCCGCACGGGATTGTCGTAGACCGACATCTGGCCCTTATGAAACTCGATGACGAACGAGGCGCCGGTGGCGTCGTTCACCAGATAATGGAAGGGAGACACCACGCCGCCCAGCATCGCGAGGGCCTCCAGCATCACCGGCTGCACGGCGAGCGCCGCTTTGACTTCTGCAACCGAGCCGAACAGCCCCAGTGCCCAGAGCCCGAGATCGGAAGCCGAAAGCACCGGAGTCTGGCTCGGGATCGGCGCCTCGGCCCCGGCAGCCATCGGATAGGACAGCAGACTGAAGGTCAGACCTTGATCGTTCAGCCCCTCCAGAACCTTGAGATCCGCCACACCGATGGGGTCGTCCTTGGTCGGGATCCGCACCGGCATCGCAATGGCCAGCACACCGTAGCGGGTCGTGAAGCTCACGGGCGGATGATCCGCGACTTGCGAGCGCATTGCGTAGCCCGCGGGGAACCAGGCGATCCGATAGGGCAGATCGACCGTGAGCTCGAGCGTCCGCCCGAAATAGGACCTTTCGGCCGCGTCACGATAGACGAGCGATGTACACATGACGATCTCCTTTCTGTCTCGACGTCGGTGCCGTCGCCGACTTCGCGCCCGAAATCCAACGTACGCCCCGACGCAATCGACGCGCCGGCTGCCCGCCTCGTTCATGGATGCAAGACCCGGGGAGTCGCAAAGACCCCGCGCGCGCTTTGCATCCTCGATCAAAAGGGTGACGAGATCATAGCTGATGCGGCAACGAACGAGAACACTCGACCTCCGCTCGACCGCGACGGGGTCGAGCGGAGGACGACTCGAATCGAGCTACTGCGCAGTCGCTCGGACGATCGACGCCCGAGACTTAATCGGCGCGCTCCGCGACACGCAAGTCCCGGGGCTGATGCCGGTGGAGGACGCTATCCGGCACGTCGTGAGCGAACATGCGAGGGCATCTCCCGAACGCATTGCGAGGCTGATCGCCCCGTGAATGGGGCTGGTCGATCGGTGCGTCGCACTCGGCTCCGGTCTAATCGGGCTCCAAGAGCCGATCGAGCAGGTCGAAGGTGATGGCGCCGGTGGGTTCGAGACCACGATCGGTTTGGAAGCGTCGGATCGCGTCGCGGGTTCTGGGGCCGAGGATCCCGTCCGCCGGGCCGGGGGCAAAGCCGAGCGCGTCGAGATGCGTCTGGATCAGGAGGACCAGAGCGTTCGATAAGGGCGGAGCTTCGAGACGTTGCGGCGTGCCGTCCACGGCGACGCATCGGACCAAGGCGACCTCGCGATCGCTCGCCGCATGACGGAAGATATAGGGCTCGTTGGGATCGCACACCGGCTCGGGAGGGTCGGGTTCGAGCGCGGGCGATTCCGCCGTTGCGACGTCGAATTCGTTCGATTCGAGTGATCGACTTGGCGCATCGAGCGCGGTGGCTCCCGGCTCGGCGGTCGGGTCGAGTGCGTCCGACTGTTCGGTCGGCGGGGTGGTTGGCTGCACGGTCAGATCGGAATCCCTGACGCCGGGCAGGGGAGCGGGCGCGATCGACGGGGCATCGGGCGATACCGGGGAGGGCGTCGTCGGCGCCATGATCGGCGTCGTGTCGTCGTGATCGACTCGGGGAAGGGACGGTCTCTGCGTCGGCACGACCAGGGACAAAACGATCAACAGCGTCATGATGCTCAGCCACAGCCCGCCCGCAAGAGGCCAAGCGGTCAGCCGGCGGTCCAGATCGGAGGGTGGACGCCGGGCGAGCTCGCTCAGGCGTTCCCGAAGTCGCGCAGTCATCGGAGCCGAGGCATTCCGATAGCCGCGGATCGACCAGCGCAGGGTCCACCGCGCACTCATCAGGAGCGGGCGGACCAGCTCGAGTAGATCGCCGGGTTTGATGCTGTCGACCAGGGTCGCCAGCGCCGCGGGCCGCCGTAAGGCGAGGACGGCGACGGGGATGGCGAGCAGACCCGCCAAGGCGATCAGCCCGACATCGGTCAGCCAGGCCGTCGGTGATCCGAGCACCAAGGGATAAAGGATCACCAAGCCGATCAGCGGAACCCAACCCAACAGTGCCCAAGTCACACGCGGTATCGCGGGTGAGGCCGACCCGCCTCCGGAGCGATCCGCGACATGAACGCGCTTCAAACTCCAAACGAACCGCACCATCATCCAGGCGGTGGCGACGGTGGTCGCAGCGACCGCGACCTGCAGCCACGCCCAATCGGAATCGACTAGGACCGGCTTGATCCCGTATTTGGCCACGGCGCCGCTGCTGAGCGGCACGGCGGCCATCGACAAGGCGAGCAGCACGAGCCCGCCGAAGACCACCCCCTGTAAGCCTGCGGATTTACGCAGACCCACGCCTAGGAAGAGACCGCCTTTGGTCAGCGCGTGATGTCCGGCGTAGAGGGCCAAGCCGATGGCGGCGACCGGAGCGATTTCGGGCGCGATGAGCATAAGTCCCAAGGTCACCGCCATGAGCCCCATCTTGCCGACACTTGAATAGGCCAGCAGAACCTTCGGGTTGGACTGCAGGATACCGATGGGGGCTGCATACAGGGCTGTCGCCAGGCCGGCAAAGACGAACAGCAGCCCCCAGCCCGGCAAGGCGACCTCGCCGACCGGAAGGAACCTCAGCCAGCCGAGCAGGGCGACCTTGATCATGGCGCCGCTGAGCACCGCACTGGCCGGAATGGGTGCGGCTGGATGGGCAAGCGGAAGCCAGACATGCAATGGAACCAGGCCGGCCTTCACCGCGAGACCGAGCACCAGGAGTGCGATCGCGAGATCGTCGAGCTCGACGAGATCCTTCGGGGTCGGCGTGATCGAGCCGGTCGTCGAGGCGATCATGACGAGTGCCGCGAACAGGGCAAGCTCCGCGCCCAGGGTCAAGACGAGATAGACCTTGCCCGCTCGCAAGGCGCTGCGGTCGCCCTCGTGGATCACCAGGCCGTAGGAGGAGAGCCCCATAAGCGCGAAACCGGCATAGAAGCTGACCAGGTCCTGACCGACGATCAGCCAGAGGTTGCCGGCCATCGCCAGCAGGAAGAAGGTGTTGAAGCGCCCGACGTGCGGCGTGCCGCGCATGCTCGCCACGGCATGGATACCGGCGGCGATCCAGAGGATCGACGTGAAGATCAGAAAGATCCGTCCGATCTCGTCGAGACCGAAACGCGCGCCGAGCAGGAGCCAGGGCAGGTCGTGCGACTCCCCGATCGGCACCAGCAAAGCCGCGACGAGCGCCGGTGCGGCCGCCGCTGCCGGGGTCCACCAGGCCAGCCGATGCGTGGCGAAGGCCGCCGCCAGAAGCGGAAGCGCGGCGACGAGCGGTAGGAGCCAGGTCATCGGCCGTACTCCCGCTCGGCGATCAGGCTCGCCCATTCAAGCGGTGTGAAGGGCGCCGCCGCGAAGAGTCCGGCGCTCAGCGCCAGCGCGGCCGTGATCACCGGCGGCCAGAGCAGGGCGCCCGCGATCTCGAATCGCCCGGGATGGCGGTGCTCCTGCGGCCACTGTTTCGGGGCGGGCCTGAACCAGGCACGGTGCAGGATGGGCAGGAAGTAGGCGGCATTCAGCAGGCTGCTGGCGATCAGGACCGCGATGACCCAGTTCGAGCCTGCATCCGCGGCGCCGAGCCCGAGATACCATTTGCTCACGAAGCCGGCGACCGGCGGGACCCCGATCATGCCGAGCGCGCCGACGGTGAAGGCGAGACTGGTCCAGGGCATGCGCCGCCCGACGCCGTCCATCTCGCTGACCTTGTTCACACCTAGGGTCTCGGCATAGTTCCCGGCGCAGAAGAAGAGCGTGATCTTCATGAGCCCTTGGTGGACCAGATGGACGACGCCGCCGATGGTCGCGATGGGTCCGAAGATCGAGGTGCCGAGCGCGATGTAGGACACCTGACTGACGGTGGAGTAGGCCAGCCGCTTTTTCAGACTGTCCTGGGTCAGGGCCATCAGCGACCCGTAAATAATGGTGACGGAGGCCAGGATGCCGAGTGCCAGGAGCAACCCGTTCGCATAGGCGAACTCCACGCCGTAGACATCGTAGACCACGCGCACGATCCCGAAGGCCCCGGCCTTCACCACTGCGACCGCGTGCAGCAGCGCACTGACCGGTGCGGGGGCGACCATCGCCTGCGGCAGCCAACCGTGCAGCGGCACCAAGGCCGCCTTCACACCGAGTCCGCCAAGCAGCACGAAGAAGATCAGGATCAACTCCACGCGGATCTCTTCGGGCGACACGCCCAGGATACCGCCCTGCGTGAACTCCACCGGGCCGACGAGCGCCTGCAGCCAGATCGCGCCGACCAGGAGCAAGGCCCCGCCCCCCATCGTATAGGCGAGATAGACCTTGGCCCCGTGGGCGGCATCGGGCGTGCCGCGGTGCGCGACCAAGGGATAGGTCGCCAAGGTCAGGATCTCGTAGAAGATCACGAAGGTGAGGAGATTTCCGGACAGTGCGATGCCGACCGTCGCCGAGACACAGACGCTGAAGAAGCCGAAGAACCGGCTGCGGTTCGGCGAATGCTCGAGGTAACCGATGGCATAGATGGTCGTCACCAACCACAGGAGCGTGGACAAGGCGACGAAGAGGACCGACAGGGCATCGGCCCTGAGCACCAGGTCCAGGCCTGGGGCGAGCGTCCAGCGGGTCTCGTAGTTCTGTCCGTCGTAGACGCCGCCGATCATCCAGATCACCAGGCCTACCTTGACCAGCGCCCCGGTCATGTTCAGTAGGGTACGCAGCCGGTGACTCTCTTCCCGCAACAGGAAGATCAGCATGCCCGGGATCATCGAGCTCAGGACGATCGCGGCCGGCAGCCAAGTGTCGAAGCTCATCCGAATGCCCCCTGCTCGAGCAAGACCCACAGCGGCTGGGCTGCGATCCCGAGCCCGAAGGTCGCGATCAGCCCGAGCAGGAGCGCCGGAAGCTCGGTGCGGGCGTCGTTGACGAAACGATAGGGTGTGGGCTCGCGATTGAAGGCGCGGCTGAGGACTCGAAAGATGTAGGCAGCCGCGAGCAGCGTGCCGACCATCATCACGATCAGCCACCACCAGAGCCCCAGGATCATCGCCTGCTCTAGCATCACCCACTTTGCCAGAAAGGTCCCGCTCGGCGGCAGACCGATGAGGGCGACACCGGCCAGACCAATCGCGAAGGTGGCTGCGGGCAGTGCCTGCGCGGCACCGCCGAGGTCGTCGATCCGGTCGTGACCGGCGGTCTTTTGCACCATCCCGGCCGCGAGGAAGAATCCGGCCTTGGCAAAGCCGTGGGTCAGGGCAAGCAAGACGACGGCGGCCAGCAGATTGTCCCGGGCCAGGCCGGGCGGGGTCGCGGCCAGCAAGGGGAAGGCGATGAAGAGATAGCCCATCTGGGCGACGGTCGAATAGGCCGCAAGGAGCTTGAGCCGCTCGGCGCGCAGCGCACGCCAAGACCCCCAGACGACCGCTGCGGCGCCGAGAATGCCGAGCAGATTCGCCGCGGCCTCGTTGAGCACCGGCGCGAAGACGTCGAGCCAGAGCCGTAGGGCCAGATAGAAGGCCGCCTTTACCACTAGGGCGGACAAGGCGGCACTGACCGGTGCCGGGGCGTTGGCATGCGCGGGCGGGAGCCAGAAGTGCATCGGGAAGAGGGCGGCCTTGAGGATCAGTCCGCCGATCATCAGGGTCATGGCAGTCCAAGCAACAGGTCCGGGCTCGATCGCCTCGGCGACCAGGCCGATATCCAGTACGCCGTAGGCGGCGTAGATGAGCGCGACGCCGAGCAGATAGCTCATGGAGCCAAGCAGGCCCACCAAGAGGTAACGCAGATTCGCGGCGACCGCTTCGCGCGTCCCGGTGAGTGCGCCCAAGGCCGCGGCGGAGATGCCGAGGAGTTCCAGCGTCACGTAGAGGTTGAACAGATCGGCTGCGAGGAAGAGTCCGTTCAAGGCGCTCCACAGCAGCAACCAGAGGGGCCAGAAGTGCCGCGCGCTCTCCTGCTTGAAGTAGCCCCCGGCATAGACGCTGACGGCGAGGGCGACCACATTGGCCATCGCCAGGAAGGCCGCCGAGAGCCCGTCGGCCTCCAAGGCGATGCCGAGCGGGACGCCCCAGCCGCCGAGATCGGCCCTCAGGACGCCGTCGCTCCAGACCGCCGCCGTCACCGAAAGGGCGCTTGCGGCCGTGAGCACGGCGGCCATGAGGCCCAGGCCGCGCGCATGCAGGGGCGAGACGGTGACCGCAAATGCGCCGATCAGGGGCAGTGTGACCGCCAGGGGCAGTGCGTCAATCATCATCCTGATCCAATCGCTTGCCGAACGCCAAGGCGAGTGCCGTGGCGCTGACGGCAACCACGATCCCGGTTAGGACCAAGGCGTGCGGGACCGGATCCGGCGGGGTGTCGATGCCGCGATAACCGATGGCGACCAGGATATGGAAGACACCGGCCCCCATCAGGTTGATCGCGATCAGCTTGCGCAGCAGCGGCCCATGCACGAGAAACGACCAGAGACCGAGGAGTACCAGCAGGATCCCGGATCCGCCGTAGAGGAGCTGGGCGTAGAGGACCTGACCGGTCATGTCGTCTCCCCGCTCGTCGGGTGCGCGGTGGGACGGCCGCCCAAGTAGGCCGCCGCCAGGGTTGCCCCGATGGCGAGGGTCGCGGCCGTCTCGATGAGCAGGATGAGCCATTTCGCGAGGCCCGGGGGGTAGGTCAGAAAGCCGTCGCCCGCGACCATGAGCAGCAGACCCGTCATGGCGCAGACGAAGACCCCGAGCGCAACGAGGATGCGCAGTCGGCCTTCGGACGGAAGCCCGGCGTTGCGATGTCCGGCGAGCGCGAGCATGACGCCGGCCGAGCCCAGGAGGGCGCCGGCCTGAAAGGCGCCGCCCGGCGCATAGGCGCCGACCCACAGCATGTAGCCGGCCGAGAGGATCAAAAGGGGCACAAACCCCGCGACCATGCCGTCTAGGACGCTCGCCGCCGGTTGAAAGCCGGTGTCGGCCGCCCCGAGGGACCAGATGCCGAGCAGTGCGGCCAAGAGCACCGCAAACTCTAAGAGGGTATCGTAGGCGCGGAAGTTCAGCAGGACCGAGGTCACCGGGTTGGACACGCCGCTGTCGGGCACGCGCGCCAGGGCGACGGCGGCGAGACGCTCGCCCGTATCGCCCGTCACCGCCAGGAAGAAGGACCAGCCGAGCAGGCCGCCGACGGCGATCAGCCCGATTGGAATGATGATGTGCTCCAGAGGCCGAATCACGGCGCGTCCTCCGTGTCGCTCTCCTCGGCCGGAGAGGTCTTGCGACCCGAGGCCCGTCGGGCCGCGGCGAGCATCAAGGCGCCGCTGAGGCCGGCCCCGATCGCGGCCTCCGCAAGGGCTAAATCGGGCGCCCGAAGCCTCGCCCAAACCAGCGCGAGCAGCAGTCCGAATGCGATGAAGAGGATCACCGCCCGCCGCGGCTCGCGACTCGTGACGGTGACGAGGGCGAGGCCGAGCAGGGTCAAGGTCAGCAGCAGATCGAAGACGGTGAGAAGGGCACTCATAGGACGTCCTCGCCGTCGCCGCGCAGCGCACGTTTGGCGATGAGGTGTGCGCCCGTCGCGCCCGCGATCACCACGAGCAGCCAGACCAAGACGAGCTTGAGGCCGTAGAAGAGGTCGGGTACGAGCGGCATCAGCCCGAGCACGATGAATCCCAGACCGACATTGTCGGCCTTGGTCAGTGCGTGGAGCCGACTGAAGCGGTCGGGTAGACGGATCAGGCCGACCGTCCCGGCGATGAAAAAGAATGCGCCGACCACGAGGAAGGCACCGGAGAGGAGCGCTACCGGATCCATCGAATCAGTCTCCGTCGTTCGCGAGGCGCCGCCGAGTGAAGGCCGTGACGGCGACGGCCGCGAGTAGCGAGAAGATCAGCGCTACATCGATCAGCGCCGGGACGGCGAGCACCGGGGCGAGGAGCAAGATGACGCCGATCCCGGAGGTCCCCATCAGCTGCGCGGCCATCATGCGATCCGACGGGGACGGACCGATGGCGACGCGGATCAGTCCGGCGGCGATGCCGGCCATCAACACCAGCGCGATGCTCAAGAGAAATGCGCTCATGGGCGACCCTCCGGATGGCTCGGTGTCTCGCGCGCCGACGTCTCGTCCGCCGGGGAACGGCCCGCAGTAGTCCGGGCAATTGTCCGGTCCGAAGCGGGTGGGAGCGATTCGCCGAACAGGGCGGCGACGCGCCGCTCGAGCGTCGTCAGACCTTCCACGACGTCCGTGCGGACGTCGAGCGCGTGCACCGTCACCAAATCCCCGCGTAGATCGGCGCTCAGCGTTCCGGGCAAGAGGCTAATGCTGTCGATGAAGACCAACCGCGCTTCGGGGCTCCTCAGGCTGACACGATATTCCTGATTTCCCGGCTGAACTCGCAACCTCGGAAGCAGCACACGCGCAGCGACGTCGAGCCCGCCTCGCAGCGACTCGACAAGAAAATAAGGTATGAAGCCGGCCAAGCTCGACACCGAAAGGTTCCGTTCCCGCGGCTTGGACAGTCTCAGACTCGCCAGCGTCGCCGCGACGACGAAAGGTCCGCCGATGATCCACGACGCTGCATCCGGCCCGACCAGGATCAACCAGACGAGCGCGAAGCCGATTGCCCGTAGCGTGGCGGCTCGAGGATGTGCGAAGACGGGATGTCGATACATAGATCTAGGCTCTGGATCTCTGTGTCCGGTTGTCGACGCTCGGCCCACGACCTGCAGTCGGGTGTCGAAGCTCCCCGACCGGGCCGGAGTGACGGTTGAAAGGCGCTCTTGCATCGGCGAGAGACGAGGGTGGGGCGTCGTCGGCATCACTCCAATGGGGATCGAGGCAAATTCCGTGCAGAGATGAAAAAACGAAGGAAAACGCTTAAAAAGACGAATTGTTAATGGCGACACCGCCAGTATTTACGAACGATCGGTAGGAGGTCGAGGACAAACGTCTTAGACTGTAGGGGATCGGCATCCGACATCGGGTCTGCGCCGCCGCGCGGTGACCCGGCGCGGTACGAGCGGTTGATCGCTCTCGGATCCCTTGGTCTGCGATGCGCGCGGAGGATGGGTCGGACGACCGGATATCAATGATTTCAAGCTGGTTTAAACGGAAAAGCCCCCATTATTTCCGCTGCAATCGGATCTCCAAAGGGGGCCGCCAGTCAAACCCGCCACGACCGTACGGCAGCGAAGCCTCAGGAAATCGATGACCCATTTTCGGAGAAATCTACTCACCGGGGTGGTGACCGTGATCCCCCTCATGGTGACCTCCTTTGTTTTCTTGTTTTTTCTGGACCTGCTCTCGGGGATCGGACGACCCAAGGTGATTATCCTTGCCAATGCCGTGCGACCGCTGTCGCCGGACATGGCCCGCTGGATCTTGGAAGTGCCCTGGCTGTCCTCGGCGCTCGCAATCATGCTGACGCTTTTGATGTTGTATCTACTGGGATGGGCGGTGACTCATCTGATCGGGCGGAAGGTCTTCTCCAGTGTCGAGGACTGGCTCAAGCGTATCCCGCTCGTCACCACGGTTTATGGAGCGACGAAGAGGCTCGTCGAGGCATTTCGGAGCGACGGGGTCGAGAAGGCGCAAAAGGTCGTGTTGATCGAGTTTCCTCACAGCGAGATGAAGGCTGTCGGCTTTCATACGCACACCATGATCGACCGAGAGAGCGGCATCGAGCTGGCGGCGGTGTATGTCCCGACCGCACCGAACCCGACCGGGGGCTATCTCGAGATTGTGCCAAAGGATCGACTGATTCCACAGGACTGGTCGGTCGACGAGGCCATGACTTTCGTCATTTCGGGCGGCACGACGGCGCCGGACACCATCCGCTTCACGCGTCCGGGTGCGAGCCGGGGCGTTGCGCCGGGGGCGGCGACATCTGTTTCCTTTGCGGCCGAGGGCCTCTTGTCTCCGCCGGTCCACTGAATTCACCACAACCTACAGGAGTCTTTCATGAACGAAAAACCGGCAATGGCGCCGCTGGGTCCGGATACGCGCAGTGATCACGGGCCGAGCTCAAACAAGGTCGATCAGCCGAAACCGTCGGAAATCGGTTCGAGCATTCGGACGGGGTCGCGCCCCTCCGCGCTGCGCATCGTGGGGATCGGGCTTGCCCTCTACGCCGTCTTGGTGCTTGCACTCGGCATCGTCTGGTCGCGCCAGCCACCTGTCTTCGACGTTGCAGCTCTCCAGGCGGAAGTGCTGGCGGGCTCCGGCGGCAAGCCTGTGCCGGGGACGGCGGTCGTGGCCGCGGCGATCGGCGTTGCGGAGACCCTCCTGGATAAGAGCGGCGGCTTTCTCTACAACGACCTGACCCCGCCGGGCCTGTATCTGGACAATATGCCGAGCTGGGAGTACGGCGCGCTCAAGGAGCTTCGCGATTCGGTGCATGCGCTTCGCAACGATTTCAGCCGCTCCCAGACTCAGTCCATCGAGAATGACCATGCGAAGCGTGCCGACGTGAAGTTCGCGATCGATGCCTCCTCTTGGCTCCTTCCGTCGGCCGAGGATGAATATCGTCAAGCCATCGATGCTTTGCGCCTCTTCATTCGCGATCTCTCCACCGGTGAAGACCGAAGCGCGCGTTTCTACGCCCGCGCGGATAATCTCGCGTCCTATCTCGCGATCGTCGAAAAACGACTCGGCAGCCTTGCGCTGCGCTTGAGTGCGAGCGTGGGGGATCACGAGCTGACCGCCGCCTTGGTGCAGAACGTCGATGAAAAGGATGCGGTGGACGAGGTGCGGATCGACTCGGGTGGATCGGCCACGTCCTGGCACCTGGTCGACGACACCTACTACGAGGCCCGCGGCTACACTTGGGCCTTGTTGCACATGATGCGGGCGATCTCCATCGACTTTGCGGAGATTCTGGCGTCCAAGAACGCGGACGTCTCGATTCAGCAGATCATTCGCGACCTCGAAGGGGCGAGCAAGCCGATGGCCAGCCCGATCGTGCTCAACGGGCATGGCTACGGCTTCCTGGCCAATCACTCGCTGGTGATGGCGTCCTATATATCGCGTGCCAATGCGGCGGTGCTGGATCTACGGATCTTGATGCAGCAGGGCTGAACCGCGTCCTGTACAAACAGACGATGTTGTCGCTCGGCTCGGCGTTGCGTGAATCAAGCGGCGTCTGAGCCGACGCGGTTCAGGAAGGGACAAGCCAAAAAAAGGGGCCTTTCGGCCCCTTTACAATCTGGTCGGATGCGATGCCCAATTAGATTCCCGCTTGGGATACCATCGGCAGCGCACGCGGCCTTCTTTGGTCGTCAGCCGAAGGAATCTCCGACGATGTTCTTGTACCAACTGTAGGCGTACTGAACCTCGCGAGCCAGCGCCCAATCCGGGGCATCGGCAGGGGTGACGCCGCCGGCGCTGACTTCCGTGCCGTCCGGTCCAGTGAACTTGACGTCCTCGATGGCGCTGCCGTCGGCCGACAAGCGATAGACGCCCGCGACCGAGATTCCGTAGTCGGTGCCGACGATCGAGTAGCAGGTGTTGACGTAGGAGGGCGTCCCGGGCTCTTCACCCTTGAGCATCGCGACCACCGCGGCCGCGGCGACCTTCGCCTGACTGTTGGCGGCATAGGCCGACTTGGGCATGGCGCCCGCGATACAGGCATCCCCGATCACATGCACGCCGCTCTGCAGCTTCGACTCGAAGGATCTGGGGTCGACAGGGCACCAGCCGCTGTCGTCCGCAAGTCCGGAGGTCTGCGCGATCTCGCCGGCGCGCTGGGGCGGTATGATGTTGATGACGGCGGCCTTGATCTCGTCGCCAAAACCGGTCTCGACCGTCATGTCGTCGACGTTCACCGAAGCCACGGCGGCATCCGGACCGGGCCGCCATTCGATCAGCGCATTGTCCGTCCCGAAGCCGTAGAGCCGTTCCCACGCCTTGGTGAAGAGACCTTGTTTGGAGAATGCCTGCTTGGCATCGAGGATAATGACCTTCGACTTGGGCTTGCTGGCCTTGAAATAATGGGCGATCTGACTGGCACGCTCGTACGGCCCGGGCGGGCAGCGGAAGGGATTGGCCGGCGCTGAGATGACGACCACGCCGCCGTCTTCCATGTCCTCGAGCTGCTTGCGCAGGATCATGGTCTGCTCGCCCGCCTTCCAGGCATGCGGCAGCTTCTGAGCGGCTTCTTCGCTGTAGCCTTCGACCTTGTCGTACAGGAGTTGGATACCCGGCGCGACGATGCAGCGGTCGAAACCGAATTCAGTTCCGCCGGCGGTCTTGACGACCTTCTTCTCGGCATCGATGCCCGTCGCCGTGTCATGCACGACGTTGATCCCGTGCGCCTTGAGCCCTTCGTACCCGACCTTCAGCGAATCCAGAGTACGCTCGCCGCCGAGCACCTCGTTGCTCAGATAGCAGGTGATGTATTCCTTGTTGGGCTCGATGACCGTCACGTCGATGCTCGAATCGGCCATCTTGATGTACTTGGCCGCTGTCGCTCCACCGGTCCCTCCGCCGACGATCACGACCTTTTGCGTCGCGCCGAAGGCGAGGTGCGGTGCACCGACCAGACCGACCGCAGTCGCGGCACCGGCAACCTTTACGAAATCACGTCTGTTGATCTTCATTCCGTTTTCTCCTCCGGTGGCGTTTACTGCTGGCTTGCGTAGAAAGCAAACACGGCGGCGAGACCCGCGTCTCCGTCTTTCTCGAGAAGGTCATCCAGCTTGCTTCTCATCTTCTTGGGGATCTCGCGACGATCCTCCCGGAAGTCCGACATGGTGAATTCGAGATAGGGCGTCCACTGGCCGGCGAGGAGGTAGAAATCCTCGGCGTCTTCACCGGTTTCCGGATCCCGCAACGGGATGCCGCCTTCGGCATGGCAGTTCTCGCAATATTTCTCGTGCAGCTTCGCACCCTGGTCTACCAGTGCCTTGTCGTAATCCTGCTGAGCCGGCTTGAACTCTTGGGTGTTGAAGAATTCGGCCATCTTCTCGAATTCCTCGTCCGTATATCCCTTGGCGATCCGGCCCATGATGGTCGAATAGATGTCGCCGCTCTTGTAACCCTGCATCATGTCGACGAAGACAACCCGGTTGATCCCGGCGATGATGGGCGATGCGGGACCGGCACTTTGACCGAGGGTGCCGTGACAACCGGCGCAGGTATTGGCGAGCATCGACGCGGTGGCGTCGGCATTGGCTCCCGAGGACAGGCCGAGCGCGAGTGCGCCGGCAACTAGGGCCAATCTTGGTGATATCGTGGCCATGCTTCCTCCAAATGGTCGTTAGGTGGTGTCGGTAACGCGCGGCGCTCGATGCCGCGATGCAGAAAGGGCGTCCTTGTTGCGTCCCTCGGTGCATTCGGTGTCGCCCCCGGGCCGCGTCGGTCGGGTGACGGCCTCAGGGGCTGCTCGGTCGCTGCGCCAAGAGCGCGGCGGCTTCTTGATTGCCTCGTTGTTTCGCCAGGTCTGCGGCGGTGAGTCCATCGCTGTTGGTCAAGGCGGGATCGGCGCGATAGCTCAACAGGAGTCGAATCAGCTCCGCGTGGTCCGTGACGACCGCTTCCATCAAGGCGGTGGTGCCGTCCTCGTCCTGAAGGTTCGGATCGGCGCCGCGCTCGAGCAGGAGCCGGGCGGCGTCCGGATGGTCTTGGCTGATGGCCAGGATCAGCGGCGTTGCGCCGAGTCCGTCGCGGGCATCGACGTCGGCACCTGCGTCGAGCAGGGCCTTCACCACGTGCCAGTGTCCCGCGTCCGCGGCGATCAGAAGCGCCGTCTCTCCCTCGCGGTCCCTCGATTCGAGCTCCGCTCCGGCTTCGATCAAGAGGTCGACGACCTCGACCTGCCCGTGCGCGGCGGCCAACATGAGCCCTGTTCGCCCGTCCCCGTCGGATGCCTTGGGGTCGGCGCCGCGAAACAGCAGCTGCTCGGCCATGTCCGCGATCCCGTAGCGCGAGGCGATCATCAAGGGATCCCAGCCGCTGCGGGTTCGGTCGTGTACGTTGGCGCCGCGCTCGATCAAGACGGCGGTGATGGCGATATTGCCGTGTTCCGCGGCAAAGGTGAGCGGCGTGCAGCTCGCAACGGTGCGGGCATTGACGTTGGCTCCTCGCGTCAGGAGCAGGGCAACCGTTTCGAGGTCGTCGGATTCCACGGCGATCATCAGGGCCGTTTTGCCGAACTCGTTCGCGCTATCGACCGGGACCCCTTCGTCGAGCAATGCGGCGACGGTCTCGGTGTCGCCTATCATGGCGGCGAGGCGCAGCTCCTTGCCGAGATCGGGGCTCACCGGTTCGGCCGCCTGTACGTCGTTGAACAGCAACGCGGCGACGAGCAGCAGAAGTGAACTCATCGCACGTCGATGTCGCTTCGGAAGCTGGATGACACTCATGACCGACCTCGGCGTGTTCGCTGCATGGCTCGCTCAGGCGGCGTCCGGATCTGCGGGCTCGGTCGTGCCGCCTTCGCCACGAGTCGCTTCGGATGCCGCTTGGGTGTCTGTTGCAGACGCTTTCGGGGGCTCGGCGGGCGGCGGCTCTTCCGGCTCATCGGGGAGATGATGGGCGATCCCCTTGTGACAGTCGATACAGGTCTGGCCGCGATCCTCGGCCGCGCCATGTCGGCTGCGTGCGGAGCGGCTCTGGGCCGACAGATCCATATCGGAGAATTCGTGACAGCTCCTGCATGTTCGCGAGTCGTTCGCCTTCATCCTGTCCCAAACACGGTTGGCCATCACCCAACGCTGAGCCTCGAACTTCTCCGGGGTATCGATCGTGCCGATCAACTCGTGGTAGACATCCTTGGCCGCCATGACCTTTGCATGGAGTTTCGGGAAAAATTCACGTGGCACATGACAGTCCGAGCAGGTCGCTCGAACACCGGAGGCGTTCTTATAATGAACCGACTCCTGATATTCGGCGTAGGGGACCTGTAGGCTGTGGCAGGAGACACAGAGCTCCATGCGGTTCGAATAGGCCAGACCGCCGGACATTGCGCCGGCAAATCCGATCCCCGCCAGAAACACCAGTGCCAAGACGACAAGCGACGTCCTGCGCGTGGATTTGCGGGCTTCAGACATAGACATCCTCTTTACGGCGACGACTGGGGGACGTCGTTGGCCGTCGCGGCTTTTATTCGTGTGGGCGCCGGACAGGCGTTTATTCTTTGACGATTCGCAATCGATGGTACGGCATCCGCACCGTGCTTGCCAAGGTGGGCAAGCTTACGCTTATCGGTCATGGGTTCGAGGAGACCGGCCGGTGCGGGGGCCGGAACAAGCGGATTGATCGGGTCTTAAACCGCGCCCAGCGCGGTGTGCGATGTTTTCGGATGGGATCGGCCGGGGCAGACTTGACGACCGTTGGGGGCTGCGCGGTTTAAGATATTAAAAAATAGATCATTTTAGACCGCATCGCCGCTAAGGGTCGTAGATGCACCAAACGTCGAGCTCACTCGAAAATGAGCATCGCGCTCCGGACGCGGTTTAGTCGGCGTCGCGTCGTGCTCCGATCCCGCGTTCGCGCGCGAATTCGAGCATACGGCGAATCGGCACCAGCGCTCGTCTGCCGAGTGCCGGATCGATCAAGATCTCCTGGTCGCCCTTGAGCAGGACCTGCTCCAGATTCTGCAATGCGTTCATGGCCATCCATGGGCAGTGTGCGCAGCTTTCACAGGTCGCGCCTTCGCCGGCCGTCGGGGCCGGGATCAGGGTCTTGCCCGGTGCGAGCTGGTGCATCTTCCAGAAGATCCCGGCGTCTGTCGCGACGATGAACTCCCGGTTCGGCATCTCGACTACAGCCTTGATGAGCTGCGTGGTCGAGCCGACCACGTCGGCCTGATCGACGACCTCGTCCGGGGATTCGGGGTGCACCAGCACCGCCGCCTCGGGATGGAGCTTGCGTAAGCGCTCCAGCGCGAACGACTTGAACTCTTCGTGAACCACGCAGGCGCCGTCCCAGAGCAGCATGTCCGCTCCGGTCATGCGTTGGACATAGTGGCCCAGATGCTTGTCGGGCGCCCAAAGGATCTTGCGGCCCTGCTCGGCAAGATGGGCGACGACGGGCAGGGCGATGCTGGAGGTGACGACCCAATCGGAGCGAGCCTTCACCGCGGCACTGGTGTTGGCATAGACCACGACGGTGTGATCGGGATGGTCATCGCAGAAGGCGCCGAAGGCGTCGGCCGGGCAGCCTTCGTCGAGCGAGCAGGTGGCGCGAAGATCCGGCATCAGGATCCGCTTCTCGGGATTGAGGATCTTCGCCGTCTCGCCCATAAAGCGAACGCCGCAGACCACCAGCGTCTGCGCACTGCTGGCGGCGCCGAAGCGGGCCATTTCCAAAGAGTCCGAGACACAGCCGCCGGTCTCCTCGGCGAGCTCCTGAAGATCGGCATCCGTGTAGTAGTGGGCGACCAGGACTGCATCCTGCGCCTCGAGCAGGGCCTTGATCCGGTCCGTGAGCGCGGTCCTCTCGGGCGTGCTCAGAGCCGGCCATTGCGGGTGCGGCGGGACCTCGATGGCGGGTCGCGATGCTTGCTCGGGTGTTCGGATGCTCATCGTGTCACCAGTGTTCGCGGTTCGATCAAGCCGCGGAGCGCTCCTTCTTGCCGAGGACGGCCGCCGGATCGTCCGGGAGGCGCACGGCGTGCGCCTTGTGCGGCGAATCCTTCAGGCCCTTGGGGTTGGTATAGCGCTCGTTGAGCGTCTGTACGAAATTCTCGCAGTTCTGAAGCACCTCGTTGATCTGCGCACGGGCCTTGCCGCTCCAGCCGATCGGCCGGCCGATGATGACCGGGCGATAGAAACGTGTGTTCTTCCTGAAGGCAGACATCAGATTTCCCGGCGGGTTCTTGCGTGCAACCTGCTTTCTCAGCCAGGGCTCGACACTCATCGCGGCCAATTTGCGGACCGTGAAATGGGTGCCGACGGCAAGAACAATCAGCATCCCGATCAAGGCATCGCGGCCCCACGGGATCTGGCTCGTCAACACCTCCAGCCAGGCAGGCTCATAGGAGAGCCCGACCCAATGGCCCGCGCCGATGCTCCAATAGAGAAACAACACACCGACAAGCGCGATGAGTGCAGCGTTGACGAGCAGGGTGCGGGTGCGCCAGCGCCGCACGGCGCTTTGCAGAAGGGGCACGGCCTCGTGGCCGAAGGCGTTGGCGGTCTCGCGCAAGGCCGCGATGATGCGGTAGGCGCGCTCGATCTCCACGCGCTCCATGCGCAGGAAGATCTCGCCGAGGTCTTCGTCGCGCTTCTTCTCGAAGCGCCGACGCTTGTGCTCGTCCGGGATGCTGTTGGCGGCGTCCGGATTGTAGATGGTATAGAAGCGGCCCGCGGTCAGGCCGGCCTCGCCGATCGCGCGCAGCCAGGCCGCGACCACGTCCTCCGGGTTGTCCTCGTTGGCTGCGGTGTCGAGCTGATTGAGGATGTAGAGGAACTTGCCCGAATCGGCGCGGTGGATGGTGTCCTTTACCAAGTGCTTGAGGGTGTCGCGCATGGCACCCGGCTCGGGATGACGCGCGTCGAAAAAGACCAAGACGAGGTCGGACAGACCGATCATGTGATCGCTGATGCGCAGGATCGCCGTGCGCTGGGCGTCGGCGTCGAAGCCGGGCGAGTCGATCAGGATCTTGCCGCGCAGACGTTCGCTGCAGCAGGTCTTGAGCTGCAGATAGGCATCGATGCGTTTGCCTTCCCCGCCGGCGACCTGCTCGATGTCGTGCGACATCTGATAAAAGGGAAAGCGCGGATCCGAGTCGAGCGAGACTCCCGGAAGCGAATGACTGACCTTCTCCGGACTGTAGACGATGACTGTGAAGCGATCGTCGACGGCCTGATTGCCGGTGCGTTGCAGCTTCTGGCCGAGAAAATAATTGATGAAGGTCGATTTTCCCGCCGAGAAGGTGCCCAAGATCGAAATCAGCGGCCACCAGGGGATCTGGGTCGCGAACGACTGATTGGTGTCGAGCAGACCCGTCCCGTAAGCCACGCGGTCGATCGCCCGGAAGCTCTGCACGGCACTGAGCAGGACCGGGTTCTCTTGCTCCAGATGAGACTCCAGCTCCTGCATGCGCTGTTGAACGGCCTCGGCGGTAGACGGCATAGGGTCAGCTCCTCGATCTGGATCACAACGGTTCGCTTAAGGGGTAATGCAAAGACGGCAAGGCAATCGGAACAACGGCGTCCGAGGCGCTCGACGTGATTGCCGGCAGGCTAAAACGGTCACATCTGCCGAACCGATCCGGCCCCGACCGCAGTGGCGCATGATGTTACACTGAAGTTCGGCGAGATGGATAGCCGGTCACGGGCTAGGGTTAATCGGATTGGAACCGGCTCGCGAGCACGGCGACGGCGGCATTGCTTGGCGGCCTCGAACGCCTCGCTGCCGCGTGCGTTGCGTAGAGCCGGCGTTCGTCGGCTTGAATGTCGAGCGTTGTCGAAGGCATACTGCGGCACTGCGCCGTCCGGAGAATGAAAAGACAACGCGGCACTGAGCAGGCCAAAGGCGCCCGGGCTCGGATGCTGCGGATCCGCAACGGATGAGCGCCGGACCCACGAGGCTGTCCGGTGTCCACGGCAGGTCCGAACGCCATAGCGCCAATCGGACGTGCGACAAAAAACCCAGCGTTTGGTGTGCGATCCGATGTCAATACAGTTTCGAACCGCCCGTTTTGCGTGCACGCTCGCCGTTGCCGCTGTCGTCTCGTCGGGCCCGGTCCAGGCCCAGATGCAGGCCGAAATCGGCGAGACCTTCGTCGTTCAGCAGGCGCAGGGCGCACCCACCGTCTCCTTGGGCGGCAGTGTGGTCCCTTATAAGGAGGTGACGCTTGCCGCGCAGCTGCCGGGGCGCATCACCTTCATCGCCGGCCGCGAGGGCGACACCTTCAAGGAGAAGGATCTACTCGTGGCGATCGGCGACGAGGAGCTGCTCGCGAATCGACGCGCACTGCTCGCGCAGATGGCGAGCGCCGATGCCCAACTGCGCAATGCAGGCGTTCAATACTCCAGAGAGATCTACTCGCCGCAGTCGCGTTCCGCGATGGGCGGGATGGGGCTGCCGAATCTGTTCGATCAGATGTTCACGGGACCGGCCGAGAGCTTCGTCGGGGAGCGTGATCGCACCGCCGAGCGCTCGGCCGATCTCTTCGCCTCGGGGATTCAGATTCAGGAGGCGCAGAACGCCATGATGCGACTCCAGGCGGAGCTTCAGGCACTCGACTCGAAGATTCGCGATGCCCGCAGCATCGCGCCTTTCGACGGGGTGATCGTGCGCAAACTCGTCGAGGTCGGCGACACCATCCAGCCCGGGCAACCCATGCTCAACTACGCCGACGTGGAATACCTTCAGGTCGAGGTCGATGTCCCGGCGCGCCTGCGTCCGGGCCTACGCGACGGGATGATGGTCCAAGCCGAGCTTGACCCGGACAACCGGCGCGTACCTGTCCGGGTGGCGCAGATCTTCCCGATGGCCGATCCGCAGCGTCACACCGTCAAGATCAAGTTCGATCTCCCGCAGGGCGTATCCGAGCCCGGGATGTACGCCAAGGTGCTGGTGCCGGACCTGAACGCGCCGGCGCGTGCCAATCCGGTCATCCCGAGCAGCGCGGTGCGCTACAACGGCAGTTTGCCCGGCGTCTATGTCTTGAGCGAGCGGGGCGAGCCTCAGCTGCGCTTGATCCGCGTCGGCGAGGAGCTGCCCGGCGGGATGGTGACCATTCTGAGCGGGCTTCGTGCCGGCGAGAGTGTCCTCACGAATCCCGGTCCCCGCGTCACGGCCGGTTGGGCGAGCGGCACACCCGCGGATCGCTGACAACCGCTCCCTTTAGCCCCGGCGATCGCCCCGCGATCGCCTGTGCAATCCATGTCGCAGCGATGCGGCGCAGGCCCGGTTAATCTGGATTCGACATGAGCCAAGACGTCACATCTCCTCCGCAGGATCGCAAGGATCCCGCGTACGACGAGGACAGCCTCGGAATCGCCGGGCGGACAGCCCGATTCTTCATCCGCTCCCCGCTCTCGCCCCTCTTCTATGTCGCCATGCTGTTGATGGGCCTTCTCGGTCTTGTCATGACGCCGCGCCAGGAGGATCCGCAGATCTCGGTGCCCATGATCGACATCATGGTGCAGTATCCGGGCGCCTCGGCCCAGCAGGTCGCCAATATGGCGATGCAGCCGCTCGAGCGGATGATGAGCGAAATCCCCGGGGTCAAGCATGTCTATTCCGCGTCTCAGCGCGGCCAAGGCATCGTGACCGTCGAGTTCGTGGTCGGGGAGAAGATGGGCCCCTCGTTGCTCAAGGTGAACGACAAGGTCGCCTCGAACATGGATAAGATCCCGCCCGGGGTCATGCCGCCGTTGATCAAGACCAAGGGGATCGACGACGTTCCGATCGTCACGCTCACGCTTTGGTCCAGAGATCTCGACAGCGACGGGATTCCCGATGTGGACGACGGTCAGTTGCGTCTGCTCGCGCAGGACGTACTGCAGGCGGTCAAACAGGTCAAGGATACCGGCAACGCCTTCATCGTCGGTGGGCGTCGCGAGGTCGTGACCGTCGATGTCCTCCCCGAGCGCCTTTCCGGATATCAGATCAGTCTGGATCAGGTCGCCCAAACGCTCGTCGGCGCCAACGCCGAGCAGGTCGCAGGCGGCCTCGAGGCGAGCGGGGCACGTTTCTCGGTCACCACCGGGGCCTTCTTGACGGGTGTGGAGGACGTCAATCGTCTGGTGGTCGGCACATTCAACAACCTGCCGATCTATATCCACGACGTCGCGCGCGTGATCCAGGGTCCCGAAGACGCCTCCGAGCTGGTCGCCTTCTACACGGGGCCGGCATCCGAGATCGAGGATGCCGCGGATGGCCGCCCGGCGGTGACCATCGCGGTCGCCAAGAAGGAGTTGACCAACGGCGTGACTGTGGCGAACGCCATCATGGAGCGCGTCGAGGAGCTCAAGGGCTCGCGCATCCCGGCCAACGTCGAGGTCAGCATCACGCGCAACTACGGGCAGTCCGCCGACCAAAAGGTCTCGGAGCTGATCGGCAAGCTGATCAAGGCGACCATGTTCGTGGTTATCCTGGTCCTGCTGGCCTTCCGCGCGGTGCGTCCGGCCATCGTCGTCATGCTGGTCATCCCGGTCGTGCTCTTCATGACGGTCTTCGTGGCCTGGGTGACCAACTACACGATCGACCGGGTGAGCCTGTTTGCGTTGATCTTCTCGATCGGGATCCTGGTCGACGACGCCATCGTGGTCATCGAGAACATCTATCGGCGCTGGCTCGAAGAGGGACGCACCGACGAAGACACGGCCATCGACGCGGTGCGCGAGGTCGGCAACCCGACCATCCTGGCGACATTCACCGTCATCGCGGCTTTGCTGCCGATGGGGTTCGTCAGCGGCATGATGGGCCCCTACATGGCGCCGATCCCGGTGTTGGGCTCGGTGGCGATGTTCATCTCGCTGTTCGCGGCCTTCGTCTTCACGCCCTATTTCGCGATCTCCAAATGGCTACGGCCCTCGATGAAGTATCTCGCGGCGGCGGAGAAGCGCGAGCACAAGGAGGCCGAGGGTCTCGAAAAGCTCTATCGACGGATCCTGACACCGCTGATCGAGAACCACGGCAAGCGCTTGGCCTTCAAGCTTGCGCTCTGGGGCACCTTCCTTGTCACCCTGTCGTTCTTCTACTTCAATCTGGTGGCAGTCAAGATGTTGCCGCTGGACAACAAGCCCGAATTTTCGGTCGTGCTCGATATGCCCGAGGGAACGGCGCTGCCGGTGACGGCGAACCTTGCGCATCGCATGGCCGACAAGCTGCGCAGCATGCCCGAGGTCACGGCTATTCAGCTCTATGCCGGGACCGCTCGACCCTTCGACTTCAACGGGATGGTGCGCCACTATTACCTGCGGTCCGATCCCTGGCAGGGCGAGCTTCAGGTCCAGTTGACCGACAAGCACGATCGGGATCGAAGCAGTCACGAGATCGCCGTCGAGGCGCGCGAGCTGCTCGGTAAGATGGTCGAGGGCACCGGGGCAGCACTTGCGGTGGTGGAAATGCCGCCAGGTCCGCCGGTGCTGCAGTCGGTCGTCGCGGAGGTCTACGGGCCCACGCCCGAGCTGAGGCGGCAGTTCGCACGCGACCTCACCGATATCTTCGGAAAGGCCGAGAGCACACGAGATGTCGACAACTATCTGAGAGGTGCCTTCGACTATTGGCGCTTCAACGTCGATACCGAAAAGGCGGTGCGGCGCGGGATCTCGGTCGACACCATCAACCGCAATCTCGCAATGGCCCTCGGTGGGTCTCCGATCGGCGACATCAAGCCCCAAGCGGGGCGCCAGATGGGCCATGAGCCGGTGCAGATCGTGCTGCAGGTGCCCCTGGCCGAGCGCTCCCAGGTCGATCGCCTCGGTGATCTTCCGATCCAGTCGAATCAGGGATACACGGTACCGCTGCGCGAGCTCGGCGAGTTCCAGTTGACGCCTGAAGAGGACATCATCTATCACAAAGACTTGCGTCCGGTCGAGTACGTGGTGGCCGATGTCGGCGGGCGGCTCGCAGCGCCCGTGTACGCGATGTTCCAGGTCGAGCGTATCCTCAATCAGCAGGACTACACGGCACCGGACGGAACCAAGCCGCAAGGCGGCGAGGAAATGGACGACGCCATCTTCTGGCTCGACGCGCCGCCCGACAGCAGTCGCTTGGCCTGGACCTGGGCGGGCGAGTGGACCGTCACCTACGAGACCTTCCGCGATATGGGCGCCGCCTTCGGCGTTGCGCTGATCCTGATCTATATCCTGGTGGTCTGGGAGTTCGGCAACTTCCGCATCCCGCTCGTCATCATGGCGCCGATCCCGCTCACCTTGCTCGGCATCATCCCGGCGCACGCGATCATGTTCAGCCTCGGTCTCGGCGGGGAGTTCACGGCGACCTCGATGATCGGTTGGATCGCGCTGGCCGGAATCATCGTGCGAAACTCGATCTTGCTGGTGGATTTCGCGATCCACGAGATCCAGAAGGGTGTTCCGGTCGCCGAGGCGATGATCCGCTCCTGCAAGATTCGCACGCGCCCGATCGTGATCACGGCCTTGGCCTTGGTCGCGGGCTCGAGCGTCATCATCACCGATCCGATCTTCCAAGGTATGGCGATCTCGCTTCTGTCCGGCGTGCTGGTCTCGACCGTTCTGACCCTGATCGTCATCCCGCTCGGCTGCGTCGCCGCAGGCGACGACATGTGTCGGGTGGCTCTCGCGACGGCCCCGCCCGGAACCAGCCTCCCGTGCCTGACGGATGCCGCGCCGCTGAAGACACCGCGCAAGGGCTCCGGCGGTGGTGTCAGCCGGTTTTTCGGTAAGGTCGTAGAGTTCTTCATCCTTGTGCTCTATGCGCTGCGCGGGATCTTCTTGCTGCTCTTCGACGCGGCGAAGAGCGCGCTCAAGCCCAAACCGGCTCGCAAGCCGGTCGCTCGACGCCCCGTGGCGGCGACAGCGGCCGCCGATACGTCCGTGGAGAAGGAAGCGTCGTCCGCCAAAGGCGAGAGCGCCGCATTGGAGCCTGCTCGGACCATCACCAAGAAGAGCGCGACGACGGCGTCGGAAACAAAACCGACGACGCGCAAGACGGCAGCGCAGAAGACCGCAGCGGCGGACACCTCGAGTCAGCCGGTTCAGAAGAAGGCACCTCGGCGCGGTATTCGCTTGAAGATCGACGACGAGAACGACACGGGCGATCGTTAGTGTATCGGCGACGACCCGCGTCTTTCTTACGAACGGACGCGGGGCCGGGTTCGGACCTCGACAGAGCGCGATGCGTGCAGCACCGGCGATGCCTCGGGTCCATCGCGAGACCTGGCGCGGTGCAGAGGACATCACCTGACAACGGATTAAAGGTCGCGCTATGACGCCTTTCTCGATCGTCGCCGGGCTGCTGCTTGGTTTGGTCTCCGCAACGGCGCATCAGGGGGCATTCGCGGCGGAGTCTTGGAGGCAGGCTCGACAACCGACATGGGGCGACGAACCGGTTTATTCCGATGGATACGAGATGCAGCGGTCGGAGTTTGATAGCGGCTCGCACGATCCTTACGAGTACAGAGACGATGATTTGCGCCGCAACGATGATAGGACCTGGACAGGATCCGGGTACGCCGGCTACGACATCGCTCCGGGGGCGGGCAGTGAGCTCGACGGATTCGTCGACCGCGACGGGCGCTGGGTGGAGGGCGGCCGAGAGCCGGCGAAACGCTATCGCGGCGACCCCTCTGGCCCCCCTGTAATAGGCCGGTATTCCGACGCGACCTCGCCCTCGATCTCGACCGGGACGGTGTCCACCGAGCCTTGGGTCGATCTCGACGCACGGACAGTGCAGGGAGGTTGGCGCGAATCCTCACCGGGCCCGTCGCCGTGGGGCGAGGGTGCCGCACCGGTCTCCCCGCAGCCGGAATATCGGTTTCGCGGTGACCCGCAGCCGTGGTCGGGCCGCTGGAGCGGGCAAGGGGAGACGCCGGGATACAGGTTCCGACCGCTGACGGGTCAGGAGGCGGAGCAGCGCGCGCAAACGCCGGGCTGGCGTCCGCTGGAGCCGGACCGCGACGACCGGGGCGGGCGGACTCGAGCCCCCGCGGGACTGATGGACGCGCTGACGCCGCCGCCTCGGACGTTCGGCTTCGAGCCGGCGCCTTGGCCTTGATCCGGCTCGCCCGAACCCTTGCTGCCGAGCTCGCCCCCTGCTACGCGATTGCGGCCATGCCGATCGGCATCGGCGCGGGTGCGATGCACGAGCAGCCTTAAGTGACCCCGATCACGGGGCGGGGTGTCATCATGACTGATCACCGATCGATGGGAGGATAAGACAAGATGAGAACGCAAACGCAGGCTGTGTTGGGTATCGCGCTCGCATCCGCCTTGGCGGCCACGGCGCACGCGGAGATCTCGGGTGTCCAGTTCTCCGCCGACATGATCAGTCAAGGTCCGGACGGGCAGGCCGAAACCGTCAAGATGTTCGTGGGCGACGGCCGGATGCGCAAGGAGATGACGCAGCAGGGTCAAGAGGTAGTTCAGATCATCGATCAGAATCGCGGGATGATGTGGGTCATCTTCCCTGAGCGGCAGACCTACATGGAGCAAGGAGGGCCGCCTGGCGAAGACGCACCCGCACCGGCGCCGACCCCGACCGCGGAGAACGATCCCTGCGCCGGTATGGCCGGCCTGACCTGTAGACGTGTCGGCGAGGAGGCGGTCGGAGGGCGGGCCGCGGTGAAATGGGAAATGGTCATGACCCACGAAGGCCAGTCCATGAACGGAACCCTCTGGATCGACGCCGAGCGCGCGATTCCGCTGAAACACGAGATGTCCAACGGCGAGAAGATGGAGCTCGTGATGGTCGGCACCGAAACCATGGAAGGCCGTCAGGTCGAGAAATGGGAGATGACCACGACCGCGCCGGATCAGCCGCCGACTCGGGTTTTGCAATGGTACGATCCGGAGTTGAAGCTGTCGGTCCGAGAGGAGTTTCCGGGCGGCGGCATGCGCGAGCTCAAGTCGATCCGGATCGGCGACCAGCCTGACCATCTGTTTGCGGTGCCCGCCGGGTACACGCGCATGGAGATGCCCCAGCCCGGCCAATAGTCGCTCGGGGCGGCATCGGGGATGAACGCGGACGCGGAAGCACGGCATGATCACGATCGTCGGAAGTCTTAAGGGCGGTTCGGGCAAGAGCACCTTGACCTTCAATCTGGGGGTCTGGCTCTCGATGGCGGGCGTGAAGGTCCAACTGATCGATGCGGATCCTCAGGCGACCCTGACCGACGTCATCGACGTGCGCAAGGAAGAGGGCTTCGATCCCGTCCTGAAGGCGTCCGACAAGCGCGCCCTGGCACCCGAGCAATTGAAGGCCGCCGACGAGACCCTCATCGACGTCGGGACCTCGGACATGGAGAGCCTGCGTACGGCGCTTGCGCGGTGCGACCGCGTCGTCGTTCCGGTCCCGCCGTCGCAGGCCGATATCTGGTCGACCCAGCGTTTCATCCAGTTGATTGCCTCGGTCGAGCGAGAGACGCCTCCCGACATCATCGGGTTCATCAATCGGGGCGACACCCATCACGCAGTTCGCGAGACCAACGAGGCCGCAGCCGCGCTGGTCTCGCTCCAGGGTATTCGCTTCATCAAGCCGAGGCTCTCGCAACGCACCGTCTTTCGGCGCTCGTTCAGCGAGGGCTTGGCGGTGTTCGAGCTGGAGTCACGCGGCAAGGCGGCGCGGGAGTTTCTCGGGCTGGCCGCGACGCTCTATCCGCACCTTGTCAGTTGAACCGCCGACGCGAGGTCCGTTCGTTTCAGGCCTGCCTGCGTGGCGGTCGGTCACGTTGTGAGTCTGATCCGTCCACGGTGATCGGTTCGCCTTGTCGCATGCGGCAATTCTGTTAAGCTCTTGAGACAACGGGAGCGGGGACGGATAGTTAATCGCCTGCACGCAATCATGCGCGAGCGAATAGCCTTGCTTTTAAAGAGGTTTGAGTTGCTTTGTTTGAATCCCAGACTCAGCTTCCGGTAGAGCCCCGTATGTTGCAGTGCCTTTCGCTTTGCGGGAGGCCATTATCGCGAAAAGAGTGCATGTGATCCTGGGCGGTAACGCGCCGACCATGTTGACTTTTTTCATCAACTGATCAAGAACCGGCCCGAATCATGGCGCAGAACGAGATCCCGAGGACCGATGCCTCCCCGGATGGCGAGGTATCGAACGAGCAAGCGGAGGCCGATGCGCGCGCCGCGGGCGTCACCGAGGTTCAGCTGCATGCCTTTGCGATCGATCGCCTGTCCCAGGCATTCGAAACCAGCGCAAAGCGCTGGGAGCTGATCGTCTATCCCAGTCTGTTCGCCTTCATCATCCTTGCGGCCTACGGGTTCTACCTGGTTTTCAGTCTCGCCAAGGACGTCCACTATCTAGCCATCAGTGTCGACACCAACATGACGGTGCTGGCCAGCAACATGCAGTCGATCTCCGACAACATGGGACAGATGAGTGCGAATGTTCGAACCATGGCGGTGAGCGTGGACTCAATGGCTCGGGATGTGAACACCCTGGAGCCCATGCTGACGAGCATTCAGACGATGGATCGTTCGATACAGGCGATGACCATGTCGACCTCGTCCATGCGCAACGACATGGCGGGCATGAATCAAAGCATCGGCCGCCCGATGCAGTTCATGAATTGGTTCATGCCTTGGTGATCGATCGCGATCCCTGCCCGGGTGCTTAGAGCGATTACGGGTTGGAGTTGATCGTGCACCCGGGTCTCCCCGAATCAGTCCGACTGATCGTCGCGATCTCCTCGCGCGCGCTCTTCGACCTCAGCGAGTCTCACCAGGTGTTCGAGACGCAGGGTGTCGATGCCTATCGTGACTATCAAGTCGCGCACGAGAGCGACATCCTCGAGCCCGGTGTCGCCTTCGCGCTCGCCAAAAAGCTCATGAGCCTCAATGCAGCCCTGGGTGATCGGGGGCGCGTCGAGGTCATCCTGATTTCGCGCAACAGCTCGGATACCGGGCTGCGCGTCCTGACCTCGGCACATCACCACGGTCTGGATATCGCCCGCGCCGCCTTTACGGGCGGGGCGAGTCCCTACCGCTACGTGTCCGCCTTCGGTGCGCATCTGTTCTTGTCCGCAGATCCGAGGGACGTGCGCTCGGCCTTGAATGCAGGGTGTGCTGCGGCCACCGTTTTGCCGGCGGCCTTTCCGTCGGGCCCGGAGGAAGATGAGCAGGTTCGAATCGCGTTCGACGGCGATGCGGTGCTGTTCTCCGACGACGCCGAAAAACTCTTCCGTCGTGAAGGGCTCGAGGTCTTCAACGCGACCGAGCTGGCCGCCGCGCATGAGCCGCTACCGGGCGGTCCTTTCAAGGGCTTGCTGGTGGCGATCCATCAACTCCAGGCCCTTTTTCCGCCCGAGGCATCGCCGCTGCGCACCGCGCTTGTGACCTCGCGCGGTGCGCCTTCGCACGAGCGGGTGATCCGCACCTTGCGTGCTTGGGATATCCGCATCGACGAGGCACTTTTTCTCGGCGGGCTCGAGAAGGGGCGTTTTCTCGCGGCCTTCGACGCGGACATCTTCTTCGACGATCAGCGCGTCCATTGTGACGCGGCGAGGCGTCATGTGGCGACCGGCCATGTTCCGCACGGTGTCGCCAATATCGAGACCGACCCGCCGAACCGAACCGCAGAGCCCGCAGACAACCCCGGCTAAACCGCGTCCAGAGCGCTATGTTCCGTTTTGAGTGAGTCCAGCGGTTCGTGCACCCCTGGCATCTCGGCGGTGACGCGGTTTAGACTTTCATATTTTTCAATCTCCTAAACTGCGTCGACTCCAGCGTTGGCGATCGCTCGAAGGCCGATCCAATCCTGCAAACATCGCATATCGTAACGGGCGCAGTTTAGGGCTGAATATCGAGCGTCGGCGACGGACGCTGCAGGAAATTGCCCTGAACATAATCGACCCCCGCGGTCCAGAGAACGGTCAGGGCGCGCGCGTCCTCCACCCCCGTCACCACGCTCTTCACGTTGAACTCGCGCGCAAGGTTCGCGATGCTCATGAGCCGCTGTTGTTTGGCTGGATCCTCTGCCAGTGCCCGCGCGAAGTCCGGCATCAGAACGACGAAATCCACCGGGAGCGCCTGCAGGATCATCTCGGAGCGATTGGTGGCGCCGAAGCGATTGATTGCGACCCGGCATTTGATCTGCTTCAGCGCATCGACCAACTTGCCGAGACTTGCCAGGTTCTCCGCGACCAACTCTTCCTGAAACTGAAAGGCGAGCCAGTTGCCGCGCACGTCGAGCTCACGCAGGCAGTCGCAGATATGCAGGATGATGCTGGGGTTGCGGAAGGTGTCTTCGGCCAGATTGATGAAGAACCGCAGGTTGTGACCGGCCTTGCGCTGCTCGGCGAGCACGCGGACCGCGTCGTGGATCGCCCATTTGTCGATTTCCTCGATAAGCCCGCGTCGGATCGCCGCCCCGATAAAATCCTTGGCCTCCAACAACTCGCCCGCCTCGTCGAGCAGGCGCACCAGGACGCTGTAGTTCTCCTGGTTGTCGCCCATAAGGCTGATGATGGGTTGGTAGACGAGCTTGAACTGCTCGTTGCCGAGTGCCGTGGCGATCTTGTCGGCGACCTCCGAGTCGCCGTCCACGGCGGTTTGTTTGGTCCGAGCCGCCAGCGAGGTGGGGGTCTGCATCCCGGCGGCGCAGTCCGTGGGCGATGCGGCGCTGTAGACGCACAACCTGTGGGCTGCGTTGAGGATGTCTTGCGCGGCGGCTGCACGCCCCTTCACCAGGTAGTATCCGATATCGCAGTCCGGCGCGATGCGTCCCGTGGTTGTGAGGCGCTGCGGCAGGCGGGCGTGCTCGCGGATGTGCTCGCCGAGTGCCTCGGCCTCCTTTTCGTCCAGACCGTCGACGATCATGGCGAAACCGTCGTCGCTGATTCGCGTGAGCGCATGAGCCCGGTCGGCGACCGAGGCCAAGACCGGGCCGAAGCCGTCGACGATGTCCAGCCCATGGGTCAGACCCAGATCGCGCAGAAGCTCCGAATGTCGTCTCAAGCGGATGAAGAAGACCGCAAAGGGCAGCGGAACCGATCGATCCGGACCGAGCCGCGTTTCGATTTCCTCGAAAAAGATCGTGCGGGCGGCGGCAATACCGGACGGCATGCCGTCGCTCGCCGCCCCCGGCGCCCGCAGGGGATCAAGGATCAAACGCAGGCAGGGCTCGTCGTCGAGAACGGTCGGTGCAGCCGATAAGCGGACCTCGAACCTTTTGCCTCGGCTCGATCGCAGGTATGTCGTGATCGCGGCCGGCTCGGTTTGCGCCGACCGCTCGGCACTCTGAAGCAGATCGCGGACTCCGTCGCGCTGGTCCGGATCGATCACATCGAGAACGGGAATCGCCTGGAGCTCGTCCAAGTTCGGGTAGCCGAGCAGCGCAAGGTAGGCGCTGTTGGCGTCGAGGTGAAGACCCTGCTGTACGAAGGCGATCGCCGTACCGGCTTGCTCGACCAGCTCGCGGGAGCGTCGTTCGCACTGCTTGAGCCGAGCCGCCAGTTCACGGGCGCGGCGACGTTGACGCAGATCGGTCACCTCGCGCTGGATGGTCCAGACAAGCTGCTCGTCGTCGGTGCGGGCGAGCAGGGCGCGTGCCCCGAGCTGCTGTGCCTCGCGCACGGCATCGGGACCGGGCGCGTCGGCGGCAATCATGATGAGCGGGATCTCGGCAGCGCGCTCGCCGCGACGTCGAATCGCCTCCGCCAAGTCCAGGTCGTCGTCGTGGCGCCACCAGAGGATCATGTCGAAGGCGCGCCGAGCGAGCAGATCATTCAAGCGATCCGATCGCGCGGTCACGAGCGCACGGGCGGCGAGGCCGTCTGCACGCAGACGCTCCACCAAGCGCTCCGCCGCGACGGTGTCGGTGGTGAGCTGAAGCAAGGCCAGCAGTGGGGGTTGCGCGGACATGATAGGGTTTGGTGCGGGATCCACGAGGTTTCGGGACAGTGCCATCCGGTCGATTATCGGACTTCGCGGCCCGTTAGGGAAACGAACGCGCTCACAAGAGCGGCGATCCGATGCGGGCCGAATCGATCAAGGGGATCTTGGATCCGACACCCGGAACCTCGCGGACCAGTCGCGGGACCAGATAACCGGGAAGGCGTTGCCGCAACGCCTCGCCCAGTCGCAGAGCCTGAGCGTCGGAGACAGCGAAATGTGCCGCACCCTCCACCAAATCGAGCTGGTGGAGGTAGTAGGGGAGAACACCGCACTCGAAGAGGCGCTCGCTCAGAGCAACGAGTGTCGGGACCGCGTCGTTGACCCCGCTCAGCAAGACGCTTTGGTTGAGTAGGGTCAGATGTGCACGACCTAATCGCTGCAGTGCATCCTCGGCCTGTGCACCGAGCTCGCTCGGATGATTGGCATGGACGACCAGGATTGTGGCGAGATGCGAGCCGGCCAAGAGTCGACAGAGTGCGTCGGTGACCCGGGACGGCAGGACCACGGGTAGGCGCGTATGGATCCGCAGGCGTTTCAGGTGCGGGATCTCGTGCAGGCGCTCGAGCAGTGCGCCGAGACGATCGTCGTCCAACATCAAGGGATCCCCGCCGCTGAGGATGACCTCTGAGATCTCCGGGTCCTCGGCAATGGAGGCCATCGCAACGGCCGTGCGATCCGGCGTCTCACCGAGCGCCGCATATGGAAAATGTCTTCTAAAACAATAGCGGCAGTGCACGGCACACCCGCCGGTCACGATCAGGAGGGCACGGCCTGCATACTTTCGAAGCAGCCCTGAACCGACATCTGCGGACGCGTCCCCGACCGGATCGCGGCTGAATCCGGCGACGGACAAGCGCTCCGCCCCGAGCGGCAGGACCTGTCTGAGCAAGGGGTCGCGCGGGTCGCCCGGCGTCATCAAGGCCGCAAAGGCGCGCGGCACCAGCATCCGGAATCCGGGTGCAGCCGAGTCGAGATCCGGGATCGCCTCCGGACTCAGGCCGAGTGCGGCGAGCAGGTCGTCGGCCTGTCGGTAGGCCTCGGCGAGGTCGTGTTTCCAAGCCGTCTCACGCTCGGACCTCCGGAACGGCTCCGGCGTCGTGGTCTGACAAGCGGCGATGCTTCGCGGTACCATTGCGCGGTTTAGCTCCACAGTCAACGAGGACGATATGGCCTTTTACAGTACCAGCGAGTTCAAGGGTGGACTCAAGATCATGTTGGACGGCGATCCTTACAACATCGTCGAGAACGAATTCGTAAAGCCGGGCAAGGGCCAGGCATTCAACCGGGTGCGGGTGCGCAACCTCAAGACCGGGCGAACCGTCGAGAAGACCTTCAAGTCGGGCGATACGGTCGAGGCGGCCGATGTGCATGATACCGACATGCAGTATCTCTACAACGACGGCGAAGAGTGGCATTTCATGGATCCGGCCAGCTTCGAGCAGATGACTGCCGACGCCAACGCCGTGGGCGACGCCGCCAAGTGGATCAAAGAGGAAGACATCTGCCGGGTGACACTCTGGAACGGCGTTCCGCTGAGCGTGGACGCACCCAATTTCGTCGTCCTGGCGATCACCGAGACCGATCCGGGGCTCAAGGGCGACACCTCGGGAGGCGGCGGCAAGCCGGCGACCCTGGAGACGGGTGCGGTGGTTCGTGTGCCCTTGTTCGTTCAGTCCGGCGAGCTGGTGAAGGTCGACACCCGCACCGGCGAGTATGTCTCGCGCGCCAAAGAGGCCTGACGACGACGTGCGGTCGAGCGATGCCGGCCCGACCGGCGCCGTCCGCTCGCACTGCCGTCGACGTGTTCATTCCGATGCCTGCTTGCGATGACTGGTCGGCCTGCGCCGCGACCCCCGTCCTACGCGCCCGCGCCGAGATGCTGGCCCGGATCCGCGCCTTTTTTGCCGCCGCCGGCGTCATGGAGGTCGAGACGCCGATCCTCTCGCACGCCGGTGCGACGGACCCGGCACTCGCGAGTCTCTCGCTCTCCGGCGGCCTATCGGGCGGTGGGTCCGACGCCGATCGGAGGCTCTTCCTGCAGACCTCGCCCGAGTTTCCGATGAAGCGTCTCCTCGCCTCGGGAAGCGGTCCTATCTATCAGATCTGCAAGGTCTTTCGCGGCGAGGAGCGCGGGCGACGGCATCACCCCGAGTTCAGCTTGCTGGAGTGGTACCGACCGGGCATGGACTACGGACAGCTGATCGACGAGGTCGCCGATCTGGTGCGCGCCGCACTGCAACGCCCGACGCTGCCGATGGAGCGCATCCGCTACCGCGACCTGTTTCGCGAGGTCTTGGACCTGGATCCCTTCACCGCGCCACTGCAGACCTTGCGCGAGGCCGCGGTCACGGCCGAGATACCCGATGCCGATCGGCTGGATCTCGAGCGGGATGGCTGGCTCGATCTCCTGCTGACCCAGTGCCTCGAGCCGCGTCTCGGGCGTTCCGGCATGGGTTTTCTCTGCGACTATCCGCCGAGCCAGGCCGCCTTGGCGCGGATTCGACCCGGCAGCGCGCCGCCCGATGATCAGCCGGTGGCCGAGCGTTTCGAGCTGTACATCGACGGCGTCGAGCTGGCGAACGGCTTTCACGAGCTGACCGATGCCGCGGAGCAGGGTGCGCGCTTTGCCCACGATTGCGCCGAGCGTCGCCGTCTCGGCTTGGCCGAAATCCCGCCGGATACCCGTCTGCTAGCGGCGCTTGAAGCCGGGATGCCGGCGTCGAGCGGGGTCGCGCTCGGGCTCGACCGTTTGTTGATGATCGCCGTCGGCGCCACGCACATCGATCAGGTTTTGGCCTTCCCCGTCGAGCGGGCGTGAAACCGCGTCACTCTGCACTTTGCGCGATCATCGTTCGGGGCTGATCTTGGAGGGTGTCTGCGGGCCTTGGCGCGGACGCGGTTTCAGAGATTTAATTCTCGACGATTGAAAATCTCCTGAACCGCGTCCTGCCGAGACCATTTGTCGAGGCGGCCGCAGAGTCACATCGCAACGCTGCATGTCGCTCCGGACGCGGTTCAGTCCGCCAAGGCGTTTTGGATGGCCTCCAGGTCCAGCGCATTCAGATACTGCTCCAGCGGGGCGGCTTCCGTCAGACCGGAACCCTCGCCCTGCACCAGGAGTCGGCTCCCGACCATGAGGGTGACCTTGTAAGTCTGGCTGCCGGGCGTGTGCTCCATCATGCCGCGCTCGCCCTTGAGCGAGAAGCTCTTCAGATCCTCGTTGGCCTGCATCATGAAAGGCATCGAGATGGCCATGGTCAACATCGGCATCATCGGCGAGTCGGCCATCAGGGTGAGGGTCACCTCGGCGTTGTCTTCCCGGACGTAGCGCCGACTGAGGTGGGTCCCGGTCAACATGGACGCGAGGCCGCCCGATTGGGACTGCGCCTCGTCCGCGACCCATCCGTCCAGAGGCGGCGGAAACAGCGACAGAAGCCCGGCCGTGATCTGTGCGCGAATCGCCTCGACCGCGCCGTTCAAGGTCTCCGCGGCCGTTCTGAGCTCACCGGCCTCGTATGCCTGCTTGGCAGCGTCGAGTTGATCCGTCACCTCGTCCGCGCAAGCCGTGTTGAGCGTCAGGGCAAGGCCGGCCGCCAAGGCTAGGGTTCCCGTGATCGTTGCGTGCATCTGTTTCTCCGTTTACGCCTGACCGAGACGATAGGACCGGCGTACAGGTCGGTCAGTGCTCGACAATCGCATCCAATGCCTGTTTGGCCTTGTGGCAGGCGCCGGGCTCGGTGCGTTCGGGGTCCATCTCTTCGAAGGCCAGACCCAAGCGCGCAAACAAGGCGCGATCCAGGTCGGACTCGGCATTCGGCGTGGTCAGCAAGCGATCGCCGTAGAAGATGGAGTTGGCGCCGGCGAGATAGCAGAGCGCCTGCAGCTCGTCGCTCATCTCGCTGCGTCCGGCGGAGAGTCGCACATAGGAGGTCGGCATCAGGATGCGCGCGACCGCCACCACGCGGACGAACTCGAACGGATCAAGTGTCTCGCTTGCCTGCAGCGGTGTACCCTCGACCCGAACCAGCAGGTTGATCGGCACGGATTCCGGATGCGCCGGCAGATTGGCGAGTTGCCGCAACATGGACGCGCGGTCGCGCCGCGACTCGCCCATGCCGAGGATCCCGCCGCTGCAGGTCTTCAGACCCACGTCGCGGATATGCTCGAGCGTATCGAGTCGGTCCTGGAAGGTGCGTGTCGTGATCACCTGGCCGTAGAATTCGGGCGAGGTGTCGAGGTTGTGGTTGTAGTAGTCGAGCCCGGCCTCCTTGAGGCGGCGCGCTTGCGCCCCCGTCAGCATCCCCAGGGTCACGCAGGTCTCCAAGCCGAGCGCGTGGACGCCCTCGACCATGGCGATGACCTGCTCGAGGTTCTTGTCGGTCGGATTGCGCCAGGCCGCGCCCATGCAGAAGCGGGTCGCCCCCTGCTCGCGGGCGATCCGCGCGGCGTCGAGGACCTCGTCGATCGGCATCAGGGACTCGCGCTCGAGGCCGGTCTCGTGACGCGCGCTCTGGGCGCAATAGCCGCAATCCTCGGGGCAGGCGCCGGTCTTGATGCTCAAGAGTGTGCTGACCTGGACGCGGTTGGGATCGAAGTAGAGTCGATGCGCCGTCTGGGCGCGAAACATCAGATCGGTGAAGGGGAGGTCGAGGATGGCTTGGATCTCCTCGACCGACCAATCGTGGCGGAGGATGGAGACATGGAGCGGGGAAGGCTTGGGTGACATGGGCGTGATGGGCCGATTTCCGGGTGCGGAAAAACCACCTATGCTAGTGGGCTTGGGTCGGTTGTCAACCAATGTTCGCTGATCCGGTCGAGACGAGCGGCGTGATCTCCCGGCTGTTGTCGGTCTTGTTCCCGCCGACCTGCGTCCTCTGCGGTGCGCCCGGCCTCATGGGCGGAGGAGGGCGCGACCTCTGTCCAGGCTGCGCGAGCGAGTTGCCGCACAACCGCGACTGCTGTCTCCAATGCGCCGTGCCCTTCGACAGCCCGATGCCCGCGGGGACGCGCTGTGCCGCCTGTCAGCGGCACCCGCCGCCGTTCGAAACCAGTCTTGCGGCCTTTCGCTACGAGGTGGCGATTCCGACGCTCATCGGAGGCGCGAAATTTCGAGGACGGCTCAATCTGGTGCGCTTGCTCGGTCAATGTCTGGCCGATCGGGTCCGAGAGGTCGATCCGCCTCGACCGGAGGTGCTGATGCCGGTCCCGCTGCATGCGTCCCGGCTTCGCACCCGCGGCTACAACCAGGCCCTTGAGATCGCCCGTGTCGTCGGCCGGGATCTGGCCCTGCCGATCGATCACGCCTCCTGCATCCGCAGCGCTGCGACCCCGCCGCAGGCCGGCCTCGACGAGCGCGCACGCCATCGCAATATTCGCGGCGCGTTCCTGGTTCCGGGCTTGCTGCCCTGGACTCACGTTGCCATTCTCGACGATGTCGTGACGACGGGCAGCACCGTCGCCGAGCTGAGCCGGGTGTTGCGCAAGGCCGGTGTTCAACGGATCCAGGTGTGGGCGGTGGCGCGAACGCCCTGATCCACGGCTCGCCACACGATGCAAGCCTTATCAACGCCGTAGGTCGTGCTGACGATAGGAAGCACGACATCCGCCGACAGTCGGTTGTGCCTCGCACGGCTCGGCGCAACGAGCGTCGCCGTGGTGTGCGCCGCTCGGCGCAACTCGACCTCGTCCGCAATAAGGCCGACACGATGCCTTAGACGCCGACGCACGATCCGCCTGAAGACACGAGCCTCCAAACGCTGGCTCGCATCCGCTTCGACCTGCATTGGCAAAGCAAGGACGCGACGCACGCCGACAGTCGGGTCGCCAGCCGGCTCGACCTGTGTCGCGATTTCTTCCCGCCCGAATCGGAGGCCGAGATCATCGGTCGTCCGGCCGGCCATCGCGCGATCCTCCGCGTCGAGCCTGTCGCATGGCTTCTGCCGCCAAGCGACGACCTATTGAGAGACCTGCAGCCCGGGATCCGACTCTTCGAGGTCTTCCGCGAGGTCGCCCGGGTGCTGAAGTCGGGCGGGCGTTTTATCCTCACCTTCTCCAACCGCTGGTTCCCCCCGAAGGTGATCCGGATCTGGCAGGAGCTGCATGAGTACGAGCGGCTCGCGCTCGTGCTCGAATATCTGCGGGAGTCCGGCCGATTCGGACAGCTCGAAACCTTCAGTCTGCGGACCGCCCGACGACACCTATGCCGAACGGCTCGCCGAATCCGACCCGGTCTTTGCGGTCTGGGGTACTCGGCTCTGACGCGCGCGGCCGGCCTCAGGCCAGCTGTTGGATGAGTTGGGTGTCGCGCTCGATCTTGTTGGCGAAGTGGCTCGCCATGCTCATCAGCATCTTGACCAGAAGTGCGTCGGGGATGGCGTCGAAGCGCAGCTCCAAACAACGGGTATCCATGGCCGCAGAGACATTGGCGGTTCGGCGCTTCTCGTTCACCAAGGCAACCTCGCCGAAGACCATTCCCGGGCCGAGGCTGGAGAGTCTCAGGTGGTGGCTCAACGGTTGGCCCGCGCCGGTATCGATCCAGACCTCGACCTCGCCGCTCAGGATGAAGAACATGGACTCGGCGCGATCCCCTGCGTCGAAGATCCGCTCGCCGGTCTTGAACTCCCGCTCGCGGCCGGCATGCCGGAGCGATTCAAGCTCCTCGTGGGTCATCGCGGCGCACAGATACTGGTGGTTCAGGTCCGCGACCGAGGTGTCGGCACCCGTGGAATCCGTCTGGGCGATCAGTTGATTCTCGCACCACTCCACGGCGTGATCGGTGTCCTCGAAATGCAGCGGCCCCGGCTCCTGCCCGCGATAGGCATTGCCCTGGAGGTGCTTGCGGAAGCGATAGAGGTTCTTGCTGTCGGTGAAGAAGAGCCTCTTGCCCTGGTCGGCAATCCGCATGCAAAGCTCGCTTAGGACCAGAATCGATGCCTGGTCCATCCCGATCACCCGTTTGAGATCGATGACCAGGTAATCGACCCGCGCGAGCTCGGAGAGGATCTCCACGCCGACCGATTCGGCACTGCCGAACAACAGCTCTCCCTGCAGCTCGTAGACACGGATGCGATGCCCTTGCTCCGCGAGTACGGCAAGCTCCGCCGCGCTGCGACGGCGGCGCGAGGTGCGCTTGGCGCAGTTGTAGACCTGACGCATGACGGTGGCGGAGGTCGAGCGCGCGACATGGAAGAGGTGCAGACTGAAATCCTTGGACAGCCGCTTGCACGCCTCAATGCCGCGCACACTGTTGCCCTTGGCGTCGAGGCGCGGCGAGAAGACCCCGAGACCGAACTGTCCGGGCAGCACCGCCGTGATCCCACCGCCCACGCCGCTCTTCGCCGGCATGCCCACGTTGAAGATCCAAGCGCCCGAAAAGTCGTACATGCCGCAGGTGCTCATGACGCTCAGCACCTTCTCGACATACCGCGACTGCAGCGCGACGACCCCGGTGACCGGGTTCACCCCGTTGTTGGCCAGACAGGCGCCGATCATCGCCAGATCCCGCGCGGTCACCAGGATGGAGCACTGCCGAAAATACAGATCGACAACCTCCTCGGGCGTGCGATCGAGGATCCCGTAGCCGAGCAAGAGGTGCGCGATCGCCCGATTGCGGTGGCCGGTGTCGCTTTCGGACCGATACACCGTTTCGTCGATCTGCATCGGCCGACCGGTGTAGCGCCCGAAGGCTTCGAGGATCCGCTGCATCGGCGGGGCATCGGGTTTGCTCTCGATCAATCCCGTCGTCGCGATGGCGCCCGCGTTGATCATCGGGTTCATGGGACGCCCGGTACCGGGCTCCAGGCTGATGGAGTTGAACGCCTCGCCCGAGGGCTCGACGCCGACCTTGCCCAGTACTTGGTCGAGCCCGCGATCTTCCAGCGCCAGACCATAGGTGATCGCCTTTGAAATCGATTGAATGGTAAAGCTCTGACGCGAGTCGCCGACCTGGTAGACATGCCCGTCGACCGTGACCATTGCGATCCCTAGCCAGGACGGATCGGCACGGGTCAGCTCCGGGATGTAATCGGCGACGGCGCCGTCGTTCAGGTCGAGCAACTCTTCATGGATACGGTCGAGGTAACGCTGGACCGGAGAGAACTGGAAGGCCCGCTTATCCATTGAGACTCCTGAGAGATGTTCGGAAACCGTGTGTCCGATCGAGGTCCGTTTCATGGAGACACCGGCGTGTGCTTTGGGCTCGGAGGGGCGATCACGTTCGATCCTCGTCGAGCCGAGATCGATCGCCCGACCCGAGTCAAGCCATAGAGCTTAAGCAAAAGCCGTGCGCACGTCAGGGGGTCGTGACGGGAGAGCGAGCTGTCCGAGTCGGCGCGCCTTGAATTTCCGGAATAGGGAATGATGTCCGGACTTGAATGGAATGGCGAGTGACCTGTGCATACCCGTTCATATGTATTCCGTCGTTCCAGCATATCGACAGGTGGCTTGGATGGTCCGGTCTTGCAGTCAATGATGTGTCGGTTTGGTGCATCCGAGTTCGAGGATGCACCGCCGAGGAACGACTTGGCATCGGGAAACCCGTTCGGGCTGTGGCTCCTCTGCCTTCATCACGACCTCGCCGTCGGCTCTGTGGCCTGTGTAACCTCGATGAAGGCGGGAACACTTGATCCTCCGTGCATCAAGGTATGGCCTTTGCTGCAAACAACGCGACTTCACGCCATTCAACCTGCAGAATAATGGATGTGGATATGTCGAGGGCAGGGCTTTTGAGCCAAACAACGACGACCGCTGCGGCCGACGGCGTCCGGCAAGTATCCGACGAGGGTACTTGGACAGACGAGTATCTTCGCAATCGCTTCACACAGCTCTGGCGTCGTTGCGCAATCCCGAGATCATCATGCGATCCGGACATTGCCTGGAGCAGCCTTGATGGTCGCTACGCCGAATCGCATCGGCATTATCACGACAAGCGCCACCTCGCACACTGCTTGTCCGAATTCGACCTGGCGGTCGAGCGGATCGTCCGGCCCGATCACGTGGAAATGGCGATTTGGTTCCACGACATCATCAACGAGCCCGAACGTTCCGACAACGAGGCCCGCAGTGCCGAGCTCTTTCGCAATCTGGCCGGTGGCAGCATGGCGGAATCCTTTATCGCGGAGGTCGTAGATCTGATCCTGGTCACCACGCATCGGCGGGAACCGGTCGACCCCGACCAAATGATCCTGTGCGACATCGACCTCGCCAGTCTCGGTTGTCCTTGGGAATGCTATCTGCGCGACACCGGATATCTGCGCGCCGAGTTCAGAGGTTCGGACCAAGACTACTGCCGCATCAAGCGCGTGTTTTTGGAGTCGATGCTGCGCCGTCCCCGGGTCTTCGTCACCGATTTTTTTTATGCGCGATACGAGCACCTTGCCCGTGAGAACCTTCGCAGGTTCCTGGACCTGATCGACGTATGGGAGGCAGCGGGTTCCGACGGTCGCAAGGTTCCTTTGCTGCGAACATCCGGGATCGAAGCCTGAACGGCATCCGCTCGGATCCGAGGGAACTTTGCGGCGACGACGACAGATCGACTTCCGACAACTGCACCGACAACCCGGGACATCGAAAACCGAAGGAGAACACGCCGCCTGGACCTGCTCGGATTCGATCTCGGTCGCCGGCTTCGGGTGTCGTTACACAAGCGGTTGTTGTCCGCGGTATCTGAGGATCACCAGGGTCAAGTCATCCGACTGACGAGCACCCGCCTCAAAGCCTTTTACTGCGGCCTTGATCCGGTCCGCAAGCGCGCTCGCCGAGCGAGCGGGTTGCTCCGACAGGCATTCCAGCAGTCGGTCGAGCGTGAACAGGCGGCGGTCTGCGCTCATCGCCTCGGTGACACCGTCGGTGTAGAGCACCAGGACGTCGCCCGGTCGAAGCCCCACGCACGCGACCTCGTAGGTCGCCTCCTCCGAGGCACCGACCAAGATCCCGCGCGGCGGCGGCAGGGCCCGGTAATCGATGCCCCGATCTCCCAGGAGGATCGGGTCATGGCCGGCATTGACGTAACGCAGGACTCCGGTCCGCTTGTCGATCAGGGCGATCACCAAGGTGGCGAACATCGAAGTCGGGTTCTCGGCGCAGAGCCTGCGGTTGATGCGCCTTAGGGACTCGTCGATCGGTTGACCGAGCAACAGCTCGCTTCGCAGCATGGTCAAGGTGCGCACCATGAAGAGTGCCGCCGGCATTCCTTTGCCGGAGATGTCCCCGATGGCGATGCAGTACTCGTCCGGGCCGACCGGAAAGACGTCGTAGAAGTCCCCGCCGACCTCCTGTGCCGCCGTCATCCCGGCATCGATCTCGATTTCGGGTCCGAGGTCCAAGCGACGCGGCAGCATGCCGAGTTGGATCTCACGTGCGACTTCCCACTCGCGCTGCAGATGCTCGTATCTCAGCCGCTGCTCCAACGCTTGCTGCATCACCTGCGTGCGTGCACGCATGCGGTCGGCAAAGAGACGCATGAAGTTCCTTGCGATTCTAGGAATCCGCAGCAGCTCATCCCAGAGGATGGCTTCGGGCAGGAGCAGGAGGCGGCTCGGCATGCTTGCGATCACGAAGGCGCTGGCCGGTCTGCAATCGACGACCGAAATCTCCCCGGTGCACTCGCCGGCCTCGATCACGAAGCCTTCGTCCGAGCCGAGACGATCGAGATGAACCTCCAGCCGGCCTTCCAGGACGAGGTGGAGATGCCGGTTGATCTGACCGGGTTCCAGGATGATCTCGCCGGCCCGAACGCTGCGCATCTCGCAGCCCGCCAAGAGTGGCTCCAAGATGGTCGATTCCATACCTGCGAAGAGGGCATGGCGGCCGATCAGATCCAGATCATCGCGCACCGGGGGTCTTGCAATACGCACTCGCAGGCGGTTTCGTCCCGCAACGCGCTCGTACGTCTGATCGGTGCTGAAGCGCCTGATCAGCTGGATGCCGCGCCCGCCGATATCGGCGTGTTCGAGGTCGTCGGCGGGCGCGACCTCGAGGCGGGTGATGGGGTCGAAGGCAACCCCGTCGTCCGTGACCTCGATCTCGACGGCGTCATCCCGGTTGCGGACAGCAATCCGGATCTCATGCCGCTCCGAGTCGCGAAAGGCATGATTGATGACGTTGGTCACCGCCTCGTTGATCACCAGGTCGACCGCAAAGGCGACCTGATCCGGCAGAGCCCAAGCGATCGTGATCTCGCGCAACCAAGTCTCGACGCGACTCATCTCGGCGAGACGATTTCCGATCACGAGCGCCTCGACCTGCGCCTCCTTGCTCACCTCGGGGTCGGTCACCTCAAGCGGCGTCGAGGGTGCCGAGTGCTGTCTCTGCATCGGCATAGACCGGGATCAGGGAGGAGACGCCCGAGCGATCCAGAACCGCGCGAACCATGGGCTGCGGGTTGACTAGAAGCATCTTGCCGCCCCGTTTCGACGTCGTCTTGGCGCAGGTCAAGAGTGTCCTGATCCCGATCGAGGCCAGGAAGTCGACTTGGCTCAGATCGACGAGAACTGCCTTGCGGCTCGTCGCCGTCAGGGTCGTGAGCTTGAGATCGATGGCTTGCGTCCCCTCGACGTCGAGACGTCCTTCCAGGGTGACTTTGAGGATGTTGTCGTCCAACAGTTCGGAGTGGATCTGCATAGGCCGTGTCCGCTTAACGTGAAAGTTTGCGCCCCGCGACGGGGTCATCCGGGTGTCCGGGTGGGCCTCTCGGCGCGTCTGTTCCAATGGTACGGGGCTCCGACGGAGCCCCGTTCGCGATTCAGGATCGCTCGATGAAGACCTCGAGTTTACCGACAGGTGGTGTAGGTGTACTGCCGGCCGTTCAGCCAGGTCGTTGTCGTGGTGCAGGGGTTGTAGGACTGGACCTCGAAGGAGGTGCCGCCGATGCTCGGGTGCGGCAGCATGGTCCCCGGCGTCCGAGGTATCGGGGGTCCGGGTATCTCGGTCCCGGGGATGTTGACGGTGCCTGGTGCGTTCGGGTAAGTCACCGAGCCCAACGGAGGGTTTCTCACCACACTGCTTGCGTATTCCCAGCAGTAAAACAACGGGTTGCCATCCTGATCTGTCGCGGGGGGCGACTCCGGAATCGAAAGGTCGCAGGGTCGACATGCCTCCAGATCCTTCTGTCCGTTCCCTAAGCCCGCGCTCGCCAGAGCGCAGGCTTCCGTATCACCTCTGGGTGTGAAATTCTCGCATCGGTTGACGCACTGAAACTGTTCCGATCCAGGCGCGCTGCACACCGCAACGGTCTTGCCGTCCAAGCTCACGCCGGAGACAACCGCCAGACCCTCTACCGCCGCTCCGGTTGCGAAGACTTCGCCTTCACAGGCATCGGCAGCCGTGGAGATCGGCTCGACCACCTCCGGCTCGACGGGCGGAGGTATGCCCTCGCCGTCCGCACACACGATGACGTCCGCTGCGCCGAATTGACCGCCGCCGCTGCGCAGGCCCGTCGCGGATTCCGAATAGTCCGAGAAGCTATAGAGGCACCGAGCACCGTTGCCTTGGGTGCGAATGTAGACAGCGTCGATTTCGCGTCCGGGCAATCCGCTCGAAACCTGGATGTCGACCTGCGTGCCGGTTGCCACGGGCGTACCTGAGTTGTTCTTGACGATCAATGAGACCGAACCGCTGACGTTCTGCATCGGCGCTCCGTCCGGCCCCGGGGACATATTCGAGCAAGAAAAGTTGCCTTGACCGCTGGCGTTGAGAACCGTTGTCGCACCTGTTCCTTCCAGGCTGTCGATACAGACCTGGCCCCAAGTCGTTCCGGATGCCCCCAAGAGAGCGAAGACCCCCAGAAGGGCTGCCTGCTGCTGCGTCGTCATGCTTATTCTCCGATTAGAAATTCAATGTCAACTGCGCCGTGATGGCCCTGTCCGGGGTGTAGGGGCCGATCGTCGGCTCGTCCTGGAAGCTGCGATAGCTGTTGTCCAGATAGTCGAATTGCTCGTCGAGTACATTCTGAACAGACAGGCTCAAGATGCCCCAACGCTTCGGGAGGCGGTACCCGACGCCTAAATCCACGACGGCGAAGTCGCTGTTGCCTGTCTGGTACGCATAGACCTCCTCGCCGGTCACTTCTTGATCGACGTACGTCACACCGACACTGGCGAAAAAGCCGTTCGGATGGAAGTAGCGCGCAATCAACGGAATGCTCAGCGTCGTGACGGTCTCCGGAACGCCGAATGCCAAGACCGACTCGATTTGATTCTCGAACTTGTCGTACGAGACCTCGGCGCTGAGCGCCCATCGGTCGGAAGGGGTCCAGTACGCGTACACACGATTCAGCCATTCCTCCCTGTCCTCGAAGATCCCTTCGCCGATCACCTCGCTGATCACCGGCGATTCCAGGTCGCGTCGGGTCATTTCTGCCCCGAAGAAGAGGCTCCGAGTCACCTTCAAATCGGCTCCGATCCCGTAGCGGTCGAACTTGGTCCCGTTGGCATCGTCGAAATACTGGTTGAAACCGGCGATTTGAGTAGGCTCAAGCGTTCGATTGCTCGAGAGCACCGGTTTCACGCCCTGAAAATAGGCTCCCCTCAGCACGAGCGCTTCGGTTGCCTGCCACTGAACGCCGAGTTTCGGGCTGGTCTCGTCGAAATCAAACACCTCGCCTTCCGTATAGCCTTGATAGCTGAGTCCGAGGGTCCAAATCAAGCTTTCGAGAAGGTGAAAATTACCGTAGGCGTATGCGCGCTCGTCGCGGACGGTGAATTCAGTCTCGAGCTCGATCGGCGGATCTTCTCCGAAAGGCGTTTCAACGACGAGCGCCAGCGTATCCCGACGGTTTAGATCCGCATAGGTACCGCCGAGGGTCAGGTTGAAGGCATCACTCTGAAAGAGATATTGGATGTCGTACTGGTCGGTGACATCTTCCGATTCCACGTCGGTGCGCAGATCGAAGCTCCCCAGCTCGGGAATAAAGAACAGCTCGTCCTTTTCCATGCCCTCGATCGTCCGCTCCGCGCCGATCACGGACAAGAGGATGTTCGAGCTCGGAGTGGGCGTCAGACGAGCCCCGAGTCGCCAGATATCCGCATCCAGGCTGCGTCGGTAGGTTGGATCGACATCCGCCGGATCGAACTTCATCGCGATGTCGCCCCACTCGGAATGGCGTGTTCCGTATTCGGCTTGGAGATTGACCGTTTCGGAAACCGCGGCTTGACCGTAGACGGTCGCGACCTGGTGCGAGAGATCTCCGTTTTCCCGAAAGCCGTCGGTATCGTATTGAAATCCGCCTGCGCTGAATGACACGCGGTCATAAATACCGGACAGAACGCCTTCGAATGAGGCTGTTTGATTGCTGCCGGCAAGCATGCTGAAGTTCGGTTGGATCTGGTTGCGCTCGAAAAGCGGCGTGAACTCGTTGAAGCCGGCAGCCGCCGGGCCGCCGCGGGCGACGATGTTCAGGTTCGTCGCCGCGACGCTGGGCTGAATCGGGTTGATATTGATGTCTTGGAGGAGCTGCGACTGGAGCAGATCGCTGACCCGCGAGACCTCGGCCCTCGGGCTTGCTCTGTAGATATCGGAAAGAAACCGATGGGCAGACGCGTTCGACGGATCGATGGCCAGGGACATCGCCGCTTGGTTGATGCCCAGTTGGGTGAATCCCAAGTCGTTGTAGATGCGGGCCTGACTCGTGCCCCTCGCCGCTCTATCCTGGTCGAGGAGCAGGCGTCCTCGATAGATCGCCCGGTTGTCGTTGAGCTCGATCGAGCGCTCGATCTGCTCCAATGCCCGCACTGGCTGGTTTTCCGTCTGCAGACGAATGGCGTCGTAGAGATAGGGTGTCGGGTCGAGTGGGTCGAGCTCCTTGGCGATGGCGAATTGCTGGGCATCCAAGGGTGGGCGCTTCTCCTCGAAATAGGTCTTGCCCAGATAGGATCGCAGCAGGCTATCGTTCGAGTCGAGGGCCACTGCGGTCTCGATTTCGCGCCCCCCCTCGGCAAGGGCGCCCCGGCGGATCTCGGCCAAACCTAGACCCAAGCGGGGCAGCGGGTCGGCGGAGTCCAGGACGATGGCCTGCTCGAAGGCGGCCCGGGCCTCGGCGATACGGATCTCGGTGAGCGCCGCGAACCCCAAGACGATCTGGGTGCGGCTCAGTTCAGGCTGCAGCGCGACGGCGCGTTGAGCGGCCTCTCTCGCCGCACGCCGCTCGCCGAGCATCAGTTGGAGCTCGCCCAAGCGCGCCCACGCCATGGCATCGTTCGGGTGCTGCTCGACCGCCCGGAGTAAGGCATCCCGTGCGGCCTCGAGTTGAAGGTTCGCCTGAAGGGCGTAGGACAGGGCGATCTTCGCGGCGGCTGCATCGGTCAAGCTCACGGCCTGCTCGGCGTCGGAGAGCGCCGACGCCCGGTCGTTCTGAGTGACCTTGATGACCGCCCTCAGAGCAAACGCGAGACCGGCGTCCGAGCCGTCCGCGATCGCTCGCTCGACGATGATCCGCGCCTCCTCGACCCGCCCCACCGAAAGCAGGTTCGCCGCTTCGTGCAGCGAGGGGTTGTCGGCGGCGTCCCGGCTTCCCCCGAGCGCCACAATCGGCGGATAGTAGAGCGACCACTGAACCGCATCACGCGGCCGCACGAGGAGTCGCGGTTGCGGTGCCCCGCCTTTCGCGGCGATGGCCGTCTCGCCGCCCGACACGGACAGCGAGCCCTCTGCATTGGAGGTGACGACTGTCCCCTCGAAGACGGTGATCTGCGCTGTATCGTCGTGGCTCCGGGCCAGGAATTCGGTCCCTTCGATCGACCCGTTGAGGTAGGGCGTGCTGACCTTGAGCAGCTTCGGCTTGCGGCTGAAGGACATGATTGCGCCCTCGACAAGGTCGAGCCAGGACTGTTCCGAGTCCGCGCCGGTGACGTCCAAGAGCCGCATGGTGGTGTTTTCGTCGATCCGCAGAACGGCGTCGTTGATGAGTGCGATCGCGGCTCGACTGCGCATCCCGACCCGGATGGTATCGCCTTGGCAGAGCCGGCCTTCAAGCGATGCCTCGCGCCAATCGCCGCCTGCGGCGGATTGCACCTCGACGGCGCCCTGTACCGAAACCAGCCGGCCGGCCTCCGAGTCACAAGCCGCGTCGGCGCGAGCGTTGTTCCCGAGTGACGCCGAGCAAAGAGCCAAGATCCCGAGCGAAACCTTGATGTTCATGCGGACCTCATCGAGAAGCGTCATGCCGGGGTTGCGGATCGAGACGCGGCCATTGCGGCAACGGGGTGCGGGGACGGTCGGTGGTCGCGCATATTTTGCCCGTATGTCCTAGCCTGCTCGTTGGACTTAGGCTACCTGCCGCTCGCCCTAGGAGTCCTTAAAGATTTCTTAAATTTCGGTTTAATTTCCGAGCGATTCTTGATATGAAACGTCCGGCATCCCTCGATGAACCGCCGGTTCGACGCTGCCTTCAAGGCGCGCCGCTCGCTGACATGTGCGCGGGTGCTGAATCAGGCCCCTTCGAAGCCATCGGCGGGGCCTTTGTGTACACGGAATGGCCTGGCGGCCGTCTCTGGAGCACAGCAACTCGATGACACCGACGCCCGCAGTCTGCTTCGGGCCCTATCGTCTGGCCGGACCCCGTGGACCCTTGTGGCGGGGCGAGGCGGAGATACCGCTGCGTGCCAAGACGCTCGAAGTGCTTTGGTATTTGGCCAAGCATCCCGGTGAAGTCGTGGAGCACGATCGCCTCTTGGCCGAGGTTTGGCGCAAGACGGTCGTCGGCGTGGGCACCTTGGCGGTTTCCATCGGTGAGCTGCGCCGTATCTTGGGGGACGACGCCAAGGCGCCGGTCTATATCCAGACCTTGCACCGGCGCGGCTATCGTTTCATTGCACCGGTGGCCTCGGCCATTCCCGGCGCGGCGACGATCCCCGCAATCGCCGCTCCGAGCCTCCTGGGCCGCGAGGCAGAGCTTGCTCGGCTCCGGGACTGCTACGACGAGGTGTGCCGCGGCCGGCGCCGCATCCTATTCGTGACCGGCGAGGCGGGTATCGGCAAGAGTACCTTGGTGGATGCCTGGATCCGGTGGTTGAACGACCCGTCGATCTCCCCTTCGATCCCCTCGGCCGAGATCTGGCTCGGACGTGGTCAGTGTGTCGAGCACAGCGGGGCCGGCGAGCCCTATCTGGCAATGCTCGAGGCATTGAATCGCCTGTGTCGGGGACCGCGGGGCGAGACGGTCATCGCTCATCTTCGCCAGCAAGCGCCGGGCTGGCTCGCCCAGTTGTCGGGCGTGCTGACGCCGCCCGAGCGCGAGGCCATGCAACACCGTCAGGCCCCGGTGAATACACACCACTACCAGCGAGAGCTGGCCGACGCACTCGAGGCAATCGCCGCCACCCGGCCGCTGGTGCTCTTCCTCGAGGATTTGCAATGGTGCGACCAGGCCACCGTCGAGGCCCTTGCGGTGCTGGCGCGTCGGCCGGAGGCGGCGCGCATCCTGGTGATCGGTACCTGTCGGCCGATCGAGCTGACCAGGAAGGAGCATCCGCTCAAGACACTCAAGGACGAGCTGCAATGGCACGGTCAAAGCCGGGAGATCGCTCTGCGCGGACTGGACGAAGCGGCGGTACGGACCTATGTCGCGAGTCGATTGCCGCCCGAGACTGCCGGATCCGCTGCGACCTTGGTGCATCGTCGCACGGCCGGTCAACCGCTCTTCATGGTCAAGCTGACCGAGTATCTGCTCGAGCATCCGGAGCTGGCGGGTGCGGGCACTGGCGACGGGCTCGACCGGGCGGCGGCGACTCTACCGACCGACCTCCAGCAGTTCATCGAGGTGCAAATCGAGCGTCTGGATACGTCCGAGCAGCGGGTGCTGGAGGCCGCCAGTGTCGCAGGGCCGGTATTTGCGGTCGCGGCGGTCGCGGCAGCGCTCGACCTGTCGGAGGCTGCGGTCGATGCGGTGTGCGAGGGACTTGCGCGACGCGAGCAGCTCGTTGCGGTGCGGGGTCCGGTCGAGTGGCCCGACGGGACCCTCACGGAGACCTACGCGTTTCGCCACGCGCTCTACCAGGAGGTGCTCTACTGGCGCGTCGCCAGCAGCCGGCGCGTTCGCCTGCACCGAGCGATCGGCGCGCGGTTGGAGGCCGGATACGGGACCGAGGGAGCGTCCATTGCGGTCGAGCTGGCCGAGCACTTCGAGCGGGGACACGACGATCGTCGGGCGGCCCGCTATCATCGCCTGGCCGGGGAGACCGCATTGACGCGGTTCGCCGCGGCGGCGGCTCAGGTCCATCTTCGTCGGGGCCTCGCACTGCTCGCCCGTTGGCCGCAGGATACCGAGCGCGGACGCGAGGAGCTGAAGCTGCAGATCGCGCTCGGGGTCGCGGCGATCGCAACCGACGGGTTCGGTGCCCCGGCCGTCGCCTACGCCTACGGGCGAGCGCATGCCTTGTGCCGACAGTTTCCGAAGACGCCGACCCTGCTGCCGGTGCTCTGCGGCCTTTGGAACTACTTCGTGACCCGTGCCGATCTTCAGCAAGCCCGGAGTTTGGCTCGTGAATTGGCGGAGGTAATCGAAGGGGCACAGACGTCGGAGTGCCTCCTTCCGGCGCGCAACGCAGTCGGCCAGACCGACCTCTTCACGGGCGAGCTCGCTCGGGCAAGGGTCCAGGTCGATGCCGAGCGACTCGCACTCAACGTTCAGACGCGTCAGCATTTGGTCGCCGAATACGGAGAAGATCCGGCCGTGGTGCGCGAGATGTATGCCGCCTTGCTGTACTGGCTTCTCGGGTCCCCCGAGCAGGCATCGATCCGGATCGAGACGGGTCTGCGGCTCGCCCGGGAGCTGGCTCAGCCCTTCGGGGTCGCGCAGATCCTCTGGACCCGCATGCTCCTCGCTCACGGGGTCGGGGATCCGGTCCGCGTCCAGTCGGAGGCCCAGGGCTTGATCGAGCACTGCAAGCGAGAGGAGATCGCCGTATGGCTGGCCGGCGCGCGCATCCTTCGGGGATGGGCGTTGGCGGAACAGGGGGAGCCGGCGGCCGGGATCGTCTCGATTCGCCTGGGCCTTGAGGAGTGGGGCGCGACCGGTGCGGTCTTGATCAGGCCCTATTATCTCGCGCGGCTGGCCGAGGCTTACGCTAAATCGGGATATTTGCCGGACGCGCTCGACACGGTGGCCGAGGCGTTGGCGGCGGTCGAGCGCACGGGGGAGCGCTGGTACGAGGCCGAACTCCACCGGCTTCAGGCCGAGCTGAGATGGCAGAAAGGCGACGCGCCGATCGACGAGGTGGAGGCCGGGTTGTGCCGAGCCTTGACGCTCGCGCGCGAGCAGCAGGCGAGGGCGCTGGAGCTGCGTGCCGGCGAGACGCTGGCTCGGTTCTTGACCGATCAGGGCCGGCCGGAGGATACCGCACGACTCTTGGCGTCATCCTCCGACGACTGCACCGCGGGTTGCCGCCAAGCACATGCGCGGGGCATGCAGACAACCGATGGCTGACCGGAGGCCCGACCGATGCCGCGTTGGAGAGGGCCGAGATCGGCCGGTTTCGGTGCGCCGGGCGTCAGGCGGGACTCCAGTGCGATGATCGATGTTCCGATCGTCGCGCTTCATCTCTGAGCGGACTGGAATCATTTCATGCGGCGATGGTTGATCGGTCTTCTTGTGGGTCTGGCGGTCGGATCGGCGGGCCTGGTCTTGGAGGCGTTGCCACCCGGTGTCGCGTTGGAGCAGTCCGTCGGACTGAGTCTCTTGTTCAACGCCCGCGGCACGCTCGCGCCACCCGACGACGTGGTCGTCGTCGCCATCGACGGCCGTTCCGGCGAGCAGCTCGGACTGCCGAGTCTGCCGCGCGAGTGGCCCAGATCCGTCCATGGCGAGCTGGTCGACGCCTTGGTGCGCCTTGGCGCGTCGGTCGTCGCCTTCGACGTGCATTTCGGGATCGCCAAAGACCCGCAGTCCGATCAAGCCTTCATCGACGCCCTGGACCGGGCGGGCAATGTCGTTCTGGTGGAGCTGCTCACCGGCAAGCGGCGACCCATCTCCGATCAGACCGGGCGCCACGTCGGGATGGTCTGGGAGGAGGACGCCGTCCCGCCATTCTCGGCGCTTGCCGAGTCCGCCGCAGCCGTTGCGAGCTTTCCGTTGCCCAAGGAGGGCGCTTCGGTCCATCACTTCTGGGTGTTCAAAGAGAGCGCCGACGCCTCGCCGACGCTGCCCGCCGTGGTTTTGCAGATCCACGAGAGGGACGCGCTTCCGGCACTCCTCGACCGGATCCGAGCCGTCGATCCGGATGCGTTGAACGTACTGCCCATTCCGGACGACGCCTTCGCGAACCCAGCGCAACTGCGGCTGCTGATGCGCGGGTTAAGGACCATCTTTGAAACGGCACCCGAGATGCCGGGGGCCGTTGCGACGGCAGATGCGGATCCGGTTGCGGCGCTCGCGGCCCTCTATGCAGGCGACGCCCAGCGCTTCATCAATTTCTACGGTCCTCCGGGCACCATCACGACCGTCCCCTATCACGCGGTCATGGGGATCGAGGATCCGAACGTGACGCCCGAGGCGCTGGACCTCGCCGGCAAGGTGGTCTTTGTCGGCTACTCCGACCTATTCGATCCGGGACAGCCGGACCGCTTTCACACCGTCTTCACCCGTGAGGACGGCGTCGACCTGAGCGGGGTCGAGATCGCCGCAACAACCTTCGCCAACCTGCTGACCAACCGGTCACTGACCCAGCTCGACCACCTCGGTGCCGCGGCGCTCCTGTTGGTATTCGGTCTCGTCCTGGGCGCGCTCGCCTATGCGCTGCCCGTCTACATCGGCGTACCCGTGGCCCTGGTCTGGATCCTCAGCTACGGCGGGGCGGCGTACTGGATGTTCGTCGAGCGTGCCTTGATCCTGCCGGTCGCGACGCCCCTCCTGGTCATGGCGCCGATCGGTCTCTTCGTCGGCCTGCTCGGTCAGTACCTGATGGAGCGCCGTCGCGGTCAGCGCATCAGCGCGGCCATCAACTATTACCTGCCCGACGAGCTCGTGCGGGATCTTGTCCAGGACCGGCTGGAGCCCGGGAAGCTCAACCAGGTCGTTTACGGCACCTGTCTCGCGACCGATATGGCGGGCTTTTCCACCATCGCCGAGAACTTGCCGCCGGCAGAGCTTGCAAAATTTCTGAACGACTACTTCGAAACCCTTGCCGCGCCGTTGAAAAAGCACGGTGTCCATGTCACCGAGTTTCGTGCGGACGCCATCATGTGCGCCTGGGTCGCCGACAAGCCGTCGCCCGACCCGCGACGCAAGGCCCTGCTGGCCGCCTTGGATGCCGGCGAGGCGATCAAGGACTTCAGAAAGCGCCACGACATGCCCGGTGCGCGTCTGCGCATCGGTCTTGAGGCGGGCTACGTCTATGTGGGCCACGCCGGCGGGGGCGGACGCTTCGTCTACAGCATCGTCGGCGACTCGGCCAATACCGCCTCGCGCGTGGAGGGGCTCAACAAGCACGTCGGGACCCAGATCCTGGCCACCGGCGAGGTGGTGGCGGGATTCGAGAACCTGGTGATGCGCTCGCTCGGCGCCTTCCAATTCGTCGGCAAGACCGATGCGATCCCGGTCTACGAGGTCTTGGCCAAACGAGAGACCGCCACCCAGGCGCAGATCCAGCTGTGCGAGGTCTTCGAGTCGGCGCTGGCCCTGTATCAGGAGGCACGGTTGTCCGAGGCGGCCGACCGATTCCAAGAGATCCTGGAGGCGTACCCGGACGACGGTCCTTCGCGCTTCTATCTGGAGCGATCCCGTCGCATGCTGGCCGAGCCGGGGCAGGGCGGGGATCCGCGCGTGATCCGGATGGATGCGAAATAGCGCCCGGTGCGGAAGGCCAACCCTGGTTGCGCGCCGATCACGTCTCCATGTCCCCGGGCGGGCCCACATCATGACCCGCCCGACACGCATTGACCGCCGCCTAGGATCGTGGAGTTGAATTCGACTCCTCGGCCGTCAGCTCGGCGAACGACGCTGATGATAGGTCGCTGATTTTTTGACCGTCGTCTCGCCCTCCAACCGCCACCGCCGCAGATCGCACGAGCTCCGATCAACGCCGGTCTTCGTAATCGTGTTCTCACCGAGGTCTCACCAGATGCCGATGCCCTTGCTCCTGATCCCGATCCTGTTTCCCGCCTTCGTGTCCGCTGCCTCGTTCGAGATGGGCGCACCCATGCCCGTCCTGACCCTCAAGGACCAACACGATACAACCCAAACAGTCGACGCGAACACCCGTGTGCTGATCTTCAGCGCAGAGCGCAACGTCTCCGCACTCGTCGAAACCGCCCTCGCGGACCAAACCGCCGAGTCGCTCTCCGCGGCCGGCATCCAATACGTCTCGGACATCAGCGCCATGCCCGGCATGGTGACCTCGATGATCGCCCTGCCCAAGATGCGCAAGCGGCCCTATCCCATGCTGCTGGGGCGCGAAGCCGAGGAGACCGCTATGCTGCCGCGCGAGCCCGGAAAGGCGACCCTGATCGCGTCCGAAGGGGGACGCATCACGAGCGTGCAATTCATCGGCGACGCGGCTGAGTGCGGTCAGCGATTTTGATGGTTTCGCGATCAAGTTGCGTGATAGGGGTCGGCGAAGCGCTCCCCCGGTCTCGCGCGGCCGGGGTGTGGGC
>NZ_FNNZ01000041.1 GCF_900106925.1 Thiocapsa roseopersicina
GAGCAGCAGGGTGTGATGATCAACCCGGATCGGCCGCTGGTGATCTATGACCGGATGTCGTTCGAGCTGGACCGATTGGACTGCCCCGACCTGGAGATTGCTCTGGAATCGACCGAGCTGGAGGTGACGGGCAAGCGCGGCGAGGCCCGACTCGGGTTCCGCCTGACGGCCGCCGGGGAGCCGGTCGGGCAGGGCGCGAAGACCCTGATCCTGAGCGGCTTGCGGGCCTACGAGCCCGAGGCGTTGCGGGGGTTGGTCGAGCGCTATGCCGGGTGGAAGGCAGCCTATCTCGCCGGCGCCTGACCGCCTTATGGATGCTGGCTCGGGGGCTGCTCGGGCTGAGCTGGAAATGCCCCCCGCTCGTGGACGCCGGATCCCTCCCGTAGCCTCTCCCCCAACCGCGTTACCCGCCGCTGCGACTCCTGCCGCTTCACCGCCATCCGCAACGCCTTCGGCTCGGCAATGATCACCACCAGCTTGCGCCCCCGAGTGACTGCCGTGTACAACAGATTACGCTCCAACAGCTGGTAGTGCTGCATGGCAAGCGGGATGACCACCACCGGATACTCCGAGCCCTGTGACTTGTGGATGCTGGCGGCATAGGCCAGCGCGAGCTCGTCGAGATCCCCGAAGTCGTACTCCACCGCCCGGCCGTCGAAGGTCACGGTCACCGTGCTCTGTTCCGGGTCGATGGCTGCGATCCGCCCGATGTCGCCGTTGAAGACCTCCTTGTCGTAGTTGTTCACCCGCTGCAGCACCTTGTCGCCGGGTGCGTAGGTCGTGCCGAACTTCTGCACCAGCGGCTCGGCAGTGGGGTTGAGCAGGCGTTGCAGCTCGACGTTGATCGCCTGCACGCCGAGACCGCCGCGGTTCATCGGCGCGAGCACCTGGATGTCCTCGACCGGATCGAAGCCGAAACCGCGAGGAATGCGCGTGGTCACGCTGGCGTAGAGCTTGGCCGCGATGTCCTCGGGATCATCTGCCTCGATGAGGTAGAAATCGCTGGTCTCGCCCTTGGCCGGGACAAGCGGGATCTCGCCTTGGTTGATGTGATGGGCGTTGACGATGATTCGCGAGCTGAGCGCCTGGCGGAAGATCTCGGTCAGCCGTACGGTCGGCACTGCTCCGGAGCCGATCAGGTCGGCCAGGACCGCGCCGGGGCCGACCGAGGGCAACTGATCGACGTCCCCGACGATCAACAAGCCCGCATCGTCCGGGACCGCGCGCAGAAGCTGATTCATCAGCACCGTGTCCATCATCGACGCCTCGTCGATGACCAGGAGTTGGGTCTCCAGCGGGTTGTCGGCATCGCGCTTGAAGCGGAAGGTGGTGGGATCGAACTCGAGCAGCCGATGGACCGTCTTGGCCTCAATCCCGGTCGTCTCGGTCAAGCGCTTGGCGGCACGCCCCGTCGGCGCGGTCAGGGCGACCGAAAGGCGCTTGGCCTGCAGGATGCGCAGCAGGCTGTTGACCAGGGTGGTCTTGCCCACGCCCGGACCGCCCGTGATGACACAGACCTTGTTCGCCAGCATGGTCGCGACCGCCGCACGCTGCGAAGGTGCCAGCACCAATCCGGTCTGACCCTCGACCCACGGCAGGGCTTTCTCCGGATCGATCGTCCCCCAGGGCGGTGCCCCTTGCAGTAGACGCCGTATGTGCGACGCGCACCCGACTTCGGCGCGATGCAAGGGCGTCAGGAAGAGCAGCTCCCGATCCAGGATCAGATTCTCCGCCGTCTGCTCGCTCGCGATCGCTTCTTCGATGATCGCTGCGGGGATCTCCAGCAGCTTGATCGCCATCGCCACCAGTTTCTCGGGCGAGGCCGCGCAGTGCCCCTGCTCGGACCAGACCTGCAGTGCATGGCGCACGCCGGCTTGGGCGCGGATGAGCGAGTCGCGCGGGATGCCGAGGTTCTGCGCGATCAGATCGGCGGTCTTGAAGCCGATGCCCCAGATGTCGAGCGCCAGACGATACGGGTTCTCGGTGACCTTGAGGATCGCCTCGTCCCCGTAGGTCTTGTAGATGCGCACGGCTCGCGAGGTGCCGACCCCGTGGGATTGCAGGAAGACCATGATCTCGCGGATCACCTTCTGCTCGGCCCATGCCGAGGTCACCCGCTCTCGGCGCTTCGGGCCGATGCCCTCCAGCTCTTCGAGACGCTCGGGCGTCGTCTCGATGACGTCGAACACGGCCTCGCCGAAGGCCCGCACCAGCTTGCGCGCGAAGTGCGGACCGATGCCCTTGACCATGCCGGAGCCAAGATACTTCTCGATGCCTTCGAGCGTGGTCGGGGGAACCACCCGAAGTTGATCTGCGCGAAACTGCAACCCGTGCTCGCGATCGTTGGCCCATGCGCCCTGGGCCTCGATGGACTCACCGGCCGAGACTGAAGCGGCGCTGCCGATGACCGTCATCAGATCGCGCTGACCCCTGACCTTGACCCGTAATACGCAGAAGCCCGACTGCTCGCTGTGGAAGGTGACGCGTTCGATGGCGCCGGCGAGGCGTTCGCGGGGGGCGGTATCGGGGGAGGGCGGATGCATCGGCGGATTGTAGCGCCGGGAATGGGGCGGGCGAGGTAGAGATGTTTCGAGCGACGCCGGACCCGGCGTTACACTCCGGATTTAGCCGTGAATCTCCACCGATAGGATTAGGCAGACATGATGCCGGTCGAGGCCATAGTGCTGGATATCGAGGGTACGACCACTTCAGTCGCGTTCGCGACCGAAGTGTTGTACTCCTATGCTCGGGAGCGCCTGCCGAACTACGTCCGCCAGCACCGCAACGAGCCCGAGGTTGCGGAGATCATGGACGAGGCGCGCGAGGCGGGCGACGTGTGGAACGACGAGGCCGTGGTGGTGCGCATGTGCCATTGGATGGAGCGGGACCAGAAGGTCACGCCGCTGAAGGCCCTGCAGGGACTTATCTGGGAGGAGGGATACCGCAACGGCGAGCTGGTGACTCCTCTTTATCCGGACGTCGCCCCGGCGCTGAGGACTTGGCACGCGCGGGGGTTAAGGCTCTACATCTACTCATCGGGATCGGTCCACGCGCAGCGGCAGATCTACGGCCACACCGCCGCCGGCGACCTGACGCCGCTGTTGTCGGGCTATTTCGACACCCGCACGGGACCCAAACGCGAGGTCGGCTCCTACCGGCGCATCGCCGAGGCCATCGGCGTGACTCCCCGGCGGATCCTGTTCCTGTCGGACGTGCGCGAGGAACTCGACGCCGCCCGGGAGGCGGGGTGGCAAACGGTCTGGATGGTCCGCGAGGGACTCGCGGGACCGGCCGCAGCCCACCGGCGGGCCATGCGCTTCGACCGGATTTCACTGTGACGAACATTCAGGCTACGACTGCTGTAGCGGCGCCTGCGCGACTTGGCCGGGGCCGGCTGTCGCGGACTATCCACGACGGAGGCCGTGATATGCTCCCGCGGGACAATCGGACCGGGAGACATGCGTGACGAAGCCCTTCATCTTTCGCGTTCTTGCGCTTTCCGCCCTAGGCATCGCTCCGACTGCTCTTGCCGCGCAGGGTCTCGACGTGCCGATCTATGAATTCGAGAGCGACGGAGAAGCGGCCAATTGCGGCGCAGGCACGGTCATGGGGTAAAGCCCGGCGGCGACGGCTTTCTCGCCGTCCGCACCGGCCCCGGGTCCAGTTACCGCAAGATCGGCGAACTCCGTAACGGCGACCGCGTCACGATCTTCGGCGGGCAAGGCGATTGGCTAAGCGTGCTTGTCCCTGGCGGCCAGGTCAGTCCCGACGACGCCTGTCAGCGCGTCGGACCGAGGCGCCAGCTGTCCGGATCCGGCCTTGGCTGGGTGCACAAGCAATGGATCGGCGATATCATTCCTTGATGCGAGCCCTGGTTCCGCTGTGACGAATCATTCCTCTGCTCGCTGGAGGACCGTCGCTTGGTCCCGGAAGGTGCGCCTTGCCGACACCCTGGGCCGTTCCTGGAATACGTCCAGAACGCTGACGTGGGGCTCGACGCCTCCGGCCGATACCGACGCGGCACTGCCGATGACCGTCATCAGATCGCGCTGACTCCTGACTTTGACCCGCAGGACCACAGATGACGGATTGCTCGCAGTGGAAGGTGACGCGCTCGATGGCGCCGGCGAGGCGTTCGTGAGTTGATGCTGAAGGAGATGGCATCGGGGATAACGGTGCCTGTTGGAACACCGTCCTTATGGATGAAACGCCCGGATAGGGTATTGCTCACGCGCTAATCGAGAGGACGCGTCGCATCTGCTTCGGCGGCATCCAGACGATCGAGGATGGCTAAAGTACGTGCCGGGTCACCCATCGCCGCCGACGCCCGAAAGTGGCTCTCGGTATCCCAGGCAGCCAATGCCTGAGCACTCAACTCCTCGATGAGCTTGTTGACGCTCAGGCCCCGCCTGCGCGCCAGGGCACGCAGGCGCTCGGCGGTATCGTCGGGAAGACGGATCGTCAGGGTGCTCATGCCAAGACATCCAGGAATTCGGCTGGTGTGCAGATCCGAAGATGACCGAGGCGTGGCTCACCCTCAGTCGATCTTAGGGCTTTTTGCAGTTCTTTCCGTCGAGGATCCAACCGTCCGTGCAACGACAGCGCATTCCAGTACATATCGCCGGACGAGTTTCCGCGCACCGCGCATCATCCCGGCAGGTCGCCGGCATATACCGCCCTTCGATATCGGGACTATAGCAGCACCAATCGATGGCGCCTCCACGGTCTTTCGCCGCCAGCATGACGCTTCGTCCGTAAAGTTGCGGGATAGTATCGTTGAAGGTGACTCGTATATTCCCGCCTTCGATCTGGATTGAGTCCACGTACTGGCTTTGGACATCCCCTGCTTCGGATAATCCGGCTGCGGCGTTGTTCGCGGGAAGGCCTCCGCTGGAATAGGCCGAGACCACCGCGACCTTCGCGGCCGAGGCGAATCCCAGCCCCTCGCTGGCCTTGCTGCGGACCGTGTAGTCCTGATAGGACGGCAATGCAATGGCGGCGAGGATGCCGATCACGGCGACGACAATCATGATCTCGATCAGGGTGAAGCCGCGGATCCGTGCCTCATGGCGCCAGCGCCCTTGAATGACTCCGCGCATGTCTTGTGCCTCCGTCTGAACTTTGATCCCCGAAGGAGCCCGGATCTCGGGCCGTCGGAACACCGCTAGGTCTCCGGATATTTAAGCAATAATGTGACCAAGGTCACGGTATTGTGCCAGCTGGAGCAGGATCGGCGAGGCGTTAACCGGGGTGGGGCGCTGGTCGTCTTCAGAGGGCGGGTCGAATATGGCGTAACGGGACAATTATTGGTCGAGAATGTCGAACTGGGCACGCCATGAGCAGCATTGCCCGCGACCGGTCCCGGTTTGCCCAAGCACCGAACTGGCCCGATGCTGTTATCCGAACCGAGACCAGAAATCGCTCGTCCCCTCGCAGTCTTCACCGATGGTTTCGATCCGGTTGCGCACATCGAGTCGACCTCCGTGCTCGGACGGGCGCCACAGTTCCATCCCGTCGCCCGACCGAAGGATCTGGCGCTTACGAAAGGTGCCAACTTCGGGCGGACACACCGCAAGCCCACAGATCCAGCGGTTCCGAGCCGACCGAAAGAAGCCAACGATGGCAGCGGCGGTTCGATCTGTTCGTCGCCCCCAAATCCTCGACCTTTCGGATCCAGAACGAACGGTGCCGGAAGGAGTCCTATGGGTTCGATGACGCGACGAGCGTCGCGGCAAGCTCGGCGAGTCGGGCGCGCCCGGCCTCGTCCATGCGGTCGTAGCCTCGGATGATGTCGCCGAGCCGCTGATCGGGAGTGAAGAGGTAGGCCAGCGGTACGCCGAAGACCTCGGCGATCTTCAGGGCGGTTGCTTCGGATGGATCGTGCTCGCCTGTCTCGTACGCTACGCGCCTTCGCTTCGCTCTCCATGGCGCGTAGCGGAGGCTGATAGGTCCGCCATATCCGCGTCCGACACTCCATGTCTCGATAGAAGATGTTGCCCGGACCAAGAGGGTCGGGCCTGTTCATACGGACAGCGGCGACAGCAGTTGACTGTTGCTTTGACGGCCAGGAGTTTTGTTTCTTCGACGATTCGTGCACGCCTCGATGGTCGTACCCGCAAAAACCATGACGATCATGAGACATAAGACAGACAGTTGCGAACCTAACCGAAGTCCGGCCTTGCAGGCAATCAAATTTTGACGTGCCTATCGAGCATTTCGGACACGAAAAGGATATCGCGATCCGATGAATGCAGCGATTCTGTCAGTCACGCCCGCCGTAATCTCCTGACGTGGTGTGTTTTTTCGAGACGGTCTCGGGCCATGCGTCCCGTGGGTATCGGAAGTACCCTTTCGATCTCGCAAACGACCCAGACCGAGCGCTGGCGCGGCCTTGGTTTCAGATCATCGGATCGGTTGATTCGGATGCGATACTTCCGCTAGTCCGCCTGCGCCCGTTGACCGTGCTAGCGGTCGGCTTCGGACTCGGCCACCGAGTCGATCATCGCCCGCCCGCGTTCGTCGCTCGCACGATAGAGGGTCAGTAGATTGATCTCGTCAATCGGCAACGGATCGCTGTCCTCCAGACACATCAGATAGACGGGCGAGACGTCGCCCAATGCGCGCGCCAGCAACACAGCCTCCTCGATCCCCATGCGCCGCGTACCCTGTTCGTAGTTGCTGATCCGTGACTTTGACAATATGTCTCCCGTCAGTGCAGCGAGCTGCGACAGGCTCAACTTCCGCCGGTGGCGCTCGGCGCGCAGCCGCAAACCGATTGCGGCACTCAGTTCATTCTTCTCAGACATCGGTGTCTCCTTGTGGTGGGTGCACACATCGAAGCCTAACGCAGAGCCCAAGCGTTGACAAAACAAAACGTGTGCGAGTTGCTCGACTCAACCCCAACAGCTCCGTCTGATGACCATTAAGCGTTCGCAAGGGCCTCCTCTTCGGCTTCCATCTCCTCGCGATCGGCAGCAAGATCGTAATCGTATTGTCGCTGCGTCCACTCCCGTGCTTTCTCGGGATCCTCTGCCAGCTGCTTGGCGAGAGCGAGGCTCTCGCGGTACTCGGCGGCAGCGGCAGTCATAGTCCAGGATGCTAGAATCCCCTTGGCTTCGAGCTGCCGGCGGATCGCTCCGAGCGGAACCTGAAAGAACTCCTTGCGCGGATTGACCTTGTTCACCTGGGCCTGAATGAACTGGCGGTGCAGGGCCGTTTCGAGCGCCGGGGCGTCCTCGCTCCAGATCAGCGCGTGGACGTCGAACGCGAAGGGGACACTGGCGTCGCCGAGCTCGCGCACGCGATCGAGGGGTTCGAGTCGGCGCGTCATCCCGACCTTGAAGACATCCTCGCCGAAGGAGCCGATGTTCGAGATCACGTAGACGTGACCGGCCTTGGTCTGCTGGGCCATCGACAGCGCCCTTTGGTTGCGAGCCTCGGCCTCCGCGAGCCGCGCATGCAGCTCGGCCAACCGGGCGTCGAAAAAGGCGCGTTGTGCCTCGCTGGATTGCGCGGCCTCGGCCTGAACCTTGGCCAATGCCTTCTGGAGTGACTTCTCCTCGCGCGCGCTGTCCTTCAGCGCTCGCTCGATCTCGCGCTGGGCCTTTTGCTCCTCGCGGATCTGCTCGCGAATGCGGCGCTGCTCGGCGACCATCAGGCGAGTTCGCTCGCGGGCGGCCTTGAGCTGCCGGCCGCTGTCGTCGAAGCCGTAGGTCTCGGCCAGCTCATCGAGCAGCCCGAAGGTCGGCTTGAAGTAACGATCGTCGTAGCCGTCGATGACATTGCGCATCGCCTCGGCAACCTGCTTGAGCCGATCCGATTCCCGCAGCGCACGGTAGGCATCGCCGGCAATCTGCACAGCACGTTGATCGGCGGACGCGATGATGCGTTCGGCTTGGGCGCTGGCCTCGGCCAGCGCCGAGTCGGCCCGCTCTCGCCGGGTCTTTGCATTCAGATTGGCGGCACTGCGCAGCGCTGCGGCCTCATGCCGTGCGACCTCGAGCACGCCGGCAGCCTCGCGCTCGGCCTTGGACGCGATCTCCAGCGCGGCACGTTCCGCCGTGTTCAGGATTTCCTGTTCCTTGTGCCGTGCGCCTTCGTACAGCGCCTTCGAGGCATTCCTGAGCTGCTCGGCGGTGGCCGCGGCATCGCGGATGTCGCGAAAGCGCGCGAGCGAGTCGATCTCGGCCTGCTGCTCGGCGATCGTGCGATCGGTCCGTTGCTTGAGACGATCGCGTTCGTGCACGACGCGGGCGAGGACAACGGCGAGGACGATGACCGCGATCAGGGCAGCGACCGCGGCGGCCGCCAGCATCAGGAGCGTTGCAGGGTCGGAGGAGGTCGGCATGCGTGCATCCTTTCGTTCGGCTCGGTTGGCCGGCGGGTCTCAGTGCGGTCCGCTGCCGCCGACCGAAGGGATGGCCATTAACTCCCGGAGCAGGAGCGGGTGCTCGCGCAGCGTGGCGGTGATAGCCGTGTAGAGGGTGACGTCTTCGTCGATCGGCGCGCGCGTGGCACAGCAGTCGTCGAACCAGGCGCCGGCGAAGCCGCTCAGCCAGGCCAGTTGGAGCTTGAGGTTGCCGAGCGGAGGCAGGTGTCCGGGATCGAGCTGCGCGGTGAAGGCGAGGACACCGAGGAAAAACCAGTCGTTTTCGACGTTCTCTTCGGGATCTGTCTGGTCGATGGGGCGAGTGCGCGAGGGACGGCGGCAAGCATCCATGTCCGAGTGTCCATATCCGTTTCGTTGACGGAGTCTAAACCGCTTTTCTTGTTTTTTGAAGGATGCCATCCGACGGCGACCATCCAGTCGCCGTGCGTTGTTTAGGCCAAGTGTCGCGCGGTCGGATGACTTGCCGGACGTGCCGTGAAGGAATGCATACCGGCGGAGATCGGCCCGAGCAGCTCCAGCGCACCCTTTGTGCCCACGCGCAGCCGATACCGCTGGCCGCGATGCAGGATGCGCAGCTCCCCGGCCGGGTCGAACAGCTCGGCGCTGTAGACGGCGTCTTGGATGTCCGGTCCCGGCAGCGATCTCCGGGGATGCTCGGCCCGCTCGACCGCGGCGCTCATGAGGCCATCCGTAGGGACATAGACGCACGTGGATTTTCACCGCGACATCCGGATCGGCCAGCGGCTATTTCCAGATTCGATCGCCAGGGACTGGCGTCACGCACGGTGATGAAAGCAGGACCATGCTCGTCACCCGGTGCCAAGATGCGAAGCAAATCCAGGCATAACTGCATTGTGCTGGAAGAGAACGACCCGGCGGCCCTGGCGCAGGCACGCGGCATGACCGAGATCGCCAAGGCGATCGGGATCGCGCGCGAGGCGCTCTACAAGGCATTGCGCTCCGACGCCCATCCGCGGTTCGACACGATCAACCGCGCCTGTCATGCGCTGGGTGTCAAATTGGTGGCTCAACCAATCAAGGCGTGAATTCGGCAGGTCTACAACTGGCTGATCTGGTCTGTCACCGCATCGTTTCCGACAGGCGCTGGCTTGCCGTTCGGATGATCAAGGGTGATGTTAAAAAACCGGATAGTCCGATTGATCCCGGAGGCTTAGCGAACCTTCTCTGAAAGGTGATACGTGCTTGGATGGGGGTCTGTCTTGGGGGTGCATAGGGGTCCACTGCACGAAACACCGGGAAAGGCTGGAATGACTCAGAAGTCCCATGCACGGTGCGGCTTGCCGTGTAGTCTCATTGTGACTACAATATGGCTATCTGAACCTTTCCCGGAGAATCACCATGAGCACCGCCGATACCTACGTTCGCGCTCGCATCGACACCAACACCAAGGAACGCGCCGCTGAGGCACTCGAAGCAATGGGGTTGACCATTTCGGACGCCATTCGCTTGCTGATGTTGCGCGTAGCCGATGAGCGCCGGTTGCCCTTCGACGTGAAGGTGCCCAGCGCCACCACGCGCAAGGCCATTGCCGAGCTGGAATCGGGCAAGGGGAAGACGTTTGCCAGCGTGGACGATCTGATGGCGGATTTGCATGCGGACGATTGATCGATCCTCCGCGTTCAAGCGCGACTACAAGCGGAAAGCCAAAGGGCGTCATCGCGCTACGCTTGATGACGATCTCAAACCGGTCCTGGTCGCGCTGGCGACGGATCAGCCATTGGAGGCGCGTTTCCGCGACCACGATCTTTCCGGAGATTGGGCGGGCTACCGGGAATGTCACATCAAGCCCGACCTGCTGCTGATCTACCGCAAGTCCGACTCCGACACTCTCCGATTGGCGCGGCTCGGCTCGCACAGCGAGCTTTTCGGCTGATCGCACGCTTGTGCACCACATGCACGGTTTAGGAGGGAAAAGGAGTGGGAGGGGATCTCGCTCGGGATCGCCGGCGATGGCTCATCCGTCAAGACTGGGCCGATACGTCGCTGAGGTAGTCCAGCGAAGCTGAGTTCTTCGATTCGCTTTGCGCGCTTTTTGCTTAGTGGTCGGCTGCGATCGCCGCCGCAGCGTGACGAGCGCTGTTGTGGCGCAGAAACACCGGGGAGCGCTCGCAGCGATAAACACGTTCCGGGGCTTAGGCTTGTGTGTTGTCTTCGACCAGGAGTAATGCTGGGAGGCACGGGGATGTATTCTTTCTGGCAGCGCTCGCAAAAGGCTCAATCATAGACGCACGTCGATTATCACCGCGACATCCGGATCGGCCAGCGGCTATTTCCAGATTCGATCGCTAGGGACTGGCGTCACGCACGGTGATGAAAGCAGGACCATGCTCGTCACCCGGTTGGAAGATGCGAAGCAAATCCAGGCATAACCGCGCAATTCGGCAACACATCCGGAAATCACCCTCGGAACAGTACAGATCTACGTGTGGTTTGATCGCATATCGCTGTTTTTCCTAGCCTCTCAATCCATGAGCCGGTGTGGAACTACGCCATCTCCACGCCGGCGGTCGGTAATCCGGCGGCTCCGGCGTGGAGTGCGGCGGGCGTTCTAAGCAGCGCCGAGGAGGCCTCGGGCGCAGGTGTCGGGGTGTGGGCGCCCATCAAACCGAGCAGGAGGACACCTGTTGCAACCGTACTGACGAGAAGCTCGCGCATGACCATGGCTCCAGGGTCGAGACGCCCTTGCCGGCGTGTCGACCCGATCGGGTGATCGGGATGGTGGGCAGGTTAGGGGTGCCCGCCCATTAACGCTAATGATAATTGTTACCGAATGGAATGCAAGACCGATCGATACCGTCGGGTTAAGGGGAGTCGCACGCGGTCGGGTCGGCAACAGGCAAAGCGCGCCCGCAGCCCTGCACCCGGATGGCATCGGGGACATTAGACTCGACGCGGGACGCGGGCTGATCCGACGGGTAATGACGTTATTTCTTCATAATTAAGTTACGAACCGTGAGGGCAGCGATTATGCCAATTCTTCGCCCCATTTCGGTCGACGGCCCTTCATAAAGTCCAGAAACGTAGCATCCCTTTGTGACTTCAATACCGACCCGTAAATAAATTAGTCCCGAACCGTGAGGAGTAAGGCAAGCGTCACGGCATCAGCTGTGCAGAAAAAATGCTGTTCAGTGCCACGAGGCGGTCGAGTTCGGGAATCGCTTGTTCTGCGATCCGATAACCCATCGCCTGCTAGCCGTTTCGTCCGCTTGAGGATCGCATCGAACAACACCGCCCCAACGTGATGGCACTCATCGACGATGACGTTGCCATAGTGTTCGACCAGCGGGTTGACCTCGCCTTGGCGAGACAGCGACCGGAACAGTCGACGAATGAGCGCTATTTTGTCGGCGGCGCTGAATTTTGATGACCCTCCCATTGGAAAAGCAGGCGGTGTTGGCTCCGGCGGTAAGCGCCATTCAATACCGTGAGTTTCCAGCAGTGCGATCAGGCGGGCGTTCTCTGCCTGAAGCGTTATCAGCGTCTCTGTCATGCACTCCGCATTCATCAACGACGAGCGTCACCGGTTGTCGGGGCACGGAATCGCCGACAGCGGCAGAAACATCGGTGTCGGTTCCGGTCGATCGAGCAGGACGCCCTCGACCGCAGACACCGACTCGAAACCATAGCGAAGATAAAACGTCTGTGCCTCGGGCTTCGCGTCCACGACGACGCCAACACAGCCGATCTCGTCGGCCATCCGGCGGGCGAGGGTCAAGGCGAACCGCAGCAGAGCTTGGCCTATCCCGCGGCCCTGCGCGCTCTGGGCGACGGCCAGCCGTGCCAACCGCAGCGTCGGCAATGGGTAGCGCGGTAACCGACGACGGCGGTCGGCGGGAAGCGCGTCGATCTCGATCTCGGACGGTGAGACGGTGACAAAGCCGAGAATCGCATCATCCTCGACCGCGATGTAGGTGACGCCAACATGGTGGCGAAATTGGTTTTGGCCTGCAAAGCGCTGGAAAAACCGGTCGAGATCCGGGTGGCCACTGCAAAACCGGTCGCGATCGTCGCTCGCCTCCAGCCGCCGAATCCCCACACTCATAAGGCGTCGCGGTGAGCGGGCTCCGGGTTCTCGCCGAAGAGCTCGCGCATGGCCCGATTGGGGGCTTCCTGAGACTCAATCCGCTCCAGTAGCTGCTCGCCCGATGCGGACGTGACTACAAGGCGAGGGGGTATGACGACCTCCTCGGGGATCTCGCTGATCGCCTGGAGATGGTGCAGGAGCGCCTGTTCGATCACAAACCCTTTCTTCAAGCCCCGGGCGCGGACGTACCGTTCGAGGCGATCACGGGTTTCAGGAGAGATGTTTGCGGAAATCTGGGTCACGTCCAGCTTGCTCGTTCTGCCGTCTACAAAACTGTAGAGAAGTCTAGCACGATACGGATGAGCGTTGTGCGGCGCGCAGTGCCTGAGTCTATAAGGCTTTCATGCCGGTCATCCACAGCTTGAGCGCAGACTGGTCGGGCGCGTAGTGATCGACCGGTGGCGATTACCCCAGCCGGCCCAGACTCACCAATGCATTTCTGCGTCGAATGTTTCGACCGGCGCCATCCTGGCCTCCCTGTGGGGGCCAGGGCCGGCGTTGGAGGCTGCCCCCAAATGTCTGCGTAGAACTTGACAGCGGTCGCGACGTGCGCAGCTTCAATGCTCGCCCCGGGCCGATCACAGTCGCTCAGGTGTAGGCCGCAAAGCGTCCAGTGCGGGCGCTCAGGACGAAGTGCCGAGCGGCAGATCTGGGTCGTGCCCTCTTACTGATTGAAGGGCGATCGACTTTCCGCGTTCTGCTGACACCCAGAATGTGCTTACGGGCGTCCGGGATCACCGGAGCGGGCGCAGCCTTCCGCCTTGCAGAGATCTCTGGCGCTTGATAGCTTTTCTTTGGCAGGATGAAATCCCGGATGGCCGAGGATCTGGAGCATCGTTGAACCTGATTAGAAAGCAACTTCAGCTTACGGCCCTGAGCGTCGCGATTCCGTCGCAAATGCCGGTTGTCCAGCGTTGATCTGGCGGAAATTCGGCGGCTTCGACGGGCTTGGTTGGCGACTTCCCTGCCCGAATGCCGGTTGGCTGAAGTTCCTTTCTAATCAGGAGCAGCGGAAGGGTCAACCGCCAGATCGACACGAGTGTGTCGTCGGCGCTCAAGGCGACGCGTGCGGCCGGAAAGCTGTCGAGCCACTGCAGGGCAAAACGGGCGAGACGGCGCTCGGCGGCCGGGACGACGCCGAAGTCACGACGCCACAGGGTGCGATGCGGGTGCTGGCTCATCATTCGTTGCTCTCTCTGCCAAGGTTGAAGACGTCGACCGTCGTCGGGCCGGTGCCGGATCCCGCGATGACGCTGCGGCGGGTCCGCAGCTCGATGGTCTTCGGGACTCGGGCGGCCGGTGACCGGCGGCTCTCGATCGGTCAAACGATGAACCCCGTTTCGCGTGTTTTCCGGCGAGCTTTTCTTCGGGCGGATTGGATCCGGGTGAAGGGCGTATTGGACCATCGGGATGCGACGCTGCTTGTCGGATGGGCAGCGTGACGGACTGATCGTCGTGGGGGTCAGGGTTCTCCGGATTTTCGTCATCCACGATGAGCTGACACTTCTCAGGGTCGATGCACTCAGTCCCGCCGATGTCGCCATTGGACGGGCATGTTGCCGGCAGCATCGCGAGTTGCCCTGCCGGGTCGCCGGCCCCGCGCCCTCGATCGCGATCTCGACAGGGGGCAACGCTCGCTGGAATCATCGGCGCCGGCGTCTCGCCCGTGTCGGGCTGCTGAGACAGCCGACGGCCGACCCGGCGGCCGAAGCGAAGGTGTTGCTCCGCGCGTGCGGACCGGTGCTCGCCGGATCCGTCGCGGGCGATTGCAGCGTATTGGAGCTTGAGGGCGGTCGCGGGTGGGTGTACGGCAGCCACCATCCGGATATCGTCACCTTGGTGGTTCCGCAGGAGAACGACGCGGATCCCCAGACGTGGCGGTGGGGTTGCTCGGGCGCTCCGAGCGGGAGGAGGACGCCGCACGGTTGCGCGTGCGGCATGTCGAGGACCGGCCGAGGCACGGCCGAGGCAGGCTCGACGGATGCCTTGGCCCCGGCGGGCATGGGAGGGAGATCTGCCTGAGCGCATCGGGGTTCTGATTCGGGGCCGCGTCCGGCGCCGAGGTGATGCTCGCGGCGACGGTCGAGGAGACGACGGCAGGACCGCCCCGGCCGGTGTTCATCGATGCCGTGCTGATGATCTTCGATCGAGAACGCAAGGCCCCGGGCGCTCGGGGTAAGCGGTGCAGCAGTCGGGGTCGACGGGAAGTCGCAGACCCGGGGCATCGAGTCGCTCGACCCGTCTCGACGGTCTGTTCAATGCCCTTGGCCAACTCCTCCATACGATTGTCGTGGGAGGGGTGAGTGGAGAGGAAGGCCGGCGGCTGGCCTCCGCCGACGGCGGCCATGTTCTGCCAAAGCGTCACACTGGCTCGGGGATCGAAGCCGACCTGCGCCATCAGATCGCGGCCGATGCGGTCGGCCTCGCGCTCGTGGGTTCGACTGTAGGGCAGCAGCAGCCCCTACTCGGCGCCGATGCTCAGCGCCCCGCGCAGCACCTCGTCCTTAAGACTCCCCGGCTCCTCGGTGAACAGATCCATCAGCATCAGCCCGCTCTGGACCGCGAGCTCTTGGGTCAGGCGCTCGTTGGATTGGTCCGCCAACACGTGCGCGATCTCATGGGCGATGACGCCAGCTGGTCGGGCGTGCCGGCGACACACGCAGGCCGGCATGCATGCACCCCGATCTTCCCTTGAGCGCTGTCAGTCGAGTCGCTGGTGTGGGTCGACGGCTGGGCCCCAATACCGGTCACTGGACCCGGCATGTCTGGGGTAAGGACTCCGCCCGAAGCGGGCCTAGAGCCCTGGCGCCGAGCGACCGATGATCCGGACTAAGGAGTCACTCCCCATAAGGTGCCCGTTTGCGTGTGGCCTCTCACGGTCCTGCCGCGAGGGGGGAGATGCATTAGGCGTTGACGCTTGTCGCCGCAGCTGGAACCGCATAAAGTTCCACATATGTAGAACATCCTACAGTTGCCACGTCATGCAAGAGATCGTCTCCATCCGCGAGGCCAACCAGCACCTATCCCGTTACCTCGAACGGGTCGAGCAGGGTGCCGAGCTCGTCATCACCCGGCGCGGCAAACCCATCGCCCGGTTGCTGCCGATCACCGAGGCGAAGCCGCTCCTGACCGACGCCCAGCACGCAGCCCGCGAGCGGTTGCGGGAGCGCATGAGCCGCGGCTACGCCCTCGGCGGCACACGCAGCGACCGCGACAGCCTCCACGAGCGCGGCCAATGAGCCGGCAGCGCTTCAGCGTCGACACCAACATCCTCATCTACAGCGTCGACAAGGATGCCGGCCCGCGGCACGAACAGGCGCGTGCGATCATGGACGCCCTTGCCGACGCCGATTGCGTCCTGATGCTCCAGGCGCTCGGCGAGTTCTTCCACGCCGTGACGCGCAAGGCGAAGATGCCCGCGGACGAAGCCGCCGCTTTGGTGCACGACTGGATGGAGCTGTTTCCGGTGGCCGCGGCCGACGGGCGCACGCTGCGCCACGCCATCGGTCTGAAGAACGTGCATGGGTTCGGCTTCTGGGATGCCATGCTGGTGGAGGCCGCCAGGGTTGCCGGCGTGACACGGTTCCTCACCGAAGACATGCAGGACGGTCGCTGGGTTGGAGCCCTGTGCCTGGAGAACCCGTTCAAGGCGGACTTCGAGCTCGGCCTGGATTGATCCCCCGCCCAGGTCCGACGCGCCCACACCCCAGCACCGCTTCTTCGACATCACTTCGGACCAGATTGCAGCCCTCGACGACGAGGATCCGAGCCCCTGATCGCGCGGCTGTGCGAGGCCGACCTGCGGCGTTGGTCGACATTCTGAATCAGATCGCGCAGGGGAACGCGGCGTCACCGGTTCCGAGTCACGCAGAGCTGACGACCCAGCAGGCAGCCGATCTGCTCAATGTCTCCCGGCCGTTCGTGGTCAAGCAACTGGAAGCCGGTGCCATTCCCTTCTACAAGGTCGGTCGCCATCGTCGAGTCCGTTTCTCTGATCTGATGGCTTATCGTGACCAACTCGATCAGCGGACCGCCGAAGCCGCCGATGAGCTTGCAGCACAAGCACAGGCCATGGGCTTGGGAGACTAGGTGGCGAGCTTCACGGTCATCTACGATGCGTGCCTATTTTCCCGGCGCCCCTGCGGGATTTGATGATCCGCCTGGCTCGGACGCGGCGGGTTCATGCCCGCTGGACCGAGGAGATCCAGCGCGAATGGTTGGCAGCGTTACTGCGCCACCGGCCAGAACTCGACAAGACCAAGCTGCAGCGGAAAGACAACGCCGATCAACCAGGCCGTCCCGGATTGCTTGGTCCCAGGCTACGGCCACTTGATCGAATAGCTCGCCCTTCCCGATCCGAACGATCGACATGTACTGGCGGCCGCCATCCGATGTGCTGCCCAGGTCATCGTCACCGCGAATCTCAAGGATTTCCCGCAGGAGGCGCTCGCCGACTTCGCCATCACTGCTCGCCATCCGGATGACTTCATCCTCGATCTGGCCGATCTCGATCCAGCGATTGTGACGACTGCAGCGAAGCTCCAGCGCGGCACTCAAGAATCCACCGCCCTCGGCGGAGACCTTCATCGATACGCTGCGACGCCAAGGTCTACCAGGCGTCGCCGGGCTCCTGCAAAGCCAGATCGCCTTGATCTGAATATCATCGCCACCGGCCACCCGACGTTCCCGCCCTTCTGGTCACGCCGATCGTCTATCCGCTCGGCATACCGCTGAGTTGTCGATGTAAGACAGGACGTTGTTTCCCCGCCAGGCTCAAGCGGGTGAATCTCGGTGCGCAGAAACGCGCCGGAACCTCCGTTCCTCACTCGCCGACGAACGCAAGCATCCGCCCCGCGACCAGGGCGCCCGTCCAGCACACAAGCGATAGCGCCCCGGCGACCCGAAGCCGCACCGCCCCCGCCGCGGCGAGACCGGGCCAGAGGTGGAGCGCAGCCGCCTGGCCCACGCCCACCGCCACCAGAGCCATCTTCGCGAGGAAGAGCGGCGCGCCGAGGTAGTCCGCAGGCGCCGCCAGGAACAGGAGTACCCCGCAGCTCACCGCGAGCGCCAGGCCCGCCGCCGCGACCGGCAGGAGCACCCGCGCGAGCACGGCGCGCTCGACCGAAGCCCAGGCGCCGAGGAGCCGCAGGTCGAAGGGCACGAGTGCGCCGACCAGGAGCGCGATCCCGGCCACGTGCCCGGTGCTCGCCGCCGCGTAACCCCAGCGCGTGCGCCGCATCGTCTCGGCGAGCGGCCAGTCGGCGAGCGTCGCCCCGAGCGCGGCGAGCGCCTCCACCCTCAATCGCGCTCGGGATAGAGTTCGTGCCGCTGCCCGTCGAACCAGAGCCGCTCGGCTTTGATGACCCGGCGCGAGGCGGCCGCGTCCGGCTCGCCCTCGACGCGGATCTCGCGCCCGATGGCGAAGTCCGCGTCGGTCAGCCCCGCGCGCTCGTTGCGCCAGGGCTGGCCGACCTCGACGGTCCAGGGCTCGCCCTCGACGTCCACGGCCACGAGCCCGTGCGGATTGCCGAGCCGAACCGCGGTGATGAGACCGGTCAGGGAGATGTTCTCGCCCGCGGTCCAGCGCCAGCCGTGATGGGCCAGCGCCGCCACGGGCATGACGAGGACCGCGGCGAGGACCGCGGTGGAGATGCGTCCGGTGATGCGTCGCGCCATGGGTAGACCTCCCGCGATTGCCTGGCCTTGAAGGTGGGGCGCACCCTGCCTCCTGCAACCCGCCGGCCGGCCGGGCGGGCACCCGAGCGGTTCTGCGCGACGGCGGAAACCAGGGCGCCGGTCGCGCGTGGCACTGCCGGCCCGAGAAGGGCGCCCTGCCACCACCCCACGACCAGAGGCCAGGGACGGTGCGGGACACCGCACGCGGGCCCGGGAATGCCCGACTTCGGACTCAATGACCGGCGCCGTGGGCCTCGGCCGTTTCCGCGACGAAATCCTCGATGAGCCTCACCACCGGATCCCCTCGGCTGTGGTGCAGTCCGTGGCCGGCCCCCGGGATCACGACCTGGCGCGCCCCGGGGGCCTCCAGGATCAGTCGATCGGCATGATTCCAGGCGGGAACCAGGTCGTCCCGCTCGCCCGTGATGAGCAGGAGCGGGACCTGGATGCGAGAGTAGCCGGCCCGCTGTTCGGCGAGGAAGGGGCTCAGCCGGCGCACATCTTCGGCGTTGGCCAGAAAGGTCCGCGGCCGCAGGCTGAGGTCTACCCCGGTGCGGGACCGATAGCCGTCCGGCACCGGGTCCGGGGACATGACCTGCGCAATCCCGCCGTCGATGGCGAGCGGGCCCAATGCCCCGCCCAAGGTGTAGGCGAACAGCGACCCGAGCACCGGGATCCCCGCCAGGTCGTTGTACCAGGCCACGCCCCCCTCCCAGGGGTGGGTCGCGCCGGCAAGGAGCACCGCGCCCGCCACCTCGCCAGGGTAGGCGAGCAGATAGGCGAGGACCACAGAGCCGGCCCAGGAGTGCCCGACCAGAATCGGGCGCTCCAGGCCCAACCCCTGTGCCAGGCCGTAAGCGATGCGGGCCTGAGCCAATGGATTCGGCCAGGCATCGGCAGGACGCTCGCTGTAGCCGTGCCCCGGGCGGTCCAAGGCGATCACCCGGTACCTCGCGGCCAGGGGTCCGCCGATGCTGGCGTGGAAGTCCAGCAGGCTGGTGCTTGCGCCGTGGACCAGGATGAGAGGCCGGCCCTGCCCCTGGTCCGTGTAGTGGACGCGCAGCCCGTCAACTTCGGCGAACCGCCCGATGGGTGGATTGGCCGACTCGGCCCGCCACACACTGACCTGGGTGTAGGCCGCCGATCCGGCAAGCAAGGCGAACAGCAACGCGGCAGACCAATGCATCGGATGCCTCCGGGCTTCTCAACCCAACCTCGAGACGGCGCATGCGGCACCGCGCGTCGGAGGGGGCCTATGCAATAATGCCGTTTCATCTCGTTGATCCGAAGCGCATTCGGGCATACCGATGCCTTCGTCCTTCCCCGGGTTAGGCCTCATGAAGCTCCGCTCAGGCAGTGCCAACGACGCAGAAGCCATCGCCGAGCTCATCGCGAGCTTTCAGTCGGAGCTTACAAACCAACCCGATGGTGCAGGCGCTGAACAGTACCTCGCGTCGGTCTCCAGCCAGTCTGAACGAGAGTATCTGGAGTCACCTCGCTACGCGTACATCGTCGCCGAGCTCGACGGAGACATCCGGGGGTTCATCGCGCTTCGAGATGTCAGTCACGTCTTCCACCTGTTTGTGGCCCGGCAGTACCAGCGCACCGGAATCGCCCGTCGGCTTTGGCGAGAGGCCAAGACCCAAGCGCTCAAGGCCGCCGCGCCCACGCACTTCACGGTGAACTCGAGCCTCTCGGCTGTCGCAACCTATCGTGCCTTCGGTTTCGAGGCCTCGGGCGAGGTCGTTTCCGTGCATGGCATCTCGTTCGTACCCATGCGCCTCGCAGTACATGAACTTGAGGGCTAAGGAATAAGGTAAGAACGTCCGAGCGCAGCGAGCGACGATCTAAACCGTTTGTCGGACGTGCCCGGTGTCGTGGCGGTGTTGTAGGGGATAGAAAATGACTTCTGCGAGGTCGAGGTAGGGCAGCTGTCGGTGACGGTTGGGCCCCAGGATCGGTCAGTCGCGGCCGCTCAGATTTGTGGTCCCGAAGGGTCTTTTTTTGGCCGGTTGCCGACGCGGGCGCGTTGGTGGTTAGGATCCGCAATCGAGTGGGCAGCAGACATTGAGTAGATCTACGAGTTACATATACCGTCCCCGCAACTCCCGCTTGATTCTCCTCCGGGTGCGACTGATGAGACCTTGACTGAACTACGAGCGGGTCAAGGTGGACAAGATCGAAATCCCCGGGGATGAGCGCCATGTCCGGCACCGAGTTCGTCAACAGCACTATCTGGATCGATGCCCATCGGGACAGCCCGGAAGATGCATCGGGGCCGGCACACATAAACCCATCCACCACGAATCGCAGCACCGCACGATGTATTGCAGACAGCCAATGCCCCTTCCAGCACCTCAGAGAAACTCGACCTCACCCGTGCTGAGATTGTGCATCGCCGGCACCACCTTGATCTCGCCTTGATCGACTAAAGCCTTGAGGATCGGGCTCTGGCGCAGGATCTCGGCGACCTGTAGCTTGGTGTTGGCCGCCGTGACGGCCTCGACGAAGTCGGCATTGCTCGCGTTGCGTTGCGCATCAGCGGGGACCGGTGTCGCATCCACGGCAGGCATGATCTTGGCCAACAACCCGGTGAGATGGCCCAGCTCGACGCCATCGCAGGCACCCATCACGGCCCCGCAAGCGCTGTGACCCATCACCACGATCACCTTGGAACCCGAGACCTTGGTCGCAAACTCAAAACTTCCGAGTATGTCGTCGCTGATCACGTTGCCGGCCACCCGCGCGACAAAGAGATCGCCAACCCCTTGATCGAAGATGATCTCCGGCGCCGAACGCGAGTCGAGGCACGAGAGGATCACGGCAAACGGATACTGAGCAGACGCCGTGCGCTGCGCTTGGGCGGAGAGATCTCGGTTGTGCATGGTTCCGTCAACGAACCGGCGATTACCTGCCTTGAGCTTGTTGATCGCCATCTCCGGCGTCATCGCATCTTGCTTCGCTGCATTAAAGGTCACGTAGGGGCGATCAGAGGGTAAGTCCGTCGCCAGCGCGATCCCAGCGACCAGGAGCAACAAGACCAATGCAGTCGAGAACAATCGGTGTGTCATAAGCAGACCTGCGAGATGATGGGAAGACAACGCGACGCGTTGCTGTGATCCGCACGCAGAACAGCTGACCGTGCGACATCCTGGGGATAAGGGATAAGGGATAAGGGATAGGATAGGATAGGATATTCGACCGCACGGCGGCTGGAGAGGCACGAAAACTTAGCATCGAAGGAAGGTGCTCTGCAAGGACACAGTGTGGCCTGTGGGGAGGCCCGCAGGGAGGAAACCGCCGGTTGGGAGGACACTCTCGCGAGCCTTGGCGCTGCGAGGCGGGGCACGATCACAGCGGTTGCAGGGAGGGGCGCGTCTCCTGTACGACCAAGCGACGGAAGGAGGCTACCACTGCACCTGCCGGCCGAAGATGTACATGGATTGCGGTTGGGCGAGAGCATTCCAGTCGGGTGCGGCCTCGACAAGCGGGTCGTCCCACGCGGGCAGTCCACGGGCCGAGCTGATTCGCGGCGGAGCGGCGGGCTCGCCGATGTGGGTGAGAATCCGCCGCACGGGGGCGGCCGCGGTGCTGAAGGCGACGAATGGTCGCAGTGTCCGCTATCCGTTGGATTGCCGCCTCGTTGGTTCACATGGCCAGCGACCAACTGGGTCGTGACAGGTCCGTCGGTCGTCGGACGGCGTGTGACTGTTACCAGGATTTACCTGCCCGGAAGCGGTCTGTCCTGAGCGGCGGCTTGCCGACGCTCTCGAGGCATCTGCCTTACGCACACGCTGTCATGCGGGTCGGTTTGGGGTATGGTTCCGAAACGACGGAATTACCCCGCTCTCCCGGATGGCCGAACACGATCCCTCCTACAAGCTCCTATTCTCGCATCGCGATCTGGTTGCGGACTTGATCCGTGGCTTCGTGCACGAGGATTGGGTCGAGCAATTGGACTTCACGACCCTACAGCGCGTCAGCGAGATCGGCGTCAGCCACGACCTTCGCGAGCGCGAGGACGACATGATCTGGCGGCTGCGCTGGGGCGAGCGCTGGGTCTACGTTTACTTGCTGCTGGAGTTTCAGTCGAGCGTCGATCGGCTCATGGCGGTGCGGCTGTTGACCTATGTCGGACTGCTGTATCAGGACCTGGCCGCCGCCGGCGAGATCCCCTCTGGAAGCCCGCTGCCTCCCGTGCTGCCGATCGTCCTCTACAATGGCGAGAAATCCTGGTGGGCCAAGACCAGTCTCGACGACTTGATCGAGCCGGACCTACCCGAGCAGCTGCGCCGATGGCAGCCGCAGATCCGCTATCTGCTGCTCGATGAGCAGCGGCTTGCCGATACCGATCTGGCGGGACAGCGCAATGTTGCCGCGGCCTTGTTCCGACTTGAGAACAGTCGCCGGCCCGAGGATATCGAGCGGGTCCTGGCGAGTCTGATTGATTGGCTCGCCGCACCCGAGCAGGACAGTCTGCGTCGCGCCTTCGTCGTCTGGCTCAAGCGCGTGCTGCTGCCGGCGCGAGTGCCGGGCGCCGAGCTACCGAACGTCAACAATCTTCAGGAGATGCGCGCCATGTTGGCCGAACGCGTGAAGACCTGGACCGAGGAGTGGAAGCAGCAGGGTATCTCCGAGGGCGAAACCAAGCTGCTGCGCCGGCAGTTGGTGCGGCGCTTCGGATCCCTGCCGGCCTGGGCCGAGGCACGTCTCGAGCAGGCCGGCGAGGCCGAGCTTGAGATCTGGGCCGATCGCGTCCTGGACGGCTCGACCCTGGAGGAGGTCCTCAAGGAGCCGATTTGAGGATCGACTCCGGGAGCAGGGTCTCAAGCTGAACTCCTGGCGCCGCTCAGTCGTGACTGAGCGGCGAGGTGTCCCTCAGCACTCGATGTGCTCGGCGATGTCGAGAGCGTCGTCGACCTCCACTCCCAAGTAACGCACGGTGCTTTCGATCTTGCGATGCCCCAGCAGCAGCTGGACGGCGCGCAAGTTCTTGGTCTGACGGTAGATCAACGTCGCCTTGGTCCGACGCAGCGAGTGCGACCCGTACTCTTGCGGATCAGCGCCCATGAGTCCGATCCATCGCTTGACGATGCGCGCATACTGACGAGCGGACAAGTGCGGCGAGCCGCTCTGCCGGCTGGGGAAGAGATAATCCCCATTTGAGAGCGCGGCTTCTTTGATCCATGCCTGTACGGCCTCGCGCGTCTGGTCGGTCAGTTCGAATCGCACCGGCTCGCGTGTCTTGTGCTGGACAACGCTGGCCCGAGCGACCACGTGGTTGCCGTGAGCGATATCGCGGACCCGCAGGGCGACCAGGTCGCAGCCGCGCAGCTTGCTGTCGATCGCCAGATTGAACAACGCCAACTCCCGCGTGTTCCCGGCTATGCGCAGCTGTGTGCGAACGGTCCAGATCTCTTGCAACTTCAGCGGCGGCTTCTGGCCAATCAGCTTACCTTTGTTCCACGGCTCATGGGCGGTTTGGGACGCATCACTGGTGGTCTTCATGGTCTGTTTCCTCGTCGAAGGAAGGGGAAACAGAAGCATGGGCGGAGATCCGGTCAGTGGCATGGCCTGAAAGCAGACACCGCCATTTGACTGCTCATGGGCAGCACGGCCCCAGCAACGGTCACTCGGGTCGAGGATGGCAACAGTCTGGAGTCGGCCAAGATCAACGCTCGCTTGTGACTGGAGCCCGCCTGCAATAGACCCGAGACCTGCCAGTATTGCAACGACAACACCTGGACAGCAGCCTCTGTATTCCTGCTTTGCCCAGATGCACTGTCCGCCCCCTCGCGCCTCGGCACCGGCCGATGGCCCTCCGATCACTCGGCCGGACAGCGCTCGCATTCGCCGCAGCCGCCCAAGCCCCGCGCATGTCACGGACACCGCAGGGTTTCAACACCGTCTCATTACCTCGAAGATCTGGCAGCAGAACGATACGCGCGCGTCTGCCAACGCTGGAGGCTAGATTTCCCCGCAACCGCCGCCCTCCGCCCGCCGAGTCAACGAGCGTGATTGAGTACGGCCACCTTCCCTGATGGGTTTTTCCTCTTAAATCGTCAACTTGTATGAGGGAGAGCGGTGGGCCTCCCTCGGGGTGCTTGAACAAC
>NZ_FNNZ01000076.1 GCF_900106925.1 Thiocapsa roseopersicina
TGCGTATTCCGGCCCAATCCGGCCACCCATTCTGATTTAAAGCGGCCACCCATTCTGGTTCAAACCGGCCACTCGTTCCGGTTCAAGCCGGCCACCGATTCCGGCTGAATCCGGCCACCGATTCCGGCGCAAAGCGACCACCGATTCCGGTTGATCCGGCCACTCTGGCCGGGGCCTCGCCACACGGGATAACCCTGCGTAGGGTGCCTCCTTTTTTCAGGAGGTGCTCAGATGCCAAGAGAGAGGTTATCCATGCGAAAAGTCGAAGAGGTGTTGCGGTTGAAATGGGGTTCCGGGCGATCGGTGCGGGAGATCGCCCGTGCGCTCGGAATCGGGCGAACAACGGTGTCGGAGTACTTGGAACGCGCCGAGGCGGCAGGGCTGTCCTGGCCGTTGCCGGAGGGTCTGAGTGCGGGCGAGTTGGAGCGGCGGCTGTTCAAACCGGGCGGGCGCCCTACCGAGCGCGGGCTGGTCGAGCCCGACTTCGATGTCGTTCACCGGGAGTTGCGGCGTAAAGGCATGACGCTGTTTCTGCTCTGGCAGGAGTATCGCGAGCGCCATCCCGAGGGCTATTCCTACAGCCAATTCTGCGCCCGCTACAGCCTCTGGAAGGGTCGCGTGGATGTGGTCATGCGCCAGACCCACCGGGCCGGGGAGAAGCTCTTCGTCGACTACGCCGGGCAGACGGCGGCGGTGATCGACCCCGGCAGCGGGGAGATCCGCACCGCGCAGATCTTCGTGGCGGTGCTCGGGGCCTCCAACTACACCTATGCCGAGGCGACCTGGACGCAGACGCTCCCCGACTGGATCGGCGCGCAGGTGCGCGCACTGAGCTTTCTCGGCGGTTGCCCGGACATCATCGTCCCCGACAATCTGAAAAGCGCCGTCAGCAAGGCCCACCGTTATGAACCGGATCTGAATCCGACCTATCAGGATTTCGCCACCCATTACGGGCTGGCGGTGATCCCGGCACGGGTACGCAAACCGCGGGATAAGGCCAAGGCCGAAGGCGGTGTGCTCTTGGTGGAACGCTGGATCCTGGCACGCCTGCGCCACCAGGAGTTCTTCTCCCTTGCCGAGCTCAACGGGGTCATTGCCACCCACCTGCAGGCCCTCAATACCCGTCCCTTCAAAAAGCTCGAAGGCTCGCGCCTGAGCCAATTCGAGGCGATCGATCGCCCGGCCCTGCGCGCGCTGCCGGCAACCCCCTATGAGTACGCCGAATGGCGCAAGGCACGGGTCGCGCCGAACATTCACATCGAGGTCGACGGGCACTTCTACTCGGTCCCGCACGCCCTGGTCAAACGCCAGGTCGACGTGCGGCTCACCACCACCACGGTCGAGGTTCTGCATCACGGTCAACGGGTCGCCAGCCATGTCCGCAGCCCCCGCCGGGGCGGTTACACCACGGTGACCGACCACATGCCGGAACGCCATCAGCGCGCCCTGGAGTGGACCCCGGAACGCCTGCAGCGCTGGGCGCACACGATCGGCCCGGCCACCGCTGCCGTGACCACGCAGTTGCTCGGCGCGCGGCGCCATCCGCAACAGGCCTTCAATGCCTGTTTCGGGGTGCTGCGCCTGAGCACGGCCTACAGCGAGGCCCGCCTGGAAGCGGCCTGTGCACGCGCGCTCACGCTGGGCACCGTCGGCTACAAAAGCCTCGCCACGATCCTCGAGAAGGGGCTCGATCGGCGGCC
>NZ_FNNZ01000045.1 GCF_900106925.1 Thiocapsa roseopersicina
GCCCACACCCCGGCCGCGCGAGACCGGGGGAGCGCTTCGCCGACCCCTATCACGCAACTTGATCGCGAAACCATCAAAATCGCTGACCGCACTCACAGGTGCGCGGGCAGCGCGATCTGGTCACCCTGATCGGCTCCGCGGCCAGCGTCTCGCCCGGCGAGCATCTCGAAGCCGAGGGGCATTGGGTCAACGATCGCCAGCACGGGCTGCAGTACAAGGCGATCCAGCTGCGGATCGTCCCGCCGCGCGGCCTGGAGGGGATCGAGCGCTATCTCGGCTCGGGCATGGTCAAGGGCATCGGACCGCACTTCGCCCGCACCCTAGTGAAGGCGTTTGGCGAGGACGTCTTCACCGTTATCGAGGAGACCCCGGAGCGGTTGCTCGCATTGCCGGGGATCGGTCCGAAGCGCCAACAGCGGGTGACCTCGGCGTGGGCCGAACAGAAGGTGATCCGCGAGATCATGGTGTTTCTGCAGTCCCACGGGGTCGGCACGGCGCGCGCGGTGCGCATCTACAAGACCTACGGGGACGCCGCGGTCGAGAAGGTGCGCGAGAATCCCTATCGGCTGGCCTTGGACATCTGGGGCATCGGCTTCAAGACCGCCGATGCGATCGCCGAGCGCCTCGGCATCGCGCGCGATGCGCCGATCCGAGCACAGGCGGGGGTGCGGCATGTGCTCCAGGAGCTCTCGACCGAAGGCACTGTGCCGCTTGGCGGGATGACCTGAGCACGCGGGCCGCGCGTCTCTTGGAGATTCCCGCCCCGATCATCGCGGCGGGGATCGACAGCGAGCTGGCCGAAGAGCGCCTGGTCGCCGAGACGATCGCCGAGCGCCCTGCCCTGTTTCTTGCGCCTCTGCAGCGCGCCGAGCGCGGGGTGGCCGGTCATCTGCGCCGGCTCGCGCAGGATCCGCCGCCTTGGGGTCCGATCGACGCCGAGAAGGCGCTGCCCTGGGTCGAGACGCGCACCGGACAGGTGCTCTCGGCCTCGCAGCGCACCGCGGTCGCGACGGTGCTCAAGGCCAAGGTCGCCATCATCACGGGCGGCCCGGGCGTGGGCAAAACCACGGTGGTCAACAGCCTGCTGCGGATCCTCGCGGCCAAGGGAGTGGAGGTCCTCTTGTGCGCCCCGACAGGGCGCGCGGCCAAGCGGCTCTCCGAGTCGACCGGGCGGGAGGCCAAGACCATCCACCGGCTGCTCGAATTCGACCGGCAGGTGATGGGCTTCAAGCGTGATGCCGAGCACCCGCTAGAGGCGGATCTGGTGGTGGTCGACGAGACCTCGATGGTCGACATCGTGCTGATGAACCAGTTGCTGCGCGCCGTGCCGAGCGCCGCCGCGCTGCTCCTGGTCGGGGATGTCGATCAGCTCCCCTCGGTCGGCCCCGGCGCGGTGCTCGCCGACTTGATCGGGGCAGGCACCCTGCCGACCCTGCGCCTGACCGAGATCTTCCGCCAGGCCGCCGCCTCGCGGATCATCGTCAATGCCCATCGCATCAACGCCGGTCACCTGCCCGAGCCGGCGGCCCCGGACGGACCGGACAGCGACTTTCATCTGATCCGGGTCGATACCCCGGAGGCGATTCACGAGCGGCTCCTGCGAGTGGTCACCGAGCGCATTCCGGCGCGCTTTGGTTTGGATCCGGTGCGCGACATCCAGGTGCTGACCCCGATGAATCGCGGCGGACTCGGGGCGCGGGCGCTCAACGTCGCCCTGCAGGCGGCGCTGAACCCGGAGGCCCAGCCGCGCATCGAGCGCTTCGGCTGGACCTACGCCCCGGGCGACAAGGTCATCCAGCTGGTGAACGACTACGACAAAGAGGTCTTCAACGGCGACATCGGGCGGATCCGCACAATCGATCTCGAAGAAGGGCTCCTGAGCATCGACTTCGACGGGCGCCCCGTCGCCTACGAGACCGGCGAGCTCGACGCCCTTGCGCTTGCCTACGCCACCAGCGTGCACAAGGCCCAGGGCTCGGAGTACCCGGCGGTGGTCATCCCGCTGGCGACCCAGCATTACACCTTGCTGCAGCGGAACCTGCTCTACACCGCGGTGACCCGCGGCAAGCGGCTGGTGGTGCTGATCGCCCAGCCCAGGGCGCTTGCGATGGCGGTGAAGCAGACCGGGGCCGGGCGGTTGACGCGGTTGCGGGAGCGGTTGGTGGCGGGGTGAGAGTGGCACGTACTGTTTATCGTCGACACCAATCGATACAACCGATACTTTCTGTTGGCGCGCAGTGATTCGGTGGCCTACCGTTGGAGCGAGTAGCGTGCCTCCCAAAGCAAAAGCAGTCCGGGTTTGCGCTACGACGCTCGCTCCAGACTGAAGCGCGAAGACAATGAGAAGAAGACAAGCGGTGTTGTCCGCTACAGTCGAACCCACCATAGACGAGGAGATGATTCCCATGCTCATGAAGGCGATCCCGGCGGCCGTCCTCGCTGCCATTCTGACCACCCCCTTGGCCGCAGACCCTGCAATGGTGGTCGGCAAGGCGAGGCCCAACAGTTTCTGGTGGCCCGACCAGCTCGATCTGCAGCCCCTGCGTGACCACAACCCGGCGTCCAATCCCTACGGTACGGATTTCGATTACGCGAGCGCCTTCGCGAGTCTCGACCTCGCGGCCGTCAAGACGGACCTCAAGGCGTTGATGACCAAGTCCCAAGACTGGTGGCCCGCCGATTTCGGCCACTACGGCCCGCTGTTCATCCGCATGGCCTGGCACAGTGCAGGCACCTACCGGGTGGCGGACGGGCGCGGCGGCGCCGGTGGCGGCCAGCAGCGCTTCGACCCGCTCAACAGCTGGCCCGACAACGTCAACCTCGACAAGGCACGGCGCCTGCTCTGGCCGATCAAGCAAAAGTACGGCCGCAACATCTCGTGGGCCGACCTCATGGTTCTCGCCGGCACCGTCGCGATGGAGGACATGGGATTTAAGACCTTCGGCTTCGCCGGCGGTCGGGCGGACGACTGGGAGCCAGACCTGGTCTACTGGGGTCCGGAGGCGGACATGCTCGGCCGGGAGCGCGACGACGCCGAAGGCAAGCTGCAAAATCCCCTGGCCGCCACGCAGATGGGCCTGATTTACGTGAATCCGGAAGGCCCGGGCGGCAATCCCGACCCGCTCGCGGCCGCCGAGCAGATCCGCACGGCCTTTGGCCGCATGGCGATGAACGACGAGGAAACCGTCGCCCTGATCGCCGGGGGTCACACCTTCGGCAAGACCCACGGCGCAGGCAAGCCGGGCGAGTGCGTGGGCGCCGAGCCCGCCGCTGCGCCGATCGAGCAACAAGGATTGGGCTGGGCCAACCGGTGCGGCAAGGGCAACGCCGAGGACACCATCGGCAGCGGCCTGGAAGGTGCGTGGACGGCAGCCCCGACCCGCTGGACCATGCTGTATCTGAGCAACCTGTTCAACTACGACTGGGAGCAGACCCGCAGCCCGGCCGGCGCCATTCAGTGGAAGCCCAAGGATGGCGCGGCCGCGGGCACCGTCCCCGACGCCCACAGGGAGGGGGTAAGCCATGCGCCGATCATGTTCACGACGGACTTGGCGCTGAAGCTCGATCCAACCTATCGCGAGATCTCCAAGCGCTTCCTGGAGAACCCGGAGGAATTCGAGCTCGCGTTCGCGAAGGCATGGTTCAAGCTCACCCATCGGGACATGGGGCCCCGCGCCCTGTATCTCGGCGCCGAGGTTCCCGAAGCGGTGCTGCTCTGGCAGGACCCGGTGCCCGCGCTCGACCATGCCTTGATCGATGAGAACGACATTGCCGCGCTTAAGACGCGCATCCTGGCGTCCGGTCTGCCGACTGGTCTGCTGGTTCGCACCGCCTGGGCGTCGGCATCGACCTTCCGCGCCAGCGATATGCGCGGCGGAGCCAATGGCGGGCGCATTCGTCTCGCGCCGCAGAAGGACTGGCCGGTCAATGATCCGGCAAGCCTGGCGAGGGCGCTGCAAACCCTGGAGGAGATCCGGACGACCTTCAACAGCGGCGCAACCGGCGGAAAGCAGGTCTCGCTCGCCGACCTGATCGTCCTGGGCGGTGCCGCGGCCATCGAGGCGGCGGCCAAGGCTGCCGGCCATGAGGTGGACGTCCCCTTCACGCCCGGGCGAACGGACGCCACCCAAGAACAGACCGATGTCGAGTCTTTTGCTGTCCTGGAGCCGACGGCCGACGGCTTCCGCAACTACTTTGCGGACGGCAACCGCCTGTCGCCGACCGAGATGCTGGTGGACCGTGCAGACCTGCTGGGGCTGACCGTTCCGGAGATGACGGCACTGGTCGGAGGGATGCGCGCCATGGGTGCCAACAGCCATGGTTCGAGACATGGCGTGTTGACCGAGCGCCCCGGCCCGCTGACCAATGACTTCTTCGTGAACCTGCTCGACATGAACACCCTGTGGTCGCCGGCGATGGACGCCGATGGCCTCTACGAGGGACGCAACCGTGCGACGGGCGCGCTGAAATGGACGGCCACACCGGTGGACCTGATCTTCGGATCGAACGCCGAGCTGCGTGCCGTTGCCGAGGTCTACGCTTCCGCGGATGGAGAGGAGGAGTTTATCCGAGACTTCGTCGCCGCATGGACCAAGGTGATGACGGCCGACCGCTTCGATCCGAAGCGGGGATAGGCAACAGTCGCTCGGGCCGTGGTTGGCGTAAGCCCGGCCCGAGCACTCGGATCGAGAGGGGAGCAATGTAACTGCTCGAGACCTTCTTTCGCAACCCGCCGACCGAGGGTCTATCGCCGCGTGTCCCGCCTCGTCATGCACGTCGATCTCGACGCCTTCTTCGCCGCCGTCGAGCAACGCGATCACCCCGCGCGGCGGGGCGGCCCCTGGTTGTCGGCGCCGCGCCCGGCCGACGCGGCGTGGTCGCCAACTGTTCCTACGAGGCCCGACGCTTCGGCGTGCGCTCGGCCATGCCGATCTCCGAAGCGGTGCGCCGTCTGCCGGCGGATACGGTCTACTTGCGCCTGGATATGTCGCGCTATGCCGACGTGTCGCGGCAGATCATGCGGGTGGTGCGGCACCCTCGCCCCGGTCGTCGAGCCGTTTGCGATCGACGAGGCGTACCTGAATGTCTCCGGGTTGGAGCGGATGGTCGGTCCGCCCGAGGTCGTCGCCCGGCGCACCAAGGTGGCCATACGCGAGGCAGTCGGGCTGACTGCCTGGGTGGCATCGGTCCGAACGTCTGATCGCCGAGCTCGCCTCGGATGCCCGCAAGCCGGATGGAATCTTGGTGGTGCGTCCCGAGGAAGTCCATGCCGTCCTGGATCCGATGCCGCTCGCTGCTCTGCGCGCACGCACCGGCACACAATTACATACGTGCCAGTATCGACGCAAACGGGAGACATCGTTATGCCCATGCAAGCTCCGAGGAGCGTGCCCGGGGATTCTCATCGGAGTTGCGGCGAGCGTCGCGGCATCATCTCGGTCGCTGCATCGAAACCGCTGAATTTCGCGTGAGAGCACTTCGCAAGCCTAAGTCGGGCAGCTTCCTAGTGGTCGAGGAAGTGCGACTGGTCGGTCCTTCCGGAACGCAGCCATCCCTCGATAAGGTCCAGAGCCGTGGGGGCTTCCTGTTCGGTTGCGGCTGCCTTGGGCGCCTTACCCTGCGCCTTTTTCACACGGGGTCTCGAGGCTTGGCGTTGGATTAGCAGCAAGTCTCGGTCTGTTGGCTCCAGAGTCAGGCCGCGGGATACGAATCGTGCGGCGGCGGCGCGATTGCCATTTCTTAGACTCTGTCCGGCAAGCTCACCATATCGTTTCACGATGCGTTGGATCCCGGCCCGGGCCCGGTCATTGCTCGGGTCGAGCGCGAGCACGTCCTGGTAGTACCCGTAAGCGTTGTCGTCGGCCGGAAACATGAGCCGATCGTTCGACAAGGCGAGCTCCGCGTTCGTCAGAAGCCGATCGATCTCGGGCGACTGCATGGCCTGCCGGTCTTGGTCAGCCGTTCCAACAGTAACGGGAGACGCGGTGTCCATGATGCCTCCAGGGATCTCCGGGGTTCCTGCTTGGCTCTGCGCCAGTACCTCGGGGTTCTCGATGCCCATTCCCTCAATGCCCGCGATCGTCGGGTCGACCCGTCCCGAAGCGATCCGGGGCTTACCGGCATCAGAGCCGTCCCTAGGCGCGGCAGTGACTCCGATGTCCGCTGCGGTGGGCGTCAATGCGGGCCGAGTGGGCTCGGCGATCGGGCGCTCCATCCCTGCGGAGGCGACGACCGGGGATGCTTCCCAGCGGCTCGGCTCTGCGATCTCCGGGGTTTGAAGGGTATCGTCGCCGCTACCAACCAAGTAGACGACGAAAGAGGCAACGAGGGCTGCGGCGACCAGGCCGCTGAGCACCCATCTCCGATCCCAACTGCCTATCCGCTGCAGCAGTCCCCTCAGGCCCGCCAGGGTATCGCCTGCAGTCAGGCCGTTTTTCCTTGAGCTAGAGCGCTGTTCCGGTGATGGCTTGCGCTCCTTTGAGGTGGGCAACTCCCCAACGTTCGGGCTGGAGGGCGGTTGGGGATGGGCCCGCTCAGTCAGGTGCAGCGTCCTTGTGGAACCCGCAAGGTAGGCCGGAGCATCCTTACCCGGGTGTGCAAGGACCCATTCGACGTCCCGCGACTCCAAAACGCGCGCCCCGGATTGACGGCCATGCAGAAGCAGGTGCCCCAGGGTCAGGCTGATCAGCCGCGGCACGCCCCCGGTTCTTTCGTAGACTAAGCGCACTGCATCCGCACTGATTTCCGGGTCGCCATCCTGCCAGCCCGCAGGCTCCAGGACATGTGCAAGATAGGAGGCCGTCTCTTCCAGGGTCAGGGGAAAGATCCGGCAGGTCGCGAGGATCCGTTGCCGAATCGTCGCGTGATCCGGGCGATCCAGCAGCTCCCAGACCTGGTCCCGACCGGACAGCAGGATTTGAACCGGGTGGATCTTGCTGCCGGTCAGGCCGCCCAAATAGCAGAGCTCCGGAAGGGCGCGCGGGGCGAGGTCCTGAGCCCCGTCGATGATCAAGATGGCGGGCTTGTCCGGCCGGCATCTGGAGGCGATCCGATCCGCCAGATCCGACAAGAGCCGGGTCCTGGAAAACGAATCGGCCTCCAAGCCGAAGGCCAAACTGACGAGTTGCAGCAGATCCTCGGCCGCCTCCCGGGACATTGTCACCCAGGCCACGTAGCAGCCATCGCGCTCGAACTGCTCCGCAAGATCCTCGGCAAGCGTGGTCTTGCCCGTCCCGGAGGCACCCGTGAGCAGCACCAACCCCGGTCCCTGTTTGGTTGCCTCGAGGATCGCCCGGGCGGCGGCCCCATAGCTCGCATGCACAAAGCGACGCGGCAGCGGAGTTATCGACGGCCAAGTCTTCCGGTCGAGCGCCTCGAGGGTCATCTGCACATTCCTCCCGCCCGCTTGATGCAGTCGTTGCCGGCGTCCAGATTGGGACAGTCTAATCCCAAGGTTCAGCGCGAACCATGCTCACCTTGGCCTCATCAACGAGAGGGCGGCTCGCTGTCCGGTATCGAGGTCGATGATGTGTCGGGGCGGATATACGCGGCGCTCGTGGGGTGCGCATTGCGGCGGAAAATTCATGTGCGCTGGGGTGTGACTCCGATGCGTACCCGGTTCAGGCGGCTTCGCGTTGCTCTTCCGGCGGGTTGTCGGTGGCCTTCGGATACTTCGCGCGATACCGGACCACGCAACTATTGAAGGCACTAATCGCTGCCTCGCGCGTCTCCGCCATCCAGATCGCCTGCAGGTCGACCTCGGCTTTGCCCTGGAGCGACTTGGGTGTGTTCGGGGCAAGCATGGCCGTCACGCAGGCACAGGCGAGGATCAGCCGGGTGCGGAATCCAAGACACCTTTGCGCGGCTCTACAGAGCAAAGGTTTCGGTTGGGGGCAACTACGGGGGCAGAATGATTCTTGGAAGGCCTGCGAACTTCTAATGTTTTGTATTTTCGACTAGGTTGGCGGAGAGAGAGTCCGCCAAAACGATAGTCAAGGATATCCTAAAGAGTCCATAAATATACTTAAAAACAATTGCTTGATGATTTTTACGTGCAGCAAGATCCGAAAGCGTCTACCATAATCACAGACCGTTTTGTGGGTACGTTTGTGGGTATGACTTGGGAGATCGGCTCATGGCACGCAACATCCATCGTCTGACCGATCGACAGGTGAAGAACGCCACTCAGCCGATCGGCGACGGCGGTAATCTGTGGCTCTACCCCGAAGGCCATGCCCGTCTGTGGGTCTTTCGCTACAGCAACGCCGGCAAGCAGCGCGAGATGGGGCTGGGCGGATATCCCGCCGTCACGCTGGCGGAAGCACGCCAAAGGGCCGCAGAAGCGCGAGAGCTTCGCCGACAGGGTATCGACCCGATCGAGCACCGCGCGCAAGCGCTCGCCCACGAAAACGCACCCGAGGTTGTTCCGACGTTCACCCAAGCCGCCGCGGCCTTCATCCGGCTGAACCGGCATGGCTGGAACAATCGCAAACACGCACGACAGTGGACGGCCACGCTCAAGACCTACGCTCGCCCGATCCTCGGCAACAGGCCCGTGGACAAGGTGACGACCGAGCACATTCTGACGGTGCTCAAGCCCATCTGGACCACGAAGACCGAGACCGCCAAACGCGTCCAGGGGCGCATCGAGAACATCCTCGACTTTGCCGCTGCCCGGCAGTGGCGCGATCCGGCGAATCCGGCGCGCTGGCGCGGCCATCTCGACAAATTGCTGCCGAAACCAACCAAGGTCAAAACGGTCCGGCAGCAGCCCGCTTTACCCTATCAAGATGTGGGCGCGTTCCTGGTGGAATTGCGCAGATTGACCAGCGTCTCGGCACGCGCACTCGAGCTCCTGATCTTGACCGCATGCCGCACCGGCGAGGTCTTGGGTGCACAATGGACCGAGATCGACCTGCCGGCTCGCGTGTGGACAATACCGGCCGCGCGCATGAAGGGAAATCGCGAGCATCGCGTCCCGTTGAGCGACGCCGCGATGGCCGTCATCGAGACCCTTCCGCGCATCGTCAATCACCCCTACGTGTTTCCTGGCGCCAAGCATGGTCGACCGCTCTCCAATATGGCCCTGCTGCAGGTCATGCGCGGCCTGGGGTATGGCGTCGGCGGCACGCGGGGCGACGCGGTCCCGCACGGATTCCGCTCGTCGTTTCGAGACTGGGCCGGTGAAGTCAGCAGCTTCCCGAACCACGTCTGCGAGATGGCCTTGGCCCATGTCATCGGCAACAAGGCCGAAAAAGCCTATCGACGCGGCGATCTATTCGACAAGCGCCGCGCCATGATGCAGCAATGGGCGGACTGGTGTGCCGCAAGCGGCGGCACCGATGCCGAGCCGGAGACATGCGCGGTCGGTGCACCTGAGCGGTCGCGCAGTGCCGTGTCGACTGCGTCTTCGCTTCGGTGCATCGGCACCGTATCCGCCAATGACAGGATGGACCCATGACCGAACCCCCCGGTCAGTCGACGCCCGCCGACGATCTCGACACCCCGTGGAAGGACGCCGTCGAGCATCACTTCCCGGAATTTCTCGCGTTCTATTTTCCGGCGGTCCACGCCGGAATCGACTGGACCTGAGGCCATTGCTTTCTCGACCAGGAACTGGCGCAAGTCGTTAAGGATGCCGCGCTCGGCAAACGCGTCCTGGACAAGCTGGTTGCCGTCCATCGGCTCGACGGGAGCGAGGATTGGGTCTACATCCATATCGAGATCCAGGGCGGGCACGACATGCACTTTGCCAAGCGCATGTTCACCTACAACTACCGCCTGTTCGATCGCTATGATCGCCCGATCGCCAGCCTCGCGGTCCTTGCCGACGACAGTGCCTCCTGGCGTCCGGGCAACTTCGGCTTCTCGTTGTTCGGCTGCCGGCACTGGCTGGAGTATCCGTTGGTCAAACTGATCGACTTTGCCGATCGGCTCGAGACGCTGTTGGAGGATGCCAACCCGTTCGCGATCGTCACCGCCGCGCATTTGCTGACCCGCCAAACCCGCGGCGACGCCGAGCAACGCTATGCGGCAAAATGGCGCCTTGCGCGACTCCTCTACGAACGCAATTGGGACCGCCAACGCATCATCGATCTGTTCGCCGTCATCGACTGGATGATGACCCTGCCCGTCGAGTTGGAAGCGAAGCTGTGGCAGGCCCTCACGACCCTGGAGAGAAACAAGACCATGCCCTACGTGACATCCGTCGAACGCCTCGGCTACACACGCGGTCATTCGGAAGGCCGTGAAGAGGGCCGTGAAGAAGGCCGACGCACCGAGGCGGAGACCTTGGTGCGCAAGCTCCTGCAACGCCGCCTCGGTGTCTTGCCCGGACAGATCGACGCGCGTGTCGGCGCGCTGTCGCTAGAACGAATGGAGGCGCTCGGCGAGGCGCTCTTGGACTTCGCGTCCGTGGATGACCTCGACGCCTGGCTCCGACAGCACTGATTCGGTGGTGCGCTACCCACGACCGACGCCGGTACGAGTACCCGCCGATCTCGGAAGACGGGATCGACCGACGATCCGGCGACCCCTGTCGGTCCGATCCGACACGGACTCCGAGCAGGTCCGATGATCCGTACGCCGCGGATCCGTCGCTCGGACGCGAGCACCGCTCGGCGCGTCCGATCGTGCGTCTCATGCGGCTCCCGGCGAAAGGGAAAATCAGGGTCCGAGCGGAGAGAATGCCGTCGCTGTGCGGCTGTTTCGCACGTTCGATGCGACACTCGATCTACCGGAGAGTCGCGTGTCGCTCGTGAATCCGTCCGGGGGCTCCTGCGGCCGGACGGACTCGCTCCTTGGCGGCAACCTGTTTTTGCCCCGGTCCGCCCCGCTCCGGGCCGCGCTGCGCCACGACCGCGGCTTCGCGACCACGGCCGCTTTGCCACTGCGGCGGCACGCACGCGCCGACGCCTACCGGGGGCCGCTCGGCTTCGCTACGCTCTCCATGCCTCGCGGGCTTGAACGCCGGTCCGTGACGACGCCGGCTCTTCCGCCAGCGGGCCAAACCCGCCGGCCGCTTGCGCCGGACGACGATCGTATCGGCGACCCCGCGGGCGCCGTCGCCGTCTGCACCCTGTCGAGCCGCGATCTGATCGCGCCGCCGGCTGATCGCGCCGCCGGCCGCACTGCCGAGTGTGGGAATCGCCGGACGTTTGGTGACCGTCAATCCGGTGATCGAGCTGATGGTGACGAACATCGCAGGCAATCCCGCGATTCACGTCCTGGTCCTGTGCGGAGCCGACTCGCCGGTGTTTTACTCCGCCTAAGGGGTCCGAGCGCTCCTGGAGAACGTGTCGCACCTGGTCGACGCATCATCGCCGCCCACGGGCATCTGCCGGTCCTCGCCAATCTCCCCGTGGTGCGGATCGAGCGTTTTCGTCCCCATGTGGTCTTGGTGGATGCGACCGGCGGCCACCGTGGTGAGAGGCCGCAAGATCCTCGATAGCGCACGGAACCACACGACGCATTGTCGCTCCCGAAAGCCGGCGCCTGCCGAACTCACGATTCGGTCTGCCGACGAGAGCGTCCCCGCATGATCGAATGCGGACGGCTCGCTCGGGTGGCGATAGTCGGGCTCCTCAACCGATCGGCTCCTGACCGACGCCGCCCGGCGAAGTCAATGCCGAAGACGTCCTTCTCGCGCACGCCGACGATGTGCCCCTCGCCGATCACCCGCTGGCGGATCCGATCGTTGACCGCCCACTGCGGCGAGTTCTCCCCAGCCCTCCCCAGCCCTCTCCGTTCGACGCCGTGTATTGCGCTTTCGGCGCGGCATAGCGTTCGGGGATGCCGACCGCCTCCGGATCGCGATTCAGCAGGCAGGCGCTTCGGCCGCTGTACTCGGAGAGCTTACCGGCGGGCTCGGTACCGCAGAGCCGTTTCGACACGGCGTCCCCGAGCGACACCGCAGTCCGGAGTCGCGCTTCGAAGGTACAACGGCTGGCCGGCGTGCGTGAGATTCCGGGGCCTCGCGACGCGTGGCCCTCCCATGCCGCATCCCAGCGCTCGTCGGGCGGGATATCTTTGGCGCGGGGGGAAGGCCACGTATGCCGGGCGCCGTTCCACTTCCACCGGTGTCGGACCCCCAAACCGGGGGCATCACGCCTCCGGAGGTAGAGGCGTCATGCCTCCTGACTAGGGGCGTCATGCCCACGGACTAGAGGCGCCACGCCCCCGGAAGTAGGGGCGTCATGCCCCCCGAACCGTCATATGAACCTTCATGGAACCGTCAGTGAATCGACGTCGTCGCGCGCGCCCCCCTTGTCGAATGACACATCGAAACGCAGACCCGATCCGGCGCGCCCGATGCCGCCGACCCGCGCTTCGGGACGCCACCGTCATCCAGCGTCTGCAGACGCTTCGGCGCAAGGACAAGATCTCGATTCGGCCTGTCGGCACCCGCCGCATTAACTAACGACCATGTAACCATCCCCGGATCCCCTTCGCACGATCGCGCACGGTAGCGCCGGGACCGCCGGACCCGGGTATTCCGCGACCGGCCGGCATTCCGCCCTGCCCTGTCCGGCGCTTAACCCCCTCGAGCACAGGTTATCCACACGACCGACCACAGGGATTGTGAACAAAATGGCCCTCGGCGCCTTGACGACCTCCCCGATGCGCCGTCTGCACGGCTGCCGACTCACCTGCGAGTAAAGCCGCGTTTTCGAGCGCTTAGCGCCGTCGCCGTCACGACCGTCGGCCGGCACTCTGTCCGCACCTTCACGGACAGGGCAGCGACATGCGACAGAACCTCATTTCACCCCTCGAGGAGACGCCAGGGCGTATTGCCCGACACCTCGGTGCCTCGCTGGCCGCCCTCGGGTTGGCGGCGGCGTCGTTCGCGAACCCCGGTATGGCCGAGCCGTTGCCGAGCGCGTCGATCGCGCGTATGGCGCAGTTGCCGTCCGGCGGGCTGCAGGCGGTGGAGACCACCGAGGGGGAGTTGCTGTTCTTCTCCGAGAACGGGCGCTACGTGCTGCGCGGCAGTGCCGTGGATCTCTGGCACGGGGCCAAGCTCACCGCGTTCGATCAGACGCAACACCTCGCCGGGCGCATCGATCTGGCGCGACTGAAGCTCGACGTGGCGGATCTGGGGGCGATCGACGTCGGCGAAGGCCCCGAGGTGGTCGTCTTCGTCGATCCCTTCTGCCCCCATTGCACCGCACTCTATGCCGATCTCGCGCCGCTGCGCGCGACCTATCGCTTCCGACTGGTCCCGATTCCGGTGCTGGGGGAGCCCTCGCAGCGCGCCGTGCTCGCGCTGGCGTGCCTGGCCGGATCCGCTCCCGAGCAGGCACGCGACGCGCTGCTCGGCGGGCTGACGGCGGATCTCCCGGAACCCGCGGCGGGATGCGGCGGGGCGGTAGCACAACGCACCCTGATCGCGGCCCAAATCCTCGGGATTCGCGGCACGCCGTTCCTGATCGCGCCGGACGGGCGCCTGCGTCAAGGTCGCCCGGACGATCTCGCGGCCTGGCTCGCCGGCGTCGAGGAGCGCGCCGAATGATCCACGCCACACCCCTGCTGCTGTGCGCAGCCCTGCTCGGAGGTTGCGCTTCGGGCAATCCCGAGTACGCCTGTCCCGGCTATCCGGGCAAACCGCTCTGTCTGCCGCCGAGTGCCGTCTACAGCCTCAGCGACGGTGTCGGACCACCGCCCGCGTCCGTCGCGCGCCCTTTGCCGATCGCGATCGACAGTGGACTTGCCGCCGGATCCGGTCGGGCGCGGGCCATGCGATTTCACGATTAGGAGACCGCCATGACCTCACGCCTCACGTTGCCGCTCGTGCTCTCGGCGCTCGCCGTCCTGAGCGGCTGCGCCACCGCACCCGTCCCGGAACCGTTGGCGGCCCAAGACCAACGCCCCGCCGAGTATCGACCCACACGCGCCGCCGCCGCGTCGATGCAGGCCTGGATCGCTCCCTGGGAGGATGCCACCGGCGATCTGTATCCGCCCTCCACGGTGTACATCGAGGTGCTGCGCGAGCACTGGCAGTACGACGGCGCACCTCAGGGGCGTTTGACCGTGCTGCGGCCGCTGCAGGTGCAGCCGCGATCGCCCGCGCCGAACGATGCCGCGCGTCCGGTCATGCCCCCGGAAGCGGTTCCGACGGATCCGGCACACGCACCGGTGCACCTGCCGCGCGCGGAGAAGCGCGGCGCCTGAACACCGTGGTCCGGCGCGTGCCGGACGATCGGCCCACCCGAACCCGCACGGCGCGGGTTCCTCAACCCTCCGGAGAAGAGCCTCATGTTGTCCCCGCCCCCGTTGTCCGGCCGCGACCGCCGGACCCTGCTGTTCGCGGGCCTCGCCGCGACCCTGCTCGCCCTGGCGCTCTCCGCGACCGCCACGGCCGGCACCACCGGGACCGAGTTCTCGGCCCTCTACACCCTGCTCACCGGCTGGATGACCGGCTTTCTGGGCCGCGTGGTGGCCGTGATCTTCATCATCATCGGTGTCATCGCCGGTGCCGCACGCCAGTCGATCATGGGTTTCGTCCTGGGCATCGCCGCCGGCGTGGGCATGTTCCTGGCCCCGGCGATCGTCGACGGCGTCGTCACCGCCACCCTGCCCGTTCTCTGATCGGAGCCTTCCGATCGCCCGGACCCCGACCATCGGGTCCATTGCCGGGTCCCGACCACGGGACCCCTTTCCACGCGAGGTCTTCATGATCGGATTCGACAGGCGCGCCGTCGCCGGCGTGGCCCTCGTCATGGCGGTCTCGGTCGCGCAGGCCGAGGTCGCTCCGCGGCTTCCCGAATCCCTGCTGGGCGCGTTGCCCGGCGTCGGCGACCTCGTCGTCTATCCGCGTTCGGGCGAGGTCCACGTCTGCCGGCGCATCCCCGCGCGCGCTTCGGCGGTCTGCGCGAGCGCGCGGCAGGTCGTCGACGGCGCGCTTGCCGATCGCGACGCCTGGCTCACCCGCACCGCCGATCTGCTCTACCCGACGGATCCGGACATCGCGGTGTTTGATCGCGCGATCGCCCTCGCCGCGGACGGCGCGGACGGTCTTTTCGTGGTCGCCTACCGACTGGCAGGGCACCAAACCAACGGCGTTCCGTCCCGGTCGCAAGAACTGGTGATTACGCGTTGCACGGCAACCCCCGGTTCCCGCACCGGGACCTCCTCCGGCGCAACAACGGCGCTCTGCAGCGAAGCGGAATATTCTATTGAACCAACCGGCGAACCGCAGGCCGCGCACGCCCGCGAAGGTGCCGGTCGCCTCGCCGTCGCCACGACCGCGCACGGTGTGGCCATCCTGCTCCCCGACGGACACGCGCTGTTCACCGCGGAAGCGGTCGACCCGCTCGTTTGGAGCGCGGCGCACATCCGACGTCACCCGCAACAGGTCTTTGCACCGGCCTCGGCCGACGAGGATGGGCTCGACGCACGCGGCGCCGTCTTCCGGCTTACTGCGTCGGCCGGCGACGATGCGCTGATCGTCGCGCGCGAAGCCGCCGCCCTCGACGGCGCGACCCTGGTGTCGCTCGGCGCCCTGCCTGCCGACCCGAGCGATCGCAGCCCGATGGTCCGACTCGCGGAGACCCGCCTGTTCGACAGTGCGCAGTGGCCACGACCATGAGCCGCTCCCGCACCGCCTCGGTCCAGGTGCGCTCGCCCTCCGGCAAGCCTTTGAGCGACTGCGCCAGCCGCCGCGCCCGGGAGATGGTCCGCCGCGGTCGCGCGACCTGGATCTCGACGACGCCCCCGATCATTCGACTGACCGAGAAGCCCTCATGACGACACCGCGCCGTTTCACCGGCTCGCGCGCCAACGCGCTCTTCCCGACCCTGGCCTACGACCCGGACAGCCATCTGTTCCTGCTCGACGACCAGTCGCTCGCCTTCGGCTATCTGTGCGAGCCCCTGTCCGCCGCCGATCAGTCCAACGCCGACCGGCTGCTGGTGCTCGGCAATCTCGACTGGCCGCCCGAGACCCTGCTGCAGGTCGCGCTCTGGACCTCGCCCGATATCGAGGAGACCGTCGCGCGCATGGAAGGGCTGCGCATCGAGACCGCCACCGCGCTGTTGCGCGAATCCACCCGCCGCACCGCCGCCTATCTGCGCGCCGGCAGCACCGCCCCGCTCTCCCCGGCCGGGGATCTGCGCCTGCGCGAGCTGCAGGTGTTGGTCACGGCCAAGCTGCCGCTGGCCGCCCCGCAGCCGAGCGCGCACGAGCTGCGCGATGCCCGCGAGTTGCAGGCGACCGCCCTGCAGGTGCTGGCCACCGCCGGGATGCGTCCGGCGAGCCTCACCGCCGACCGCCACGTGCGGATCATGACGACCTTGCTCAACTGGGGACCGCAGGCGGGGTGGCGCGACCGCATCACGCCCGAGTGCGATGCCCGGCGTCCGGTGCGCGATCAGTATCTGGACTACGACGTCGGCATCGATGTCGACGCCAAGGGAATCACCCTCGGGGAGCAACGCATCCAGACCTTCTCGGTCAAGCGCTTTCCCGATCGGGCCGGCTTCGGGCTGGCCGCGCGCTTTCTCGGGGATCCCTTCTCGGGCTCGCGCGGGGTGCGCCACAATGCGCTGATCACCCTGAACCTGCATTTCCCGGACCCCGAGGCGACGCGGGTGAATCTCACCTCGCGCGCGCAATGGGCGGCCCATCAGGTGAGCGGCAATCTCTCGCACTACATGCCGCGTCTGGCCCACAACAAGCGCGATTTCGACGCCTTGTTCGCCCGGCTGGATCACGGCGACCGCCCGCTGCAGGCCTACCTTGGGATCGTGCTCTTCACCGCCCCGGAGGAGGCTGCGGGCGCGGCCTCGAATCTGCGCACCTATTGGCGCGAGCTCGGTTTTCAGGTCTTGACCGACCGCTTCTTCGTGCTGCCGCTCTTTCTCAACTGTCTGCCGTTCGGCGCGGATCGCGGTGCGATCCGCACCAGTTTTCGCTACCGCACCCTCTCCGCCGCCCATGCCGTCGCGCTGATGCCGGTCTTCGGCGACTGGAAGGGCACCGGCACCCCGGTGCTCAACCTGATCGGGCGCACCGGTCAGCTCGTGGATCTGAGCCTCTTCGACTCGGCGACCAACTACAACGCCGTGATTGCCGCCTCCTCGGGCTCGGGCAAATCGTTTCTCGCCAACGAGCTGCTCTCGACCAACCTGAGCGTCGGCGGGCGCTGCTGGGTGATCGACGTCGGACGCAGCTACGCCAACCTCTGCGAATCCCTCGGCGGGCAGTTCGTCGCCTTCACCGCCGACTCGGACATCGTGCTGAATCCCTTCGAGCTGCTGCACACGTGGGAAGAAGAAGCCGACGTGATCGCCGCCATGGTCACCGCGATGGCCGCCCCGACCGAGCCGCTCGGCGACTACCGCACCGCCGGGCTCAAGCGCGCCCTGCGCGAGCTGTGGGACACCCATGGCACGGCGATGAATGTCGATCTGATCGCCGCGGCCATGCTCGCCTGCGCGGACGAGCGCCTGCAGGACGTCGGCGTGCAGCTCTACCCCTTCACCTCGCGCGGGGAATACGGACGCTGGTTCCACGGGCGCAACACCATGGACTTCAGCGCGGATCTGG